>NZ_OY781884.1:1482500-2967500 GCF_963677155.1 uncultured Draconibacterium sp. | reverse complement strand
GTCCTTCTTCGCCTCTGAGAGCCTAGGCATCCTCCGTACGCCCTTAGTAACTTTCTTTTTAGAGAATCCTCGTATTGATTCAATTGTATCTCTGTAAAATTGTCGTCTCTATCTTGTGATTTGATTTGACTCTCGATAATTACTCGCGTAATCATCAAAATTATTTTTTCCCAACATGCCAAAGAACTTTAAAGCACAGAAACAGTAAACTGTTTCAACTTGTGTAGATAATTAAGGAATCGAACCTTAAAATGTGCACCAGCATTATCTCTTGTTCACTATTACTATGAACATGCCACTGTTTTGTGGTCTTTTTACGACTTTTCAGCCTCTCGTGGAGAATAAGGGAGTCGAACCCTTGACCTCTAGAATGCAAATCTAGCGCTCTAGCCAACTGAGCTAATCCCCCGGTTTCAAGTTAAAAGTTCAAAGTCTAAAGTCAAAAGTATTGGTCTAGACTTACGTCTTTTGCCTTCCTACTTTTTTACTTTTGCCTTGTTTTACTTTTGCCTTGGCAGTAGTCCCGCCCAGACTTGAACTGGGGACCCCTACATTATCAGTGTAGTACTCTAACCAGCTGAGCTACGGGACTGTTTTTTCTAAGCGCCAAGCTTCTGAGCTTTGGCTTTTAGCGCAGCTCCCGCTTTGCAACTCATTGTGTAATATTTTAAAAAAAGCAAGGACAACTATTGTCAATATCGTCACTGAAACTTCTAAACCTGTGCTCCAGAAAGGAGGTGTTCCAGCCACACCTTCCGGTACGGCTACCTTGTTACGACTTAACCCCAGTTACCAGTTTTACCCTAGGACGCTCCTTGCGGTCACATACTTCAGGTACCCCCAGCTTCCATGGTTTGACGGGCGGTGTGTACAAGGCCCGGGAACGTATTCACCGGATCATGGCTGATATCCGATTACTAGCGAATCCAACTTCATGGAGTCGGGTTGCAGACTCCAATCCGAACTGGGATCGGCTTTAGGGATTGGCATCCTGTCACCAGGTAGCTGCCCTTTGTACCGACCATTGTAACACGTGTGTAGCCCTGGACATAAGGGCCGTGCTGATTTGACGTCATCCCCACCTTCCTCTCACCTTACGGTGGCAGTCTCGCTAGAGTCCTCAGCATTACCTGCTAGCAACTAACGATAGGGGTTGCGCTCGTTATGGGACTTAACCCGACACCTCACGGCACGAGCTGACGACAACCATGCAGCACCTTGTAAATAGCTCCGAAGAGAAAGACTGTTTCCAATCTATGCAATCTACATTTAAGCCCAGGTAAGGTTCCTCGCGTATCATCGAATTAAACCACATGTTCCTCCGCTTGTGCGGGCCCCCGTCAATTCCTTTGAGTTTCAACCTTGCGATCGTACTCCCCAGGTGGATCACTTAATGCTTTCGCTCAGCCGCTTACTGTGTATCGCAAACAGCGAGTGATCATCGTTTACGGCGTGGACTACCAGGGTATCTAATCCTGTTCGCTCCCCACGCTTTCGTGCCTCAGCGTCAATCGTAGCTTAGTAAGCTGCCTTCGCAATTGGCGTTCTGTGTCATATCTATGCATTTCACCGCTACACAACACATTCCGCCTACCTCAACTACATTCAAGAACTTCAGTTTCAATGGCAATTTTACCGTTAAGCGGCAAGATTTCACCACTGACTTAAAGTTCCGCCTGCGCACCCTTTAAACCCAATAAATCCGGATAACGCTTGGACCCTCCGTATTACCGCGGCTGCTGGCACGGAGTTAGCCGGTCCTTATTCATTTGCTACCGTCAAATTACTACACGTAGTAACCATTCTTGGCAAACAAAAGCAGTTTACAACCCATAGGGCCGTCATCCTGCACGCGGGATGGCTGGTTCAGGCTTGCGCCCATTGACCAATATTCCTCACTGCTGCCTCCCGTAGGAGTCTGGTCCGTGTCTCAGTACCAGTGTGGGGGATAATCCTCTCAGAACCCCTAAAGATCGTCGGCTTGGTGAGCCTTTACCTCACCAACTACCTAATCTTACGCATGCCCATCTTGTACCGCCGAAACTTTAATCACAATAACATGCGAAATTGTGATACTATGAGATATTAATCCACGTTTCCATGGGCTATCCCTCTGTACAAGGAAGGTTGCATACGCGTTACGCACCCGTGCGCCGGTCGCCATCTACCCGAAAGTAATGCTGCCCCTCGACTTGCATGTGTTAGGCCTCCCGCTAGCGTTCATCCTGAGCCAGGATCAAACTCTCCGTTGTAAATATAAAAAGTTTAATATCTTTCGCTACAGGTTTACTTGTCTCTCAGAAATCAACAAAGTTGTTTTATTATTAACCTTGCTTTTTTGTGCTTCAAAATTTTAAAGAACTCGCGTAAAAAAACCAGCAAATCTGTTTTACCTCTCAATGCCGGCCATCTACTTTCTTGTATTTTTCTCTGGCGTTTCTCCTTCTAAAATCACTCTCACTACCAGAACTCGTTTCCCTTTTAACGGGGCGACAAAGGTAAGTACTTTTTCAAAACCACCAAAGCTTTTTTCGCTTTTTTTTGAAACTTTATTTCTAACGTTTCCGTGATTTTGCGCAGTCTTCAGTGCCGTTCCACCAGCCTTCCAACTACTCGCCTGTTACCATCATTTTGTCTTTTGAACGTCGCTTCGTTTCCAAAGCGGCTGCAAAGGTAATTCTATTTTCGTTTCTGCCAAACTCTTTTTAAAGTTTTTTCGAAACTTTTTTCGAACCGTTTTGTCGTTTCGAAGACCTCGATCTCCGTCCCAACTACCGGCTCTGCCTTTGCCGTTCCTTTTCCCAACCGTTTCTATGAACTGCGCTTCTCTCAAAGCGGCTGCAAAAGTAAGCAAGGTTTTTAATAATGCAAGCACTTGAAACAAAATAATTACAACTATCTGGGAGGCAAAATCGTAATTAACTGATAGTGTGGAGAGAATGATTCAATAAATTTTTAGGGCTGCCGATTTAAAAAGACAATAGACACGCTGCCCTTTATCCAGACACATACTTTTTTGTGAGGCTTCGGTAACTTCTACGATGATGTTTTCACCTACATCAACTATACAAAAGGCCAGACCGTCTTTTAAAAAGACTTCTTTCATGGTGCCTTCTACCTGGTTGCGGAGCGAGATATTTGGGACCGGCTCCTTTGATAAAGCGATGCTTTCGGGCTTGATCAGTAACTTGAGGGGAGTGATTCTGCATTTTCAAAACTCTATTTTGACTCTTATATTAATAACTAAGCGGTGAATTGCCTGCTTCATCAATAGAACCTTAGAAAGAACATCAACAATTACTGATCATACTTCAAGAACTCGCGAATATCAACAACAAGTTTTATTTGAACCAACACTTTCACACTCCTGTCCTTCGTTTGTAACTAATAAATGAGCCCATACAGACCACCCTATAATCTTTCGGGCCTTTGGCCCTTTTACATAATAGGGACAAAATCCCGGCACATATCAGCATCATTTGAAGATGGAACTTTCTAAGATGTGTATACACCTTCCTTATAAAATAAGGGCAGCCCCGGTTCTCCTTTTTTCTTGCAAAATTTTATTCTGCTTTTACGATTATCCTGCGGTAGCTGGTTAAGTTGTGTGCCCCGTCATCGCTTACTTCACAGATTATATGAAAGTTCTTTCCCTCTGCATCAGTCGGAATATGAACGGTAGCAATAGCTGATTCACTATTTGTTATTTCTATTTCTCCGACGTAATTCCCGGCTTCGGGTATTTCCCACCATTTAAAGTTTAACCGATCGCCATCGGGGTCGAATGATTTTGATGCGTTGAGCTGTAATTCCTCTCCTGCTTTACAAACTTTCTCGATTGGTTTGATGCCTTTATCGCCGTTAACAATTACAACCGGATTGCGGTTCCCCTTTCCGTCTTTGGCCCAATCCATACGGGCGGCAAAATTGTTAAATATTGCCGGATAAAAATAGGCGAAGTATTTTGTGCCAATACGATAGGGTTCGCCGGTATAATTTGTGTAAGCATTTGTGAGGCTATCGCGCCCCTGGCCAAATTCAAAATAACCACTCCAGCTCACCTGCGTTGGAACATCAGGGTTTGATAATCCATTGGGCATAACATGCATAAAGGCCGGAGTATCGCCTTCAACTCCCCATTTATATTTTGGATATAAAGCACCAAGATGACCATGATTTTGGATATGATGTGCGTATTCATTCCAATTATTAACGCCCGTTGCGTTTTGATGTTTCCAGGCACATTCATCCCAAAAAAACATCAGGTCATTTTCAAAACCCCGCATCCACTGATGAGAACTGATACTATAATTAATGGTATCTCCGCTCGACCAAGGCCTGTCCTGATCGGTAATAGTATATATACGGAATTTATGCAGAAAGGCTTTTAGTTCTTCAGGTGTCCGCTCTTGTTTTATCCGCCAAATAGCCTGGGCAAATGTATTGCCACCTCCCCAAACGGTAACCCATATCGGGCGGTCGTCCTTTTCATCAGCCAAATCGATTATAAGATTACTTCCTTCCGAATCGTTGTCATCACCAATAAATTTCATGCCCATTTTTGTACTTCCCAGCACAGTTCGTTTTCGCAAATAACCGACAGACGGCCAGTAACCAATTTCCTGCATCGATTCATCATCGATAAACGCTTCCTGATCAGATCGCTTTTTCAGATTTGGCAAATCCTTTTCATAGGCATTTAGCGCGTCATGAATTAAATCGATACGTTCGTTTCCACCATTATTACTCCAACCCGTTGTGGCAATTAACGCTTCAATCTCAAACTGGTCGGCATGTACCAGTAAACGAATCATCGACTCCATATCATCAGGCTCAATGTCATTGGGCGCAATATCGGTTAGCACTACAATTCGTGGTTTTAAATCTTTCTTTTCGGGTTTGTTTGTTGTGCAAGCTTGTGTTAGCACAAAACTTAAAGCTAATAAGCAAATGTTTTTTAGTTTCATTTCATTCGGTTTTTATAGCAATACCTTTTTTGAATGCAGTTTTACAACAGTTTGTCTTTATTGCAATTCCGCCAAGCTGGTTTCTTTGGTTTAAAAGTAGTTTTGAAACTGTTTTTATTTAGTTTCTCAAACCTATTACTGAATGTATGGGATGTAGGTAATTAGAAAAATAATAAAGAAGGTAATCGCTGCGAAGGTTACGGCTCCTGAAGCAATATCTTTAATAAATCCTATTTTGGGATGTTGATCGATATGTACAAAGTCAGCTAATTTCTCCACCGCTGTGTTTAATCCTTCAATACTCAATACTAAGCCCATACCCAGTGTTTGATTTATCCAATCCTGTTTTGAAATTCCAACAATTGCCCCCAACACTATGATAGAAAGGAATATTGAGATTTGTGCAATTATACTGTGTTCAGTTTTTATTAAAAGATAACACCCTTTTACTGCAAATTTTAAGCTTGCCGCTCTTCCTTTAAAAAAGTCGTTCATTTATATTTCATAATTTTTTATTGGTTGTATTAAATCCATTTTTATCACTGGTAGTTAACCAGAGTTTCTCCATAGTCCACTTGCTTGATGCAATAATACGCTCTGTTCTATTAATAAGAATATCAAATTCCTCTCCCTGATACCCCCTAAAACATCCGAGTACATATTTGCTTATTGTTCTTAACCATGCAAGGATGAACACACATCAAATTGCTTTAGTTTTTCGGGAATAAAAATAATATATAAATTCTATTACATCCTATATATCAATCAAACACGCTAACAACTATCCATTTCAGTCGTTCAGCATGAGCAGAATTTTATCAATTAATCGATTAAAATTGACAAAGCTAAAATCAAACAGAAGCTTGATTCCTGAAGATAAAACAAAAACAGGTACCGATTAACAATCGACACCTGTTATAATTATTTTATCAGATTCTTAAATGCTGATCCAAAAATCAGGTAGCTGGTATTTCCTCCAATGGTACCTTCGTTTTGTCCCCACAAAAATGGCCAATCGTCGTAGTTTTCAAAATGGTCGGGCTGTCTGAACAATACACCGGGAGCAACATTACCCGGAATAAACGAAAAATCAGCCCTGTTGTTACCATAAAACATCGCTTTTGGACGAGCTGCGCCTACCGCTGCCACAAACGAATAGTTGTGATACGGATGACATCCAAACAGCCAGTTGGTGGCCTTAAATGCATGGCTTGCGTCAATAATGTCAGGGTAATATTTGCTGGCAAAACAAATGGTAGTTCCAAAGTTAACAACACCGCCATTGCCAGCCCAGTTCCGAAGGCCGATCGGCACTCCGTACGGATTATCCTGTTCAAGCTCTTCGATATATTCTTTGTATTTTACCACATAAGGTCGGAGCTTTTCTTTGTACGATTCATCCATGTGCGGGATGGCATGTAATGCCGTTAAAATGCTGAAACTTACAAAACGGTCGAGTGCCGGCCACAGCGATTCCTGAAACTTATCTTTATATTGTTGCTCGCCGGTTGAAATGTACAGTTGAAGATTGGTGCCCATATCTCCCCCAAAACGTCTTCCACGGCTGTCTTCCGGCATATTGGCAAGTAGTTCAGTAGATTCTTTCAGCAATCGTTTCGACTGTATCAACGCCCTTTCCGAAAGATCATCGTTATAGCCCTTTAATGCGCGGCTTGTGGCGGCAAACATAGCAGCAGCCCTCAGATCGAGGCCGGGATTGCGACTTGTAAATGCCCACATATCATCTTTTACACCGCTTGATTTTCCATCGGGTGCTATTTCGTATGGCCCAAGGGTTGGATTATACGGAAGGCCGTCGGTTATTGAAGCGGCATCGCCAAGATGATGGTAATTATCAAGCACAGAGTTAGAAAGCGTTTGCGCCATATGACCGATAATCTCAGCCTGGGCGACAAGGTTCATTGTTCCGTGCTCAATATACTGCAAAATATCGGGTGTTCCGTCCGGCCGATGAAGATCGACATACCGTTGCTCCTCATCAACAAAAGTCTGATCGCGCAAGGGTTTAAAATACTCCCAGGCTTGAACAAAGTTTTGTACAACGGAAATATTCGATCCGGTTTCTATATCAAAATCACCAGCATCGAAAAAGCCACCTACGTTTAATCCCGGAATGGTTTCCAGTGCTTTATATTTGGTATCGGTTGTTGGGCCCTGACCATGCAAATCGAAATGATCGGTGTTTGGCGGAGCCTGCAGGTAACCTTCTTTAAAAGGCTCGCCGTGCCATACCCGGTACGCTTCGTTCACATACATATGATCCATATGAATCGGAACCCAAACATCGCTCGTGGCATCGGTAATCCAATCGTAAACGTTATCTTCTATTATAAAGTTATTGGTTTTACAATCGCCATACTGGATGTAGTAAATACCGGGTGTTTCAACAGAAGAGAAATCGAATTTCACATAGTGATATTTGTAATAGTCGCCCCACGATTCAATTTTACCGCTGAATACTTCGGTGGCATTGCCATCTTCGCCTACTTTATAAACAGATGCTTTTGCAAGCGGTTTGTCGTTTTTGTCGAGTTCAATAACCGAAACTTTTTGTTGCGAAGGCAGGTAGCCCACCTGCGAGAAACCAATATTGGGTTCTCTTACCCAGCCATCAATTGCGTTGGGTTCAACAATCCAGCTTAAAACTTCACCTGTTTTCCCGGCAGGAAGCAAACTGCGAACTACATACCAGCCATTTTGTGCCAGCACACGGCCATCGAAAAGCATAATGTCGGCATCGGCAGAAGTGATTTTCACCATACGCTCGGGGTCATCGGGAGCAAGAAGCATTGTTCGTCCGGTTTCGAGCGGAAGCGGATCGATAAACTTGCCGGTCCCCCTATCGTCGGAAGTTACGTAGCCTTTATATTGTTTGGGCTTTTCGGTGTTAGGCCTTGTAATGGTATTACTTGCCACATAGCGCGAAAACCGGTTGATACGCCCATCCATTAAGTAGGTTTTTCCCCAATATTTCGAAGGCAAAAACTCAAGGTTAAACCCGGCGTTTCCCTCAACTGATTCAGGAAGCGGTTCGTCGAGGAAAACCGATATCTCAACACCTTTGCCCTTAGCTGTAACAACCACGCGCGAGTCGAAATCGTAGTCTTCATACCGCAAGGTAGCCTCAATGCTGTTGTTCACACTATCAACCGTTCGGGTAGGTATTTCAGGAACAAGATCCCACTGCTCAGGGGTATTCGAAAGCCGTACAGCACCACCTTGCGCGGTTCTTACTCCATGATGGATCAATTCAATACCGGCATTCTTTTCATCGTTAAAGCCCCCGGTAAAAAGGTTACTGTACACCAGTACATTTACACCTTGTGTCTCGAAATAATCAAGATCATTAAGCACCAAATCCTGGTTTGGCTCAGAACTACATGCCGCCAGTAACCGCAAAATGAGTGATAAAAATGATAGTTTTTTCATAAAGTTAAGTTGGTTTTACCGATTTATTATTTTTTGTTACTATAAAGTCATACTCAGGTTAATATAAATCAAATTTCCAATTTCAATATTACCTGATATTCAGCAAACAGCTGTTTAAATTTAGATTCGGAATTTAAAAGAATCGATAATTCTTGGGCCTGTTCTCTAATTTCACCGTTAAATACCGGATAACATTATGTATCAGGCAATTTGAAATCAGAATCTATAAACATAAGTCTACTGCGCCGCGCGGTATTGGGAAAGATTATCGTAGAAATGAAGCCGGACAGGTGTCGGGAAAAGAAAAATCAAATATCCCTTACAAACTATTCGTCAAAGGAGCAGACTTTCAGTCCTATGATCAAAAAAAAGAGCAAAACTCAGATAAGTAACAACCTGGATCGTTAGGGTGAAGAACAACAAACGCTACACGGTTAGTTCAATTCCTTCGGGACGCGTATGTTTCCACCGGCGGTGCGACCATAAATAATACTCAGGCGTTTCACGTATCACCTCTTCCATTTTCCGAATGTAGGTAAGCAGAATATCTTTCGATGCTACTTTCGAAGGATCGTCAAAAAGCTGCGTAAAATTAGCTTCGTAGTGGCCACGTTTCAATTTTTTTACGTGTAAGAAATATATGGGCTGTTTGGTTTTAATGGCAATCTTTTCGGGGCCGGTAAAAAACGGTGCTTCGCGGTTTAAAAACAGAGTCCAGAACGGTGAATTGGCTCCGGGTGTTTGATCGGCCGCCAACCATAATACTGCAGGTTCGCCACGTCGGACATATTCAATAGCTGTGCGTGCTGATTTGTGAACAGGCACCGATTCACCACCCCATTTACTTCGCGAATGTTCAATATATTTTTCGAAAGCCATATTCCCCCTAATCGGGTTTACAATCATTAATAATTTATGGTAGGCCTTACTTTGAATAGAGCTACACCACTCCCAGTTATTATAATGAAAACCAAGCATCATTATACTTCTGCCTTCATCGGCATAAGGTTTCATTGCCTCCAGTCCGGTAACTTTTAGTCGTTTATCCATTTGCTTTTCGCTCATGCTGTGCAGCTTGATTGTTTCGAGCGAAAAATCGCAGAAATGACGATAATAGCGGTTCATTATTTTACGAATCTCCTCCCCGCTTTTTTCCGGAAACGAATGACGAAGATTATCCAGAATCACCTTTTTCCGATAGCCAACAACATACCGAACCACCAGATAAAAAACATCGGCAATGCCATAAATCATCCAAAATGGCAGCACCGAAATAAATTTTAACAGCAGTACTACCCCTCCGTTTAACAGGCGTTTAAAAAAACCTTCGTAATAGCGTTTATCTTTTTTGCGTAAGCTTTCGTCAACCATACTATAGAATCTATTGAATTAAAGCCGTCCCCTCCGGGCGTTTGTGCTTCCATCGTTTGTGGCTCCAAAGATAATACTCCGGATTCGATTTTATCACTTCCTCCATTTTTTCGATGTAGCGCAATAAAATTTCATTGGCATTTAGTTTCGATGGATCTTCAACAAGCAACGAATACCGACATTCATATTTCCCTCGCGCCAATCGTACCACTTCCTGAAAAAACACAGGCTGATTTGTTTTTCGTGCAATGGTTACAGGCCCTTGAAAAAAAGCCGCTTCACGATTCAAAAACATGGCCCACATTGGCGAACTAGCTAAAGCACTTTGGTCGGCAATTAAACCAAGTACAACCGCTTGTTTTTTTGCAAAGTAACGAAACGCAACTTTAGCTGCCCTGCGCATACTCACTGCTTCGCCCCCCCATTTTTCACGCGCTTTCTGTAGAAATTCGTCCATGGGTTCGTTGTCGCGCATTTTATTATATACCATCAACAACTTACAATTTAATTGTTGCTGCAATGCCCCCGACCATTCCCAGTTATTGTAATGAAAAGCCAGCAAAATGGCACCATTTCGTTTTTCGGCAAGTTCGTTTAGTGCCTCAGTTCCAACAAAGCTTACACGCTTTTTCAATTCCTTTTCCGACAAACGGTAAAGTTTAATACTCTCTAACGATACATCGCAAAAATAGCGGTAAAATTTATTCCTTAGATGAAGAATCTCCGCATCGTTTTTCTCCGGAAATGCATGTTTTAAATTATCGGTAATAACTTCGCTGCGATACTTTGCTATATTTTTTATTACCAAATACAATACATCCGACAAAAAATACAAACACCCAAAAGGAAGTAAGGCAATTGCTTTTAACAATACAACCACAGCCCATTTTCCGTAATGTTTGAAAAAAGCTGAAGATCTTTGATTGTCTATTCTCGTTTTGCTCATTGCCGGTATTGCAAGCCCTGTTAAAATAGCTTAAAAAGCCGTTTCAAATCTACATCTTTAAGCTTACATTCGCTAAAAATATCTTTATATTCGATTGCTGAAAACGGGAATTATAAGACAAGCATGTAAATCATTCATCTTCAGGATTATGATTAAAATACTGCGCGTAACATATGATACCTCTGAAAACAAACAACTTTTATTAGTATGAAAACAACACTTACCCTGATTTTTCTTTTAGCAGGAATTACAACAATGGCTCAAAATACATTTATTGCTCACCGTGGCGCGTCATACCTGGCTCCGGAAAATACAGTTGCTTCGGCAAAACTGGCCTGGGAACTGGGGGCCGATGCTGTTGAAGTGGATGTGCACCTGACCAAAGACAATCGTGTAATTGTTATTCACGACAAAGATACCAAACGTACCTGCGACGGGAAAACCAACCTTTCCATTGCTCAAACACCATCGATTTTATTGCGCGATCTGGATGCGGGAAGTTGGAAGGGAGAAGAATTCAAAGGAGAGAAATTACCCTTCCTCTCTGAAATTATTGAAACGGTTCCTGCTGGCAAAACGCTGGTAGTTGAAATTAAAGCCGGAGGTGATGAAATTATTCCGGAAATACGCCGGGTTGTTGACAACAGCAATAAAAAGGAACAGATTGTGTTTATCAGTTTTGGCTGGAAAACCATAGTTGCAACACATAAAGAATTTCCCGATAATAAATGTTACTGGCTAAGCTCTCTTAAACCAGGTTTAAAGAAAAAAATGGAAAAGGCTGCAGCCGAGGGACTCACCGGCGTTAACTTAAAACATTCAATTATCGACGAGGAGATTATGGCACAAGCCAAAGATCTTAATCTGGAAGTTCTTTCGTGGACAATCGACGATCCGGCGGAAGCTCAACGCCTTACCAATATTGGCGTAAGCGGAATTACAACCAATCGTCCCAAGTGGCTGAAAGAACAAATGAACCAGTAAAACTTTCATTTTGGCTTAAACCTGTAACAAAGCACAAGAAAGTCATTTCCGAGCGAAAGCGGCTTTGGGTTCTTTCCTTTATTTTTTTATTGAAACCCGGAAATAGCTCCTGTGCCAGAACTACTTCAGCAACTACAATTCGTTAATCATCATTCAAAAAAAAGGGCTGCCTTTTATTAAAAGACAACCCAAAGTTCCTGACGTTTTCTGAATACTATTCGCTGTATTCTAACAGCTTTAATTTCCTAACCACATTTCAAAAATAGATGATAATTGTGTTAAGGCAATTTAACTAAGGCAAATTATTGTTAAACAATTTTTATCAATGTTAAAATTGTTAATTCTGGAAAAAGGTGGTCAAGAAATTATTACTCGGAATGATTTTGTGCAACAACCAATTGAAAAGCACCTTTCCCAATATGTCTGGATCGCTCGATAGTAAATCCGTTTGTCGGTAAAATCGACGCCAAACCTCCCGCTTTTGAATAGCTCTTGAAATTGCGGTTATGTTTAATCCCTGCAAGAAACTCAGCAACTTTGCTGCTAATACCCACATAATTTTTTGGCAAGGGAACTGCGTAATCCAGCACTACAATTTTCGCTGCCACCTTTTTCGCCTCGGCAAGAATGATTTTATGTAATCCCGGTTCAAATTGGTGCAAAGCCATGGAAAGGATGGCTACATCAAATCTGTGCTGATAAAACATGCTTAAATCCGTAGCATCGCCAACTACAAACAAAGCATTTTCAATATTCTTTGCCTCAGCCCTGTTTGTCGCATAACGCACCATCGATGGAGAAAGATCAACACCGGTTACTGATTTGGCTCTTCTGGCAAGTTCAATCAACTGCGCACCGGTTCCGCAAGCGATGTCAATTACAGTTTCATCCTCTTGTATCTCTAAAGCTACTCTCTTGCGAAAGTTTTTTAACAATGGATCAATGATAGTGCTGTATACAAAACCTGTTTCTAACATTTAATTCGATTTTACCTGATAAACTCTGTGCTGAGTTTTTTGTTGTAATCTATAAATAAAAATGAATCTAATGAAGAACTTTTTAATTATAGCCAGTATTTGTTTGCTTTTGTTCTCCTCGTTTAAATCCGACAAGCCCGCTTATCTCCTATTTAATAAGGAAGGCAAAGCTGTGAAGTACGAAAAGATGCTTAAGCAGATGGAAAATGCCGATATTATTTTGTTTGGCGAATTACACGATAATCCAATTTCGCACTGGCTGCAGTTGGAGCTCACAAAAGATCTGTATCAACAATATGGCAAAAAACTGGTTTTGGGTGCCGAAATGTTTGAAAGCGATAACCAGATAATAATGGATGAGTACCTGTCGGGAAAGATTTCGCAGCGCAATTTTGAAGAAGAAATACGTCTGTGGCCCAATTATAAAACCGATTACAAACCGTTGGTAGAATTTGCCAAAGACAGCGGACTCTATTTTGTGGCCACCAATGTTCCGCGCCGCTATGCATCGCTTGTTAACACAAAAGGATTTGAAGGACTGGAAGAGCTTTCTGAAGAAGCGAAAGCTTTTTTACCACCTCTCCCGGTTGCCTACGATTCAACACTAAATTGTTATGCCAGCATGATGGAAATGGAAGGAATGAGAAACCATATCACTGCTAATTTTCCGAAAGCACAAGCCATTAAAGATGCCACCATGGCGCATTTTATCTTAAAAAATTGGCTCCCAGGAAAAGTACTTTTGCATTACCACGGTGCCTATCATTCGCAAAACTTTGAAAGCATTTACTGGTACCTGAAACATGAGAACCCTGAACTCAAAATTGTTACCATTCACTCGGTAACTCAGGATAACATTTCGGAACTTACAGAAGAAAATACGGGTGCTGCAGATTTTACAATTTGTGTGGATGAGAATATGACGCGAACCAGATAAAAAAAAGCAGGTGCCTGGAATCCTGCTTTTATAATATCGTGTGACCGGAGAACTTCTTAATTCATATTTTGCGGCTTTTTAAAGCATCTGCAAGTTATAGCAGGAAAGCCAGAAAGCAAATACCCAATATTGGGTATTTTTCCGTACCTTGAGGAGGTTTTCGATTTTTTGATTGAGATCACAGAACAACATGGACAATAATAGTTTAAACAGAATAAAACAAGCCTGGGAGCCAAACAAAGTTATACACCCGATTAAATCGGAATTATACCTGAACATCATTGAACAGGTAGTAAACATATTTACTCCCGGAAGTTTCTATTACTACATCATGAACTTCGAAACCTTAGAAATGGATTACGTTGATTCGCGGATAGAAACAGTTTTAGGAGTAAACACCAAAGATTGGAGCCTTGAACGATTGTTTGAGATGATACACCCCGAGGATCAGGAACAAATGCACCGCAAGGAAGCAAAAGCAATAGAATTTACGCTGAACCGAATTTCGAAAGAAGAAATATTAAAATATAAAGCAGTTTACCTTTTACGCCTGCGACATGCCAATGGAGATTACAAGACCATATTGCAGCAATCGAAAGCACTCACACTTTCTGAAGATGGTAAAGTGCAACAGGTTTTAGGTATTCATACCGATGTTACCCACCTGAATATGGAGGTTGACCATAAAATTTCGTTTATAGGCGACGGACTTCCATCGTACTACTCGCTTTTAACCGAAGATGATTTTCACCCGGTAGAGCTCGACTACCACACGCTTTTTACTAACCGCGAAAGGGAGATTCTGGGTAATATTGCCAAAGGAAAAACATTTGCAGAGATAGCAGATATATTAAACATCTCGCCGCACACCATTAACACTCACAAAAAAAATATCCTGAAAAAAACCGATTGTAACAACACCACCGAATTAATTGCACGTTGCGTTCGCGAAGGAGTAATTTAGCTATCGGTAAAAATTCATTTCATCCAGATACTCCCAGCTTTTTTGTGGGAGAAAATGACGTACATCTTTCCCCTTTTTTATGGCTTTACGAATAAACGATGATGAGACTTCCATTAGCGGAGCCCCCTTAGCAATTGTTATGTTTTTCTCCACCTGTACATTGTCCGGGTCAAAACCGGGGCGCGGATAAACGATTACCCCAAACTCCTCAAGTATAACTTCGTAATTTTTCCACTTATGAAAGCTCTCCAAATTATCCGATCCCATTAAAATCTTGAAATGATAGTTTGGATATTGGTCTTTTAAATAAGCCAGAGTGTCAACGGTGTAACTGGGTTTGGGCAAACTAAATTCAATATTTGAAGCCCGGAACCGACCATCATCATCAATTGCGCGGTGCACAAGTTCCAAACGCTGGTAATCAGCCAAAAGGTTGTTTTTCTTTTTAAGCGGATTATGCGGCGACACCACAAACCACAGCTGATCAATATCGGTATATTCAACCATATAATTGGCAATGGCTAAATGCCCTATGTGGACAGGATTATAGCTGCCAAAATAAAGCCCAATCGTTAACTGCAGATTGGTTTTAGGTGCGAGTATGTCGGTAACGATATTGCTCATCCGAAATCAATTTCAAGTACCAAATTACGAATTTAATTGTCATTTCGACAGAGTGGAACCAACGCGAAATTTATTGGTTAAAGCTTCTGAGCATCAGATTCCTCAAGTTGTTCGGAATGACAGTTATTCTCGATTCGTTAGCTTTTCAGAAATCCAGAAATAATTTTCTCGGCTTCCACAAAAGCATCTTCCAGTTTGTCGTTAATAATCACCACATCAAACTGCGGAGCAAAACTCAGCTCGTGTTCGGCTTTGGCAACACGCATGGCTATTTTTTCTTCGCTGTCGGTTGATCTTCCAACCAGGCGGTTACGCAGCTCTTCAACCGAAGGTGGCTGCACAAAAACAGCCAGTGCCTCATCTCCGTAATATTTCTTAATATTCAGGCCACCAACTACATCTACATCGAAGACTACATTTTTACCTTGTTCGCGAATTCGTTCTACTTCGCTCTTCAGTGTTCCATAGCTCGTTCCTTTATACACCTCTTCCCACTCCAGAAACTCTTCATTTTCCACTTTTGACAGGAACTCTTCACCCGATAAAAAGTAGTAATCTTTACCGTGCGTTTCAGTGTGACGAGGTTCTCTGCTTGTGGCTGATATTGAAAACTCAAGATCGAAGCCTTTTTGCAATAAATGTTTTACGATAGTAGTTTTACCAGCACCTGACGGAGCCGAAAATATAATCAATTTTCCCTTCATTATTCAAGTAAAAAGTTTAAAGTAAAAAGGCAAAAGTAAGTTTTTCAAGGAAAAAGTTTCAGGTAAAAAGGCAAAAGTAGGACTGAAAAGTAAAAAGGGAGAAAAATTGAGTATGCTTATTTGTCCCTTTTGGTTTTTGAAACAATACTTCCTAAAATCAACTTTAATTCTTCTGATTCCTTGATTAAGTAGCTCAATTTTTCACCGTCAGAATTCAAGTTTTTGCTAATCGATCGAATTAACCTCAACCAACAATTACTTTCCCTCATTTCTTTTAACGAAATTTCCGTTTTGTAGGTAAAATCAGCTTTTGACGATGCAGCCTGCGCTTCTTCGTAATTGGCGCAGGTAGACGATGCCGCTTTGATTAATTGGTACTTTATTACTTTATATTCTTGCGTATCCGGCAAAGTCCGCAGGAAAGTATTACTTCAGTAACAAATTCAACGATTCTTTTTTGAAGGTTATTTTCCATTTGAGTTTACTTTGCTCTTCTTCCTTTTGCCTTTCTACTTTTGCCTTTTGCCTTGTTACAATACGTTCAACAATTGTTCTTTTACACGCTCCAGGTGGTCTTTCATTTGTACAACGATACGCTGAATATTGGTTTCGTTGGCTTTTGAACCAATAGTATTGATTTCGCGACCAATCTCCTGAGAAATAAACCCCAGCTTTTTACCCGAGGAACCATTTTGTTTTGCGGTTTCGAAGAAATACTCGCAATGGTTGGCTAAACGCACTTTCTCCTCGTTAATGTCCAGTTTCTCGAGATAGAAAATCAGTTCCTGTTCAAAACGATTTTCGTCTACACTACCATTCATTTTCAACGCTTCCAGATTATCTGTTAAACGAACTTTTAATGCTTCAATACGCTGTTTCTCGAACGGCTCTACCTGTTTCAACAACTTACTGATGTTCTCCACATTGCCCAAAATATCTGTCTCAAGGGCTTTTCCTTCTTTTGCACGAAAATCGTTAATATCGTCAAGTGCAGCGAGAATATTATTATATATGGTTTCCCATTCTGTTTCGTCGAGTGTTTCGTATTCGGTCTTCACCACATCGGGCAAACGCATAGCTGCTTGCAAAGTACTGTGGTCAACTGCTAAACCAAGATCTTTGCTGATCTCATTCAGTTGATTGTAATAACCTTTCAGAATGGGTTCGTTAATTTTCGAATTGGTTTCGTCGCCCAGATTTTCCACGTAAATGTTAAAATCAACTTTCCCTCGAACCAGTTTTTCAGCAATCGCCTTACGAATTATAATATCTTTTTCGCGATACAAAGCGGGAGTCCGGGTATTGATATCTATTTGTTTACTGTTTAGCGATTTAATTTCAATGGTAATTTTCTTATTGTTTACCTCGAATTCAGCTTTACCAAAGCCGGTCATTGATTTTATCATGTGAAAATATTTTTATTCAAAATTAGCATAAAGTCTGTAAAAACAGCAAAAGGGGTAACCGATAGTTTAATGCTTGATACTGTATGTTGGATACAACACAAATCAATTTAATCCCTCAATTTACAATATCGCTCCCGATCCAATCAGTTCATCATCCAGGTACCAGGCAGCAAATTGCCCGGAGGTAATTCCCCGTTGTTCGTTTTCGAACAGAAACCAGGCACCATCCTCTTTCATATGTATCGTTCCTTTTTCCAGCGGCTGACGGTAACGAATACGAATATCAAAATCGCGTTTTTCACCAACCTGCATTTTCATATCAGGGCGTATCCAGTGCATATTTTCGGCAGCAACAAACAATCCTTTGCGATATAAGCCGGGATGTTCAAAACCTTCGCCCACATAAATAATATTGCGTTTTACATCGGTGCCAATTACAAAAAGCGGCTCTTTACGACCACCAATATTCAGTCCTTTACGTTGCCCAACTGTATAAAAGTGGGCCCCCTGATGTTCGCCAATCACTTCGCCATTCCAGGGTTTATACGGAAACTGGAAACACAGCTTTTTATAGTTTTCCTCCGAAACTTCAAGCTGCTTCTTCTTTTCCATGAATTTGGCCGGAATCTCGATTACATTGCCCACTTTGGGTCTCAGCTGCTGCTGCAAGAAGGTTGGCAGATCGACTTTTCCAACAAAACAAATGCCCTGCGAATCTTTACGCTCGGCAGTTGGCAGTTTTTGCTGACGTGCAATTTCGCGTACTTCAGGTTTTAACAACTCGCCTACCGGGAACATTGCTTTCGACAGCTGCTTCTGGTTGAGCTGACACAGGAAATAACTCTGGTCTTTATTCGGATCTTTTCCGGCCAAAAGCTGATGAATGATCTGCCCATCCACCTCTACTTCCGATTTACGGCAGTAATGACCGGTTGCTACAAAATCGGCATCAAACTTCAGGGCTTCTTCCATAAAGGTGTCGAACTTAATCTCGCGGTTACACAGCACATCGGGATTTGGTGTACGCCCGGCCTGGTATTCGGCAAACATATAATCTACCACGCGCTTTTTGTAATCCTCGCTTAAATCGACGATATGAAACGGAATATCAAGTTTTTTAGCTACCATTTTGGCAATCAGCGAGTCTTCTTCCCACGTACACGAACTGGTAAGCACTCCTTCGCGCTCGCGGTAGTTAATCATAAACAACCCGATCACCTCATGCCCCTGCTCCTTTAACAGCCAGGCCGCCACACTTGAATCAACACCTCCGGAAAGTCCTACTACTACCCTGCTCATTTATACATTTTTAGGGCGGCAAAAATACAAGGAAAAAGTGGAAAGGCAAAAGAAGGATTAGCGATTAAGGATTAAATAATAATTGAGCAAATTAGTAAATGAAAAATTGAGGGGCTAATTAGCCAAATTCAACAGGCAGAAGCATCATCCTCAACGAAGTAGAAAAATTAAGCAATTATAAATGGAAATTAACGATGTGGAAATCGGGCAAGAACGGTTATTACATATTGTTGGGGCAGATTTTGAAGCGCCTGCGAAATATGAGTTCCTGAACACACTCCGAAATCCGCCCTACAATATGTTCTCTCTTAGTTGTCGGCTGATAATATTGCCAGCTGTTTTGTGTTTATATCGTAATTATTTAATCTTTAAACAGACATAAATCTCTCTAATTTATCGGAGGCCCTTAATATTCCTTTTAGCATCAATGGTAAATTACCTTTCTTAGCGCTTAGCGCACTTTCAACCAAAATCGGGAGGATTAAACAAAGTAATAAAACCATTCCCCAAACGGGTGTAATACTGTAGTGTAGTATGTTTATAATAGCTACAATTGCAACAAATAATGCAATGACACCTCCAAATAGAACCCCCGGATTATATTTTTTAGTTTTTACTGTTAGTATGATGTGTTGCAATGCATTCAATATTGTAAAATCAATTAAAAACATCATTACGATGGCACTGATTGTAAGATTCGGAATCAGGTAAGAAATCGTAGTCCAGGCAAATCCTACAAAGCTTAGAAAAAACAACCAAAGTCGGGTTCCTAATATGCTCTCTTTAATTACTCCCGTTGGATAATTTTTCTGATGATAATGATAGATATTCCATTCTTCCATTTCATGTATAAACAACACAAGAGGTACCACAAAAAATAATTCTTTTAAGATCTCGATATTAAAAATCATAACAGATAATTTAAGTTAATTATACTTCTATTTTCTGCTTACAAAAATATCGAGTCTGTATTTAAGAATCTTGAACGAAATAACTGTCTTTTAAAAATGACTTCATTGTCATGCCCGAAATTTGATTCACTACCCGGCTCAAATGGGAGTAATCTGCAAAACCGGCTAAGAAAGCAGCGTCAGAAAGACTTTTGTTTTGCATTATATGGGAAAATGCTTTCCTTATTTTTACCCACAAGATGTATCGTTGTATCGACAGTCCGGTTTGTTGTTTAAATAAAAACCGGATTCGACTTTTCGACAACGGAATATCTTCTAACATAGCATCTAAATCCGTATCAAGTTCATTGTCCAAATTAATTTTTTCAATTAACTGAGTAATACGATTATCGGTTGTTTTGGGGGATGGAACCAACTTTAAGAGTTCAAATATTTTATGTTCTAAGTTGTCAATCGTCTGACTATTGCCTAATAATTCTTTTTGTAGTTCCGACAGGGCCTTTTCAGAAATAGAAACCGACTGATAAGGTGCAGAATAACTATTAATTAAAGTATTGCCTAAATCGGTTGTTGGATCAATTAATATACACAGCAACACACCATTGGTTGAAATATGTTTATGCGGAATATTCGAATGAATAATAAAATGGTTGTCTTGGTATTCTTTATCCTCTATGTATAGTTTATAATCGCCTTGTAGTACAATTCCTATTTGTATAGCATAATGTTTATGCTTTTTAGTTTCAGATGATTGCCCGGCATAAATAATTATTCCGTTGTCAACAACTATTTTTGAATTATGTCTCATTTATACTCCGAGTCTTTTTTCTTCAAGCTCAACAGTCTTGGTTATAACCAGCTGTAGGTTGCACAAGTGTTTCCTGTAAATCCGAAATTGACGCGTACAGCACTCCTCCTAAAATCCATATTCGCCATCAATTAAAAGTACTTTTATCCTTTCTTTGTCAAACTGGCCTTGTATTATGGTGTAATAGTTACATATTTTATCTGCCGATTTGCAATCCATACATTTTCCGGTTTTTGTACACGGTGTCTTTTTATTTAGCCTTTTTGCATCAATAGGTGCTGCAATATTTCTTATTCGCGAAATAGCTTCTTCATCATTTTCAACTATTTTATTCATTCCGCATACAAGAAATACTTGTTTTGGCCCATAGATAACAGGAGCCACCCGACTCCCATTACCATCCAAATTAAATATTTTCCCTTCTGTAGTAATAGCATTAACTCCACTAAGGAACAGGTCTGACGAAAAATTATCTCTATAGAGTTTATCTTTCTCTTCTCGTGTGATGTCCTTTCTGTATTTATCGAGAAAGTTTACGTTACTTTTTCTCAAAAGGTCAAATATTCCAAGTTGTTCAAGTGTCAATGAATCGCCAGTACCTACTGTAATGTTAGGCTTCAATTTTCCGATAAAGAAATCAATTAATTTTTGTGTCGAAGAGAAATAAATCCCTTCAATCCGATTCTTTTTTAGCGATTTAATAAGTTGTTCAATCTTCTCCTTATTCGTTTCCTTATAGCACATATTGTTTTCTTCTACCACTATTGCGGCCAATCCAAAAGATAAGGCCAGCTTTGATAACATTACCAACTTAAGTTGTTTTATTTTTCAATATACTATAAATTTGTTGTCCCCAGCATGCAACAGCACACATTATTGTGTTTACGTTTCTTATTGAATTCTAATCATTACAAGTTGCAATTACAGTATATAAACCATTTTTCTGTTTTACAACTTGCGTAGAACAACCTTCTCGTTCAAAGCTTTTTACTACATCTTGTACTTTTTCTTTTGGAATGTCTTTGATTTTCTGTTGTGCCATATTATTTTAATTTCAAATCATTAATAGCTTTTTGCCTTAATTCTTCCATCTCTTTCGAGTAAATAAATTTGGTAATTGTTCCTGGTCCTGTTGAAAGGTTATTTGACTCCATCCAGTTTTTTAGATGGATTTCATTTTCTTGATTAACATTCTTTCCGTCAGGACACCAGTATTTATTAATTAGCTCGCTTGAATTTGTATAACTGAAAGTGCTGGCATCTGTTAACTTTTCTCTCAATATTTCTTCTGTTGAGATTTTGTTTTGATTTATAGCGATTAAATGTGGGGTAATTTTTACATCATCATCCCAAATTTTTGATTTAATAGTTGCAATAGCTTGTAAGGCATTCTGAATTGATGTCTCGTCAAGTTTTGCCGTTAATGGTAAATAGCTGGTTATGTCTTTTGAATCTATTCCAACAATATCAACAGTTAATAAACCTGATAAATTATTTTTACTTGCTTCAACTCCAAGATTTGCAAGACCCGATAGATTAAGATTCGCCTTTTTGGTATTAACCGATGCTCTGATTCTTAATCCAATTCCGGTTCTTCCACTTCCAATATAAACTGAATCAACAATAACATCTTCAATAAGGTATTTCATATAGTCCATAATTACCTCATAGCTTCCAGCTTCGTATGTTACCGATGCAGGTAAATAGCTTACTTTGCCAGAAATATCAGTAGATCTTAGAGCAACTTGTGCCGATTGATTCGGCAACAATGTCCTTACGATACTGTCATTTAAAGAAGCCCATGGCACTATTGAAAAGCCTTGTTTCGCTTTGTCGTAAATCTCAACTGTTTTTGAAGGAACTGGTTCAATAGGTTGATACCCTTTGTACAGCTCATTGTCGATAGTAAAATTTTTAGTACCACAACAGCTTGATAATGCTACCAGGTATAGTATTCCTAATAAATAGATGATTGAGGAATTTCTTTTTTTCATTTCTATTAATTTGTGATTCTTAATGTTAGCAAGAGTACCTTTCTCTATTACACCCAACGTATGCCTGAAGGTAAGGTGCATAGCTATCTGATTAGCTGCTACTCATATAATTTATAGTTTGTTTTATTTTTAGTGTATTAAGTATGATAATAAGCAGAGAGCTGCCGGGCAATTATCTTATCGGTTTCACATTTAACCCGCTTAATGGAGCAAAACCCCTCGTTCACCTGGTTTTTTGCCGGAACGAGCTCCCTTTTTGCCAGAAATTCCTGGCTTTTACCTAAAAAGTTCTTGCTTCGAGGTAGAAAATCCTCCCTTAAAGCTTAAATGTCCTCGCTTTTAGCCAGCTTATTCTTCCGATTAGCCGGAATTAGCTGGCTTTTAACAAAACAATCGGCACTTTTAGCCAGCATAACGCAGTTCAGAGCAAAAACGGGCTTGCTTTTTATTCCGTTTTGGCTGTGGCCGAAGTAGTGCGCTTACCTCGCGGGAAACGGCTGGCCAGTTCGCGGGCAGCATTTTCGGCACCGGGCTGCCCCATATCGGCGGCATTCTTTAATACTTTATAAACCGATAAAGTAGAGCTGTAGGCCTCGCTTCCGGCCAAAATCATACTATCGTTCAGCTCCGAAGTTAATCGTTGCAACTGATTAAAGATTACCCGAATATCTTTTACCGCATTAAAATCGAGTTCCGTTTCCGGCACATCAATAAATGCAGGCATATATTGCGGATATTCCTGCGCATATTCAATGGCCTTTTCAACAAAAGCCACTGTTTTATCACCCATTTTGGGCATCTCCATACGCTCTTCGGGCGTAAGGGTTATCAACTTTGATTCGAGAATCGATACCAGGGTCTGAATCGCGTTATTAACATCGCTTTTCTCCTCTTCGCTTAATTTAAAAGAAAATTTGTCTGTCATTTTACGTGGTTTTTTTGTGTAAAAATCAGGACGTGCTTGAGGGTGTCTCACCCATCCAACACCCGCAGGTCCGGTTAATTTTAAAGGTTTTCGGCTTTCCTTGTATTGGATTTTAATGCCGGGGACAGAAAGAATCCACACATAAGTTACGACATTATTTGACTTATGTCAAGAGAAATTATGAATTTATGCTCATCAACTCCGGCTCACAACAGAACAAACAGCCCTCGCCCCCAGCTAAACCAACAAGCTGAAATACAACAATTACCCTTTTGTGATACTTCTGTGATAAACCCAAACTACCTTTCGCCTGTTCAACAAAGAAAACAATAGCATGGATAAAGCATTGATTATTGAAGACGACAAGGATATTTCCGAATTGGTAGCCATCCATCTAAACGATATGGATTTGGAAGTTGATAAAGCTTTTGACGGAAAAGACGGATTAATGAAAGCCCTCAACAACCAGTACCGCTTTATTTTGCTCGATATCAGGCTTCCGCTGCTCGATGGTTTCGAGGTTTGTAAACGCCTGCGAATGGAGAAGGTAAATACACCAATATTAATGCTGACATCGAAATCGGAAGAGATTGACAAGGTACTCGGGCTTGAAATGGGTGCCGACGACTACATCTCGAAACCCTTTGGTATTCGCGAATTGCTGGCACGTATAAAAGCGGTACTCCGCCGTTACGATTCGGCACAAAATCCGAGTGATAATGAGGAAAAAGAAATTCGTTTCGGTGATCTGTACATTAATGTAGGCATGCGTATTGTTGAACTAAACGGGAACCGGATTGAGCTTTCGCCAAAAGAATTCGACCTGCTGATTTACCTGGCATCGCACCCCGGACGAACGTACAGCCGCATGCAATTACTTAACCAGATTTGGGGCTACGAGTTCGAAGGATTCGAGCACACCGTTAACTCGCATATTAACCGTTTGCGCTCGAAGATAGAGACCAATATGAACGAGCCGAAATATATTCTTACCACCTGGGGAGTTGGATACAAATTCAGAGAAAACTAAAAGCAAAACATTATGAAACGAACATGAATTTTTATTCTTCAAATTCACAAACAGGAAGAATTAAAATTCATCGAGAGTTACATCGAATACAAATGAAATAAACAATTTTAATGAGATGAAAACAAAGATATTTAACCGCTTATACCTGCAAGTGTCGGCCATATTTTTGCTGGTACTTTTTATGTTTACGGCCATTGCGCTGTATATTTCGGTACAATCGTCGGCCAAATATTCGGTAGAGGTTAACCAGCGCCTGAACCGCAACCTGGCCACCAGCACCGTTGAAGTGATTCAGCCGCTAATGAAAGACGAAATTGCCAGCGACGAAGCCATTGCCGACCTGATGCACTCGATGATGGTGATCAATCCTATTGTTGAAGTGTATTTGCTCGATCCCGAAGGAAAGATCCTGAACTACGTAGCACCTGAAAAAGTGGTAAAACTCGAAAGCGTAAACCTGGCTCCGATAAAGGAATTTATTGCCGATCCGGATCACAGCATTATTTACGGCGACGATCCGCGGAATCCGGGTGAGTTTAAAACCTTCTCGGCAGCCACCATTACCGAAGGCGATGTGCTGAAAGGGTACATTTATATTGTTTTGGGCAGCCAGGAGTATGTTTCGGCAGCGCAAACCGTAATCGGCAGTTATATTCTGGGCTTGTCCATCCGCTCGGTTATCATTATCCTCATCATTTCTGCACTGGTGGGTTTGCTGGCCATTTGGCTTATTACCAAAAAACTAAACCCGATTATCGACGGAATTCAGGAATTTAAAAAAGGGAATCTGGCATCGCGTATTACGGTTAAAAGCGAAGGAGAAATCGACCGGATTGCTTTGGTTTTTAACCAGATGGCCGATACCATCGAACAAAACATCCGCGAACTGGAAGGCGTTGATAATCTTCGCCGCGAGTTAATCAGCAATGTATCGCACGATTTACGCACGCCGGTCGCCTCCATACAGGGTTATGCCGAAACATTGATACTAAAACAGGATAATATTTCAGATGAAGAACGAAACAAATACCACCAGATCATTTTCAAAAGCTGTGGCCGTTTGCAACGATTGGTAGAAGAACTGTTCGAATTATCAAAACTGGAAACCAACCAGATAGAACTGCACACCGAGCCATTTTCTATTTCGGAACTGGTGTACGATATCGTAAATAAATACCGTATTCTGTCTCAAAAGAAAGGTATTAATATCGATACGGTGATGGCGAAAAACGTTCCTGTGGTAGAAGCCGATATTTCGCTGATTAACCGGGTATTGCAAAACCTGATCGATAACGCCATGAAATTTTGCCACGAGGGCGACAGTATAAAAATAGAAATTGATACCAGAGAACCTGAAAAAGTGGAAGTCCGCGTGGTTGATTCTGGGCCGGGCATTAAACAGGAGGATCTGCCGAATGTTTTCCAGCGTTACTTTAAAGGCCGTAACGATGAGAACAGCACCGGCCTCGGGCTGGCCATTGTTAAAAAGATTATCGATTTGCACCATTCAAACATTCGGGTGCAAAGCCAATACGGAAAAGGAGCTAAATTCATCTTCGATCTGCCCAAAGCTTTTTCGGCATAGGATTCATTCTACTATCCGACTTGGCTCATTAAGAACGTCACCCTGAACTTGTTTCAGGGCCTTCTTATAAATCCTACCTGATTAAAGTGGATTAAGATGCTGAAACAAGTTCAGCATGACGGAAGCGTAGCAACAAATAAAAAAAGTATATCATTCAGATGTCCTTAGAAAACTTTATAAAAGTTTGAAATCCTTGTGACTTTGTCGTGATACTTTCTTCGGAATTTTGATGTGAGTTAACATTAAAATCTTAAAAAAAATGAAAGCATTACGATTTACAATGGCAGCAGCTTTGGCTGTAATCCTTTTTACAAGTTGCGAAAAAGACGAATTGATGGAACCGGAAACAAAAAGCGGTATGTTACCCGATGTGGTTCCGGCAAAAATGTACACGATAACGGTTGAAAACGTCTCTTTGCCCTACCACTATTTTGAAGCAGGTGCTGAGTTTGGCGTTACCGGCGGCGATGCTACTCCTCCGGCACATCCCGGCGAAACCATTACGGTTCATTTTCACGCCGGACCAAATCACAAATTATCTTTTGCCTCGATGTACGGCGCATCAAACGACTGGTTTTATGCACCCAACGATGACGGGATCGAACTCTTCCCCGGAGGATCGGCACTGGAAGGCGATATTACCGGCATGGTTTATTTATGGGATGCCGGAACAGAGGTTGACGGATCGACAACCGACGAAGAGGAAAGTAATCCTATTGGCATGGTTTCCACAACAGAAGAAAACATTGAGGTACTTCTTGAATACAACGGTGAAAGTATGTTTACTTTAACGATAAATGTACTTCCCGGATCGGCAACACCACTATCTCCGGTTGCATGGGTGGTTCATTCAATGGATCAGCACCCGATTTTTATGGATGGAGAGCTGGATTACGGAATGGGACTGGAAGCTTTGGCTGAAACAGGAAATGCCGGCCCTCTGGGTGAATACCTTGAAATGCACAGCGGTTATGTATCGCCGGTGGCTCCCATACTTTGGGCAGTACACGAAAAAGATGAAATGCCCATCTTTACCAACAACACTGCAGATCGTGGCGAAGGATTGGAGCTATTAGCTGAAACAGGAAATCCGGGTGATTTGGCGGCCAGTCTTTTTGGCATGGGATACAACGCAGGAGCTTATGCTATTCCTGACGGGAAAAACAGTGCAGGTCCTCTTTTCCCCGGCGATAAATATACCTTTAGCATTGATGCAAAACCCAATCAGTATTTAAGTATTGCCAGTATGTTAGGTAACTCCAACGATATCTTCTTTGCCTTTGGCGACAGTGGTATTAAGTTGAACTTTGGTAGCGATGCCCAGGACATTACCAACAAGCTGATGTTGTGGGATGCCGGAACGGAAGTAAATGAGTACCCGGGAACAAAATCGATGGATGAAGATGAAGGCGGCCTGGTTCGTTTGCTTAACGATGGTTTTATGTATCCTGACGTAGACAAAATTATTAAGGTAACAATCAATAAAAGCAATTAATACCATCTAGTATAAACGAGGGGAAATGAAAAGAGAGAATCCGCCGGTGAACGCCGGTGGATTTTTTTATTTCTTTTTTAGACGGTTAGTGCCAAAACAAGCCATCTCACGTTCAGGGAAACCTACATCGAAAAAGAATTTCGAATGATGATTAACGATTTTTGATCGCAGAATGAGTAGGCAGTAAGCAAAAAACAGTCGGCAAAAGTAATGTGTTCTATGTGTCTAATGTGGTTAAAAACAGCTTTGTGACTTTATGTTTAAACTTCTACTTTCAGCGATAATCACCTAAATCAGTGTTATCTGCGTTCAAAATTTTATTGTTTTTTCTTTTGCTCGTACGACTTGCGGTGTTTGTGCTGGCTGCTTCCTTTTTTGTATTTATGGAATTTCCCGCGCTTGTTCTTTTTCCCTTTCGAAGGAGTTCTCCATTCCGGGCCTTCTCCAAACTGTTCGGGTAGCGGAATTTTAAATACCTCGCGCTCTATCAGCTCCTCAATACGATGGAACTTGTACATGTCGTCTTCGTTCACCAGGGTAAGTGCCACACCTGTTGAATCGGCACGGGCAGTACGTCCAACGCGGTGCACATAATCTTCGGCATCGCCCGGCACATCGTAGTTAATCACCAGGTTAATATCTTTAATATCGATACCGCGGCTCATTACATCGGTTGCCACTAAAATGCGAATTCGTCTTGAGCGAAATCCATTCAGCACATCTTCACGTTCACGCTGTTCCAGGTCCGAAGAAATAGCTTCGGCATCAAAACCTTTCTTTTTTAGCCTTTTTGCTAATTCGTTGGTTACCCGTTTGGTTGAGCAAAAAATGATAACACTGCTGTAATCCGGGTTCTCCGAAATAAGGTGCGCCACCAAATCGCCCTTTTGTTTATCGTAAATAAGGTACGCGGCCTGTAACACGCCTTCTGCCGGTTTCGACATAGCGATGTTTATCTCTTTTGGTTTATTGAGAATCTCTGATGCCAGCTTCCTGATTTTTGGTGCCATGGTTGCACTGAACATCAGCGTTTGGCGCTCTTTTGGCAGATAAGAAATAATCTTTGTAATATCTTCGTAAAAACCGATATCGAGCATTCGGTCGGCCTCATCGAGAATCAGAAATTCGATCTTATCAAATTTTACATAGCCCAGGTTCAGGTGCGAGATCAGTTTCCCGGGAGTGGCAATAATAATGTCGGCTCCTTTGGTAAGTGCTCTTTTTTGTTGGCCCCATTCGTCGCCATCGCCACCGCCGTACAAGGCTATGGAATGAATCCCCATGGTATAGCCAATTCCCTGCACCTGATGATCAATTTGCATGGCCAGCTCACGTGTTGGAACAATAATCAGTGTTGATGTTTCTCCACCAGGTAAATCGGCTATTAAATCGAGTATAGGCAGTAAAAAAGCAGCGGTTTTTCCTGTTCCTGTTTGTGCGCAGGCAATCAGGTCTTCACCATCGAGGATTACCGGGATTGCCTGCTCCTGAATCGGAGTAGCATTTTTAAATCCCATGTATTCTATGGCATCCAATAAATCGTAATTAATGCCAAGTTCTTCAAACGTCATTCAATACTTTTAATAAATATGTGCTTACAAATGTAGTTAAAATAAACTGCACAGTAAGGTTACACTACTTTATGTATGAACCAAACTGTCAACAATTAAAAAGATCATCATAAAAAGGTAAAGGAAGTTGAGTTTATAGAATGATGGACGCACTTTAAATTCGTCCTGAACAAAAACGGCCATGGTAAGCGACGACAGCAGGTAAAAGATGTAAAACATCAGCAAAAACATGATGAGTTTGTTACCAATAACGAAAAAGATAACCAGAAATGCAGATGCCACTGTTGTAAGAATCCAGGTGTAGGTTACCCGTTTTATTTGTAGTTCGGAAAAAAGCTGGTTCAGGCTGGGCATTTTCGCCAGTTTGTATTGCTCGCCAAACATTAAAAGCAGTAACCAGAAATGTGGTATTTGCCCGATAAAAAAGAAGGCAGCTACCATTAAAATAACTTCTGACGTGAGACTTCCACCTGCTCCGGCCCAACCTATCATTGGGGGAATTGCCCCTACCATAGAGCCAGGAATTACGGCAAACGCCGATACTTTTTTTAGCGGTGTATAAACGCCATTGTAAAAGAAAAGCGTTAGCCAGCTTAAAAGCAAAGCCATTGGCGGATTACTAAAAATAAGAATAACTGAACCAAGAACTGCAAAACCAATAGCTACCAAAAATGCATTTTTAGGGCTAATCCTTCCCGAAGGTAACGGGCGGTCTTTTGTGCGTGGCATCTGTGCATCAACATCGCGCTCCTGCCAGTGGTTAAGAACACTTGAACTGCAAGCCATAAAAAATACACCGAACAACAACCACCATCCTTGTGCATCAACGGCATGGGTAAAAAGCACATAACCGGTTAATGCCGACAAAGCAATGGGTAGCGATATTCGCACCTTGCCCAATTCGTATATTATTTTTAGCTGTTCTTTCATTGTTTTTTTTTGAATCCCCCAGATCACATAAGAAACAATAGCACTTTACACATTCGTTCTAAAATCTTAAATCGTTAATCATTATTCGATATTCATCCTTCGACTACGCTCAGGATGACACTTTTACTTTTGCTCCCGATACTACGATTGGGATTTGGCTGTGGCCGATTTTAAATTTGCGACACTCAACTTTTGCCTTTATCCTTTAAACTTTTGCCTTGTTGTTATTTCACCGTTTTCAGGTATTCAATAATATTATCAATATCATCATCCGAAAGTTGCCCTTCGTATGATACCATTAATCCTTTGTTAAAGCCATCCACAACATCGGCATTGGGTTCGTAAATCGATTTTCGGATGTATTCCTCATCAACCACAATCTGCCGTGTTTCGCCTCCGGTTTTTACCGTTTGTTCTTCACCCCAAATACCTTTAAAACTTGGCCCAACCAGTTTTGTTCCGTCAAGCGTGTGACAGGCAAAGCAGCCAATGTTTTGCATAATACGTTTTCCGGTAGCCGCCGGCGATTCTATTTCGGCAACCGAGGCAGCAACACTTGTTGTATCCGTAATCCATGCCTGAAAAGCTGAATCTTCCATCACCTCCACATAAGTGTACATGTAGGAGTGCTGCAACCCACAATATTCGGCACAAAACAACTCGTAGGTTCCCACTTTTTGCGGCTCAAACCACATGAAGTTATCCTTTTTGCCGGGTACCATATCCTGTTTTACACGAAAAGCCGGGATATAAAGGCTGTGCAACACATCCATAGCCACCAGGTTGAGTTTTACCGGCTGATCCTTTGGCAGGAAAAGCGTGTCGGTGCGACGGCCATTTTCGTACTCAAAACTAAAGTTCCACATACGCCCGTAAGCGGTAATTTCCATCGCATCTTTTGGTGCCCGCTGCATGGGTTTCCAACCTGCCCAGCCGTAGTAAAACATCAGCATGGTAATAAGAAAAGGAATAACAGTCCAAATGATTTCGAGCTTGGTACTTCCTTCAATCTGTGTTGCTTTTGGGTTCCTTTTCTTGTTGTATTTAAAAATAAACACCAGCATTACCACCGTTAGCCCAATAAGGAACAAAAACGATATGCCCATTATGACAAGAAATGCAGTGTCGACACCCTGAACAAAATTTGAGGCTTTGGTTATTTCTGAGCTATACATAGTTATACTCTATAGAGGTAATCTAAAAAGGTTATCACAATTACAACCACAAAAATGGCAAACACAAAGGCCACCATCAATTTAATGTATGGTTTGTCGTATTTAAGGTGCATAAAGTACGTTAACACCAGTGCCGACTTTACTACGGCAAACAGCAAGGCTGCCGCAACGGTAAATTCGCCCAGTTCTATCGAGGTAATTCCTATCGACCCAAAAGTTAGTGCCAACAGCGCCACCAAAACAATGACGTATAATCGATACGGAACAATATGATGTTTATCTTCTGACATAGTATTAGTTTTAATGGATGAGATAAAATAGCGGGAACAGGAAAATCCAGATCAAGTCGACAAGGTGCCAGTACAGGCCACAATTTTCGAGTAACGACGGGCGTTTGGCATTTACTTTTCCATTGGCAACACCTCGTATTGCGAAGCCCATAATTATCAGCCCGACAATAATGTGCAGTGCATGAAGTCCGGTCATCACAAAATAAAGTCCGAAGAATAAAATTTCGCCCTGACTCATTTCATTTAGCATCTGTTCTGATCCCGGCCAGATTCCGTGCGAGAATTTTACCCCCCATTCAAAATACTTATTCACCAAAAAGCCAATACCAATAATGAAAGTTATTACCACCAGTGCAATAGCCACTTTTTTATGTCCTTTTTGCAAAGCGGTGGTCGACATAGCAATGGTCATACTGCTAATCAGAAGAATAACGGTATTAAATGAGCCAATAAAAGTATTTAGTTCTTCGGCCGCCAGGTGAAAAGCGTCGGGATTCAGATAACGATATACCGAGTAAACAATAAACAGGCCACCAAACAACAGTAGTTCTGTAAAAATAAACAGCCACATTCCGATTTTCGACGATTCAGGATCGTACATGTCGGGGTGCTCCACATGAGCATGTTGATGTTCAGCCATATTAGTCATAGTTATAAGGTCCGTCTTTTTCTCCCAATACAGGTTCTTTCTCAAAATTTAATACCGGTGGCGGCGAAGTAACTGTCCATTCCAGTGTTTTACTGTGCCACGGATTCATTTCAGCAGCTGGTCCTTTTCGGGCCGAGCGAACCAGGTTTACAACAATGATGATAAAACCGGTTACCAATACCCACGAGCCAATAGTGCTCAGGATATTTCCACCATGGAACTCTTCGAGGTAATCGTAATAACGCCTTGGCATTCCCATCATCCCGAGATAGAACATGGGCGAATACAACGCCAGGAAACCAATGGTGAAAATCAGCCAGCCAACATTGGCCCAGGCCTTATCATACATTCTTCCAAATATTTTCGGGAACCAGTAGTGCATTGCCGCAAAAAAGGCAAAGCCTGTTCCGCCAAAAACAATGTAATGGAAGTGAGCAACAACAAAGGCAGTGTCGTGCACGTAAATATCGGTAGCCAGTGCCCCCAAAACAAGGCCGCTTAAACCACCAACCATAAACACAAATATGAATGACACTGCCCAGTAAAAGGGCGTTTGGATATTAATCGATCCTTTATACATCGTCGATATCCAGTTAAATACTTTTATTGCACTTGGTATGGCAACAATAAATGTGAGGAGTGAAAAATAATATTGTGCAGTTCCGCTCATTCCGGCAGTAAACATGTGATGCCCCCATACCAGGTAACCCACAAATGCAATAGCCAGTGTTGAAGCGATAATTGCTTTATATCCAAAAATATGTTTTTGCGAAAATGTTGGAATTATCTCCGAAATAGCTCCCATGGCAGGCAGAATCATAATATAAACTGCCGGGTGCGAGTAAATCCAAAACAGGTGTTGATACAGAACAGGATCACCCCCCAAAGCCGGATCAAAAACGCCTACACCGAACACTCTTTCCAATGCAACTAACACCAGAGTGATTCCAACCACCGGTGTTGCCAGCAATTGAATCCAGGCTGTTCCGTACAAAGTCCAGACAAATAGCGGAAGCTTTGTCCATTTCATTCCGGGGCAACGCAAGCGGTGAATGGTTACCAAAAAGTTTAACCCGGTTAAGATGGAAGAAAAACCTAAAACAAATGCCCCGAATACTGCAGGAAGTAAATTGGTTCCGGTTTTAAAACTGTAGGGTGCATAAAAAGTCCAGCCAGTGTCAGGCGAACCCGATCCAAACAGTAGTGCGCAAAGCACCAAAACTACTCCGGCAATGTACAACCACCACGACAGCAAATTAAGCTTTGGAAAAGCCACATCTTTTGCTCCAATCATTATGGGCATCATTAGGTTTCCAAAAACCGCAGGTAAACCGGGCACTACCACCATAAAAATCATTATAACACCATGAACCGTAAACGTAGCGTTATAAGTTTGTGCATCCATAATTGTTTTACCGGGAGCAAGCAATTCAAATTTCATGGCAAGCCCTAACAAAACACCCGTTGCAAACATAGCAGCTATCGAATACAAATAAAGAAGACCAATACGTTTATGGTCAGTGGATAAGATCCAGCCAAGCAAACCCTTGTATTTCCCTTGATAGGTTAAGTAATTTGCTCCATTAACAGCATTTGTTGTATGCATAAAGTTTAGTTTAATTTACTTTTTCTTTGGTTTTAATACCAGAAACAGCAGTAAAACCAGTCCGAAAAATATTATTATGACTCCGCTAACTTTAGTTATATTTAATACATAAGTTTGTCCTTGCGGATCATAGGAATAACAAAAACGCAATACTTTGTTCAGGGTTGGTCCCGACTGGCCTTTCGAAGCTTCTACAATAGCCATTTTCCATTCGAACGGCAAAAAGTACAGGCCATTTAAATAACGGGTAATTTTTTCATCGGGGCTAATAACAATTAACGAAGCTGCATGTGTAAAATCGTTACCGGTTTTCTTGTACTTAAAACCTGTTGCATTGGTAGCTTTAATTATACTGGCACTGTCGGAAACAAAAAACAACCAACCGGTTTTTGCTTCTTCAACTTTTCCTGGATTATTCATCAGTCCCAGGTAGTTATTCTTTTTTCTAATCCCCAAGTCAATTGTCTCACCCGGATCGAAACTAATGGTTAACACCTGGTAATCTTCTCCGGGAACAAGATCTGATTTATCCATTACCCCGGCAACCGCTTCCATCAAAGGGCTGCAAATTCCCGGGCAACGGTAATACACAAAATTCAGAATTGTTGGTTTATCAATGAGCTCGGACAACCAAACCTGTTCGCCAGCTTCATTAATAAGAGAGATGCTGTCGGGTAAATAATCGTCGAGATGTTCAACAACTCCGATTTCAACATCATCGTCGGTTGCAGCAGGATTAATAACACTTTGAGCATTTGAGCTATGAGCAAGTAAAAGAAAGATACCTGCAAGAAACGTGGTAATATAGGTTACAGTCTTTTTCATAGAGCCAGATCAATATACGGCAAGGTTTATTTAGTTTTTAAAGGCTAATACGCTATTATCGTTTTTAAGTTTTGTAAACTTCAGTCTCTGCTAAAAACAATAATACCTTTTTACCCTTTTTCATATGATAAAACGACAAAACCCTGATAATGTTTATGTAAAGAATCAGTTTCTTCTATTTTTTTACAAATCGACTTCTTTCTTGCAATATTTTAGCTCGAAGTATATAAAGCTAAAAACTTGAATTTTCAGGAAATCCTGTAACTTTATACCATTCAGAAAGTGAGCAATGCTTATTTAAAACATGTTTTACAACACATTCATATGTGATATTCATCACACTACAAAGAAGCTCAGCCCCTCAAAAAAATCCATTATAAACAACACGAGAATATATTTGTTCACCCGAAAGAAATATTTTTTCAGGGCTCTAAAACCTATCTCATCAAATATCAAGTTATTAAAGCAAAGATAAAATTTCACAAACACAGAAAAACACTGTAACTTACTCACTTATAACATTTAAAGTTAAATTAGTCTTTTATTATCAAGATGACCGGATTAGTTTGCCGCTTTGCGCTTATTTTATAAATTCGTAAGGTTGAGAAACCAAATTTAGCTGAATTTAGCATTGGATTTAGCACTATAGTTCTAAAAAAATGTCTTTTTATGGAAAATAAATCACGCAGAAATTTCGTAAAAAAGTTGGGTGTATCGGTTGGTGCAGCCGGACTAGTTGGAGGCTCCAGTCTATTAAGTTCATGCAACCAGGTAGAGACCGCCTCGGGAGATACAATTAAACTGCTTACATCGAGCGGAGAACTTGTTGAAGTGAGCAAAGCACAGCTAAAACCGGCCGATATGCCGAACCTCACAGAACAACAAAAGCGAGGACGGAAAGGCTTACCAAACCGCAAGTTTGTGATGGTTATCGATTTATCGAAATGCAGGAATGCACGCGAATGTATGAAAGGCTGCCAAAAACATCACCAATTACGTCCGGAGCAACATCATATTAATGTATTGCAAATGCAGGATGCTGAAGACACAGCTCCGTACTACATGCCAAAACCATGTCAGCATTGCGATAACCCGCCATGTACAAAAGTTTGTCCGGTTAACGCCACATTTAAACGCGAAGACGGTATTGTTCTTATTGATAATGAGCGCTGTATAGGGTGCCGTTTTTGTATTGCAGCCTGTCCGTATTCGGCAAGGGTTTTCAACTGGTTCGAGCCACGCGATGCAGAAAAATACGAAGGTGTTACTTATAATATAGAAGCCAACGTTCCGCAGAAAAAAGGTACTATTTCAAAATGTTTATTCAGTGCCGACCGTTTGCGCGATGGAAAACTACCAACATGTGTTTCGTCGTGCCCCAACGGAGTTTACTGGTTTGGCGACCAAAACGAAGATGCGGTTACCAACGGAACTACACACGAAACGGTGAGCTTTAGCAAGTTAGTAAGAGACAATGCAGCTTATACATTAATGCCGGAATTGGGTACAAAACCACGAGTTTATTACCTGCCACCAAAAGATAGGGCATTCCCGTTTCAGGGCGAAATTGAAGAACACCACTCATAAATCGACTAAACTTTAAACGATGGAAAAAACAAAATCGCCGGAAGAAGCCCGGAAATTATTGGATAAAATAACTTTCGACCTCACCCGCTCGATTGTAAAACGCGACGAGCTCACGAATTTTTGGTATTTCATACTCATTATGTTTGCCGGTGTTGGACTATGGGGCTGGGGAATACAAATTCGCGACGGACTGGGTGTTACCGGTATGCGCGACTACGTTTCGTGGGGCATGTACATTGCCAACTTTGTGTTTTTTGTGGCAATTAGCCTAATCGGCTTTTTAATAAGCTCTTCTTTACACTTGTTAAAAATAAAATGGTCGCACCCCATTTCACGTGTTGCCGAGCAAGTAGCAATTGCCGGAGTAGCTTTAGCGGGTATCATTATTATAAACGACATGGGACGTCCTGATCGCTTTCTCAATGTGTTTTTACACGGACGTTTTGCCTCGCCAATTATATGGGACGTAACAGTAGTTACTACCTACCTTACCATTTCGGTATTGCTTTATTATATTCCACTTATCCCCGATTTAGCATTAATTCGCGACAGGGGCGGAGATGATATTCCCGCCTGGAAAATGAAGGTATACAAGATAATGGCCCTTGGCTGGAACGGAAATGCAGAACAATACAAACTGGTTTACCATGCCATGCGTATTCTTATGATTCTGATCATTCCGGTAGGTTTATCCATCCACACTGTAACATCGTGGCTGTTTGCAGCCACTTTGCGTTCGGGTTGGGATACCACCATTTTTGGGCCATACTTTGTTGCCGGTGCATTTGTTGCCGGTGCCGCAGCAGTGGTAATATTAATGTATGCCTACCGGATTCGTTACCGTTTAGGCGAATATTTTGAAGATCTGCATTTCGATTACATGGGAAAACTACTGGTTTTTGTTTGCCTGGTTTACCTGTATTTTAACATCAACGAATTTTGGGTACCTGCCTATAAAATGAAAACCGCTGAAGGAATTCACCTGCGCAACCTTTTTGTGGGAAGTTTTGCTCCCATGTTTTGGTGGACACAAATGACAGGTTTGATTTTACCGATATTCCTAATGCTTTTCAAATTTTTCAGAAAACCGTTACCGTTAACTATTATCTCGGTTTTCGTATTGATTGCATCGTGGTTAAAACGTTACATTATTGTAATTCCTACAATGGAGCACCCGTTTTTGCCAGTACAAAATGTTCCTGATTATTTTAAACATTACTCACCAACAAGTATCGAGATAATGATTACCATTTTCTCCTTTGCTGCTGCGCTGCTTATTATTACTGTTTTGGCAAAAATGTTCCCGGTAATCACCATTTGGGAATATGCTGAAGAAAAAGGTGTAGAAAAAGAAATCCTCTCTGAACCAAAAAAATAGACGAACATGAAGATCAAATTATTATTTGTAGCATTATTTTTTCTTGCACAGCAGGGAATGGCTCAGGAGTGGTTGGTTCCTGAAGACCAGAAAAGCGTTCAGAATCCATCGGAATATAATCTCGACAACGTAAAAAAAGGAAAAGAAATATACTTGCGCGACTGTAAATCGTGTCACGGAGATCCGGGCAAAAATAACGGATTGCCATTAGTGCCTCCCCCACCCGATTTTGCCAGCGAAGTAATGCAAGCCAACACCGACGGCGAGTTATTCTATAAAATTACGCACGGCCGCGGTGGTATGCCACAGTTCGAAACCACCATTTCGGAAGACGACCGCTGGCGTTTGGTAAACTACATCCGCAACTTCAATCCGGGAAACGAACCGGTATTGGTAGAAGAACCACCTAAAAAAGCTAAGATTTTGGCTTCGGTAAATGAAGAACAACACCAGGTAGAAGTATTCGCCGAGTACCAGGATAAAGACAGTAATTATGTGGTACTGGCTGAAGCACCAATTTCAATTGGAGCTAAAAAAGCTTTTGGTACACTTCCCATCGGACAGGTTCTAACTAATAAAGAAGGACGTGCAGAATACCATATTCCTGAGAGCCTGATTGGTGACGAAAAGGGAATGGTAACGCTGGTTATCGACCTTGGCGAAGGTTTTATTAACGAAAATGTTGTGCTCGACGCTGCAAAAGTAGGCCAGCCAAAACCAACACCTAAACTGATACATAAAGAAGTGCTTTGGTCGACAAACGAAAATATACAAGTTTGGCTGTTGTTGTCATATCTGGCAGCTGTTTTAGGTGCATGGGGAACAATTGGCTATGTTGTATTTCAGATTTTTAAAATTAGCAGAGCCGGCAAAAAACAATAAATGAACATTTTTTATCTGCTTATAGGAGTAAGTTTACTGGTAGCACTCATTTTTCTGGGCGCATTTATCTGGTCGGTTCGATCGGGGCAGTACGATGATAGCGAAACTCCATCGATGCGGATACTTTTTGACGACGACGATGTGGAATCGGAATCTGAAACCAATGAAGAAAAAAAGAATAATAAAAAATAATTATCCAACTCATGGAAAATCAAAAATTTAATTACGACAACAAAATAGTTAAGTTGTTTATTCTGGCTACACTGGTTTGGGGTGTTGTTGGCGTACTGGTAGGCATTCTTGCTGCGGCGCAGCTAGCCTTCCCTGTATTCAACTTTGGTCTCGAATTTACCACTTTCGGAAGGGTGAGACCACTGCATACCAATGCTATTATTTTTGCATTTGTAGGAAACGCCATTTTTGCGGGGGTGTATTACTCTATGCAGAAATTGCTTAAAACCAGAATGTTTAGCGACACCTTAAGTAAGATTCACTTTTGGGGCTGGCAAACCATAATTGTTCTGGCAGCCGTTACCTTGCTGGCAGGAATTACCACCTCGAAAGAATACGCCGAACTGGAGTGGCCAATTGATATTTTGATTGCCATAATTTGGGTGGTTTTTGGATGGAACATGATCGGAACAATTGTTGTTCGCCGTGTTCAGCACATTTATGCAGCTATTTGGTGGTACCTGGCTACCTTTCTTGGCGTAGCCATGTTGCACGTGGTAAACTCTTTCGAACTGCCCATATCGCTGTTTAAAAGTTATTCCATTTATGCCGGTGCACAAGATGCAGTAGTACAATGGTGGTACGGGCACAATGCCGTCGCATTTTTCCTTACAACTCCGTTTTTGGGCTTAATGTATTATTACCTCCCCAAAGCGGCTAACCGCCCTATTTACTCGTATAAACTGTCGATCATTCACTTTTGGTCGCTTATATTTTTGTACATGTGGGCCGGACCACACCATTTGCTGTATCAGGCTTTACCCGATTGGGCACAAGCTTTAGGTGTAACATTTTCGATAATGCTGATTGCCCCAAGTTGGGGTGGTATGATAAACGGTTTGCTTACTCTACGTGGTGCCTGGGATCGCGTTCGCGACAGTGCTGCACTGAAATTTATGGTGGTGGCTGTTACGGCTTACGGTATGTCTACTTTCGAGGGGCCAATGATGTCGCTGAAATCAGTAAACCAAATTACCCACTTTACCGACTGGACTATTGCTCACGTACACATTGGCGGTATGGGCTGGAACGGCGGTCTTGTATTTGGGATGCTTTACTGGTTGGTACCAAAACTGTTTAAAACAAAACTATTCTCCGAGAAATTAGCCAATACACACTTCTGGTTGTCAACACTGGCAATTTTAATTTATGCCATCCCGCTTTACTGGGCAGCTGTTACTCAATGGTTGATGTGGAGAAACTTCACCGACGAAGGTTTCCTTCAGTATCCAAACTTCCTTGAAACAGTAACGCAGTTGATACCAATGTACATCGCTCGTATTTTTTCAGGAATTTTATTCCTTGTTGGATTCCTTATTATGGTATTCAACCTGGCAAAAACAATGGCTGCCGGAAGTTTTGTTAACGACGAAGCTGCCGAAGCACCTGCCCTTGTATTGGCCGGAGCTCGCAACCCGATGAAAGAAACCGTTCACCGATGGATGGAAAGAAGAGGTGTTCGTTTCTCTATCCTGGTATTTATTGCACTGGCTATTGGTGGAGCAGTAGAGATTATTCCGATGATATTTATAAAATCGAACGTACCAACCATAGACTCGGTGAAACCCTATACGCCACTTGAGCTGGAGGGGCGCGACCTGTATGTAAAAGAAGGTTGTTATGTATGTCACTCGCAAATGGTTCGTCCATTCCGCTGGGAAACCGATCGCTATGGCGAGTATTCAAAAATTGGTGAGTTCGTTTATGACCATCCGTTCCAATGGGGATCGAAACGTACCGGCCCCGATTTGGCACGCGCCGGAGTAGTTGGCGGGCCTATGTATAAAAATGCAGCATGGCACTACAACCATTTTATGGATCCGCAAAAAATGAACGAACAATCGATAATGCCGAATTATGCATGGCTGGCGGTTAAAAACACCGATCTATCGCAAACACCGAAAAAGATCAGGGCTATGCAAACACTGGGCGTTCCTTACCCTGAAGGATACGACGAAAAAGCCGTTGACGATTATCTGGAACAAGCAGAAGGAATTGTTGCCGATTTAAAAGCATCGGGAATTGAAACGGACGCAAAAAAGCAGATCGTTGCATTAATTGCCTACATGCACAAACTAGGTAAAGATATTGCAGGAGAATCGGATACTCCGAATACACAACAAAACTCGGCAAGCGATACCACTGCATTAAAAGAAGTTACACTTTTAGATAGTCCTGAAGATCTGGCAGCAGCCGAGAAAATATTCCAAACAACCTGTGTCGTTTGTCATGGCCCGGATGGCAAGGGAATTGCAACTTTCCCAAGCCTGGTTGACGATGAATGGCTACACGGAAATTCTCCAGCAGAGGTTTTCCATTCTATTTCAGAAGGAAATGTAGCAAAAGGAATGGTGCCGTATAAAACGCAATATTCCGAAAAGCAGATAACGCAGCTAACTAGTTACGTTTTAACAACTCTACAAAATAAGTAATATGAAGATCGTAAGTAATCTATTAACAAGTATCGAAGGAATCCAGATTTTCTACATTATCGGATTACTCATTTTTGTACTACTCTTTATCGTAATCTTTATTCGCACCATGCGAATTCCAAACCAGGAAATGGAAGATATAAAGAATTCAATTCTAATGGATGGTGATTCTAACGATATCAATACTTAAAAAATACAACTATGTCAGATAAAAACAAACAGATACTGGAGCAGGATGAACACCTGATGGACCACGACTACGATGGTATTAAGGAGTTGGATAATCCGCCACCACGATGGATTATGATGTTATTCTATATCACCATTGGCTGGTCGATTATCTACGGAGCCTATTATTTCTGGTTAAAAGAAGGCAACACGCAGGATGAAGAATATGCACAAAAATCAATGAAACACGATGCAAAATACCAGATCGCGTCGCTCTCGGCTGACGACCTTGTTGCTTTTACCGATGAAAAATCACTTGCTGAAGGAAAGCAAATTTACACTGATTTAGCTTGTATGGCCTGCCACGGTATGAACGGAGAAGGAAATGCAATTGGCCCGAACCTGACGGATGATTACACGCTACACGGATGTGATTTTGAGAGTGCTTTCAACACCATTAAAAATGGTGTCCCGGCAAAAGGAATGACCGCTTATAAAACACAGATGAGCGATGAAAAAATCCAAAAAGTGGCCAGCTATATCATGTCGCTCAGAGGAACAAATCCGGCCAATGCCAAAGATCCGCAAGGAGAAAAATGTGAGTAAAAGAAAAATTCTATAAAAAGAGTTGGGGAACATTGTTTCCCATCTTTTTTACCTACAAATTGAACATATGGCAAATCAAGAACTCGACTTCAGAGACTACCCCATTAACTGGGACGAGCGGGGAGGACGCAAATGGATATATGCCAAAAAGCCTTCGGGAAAATGGTTTAACCGACGAACCATCGTTAGCTATTTTCTATTGTTGTTTTGGATTGGTGTACCATTTATTCGGATAAATGGCCATCCACTGATTTTACTCGATATTGCCCACCGGAAATTTATCATTTTCGGAGCCATATTTTGGGCGCAGGATACTTTTATCCTGGCACTATTAATGCTGTCGTTTGTTCTTTTTGTGGTATTGTTTACAGTAACCTTTGGTCGATTATGGTGCGGATGGACTTGTCCGCAAACCATATTTCTGGAAATGGTATTTCGCAAAATTGAATACTTAATTGAAGGTGATTACCGCGAGCGCCACAAACTAGATAACAGTCCGTGGAACACAAAAAAAATCGTTAAAAAAACACTGAAACACGGAATTTTCATTCTCATTTCAATTGCCATGACCAATGTTTTTCTGATGTGGTTTATTGGCAGCGATCGTTGGCTTGAAATGATACAAGAGCCGATCCGCCAAAACCTTTCCGGTTTTTTGGTGATGTTACTTGTATCGGCTTTTTTTTATTGGGTGTATTCGTTTTTCCGCGAACAAATTTGTACAATGGTCTGCCCTTACGGACGTATGCAGGGCGTTTTGCTCGACTCGAAATCGATTGCCGTTACTTACGATTATGTACGTGGTGAACCGCGCGGCGGACACAGCGATGGAGATTGTACCGATTGTAAACAGTGTATTTCTGTGTGCCCAACCGGAATTGATATCCGCAACGGCTCGCAGCTTGAATGTATCAACTGCACCGCCTGTATCGACCAGTGTAACAAAATTATGCATGTTACCGGCAAACCTCCGGGTTTAATTCGCTACGCCTCGGAGGCCCAAATAAAAGGTCAGCAAAATTCAATATGGAATACGCGTAATCGCGCTTATTCGGTTGTGCTGCTGCTTATCTTCTCGTTTTTTGTATACACACTGTTTACGAGGCCGGTACTGGAAACAACTATTTTACGCTCACCGGGTTTGCTTTACCAGGAACAGGATTCTACTTTATCGAACGTTTACAACATTAAAATAGTAAATAAAACACACGACGAACTTCCGCTTGAATTGCGTGTTATCTCTCATAATGGCAAAATTCAAATGGCCGGAAATAAGATAATTCTGAAGGATCAGGATATGTACGAATCAACATTTATTCTTTTCTTGCCAAAAAGCGAAGTTACGAGCGACAAAACAGAAGTTGAATTTGGCGTCTTCAGCAATAATGAATTAATTGAGACTTATAAAGCCAGTTTTGTTGGGCCTTGAGAAAGTGGACAGTCGCAGTTTTCAATAGAAAAGTAAAAAAGCACTGTCATTTCGAACAAAGTGAGAATGTTGGCTCTAAGGCAATAGATTGCTCCTCATTCTTCGTCGAAATGACAGGAAAAAAGAAACAGAAATAATAAATAGGAAAAACAAATGAAGTTTAATTGGGGTACAGGGATATTTCTTTTTCTGGCGTTGTTTTTAGCCGGATCAGCTGTTTTTATTGTATTTGCAGTGCGCCAACCGGTAAACCTGGTGCATAAAGATTATTACGAAAAAGGTGTTGACTATTCCGAACAGATGAATGTAAATGCCCGATCGAAACCATTTGCCCGGTCATTTGATGTGAACCTAAACAACGAGGCAATGGTAGTAACTATCGAGAATGATCTGGCAACAAAAATCGATTCAGGCAATATGCAATTATATCGCCCCTCGGATTATACAAAAGACATCAGGCACGAAATTTTGACGGGAAACAGATCGATCAAATTCCCAAAAACCGAATTGATAACCGGCAGATATATTTTGAAATTTACGTGGTACACCAACGGTTTACGCTATGAAGTTGACCGCCCTGTAAGTATTCAGTAAATTCACTATCTTTAAAAAAATATCAACCTTTTGTTCGATTTATAATATCATGACAATTTTTATTTCAGCACTTATTTTAGGACTAATGGGCAGTTTTCACTGTGCCGGAATGTGTGGACCTATTGCAATTGCATTGCCACTTCACGGAAATACTATACCTCAAAAAATATTTGGAGGAACGTTATACAATCTGGGGCGCACAATAACCTACGGGATTATGGGAGCTATTTTTGGGCTTCTCGGACAAGGACTTCAACTCATCGGTTTTCAGCAAAAAGTTTCGGTGATTATGGGAGCGCTGATGATCATCTCTGTGCTATTCCCAAAACTCTTTAAAAACCAGTACAAAATGGATAAAAGCTGGTTTTCGGCAGTGGGAAAACTGAAAAAGAAAATTGGTGAAATGTTCTCCATCCGTTCCTTTCAAAGTCTGTTTTTTATTGGCATGCTAAATGGTCTGCTTCCTTGTGGATTGGTTTATATGGCTATTGCCGGAGCCATTGGCACAGGTGGTGTTGCCGAAGGTTCACTGTATATGATCCTTTTTGGCTTGGGAACAATTCCGATGTTACTGGCTATTTCACTGGCAGGAAACGCAATGAGCTTAGCGGTACGCAAGAAGATCAACAAGCTAATTCCTGTACTGGTTGTGGTTGTTGGAATTTTGTTTGTGTTGCGGGGATTAAGTTTGGGCATCCCCTATTTAAGTCCGCCAAAACAAAAAATTGAGCAGAAATTTGAAAAAAGTCTGGAAAAAGAAAGTGCGCAAATGCATACCGAGACTAAAGGAGATTGTTGTAAAGTGGATTAGCAGAAAACAGACCTTGTGAAATGGGGAAAAAGGAGGAAAATAACTGTGTACATTGTGGCGCCGATTGTGGGAATAATCCAGTGGTTTGGAACGAGCTAAATTTTTGTTGCAACGGTTGTAAAACGGTTTATCAGCTCCTGAACGAAAACAAACTTTACAATTACTACAACCTGGAAGAAACACCGGGAATAAAGGTGGAAGCCACCACCGAATTCGGCAATAAATATGCTTTTCTAGATAACGATGAGGTAAAGGAAAAACTGATCTCGTTTTCCGAAGGTAGCATCTCGAAAGTGAAATTTTATGTGCCGGTTATCCACTGCGCTTCGTGCATTTGGTTGCTCGAGCACCTTCAGAAACTGCACAACGGCATCCGCCATTCCTTTGTTAATTTTACCCGAAAAGAGGTTGACATTACTTTCGATGAAAAGAAAATCTCGCTTCGACAGCTTGTAGAACTGCTGGCATCCATTCATTACATCCCCGACCTGTCGCAAAGTTTAAGCGACAAAAAGGAAGATAAATCCTACAAAAAACTTCTGTATAAAATTGGCGTTGCAGGCTTCGTGTTTATTAATGTAATGACCTACAGTTTGCCTGCTTATTTTAACGGCGAACCGCTGAGCGACAAATTACAATCGCTATTTAGTATTCTTAGTTATATTCTGGTCATTCCGGTAGTATTTTACAGTGGCAGCGACTATTATATTTCGGCTATTAAAAACCTGCTGAAAAAGAACATAAGCATCGATTTGCCTATTGCGCTGGGAATAATTGTGCTCTTCCTGGTAACCAGCTACGAGGTAATTTTTACCGGCAATCCTGGTTATAGCGACAGTTTATCGGGTCTCATCTTTTTTCTGCTGGTAGGCAAATGGTACCAAAGCAAAACCTACGAAGCGCTTTCGTTCGACCGGAATTACAAATCATATTTTCCGATTGCGGTTACCAAGATCAATAAACAAATTGAAGAAAGCATTCTGATTGAGAAGATCGAAGTAGATGATGAGTTGATTATCCGCAACAAAGAGCTTGTTCCGGCAGATTCAGAACTCGTTGACGGTGAAGGCCGAATTGATTACAGTTTTGTTACCGGCGAGTCGACACCGATTGTTAAAAAGCCCGGCGATTTCATTTATGCGGGTGGACGCCAAATGGGCGGGATTATTCGCATTAAAGTGAAAAAGGAGGTGAACCAAAGTCACCTCACCAAACTCTGGAACCAGGATAAATCGTACGAAAAGCCCAGCGACTCACTAAAAACTTTGTCCGACCGAATTAGCCAATACTTTACTTTAATTGTTATTGCCGTTGCCATCCTGGGCTTTACTTTTTGGGCCATCAAAGGTGAATATCATACGGCCATTTTTGTTTTTACAGCGGTATTAATTGTGGCTTGTCCGTGTGCATTAGCACTTTCCATTCCGTTTACTTTTGGCAACACCATGCGTATTTTTGGCAAGCGGGGGCTTTACATCAAAAACACCGATGTAATTGAAAAACTTTCGCACATTAACAACATTGTTTTTGATAAAACCGGCACTTTAACGCAGCCCAACCAAAACAAGGTGATTTATTCGGGTACCGAACTTTCAGAATCGGAAAAAGAAGCTGTTTTTTCGCTTACGCGTCAATCGACTCATCCGCTGAGTACAGCACTTTCGCAATCGTTCAACGGATCATCATACCACAACCCGGAACACTTTGTTGAAGTGGCCGGACGTGGAATTTTTGGGAAAGCAAACAACCTGAATCTGCGAATTGGATCGGAAGAATACGTAACAAATACACCTTCCCCGAAAAAGAAAAAAACATCGGTGGTTTATGTAGCTATCGAAGGAGAACTGAAAGGATATTTTACCATTAGCAACCAATACCGCGCGGGTTTCAAAAACGTATTAAGCTCATTGAAACAACGTTTTAGCCTATTTCTTATTTCTGGCGATAACGATGCCGAAGCCGAAAACCTCTCGTCATTTTTTGATAGAGAGCACATGCTTTTCAATCAGAAACCCGGAGATAAAGCAGCCTTTATAAAATCGCGACAAAACAAAGGAAATACCGTGCTTATGACCGGCGATGGATTAAACGATGCCGGCGCATTGATGCAAAGCGATGTGGCCCTGACGATTGCGGATAAAGTTTACCACTTCTCTCCAGCCAGCGATGCCGTTTTAGAAGCCGAACAATTTAGTCAGCTAGCTAATTTTATCCGCTTCACAAAAACCTCGCTGAACATTGTAAAACTTAGCTTCCTCATTTCCTTCTGTTACAATATCGTTGGAATTACTTTTGCCCTTAGCGGAAATCTTTCGCCTGTAATAGCTGCTATTCTAATGCCAATTTCATCGGTGTCGGTAGTTGCTTTTGCAACTTTTGCAACGCGCCTGGCTGGCAGAATTAAATTACAAAAGACAGTAAAACAATGAAAATAAAACAGTTACAGCTCCCTCTGGAATGCATACAATTATATAATTATATAGTTACCTAATTTAGAATGATTTTATGAACATTTGTTTCATACAATTTGTTTTAAAATGCGAAATTTGTTGAATATTAATCCAACTAAAAAAAGAAAAACCAATTTGTGAAGAACAAAAAAAACATATTCATCAGGATCTTACAATTCTATATCAGCGGATTTAAAAACCTAAACAACTGGGGCAAACAGGTTTGGATTATCATTCTGATAAAACTTTTTATCATGTTTGCGATTCTGAGAATATTCTTTTTTCCCGATTTTCTGAAAACAAATTTTAAAACCGATGAAGCACGAACTGAACATGTATTAGAAATTTTAACGGATACAAAATAAAAACCTATGAATGAAATTGGAGTTGCTGGTGAAGCATTAGTTAATTGGTCGAGGGCACAATTTGCCTTAACAGCCATGTATCACTGGTTGTTTGTTCCGCTCACACTGGGCATTACGTTTATTTTGGCTTTCATGGAAACCATTTACGTAAAAACCGGAAATGAAGAGTGGAAAAAAATAACCAAGTTTTGGATGACACTTTTTGGGATAAATTTTGCCATTGGTGTCGCAACAGGTATTATTCTTGAGTTTGAGTTTGGAACCAACTGGTCGAACTACTCGTGGTTTGTTGGCGATATTTTTGGTGCGCCACTAGCCATTGAAGGAATTTTTGCCTTTTTTATGGAGTCGACCTTTATTGCCATCATGTTTTTTGGGTGGAATAAAGTGGGCAAAAAAACACACCTGCTGGCAACCTGGTTAACAGCCATCGGAGCCAACCTTTCGGCTCTCTGGATTTTGGTGGCCAACGGCTGGATGCAAAAACCGGTAGGTATGACATTTAACCCGGAAACAGCACGTAACGAAATGAACAATTTTTGGGATGTACTCTTTTCTCCCATGGCAATCGACAAGTGGCTACACGCAACCTCATCGGGATTTGTGCTGGCTGCCATTTTTGTAATCGGAGTTTCAGCATGGTATTTGCTAAAAAAACGAGAAGTTAAATTAGCAAAAAAAAGTATGTTGGTTGCCGCTATTTTTGGCTTACTATCGTCGATGTATGTGGTTTGGACCGGAGACAATTCGGCACGAACCATTGCAAACGAACAACCCATGAAATTTGCAGCACTTGAAGGTTTATACAACGGAAGCGAAGGTGCAGGATTGATTGCACTCGGGATGTTTTCAACCTCGGAAAATGATCCGGAGAATCAGAATCTGAAAGACATGACCATAAAGCTGGAGATACCGAACATACTGTCGTACATGGCATTTTTAGATTGGGATGCTTTTGTTCCCGGCATTAACGACCTTATTGATGGGAATGAAAAATACGGTGTTATGTCGGCCACCGAAAAGATTGAACGGGGGAAAGTAGCCATCGCCAAACTCAACGAGTTTAAAACGGCGAAAAAAGAAGGCAACACCGCTGTTGCAGAAACGCTGAAAACAGAATTGACAAGTGACAACTTTCAAAAAAATTACTTTAAGTATTTTGGATACGGCTATTTTAAAGATGTGAACGAACTGGTGCCTAATGTTCCTCTAACTTTTTACAGTTTCCACACTATGGTTGGTTTGGGCTTTGCATTTGTTTTAGGCTTTATACTGATTTTGTGGTTTACATTAAGAAACAAAATTGCCGAAAAGAAATGGCTACTGAGGCTTTCGTTAATCGCTATTCCGCTGGCATACATCGCAAGTCAGGCGGGCTGGATAGTTGCTGAAGTTGGTCGTCAGCCCTGGGTAGTGCAAGATATGATGCCCACAATGGCTGCCGTAACACGCATAAGTTCAGGATCGGTACAAGTCACATTTTGGTTGTTCGCAGTGCTGTTCACCATACTTATGATTGCCGAAGTAAAAATTATGTTGCGACAAATTAAAATTGGTCCGAATCACTAAAATCAGGAGGAAACAAAAATGTTTGAAAATTTATCGCTATTAGCTTTACAAGAATATTGGTGGGTACTGGTATCCATTCTTGCAGCAATGTTTGTATTCCTCACTTTTGTGCAGGGCGGACAAACATTGATCTATCAAATCGGGAAAACCGAGGATGAAAAAACAATGCTACTAAATACGCTTGGCCGCAAATGGGAGTTTACTTTTACAACATTAGTAACTTTCGGGGGGGCCTTTTTTGCCTCATTCCCCTTATTTTACTCAACAAGTTTTGGAGGGGCCTACTGGGTATGGCTGGCCATTTTAATTGCTTTTGTAATACAAGCCGTTTCATACGAATACCGAAAAAAGCCATCCAACTTTTTGGGTCAAAAAACCTTCGAGATATTTCTGGTAATAAACGGCGTACTTGGCACTTTGCTAGTTGGCACTGCTGTTGGAACATTTTTTAACGGAGCTGAATTTTCGTTAAATAATATGAATCAGGTTGACTGGCAAACTCCTTTCCGTGGCCTGGAAGCCGTACTAACTTTTCACAATGTGGCACTAGGATTAACGGTTCTGTTTTTATCGCGCGTTTTAGGAAACCTGTATTTTATTTTCACCATCGATAACAAAACGATTGTTGAACGCGCACGAAAAACGTTAATGCTTTGTAGCATTCCTTTTTTGGTGTTCTTCCTGTATTTTGTTATTGCGCTACTACTGAAACAAGGTTATGCTGTAAATCCCGAAACCGGCGAGGTTTTTATGGAAAAATATAAATACCTGCACAATGTTATTGAAATGCCGGTGAATACCTTAATTCTTTTGCTTGGCGTTGTTGGTGTTTTGTGGGGCATTATTTCTACCGTGTTTATGAAAAGTAACAAAGGTTTTTGGTTTGCCGGAACAGGAACCGTGCTGGTTGTATTCGCGCTATTTCTTTTGGCCGGATTTAACAACACAGCTTTTTACCCTTCGAACTTCGATTTACAATCGTCGCTAACTATACAAAATGCATCGTCGAGTAAATTTACGCTGGTGGCAATGAGCTATGTTTCTCTGCTTATTCCGTTCGTGTTGGCCTACATCACTTATTTCTGGCGGGCTATGAACCGGAAGAAAATTACAGACGATGAAATGAAATCGGAATCGCATGTTTATTAACGAATTAAAAATTTGAGAATATGTATACAAATGCAATAATAGAAATGCTAACCTGGCCCGTACTTATTATACTCTCGTACGCGGTTATTCGGTTTGTATTGAAAAAATATGAGCAAAATATTGAAAAATAGGATTGACTAGATTAATACTATTCTTCCATTATATTAAGAATTAGGGAACAAATGCCTTCTATTATATGTGATATAATAGAAGGCATTCTTTTTTATAAAGAATAATTTCTCCTTATTCTTGTTATTTTTACAGCACAAAATTTACCACTAATGATCAACAACAAAAAAGTGGTGGTAGTGCTTCCGGCATACAATGCTGCCAAAACGCTTGAAATTACTTATAACGAAATCGATTTCAATATTGTAGATGACGTAATTCTGGTAGATGACGTAAGTAACGACAACACCGTTGAAGTTGGTAAAAAACTCGGGATTCAACACATTGTGGTTCATGAGCAAAACAAAGGTTACGGCGGAAACCAGAAATCGTGCTACAACAAAGCTCTGCAAATTGGAGCCGATATTGTTATAATGCTTCACCCGGATTATCAGTACACCCCAAAGCTTATTCCGGCTATGGCCAATTTGATTGGGAATGAATTATACCATGTAGTTTTGGGGTCAAGGATTTTAGGAACAGGAGCCCTAAAAGGCGGCATGCCTTTGATAAAATACATTGCTAACCGCTTACTTACTTTTATTGAGAATATTCTTCTCAACGCAAAACTTTCAGAGTATCACACCGGTTACCGGGCATTTTCGCGCGAAATACTGGAAACAATAAACTACAATGCCAATTCCGATAATTTTGTATTCGATAACCAAATGCTGGCCCAGGCCTGGTATGCCGGTTACGAAATTGCTGAAATCACCTGCCCTACGAAATATTTCGCTGATGCTTCATCAATCAGCATTAAAAACAGTACAATTTATGGCATTGGTGTTTTAAAAACCTCCTTTCTGTTTCGATTACAGAGATGGAGACTTATAAATAGTAAAATATTCAATGATACTTCTCATTTGAGAAAACACATTAACAAAGAAAGCAACCTGCTATAGTCTATTATAATTAAGGAAATGATAGCGATCAGAAACAAAAACAATCAAACACCTATTGCAGGCAAACATAAAACTAGATATGCAACAGTTGCTCTTTTTATTCTTCTATTTGTCGCTTATTTCCAGCTATTCTATAAGCTCGACAAATTACCTCTACGAATTTGGGACGAAGGGAAGAATGCTGTTAGCGCTTATGAAATGAATACGAATGGTAATTATTTGGTTCGCTATTACGAAGAACAGCCGGATGATTGGGGGTTTAAACCTCCGTTTCTTACCTGGAATCAGGTAATTTCGATGAAAGTTTTTGGGATCAACGAATTTGCCATACGTTTTCCATCTGCATTGTATGCTCTGTTTACTGTAATACTGATCTTTTATTTTTTGTACCATGAGTTTAAAAACCCTTTTATTGGCCTACTCGCTGCACTGATACTTTTAACTTCCTTCGGATACCTCGGTCATCATGTTGCCAGAACCGGCGACCATGATTCAATTCTGGTATTCTTTCTAACTGCGCAATTAATATTCTTTTATAAATATGCAGATAGCAACAAAAATATATATCTGATTCTGTTTACATTAGCCCTCATTCTTGCCTCATTTACAAAAGGAGTTGCCGGATTGTTCTTTCTTCCCGGAATAACAGTTTACCTCGTATTTAGCTCCAAGTTAAAAAATGTACTATCTAACAGAAACGTTTATTTATGCATTCTTGCATTTCTGATATCCGTTGGAGGCTATTACTCTTTACGGGAAATAGCTGATCCCGGGTATTTAAAAGCTGTGTGGGAAAACGAACTTGTTCCGCGATATACCAATACTGCCAGTAATTACACGTATGAACATACCTCTGACTATCTGTTCTATCTTCGAAATCTGTGGAACAAACGTTTTGCTCCCTGGATATACATACTCCCACTGGGAGTAGTACTTCTTTTATCATCAAAAAATGCAAAAGTTAAATCGCTGTTTTTGTATATATTAGTTGTAGGGATTTCATTTCTGGTTATCATTTCGGGAGGAAGTAAAGGAACCTGGTACGATGCACCGCTATTCCCTGTACTTGCAATATTACTCGCTTTAAGTTTCTTTCAGCTATATAGCTCCACCAAAAACATAACTCATAAAAAAAACATCGCAATTATTACTACGTTATTGATATTCGCTCCACTATTGTTCATTTCCGGTCAAAAAACAAAAAGACTAACGTTTGAAATCGAAGAAAAATCGTGGAATCATGAAACGCAGGGTATTAACTATTATTTGAGAGACAACTCGGAGGAACTTTCAGCATTGAGAGAATTAGGTATTGCTTATAATGGCTACCACTCGCATATAAGATTTTACGCGAATATTGCATCTGATAATGGAACTAAAACCAATTTTGTAAATTATAAAAAAATAGATGCTCCATCGGTTGTAATAGCCTCTCAAAAAGAAATACAGGAATTCATTGAAGAAAATTATATTTTCACAAAAAATAAAAAAGATTTTGGAACATATATTTACAATATTGAAGCAAAAAAGCCAAACGAGTAAATAACTAAACAACATCTTTTTAGAAATGTGATTTACTGCTTGTAAAAAAATTGAGCATTGAATCCTAAAACAAGAGCCTATTCGTATTATGAAACAACTATCAAATAATCAGAAACTATCAGTATTATTTTGTTTCGTTTTTGTCTTTATCTTCTTCTTCTTTGGGTATAACAAACTCATCTCAACGGGCCCAATGTCGATACACGCCTGGAGGCAAAGCGACAGCTACTCATTTGCCTTAACCTATTTCAATGAAAACAATAAACTACTGGAACCATCAGTATTGTTTGTAGGCGAAAATGGGCACGGGAAAGCGGTAAGTGAATTCCCTATAATTTATTTTGTTACAGCCAAAATATGGAAGATTACCGGTGTAACGCCTGCTATTCTTAAATTTATTAATTTTTTTCTGCTGCTAACGGGGTTGTTTCATTTGCTATTACTTTCCAGTAAAATATTGAAAGATAACTTTTGGTCGATATTTGTGGTATTGTTTCTTTTTTCATCACCGGTACTAGGCTATTATGGATTTAATTTTATACCTAACATCCCGGCTTTTGGACTGGCCTTAACAGGTTTGTATTACATGTTTATGTATGTAACGAAAGAAATGACACGAGATTTAATCTTGTTCACTTTACTCTTTAGCCTGGCATCATTAATTAAGGTTACTGCACTTATTTCTTTTCTTGGTGCATCCTTTGTCGCTTTAACCTATTATATACCTGCTTTAAAAACTAAAAAATGGCAATTCTTAAAGTTTGCTCTTGGCGGAATTATAGTACTATTTTGTTATTGGCAATGGTATACGTATGCAGGAAAGTACAACAAACAAGATATACATTATATCTTTAATCAATCGATTATTCCTGTTTGGGAATTAGACTGGCCGACCATTAAACACGTCATTAACCAGTTTTATTTTAGAATTTTACCCATCTATTTTAATCAATTTGCAATATACACCCTGCTATTAATACTAATCTTACTTTTTATTATTCCAAAAAAGTCCGGCCCGTTTGCTAAAAGAGCAGCATGGATATATTTTATAGGGTTCATTTGTTTTATAATTTTGTTTTTTCAAGGACTTGGCGACCACGATTATTTCCTGATAAATACCCTTATTTTTATCCCGGCAACATTAATTGCTGCCATTCTTGCTCTACAAAAACATTTTCCTTCTTTTATAAAATCCTTGATAACAAAGATTACAGCGACAATCGTTTTAATTCTACTCATTAATAATGAAATGATTATAACACGGTCTCACTATAACCCTAACAACAAACTTGTTACAAACAATATCCCCTTAAAATCAAGAGAAAAAGGCTTTTGGGATTACACCTATTGGAGACAACAGATTTCTGATCATGAATATCAGGGAATAGATAAATACCTGAAAGAAATAGGCATTAAATATAACGACAAAGTAATAAGCGTTGGAGATCCGACTCCCAATCTAACCTTAAGCTTAATGAAAGTTAGGGGTTTTACTGAATACCACTATCAAAAGAACTATTCAGGTACCGCAAAAATAAAACGAATGATCGAACTAGGAGCAACTTATATTGCGATTAATACCCGAAATGAATTAGACGAATTTACTAAAGCATTCCTTGGAAAAAAGGTAGGACAATACAACCACATCAGTATTTATAAGCTAAAAGAGGAATAAACACTTAATAAATTCTATTTTTGAAAAGTAAACCTATGTGTTAGATGAAAAAAGTATCGATAATTGTTCCGTGTTACAACGAATCACAGGCGCTACCCCTTTTTTATGAGGAACTGAAAAAGCACCTGCCCAAAAGTTACGAATACGAAATTATTTTGGTTAACGACGGAAGCAATGATGATACATTACAAATTATAAAGAACATTGCAACAGCTAATTCATCTGTACATTTTGTTTCACTTTCAAGGAATTTTGGTCACCAGAATGCTTTAAAAGCAGGTTTTGATCTCGCAACCGGAGATTGTGCTATTTGTTTGGATTCTGATCTGCAACACCCTCCAGGTTTAATCCCTGATTTACTTGAAAAATGGGAACAAGGATACGAATCGGTTATTACAAAAAGAATTGATCATGAATCGATATCATTTTTCAAAAAAACAACTTCAAAGTTATTCTACAGACTCACCAATCGCTTCTCGGAGGTAAAACTCGAAGATGGTGTAGCTGATTTCCGTCTGCTCGACAGGATAGTACTTAACGCATTAAAAAACTTTTCTGAAAACCAGATATTTTTAAGGGCAGTTATACAATGGCTTGGATTTAAACAGATTACTATTGAATACCAGGCTGCGGAGCGAGTTGCAGGTACATCAAAATACACCCTTCGAAAAATGCTCTCTTTTGCTCTCTCAGGAATTTCTGCATTTAGCATTAAACCTCTGCGCTTTTCAATTTACCTCGGATTAACTATAGCAGTTTTAGCATTTTTATATGGCATATATGCATTAGGGGTGAATATTTTTACCGACAGAGCCATTCCTGGCTGGACCTCTATTGTAATGAGTGTACTTTTTATTGGTGGTTTAAACCTGTTAATGCTTGGTATTATTGGTGAGTATTTGGGTAAAATGTTCATCGAAAATAAAAAACGACCAAACTACATTATCGCTGAATCCGATCTGATAAAATAATTCCTCCCAAAAAATAAATAATAATTTGCTGGTCTTGATTAATTCTTCTTCTGACAAATAATTGCTGAAATGATAAAACATCTGCCAACAAAAATTTCCTTCCGTAATTTAAAAACTGATACTTTATTAATTTATTCTGGTCACTTGTTCTTCTTTGTATTATTACTTTTCTCCATCTATTTTTATAAAGAAAGAATCCTGTTTACTGATTCTGCATTTCAATATTTTAAAATAATAAACTTTGAAAAGATAAACATTGAAGCTTCAAGGTATGGTGCAATATTACCGCAATTACCAACAATACTGTTTAGTAAATTGGGTTTAAATATTAAGCTTCTAACAATTATTTTTAGTTGTTCTTTTGTGCTTCTGTATTATGTTATTTATGTTATAACAGTACACTTATTAAAAAATGCTGAAGCCGGGTTTATCATACTTCTGGTGCTAACAGCATGTATAAGCCAGTCTTTTTTCCATCCTGTAACCGAAACACACCAAAGCCTAGTTTTTACTACGCTTCTCTACGCGGTCTTACAATTTAAAAACTTTCGCTATGCTTTCATCCAGCCTGTTCTGGCCGTTTCTCTTATCACCATTTCTTTTTTAGCACATCCGGTAGCGTTGTATACAAATGTTTTTGTTATTGGCTATGTTGCTATTACTAACAAACAACTTAAATCTGTTTTCCCCTACTTCTTACTTCTAATAACCGTAATATTAGCGGTTGCAAAAGTAATGCTTACCGCAGGCAATTCATACGAAGGCAGGTTTTTCGCGGAACTGTTTCAGTCTTCAGAAACCATTTTTAGTCTTTCCGAAACTCAAAGCTTAAAGTTTTTCGTTTCCAGAACCACAACTCTTTACCTCGCAGTAATTATTATGGAAGTTATTGTTGCAGTTCATTTTGTTCGTAAGCAAAAATATTTAAAACTGTTTTGGACACTGGGAGTACAAATCGGTTTCTTATTTATAACTGTAATTACCTACAACAATGGAGATGCCACATTAATGATGGAACGCGCCTTTATGCCACTTTCATTATTTGCCGCCATCCCTTTTATGGCCGAAATAAAACATAGAAAGGAAAGTTTGAGATTTCTAAAACCGGTTTTTCTGATTCTAATTGTCCTTTTTGGATTGAACAGGATATACAATCAAGGGAAGTCATTCAAATTAAGGACAACATTTAATCAAGAACTTTTAAAGAAAACGGCTCAGTACCCCAATCGAAAATTTATCATGAATAAGGCAGAGATGGACAATCATTTCCTCGCATTTTGGTCAAACTCATTTGAAACCCTGATTCTGAGCACAATCGATGTGAATGTACCACCCCAAACCATTTTTCTTGCAAATCAAACCGGAAAGTATAAAAAATATACCGAGCAACCAGGTATGCAGTTTTTTCTGGGAGCCGATTTCTGGTTGGAATGGAACATAGAAAGTCTTAATCCAAAATATTTTAATCTGCCCGCCAACAAACCATATCTGATAATCAGCATGGACGACCTTGAGAATGATGCTGACAAATAATTATTCTTAGTTTGAGAAAAAAGATTTGATTTTTCCGAATTATATTTCACCTTTAAAATCACAAACAGAGTTACTATGGCAAAATCGCTGGTAAATACTAATGCAAAATTTGGCACCTTGCCGGTTTTTCTAACAGCACTTTCTACCATTCTTGGGGCAATTTTATTTCTGCGTTTTGGTTGGGCCGTCGGGCAAGTTGGGTTTATTGGTGTAATTGGCATTGTAGCTTTGGGGCACATTGTTACAATTCCCACAGCTTTTGCCGTAGCCGAAATTGCCACCAATCAGCGTGTGCAAGGGGGTGGTGCTTACTACATTATAAGCCGCTCATTCGGGTTAAATATTGGAGGAGCCATTGGTATTGCATTATACCTCTCGCAAGCTATTAGTGTAGCTTTTTATGTAATTGCTTTTGGCGAAGCATTTGAGCCGGTAATAAAATGGATTGGTGAAACTTATAATTTTTTCATTCCCGACCGACGTTGGATTTCCATTCCTACAATGTTTTTGCTGTCGGCACTAATCCTCACAAAAGGAGCAAATGTGGGCATGAAAGCGTTGTATGTGGTAGTTGCCATATTATTAACCTCTATCGCCATGTTTTTTTTAGGCGATTCTTCCATAAAACCAGAAGTGGTTAATTTTCACAGCAGAATTCCCAATAACCTGAATTTCTTCTTTGTTTTCACTATTATTTTCCCGGCATTTACAGGACTTGCCGCGGGATTAGGACTATCTGGAGATTTAAAAGATCCTAAAAAATCAATTCCCCGGGGAACCTTATGGGCTACAGTAGTTGGCATGTTGGTGTATGTTGCCGTTGCTTATAAATTTGCAGTTTCAGCATCACCCGAAGATTTGGTAGCCGACCAATTGATTATGAGCAAGATTGCCATTTGGGGGCCAATAATTCCAATTGGGTTGGCAGCTGCATCATTAAGTTCAGCATTAGGATCGATAATGGTTGCACCACGAACCTTACAAGCTATTGGTTACGACGATATTTTTCCACAGGGGTACATAAACCGCTGGTTTGCCAAAGGAAGAAAAACCGATAACGAGCCCATTAACGGATCGCTGATAACCATAATTATTGCATTTGTTTTTGTGATAATTGGCGATGTTAACTTTGTGGCACAAATCATCTCCATGTTTTTTATGGTAACTTACAGCGCCATCTGCCTCATTTCGTTACTGGAGCACTTTGCAGCCGACCCGGCCTACCGCCCAACCTTCCGTTCAAGCTGGCATTTATCGCTTATCGGAACACTTTCATCGTTGTGGTTAATGTTTAAAATGAACGCTACTTATGCAGCTGTTTCAGTAGTAATCATGGCCATGATCTATTACGTTATCATGCTAAACAATGAAGAGAACCAGGGGTTGAACAAACTTTTCCGGGGTGTGATTTTCCAGCTTAGCCGACAGTTGCAAATTATGCTGCAGCGTGCCGACAGCGAAAAAGATAAAGGATGGCGACCATTTGGTGTTTGTATTTCGCACGATACTTTTAAACGCCGCTCGGCATTCGATATCATGCGCTGGATTTCATACAAATATGGCTTTGGAACATACATCCACTTTATAAAAGGACTATTAAACGAGAAAAATACGAATGAATCGAAACAAGTGCTCGACCGTTTGATACAGCTTTCAGCAGGAAGCAACAACCGTGTTTATCTGGATACTATAATCTCGCCGTCGTACACCTCTGCTATTGCACAGGTAGTACAACTTTCAGGAATATCGGGCAAGGGAAATAACCTTATTCTGTTTGAGTTCTCGCGCACCGATCCAGGCAATCTGAAAGAAATTACCGGTAACTATCAAATTGTAGAATCGGCCGGTTTCGACATTTGTATCTTGAATACCTCGTACAAAAGTTTTGGGTATAAAAAAGAGATCCATATTTGGATTCGCCCCGAAGATTATGTGAACGCGAATCTAATGATATTACTAGGGTACATCATTTTAGGGCACCCGGAATGGAAAAAGGGCAAGATTAAAATATTTGCGCTTTACCCCGAACAAAACATGGAAGAAAAACGCAAACAATTGATGGAGTTAATAAAAGCTGGCCGGTTGCCAATCAGTCCGTCGAATATCTCAATGGTGCCCTACGAATCGGGCGACCGCAAAAGTAAAATAATGAAATACTCAGCCGACGCCGACCTTACCATCATTGGTTTTACCACCGATGCATTGAAAAATATTGAAGAATTCAGCGAAGGCTATAACGATCTGGGCAACATCCTGTTTGTAAGCTCAAACCGGGCAAAAGCAATAAACTAGCCACCGCTTTCGTTTTTACAATTAGCTTTTTTAGCTAGTTTTGAAGCACTTTAAACGATTCAAAATGGAAAGAATAGCCATATTCCCCGGATCTTTTGATCCATTTACAGTAGGACACGAGTCGATTGTTCGACGTGCCATTTCAATGTTCGACAAAATTTATGTCATGATCGGTTTCAATGCCAATAAGAAATCGTTCTTTCCCATTGAAAAAAGAATGAAATGGATCAATCAGGTTTTTAAAGACGAACCAACTGTTGAGGTTTGTTTACACGAAGGATTAACTGTAGATTTCTGTAAAGAAGTGGATGCAAAATACATTCTACGAGGTATACGTACCTCCTCCGATTTTGAATACGAACGCGCCATTGCCCAGATAAATAAAAAGATGCACCCCGAGATTGAATCAGTATTCCTGCTCACATTGCCGGAACATACACCGGTTAATGCAAGCATAATTCGCGATATTGTTTCGCATGGTGGCGATGCAAGCATGTTCCTGCCACAGGGATTGGATATGAGCGAATTCAAAGTTGAATAACACCTATGAACAATAGCATACGTTTCTTAATAATCCTCATCACTGCATTGAGCTTTTCGTTAAATGGAAGGGCAACCAGTATTCGTTGTACTAATCCTGAGTATGCCAACGAACAGCTTACTTTTTATACCTATGCCGACCCTATTTCGAACAACAACAAAGTAGCTTTCACTATAGATTTTAACAGCGAAGGAACTGGCGAGACTTCCATACAAATTAGTGAGCCGCTTTTTACCTTTTCCGAATTTGGCATTTACCGCGGATTGCTGTTGCTGGAGCCGGGAAAGAATATCGATTTAAAACTTCCTCCCCTAAAAAGGAAATCGTTTGCCGACCAAAAAAACCCCTACTTTCAGCCAATTGCGTTTTGGATTTATACCAACAACGGCGAAATGCTTAACGACAAGATCAGCCGCTTTGAGCAGAAACTAAACGAATTGACCGATAAAGATTTTAATGCCTTATATTTTCAACAATCCGAAGCTGCATTTAACCGACTAAAAAGCGGTATCGACAAGGCTTTTCCTGAAAAAGGCTCGGAGAGTTTCGAGTTGCACAAAAAATTACGTTTACAGCTCATGGAAGCTGATATTTTTAGAATGAGCCCTGAAGATTATTCCGCTGTTTTCCAGTCAATTTCGCCTGAATTCTGGGAACATCAATCGTTTAAAACCTTATTCGATAAAACCTTCGACAAACAACTGAGCTTTTCGGCAAAAGCCATTGGCGGAGCAAAAGTATCGGCTGCAGTTGCCAGCGAAAACATAAACGCTTTGCTTGATTTTATTGCGAAGAAATATAAGCTTTCGGGAACCATGGCCGATTTGGTGTTATTAAAAATGCTGCACGATGGTTTTTATTCCAAAGAATTTCCGGTGAAAGCCATTAAAAACATGATTGCCAGCAAACATTTCACAAGCAATCCGGAAAGAAAAATACGTGAGGCAGCAAATAATATCGCTACCAAAATCTCTTTTATGGAAAAAGGAAGCGAAGCACCGGCCATTTGTTTAAGCGACCTTAACGGCAAAAAGATTTGTACGAACGACAGCCAGGAAAAATTTAAATACATTGTTTTTGCTGATGTTGAAACTGTTGTTTGCCAGGAACACTTAAAATACCTGAGCCGCCTGAACCAACTGTTTAATAAAAACCTTGATATTTTTGTGGTGTTACGAAACACCGACAGAGCAGGAATCGAGAGTTTTTTTAGCGAAAATAAGGTGCCGGCAACCGTGTTAATCGACAGTGAAAATAAAGCTATTGCGGAATATAAAGTCCGGTCGTTCCCTCAATGTTTTTTGCTAAACGAAAAACACCGGGTAGTTTTTGACGATGCCAAAGCACCGCTAAACGGTTTCGAGCAACAATTTGGCACATGGCTGCGCAACGAACTCTTTATGCGTCAGCGTAATCAGAGCCGGTAAAGTTCAATCAGTGCTTTTAGATTTTCATAGGTATTTCCGAACACCTCGCCCAATTCGTTTGGATGAACCCAGCGAACTTCGGTAATTCCCTCTTCCTGTTGAGGAACCGGCGTTTCCGAACCATTGTATTCCATTTCAAACCAATAAGTTTCTTTAAAAACCCACTGCCCCAGTGTTTTTTTGTACGGCGACTTGTAAATATGATAGGTTGATGGCAGCGCTTTTACTATGGAATGATTTGTAATGCCACATTCTTCTTCCACTTCGCGCAAAGCTGCTGTTTCGATACTCTCACCTTCATCGATTTTTCCTTTCGGCAAATCCCATTTCCCATTTCTGAAAATAAACAGTAATTTTCCGTCGCGTTTAACAACTCCGCCGGCAGCATCAATCTGCAAAAATGCCGATCTGAAATTCTGAAACAATTTCTCAACTTCGGGATGTTCTACAACAGATTCCCGTATATCGCTGTTTTCAAAATCCGGCAACCAGTCCATTATCGCTTCAATGCCGCTGTTTTCGGTCAAAATCCGGCATAGTTTACTCAATGTTATATTCGCGCCCGGCACAAAACCGATCCTCTTTTCATTCAAAAAAACTTTATACTTTTGCATTGAATTAAAATTGCACATAATTATGGAAAATATACAAACTGAAGTAACCAAACGATTACTTGAAATTAACACTATAAAGATACAACCAGATAATCCATTTACATGGGCATCGGGTTGGAAATCTCCAATTTATTGCGACAACAGAAAAACGCTTTCTTATCCTGATACCCGCGCGTTCATTCGCGATGCATTTGTACAGCTGATTCAGGAAAAGTACCCGGAAGCAGAAGTAATTGCCGGGGTAGCTACCGGAGCCATTGCAATTGGCGCACTGGTAGCCGATAAATTGGGACTTCCGTTTATTTATGTTCGTTCGAAACCAAAAGGTCACGGACTGGAAAACCTGATTGAAGGCGACCTGAAACCATTCAAAAAGGTTGTTGTTGTTGAAGACCTGGTTTCAACAGGAATCAGTAGTTTGAAAGCAGCCGAAGCCGTTAACAACTTTGGTGGCGATGTTGTAGGAATGGTATCAATTTTCACCTACAATTTCCCGCTTGCAAAAGAAAACTTCGAGAAAGCAGGTATCGAGCTTACTTCGTTGAGTCGTTACCAGATTCTGATCGACTTTTCGCTGGAAAGAGGCGATATTACAAAAGATCAGGTAGAGTCGTTGATGGAATGGCGCGAAGACCCTGCAAACTGGGGAAAATAATCTAAAAAGTAAAAAGACAATACATATTTCCCGCTCCTGATAGCTATTGGGGCGGGATTTTTTATAACTACTATGCACTCAACAAATACGTTAGCGAAGTAAAAGTTATCGAGCACAACCAACAGGTGGTTTTTAATTACCTGTCGAATTTCGAAAACCTGTCTACTTACCTTAATTCAGGGTTGATAGAGAAGATAACTGAAAAGGTTCCTCAAATTAAAATTACTGATTTTGAGTCGGATCAGGATTCTTGTAAATTCAACATTACCGGACTAGGACTTGCCGAAATTAAGATTGTTAACCGCGAGCCATTTAAAACGATAAAAATTGAAAGTTCGGGTGGTTTGCCGCTGAGTTTTACTTTCTGGATTCAGTTAATGCCGGTCAGCGAATACAAAACAAAACTACGCTTAACACTGCATGCCGAAATGAGCATGATGATTAAAATGATGGCAGGAAGTAAACTGGAAGAAGGAATTAATCAACTGGCCGACACACTATCGAAGCTGCCTTATAAGTAGTCGTTTGCAGTTGCAGTTAGAATGGTGAGTGGAACTAGTCCCAATCCGAGCATTGGAAATGATTAACGATTGCTGATTTTGGAAGAAGTAGGCAATCGGCAAAACCGAATGTGTTCATAGTATCTATAGGGGTTCAGAAAAGAGGCAAAATTGAAAGATGACAATCTTCCTTCAATCTATTTTTCAATCTCTAACGATTTTATCAAACAACAAACTCCACCTCTTTAAACATATATTCGGTTACATTTCCGTCAGGTTCTTCCAACTGAAGCTGGCCAAAACTGCCAATACCTGCAATTCTGGCGCTAAACTCTTTGCCGTCCTTTCGATAGGTGTGAAAACCCTCATTTCTGAACAAAGATCGAAAATATTCCGCATCAACTTTTTCGAGTCTCCCCTCTCGTAAAACCTCAATATAATACTCCAGCTTCTGCAAAAAAGCTTTTAAAATATCCTGAATATCAAAATCCTTTTTCAAGAGTTGTTTCATCGACACAGGATTGGGTGCATCCGAAAAAAATCGCTCCTGATTTACATTCAACCCCACGCCAACTATCGATGAATCAAGCGTAATCCCCTTCACTGTGTTTTCAATTAAAATACCGGCAATCTTCTTTTCGCCCACATAAATATCGTTGGGCCACTTAATTTTTACATCATTTAATTGTTCTTTTAGTAGTTCGGCCAAAGCCAGACTAACAGCTTTCGAGATGTAAAACTGCTTCCCAGCTTCCAAAAAACCGGGGTACAAAATCACACTAAAAAGCAAATTCTTGTCGCGTTCGCTTTCCCAAAAGTTACCAACCTGTCCACGTCCACTTTCCTGATAATGTGCCAAAACGACAGTACCCTGAGCCGCCTTTTCTTTTACCAGTTGGTTGGCATAGTTGTTGGTACTATCGAGCTCATTAAATACAATGATATTTTTGTCAGTTAAAAACATATAAATTCAAAAGTAAACCATTCTCGTAAAAAATGGTTAATGAACAAAAAGATTATCTTTGTAGGGTACAATAAATTTTTATGAATAAAGCAGAAGGATCAAAGGCTTTAATAAAAGCAATTCTTGAAGGTATACATCGGATAAAAGGGAAAGATATTATACACGTTGATTTGGAAAGTATCGACCATACTGAATGCGGACATTTTATCATATGCCACGGAACCTCCTCAACTCATGTTGATTCAATTGCACACACGGTAGAGCAAACGGTTAAAGAAATTACCGGCGAAGATGTTTGGCATCGCGACGGCTACCGAAATGCACTTTGGATATTACTGGATTACGGAGATGTAATGGTACATGTGTTCCAGGAAGAAGCACGCCGGTTTTATAACCTCGAAGGACTTTGGGCTGATGCAAAAATTACTAAAATCAAAGAAGAAGATTAAAAGACCATGACAGATAAACAGAATACCAAAAAAGATCAGAACAATCTGAACAACCCTTTTGGGAAGCTTAATCCCAAAAATAACGGAAAACCGCCCAAATTCAATGCCTATTGGATTTACGGGATTATAGCTGTTGTTTTTCTTATTGTACAATACTACATCAGCACCAGCAAAGGTCCTGTTGACACATCGTGGCCCGAAGTAAAACAAATGTTGCAAAACGGCGATGTTAAACGTATTGTAGTAGTTAATGAAAAAATTGCCCGGATTTATTTGAAAAAAGACCGGATAAAAAATTATGAATCGCAGTTTGAAGGCAAATTCTCAAAGCCATCGGATGCGGGGCCACACTTTAAATTGAACACTGGGCCAATTGAAAAATTTGCCGAAGATCTTACCGTGGCACAGGAAAACCAACAAGACAAAGTTTTCCCGGTTTACGAAGATGAGCAGAACTGGGCACGCGATATTATTTGGTCTATCGGGCCTTTTGTTCTGATAATATTACTGTGGTGGTGGATTTTCCGTAGAATGAGCCGAGGTGGTGCCGGAGGAGGTGGTGCCGGAGGTATTTTCAATGTCGGAAAATCTCAGGCCAAAGTTTTTGATAAAGACCAAAAAGTATCGACAAACTTTAAAGATGTTGCCGGACTGGCAGAAGCCAAACAGGAGGTAGAAGAAATTGTAGAATTTCTGAAAAGTCCGGCAAAATATACCAAGCTCGGGGGTAAGATTCCGAAAGGTGCACTTTTGGTTGGCCCTCCGGGAACGGGTAAAACACTGCTGGCAAAAGCTGTTGCCGGCGAAGCAAACGTTCCGTTTTTCAGCATGTCGGGATCCGACTTTGTAGAAATGTTTGTAGGAGTTGGTGCATCGCGTGTTCGCGACCTGTTTAAGCAAGCCAAAGAAAAAGCACCGTGTATTGTTTTTATCGACGAGATTGACGCCATCGGACGTGCTCGTGGTAAAAACCCAAATATGGGATCGAACGATGAACGCGAAAATACGCTGAACCAGCTGCTTACCGAAATGGATGGTTTTGATACCAACAGCGGGGTAATTATTCTGGCAGCTACCAACCGCGCCGATATTCTGGACCGTGCATTAATGCGTGCCGGACGTTTCGACCGTCAGATTCATGTTGAATTACCCGACCTGAATGAACGTGGTGAGATTTTCAATGTTCATTTACGTCCGTTAAAATTAAGCGAAGAAGTAAAGGTTGATTTTCTGGCCAAACAAACACCGGGATTCTCGGGTGCCGATATTGCCAATGTTTGTAACGAAGCAGCATTAATTGCCGCCCGCAGAAACAGAAACGCAATTGTTAAGCAAGATTTTCTTGATGCTGTTGACCGTATTATCGGTGGTTTGGAAAAGAAAAATAAGATTATTTCGCAGGAAGAAAAGAATACAATTGCTTTCCACGAAGCAGGTCACGCAACCATTAGTTGGTTGCTGGAATATGCACATCCGCTGGTTAAGGTAACTATTGTTCCGCGAGGGAAAGCGCTGGGAGCCGCCTGGTATTTGCCCGAAGAACGATCGATTACCACAAAAGAACAGTTGCTGGATGAAATGGCGTCGGCATTGGGCGGACGTGCAGCAGAAGAAATTATATTTGGTAAAATTTCGTCGGGAGCACAAAACGATCTGGAGAAAGTTACCAAACAGGCTTATGCAATGGTGAGCATTTTTGGGATGAGTGAAAAAGTTGGAAACATCAGCTTTTACGACTCAACTGGTCAGTCGGACTATTCGTTCACCAAACCATACAGCGAAAAAACGGCAGAACTGATTGACGAAGAAGTAAAAATTCTGATTGACGGCCAATACAAACGTGCGAAACAGGTACTACAAGAAAACAAAGAAGGGCACGCTAAGTTAGCGAAACTACTGCTTGAGCGGGAAGTAATTTTCAGCGAAGACCTGGAAGAGATATTTGGCAAACGCCCATGGGATAAAAAACACGTAATCTCAGAAAACGGCAATGAAGAGCAGAAACCAGTAGCCGAACTGAAAGAAAATAAAGAAACAAAGACTGAAGAAAATAACGAAAAGGAAACAACAACAGAATAAATGGCATCGGCTCGAGAAGAAATACTGAACAAGCTTAAAAAAGCTATTCACCCCGAGCCGGAAATGCCAGACTTTGACGCTCCCGTTTATCACGCTATTGAAAAATCTTTAGGTCAGGCATTTAAAGAAAATCTGGAAGCGGTAAACGGGGGTGTTTATTTGTGTAAATCAGAAGAAGAGCTTGTTGAGAAGCTAAAAACAGTGTTGCACGATATTTCTGAAACGGAAGTAGTTTGCGCTGAAGATGAACTTCGGGAACTGCTCACAAAAAACGGGATTAAACATCAAGATTACCGGAAAAGACAACAAGTAATTGAAGCCGGAATAACATCCTGCGAGTTTTTAATTGCACACACCGGATCAGTAATGGTAAGTGCAGCTTTGCAGGGAGGCCGGCAAATGTCGGTATATCCGCCGCAACATATTGTCATTGCCAAAAAGAATCAGCTGGTTGATTACCTGCATACTGCTTATGATAAGATTCAGGAAAAATATCCTAATCAACTGCCATCGCAGATTACTTTAATTACAGGCCCAAGCCGAACAGCAGATATTGAGAAAACACTGGTTATGGGTGCCCACGGACCGCGCGAACTACATGTGTTTCTATATTAGCTTCACACTATTTAACTTCTTGTAAACCATATTTTGTTAACTTTGCATTATGGAAAAAGGTTGGGAAATAATTTTTACAACAGCACACGAATACAAAGCTGAGATAGCTAAAGATTTACTTGAAAGTGCAGGAATAAAAATTGTTGTTTTAAACCAACATGATTCTGCCTACCAAAATTTTGGTGAGTACAAAATTTATGTTGCCGAAGAAAACCGTGAAAAGGCCATTAACCTAATCAAAGAATTAAAAGGTGAGTAATTTATTAAAACGCTCTCTAACAGGAATTATCTATATAGCCGTTATGCTGGGCGGAACGCTGTTGCATCCGATCGTTTTTGCAGTGGTATTTGCAACGCTGTTATTTATTACCCAATACGAATTTTATGCCATGGTGGAAAAAGCCGGTCATCATCCTTCGCGTATCATCGGGAGTATTTTTGGCGTTATCTTTTTCCTGATTTGTTTTGGCTTATCAAACAACTACCTGCCGCGCCAGTTTGGATTCACTTTTATCCCGATTGTTGTTGTGTTGCTTATCATTGAAATCTTCAGAAGCAATAAACACACCTTAGAAAACGGAGGTTTCAGCACCCTTGGGTTTGCCTACATTGCATTACCTTTCAGCCTGATGAATTTTGTGGTACACACCACAATAAACGGGCAGAACACTTTTTACCCATGGATAATGGTTGGTGTATTTTTCATTTTGTGGATAAATGATTCGGCAGCCTACCTTGTGGGCACACAGTTTGGCAAACACAAAATGTGTAAGAATATTTCGCCTGCAAAATCGTGGGAAGGATTAGTAGGAGGAGCTATTTTTGCAATAATTATGGGAATAGTAAACGCGGTAATGTTTCAGGCCGTAAGCATGATTAGCTGGATTGCAATTGCAGTACTTACGGTAGTTTTCGGAACATTGGGCGATTTATTCGAATCGAAAATAAAACGCGAAATCGAAGTAAAAGATTCAGGAACAATATTACCTGGTCACGGAGGCTTTTTAGACCGCCTGGATAGTTTGCTTTTTGTTATCCCTGCAATATTTATCTGGCTTATTTTTACCGGAAACGTGTAAAGCGTAAAGAAGAATGAAGAACATTATTAAACAGATACCCAACTTTATTACCACCCTCAACCTTTTATCAGGAGTAATTGCTACAATTTTTGCCATCGACGGTCACCTGATCTGGGCAGGCATTTTTATTTGCGCCGCCTCGGTTTTCGACTTTGCCGACGGACTGGCAGCGCGCGCCTTAAAAGCTTATTCCGAAATCGGGAAACAGCTAGATTCCTTATCCGATCTGGTTTCGTTTGGAGTAGCTCCGGGTGCTATTCTATTTACCCTGTTGGAGTTTGCGATGTTCGGCAAAAACCAGCCCATATACGAAATTACCGCAGATTGGTGGCAGTGGATTATTCTCTTCTCCGCATTTATAGTGCCGGTTTTTGGTGCTATCCGCCTGGCAAAATTTAATGTGTTTACCAGCGACGAACCATTTTTCAGAGGATTGCCTATTCCTTCAAACGGAATATTTTGGGCTTCGCTCGGACTGATGCTTGAATTCCCAAAGTACCACGACAATTTTCAAATGCTGTATTCAACCAAGAATCTGGTAATTCTGGGGTTATTTATGTCGGGGATGATGGTAATTAACCTACCGATGTTTTCGCTGAAAGTAAAAAACCTACGATTAAAAGACAACTGGTACCGTTACCTATTCCTGGCCTTGTCAGCTATTTTATTAATCGTTTTTAACGTTTACGGATTGGCTTTGGTTATTCTACTTTACATTGTACTGAATGTGATTTTCTACTTATTCAAAGTGGAGTTTTAGACCGAGATAATGGCAATCCAACCCATACCAGGTTGTGTACTTTTGCTCTTCGGATTCTTACCAAAATCGAACTCCTATGGAGCTATTCATAAGTTGATCTCGTTTCACACAAAGGAGGAAAGGAGCGCAAAGTTCGCCAAGGATTTAAAGTATGTTTGCGTTCTTTGCGAAAAACTAAGCATTCTCGGATCACATTGAAAAGTAGGTGGAGAAGTAAAAATATCTCACCGATAAGTTTCGATATTGAATAAAAACAACCAAGCATAAGCAACAATGATATGGCTTATCAGCCGGATTCTACTCTTTGGTTTAGCCCAAAGAGTAGACAGAAAACCCAGGGTAAGGATCAAAAGCAGCCTTGCCTTTTTTGCTTCGTTTTTGTGGTAAGACAAAAATGAAGGCCGCCGGCAGGCATGGAATAATCGTTAATTTCTATATTAATCCATCGGTTTTTACGGGTGATCCGCGTTCTCTGCGTGAAATCTCTATTTAATATCTGTGGGAGATTTTCGAAAAAGAAAAGCCTCTGAAAACGGAAGAAAATATTTTCCCGAGGGAAAGATTAATAATACGCCATGACAAATTGACTTCCGAAACCAGAGGCTTATATCTTCAATTCATAACATAAATGCAGCGAATTACTGCACTTGTTACATAGTTAACAACAAAGGGGGAAAGTTGTTTTTAAATTATCTAAATAATTGATTGGAAACTACTTCAAAGGCGCAGCAAACTTCAAAACATCAGCGTCGGTAATTTCGTTATCGCACAAAATTATCAGGCGTTCAATCACATTTCGGAATTCGCGAATATTACCGGTCCAGTTTATTTTTTGCAGCTCTTCTATTCCCTTTTCCGTAATTGTTTTTTCCTGCATTCCGTACTCGCCGCAAATTTGTTTTATAAAATGATTGGCCAGTAAAGGAATATCATCAAGCCGTTCGTTAAGCGTTGGTACATGAATAAGAATCACACTTAAACGGTGATAAAGGTCTTCGCGAAATTTATTTTGATCGATCTCGTTGGCCAGGTTTTTATTGGTAGCAGCCACAACGCGAACATCAACTTTTATATGTTTATCGCCGCCAACACGGTTGATAACACTCTCCTGCAATGCACGTAAAACTTTGGCTTGTGCCGGCAGACTCATGTCGCCTATCTCATCCAAAAAAAGTGTTCCGCCATTGGCTTGTTCAAATTTTCCCTTGCGTTGTTTTACTGCCGAAGTAAAAGCTCCTTTTTCGTGACCAAACAGCTCACTTTCAATCAGCTCCGACGGAATAGCTGCACAATTCACCTCAACAAACGGTTCTGATGCACGATTACTTTGATCGTGAATTCGGCGGGCTACCAGCTCTTTTCCCGATCCGTTGCCACCAGTAATTAAAACCCTTGCATCGGTTGGCGCCACACGGTCGGCCATTTCAATAATTTCGGTAATAGCTTTTGATTCGCCAATGATCTCAAATTTCTTATTAACCTTTTTCTTCAGAATTTTTGTTTCGGTAACCAGGGTCGATTTATCCATGGCATTGCGAATGGTAATCAGCAAACGATTCAAATCAAGTGGCTTTTCGATATAATCGAAGGCACCTTTTTTTATCGAATCAACAGCGGTATCAATATTTCCGTGTCCCGAAATCATTACCACCGGAGTATCGGGAGCTAAAACCACCAAGCGCTCCAATACTTCAATGCCATCCAGTCCCGGCATTTTTATATCACAAAGTACAATATCGTATTCGGCCGAACGAATTTTCTCAATTCCTTTTGTTCCATCTTCTGCCAGATCTACTTCATATTTTTCATATTCAAGAATATCTTTTAAGGTGTTCCGAATACTTCTCTCATCATCTATTACCAGGATCTTTGACATGTGTTTCTATTTTAATTTCGAATATAACAATAAATACAGCAGAACGCTTTACAAAAATGATTCCAATAAAAAATCCTGAAGAATAATTCTCCGGGATTTTATTATCATTTTATACTTTTATCATTTTTTAACTACAACCACCCGTTGCTTTTTTCACCTCTTTGGTTACCGGTTTATTCAGATTTTCGAAAGCTGCTTGTAATTCGGTAAGTTTTCGTGCAGCCTCGGAACGAAACAAGTATTCTTCGTAAACTTCTTTCGGCGCATTTGGTACCGGTTTTTCTGCCTGTAGAATGATCTGCTGAAAATCGTCGGCTGTTTCGCGCAAAATCAGGTTATTCGATTTACCAACAAAACGAGCCGTTAAACAGGCCTCTTTGTGCGTTACAGCATCATTCGAATAAAAAATATTTGTTTTGTGTTTTTGTTTGAAATAATCCTCATACTTCCGGTCGAGGAATTCATCCAAAGGAATATTAATTGCCAATGGTAAATGCCATTTCTCGAATTCCTCTTTTGAACGTACATCAATTAGGTTTACCTTGTAGTAATTATTTACCAATTCATCAGCGAGTTTATCTGCAGAAATTTCTTTAAAAACACATTTCCCCTGTTCTTTTTTATCGGCAACTTGTTTTTGTATTCTTTCGTTTCGCGACGGAATAATGGCAACAAGCAAAATGAACACAAAAGGAATGGCTGATACCAAATAAGTACGATAGAGTGTAAAACTAGTAAACTTTAATTGTTTATTGCGTACACGGTACTCTACCCAGGTAGTTCCGTAAAAAGCCAGAATTGCAATAGCCGTTAATATAACGGCCCAGGTCACTGGCGACAATCCCAGAAAAACATCGATACGAACCGGCCCCATGGCTTTTGCCATATACAATGGCTCGAATACAGGATATAGCTCCGAAAAAGCCAGAATTCCGATTAATGACCCAAAAATAAATGCCCAACCATCGATTTTGCCAATTGATGCTGCACAAACGCTTGTTCCCGGGCAAAAACCACCAATAATAAAACCGGCCCCCATTATTGCGCCACCAACAATTGCCGACCACAGAAATGTGGGGTTTATATAAATTAAGTTAATATCGAGTAAACCAAAATGAGCGAATAAAACAACTCCAATCATAGCAGTTATACCCGCTGTAAAAAATACGCGTAATACGGTAAAATCGTAGCCATAAAATAAACCTACCAGTTTTTTTGTGCTCGAGAATCCAGCTTGTTCGAGTATATATCCGAAGGCTATACCAACAAATAAAGCCACTACCAAATTGAATTCATTGCCAATGATATCAGGAACTAATGGTGCCATAATACTATTCTTTTATCAGTTGTAAAGGTTTATAATTATTTCAGCCACAATCGTCTGAAGAAAAAAGCCAGCATATAAGCCATTCCAAAAATGGCCATCATTGTAATAATACCTCCAAACGACATCACTCCCATACCGCTAAGTGCCGCCCCACTGGTACATCCCCGGCCAAGCTGAGACCCCAGGCCAAATAAAGCACCGCCAACGATAGCACCAACAACACGCATTGTATTTGTTGCTCTTGGTCCTTTTTCCAGTTTCCATCCAACTCTATCAGAAACTACCCCGGAAAAGAAAGCACCAATCATAACTCCCAGCACTTCAAACACAAGCCACGAACGCATCGGACCATTCGGATGCTCTTCTGCATACTTGGCATAGTAGTGCGTATTTTCGGCATGTTGAGGCGCAATAGTATTTACCCCCTCAATTACAACACTTTTCATTGCACCGCTTGCTCCCAATCCACGCCCGGTAATGTAAATGGTAGCCAATAAGGTTAATCCTAAAAGGAAACCTGCCAGATAAGGATTCATATATTTTCTTGATCTCATCTTTTCAATTTTAATTGATTAAAATTTCTACCCTAACTTTTCCTATTTATTGTGTTTGTCGGCATGTTGTTCTTCATCGTCCAACTCTTCGTAACCGGTAATCATAGCTTTAATATTCGAGGTATAAGTATGTCCGGTCGTAGTCATGTAAACATGAATTATTACAAAAGCCACTAATAAAAAAGCTCCAAAAGAATGCCAGTTTGCAATGCTATTAAGATTAATATCCCGAATAACAATCTCGTTGTTGGCATTAACTGTTTTATGATACATATACAACAAACCCGAAATCACCATCATTGGCACCAAAACAAGCTTAAAACCTAAATAGGTAAAAGCCTGAAGCGGATTCAGTTTCCGAAGTGGTGTTTTTTTAGTGGGGTGTGGTTCTTTCTTAAAAATCCCGCTTATGTAATAGTTGATTTGTGCCGTTAACATTTTTACATTCGGGATATATTGTTTCCATTCGCCCGTTGTTGCATGCCAAAATATGGCAAAAGCAATAAGTACCAGAAAAGCATAAGAAGCTACACGATGAAAATAAACTGCCTTTTCGTAACCAAACAAATGAATTGAATCATGCACTTCGAAACCGGTTACTGCTAAAAACAAAATCAGTGCTGCCTGCGACCAGTGCCAGAAACGATTGAATCCTTTATAGATATATACTTTGGCCATTTCTATTTATTTTGATTGTGTTGATTATTGTAGTCAATTATCTCTGTCTCGTACTCCTTATTTCTCATTGAATAGAATATACGTATGGCTGCATGAAGCAACACGCCTCCCAGCGAAAGAATAATAAGCCAACGTCCAAATCCATCAAGAATTGGATTATTATCTCGGCCGGGCACATAAAAGCCAGTTAATTTTGCAAGTCGCCCGTTGTTTCGTGTATGACACTCGGCACACGAAACCGACTGCTCTTTTGGAGCAACCATGTGGTTTAACGGCCAATACATTTCGGTCTCTACAAAACCATACTCGCCACTATAAGGAAATCCGATCCTACTCATTCCTGCAGCCGAAGCCTTATCCCAGTTAAAATCTTTCCAGTAGGCACTGTCACCTTTTTCCGGAGCATATAATTTGGGCTGAATTAAAATATTGTATTTCTTGTCGTAGATTTGATCTCCAACATGAATTTTAACAGGAATAATCTTCGAATTCGGATCGTCGTGCGAACCAAAAAGTTTATTCATTTGTACCGGAATTTCAGTAATCGAATCGCCCATCATATAATGATCGGCAGTTCCATTAAACCAAACATAATCGGGCTGTACATTTCTGGCCCATATAAACGAACCTTTAATCGACATATAAGTGTGATTACCCAACGAATCTTCTTCCATATACGGGTTTCCATTTTTCAACTTCCCGGCATCTGACCAATTCCATTGCATTTTTGTTGCATTCTCTTTTGCATACGTTGGAATATGACATGTTTGACACGCAACTTTTGCAGTATGTCGGTTTAACATCTGGTTAAAGTGCGGCATGTTTGTATGGCAGTCTTCGCAATTTAGCCGATTTATATTTTCTGCTGATACCGAATAGAGTTTACCTTTTATTACATGATTTTCTGCCGTATGGCAATCAACACAACTCATGTTCAATCCGTTGGCCGCCATATGTACATCCACATCGCGCGTGCAGGCTGTTTGTGCTGCTTCTAAATCGCCATGCTTTACATTATTTCCGCCACCGCTATAAAAATGACACGCACCACAATTGTTTTTGGTAGGTTGTCCCACACTTTGTGCTACTTTGCTTAGGTTTACACTACGATCGGGGTAACCGGCCATTGAAGCACCTTTTTTGTATTCTTCCGAATTATCATGGCATACCATACAATCCACATTTCGGGCATTTTTAAAATCGAAATGATCATTACTCATTCCAAAACCGATGTGGCATTTTGCACAAGCCTGCTCGTTGGTTTGCGATCCGATACAAAAGTTATTTAACAAGTTCTTTTTGCCAATTGTACGAATTCCCCGCCCTTCAACATAAGCAACACGCTCCCAGTTCCAGTGACTTGAACTCATCACCTCTTTGTGTACCTCGGTATGACAGGTTAAACATGCCTCCGTTACTTCCTGCGGTGTTTCAAAATCAGACTGCAGTATCGTAAATTTACTGTGATCGACCGAGGGGACAGGCTTTATTGCATATTCCTGGCGTAGCTTCTCAAGCTTTAAATCGTAAAACGGCTTTTCTTTATGAAAAAGCTGGATGGCCGCGATTACAGCAACCACTACAATTAAAGGTATTACTATTCTTCTAATCATTGAGTTAGGTTTTGCACATACAGACTTCCTCAAATATATACATATTTCGATATTAATAATTGCACTTATGTTATTTATATTTAGTATTAATTAATCATTTGTTTGATATGCATTTCAAAAAACATCTACAATCCTCATAATCAACACCATATTTATTTCAATAATTCAATTGTCTATAACAACTATGTCAAAAAACATATATATCATATATGCCTATATATTAATTAACAAGATTCCCTACTCATCTTAAATAACATATTTTCATTTTTGATATATAATGCAAAATGGCCTGCCTTATTGATTGAAAAATGCAGAAAATATAAACCTTAAATCAAAATCAATTAAACAGTAAAAACAATACTTAAAAGACGCCTCATCATTTTCGGCAGAAGTAATTGGGATATATAAAATAAAACGTAGTGAGAACAATAAAGACAGATCGAATAAGCTATTAACTGCTTATTTATTAAAAGGGCGTAAATAAAAAAAGTCCCGATGAAAAACTCACCAGGACTTTCAGAAATATATACTAATGTGGTTTTTTAGCCTTAATAATTCATAAAAATGAATTAATCCCTTTGGGCTGACGAAATAATTGTTTCCCAATTATTTGTCAGGGCTAACCTTGACATTGAAAATCCTCAAACTATATGTCCAAAGCACATATTCTGTCGATTTTCAATCGTCAACACTTTGTGTAAAAAATTTATTCAATTTTTCAGGTTAGCAACCGCCGGCAGCAACGCTTGTTTTTTCGCGTCGGCGCACCTGTACAGGCTTATTATTCTGATCCGAATTTAAATCAGAACCGTTTTGAGGTGCAGCCATTTCAGCATAGTTAAAACACGGAAATCCGCTAAAATATGCATCATCATTAATCGTATTGTACAAGTCATCTTCATTGGCTTTGTAATACTCATATCCGCCCAGCAGAAGTTTGATATTGTTGAAACCTACCTGGCGGAAAAACATCCACGGACCATTGCCCTGCAGTTCGTTTTCGCCATATAAAACTACAGTTACCCCCCTATCGCGAAGTGCTGTTAAACGCTCCAGATTATCGGGATCGGCCAGGGTATTTGCCGACAAATTCTCTGCTCCGGGAATGTGCCCCTGTCCGAAAACAAAGTTATCGCGGATATCAAACAAAACGATACTGTCGGGTTTATTGGCAATCACCTCTTCCAGCTCCCACGGGTAGAAATAATCCTCACCATCGAGTAAAGCCTCAATACTTTCATCCATGCTTTTTTGGTATTCAAACAACGGTTTTGGCATGGTTACAAAGCCAATAACGAGAATAACCACAAATGCTGAAACTGCGATTAATGTTCTCCACGGATTTAGTTCATGTATATGCATGCTGTTAATTTTTTCAATCGTTAGAAATTAGCAACCACCGGCTGCAACACTTGTTTTTTCTCTTCGGCGTACCTGCACTTCAACATTGCCTTCGTCGGAAGCTACCGATCCGGCACCAGTGAAATAAATTTGTGCCCCTTTGCGAAATGCATAAAGTTCGTGATCAACAGAAGGCGCATCAGCATTAGGTTGCGAAGGATCAATTATGGTTTCCATCCAGCAATTCAGACCACCTTTCATTACATAAGTACCATCAATTCCCAAACGTTTGGTAAGCACCCATGTTTGATCGGCTCTGATATCATCGTTAGAGATAAACACCACTTTTACTCCGGGAACTCCAAAATACGACAGGTTTCCATCGTTTAGCAGATCTTCGAGCGGAATATTTAAGGAACCCGGCAATGCATATTCGGCATACTCAGCTACCGGACGAACATCAACCATCAACAACGACGGATCGCCCTGAATGATCATCTTAGCTACCTGGTCGGTTGTTACATATCGTGTGGGCTGAATAATTTCCTGTAGCAACTCCTCAGGAGCAATTTGTTTTGGCTCATCATCACGTCTCAAAAATAAGGTCCCTACCGCCAACACAAGCATTAATATGGTTAGTAAGATATAGTTTCTATTCATCTGTTTATAATTATTTATTCTTTATGGTAACAGATGGAACTCTCATGATTATAGTCATTCACGTTTGTGCGAAAGATTTTTTCATGGTCGTTTCATCACTTTTCAGTCGTTTAGAATTTATATTGCTTCATGTTTTTACGCACACGCTTCTCGATAAACATTGTTACCCAGAATGCAGTTAGTGCTACCACTGTAAATGCAACTGCAAAGTATGGTGCCGGAATTCCGGTAATTTCCATAAGCGTTACATTTCCAAGGTCTCCACTGGTAAAAAAGTCTTCGAAAAGAGGATATGCCAGAGAAAATCCGAATATCCCCAAATAAAGTCCAATTGCAAAGAACACAGCATCGATTTTACCAATGGCAATTCCGGTAAAGCTGGTTCCCGGGCAAAAACCACCCAATACAAATCCTACTCCCATTATTATGCCTCCAACAATCATTGGGGTTAAAAACGTTGGAAGAATAAATATTTGTGAGAGATTAAGCCAGCCAACATAATCGAAATATAACAGACCAACCATTGCTACGATTAACGCAGTAAAAAATACGCGAAGCACAACAAAGTTATAGCCGTAAAATACGCCGGCCAGGTTTCTTGAAGAAGAAAAACCGGATGCTTCGAGAATAAATCCAAATGCGACTCCAAGTAAAATTGCGATAACAAAATCCCATCCGCCGCCAATTACACCATTAGGAATTAAAGGTCCCATAATATCTTAGTTTTGTCTGATTTTTAAATCCAAAATTTTCTAAAAAAGTAAGCCACTGCGTACCCCGTACCAAAAATGGCAAACATTACAATTACGCCCCCAAGAGCAAAAGTTGCGGTTCCACTTAATGCGGCTCCGCTAGTACATCCGCGGCCAAACTGACTACCCAAACCAAAAAGCGCTCCGCCAATAAGGGCTAAAACGAGCCTTTTTTTATTGGAGATCTGAGGACCTTTGTCAATTCTGAATTTCTTCATTCTTCCGAAAATTATACCGGAAATTATACCGCCAAGCAACACTCCCAGCGATTCGAAAACCAACCAGGTATACATTGGCGAATGATCGTCGCTAAGAAACTGCCCCATGTAATGGTTTGCCTCAGTAGCTTTTGGCGCAATTGAATTTGAAGTTGTTACAACTGCACTTTTAACTGCTCCGCTGGCTCCCAAACCACGGCCCGTAATAAATACAGTTACAAGAACCAGTAATCCGAGTAAAACACCTCCCAGGTAAGGGTTGATGTATTTCGGTTCTTTTATATTTATTTGTTCTGAACTCATATTATTATAGTTTATTTTTAATAGAGATAACGTGTAATTTGTCCGGCTTCAACCATAATGAAACGGAACATAAAACCACCAAATAAAATCATTACCGGAGGTAACCATTTGGGTACGTGCATTCCCCAAATTTCCAGAGTTTCGAATAATGCAGGGAAAATCAACCCGATGGCTACAACAAACACCCAGAAACTTACGGTAAATTCTCCGCCAAGGAATAAATTTGCAGCTTCGATAGCTGTTTCCGAACCGGCCAGAAATCCCATAAAAAGGTGAACAATCAGAAAGATTTCGATGAAAATAAAAACAAGGTCGATTCGGCTTAATATTTTCCGCTCGTTCACATCTTTACTCATCCAGATAATGGCTGCCAGTCCGGTAGAAAATCCCGAAACAAGAAATAGTGGTCCTAAAATCGAAGTATTCCATAAAGGTCGTGCATTAAATGCCGACAACAATATTCCGGTGTAAACACCTAATATAATTGCCAATATCATCATCACCCAGGCAAAAGCAATGCGTTGTTTTATCACCCATGCTTCTGCTTTATTAATAAGCTCTAGTTTCCAGTCCCATCCAGGAACCAGTTCTTTCATATAACTGGCTACCCAGATAATTGATAACGGGGTAATTGCCATCAATGTCCAGGCTCCCCAACTCATTGGCGAATCAAGACGTACAGTGGTATACAATTGCCAGAAAAACAGCTTATGCTTTAAATCCCAGAACAAAGCCCCCAAACCAATTACCAGTGCCAACGGCGCAATAACTGGTGCAATTTTTACGGTTGCCACCATTTTATCGGCTTTTCCACGCACAACATAAAAACCTGCAAAAAATAAAATTCCTGCAGCTAAACCTCCCAGAAAGAGGTAGAGCGGAATTTGCCAATGCCATATATTGAGGTACGGATCAATGTTTGGTATATTTCGTCCACTTACAAATAATTCTTCTTTCATTTTCTATCAGGTTTTACGAATTAGGTTAGAAAATACAACTGCGGTTTTGTTCCGGCCTCGGGTGCCAGTACTTTCCATGAACGGTCTTTGATGGCCAGCGAAACATCGCTGTTCGGATCGTCCAAGTCGCCAAAATACAAACACCTGGTAGGACACACATCAACACAAGCCGGATTTTGTCCTTTCTGAACACGGTGTAAACAGAACGTACATTTATCAACATATCCATCGGGGTGGGAATAACGCGCATCGTAAGGGCACGATTGAATACAGGCCCCACAGCCAATACATTTATGGTGAGTAACCGTAACAATTCCTCCTTCTTCGATATGGCTTGCCCCTGTTGGACAACACCTCACACACGGAGAATTATCGCAATGATTACAACGCTCTGAACGAAATTCAAGACTTAAACTCGGATACGTTCCGTCAACGCGTTCAACAATCCAGTCGCGGCAGTAACCATGTGGCACATTATTTTCTGTTTGACAGGCCACTACACAGTCGCCACACCCAACACATTTTTTAGTGTCGATTGCCATTGCATATCTCATGCTTTAACCTCCTTTCTCTCCCCCGCAGGATCTTCTGTTAAAAATGTTATAAAGTTTCCTCTCATTCCGGTTCCCCCCATAATCGGGTCAACGGCAACGTTTGTTATCATTTCAGTATCGCTGGCTCCTTTTCCAAATGCTCTGGAGAGTTTTTTATTTTTGTGACCAAATCCGTGAACCATATACACCGAATCCCAGCGAATGCGTTCGGTTACCCGAACTTTAACAGGAAACGAAGTGATAGCATCGTCCTGGTTTTGCAACCATACTTTCTGTCCGTTCTTCAGTCCCCACAAGTCAGCAACTTTCGGATTTACCCAAACGCTATTTTCTCTCATCAAATCAAAAAGGTTAGGATTATTTGAAGTACGGCTGAAAGTGTGCATTGGCGCACGACCATAAATTAAGCGATAGAAATTCTGAGGCGGTTCTGGATGCTTCGTATACTTTGGAATAGGATCAAAACCGTGGTCGGAAAAATCAACTGAATACAATTCAATTTTTCCGGTAGTGGTATTGAAATTATAGTCTTCTCCATCACCCAAATACAGCGGACCACTTTTACGCGGGTATTTCTTAACCCCAATTTTTTTCATTTCTTCCAACGAGGTGCCCAGCTGTTTTAACTGCCAGTCGATTACTTCGGAATAGTCATCGTAGTTAAAGTAATCGTGCAAGCCCAAACGTTCGCCAATTTGTTTGGCAATCCACCAACCTGGTTTCGAATCGTATTTTGGTTCAATAGCCGGCATACGCAATGCAATATTTGGCTCGCGATTAGCTGCCGAACGAATTACATCGTAACGCTCCAGATAAGTTGCCTCAGGGAAAACCACATCAGCATAACCCGTAATATCCATTGGCATGGTATCCATAACGGCAATAAACTCAACCGAATCAGCGGCTTCTTTAAACAAAGCCTTATCCGGCATTGATAATGGCAGGTTTGTACCGGCCACTAACCATGCTTTTAGCTGGTGTTTATAATTATATCTTGGAACAGAAGCTTTTAAAGCCTCGGTAGTAATTCCCATTGTCGCCAGCGGAAATCGATCTTCATTCCAGTCTTTCCATGTCCATTCTGGCTCAGGGAAATGAGGGTGAGGGAAGGCAGGAACAGAAACGCCTTCCGGGAAATATAACCCCCCGCGTTTACCCCATGATCCCAACAAAGCAGTAAGAATTGCCATGGCTCGTTCACGCTGTGTATCGTCTCCGTACCAAACTACGTGGCGCCCCGGATGGATAATTACAGAAGGTGCTGCTCCAGCCATAGCACGGGCAGTTCTTCTAATTTCTTCCGGCTCGATGGTAGTAATTCCATAAGCCCATTCCGGAGTCATATTTTTTACATGATCTTTTAAATAATCAAGACCAAATGTGTATTGCTCAACGTAATCTTTATCGTATAAACCTTCGTAAATCAGCACGTGAATCCATGCCATTAACAATGCAATATCGGTTGACGGTTTGATTGACAACCAGTGATTTGAATGCGCTGCAGCTGTTGAGAAACGTGGATCAACCGTAATAATAGTTGCACCGTTATCAATGGCATCCGACATTTCCTGCACCTGCGAATTGTGCATATTTTCGCCCAGGTGCGAACCAATTAAAACCAAACATTTTGTATCTCTGATATCGGTACATTCAGGCGAACCTACATAAGCACCAAAAGTTGAAAAATAAGCCGACATACGAGGACCACGACAATTGGCAAACGCAGGCTCGGCATTACTCTCCGAACCATAAGCACGCAACAAGTGGTGAAAATGACTTCCGGGAGTTCCGTGATTAAACAATCCGAATGACTCAGGACCGTACTTTTCTTTCACTTCCTTCATTTTATCGGCAACTTTATTCAGTGCCTCATCCCAGGTAGCTTCTCTGAAATACTGCGATCCATCTTTACGCGTATCTCTTATCAGTGGTGTTTTTAAGCGATCTTCATCGTAAACCATACCAACGCCGCCCGTACCTCGCGGACACAAACGACCGTTACAATGCGGATCATTCTTATTGCCAACAATCTTTCGTATGGTTCCGTTTTTGTCGACATAAGCCCACGCAGCACATTTCCAAAAACATACTTCGCAATAAGTTGGATACGGAGTAAGATCCTCATCACTTACCGGCCCTTCGGTCTCCGATTCAAAGAGACCGAAACCTTTTGAACCAAAAGCTTTAAAACTTATGGCTGCAGCTCCGGCACCGGCAGTTGAAATTTTGATAAAATCCCGTCTTGTCTTCATTCGTCTAAATAGTTTATTTTATTGGTAACACATGCAACACGCCTTCTTAAAGCTCCAGCAAAAGAAATGCCTGCTTACATGGTTGTTCATCGATCTAATCTTGCCACTGATTGCGCTTCTCGCGCCCCCTTAAAACTGTCAAAAAAAAGAGCTGAAAAATATGAGTTTAGCATCTTTTTAAAACTCTCCACATCTATTTATATAGATTTTTAGATGTACAAATATATAAAGGATTCGACTAAACATTAGCTCACATTGCTTATTTGAAACCATTAAAGATAAGCAACTTACAGCGATCCACCCCCTTTCTGAACCATAGCTAATTTAAACATTGCTTAAATGTCTAACGATAAAACAGTCGACAAAAATTAAATATTCGAATATCATAAAACGCTGTTCGAAAAATTAAGTTGTAAAACATATCTGTATGCACCTTTGTCATCCCCTCCGCTACTGAAAACTAGAAACATTTGCCTATCGGAATTATAATTCTGATCAATTTTTCCAATACATTTACACCGAAAAATGGAACAAAATTGGATTTTAACCAATTTACTACATTTGTGACAAAGAGAAAATTAATGAGCACCAAAAACCGAAGAGTATTTTTGAAAGTAGCTGTGGTGGGATTTGTTTCGTTTTTTGCATTCATTTGGAATAAATTAACGCTCCAACATATTGCAGCTTCCGGTGCAGAAGAAGTGTCGGTTCCGCTAAACAGGAACAAAGGAGTGCAGTTCTTCGACAAATACATTATTGTAAACTCAAACAATCAAACAACGGTTTTTTCATCGCATTGCAGCCACCTGGGATGCAAAATTGACAAAATGGAAAGCGGCAAGCTGGTTTGTCCTTGTCATGGATCGGAATACGATCTGCAAGGACAGGTTATAAAAGGACCTGCATACAAGAACCTTACAATACTCGACTCATCGGTTTCCGACGACGAAAAATCAATAACAATTAAAGGATAAAATGGTGAAGAAGGATGATAAAACAACGTTTGGAACAGTGGCTGTGGCAATGTTCTGGCTGGTTATTTTATCCGGTATCTTGCTTGCTGTTCCTTTTACTATTGAGTCGCCTTACCTGAGTGTAAGCACGATGATAGTTACCAATCCGTGGGCAGCACTCATTCGCAATTACCACTATTGGAGCTCACAGTTCTTCCTTATCTTCAGCCTTATTCACCTTTACGATCATTTTCATAACAAAGAAATAATCGGCCTTAAAAAAGGAATGGCATTTCGGCTGAGCATTGGTGTTTTAATCATATTCCTGGCAATGATCACCGGTTTTTTGCTAAAAGGCGATTCCGACAGCGAGCAGGCCCGTCAGATATTACAAACATTGGCAGAGCGTGTTCCGTTAATTGGCGAGTCGCTGGCATTTTCATTGCTCGGCCATCCTGAAAGTTACCAGTTAATTTATGTGCACCATATTGCCACTTTTACGGTTTTTATTGCCGTAATAATGATTGAGCACAGCCGAAGAAAACATTGGCCACCTGTTCTTGATTTTGTTGTTTCGGGCATTGGCATTTTAGCATTTAGCTACCTTTTTAGTGCCCCGTTACACGACAATTTGAATCCTGCAGTAAAAGGCCCATGGTACTTCGTAGGCTTCCAGGAAATATTGCACTGGCTGAGTCACCCCGCGTGGTCATTACTAATTTTTCTGCTTTTACTTGTTTTGCTTTACCTCGTTAATTCGGCGAAAGGGAAAGCCATGTTTCTCAGTAAAAGAAGCTTATTGATTTTTACAGCCCTCTACCTTGTTTTAACGATAATCGGTTTATTTTTCAGAGGTGAACGCTGGCAATGGAAATTCCCCTGGCAAGAGAATTACCGTTACGAAGTACTGAATAATTTTAAATCGCCAATTATAAAACTAACTCCTGAATTTGCGTTGAAAACAGCAATCTCCTCCCCTGTTATTCAGGGACGAAAAGAAAGTTGTATGGCCTGCCACTCCGAAATGCATGGTTTTACTAATTCACATTCACCAGAAGCCATTGGTTGTGTTTCGTGCCATGGAGGAAATCCGTTTGCAACCCGTAAAAATCAGTCGCACGCTAATATGATCCTTATTCCGGGAAACCTGGCAACTGCACCACAATCGTGCGGAACAACACAGTGTCACCCGCAAATTGTTGAGCGTGTACCAACTGGTTTAATGGCCACACTAAGTGGAATGATAAGCGTTGATCGTTTTGTTTTTAACGAACAGGATAATCCGGATGAATTGGGCAATGTACACCATCTTGGAAATTCGGCTGCCGACGAGCACCTGCGTAATTTATGTGTTCGCTGCCATCTTGGAAATCCGAAAACAGAATTTGGCCCTGTTGATGAAAGCAGCCGTGGCGGAGGCTGTTTAGCTTGCCACCTGAATTACAGCACTGAAGCAAAAGCTGCGCTTGCTATGGTTAAAGACAGCATTGTTAATGCACACCCGTCGGTGAGTCTGGCTATTAGCAACAACCACTGCTTCGGTTGCCACAGCCGCTCCGGAAGGATTTCAACCAATTATGAAGGCTGGCACGAAACCACACTTGAAGCGCGACAACTGCCTGCTAACGACGATAATTACCGATTAGTAGAGGGTGAACGTGTATTTGTAAAAAAGCAGCAAGATGTACACCATGAGCTGGGAATGGAGTGTATCGATTGTCATCATTCCTACGAAGTGATGGGAGACGGAACACTTTATGCCCATCAGGAAGATCAGGCTGATGTGCAGTGTATTGATTGTCATTTTAATGGCGATGCAAAAACAATAAAAGCTGAAAACCTTGACAATGAATCAGCAATTATCGCAGCGTTACGACTTGGCAATATTTCTGGGAAAGAATTTTTGGTAACCGGCAAGCGCAACCACGCATTGGTAAATACTTTTGTTGAAAACGACACGGCATTTTTACAAACCAAAAACAGCAACATAAAAATGGCTTTAACCCGTCCGGCAGAAGTATGTACAAGAAGTAATGCACACTCTGATCTGGCTTGCTCAAGTTGTCATTCGTCGTGGGTGCCAACTTGTATTGGTTGCCATAACGAGTATGATCCCAATGAACCATCGTACAACATGGTAGCCAACAAAGAACAAACCGGCGGTTGGGTAGAATTTTTTGGAGAATACGAAGCAAAACTTCCTTCGCTGGGTGTAAAAAATGAGGGCGAAAAATCAGAGGTAATTCCTGTTGCACCTGGCATGATCTTGACCATTGACAAAAGCACGTACACCGACGACGAAGATAATTCAACTATCTTTCATCGTTTGTATGCGCCGGTTGCACCGCACACCACCACCAAAGAAGGACGAGATTGCAAAAGCTGCCACAACAGCTCGCTCGCGCTGGGTTATGGCGAAGGGAAACTAGAATATAAAATCAAAGACAGAAAAGGGAAATGGACTTTTTCGCCACTTTACCAACGCGACGTAAACGATGGATTGCCTGCCGACGCATGGATTGATTTTCTGCAAACAAGAACAGGAAAAATAGCTACGCGCTCCAATGTATCCCCGCTAAACGTTGATCAACAACGAGCTATTTTAACTGTTGGGGCCTGCCTAACCTGCCACGATGATAACTCGAAGGTAATGCAAGCCACACTTAATGACTATGAAGGTCAGTTACAAAATCGAAGTTCTACCTGCATTCTTCCCGAATGGGAATAAAAAACATCGAATATAAGTATTAAGAAAATAATATGAGCTACCAAATGAACCATTGAACAACACAATTCCACCTATAATAAAGATCATAATAAATTGGTACATTGCATCTGAATAAAACAGGTCAAACCAGCAAATATGGGGAACACAAATTGTAACTGCGAAGACTGTCAGCTAAGAGGTATATTTTTCTCACATGTTAAAGATGATGCACTGCTGAACATCTGTGACCTGAAAAAAGAGCGACGTTTTTCGAAAGGAGAATCCATTATTAAAGAAGGCGAGACAATTACAGAATTTCTGTACATGAAGAAAGGTCTGGTAAAACTTTCGAAAAAATCGTTAAACGGAAAAGACCAAATTATCAGCTTTTCTAAACCATTCGATTTTGTGAGTCTTTTATCTGTATTTTCATCCAACCAGTATAAATACTCGGTTACAGCAATTGAAGAAACCACCGTGTGCAGCATGCAACTTGAGATTGTAAAAAAACAAGCTCATGAAAATGCCCTGTTCTCTATGGATTTAATGTCGCACATTAGCCAAATGACGGACAAAATAATTCACGATAACCTGGCGATAAAACGCAAACACCTTAAAGGAAGAATTGCTCATGTGCTCTTATATTTTGCCGAGTACATTTACAACAGAGATAGTTTTGAGCTCCCGATAGCACGTCGCGAAATAGCCGAATATATTGGCATGACTACGGAAAATGTAATTCGCACACTTTCGGAATTCAAAAAAGATAAGATCATTCGTACCGTTGGAAAATCAATTTACATCATCGACAAAAAACGGCTAAAGAATATTTCAGAGTTTGGATGATTCCAAATCTTCTGGTCGGTTTAAATTGGTAAACAAGCGCTTATTGGCAACAAGGTATTCCTGCGCATCAACCCAATTTGTATTTACACTCTTCAGCAAATTGTGCATTTTGTAATCACGATTATCAAGCAGCTGTTCCATTTTATCGATACAACTTCTGTTATAAAGTGCAATTAGCGGTTCAGCTCCTTTCTCGGTAAACGGAACTACCGCATCAAAATCGCCTGATTCTTTTAATAGAAATTGTAAAAAAGGCGTATCAACAAATGCAGCATCAACACTTAAAACAAAGTTCCAGTTGGTATTCGATTGTTTTAAACAGGAATAAATACCACCTATCGGGCCGCAATTCTTCACCTCATCTTTAATAACAGGATAATTAAAACCGGCATGGAAATCACTGTTCGAGCTAATCAACAGGTCTGCCGAAAGCGGTCTGCAAAGATTAATTGCACGTTCGAGCAAGGTTCTCCCGTCGAGCTCCAACAGTGCTTTGTCGGTACCCATCCGTTTGCTCTTTCCGCCGGCAAGAATTATTGAAGTAATTTGCATGTGCTAAATGTACAGAAATAAAAAAAGCTCCAGAAAAATCTGAAGCTTTTATCGGGTGGATGATGGGATTTGAACCCACGACCTCCGGAACCACAATCCGGCGTTCTAACCAACTGAACTACAACCACCATTTTGTTTGCGGGTGCAAATATAAATATTTTATTCTTTTCACAACTCAAAATGAATTAAATTTTGAATGGTATTTTTGTTTAAAATTGTTTCCCTGAAAAAAAGAGATGCTGCATTTTGCAACCACAGCAAAATATACTTGTCATTAAAATTGAAAGATGAACAGTTGAGACAAAAAGGGCACATACATAAAAAAATTATCGAAGCCAGTAAAAAAGGAGATAACAGGGCGCGGTATGAGCTATATGGATTGTACTCTAAGGCCATGTTTAATATTTGTTACCGAATGCTAAATAGCCGGGAGGAGGCTGAAGACATGTTGCAGGAAGCATTTACACAGGCATTTACCAAACTGGAGTCGTTTCGTTACGAATCGAACTTCGGGTCGTGGCTAAAACGAATTGTTGTAAACACCTGTATTAATGCTATTAACAAACGGAAAGTAGATCTCACCTATTGCGAAGAAATTTATGATTACGACAGCGAAGAGGAAAATAACGATTATGAGCCAGAATATACAGTTGCAAATATTACACAGGCAATGGAACAATTACCCGAAGGCGGAAGAATGATTTTTTCGCTTTACTTGCTCGAGGGCTACGACCATGGCGAAATTGCACAAATACTGAATATTAAAGAATCGACATCGAAAACTCAGTTTATGCGCGCCAAACGCCGTGTTGTTGAACTATTAAGACAAACCCATGGAGAAGCTATGGATAAAATATAAGCCATATGGAGAAGAATAAATTGGATAAATTTATAAAAGCAAATCGCGAGGAGTTCGATTTCAGAACACCATCGCCCGAAGTATGGGCCAAAATTGACGCTGCCTCAAAAACAACAAAGGTTCTTACGCTGCGCCACTATTTTATGCGCGCCGCCGCAATGGCTGTTATTTTAATTACCACCGCTGCTATAGTATGGCAAAGCTCTGTAAACAGTTCACAAAGGCTGGCCCGGAATGCCGACCCCGAGCTTGTGGAGCTTATTGAAGCTGAAGCTTTTTACTCGCACCAGGTGAACAAAAAACTAAAAGAAATACAAAAATGTTACTATACTTTCCCGGAACTGAAACACGAAGTTGAAACCGATTTGAACGAACTGGAAGGTATGTACCAACTGCTAAAAAACGATTTAGAGGAAAACATATCGAATAGAAGCGTAATTGAAGCGATGATTGAAAACAACCGTTACAGGCTCCAGCTTTGCGACGATGTGCTGAACCAAATAAAATGCTAGAAAAGGAGGAAAAATGATAAAACTAAAATGGGAAATAGTTGCCGGGCTGTTGATTTTATTTTCTCCGCTATTGGTAAAAGCTCAGTTTACCGATACCAAAGAAATAAGGAAATCGTACGCCATAACACCCGAAACACAAATTGAAATTACCAACAAATACGGTAAAATCGATGTAAAAACCTGGGATCAGGATTCAGTTAAATTCCAAATAAACATAAGGGTCGAAGAAAAAAAACTATCGAAACTGGAAGAATCAATCGATGAAATTGATTTTGATATTCGAAACAGCGAACATTACCTGATTGTGCGCACAATTGTTGAAAAAAATCAAGGAGCTTTATCTCGGGAAATAAAGAGATTTAAAGAAACACTGCTAAGCTCCGACGGCAACATCCAGGTTGACTATACGGTGTGGATGCCCGATTCCAACCGCTTAAAAATAGATAATAAATTTGGAGACATTTATATCGGAGATTTTAAAGGCGAAGCCGATATTTCCTTGTCGAATGGAAATATGAAGGCCCACAACTTTTCAAATATCAACCTTACCCTGAATTTTGCTGACGTTAGTATAAACAAAATTGCCCAAGGCCGTTTAGATTGCAATTGCAGCGACTTATTCGTTAAAGAAGTGGGGTCGATACATTTGGATAGTAAATCTACCGAGTTTGAATTTCAGCAAGCCGAAACACTTTCAATCTCCTCGCGTCGCGACAAATTCAGAATAGGCGATGTAGAATTACTCGATGCCAGAAGCACTTTTACGACTTTCAGAATTAACAAGATGACAGATCGGGTTAAGATCCAGTCAGAATATGGCGGCATTGAGATTGAAAACGCGGGTGCAGATTTTAGTGGGATTAATATTGAATCGCGGTCAACCGAAATCAATCTTTATTTTAACACCAAAACACAATTTGCATTCAATATAAAAAACATAAAATCAGAACTTGACATGGGTATGGATTTTAAAGTTGTTAAAGAAGAAACGCTCGACGAAAAGGAAAATGAGAAACAAATAAACGGGTATTTTGGAAACGACGAAAATGCCAGCGAAAAGCTCTATATCAACGCCAACTCAGGCAATATAAACATCCGTACTTCGTACCAATAAACAACATTTAAAAAATTTAGCACGTATTTTGCAACCTCACTAAAAAACACCTGTCTTTTAAAAGCAGAAAGAAAACAATTATTAACCACACGGGAATTGTTTGCCAAAGCCATGAAAACAATTAAGCAAAATTCCCACCAGAAAACAATTTGTTATGAAAACGATTAAACTATTCATTTATGGGCTTGCTATGCTCTTTAGCGTCACTAGCTGTGTAGACGAATTTACAGTTGAAGGAAATGGAATTGAGGCCACGGAAAGCCGCATTATTACCGATTTCGAGAAAGTAAAATCGTCGGGAGAATTTGAAGTTCACATCACCGAAGCACCAGACCACGATGTATTAATAATTGCCGAGGAAAACCTTTTGCAGTACATTGAAACTTATGTATCAGGCGCAACATTGCACATTGACATAAAGGGAATCAGGAATTTGCAAAACCGTTTGCCGATGCAAGTATTTATTTCAACTCCAACCCTTGAAGGCATAAAACAAAGCGGATCGGGAATTATTACCACCGACTATTTTGTGAGCGACAAAATGGATGTGGTACTTTCAGGTTCGGGAAAAATAATTACTGCTTTTGAAGCCCAAAAAGTTGATGCCTTGCTTTCGGGATCGGGGGTAATTAAATTATCAGGGTTTGCCGACGATGCTGATTTTACGATCAGCGGGTCCGGGAATATTGATGCCCACCAGCTGGATCTTTACAATTGTACTACTTCCTCTTCAGGATCGGGTGACATGCATGTTACCGTTTCGCGAAATCTTCGTTCAAATATTTCAGGAAGCGGAAATGTGTTTTATTACGGAAACCCCGGTATCGAAACCCATATTTCGGGCTCTGGCAACGTAATCAGCGAAAACTAAAATACAACTACTATGAAACGTTTCCTCATTATCTTGATATTTTCAATTCCGCTGGCCTTATCAGCACAAACTTTTGATAAAGCCATTGGTATTCGTGGTGGACATTCGTCGGGTTTCGAGTACCGCATTTACACCGACGATGCCAATTCGTATAAATTTCTTTTGGCCACCCGCAACGATGGAATTCAACTACATGCTTTTAAAGAGTTTCACGAATACGACCTGTTTCCCTTCTCCGAGCAATTATCGCTTTTCTACGGACTGGGAGCCCATTTCGGGTACGAACAGTGGGACAAATATTATGCACAAAACAACACCAGCTGGTACGAAGGACGAACAGCGCTACTGGCAGGTCTCGACGCCGTTGTTGGTGTAGAATACCTGTTTTACGAAGTGCCACTCTCCATCGGATTCGAGGTAAAACCTTATGTTGATGTACTGGGCCGCAATTTTTTCGACCTGGAATTATTCGACTTTGCCTTTACCATAAAATATCATTTTTAAGCCAAAACAACTATTTAACAAATTCAGAAAAAGATGAAAAAATTAACACTTTTAATGGTCATTTTACTGGCCGCCGGTTTTGCCTTTGCGCAAGACGACTACAACAACGAAGTAGAAACCATTTTCTCGAACCAACGAAGTAACGGAGGTTACGGTGCCTTTTCAATTGGGTATTCCCAAATTGATGGGCGCGATGCAATGGTCGCCGGAGCACGTGGTGCTTTTATTTTCGACCACTCGTTTGCCATTGGGTTGGCCGGTTACGGTTTTGTAAACGACCTGGAATACGACAACTATCAATCAGCCCCAGAGGATCGCTTCTTTTTAGCCGGAGGTTACGGTGGCGTATTTTTCGAACCCATTGTTAGAGGTACAAAACCGGTACATGTTTCTTTTCCAATTGTTATAGGAATGGGCGGAATATCGCTGGTAGAACACTCCGACTGGGACTGGGATTGGGATCACTCTCATGATTATCACGAATACGACACCGACCTGTTTTTTGTTTTTGAACCGGGTGTGGAGCTAGAGTTTAATGTTGTCCGCTTTTTCCGAATGGCTGCTTACGGAAGTTACCGACTCACTTCCGACATTGAATTGTATGATACCAATCAGGATGTGCTGCGAGGTTTTAATGTAGGAATGACATTTAAATTCGGGAAGTTTTAAAGCTCCCCGAAAAAAACAAAAGCGGTTGCCCGATACAATTCCGGACAACCGCTTTTTTCTTAAGGTCCTATTAAAATTAATAGCAAAAACTGAATGAGGAAGAGTCAGCCGAATATTATTTTACTTTCATCCTATTGTGATTCCCATGAAATATGAAGGCATTGCTACTAACCTTACCTATTCGTAAAAATCAACGTAATCCTGTGCTTTCAAATAATCCAGGCTTTTTTTACAGCTTTCAATCGGGTCGAAATTGTAGCGTTCAACCTCAACAATGCCGTATTTAGTTCCTGCTTTTTCGCGCTCAGCAAATATCGAGGCAAAATCCATTTTTCCGCTTTCGCCCAGCTCCTTTTCATCTTTAATGTGCCAAAGCTCAAAACGTCCGGGATATTTCTCGAAATAATCAACGGCACTTTTCCCTCCTTCAGCAATCCAATACAAATCTAATTCAAACATCACTTTCTCAGGATCAGTTAACTCCAGCATCCAGTCGTACAGCGGTTTGCCTTCGTATTCGGTGGTAAACTCTTTATCGTGGTTATGGTAGCCAAAACGAATACCAGCGGCATTACACTTTTCGCCAACTGCATTAAAATACTCACAGTATGCTTTTATTCCGTCGAGACTTTCGTAGGCCGATGCACCCATCGATGGTTGAACGATCCATTTTACTCCGGCAGCTTTGTGTGCGGCAATACAGGTATCCCACCAGGCCATGGTTTCATCCCAGGTTTCTTCAGTTGGAACCGGCTGACCGGTGTGTGCTCCCAAAAATTGCAGACCATTACTTTCGCACATTTCTTTAAACTCTACCGGATCGATACCATACATTGTTCCCTCGGCATAACCCGCGGTTTCAACAAACTTATATCCGCTTTCGCCCACTGCTTTTAAGGTTGCAGCAACATTCTCGTCCATGTTGTCTCTCACCGACCATAGTTGTAGCCCAATGAACAGTTCTTTGTTCGTTTCAGAACTCTTTTCTTCAGCCTTTTTTGAAGAAGAATTACAGGAAACAAATCCCTGCATAAACAACACACTAACAGCAACTACTGCCATTAGTCTTAAAGTAATTCTTTTTGAAATCATTTTTAAATTGGTTTTAGGTATTTAAATCTTATCACAAAAATGTGATTTAGTAACAAAGATGGCTTTTTTACGGTACTATTCCCAAATTTGCGGAGGCATAAATCGTTACTTTTGTCGCGTCAATAGTTGAAACATGAAACAAGCATGTAAAAAGTACATCCAGGAGGAATAACGAAAAACGTGCGAGTTCCATACTATACCGCTAAAAGCAAATAATTTTAATAGTATGAAGAATAAAGAATTGCTGGCATCATTATCGGCCCTGGGAGCTATTTTCTTCTGGAGCTTTTCTTTTGTATGGTTTAAAATTGCATTTATAGCTTACAAACCAATTACTGTTGTTTTGTTCCGGCTTCTGATTTCTGCATTTCTGATCGTTATAATTGCTCGTTTATTAAAACGACTGCAAAAACCTCAGAAACAGGACTACAAACTTTTTTTCCTTATCGCATTTTTCGAGCCCTTTCTGTATTTTTTAGGCGAAAGTTATGGGTTGCAATACGTTTCGTCGACAGTAGCAGCAGTTATTGTTGCCACAATTCCATTATTCACGCCAATTGCCGCCTGGTATTTCTATAAGGAGAAACTAAGTTTAATGAATACAACCGGCCTCATAATGTCGTTTGCCGGTGTAGCTTTGGTTGTTTTAAATGGCAGCTTCCGCTTCGATGCATCGCCATTGGGTGTTGGGCTGGAGTTTATGGCTGTTTTGTCGGCCATTGGTTACTCCCTTGTTTTAAAAAGCCTGGCTTCGCGTTACAATACGCTTACTATTCTTGCCTATCAGAATATTATTGGAGTACTCCTTTTTTTACCCATCTGGCTTAGCATCGATTTAAAAGACTTCCTTCAAACACCGTTTCACCCGCAGGCATTCAGAGCAATTCTACTGTTAGCCATATTTTCATCTACATTGGCTTTTGTCTTTTTTACTCAAAGCGTTCGACAACTTGGTGTAACCCGCTCAAACACTTTTACAAATCTTATTCCCGTATTTGTAGCCATACTGGCCTTTTTTATTCTGAAAGATGAACTTGGGCTACAAAAAATCGTTGGTATTTTTGTCGTTGTATCCGGGCTGTTCCTCTCGCAAATAAAGAAAAAGGATACCAACAGCGGTATAAAAGCAGTTGAGGTACATCGAAAATAAATTGCAACAAAATGAACATCAATTATAAAACACCTGAAGAATTAAAACTGCTTACCGACAAAAGCAGACCAGAAACCAATACTTTGTTGAAAAAGCTGAAAAAGAAAAAACCCAAGCGGCTTGATGATGTGGTGCATGCGCTGCATTACGAAGCCTTTGATAATTTCGACTGCCTTGATTGTGCCAACTGCTGCAAAACAATTGGGCCACGCCTTTTTGACAAAGACATTGAGCGACTGGCCAAACACCTGAAAATGAAAGTGGCAGATTTTATGGAGCAATACATAAAAACCGACGAAGATGGCGACTTTGTTTTTAACGCACACCCCTGCCCTTTTCTACTGCCCGACAACTATTGCATGGTATACGAAAGCCGCCCAAAAGCCTGCCGCGAATACCCGCACACCGACCGGAAACGATTTTACCAAATCCTAGATTTGTCGCACAAAAACTGCGAAACCTGTCCCATTGTTTTAGAAGTTTTTGAGGAATTGAAGGAGAAAAATTTCTAACTTTAAGGCAAATCATAAAAACCAACACTATGGGATACAACGGCCTCGGAATGCAACGCTGGATTTCAACTATGAAACCCAGAAAATACCTTGGAAGACGCAGTAAACCAGATGGAGGCGGCGGTGCTCCTTCGGTAGGCCCGGAAGTAAACAGCTACTACCACATAAAAAAACGCGACTTTACTTTTCTAAAAAACAAGACTTATTCCGATAGCTACAAAAAAGAACTTCGATCAAAACTGAAAGAAGAAACAAAAATCAACAACCGGAAGATAATGATGAGTATTGCTATTGGCCTGATAATAGTATTTCTAATATTTGTATACTTTAACGACCGATTAGATTTATTTTGATTTCCTCCAACAGCCACTTAAAAGAAAAGGCATTTCATGAAAAAACTACTTTTAAACGACGGAAACAAACTACCAATAATTGGTTTCGGCACCTATAAATCAACCGAACAGGAAGGTATTGATGCAGTACAATTTGCTCTGCAAAACGGCTACCGTTTAATCGATACGGCAGCCTTCTACTTTAACGAAGAAGCCGTTGGTAAAGGAATAAAAGCCAGTGGCATTCCGCGCGAAGAAATTATTGTTACCACTAAATTATGGCGCGAATGCCTGGGTTATGAGTCTACCAAAAAAGAACTGGAAAAATCCTTGAAAAAGCTCGATCTCGATTACATCGATTTGTACCTGATACACTGGCCGGCCAATGCCCGCAACTACGATAACTGGCAAAAAGCCAATGCCGACTCCTGGCGCGCCATGGAAGAATTGAAGGCTGAAGGAAAAATAAAATCGATTGGCGTGAGCAACTTTTGGCAGGAACATTTGGAAGCCTTATTCCAAACGGCTAAGGTAAAACCGGCGGTAAACCAAATCGAGTTTCACCCGGGATACTGGCAACCGGAACTTACTGCGTTCTGCAAAAAACATAATATCGTAGCCGAAGCCTGGTCGCCACTGGCGCGTGGACGCGTATTCGACAACGAAACCTTGAAGCAAATTGCACAAAACCATAATCAATCTGTCGCAAAAGTTTGCCTGCGTTGGGTTATCCAGCACGATGTTGTGGTTATTCCAAAATCAACTACCCACGAACGAATTCTGGACAATCTGGATGTATTCGGGTTTGAGCTTACTCCAGAAGAAATGAGCCTGATCGATAATCTCCCGGAAATGGGTTTTAGCGGAGAACTACCAAACATATGGCCTGAGCGGCTACCTTTGACTTAGTATATTGATAGCCACAAACAGCCTCAGAACCCCGGAAAACCTATGAAAGTCTTTTCTTTTCCTTATGGAAATCCTTCGCAAAGCTCTTTTTCTGCTATGTACTGGCATTACTTTCGGAATTTGTCCCGGACCTGAAAAAAACCGAACGAAAACGAAAGAAACGTCCCGGATTTGGAAATTACCGCGTTATGTCGCATTTCCGTCCGGTTTTTTACATTCCCGGATGGTACGATGCCATTTCCGGATGGTTTTTTGCATTTCCGGCCGGTACAATCCATTTTCAGATGGTACATTGGCATTTTCAGGCGATACAATGGTATTTCCGCCTGGTTTTTCGCATTTCGTACAGTGTCCAAGAAACAGAACCTCCTTTATGGCAAGAATCAGCAAAATCAGTGTCACCTGCGTTCTAGATTCATCACCAGCGTTCCAATACCGATAATTTCTCCAATGTATTTCCCCTGTGATAATAATTAAATACCTTTGGCGTTTTAGAAAAAATGATGATCGCGCATGAAGCGAAAAATTTACCTTTTCATATTCTTCTGTTTTTCAGTGCTTGCGGGAAAGGCCCAAATTGGAGGTGAATATACCTACCAGTTTCTGGAACTGACCAACTCTGCGCGTATTGCTGCTTTGGGAGGTACGCAAATTGCGATTTTCGATTCAGACGATCTGAACCTGCCCTATGCCAACCCGGCACTACTGCACGAAGACATGGACAACCGTGTTTTGATAAACTATGTAAATTACCTTGCCGATGTAAATTACGGCTATGCTTCGTACGCCAAAACCTACAACGGAATTGGCAATTTTGCAGTGGGTATGCACTACATAAACTACGGGCAATTTGATGAAGCTACAGTAGCCGGCGAACTTACCGGAATAACCTTTAAAGCTGCTGAATATGCGCTTAACCTCATTTATTCCAACAGCTACAAACGGTTAAATTACGGAATCAACCTGAAACCTATTTTATCGTCGTTCGAAACTTATCAATCGTTTGGAATTGCGGTAGATCTGGGTGCAAGTATAGCCAGCAAAGACGGTTATACAAACGTAGCTTTTGTGGTTCGCAACTTCGGCACACAAATTTCGAAATACTACGATGGAGCCGATGGCGAACGCATTCCGCTGAACATTCAGGCAGGAGTTAGCAAGCGCTTACAACACGCCCCGCTTGTGTTTTCGGCTACTTTGCAGCACCTTAACCACTGGGATCTGGCATCAGGCGATGAAGAAAAGGAGTTTAACGGCGAAACCATTCACCAGCGCGAAGAGAGTTTTGCCAAACAAACCATGCGCCACCTGGTGCTCGGAGCAGAAATTCTCCCTTCTGAGAATTTCACCCTGCGCGTGGGTTACAATTACCAAAGGCGTCAGGAGCTAAAATTCGACAACAAAGCATCAACTGTTGGGCTTTCTGCCGGGTTCGGGCTAAAAATCAAACGTTTTCATTTTGACTATGCCATTTCCAGATTCCATTTGGCAGGCTCTTCTAACCTGTTTTCGGTGTCGATCAACCTGAACAATAATTTCTAATTGAAATAATCTGATACTTATAAACCACCTTCCGGTTTTCATCAAACAATCGTCTTTCCAGACAGGAAATACTTTTTCCTATAGCTGAAATGAGCTTGCGAATTACATGTGATGCTAAACTTGGACAATCCTAATCACATGAAAAAGTATTCAAAAAAGCCACCGCTGACGATAAAAAGCTAAAAATAAATTCCATTCACTAAAATCAAGAACATACTTGATTTCGGATCATCAGAAAAATTACGTGGATCTAATTTTAAAACGCCTCCAGATAGATTCTACTTTTTGCCGGCCGGCGGCCTTCATTTTTGTCTTGCCACAAAAACGAAGCAAAAAACGCAAAGATTATTTTTTGACAAGATTTTTGGTTCCTTTTGATCGAATGCAAAAGGAACTGCCCGTCCGGCATAAGGACAAAATCTACAATATTGATCTACAGTTAAACACAACAACCGACCTGTAGCATATTCGCAAACAACAAAAACATACATTTCGAAAAGAATTTTAATTCTCTAAAATTTATTTAGAATCCCCTAAAACAGACAATTGAATCTTAATTAAAATTTCCCCATATTTGCTTCAAATTCCGAAAAACATGAACGACAAAAAGATTATAATCGCCATCGATGGCCACTCGTCTTGCGGCAAAAGCACTATGGCTAAGTCTCTTGCACAACGACTTGGATATGTTTATATCGACACCGGAGCCATGTACCGTGTGGTAACCCTGGTTGCCCTGCGAAACGGATGGATTGAGAATAAAATTCCCGACACACAAAAAGTTATCGATGGATTGAAAAACATTAAAATCACTTTTAAGTGGGATGAAAAAGCCGGAAAGAACACCACTTTCCTGAATGGAGAGAATGTGGAAGATGAAATCCGACAGTTGGAAGTTTCGGAGAATGTAAGCCCCATAAGTACCATTGCCGAGGTGCGTCACGAAATGGTACGCCAACAGCGCGAAAACGGAGAAAACAAAGGCATTGTTATGGATGGCCGCGATATTGGCACCGTGGTTTTCCCCGATGCCGAACTGAAGATATTTATGACCGCCTCGCCCGAAATTCGTGCACAGCGACGTTACCTCGAACTCACCGAAAAAGGAGACAAGGTAAATTTCGAGGAAATTTTAGCCAATGTTGAAGGGCGCGACAAAATTGATTCTACGCGCGCCGTAAGTCCGTTAAAACAAGCCCACGACGCACTTATTCTTGATAATAGTGAGCTAACGCGCGAACAACAATTGGATTGGGTCGTTAACAAAGTAAAAGAAATTACTGAAGGAAAATGATTGTTGAGATAGATAGAAGATCGGGATTTTGTTTTGGCGTGATCAACGCGATCAAAGCAGCGGAGGATGAATTGAAACATGCGAACCAACTGTATTGTTTGGGCGATATCGTTCACAACGGAATGGAAGTGGAACGCCTGGAAAAGATGGGACTAAAATCAATCTCGAAGGAGGAGTTTTTCACGCTCAGTAATTGCAAAGTATTAATCCGCGCGCATGGCGAACCGCCGGAAACCTACGAGTATGCCAGGGCGAATAATGTAGAACTGATTGATGCAACTTGCCCGGTTGTACTAACTCTACAGGAGAAAGTTAAAAGTTCGTATTCCAAACATTCGCAAATGGAAGGGCAGGTAGTTATTTATGGTAAAAAAGGACACGCCGAAATTGAAGGGCTGAACGGGCAAACCAAACACAATGCCATTATTATCGAAAGCATTGCCGATGTGGACAAGATCGACAAAAGCCGTCCGGTTTCACTGTATTCGCAAACCACAAAACGTATTGAGGATTTTCATGCCATTGCCCAAAAGGTAAAAGAAACTACGGAACCAGGCGTTCCGGTGGAAATAAAAGATACCATTTGCCGACAGGTGTCGAACCGCGTTCCCAACCTGAAAAAATTTGCCGAGCGTTTTGATATGATTTTGTTTGTTGCGGGGCGAAAAAGCTCGAACGGACAATATCTTTACACCATTTGTAAAGAAGTAAACGACGATTCGTATTTCATTTCAAATCTCGACGAAATAAAACCGGAATGGTTTGATGGCGTTAAGTCGGTGGGAATCTGTGGTGCTACCTCAACCCCCAACTGGCTAATGGAAGATGTGGAAAAATGGATCCACACCAACTTCGGTTAAGATTGTTAAGCGCATTCCATAAAATCCCGTACTTTTAGGCAAATATTTTTTTATGCCTGAACTTTTTGCACAAGTAATATTACCCCTGTCGCTGCACGATAGCTTTACCTACAAAGTACCTGCATCGCTCGAGAATGAGATTTCTCCGGGTAAACGGGTTATTGTGCAGTTTGGCAAAAGAAAACTTTATGCAGCTCTTGTCATCTCGCTCTCGGACAAAAAGCCGGAGGAACTAGAGGTGAAAGAGGTGCTGGAAATCCTTGATGAGCATCCCATAATTTTTCCGGTAAATTTTAAGTTGTGGCAATGGCTGGCACAGTATTATTGCTGTACACTTGGCGACGTATTTAGGGCTGCACTACCAACCGGGTTAAAACTGGAAAGCAAATCGAAACTATTCTTAACGGGCATCGATGAACCGGCGAACCTGAGTCCAAAAGAAGAACTGATTATCCGGCAACTGCAGGAAGATGTTTCGCAACTTTCGGATATAGAACACAAACTGGGAACTGAATTTTCGTACCAGGCACTGCGCTCGCTAATGGATAAAAAAGTGGTTTATGCCGAGGAAAAGATCAGTAGCAAATACAAACCCAAAACCGAAGCATTTATAAAATTGCACAGCAGCATTTCGTCGGAAAAAGTACTGCAGGAAAAGGCCGACTCGTTGAAGCGTGCAAAAAAACAACAGGAACTGCTTTTTCATTTTTGCACGGTTACCAATACTTTTTCTGATGACCAGATTAATGAAATACCCAAAAAGGAATTACTGTCGGGCACGGCTTATTCGGGCGCCCTGGTAAAAGAGCTGGTAAAAAAGAAAATACTTATTGAACACCTGAAACAGGTCTCGCGTCTGGAAGAGGAAAAAATCGAACAGGTAAGCATAAACCTGCTGAATAAATACCAGGCAAAAGCTTACGAGGAAATTAAAACCACTTTCGAAAACCAACAGGTTACACTGATTCATGGAATTACGGCCAGTGGCAAAACGGAGATTTACATTCATCTTATTGATGAAGTTATTAAAACCGGAAGGCAGGCCTTATACCTTGTTCCTGAAATAGCACTTACCACGCAAATTGTAAAACGTCTGAAAAACGTATTTGGCAACAAAGTGGGCATTTATCACTCGAAACTAAATAGCCAGGAGCGGGTTGAAATTTGGGAAAAAGTATTGCAATTCAACGATAATCCCAAAGAAGGTTACCAGGTGGTTTTAGGTGCACGCTCGGCAGTGTTTTTACCATTTTCAAAACTGGGGATTGTAATTGTTGACGAAGAACATGAAAATTCATTTAAGCAGTTTGATCCCGCACCTCGCTACAACGCCCGCGACATGGCTGTAGTTTTGGGCTATCAGAACGATGCAAAAGTTTTGCTGGGTTCGGCAACTCCTTCGTTCGAATCGTATTACAACGCACTAAAAAACAAATACGGACTGGTAAACCTGATGAAGCGCCACTCGGAAATGGAACTTCCCGAGATTATGGTAGCCGACATAAAACGGGCCTACAAACGCAAACAAATGCGTTCGTTTTTAACGCCGGAGCTTTTCGAAATGATGGAAACAGCGCTGGAGAAAAATGAGCAGATCATACTTTTCCAGAACCGGCGTGGTTATTCGCCGTACGTTGAATGTTTCTCCTGCGGCGACATACCCAAATGCCGTAATTGCGACGTTAGTCTCACTTATCACAAATACAAACGGAGATTAAGTTGTCATTACTGTGGTTTTAGTTACCAACTGCCCGATAAATGCGAGAATTGTGGTTCTCCCGAATTAAAAACACGAGGTTACGGAACAGAAAAAATTGAGGACGAGCTGAAACCATTGTTCCGAAATGCACGGATTGCACGTATGGATTTGGATACCACGCAGTCGAAAAATGCATTTGCCAAAATCGTTAAAAACCTGGAGGACCGAAAAACAGATATCCTGATCGGGACACAAATGGTGACCAAAGGACTGGATTTTGAACATGTGAGTGTTGTGGGAATTTTAAATGCCGATAACCTGATAAACTTCCCCGATTTCAGAGCACATGAGCGTGCTTACCAGCTTATTTCGCAGGTAGCTGGCCGTGCCGGACGAAAGCACAAACAAGGAAAAGTGGTTATCCAAACCTCTCAGCCCGATCATCCGCTAATTGAATTGATTCGCGAACAAAATTATCAGGCCACACTAAAAGAGCAGTTTGAAGAACGCCAGCTGTTTAAATATCCGCCATTCTTCCGATTGGTAAAAATTGTGGTAAAGCACAAAAATGTTGAAAGCGTCGACCGGGCATCCAACCAATTGGCACAACAGCTGAGAAAACACAAACAGCTGATTGTTATGGGGCCGGAATATCCACTGATTAGCCGTATTCAACTTTGGCATCACAAAGAGATCTGGATAAAGATAGATCGCAAACTCAATCTCGACCTGGTAAAAAAAGAAATTACCGCTGCTGTAAAATCCGTCAGGCATCTTCCTTCCAACAGCAGTTGTGTCTTTAATATCGATGTCGATCCGGCTTAACAATGACCATCCATCAATATTAAGCGATCAATAATCAACAGTCTTCTTTGCTGGATGCTCTGCATTTACAGAAGCACCTAATTACCAAGCAAAAGCATCCAATATCTGGTATCCAGTTTCAGCCCTCCCACAAAATATTATTTTCCCGGCAATATCATAAAACGCAATAAGTTTCCCTTCTTTAGCTTCCTACCGCTGATTTTTCTTAATTTTGTCCCCATAACATCGTTTTGTGAACAAGGCAGAAGTAGACAAAATATTCAACCAATTTTCAAAAATACGCGCCATCGTAATCGGCGATGCTATGGTTGACACCTATCTTTGGGGAAAAGTTGATCGCTTGTCACCTGAAGCTCCGGTCCCAATTGTATCTGTATCAACTCGCGAAAACCGTCTTGGTGGTGCGGCGAACGTATCACGCAACATTCAGGAACTGGGAGCTACCCCAATACTTTTTTCCGTTGTTGGTGATGACGACAAGGGAAGAGAATTTCTTAACCTTTTAGAAAAACGAGATGTTTCTTCCGAGGGAATATTTATCGACCCATTACGAAATACGACGGTAAAAAACCGGGTAATTAGTTCCGGGAAACAAATTGTTCGGATTGATGAAGAATCAATTGATTACATTTCAGAAGAAATAGAAAGCAATTTGATAAATGCCATAAAGACAGAAATGGAAACACATTTGGTTGATGTGATTGTTTTTGTTGATTACGACAAAGGAGTGGTTACACCAAATTTATTTAAAACCATTAACGAACTGGCGTTGGAAAAAGGCATCCCAACTTCTGTTGATCCAAAGAAGCGAAACTTTAGTAACTATAAGAATGTATCGCTCTTTAAGCCCAATTTTAAAGAGTTTGTTGAAGGAACAAGATTCGCGCTAAAAAAAGGCGATCTGGAGAGCCTGAAAAAAGCAGCTGACAACTTTAAAACCGAACAACAATTAAAGTTAATATTAATAACACTTTCAGAACTGGGAGTATATATTATTAATGGTAACGAAGAGCAATATTATCCGGTTGCAATTCGCGACATTGCTGATGTTTCGGGAGCTGGCGACACGGTAATAGCAGTGGCCAGCCTGGCAATGGCAGCAGAACTACCGCCCAAAATAATAGCATTACTATCGAACCTGGCTGGCGGATTGGTTTGCGAGAAAGTAGGGGTTGTTCCCGTCGATAAAACACAGCTAAAAAAAGAGATGAAATCTCAAAAAATTTGAACGCTTTTCTGTTCAAATCCAAACGCTTACCAAATTATCCCCCGACCAGCCCCTAAATTTTCACTTTGGTTAATGGTAAATTGTTAACTTTGAAACCGCTCAAGAATAAAAAAGACGCTATAAATGGGAAAAATAATTTCGTTAGCAAACCAGAAGGGAGGAGTTGGTAAAACAACTACTACAATTAATCTGGCTGCAAGTCTGGCAGTACTTGAACAGAAGGTTCTGATTATTGATGCCGATCCGCAGGCAAATGCCACATCGGGTTTAGGGTTCGACCTGAGAAATGTGCAATCGAGTATTTACGAATGCATTGTAAACGAGGTAGAAGCCGAAAAAGCAGTTTTGCACACCGGCATCGACAACCTGGATATAATTCCTTCTCACATTGATTTGGTTGGTGCTGAAATTGAAATGTTGAACCTGCCCAACCGCGAGAAAGTGCTAAAATCGGCATTGGAAACGGTGAAAGATAAGTACGATTTTATTTTTATCGACTGCTCACCATCACTGGGATTAATTACGGTAAATGCCCTTACTGCGTCTGATTCTGTTATCATTCCTGTTCAGTGCGAATATTTTGCATTAGAAGGACTTGGAAAACTGCTGAATACGATTAAAATCATTCAGAATCGTTTAAATCCGGAACTGGAAATCGAAGGTTTCCTGCTTACCATGTACGACGGCCGTTTAAACCTTTCGAACCAGGTTTTGGAAGAGGTGAAACACCACTTCCAGGAAATGGTATTCGACACCGTAATTCAGCGTAACGTAAAATTAAGTGAAGCACCCAGCTACGGAAAACCGGTGGTACTTTACGATGCAAGCTCGAAAGGAGCAATTAACCACATGAACCTGGCGCGCGAAATATTACAGCGCAATGCCATGACTAAAATGTCGAAAGACAATGTTGTTATAAATTAAACATTCTTAAGGAAGTATGATGGCAAAAAGGAATGCACTTGGAAGAGGATTAGGCGCACTTATCGACGATGCTGAAAAAATGCAGCAAGGTGCCGGACTGGATGAAATTGAATTAAGCAAAATTGAAGCAAATCCTTTTCAACCCCGCTCGAAATTTGATGAAGAGGCACTGTCAGAGCTTTCGGCCTCGATCAAAGAAATTGGATTGATACAGCCCATTACCTTACGAAAAGTTGGCGATAATAAATACCAGATCATTGCCGGAGAGCGCCGTTTCAGGGCATCGCAACTGGCAGGGTTGAATAAGATACCGGCTTATGTGCGCAAAGCCAAAGACGATGGTATGTTGGAAATGGCACTGGTGGAAAACATTCAGCGCGAAGACCTCGATTCCATTGAAATTGCACTAAGCTATCAACGCCTGATGGACGAGTTGGAATACACACAAGAAGAATTAAGTGGCCGTGTTGGGAAAAAACGCTCTACCATTGCCAACTATCTACGTTTGTTAAAACTTCCGGCCATTGTTCAGAAAGGATTAATCGACAAAGAAATAACGATGGGTCATGCACGCGCCATCATTAATATTGATGATGCTGATACGCAAATCATGATCTTCGAGCAGATTATAAAACACGGGCTTTCGGTTCGGAAAGTGGAAGAGGTTGTTCGCGATTTAAACTCTACTGAAGAAAAAACAAGCGAGACTAAAAAACCTAAGTTCCCGAAAGAATTTAAACTAATTAAAACGCAACTGGATAGAATTTTTAGCCGACGTATTGACTTCTCGATGAATGAGAAAGGAAAAGGAAAGATTACCATTCCTTTTAAGTCGGAAGCCGATCTGGAAAGAATTGTTAAAATATTTGAAAATCAAAAATAAACCTTAATAATCACACAATTACTAAGGGTATTTTCTATTTTTGCGCAAAATTATTAGTGTGATTAAACGCGTTTTTTTTTCTAAAATATTGCTTCTTTGCCTGCCATTGTTTTTCAGCATTAATATGTTGGGACAAACTACTGCGCAGGATTCTGCTTTTATAAAAAAGGCAAATGAAGTGCCAACGAAGGTTGAACATTCGCCTAAAAAAGCCACCTTGTATTCTACTTTCTTACCGGGGTTGGGGCAGGCATACAACAAAAAATACTGGAAAATCCCGTTAATCTATGCAGGTTTCGGTACCATTGGTTATTTTATTCACTGGAACAACGACAATTACAAAATCATGCGCCAGGCATATGCTGATTTATCAGATAACAAGGGCGAAGGGCCCTTTGGCGAAGAAGATCCAACAAATTCGTATATGGATTTAGACGCCGCGCAGTATTACGACTTAACCAATCCTACATATTACAACAACTTTAAAAACGGGCTCGAAAAACAACAAAATTACTATCGGCGAAATCGCGATCTGTTAATTATCAGTATTATTGGATTTTACGGGCTAAATATTATCGACGCAAACGTGGATGCAAACTTGTACGATTTTGATATCAGCGAAGATCTTACATTCAACTGGCAGCCTACAATGCAATACAAGGATTTTCAATACGTTTATGGTGTAAGTTGCACTTTTACTTTTTAATATGAGACATATCATCATTTATATATTTTCACTATTACTTTTCACGAATGCATTGGCACAGGAGGTTAATACCTCACTTACATTAGATGACTTAAAACTGGAAGCAGATACTACCGGTTTTAACACATTGGATGTTGATGATATGCTGAATCCCATCTTTTCTGATCAGATGGACAGCATGATGAGTTCGTGGGACATTAGCAACCGTTTCAACTTCAGCAATTCGGAAGTGAGAACTGTTAACTACCCTAAAAACCTGCCCGATTCAGTATACATTAACCGCTTAAAAGAAATTGAGCAGGTTGTTGACCTTTCATACAATTCGGTGGTAAAAAAATACATACAAATGTATACCGAAAAGCGTCGCGATCTGGTTGAAGTGATGCTTGGTTTATCGGCCTACTACTTCCCAATTTTTGAGGAAACACTGGACAAATATGATATGCCGCTGGAGATAAAATATCTGGCTATTATTGAGTCGGCACTAAATCCAACAGCACGTTCGTGGGTTGGCGCAAATGGTTTGTGGCAATTTATGTACGGCACTGCCCGCAACATGAAACTAGAGATTACTTCGTTTGTTGACGAGCGCCGTGACCCGATAAAAGCTACCGATGCTGCTGCCCGTTATCTTTCAAAACTTCACGACATATACGGCGACTGGCATTTGGCCATTGCAGCCTACAACTGTGGCCCCGGAAACGTAAACCGTGCCATCCGCCGCTCGGGAGGGAAAAGAAATTACTGGGAAATATATTACCGCCTGCCACGTGAAACCAGAGGTTACGTACCGGCATTTATTGCGGCAACATACACCTTCGAATATTATAAGGAACACAACCTTGTTCCACGTTTCCCGGAGATTGAACTTTCGGTTGATACCGTAATGGTGAACAACTACCTTCACTTCGATCAGATAAGTGCAAAGCTACATATCGAGAAGGAACAACTGCGTGCCCTTAACCCCATGTACCGCCGCGATGTGATTCCGGCCAAAGCAAGCAAGCCCTATCCATTGGTTTTACCGAATGACGTAATTCTGGATTTTATTGATCTGGATACTGCAATTTTTGCATTCGAGCGGAATAAATACTTCCCCAACAATACATTAATGAATCCGACAACCAGCAACAGCAGCTATTTTACGCCTGTTGATATTAAAGGGAAAGCAAAGGTTGTTTACACCGTTAAAGCGGGCGATAACGTTGGTTTTATCTCATCATGGTTTCATGTACGAGCTTCCGATTTAAGGTACTGGAACAACATTCGCCGTGATATCATTCGTGTAGGACAAAAACTTGCTATTTACGTTCCTGAAAAAGACAAGGAAAAGTATCAACAGGTTACGACCATGAGTTTTGCTCAAAAACAGGCTTCCATTGGCAAATCGTCGACTTCAACAACAACACGCAAGACAAAACCACTTGATCCGAATTTCGAATATTACACAGTACGTAAAGGCGATACTTTGTGGGACATTGCTCAGAAATATGCAGGAATATCGGCTAATGAAATTATGCGCTTGAATGAGCTGAAAAACGATCGGGGATTATATATCGGCCAGAAATTAAAGATCAAACGTAAAGGGTAAGGCATTAATACTCGAAGACTGTATTGGGTACAATAGCGTCAACCAATATAAAATGCAGTTCCAACAACTTATATTTCGCTGTTGATAGCAACATTCTAACGATTATTGATCCTGTTCCCCAAGCCAAAATCCGGCTACAATTACCACCGTTGAGTTCTTCATCCGCTTTCGGATTATTGCTGAATAGTAATCTTTTGCCCCAGCGCTTTTATCTCCTGCTGCAGTTTATTGCGCTTTTTAATGGCTTTCGACAAGGCCAACGCATCGCGAACGGCTTCTTTGTCGTAGCTTTCCAGAATTATATAATAGTACTCCTTCCCCAGGAAAACTGCTTTCAGGTTACGATCCACATGATTGGCAATGAACTCAATTACACCATTATCTTTACCGTTTCGGTACGTTACTTTTTCCCATTTGGCTTCCATAAAATCGCTGTGATGGTTATCTGTCGAGCCAATTGGAATGTCCTCGGTTTTGGCATCGTCGCCACCATCATACACCCGAAGCCCCGTGTGATTCAACCAGTTTTTGCCATGATAATTACTGCTTAAATACAACTCGCCACGTTCATCCAAATGCACCTGTATATACGAGCGATCCCATGCCCGCTGGAATGTTTGGCGTTTGTGAGTATATTGCGTATAACGGTCAAACTCCGTCTTTTCTTTAACAAACGATTTTTCCAATTCGGCAACCTGCACTTCAACCGAATCAAGTTCTGCCTCTTTCCGCTGCATCACCTCAAAACGAACTTCCTGCAACAGGTTCTTCGCCGCGTTAGCCGAATACATGGCCTCCGGGTATAATTTCGGAATACTATCTAACTGGCGAATCGCCTCAGCCGTATCATTTTTAGCCAGCAGATTTTTAGCCAGATCGATCTTTACTCGCGCCTTATCTTCATCCGAAGGTCCACATGAAACAAAAATTATTAGCACTAAAAATACCAGGTATTGAACAGAAATTTTCATTCGTTATAATTGTTTATTTTTGGCAACTCACCTTTTCTACAAAAGTAGCATTTTAAATAGTAACGAAGAAAAGCCGGTTTATTATCATGAACACCAATTCCGTAAAGTTTTTTAATGCAAAAGACGACGAGAAATTCCCTGAAACCAGTGCCATAATTATTGCGGCCTGGCACTTGTCGAATTCCGAAAATATCGGCAAGATCATTCGACTGGCTCATAACCTGGGAGCTCTGGAAGTTTTATTTGTTCGCGAATCGGAAAATCATCGTGAATCGAAAATTAAAAAGACGGCCGGATTTTCGTACAACCAGATGAAGTGGCGTTTTATTTCTGAAAACGATTTTATTGAACTACTAAATGCCGGATTTCAACTGACCATCGTGGAAACCTGCGATGGTGCCACCAATATTTTTAGCGAAAAACTGCCACCCAAAACCATACTATTGGCAGGAAGCGAATCGCATGGCCTCCCGGAAAACATTATTAAAATGGCCAACAAAAGTGTTTATATTCCAATGCCTGGGGGATGCAAATCGTTAAACATTTCCAATGCGTTATCGGTCGCGGCATTCGAGTGGTACCGCCAGCAAACCTATGTATAAAATAGCAATCTCATTGCCGGCTAAACAGTTATCATTTTACAAAATTGAAATAACCTTAACTTCATGTTCATAATAATAGATTTTTTCTATCTTTAAATCAAAAATCGACTTACGTCATGATTACCCTAACCCAATTAGAGTATATAGCTGCCGTTGACACTCATCGTCATTTTGGCAAAGCTGCCGAGGCTTGTTTTATTACACAGCCAACACTTTCTATGCAAATCAAAAAGCTGGAAGAAGACCTTGAAATCATAATTTTCGACAGGAGCAAACAACCGCTTATCCCAACCGATGTTGGTGCTCGGATTATTGAACAAGCGCGAGTGGTTTTAAAACAGGCCGAAGAAATAAACGACATTGTGAAAGACCATAAAAACCTGGTTTCAGGAATGTTACGCATTGGAATAATTCCAACACTGGCCCCCTACTTACTTCCCATTTTTATTGGAAATTACAAAAAGAAATATCCAAATATTTTCATTAAAGTGGTAGAAGCAACCACTGAAAATATTATCAATCTTTTGCACAAAGACCTTATCGACGTAGGTATTCTGGTAACTCCACTTCATGAAGAGAAAATACTTGAGAAGCCTCTGTTTTACGAGGAAATGCTTATTTATGCCAACAGCGGACATAAATTGCATAAGCAAAAAGAAATTACGGTTCAGGATATTGCAACACCAGAAATTTGGCTGTTGAGCGACGGACACTGTTTCCGCGACCAGGTGATCAACCTGTGTTCATACCTGGGAACTACCGATAGCCATTTGCCTTTTCACTTTGAAGCCGGATCGCTGGAAACATTGATGAACATCGTTGACCGCGAAGGAGGAATAACACTTATTCCGGAGTTGGCAAAAGCTACCATGTCGCAAAAAAGAGCTTACAATGTGGAGAATTTTACCAACATAAAACCACTGCGTGAAGTTAGCCTGGTATACTCGCGGCACTATGCAAAACACAAGCTGATTAATCTGCTTTGGCGCGAAATTAAAAATTCGGTTCCGGAAGAATTACAAGACGAGAACCGGGGAACAATTGTAGAATGGCGCTAAAAAAAGGACAAAAACAACAATATTGATTGCTAAATAAAACTTACTTCCGAATTTTTCTTTCGGAATTTATTGCAAAATAAATAATTTATATATCTTTGCGCCGCAATTCGCGGATGTGGCGGAATTGGTAGACGCGCTAGACTTAGGATCTAGTGCCTTATGGCGTGGGGGTTCGAGTCCCTTCATCCGCACTCAAAAAACCGCCGACCTTAATTAATAAAAGGTTGGCGTTTTTTGCATTTTAGGGGTATAAATAAATTTATCATCATGAATATTAATTTAGAAAACATCGACCAGGTTAATGCGGTAATCAATCTTACCATCGAGAAAACTGACTATGAAAAACAAGTTGCCGATGTTTTAAAAGACTATCGTCAAAAAGCTACAATTCCAGGATTCCGCCCCGGCAAAGTTCCGGCAGGCCTTATCAAAAAAAGATTTGGAACAGCGGTTTTGGTTGAAGAGGTAAACAAACTTATCTCTCAAAACCTGTCGAAGTACATGATTGATGAAAAGCTTCCGGTACTTGGCGAACCAATGCCAAACGACGAAAAACAAAAACCAATCGACTGGGAAAAAGATGAGTCGTTTGAGTTTACTTTCGATGTAGCTTTATCTCCTGAAGTAAAAGTTTCGCTCGATAAACGCAGCAAATACACCTACTACAATATCGCTGTTTCAGACGACATGATCCAACAACAGGTTGACATGGCAGCTTCTCAACTGGGAGAAAATATTCCTGCCGAAGAAGCAAAAGAAGACAGCACTGTTCGTGGTAATTTTGTTCAGCTTGATGCTGAAGGCAACGAAGTTGAAGGCGGAATTGCTCCTGAAGGTGTACTTTTAGCGGTTGACAAAATCAAAGACGAAGAAATTAAAAATGCATTTGTTGGTTGCAAGAAAGACGATATTATCGTTTTCAATCCGATAAAAGCTTTCGAAAATAACCACGAAGTTTCGCACATGCTAAACATTAAGCATGAAGAAGCCGACACTTTGGAAAGCGATTTCAGATATACTGTTACTGAAATTCTTCAGTTCCAAAAAGCTGAATTGAACGAAGAGCTGTTCAAAAAGCTTTACGGCGAAGAAACAGAAATTAAAACACTCGACGATTTCAAAGCAAAAATAAAAGAAGACCTCGCGAAAAACCTTGCATTCTCATCCGATCATAAATTTACATTAGACACCCGCGACGCGTTGGTTGAGAAGACAGATTTGGAAATGCCGGAGGAATTTTTGAAGCGTTGGTTGGTGGCTGTAAACAAAGAATTAACACAGGAGCAAATCGAAAAGGAATTCCCTGCATTTATTCTTGATTTGAAATGGCAATTGATTAAAGATACCATCGCAAAAGAAAACGAATTAAAGGTTGAAGCTGAAGAGGCTGAAGAATTTGCAAAAAAAATGGCCATGGCACAGTTCCAGCAGTATGGAATCAACGATGCACCAGAGGAGCAGCTGGAGTCGTTTGCCAAAATGATGCTTGAAAAACCTGAAGAAAAAGAACGCATCTACAAAAAATTGTTGGAAGACAAAGTGGTAGAAGTAGTAAAAGAAAAAGTTACTATTCAGGAAGAAGAAGTATCGCAGGAGAAATTCAATGAAATGATGCAAGACGCTCAATAGAGCTGGCAATCATCTGAAAATATTTTGCTGAGTGTTTCAGCATGAATCTTTTTTGTAACTTTGTAAATCGTGATAAACGTATTTACAAAGTTATTTTTTTACAAGCACTTATAAAAAATGGACAACAACGAATTTAGAAAATACGCAACTAAGCATGCAGGTATCAGCAGCTTAACAATGGACAGGTACACATCGGCATACAGTAATTATATTTCGCCAACAATTATCGAAGAGCGTCAGTTAAACGTAGCATCAATGGATGTGTTTTCGCGTTTAATGATGGATCGTATTATTTTCCTTGGCGTACCAATCGACGATACTGTAGCTAACATCATTCAGGCGCAATTGCTGTTCCTTGAGTCAACCGATCCGTCGAAAGACATTCAGATCTATTTTAACTCGCCGGGAGGTTCTGTTTATGCTGGTTTAGGCATTTACGACACCATGCAATATATTTCAGCTGATGTTGCCACCATCTGTACAGGTATGGCCGCATCGATGGCAGCTGTGCTGATGACAGCCGGACAAAAAGGAAAACGTTCAGCATTAACACATTCACGAATAATGATCCATCAACCAATGGGCGGTGCTCAGGGGCAGGCTTCTGATATTGAAATTACTGCACGCGAGATCATGAAAATCAAAAAAGAATTATATACCATTATTGCCAACCACTCAGGACAAACGCTAGAACAAATTGAGAAAGACTCAGACCGTGACTACTGGATGACCGCACAAGAAGCAGTAGACTATGGTATGATCGATGAAATTTTAGTTAGAAATAACAAATAATGTCAAATAAAGAAAAGATGGACAAGTGTTCGTTTTGCGGACGGGAAAAGAAAGAAGTAAATCTTTTGATTGCAGGGATTGACGGACACATTTGCGACCGCTGTGCCGAGCAGGCTCATTCGATTATCCAGGAAGAGGTAAAAACTTCAAGCTCTTTCGATTTGGATGACATAAAACTGCTTAAACCAAAAGAGATTAAGGAATTTCTTGATCAATATGTTATCGGCCAAGATCGCGCCAAACGTGTGCTTTCGGTTTCGGTTTACAATCATTACAAACGACTGACTCAAAAAGTCGACGATGATGAAACAGAGATTGAAAAGTCGAACATTATTCTGGTTGGTGAAACTGGTACCGGAAAAACCTTACTGGCACGTACAATTGCAAAAATGTTGCATGTTCCGTTTACTATTGTTGATGCAACGGTGCTTACCGAAGCCGGTTATGTTGGCGAAGACATTGAAAGTTTGTTAACACGCTTGTTACAAGCTGCCGACTACAACGTGGAGGCTGCCGAGCGCGGAATTGTATTTGTTGACGAAATTGACAAGATTGCACGTAAAAGCGATAATCCATCGATTACACGCGATGTTTCGGGCGAAGGTGTTCAGCAGGGTTTATTAAAACTTCTGGAAGGTTCGATTGTAAATGTTCCGCCGCAAGGAGGACGTAAACATCCGGAGCAAAAACTTATTCCTGTTGATACCAAAAATATATTGTTTGTTTGTGGTGGTGCTTTTGATGGTATTGAACGCAAAATTGCCAACCGGTTAAATACAAAAGTAATTGGTTACAGTGCAGCAAAAGATGCCGACCGCATCGAACGCGAAAACCTGCTTCAGTATGTTTCGCCACAGGATTTAAAATCATTTGGGCTGATTCCGGAAATCATCGGTCGTTTGCCGGTGCTTACTTACCTTAATCCATTAGACAAAGAAACACTGCGCAGCATTTTAACCGAGCCAAAAAATTCGGTTATCAAGCAGTACAAAAAACTGTTTAAACTGGATGAGATAGAGTTGGAATTTGACGAAGAGGCCCTGGAATACATCGTTGACAAAGCAATTGAGTTTAAACTGGGTGCACGTGGTTTGCGTTCGATTTGCGAGAACATTATGAACGATGCCATGTTTGATGCGCCTTCTGATGAAATTTCTGAATTGCGCATCACCAAAGAATACGCCGAAAGTCAGATTGACAAATCGGGTATCCGACGATTAAAAGCAAGCTAATAGCTTAAAATATAGCATTAAAAGAAACCGGGCTTTTTAGTTCGGTTTTTTTTGTTTACAGCAAAATAGTGTTAATCTTTCTTCAAAAAACTTAAACAGTAGGTTAAGCCTAAGATTTTTTCTATTTTTCCGAGTATTTTTTCGAAAACAAGAAAATGAGCAATTTATCACGCAGAAAATTTATTGGCACAACAGCAACGGGCATTGCCGCTGCCACAATTCTCCCATCAAATGTAATTGCCGGTTTGGGGCATAAACCGCCCAGCGACAAACTCAACATTGCCGGAATTGGCGTTGGCGGAAAAGGTTTCACCAACCTGAAATTTATGGAAACCGAAAACATCGTTGCTTTATGCGACGTTGATTGGGACTACGCCGGAAGAAACGCATTTAAGCGCTGGTATAGGGCCAGGCAGTACAAAGATTTTAGGGTGATGCTGGAGGAACAGAAAGATATTGACGCGGTGATGATTGCCACTCCTGACCACACACACGCGCTGCCTGCATTAATGGCCATGCGCGAAGGTAAACATGTTTTTCTGCAAAAGCCATTGACGCATTCGGTTTACGAATCGCGTATTATGACCGAAACTGCCGAGCGTTACGGCGTTGCCACACAAATGGGTAACCAGGGAAATTCGGCTGACGGTATCCGGCAGATTTGCGAATGGATTTGGGCCGGCACAATTGGCGAGGTCACGCATGTTGACACCTGGACGAACCGCCCGATTTGGCCGCAAGGATTAACACGCCCTGAAAAAGGGAAACGTGTACCCAAAACGCTCGATTGGGACTTGTTTATCGGACCGGCAAAATTTACCGAATACAACCCCATTTACCACCCTTGGAACTGGCGTGGCTGGTGGGATTTTGGAACCGGAGCACTCGGCGATATGGGATGCCATATTCTTGATCCTGTTTTTAAAGCATTAAACTTACAATATCCGAAAACAGTTGAAGGCAGTTCAACGCCTTTTAACAACGATTCGGCACCAAATGCAGAGTTTGTCCGTTACGAATTCGATCGTCGCGATAACCTGCCCAAAGTAGCCATGCCCGAAGTTACCGTTCATTGGTACGACGGTGGTTTTATGCCTCCCCGCCCCGATGAATTAAAAGACGGCGAACAAATGGGCGACGATGGCGGTGGTTGTATTTTTTATGGCACCCGCGGGAAAATAATGTGTGGAACATACGCTGCCAATCCTACTTTATTGCCAACTTCGGAAATGGCGCATTTTCAGGAACCTGAAAAAACCATCCGACGTATTTCGAATGCCATGGAAGGCGGCCACGAACAAGACTGGATACGTGCCTGTAAAGAAAGTAAAGAAGCCAGAGTTGAAGCTTCATCAAACTTTTCCTATGCCGGGCCACTGAATGAAATGGTTGTGATGGGCGTACTAGCTGTTCGATTGCAAAGTCTGCAGCGCAAACTGGAATGGGACGGGCCAAACATGCGTTTTACAAACATCAGCCCGTCGGATACCATCCGCGTATTGAAAAAAGATAATTTTGAGGTGATCAACGGCGATCCTACTTTTGATAAACAATACGAAACTTTACCGGCACAAAAAATGGCGGAAGAGTGGATCAGACATACTTACCGAAAAGGCTGGGAGCAGATTTAGAATACAAAAGAAAATACAAAGCGCTAAGACATAAAGAAAAAGGGATGCCGATTTTATACGACATCCCTTTTTTGTATTTCGTCATTCTGAACTTGTTTCAGAATCTTATAAATGCAGATCCTGAAACAAGTTCCGGATGACGTTCTCCCAAGGATTGATTTGTAATTTAAATACAAGCGAAGCCAATTTGTCTAAGTGTGTTAAGCTGTTTTGTATTTTCAGTCACAACTAAATCAATCCGGCTTCCTGAAGTAAAGTTTCCATTTCTTTCTGAACTTCTTCAGCGGCAGCACCAGCTTTTTCTGCAAAATCAGTTTCTGTCGACGCATAGATAATTCCACGCGAAGAATTCACCAACAAGCCACATTTGCTATTCATTCCGTTTTTGGCTACTTCCTGCAGGCTACCACCCTGCGCTCCCACGCCTGGTACTAACAAAAAGTGATCAGGAACGATGGTGCGAATTTCCTTCAGTTTCTCCGCCTTTGTAGCACCAACCACATACATCAGGTTTTCTGTGGTTCCCCAATTTTGTGATGTTTTTAAAACCGATTCAAACAACTTGTCGCCACTTTCTTTGTCTTCGATAAACTGGAAATCGTAAGCTCCTTTATTCGAAGTCAGCGCCAAAAGAATCACCCATTTGCCGAGGTAAGTCATAAACGGCTTTACCGAATCTTCACCCATGTACGGAGCTACTGTTACCGCATCAAAATCCTGCTGATCGAAAAATGCCCGTGCATATAAATTCGAGGTGTTACCGATATCGCCACGTTTGGCATCGGCAATCACAAAAATTTCAGGATATTTCGATTTTACATACATCACTGTTTTTTCCAGACTTTGCATTCCTTTCGATCCCAAACTTTCGTAAAACGCCAAGTTCGGTTTATATGCTACCGAATATTCGGCAGTGGCATCAATTATTTCTTTATTGAATGAAAAAATCGGATCTGATGTATCTTTCAGATGTTGCGGGATTTTTTGAATATCGGTATCCAAACCAACACACAGGAAACTGCGCTTTTTTTGGATCTGCTCAAATAGTTGCTGTTGATTCATGATAAAATAGTCGGAAGCCGGAAGACAGAAGTCCGATGACTCCCATTTTATTGTTTTTAAATTTCTGCTTCTTTAAGTTTTGCAGCGTTTTCTTCAATCATCAGTTTTTCGATGATTTCATCGATTTCGCCGTTGATAATTGCCTGCAGGTTGTACAATGTAAGGTTAATTCGGTGATCGGTAACACGCCCTTGCGGCCAGTTATAGGTACGAATTTTTGCCGAACGGTCGCCGGTAGAAACCATCGTTTTACGTTTCGATGAAATTTCGTCGATATATTTCTGATACTCCATGTTGTACAAACGCGTACGTAATTCGGCCATCGCTTTATCGAGGTTTTTTAACTTCGATTTTTGGTCCTGACAAGTCACCACAATTCCGGTTGGAATGTGTGTTAAACGAATTGCTGAGTATGTGGTGTTCACCGACTGCCCACCCGGCCCCGACGAACAGTATTCATCACGACGGATATCCTCGGTTTTCAATTCCACATCAAACTCATCGGCTTCAGGTAAAACAGCCACAGTAGCTGCAGATGTATGTACACGCCCCTGAGTTTCGGTTTGTGGTACACGTTGCACACGGTGCACTCCTGATTCGTATTTCATAACGCCGTAAACACCTTCGCCCGTAATATTCGCTACAATTTCTTTAAAACCGCCCGCTGTACCTTCGTTGGCATTAGTAACCTCCATGCGCCAACCTTTTTGCTCGCAAAATTTGCTGTACATACGGTACAAATCGCCGGCAAAAATACTTGCCTCATCGCCACCGGTTCCCGCACGGATTTCAAGAATTGCATTTTTGGCATCTTCCGGATCAGCAGGAACAAGCAAAAGTTTAACCTCTTTTTCAATCTCAGGGATGCGCTTTTCCGACTCTTCGATTTCCTCACGCGCCATTTCACGCATTTCTTCATCGCTTTCTTCGGCCAACATTTCTTTTCCGGTCAATATATTATCGACCATGTTCTTATACTCCTGAAATTTTGCAACTAACTTTTGCAGGTGTTTATATTCCTGATTCAGCTTTACGTAACGCTTCATATCGGAAATCACCTCGGGATCGGTAATCTGCTGCTCTACTTCCGAGAAGCGGTGCTTTATCGATTCAAATTTTTCTAATAATGCGTATTCTGCCATGGTTTTCTTTAATAAATAAACTCGCCTTTCTCCGACTTAATTGTAAGCTTCTTGCCGTCGAAAGGTTCAACTTTTCCAATAATTTGTGCATCGATGTTAAACGATTTTGAGATTTCAATGATCTCATCGGCCACATCGGCACCGCAGTATATTTCGTAACGGTGCCCCATGTTGAACACCTTGTACATTTCTTTCCAGTCGGTTCCCGATTGCTCCTGAATTAATTTGAAGAGCGGAGGAACAGGGAACATATTATTCTTAATCACATGAACATTATCAACGAAATGTAACACTTTTGTTTGCGCTCCACCCGAACAATGAATCATTCCTGAAATTTGTGAACGATACTTATCCAGCACTTTTTTGATTACCGGCGCATAAGTACGCGTTGGTGATAGTACTAGTTTTCCTGCATCTACATCTAATCCCTCAATAGCATCAGTTAGTTTTTTTCCGCCCGAATAAACAAGATCTGCCGGAACTTCAGGATCAAAACTTTCAGGATATTTTTCGGCCAGGTAATTGGCAAAAACATCGTGGCGGGCCGAAGTTAATCCGTTACTTCCCATTCCGCCGTTGTATTCTGTTTCGTAAGTTGCTGTGCCCGATGATGACAAACCAACAATAACATCGCCAGCAGCAATTTTATCGGCCGACACCACATCCGCTTTTTTCATTCGACAAGTAACCGTTGAATCAACGATGATTGTACGAACCAAATCGCCAACATCGGCAGTTTCCCCACCGGTTGAATAAATGCTAACTCCCATTTCGCGAAGGTTAGCCAGCAACTCTTCGGTTCCGTTAATAATGGCTGCAATAACTTCGCCCGGAATGTTGTTTTTGTTACGGCCAATGGTCGACGATACCAAAATATTATTGGTGGCCCCCACACAGAGCAGGTCGTCAACATTCATGATAAGTGCGTCCTGTGCAATTCCTTTCCACACCGAAACATCTCCGGTTTCTTTCCAATACATGTAAGCTAATGCCGATTTTGTTCCTGCTCCATCGGCGTGCATTATATTGCACCATTCGTCGTCGCCGCCTAGAATATCGGGAACAATTTTACAAAATGCCTTTGGAAAAAGACCTTTGTCAACATTCTTAATCGCTTCATGTACATCTTCTTTCGAGGCAGAAACACCCCTTGCACTATATCTTGATTCCGTTACCATTTACTAAGTGATTTTTGTGGCTACAAAAGTAACAAATTCTGATAGATTGTCAGTTATTATTCAAAAGTAGACCAACAAAAAAGGGAAGACTTCATGAGACTTTCCCTTTTGTTAAAATATCGTGTTGGCTAAGCGTATAAAAAGCGCTTAATCTTTCGTGTTGGCGTACGTTCAAACGGCATTGGTTGCAACACCACTTGGTTGATGCGCGAAAACTTATTGACTTCCTGATTCACCTTTTTCCTGATCTCTTCAAGAATCTCATCCGATCGTTCCGAAATATAATGTTGTGCTTCCTCTTTCAACTGTTTGAAATGTTCTTCTATTTCCTCGGTGTTCAAATGAATCATCGCAACCAGTTTTCCTTTTTTCTCCACTACCAGCGATTCCAATACAAAACGCATTTTATTAATCACTGTTTCAATTTCTTCCGGATAAATATTCTCGCCACTGGCTCCAACAATCATAGTCTTTATCCGGCCTTTAACATGTAACAAATTATTTTTGTCGAACAATCCACGATCGCCAGTCCGGAACCAGCCGTCTTCTGTAAAAACATCTTTAGTAATGTCCGGCGCTTTGTAATAACCTTTCATTACATTTTCGCCTTTAGCCTGAATTTCGCCTTCGCCGGTCGCTGGGTCAGGATTCGCTATTCTCAGCGAAACACCCTTCATGGCAATTCCGGTTGAGCCAACTTTGCAATTTTTACCAACTGCACCAGCCAATAGTGGCGCTGTTTCGGTTAATCCGTAACCAATGGCATATGGAAATCCCCCTTCAAAAAGAAAGCGTTCAACTGTTGCATCGAGTTTTGCTCCTCCAATTCCGAAGAAATGTAAGTGTCCTCCAAAAGTTTTATGCAATTTTTTGGCTGCAATTTTATGCATCAATTTTCGTGTTGGCGCAAACGAAGTTAGAAAACGCATCGTTGCACTTTTTTCGAAAGTCGGCTGAATTTTTGATTTATATACCTTTTCGATAATTAATGGTACCGACAGCATTATTGTAGGTTTTACTTCTTGTAAAGCAGGCATTAAAACCGAAGCTACCGGTGGTTTACGCAGATAATGCACCGATGCACCGTACATCATCGGCAACAAAAATCCAACTGTGTTTTCGAGCGTGTGCGATAATGGCAGGATCGAGAGAAACCGGTCAGCCGAATTAACTTTCTGCAAAGTACGGCTTTGCTGTGCTGTCCACGCCAGGTTTTTGTGCGTTAACATCACTCCTTTTGAACTTCCCGTGGTACCAGAAGTATAAATTATCGATGCCAATTCATTCTCTTCCACATTAACCGGTAAAAATTTCCGTGTTGTTTGTGGCACCGAAGAAGTTAATTTTTTTAAATGATTTGCCGGAGTTTCCTTTGGAATAACAGCAAAACTATCTACCAAAATCATGTGCTCAACAATTGCAGTTACTCCCGGACTCACCGATTTATACAAACCTTCGGAAACAAAAAGTAATTTCGCTTCTGAATGTTCTATAATCGTTTCAATCTCATTCGAGTGAAAATCGGGCAATATGGGAACAGCAACGGCTCCAATTGCCGAGATTGCAAAAAAGGCTTTTCCCCAATTGGGCATGTTAGCGCTTAAAATGGCAATTTTATCGCCTCTTCCAATTCCCAGCTCAACTAAAAGTTCAGCCAAAAGTTCCACATCCTCTCCCATTTGCCTGTAGGTGAAATCCTCCTCACCAGCAAATTTTACAGAGATATTATTCGCGAATTTCTCCACCGAATTGTAAAATAATGCCGGCAAAGTCAATCTTGTTTTGTCAATCATATTTAATCTATCTCTCCTTAAGCAAGTCTGTCTGCTTAAATAAACTCGGCAAAAATAGCCAAAAAATCAATTCTTCAATGTGACTTCTATAAGTAAGTACAAAAACCTGCACACCACTAATCTATTCATATTCTGAATATTACCAAATACCATATGAAATATTAACGTTTTTTATGGTTTAAAATAGTAGTTTTAACAACTAAAATTCGAATTATGAGGTCCATTATTCAACAAAAGGAGCTGATTTCAGCCACAGAAGACTTTATAAAACAGCACTTTGCAACCGATAGTTCGGGGCATGACTGGTGGCATATTCATCGGGTAAGAAATATGGCTGTTCATCTGGCCGAGAAAGAAGGTGGTAATCTTTTTCTGATTGAAATGGCAGCTTTGCTTCACGACCTCGACGACTGGAAACTCGCCAACGGAGAAGCCACCTCAAAAACAAAAAGCTGGCTAAACAATATTGAAATTAACAAAAAAGACACTGAAAGAATTGAGCAGATTATAGAACAAGTATCGTTTAAAGGAGCTGGCGTTGAAACAAAAGCCGACAGCCTTGAAGCGCAAATTGTTCAGGATGCCGACCGGCTGGATGCCATTGGCGCCATCGGAATTGCACGAACCTTTGCTTATGGCGGCAACAAAGGTCGCTTGATCCATCATCCCGATATTGAACCACAACTTCATAACAGTTTTGAAGAATACAAAAAAACCACAGCTCCAACCATCAATCACTTTTACGAAAAATTATTACTACTAAAAGATCGTATGAATACAAAAGCTGCGAAGAAAATTGCAGAAGAACGCCATCGTTTTATGGAAGATTTTCTGGAACAATTTTTTTATGAGTGGGACTGTAAAAAATAACTGCAGCTATTGTTTTATAACCGTTTGCTTTTGTAATTTTAGAGAGCCTAAAAACAATTTGTATGAAAGTAGAACATCTGGCCATTTGGACCTACAACCTTGAAGGAATGCGCAGTTTTTACATGCACTATTTCGATGCATCATCAAGTGACGTATACCACAACCACAGCCGCGAATACCGCTCGTATTTTTTATCGTTTAACGGCGATTGCCGCATTGAGCTGATGGAAATGCCGGGAATTCCGAAATCGAAAGATAATCCACGAAAACAGTTTACCGGTCTTATCCATTTTGCCATAAAAGTGGGGTCGAGAGGCAAAGTAAATGAACTGACGGAAACGCTCCGGAAAGACGGCTTTAAAGTTATTGGCGAACCTCGCTCAACAGGAGATGGGTACTACGAAAGTATTATCTTAGATCCGGACGGGAACCGGATTGAAATTATGGGCTAACAAAACTTTTAGCAGATTACCCTGATTTACACTTATAACAAAGAAAACCAAACACCTAGAAATCGAGTTCATCGCCACACTCCCAAACGATAGTGGGGCGGTATCTGGTTGAATCAAAGTCAGCATGATCAATAGTAACACCCCATTCAACAGGAGTTCCGTTGTTGTGAAAATATCCACAATCCAGACAGGATTCATCATTGCAGTACAAATGATAGATATACTCTTCGCTATAAGTCCACCGCTGCAATATGCAACCGTCACAACCCCCTGAATCCTGAAGTTCAGCAAGTTGAGACTTAATCCAGGAGGGTACTACTATTGGCTCCGGCTCCCGGGTTTCACAAGCCAGTAAAACAACAATAAAAAGTGCTACATAGAAAAGTATACGCATGTGCTGACTTTTTCGCTTCAGTATAAAGAGTAACGTTTATCAATCAATAAAGTTAATCACCATAGATGGTAAAAACCACATTGGTTTCATAATCGTTTGCTCCCTGGGTAAGCGAAAAACCCGATAAACGCAATCGAATCGGAACATCGCCAAGCAAGCCTATCCCTCTAAAAAAATAGGAAGAATTATTCGCAACGGTTTGATAACTTATTCCATCGTATATTTTACTTCCGTAGAAATAAAAGTACCACCAGCTTCCATCACCGACTCTTGCAATTTCAAGTTTCAAATCATTATTCCAATTAATATCTTCCCTTCTCACGTTAATTCTCCACGAGCGTTTTGTGCTTCCCCAGTGATCCCACTGACTGGCCGAACTAATCCCCAAATAAACCGTTGATTCCAGTGCAATTGCAGAAGAGAAATCGGAGCCAGCATCGTTAATTACCAAGTTGGACATATCAAACGAGGTACCGCCAAACACTTCGACTCCCACCCTCTGAGCCGATACACTTAGCCCGGAAAATAGGTTAAGTATAATTATTATGTACTTTATCTGTTTCATCTATCCATTTATTAATGGTAACTGCGGAAATTACAAATGTATCAATTATCAGTTATGGTGTACATTACAGTAAACATATGATTTACTGTCGATTTTATTCTAAGGAAATCCGTTATTTCAAGAAAATACCTGAGCTCGTGTCCGTTGTTTATGCCATCTCCGGTATAGCAACTCCCAATATTGGTAATAATCGGTCTCGGATTTCGCTGCACTTTAACCTTTCCTGTAGAAACCCCCTGATTTGAACTCCCAAAGGCGGAGGCAGCCGATGCTTCAATATAAAAAGAAGTTCCGTCAGGCACAGAACCTTGGCTAATTTGTACATTTATCGAACGTTTATTCCCATATTGCCTGATGGCAGAAGAATAATTAATCCAAACATTATCGTTCGAAAGTTTTCTAACAACCGGTTCTCCTCCCGGCACAGAAGAGGCTTCTATCTCGAATTCCACAGAACTTGACCCCGGCTCGATATCAACCATAGCCACCTCCGGCATGGAAAAGCGAACATTTACGTGTTGATCCGCCCCCTGGGCAAAACCCGTTTGCGAAAGAAAAATGCCAATTGCGCCTGCAATAAAAGTTTTAATGTTCATCATATTTATTCGCCGATGTTTCTGAATTCCTTAACACTCAAAATCTTATCTTTATTTACCACTACAATAAATGCATGTTTATAACGAGCCGACAACACCTCAAGTTCTTTTTTAGCTTTATCATAGGTATCAAACTTACCTACAAAATACTTGTGAAAGTTATCAATTTGTTTTTCGAAATAAAAAACATGGCCACTAAGAAATTCAGAATTGTTGTTTAATTTCCGCCTAAAAGCACCAATTTGAACGGTATAATATGGCTTAATATCAGTTGCTTTAGGCTTAGTAACAGGAATAACTTTAAAGCCATTTCCAGCACTAAGAGACGACAAACCTGTTCCTGACGATTTAAAAATTATTTTCTTCTTTTTCGACTCCAATAAAATTTCGACCTCACGATGTTCGCCAGGTGCCAAATGATACGTGTACTCCGACTGCTTTGGCCCATACCCCGATGGAATGGTATTGGCATAAATATGCAATATGGCTGCCCCGGGCCGTATTAAAGGAAACTCAAAACGGCCTTTGTTGTCAGTAGCCAGACGATACTTTTCAAATTCAGTACTCAACTCTACTACAATATTGGCTGCATCAACATCTTCGTCTTTCAAACCGGCAAGCTTGGTTTCGCCGAACTTAAGACGACCTTTCAGTATTGCTCCTTTCTGAATTTGAATATTAATCGTTGTTTCCTGATCTTCCAGAATGTCGAGCTCAATTGGCATCGGAATGCTAGCAATCTCATCGAGATTAAGTTTTTTGCGATCTATAACCAACAATTGCCTGCCTGGCGGAACCAATTTGAATGCAAACATTCCTGTTTCATCAGATACCGTTGTTTCATTTAAAACCTGTACAAAAACTCCTTCAACAGGCTCGCCTTGCTGGTTGGTTATTCTTCCTGCTATCCGGCCTGATTTTATTACCTGTTTTAGCGGAATTCCAATTTGGTACGAATAAGTAGCTGCCAGCGAAAATTCCGGGTTATCTATTTCGTTTCGGAAAAGGGTATAAAAACTACGTAACGAGATTGTATGTTTTTTCAGGAATTTATAATCAAGGTTTACCTGCATCAAATTTCGATTGCGGTAATAATCATCAATATCGTAAGAATTCTGTAAGTAAACATTCAGCCGTAGGTTTTTCGAAATTCTACTTGAAGCCGAAAGCCCGGCGATAACGCTTTGCTGACCGTCGGAAACAAATTGATTAATGTTTGACCAACTTCCAAAAGCCCTCACCGAATGTTTTGAATTAAACCTGTAACTCATATTAGCAGAAGCCCGGTAACTACTCTGCGTTTTTTGCTCCGAAGCCAGCAGCAGATTATTTGTTTCGCCAATTTCACCACTTAAGCTATAGTAAAACCGCTTTATCTTTTGGTTTAGCTCAGCATTCCATGAAGTTGTTTGATAATGAAACCGATATTCACTTGACCGGTCCTTCCGCTCGTATTCTCTCCAATATACCCTGACATCGAAACCAGCTGGAAGTTTGTAACTAAGCGAACCTTGATACGACTTTGAATATGGCGCTGTTACAAAAAAAGTATCGAGTTGGGCATTACTAAAGTCTTCGCGGGTATTAAATGATAAGCTAAGTTTTTTAGATACATGTGCACTGATATTTGCTGAATAAAAACGCGAATTGGCGTAATATCCGGGATAAAACTGACCAACATTGTAATACAAACCCGAAAACTGAAATATTGAGAGCTGCCCGTTTATCCCCCCACGAACTGCATTAGATGTGTTTCCGTTATATGTTCCATTCGATAATTCCAGTTCCAATATTGTTTTTGCAAGTGGAGTCACTCGTGTTGAAACACTATATAACTGAGCAGGATCAGAAACATCCTGGTATTTTTTGTTCAAATAATACAGCCCAATTTTATTGTTCTTATTAAAATTAAACTCAGAAAATCCCGCCCACTCATTTTCAATATCGGAAAAAAACCTTGGCTTCACGTACAAGCCACCGAAACTTAAACCATTATTCAGCGTAATCTTTGATTCCACACCTCTCCCAAAACGGGAAATCTCGGTAAGTGGAGTTAAAGCATACGATTTTTCCCCAAAAAAAATGTCGGCATTTTTATTCTTGTAAAAAACATAATACTGATCGTACAAACCCATAAAACTGAAATCGGAATTATTGGGAAAGCGAGCCAAAAACCCTAATTGGTGTTTCCCCTCAACATCCAGGGCCCCTTCTCCTTCGAGCTGAAACTGATACCCCGATTTGTATTCATTCTGCCGGTTAGTAGAAAAATAAGTCGCCGAGGCTTTGACCGGAAAACGAAAGAACAGGTCTCGTTTTGCTTTACTCGACTGAAGAACAAGCGTAGAGGTGTAAACACTTTCGAGAACACGATCGGCAACCTGAGCACGTATGGTGTAAGATTCTTTTTTGCTTTCCAACACGTCGACTGATGTACTTTTTTCAATCTGTACACGAACTGACTCTCCGGGTTGCAATCTCAATTCGGGCGAACCAACAAAATCGCAACTATTGGTATTCATGAAAATTTTCTTTTCTGTATTCCCGAGGTTTTGTAAGAGATAAGTAGCTTTTATTTTTTCGCCGGCCATAACATGACTTGGCTTATCAATAAGTTGCAAAACAATATTCTCAACCTCAAGAACTTCGATTTCAATATTGACAGTTGCTACCGCAATATTGCTATTCAAAGCTTTCATCTTAATTTGAAAAGGATACAGACCAACATAAGCATCAGCACGTGATTTTACTGTTACAATCCCCATTGAACGACCATGTGGCAAAAGCCTTATTGCCATTGGTTTTGTAATGATATCCCATGACTCGGGATGAGAAAATTCCGGGAAAACACTTACCGTGTCTGTAGATAGATTTTGTACAATAAATGCGAGATTGACAACTTTACCGGGCCCCACTTTAGCCTCCTTTTTTACAAAGGTTAGCACAATATCACCACTATTCTGCCCAGCCAGCCTTCCGAACAAAAAAATCAAAAACAAACTAATAAGGCAATGGCGAAAAAACATACTTAAATTTCAAGCGAAATATTTGTCCCGTAAATATGGTCTTCGTCGCAATCTGCCACCAATATAGCAGTATAGTTCCCGGGCTCAATTCCCTCAATAACAATTGAGGTTCGAATGGAAGTTCCAGGAAAAATTTTGCGCCTGTCCGCCTTAAATACTCCCAACGAGTTTCCTCCAGCATCAAAAACCTCCAAACTCATTTCTGGTTTCAAAATACTTTCGCCTGTATTTTCAACAGCCACATTTAATACATTTTGTTCACCTTCTTTAGAAAGCTCCAGACCAAGAAACTGCAAGTCTTTCTCCCCGGTCTCGCCAATGTTGGTAATTATTTGTACGGCATAACGGATTGCTGTATTTATTTTAACCCCTCCGGTACTTGCTGTTGTATCTGGCGGAATGATACCTTCAACCATAATTACACTCCAATAGGTACCTTTTAATGTATCGGCATCCGGCACATTTACCTCGTAATCAATAAATGCTTTTTCTCCGGGCTCGAGAGTAAGTAGTTGCGGAGTATATTTTATCCAGTTTGCATTTGAGCGACCAAGTGTTCCTGGTAAATCATGCTTGCTCTCCCCGGTATAAGAAAACCAGTAATCACGCAAGTATACTCTTACACTTTCGCTTTCTGTTCCGCTATTCTGAACCTCAATCTGGCCTCTGTACTGGTCTCCTGCCTGGCTTACGTTTTCGTGCGACAAGCCATTTATTACCAATACATTTGCGTTAGCAAAATGCGCACAATAAAGGATTAGGAACAGGAGCAAAAATGCTTTCACTGAAATTTGACTTAATTTGATTGATTTTAACATTCTACAAGGATTTGATGCTAAAATACCAATCTTATAAATTATTACAATTCTTTTAATGAATTAATTATCATCGGTAAGTGTATATACAATGTTTAAAACAGCTTCTTCACTAATTTGGCTTTCAAAAAATGTCCCCTCGTCTATTTTCACATTATAAGAAAGTAAGTGGCCATTATGAACTCCACTTCCAGTGTAACAACTACCGATTCCGGAAATAATATCAGAAGGGGTTTCTGACAATTGAACGACACCATTACTTTTTCCAAGCTCGCCATCGCCAGAACCAATGCTTTCTTCTGCTTTTACAGTAACAATTAAACCTTCGGGCATAGCCCCGGCAACAGTAGCAGTTATTTTTCTTTTCTGAACACCATCTCTTATTGAAGAATAATTTAACCACACTCCCGATTTTTGCTTTTTCTTCAAACTTATCCGATCTCCGGCACTTGTAGTAGTTCCAACAAAATCGACACTTGAATTTTCTTCGAAATGAAGGGCTAACAAAGCAACATCCGGGATGGAAATATTGGCTTTATGAGAAGCTTTTTTATCGGCAGCAACTGCTAAACAGGTTAATCCGAACAAAAAGAATATGAAAAGTATTGCGTCCTTAAATCTCATGGTACTAAAGGTAAACCATAAAAAATACAGAAGCAATACTCATTTTGCTGATTCTACCGGTAAAAAAAACTGAAATAAAAAAGGCAGACTTTACAGCCCGCCTTTATAAAACCTTATTTTTTTATCTTTCCGAATATTCTGTTTTAATCGGTAATTGTATAAACAACCCTAACGCTATAATCTCCTGCTACCAACTCTGAATATTTTATATCACCTTTCTTTTTTAGCGTATAAGTAAGCTGATGCCCTTGTGTGCCAGTGCCTGTATAACAGTTTTTAATATTTTTTACAATCACTGTTGAGTTGGTAGAAAGCTCCATTTCTCCAGCATTGACATGCTCTCCATGACTTCCTTTTCCATTTCCATTATATGTACCTACTTTTAATCCGATTCCAATACCTACTGGCAAAGGATCTCCATCGTTTTCCAGTTTTACAGAAATCGAAGTTGCCTTATCTTTTGAAGATCCGAGATAGGAATAATTTAACCATTTTGAATCATCACTGATGTGGTCTCCCGTAAAGTCTAAATCCATACCTGCTGTTGTCGGAGCCTCAGGATAAAGAGTAATGTCATCTGTCGAAGAAAGCCCGACTAAAGCATATTGCGGAATTTTAACTTTTACATTGTGCTCAACCTTATCACCCTCTTTAGCGACTGCTTTTACTGATAATGAAACTCCAAATACTAAAACTAATGATAAAACGAATGTTACTTTTTTCATGATGTTGTGTTGTTTATTTGTTTGTAATTTTTTCTTCAAGTTGTAGCGTCCAACTACGCCACAATAATAGCAACCCAAATGCCAAATACATAACACATTGGAAAACAACAATATAGCAAAACAAAAGAAGACACAGCTGTCCACATATGGGACAATTCCCTATACATGGGACAATTCCTTATATTAGGACAGAGAAGACTTCGGCTCTAATTCGAAAAGAAACATCACCTTTCATGTTCTTATCCAGAGATTTTCAAAGCCAGAAAATCAACGATTACTCTATACGGGTTCCAATATTCCTCAAAAGCCGGGGCTTATCCCGACAAACACAAAGAAGGACAACACGAATCACACTCGGAGCACCTCCTGCATTACACAATAAATACCGAGCATCAAATAAAGCAAGCCTAAACAATACTCCTTAAACCCCTTATTTATACACCGGCATCAACCATTCTAATCTCAAAGTTTCGTTGCAAGCTCACTCTGAAACAGAATTAGAAAAATACACAAGCAACTAACAAAACACTCACTTCCAAAATCAACCACCCTAAAACAAAAAAGGGCCGATCTTTCAACCGGCCCTCTCATGAAACCCCATCTTTTATCTTTTTTAATGCTATCAATCTTCTGTAATCGTATAGATCACTTCGTTGCTATAGTTTTTTGCCACTATATCTCCATAACTGGCATCATCCACTATCAAGGTATATTTCAACTTATGGCCATTAGTAGCCTTCGTACCTGTATAACAACTTCCTATTCCGGTAATCAAGTCCTGATCATTCTCGTCCGTAAGTGTCAGTTTACTATTATCAGAACTTCCTAATATTCCTTTCCCCCCCCGTGCACTACCAGCTTTTAACTGAACAGCTACTCCGCCTGGCAAAGGTTCCTTCAAAGAAACTGTAATTTTCTTATCCTTAGATGCTTTAATTGAGGAATACTGCAAATATATTGATTCATCGCTTGCTTCACTAAAATCCAATCCCTCACCCGCTTGGGTTGGTGCTACCGGCTTTAAATTAATCGCTTGGTGTGAAGACAAGCCCACCAAAGCATGTGCTTCAATCTCTATATTCAGATCATGTTTAGCTTCTTGTCTATTTATGATTCTCTCACTTGCCCTTACTTCCTGACCTGCGGCATTGAACGATAATGAAACTCCTAAAACGATAATTAATGCTAATGATAATTTTTTCATGATGTTGTGTTGTTTATTTGTTTGTAATTTTTTCTTCAAATTGTAGCATCCAACTACACCACAATATTAGCAAGCAAAATACCAAAACACCTAATCCACTGTACTACAACACAATAACAAACATGCCAAAAATGAAATATGTCTCGGCACGGGACACATTTTGCACATTGGGACACTGTCTGCATTATGGGACAGCCGAAAACAACTTAAATTCAACAAAGATTTTACAGGATAAGCCTATTGATCAGACAGAATATAGTCGGCTGCAATTTCGAGCTCCTGATACCATTCGGCGCCATATTTTGCAGTGAGTGGCTCTTTTAGGAATTTGTAAAGCGGAAGTTTTTCTGATGCACCACATTTACGACCGGGCTTGCAAATATCAAGCTCCTGGTAGTTTACGGCATCAAAACGTTTGTATTCGGTAATACGAATGGGGAATAAATGACACGACAAAGGTTTACGAAATTTGGTCTTTCCTTCAAAGTGTGCCTTTTCGATGGCACATTTTAGAATCCCCTGTTTATTATAATAAGAGTACACACACTGTCGATCATCAACAAGCGGTGTTACTATATCGCCATCGCTGTCGATAACAGAAAAACCTTGCTTCTCCACCTCGCTTTTGTGCTTTTCGGGAAGCAGGTCTTCAAAAGTGTGATAGTCTTCTTCAATAATAATGGCCTCTTCATCGGTAAGCGGAGCTCCTGAATCCCCTTCAATACAACAAGCACCTTTGCATTTTAATATATCACAAAGAAAATGCTTCTCAAAAACATCACGACTTACTATAGCACGACCAATCTCTATCACCTCTTCTAAATTTATTAGTTTGCAATATTAAAAAAACAAACCTTACTTGCGGTACAAGTAAGGTTTGAAAATCTATCTAAAATACTATCTTATTTCTTAATCAGATTTTTACCTGTCATTTCTACAGGAACTTCCAGCCCCATGTCGGCCAACAAAGTTGGAGCAACATCGGCCAAAATACCATTATCCAATGTTATTCCTTCTTTTTCGGTAACAAAAATACAAGGAACCGGATTTAACGAGTGAGCAGTATTTTCCGATCCGTCAGCATTAACGGCATTATCGGCATTTCCGTGGTCGGCAATAATCATTACATCGTAACCACCTTTTTGGGCCGCAGTAACTACATCTTTTGCACAGGCATCAACCGCTTGCACTGCTTTGTACACTGCTTCATAAACACCGGTATGACCAACCATATCGCCGTTAGCAAAGTTCAAACAAACAAAGTCAGCTTCGCCATTTTCCAGTTTCGGGACAATAGCATCGCGCACAGCTGGAGCCGACATTTCAGGCTGAAGGTCGTAAGTTGCCACTTTAGGCGAAGGAACCAAAAGGCGACTCTCACCTTCAAACTCATCCTCGCGACCACCGCTAAAGAAGAAAGTTACGTGTGCATATTTTTCTGTCTCGGCAATACGAATCTGTTTTTTACCCGCTCTTGAAACTACTTCACCCATTGTATTGGTAACATTCTCTTTTTCGAAGATTACGTTAATACCTTTAAAATCGGCTTTGTAAGTTGTCATAGTATACCACTGCAAATTCAGGGTATGCATTCCAAAATCCGGAAGATCCTTTTGTGTAAATGCAATAGTTGTCTGGCGCAAACGGTCGGTACGGAAGTTAAAGCAGATTACCACATCTTCTTCCTCTATTTTTGCCAAAGGCTCGCCGGCCTCGTCAACCATTACAACCGGTTTCAGGAACTCATCAGTTACACCAGCATCGTAAGATGCTTTCATAGAAGCCAGAATATCGGTTGATTTTTCACCTTTGCCCTGTGTGTATAAATCATAAGCCAATTTTAAACGATCGAAGTTGTTATCGCGATCCATTCCGTAGTAACGACCGATTAACGATGCAAATTTTGCATTTGTTCCTTCCAGCGCTTTCAGGTCGTTTTCAATAAAACCATACCCCGAACGCGGATCTGTGTCGCGACCATCGGTTAAACCGTGAATGAATACATCTTCCAGTCCCATATCGGTAGCGATCTGCGACAGTGCTACCATATGCGAACTCAATGCATGAACTCCACCAGGGCCAATTAAACCAATCAGGTGTACTTTTTTATTATTTTCTTTGGCATAATTATAGGCCTCAACCAATTTGGGATTTTCCCACAACGATTTGTCGCGAATGGCTTTGGTAATTTTCACCATGTCCTGATATAAAACACGTCCTGCACCAATGTTAAGGTGCCCCACTTCTGAGTTCCCCATCTGCCCATCTGGCAAACCAACATTTTCACCACTTGCCAACAATTGCGAGTGTGGATATTTTTCCATCAACGAATCGATAAAAGGAGTTGGAGCAGTTGCAACAATGTCACTTTTCGATCCATCACCGATTCCCCATCCATCGAGAATCATCAATAAAGTCTTCTGATTATCAGCCATTATATTCTGTTTTTAATAAATAACAATTTTAGAACGGACAAAAATATCCTTTTTTAATTCATTAAGGAAATTACAACCGATATGTTCAAGTGGATTTAACAATCTTTTGGAATTAATTGCCATAACTAATTTATTTTTGCCTGGTATATTTGTACAACTTAATTCTCATCAAAATTTTACGCGATGCAACTTCTGCAGCTTGCATTCGTTTTAGTTGTGAAGCATCCATTTTATGAAACGAGTAAAAATTGAAATACCGGTTATTCTGCTCACCATCGTAATTGTTTCGTTGCTGGGATTTTCCGGAAACTTTGTGTACAAAAGTTTATCCGAGATCGTCAATTCCATGCTTTCCGAATCACAACCAGACAACACGCTTATTCTGGTGAAAGATGTAGCGTTGGACCTGAACGAGACTGAAAACATGGTGAGGCTCTACTCGCTCAGCAACGACAACAATTATCTCGAGAATTACAGAAACGTAAATCAGTCGCTTGAAACAAAATTTGAAGAGTTACGATCCATTTATAACGTCGACAGCACCCGGCAAATGCTGGTTGATTCAGTATTGATTCTGGCGCAGCAAAAAATGGTTGTTTGGGAGAAAATACTTAATCTTCATTTCTCGCGTGGAAACGAGCACGAAGCTTTTAACCAATATGTTGAAACGCTCGATACCGTATTAACAGTACAGGATACTATACATTTTAAAGAACCTGAAAAGCGAGGCTTTTTTAAAAGTATTTTTGAGAAAAAGCAGGAACCTCCAAAGCCCATAATTGTTGACCGAACTGTGGAGAAACAACGCCTGCAACAGGAAATAGCAGCGCTTGAAGAAGAACTGAAGCAACGCAATCAGCGAATGAGCTCGGCCGAAGCGGTTTATATGCGAAAGAATTTCGAGATCAGTGAAAATCTTGCTGATATTATTACGGCACTTGAACGGCAGGAAAAAGAAAGTTTTCTGCGGCAGTCGCAGGAAGCGGAACTGCTCGCAAACGAAACCTACAAACGTCTGTTATACTTTGCATTGTCGGTATTTCTCTTGCTGATTTTGGTTTTGATCCTGTTTTTCCGCGACCTCCGAAAATCGCGTTCATACCAAAAAGTACTAAAAAAAGCCAAAACACACGCCGAAAATCTGGCACGAACCAAAGAACTATTTGTGGCCACTGTGAGTCATGAGATGAGAACTCCTGTTAATGCCATTTATGGCTTAAGCGAACAACTGCTGCAAAAACAACACGACGAAAAAACACAGGAAGACCTGAAAGTGATCTTCGACTCTACCAAACATTTGACTGAACTGGTAAATGACACATTTGATTTTTCGCGACTGGAAAAACAAAATATCCAGCTGGCGCCTGTACATTTTTCGCTGAAAGATCTGCTACGTAAAATTGAGCTATACAACAAACCAAGTGCGGAAGCTAAGAACATCAGTTTCAGAATTGAGAATACCCAGGAAAACGATCTGGTTCTGTTTGGCGACGAAGGCCGGCTGAAACAGATTTTAAACAACCTCATAACAAACGCCCTGAAATTCACCGACGAAGGAGAAGTTAAATTAGCAGTTACTGATAAAGAGCAGAACAAACAAATACAGCTTAACTTCGAAATCTCAGACACCGGAATTGGCATTCCTAAAGAAAGCCAGGACAAAATTTTTGATGATTTTGTGCAATTGGATACCGATATTAATAAAAAAGCTGGCGGTACCGGTTTGGGGCTTTACATCGTTAAAAAACTGGTTGATCTCCTTGGCGGTAAAATTTCGGTTGAGAGCGAAGTTAATAAAGGAACCCGCTTTCTTGTTTCAATTCCGCTACAAAAAGGTGACAGCGAAAAACTTCAGCAAATTTTCAAAAGTTACGATACTCCTGAAGCATTAAAAGGCAAAGCGGTTTTACTCGTTGACGACGAAGCATTTAACCGCCATCTACTAAAAAGTATTTTCACCAAATGGAAAGTTGATTTTGATGAAGCCGAAGACGGACAGGAAGCAGTTGCTTTGGCTGCACAAAACAATTACGTCCTTATTCTTATGGACATCCGAATGCCGATAATGAACGGAACAGAAGCTGCGCGTACAATAAAACAAACGGGACATAAGGCTCGAATCGTTGCCTTATCAGCAAATTCTGATGCCGTACAAAAAGATAATAATGTGTTTGACAGCTCATTGAAAAAACCTTTTGACGAAGCCGCATTATACAACACCATTTGCAATACAGCAGCAGAAAAGCCGACAAAAGAAAATCCTAATCAGGAAAAATCATTCATATATCATCCTGATCTGAGCGAACTAAAACGAATGGGAAACGGCGATCCTGAATTCCTGAAAGAAATGATCGACCTGTTTTTTAAAACCAGCGCGACCAGCATGCAGTCAATCGACGAAAACCTGGACAGTAAAAATTATGATGTCATTGCAGAGCTGGCACACAAACTGGCATCGCCGGTAAAATATATGAATGTAACCGGAATTTACAATACTGTAAAAGAGCTGGAACAACTTACAAAAGAAGGCAGTGAACCAACGATTATTGAAGAAAAAGTTGCTCAGCTGCACACCGAAATTGAGGCTCTGAACAAAGAACTAGAAATCCTTCTCAACGAAAAGTTCGAATAACTAACAAATATTGCTTTCCGAATCCGGGCATATTCAATACATTTGTTTTTTACTAAAAACCAAATCCGGAATTATATGCACAATAAACAAGTTACAATACCAGGATGGCTAAGATGGGTGGCCCTAGTAGCCGTTAGCCTTACCATGTTTGGCAGCTATTACATGTACGACAGTGTTGCTTACGTTGCTAAAGATTTTATTGAAATATTAGGATTCAGCCAAACCAACGTTGGGCAATTGTATACCATGTATAGCATTGCAGCTGTAATCGTTCTGTTCTTCAGCGGCGTTTTTATCGACAAATACGGCACACGCGTTTCCATGGTATTGTTTGGTGCCATTTGTAGTTTGGCCGGTTTTGTTACGGCATTTAGCGACAACTTAACCATTATACTCATCGGCAGATTTATATTAGGTTTTGGCAGCGAACCATTAATTGTTGCGCTTACAGTAGCACTGGCAAAATGGTTTAAAGGAAAAGAGCTTGGTTTCGCACTTGGAATTAACCTGCTTATTGGCCGGGGTGGATCTTATTTTGTAGACCGATCGAATACCTGGGCCAGCTCGATATACGACATGGGGTGGCAGCCTGTACTATACCTTGCCGCCGGAATCGGACTTCTTTGTTTTTTGGGCGGTGTTGTTTATTATTTTATTGAAAGATGGACACAAAAACGTTATGTGCTTGGTAAAGCTGATGAAACCGAAAAACTGGATTTTAAAGGCTTATTCAAATACAGCCCTTCGTTTTGGTATGTGGTAATTCTTTGTTTAACATTTTATTCTGCCATATTCCCATTCCGTGGTTTCGCACCCACATTTTACCAGGATGCACATGGCGTAACAGAACAAATGGCGGGTAAGCTCAATAGCGTTCTCATTATGGCAACCATGTTTGCCACTCCCGTAATCGGACTGCTAATAGACAAAATCGGGCGCCGCGCATTAATGATGTTTATTGGGTCAATAATTATACTCCCTGTGTATTTGATGTTTGCCTATGGAAACATGTCGTTATACATCCCCGTAACCTTAATGGGAATATCATTTTCGCTTATACCGGCGGTAATGTGGCCCTCGGTAGCCTATATTGTTGAAGAAAAGAAACTGGGAACCGCTTACGCCCTTATGACTTTATTACAGCAGATTGGAGTAGCAGCGATGGCATGGTTAATTGGTGTTACCAACGATGTTTCGGGAGCATCAGCAAGCAATCCTGAAGGATATATTCCCGGAATGTGGATATTTAGTATACTCGGTATTGTAGGTTTATTATTCAGTTTCCTCTTGCGCCGGGCAGAAAAAGGACCAAACGGACACGGACTCGAAGAACCAAGCGGAAGTAAAAATTGAGTTAATTCAGTAGACGAAAACAATTCCAGATATAAAATGTAGTTTAGAATAACGGAAATCCGGTAGCAAAGAATAGCTAAATATGGAAGTTAAAACAAGTAAAATATTTGTTGTTGAAGATGATGAATGGTACCGTCGTTTGCTGGTACATAATCTTTCCATGAATCCGGATTACGAGGTTAAAGCTTTTGGTACAGGCAAAGAATGTTTGAACAACTTACATGAACTTCCTGATGTTGTTACGCTTGATTACCGCCTGCCCGATATGAAAGGGCTCGAAGTATTAAAGCAGATTAAAGCTATTAACGACGATATTCAGGTTATTCTCATTTCGGAACAAGACGACATTGAAGTAGTTGTTGACCTGCTAAAACATGGCGCTTACGATTACATCGTAAAATCGAAAGACATTCGCGAACGCCTGCTGAACACCGTGAATAATATTAGCAAGGAATTTAAACTAAAAGATGAGATTCGCTCGCTGCGACAGGAAGTTAAAAAGAAATACAGCTACGAGAACACGATTGTGGGTAACAGTCCGGCCACACAAAAAATCTACAACCTGATTGAAAAAGCCACCCGTACCAATGTTACTGTTTCAATAAGTGGCGAAACCGGAACCGGGAAAGAACTGGTTGCCAAAGCCATTCATTACAATTCATCGCGTGCCAAACAGCCTTTTGTTCCGGTAAACATGGCAGCCATTCCGAATGAATTAATAGAGAGTGAACTTTTTGGCCACGAGAAAGGCGCCTTTACAGGAGCTGCTGCACGACGAATAGGCAAATTTGAAGAAGCACATTCCGGCACCTTGTTTCTGGATGAAATTGCAGAGATGGATATTTCGCTACAGGCCAAACTTTTGCGTGCACTGCAGGAAAAAGAGATCATACGGGTTGGAAGCAACAAAGCAGTAAAAATTGATTGCCGTATTATTATTGCCACTAATAAAAATCTGCTGGAAGAAGTAAAAAAAGGGAACTTCAGGCAAGACCTTTATTACCGGTTTTATGGTTTACCCATCGATCTTCCGCCGTTACGAGACAGGGGCAATGATGTTATCGTGTTGGCAAAAAGTTTCATCCAGCAGTTTTGCAAAGAGAATAAACTGGAGCAAAAACAACTCTCGCCTTCTGCGAGTAAAAAACTGCTTGCCTATCCTTTCCCCGGCAATGTACGCGAGTTAAAATCGGTTATCGAACTGGCAGCAACCCTTGCCGATGAAAAGGAAATTACTGCCGATCATTTATTGCTTGAGGATGCTGAAAACATTGCAGGTCTCTTTACCGAAGAACTCACCCTTCGCGAATACAATCTCCGTCTGGTAAAGCGCATGTTAGAGAAATACGACAACAAACCCAAAGTAGTTGCCGACAAGCTGGATATTGGTGTTGCTACCATTTATCGTATGCTAAAAGAAGATTAATAGTTTACGAAACTATTTTTATCGGAGATACCCAAAAAATCTATCACCAACTCCTTGAAATAAATCCTGCAATTGTCTTTCCAGACAGGAAATACTTTTTCCTATAGCTGAAAAAGTATTCAAAAAAGCCACCGCTGACGACAAAAAGCTAAAAATAAATTCCTTTCACTAAAATCAAGAAACTCCTCCTTTTAGACCTTCATTCTTCAGGTCTAACGAGCGTCAAACAGACTTGATTTTCTGACGTTCTCTCCATTTATTTTCTTAACGCTCTTTCCCGAAGGCGGACCTGAGGGCAAACTTTGTGCAGGCACGTTAGAAATCCGTCAGTCGGGTCAATTGCTTACATTGAAAAAATACAAAGGTTATTTTATGAAAAGATTCTTCCTTCCCTTTCATCGACAGGAAAAGGAAAAGTCCATCTGGTTTGAAGACAAAAAAAATTTAAATAGACTGTTACATAGAGGTGAAAATTCACTCTAAAAAGAAAAAACGCTACCATTAATTCCTATAAATTTTGACTACACAGTAATCCTATTCACGGGAAACCTCTATTTATGGATTATCATTTTGATAATATTACTATCATATTGATAACCCACACATTTCCTTCTTATCGACGAATCCCTCATCTTCAGCATATTACAGTTTCACCTTTTAATGGCACAAGAATTGGCTATTGATTTACAAATAATTCAAAAAAAACTAATAAGGAGGACATAATTATGACAATGAATAGAAAAAGACAAAATGCAATAAGCATTGTTTTAGTAGCAATAATAGTTGTTGCTGCTTTGGTTGGAATTTCAACCTACACACAAAAAACAAGCGAAATTAATGAATTACAAACTCAGAATGCAGGAATAAACCAGGAATTGCAGGAACGCGATTCGATGGTGAATGAATTGGTTGGTGCTTTCGATGAAATTGAGCAGAACCTGAAATTCATAAAAGAAAAACGCCAGGTTTTATCGGTTGAATCGCAAAAAGAGGGAAACTACGACAAAAAGCAAGCAATTGTTGAAGACATTACCCTGATGAATGATATGCTGGAGAAAAGCAGCAAGCACATTGCAGAACTGGAACGCAAACTAAAAAAGTCTGGTATCGAGCTCGGTTCATTCAAAAAGAAAATTGCAGCACTAAATGCTAACATTGAAGAACAGAATACGCAAATTTTGGCACTGCAAGAGCAAATTCAGGAGCGCGATGTTATGCTGGCCGATATGTCGCAGACAATTGACACGATGCAAACCGTTATTCAGGCAAAACAAGATACCTTAACACAACAACAGCAGCTGATAAACGAAAAGATTTACCAGTTAAACAAAGGTTTTGTTGCCTATGGAACTTATAAAGAGCTGGAAGAACATAATGTTTTGACAAAAGACGGTGGTTTCCTGGGCCTGGGAAAACAAGTTAAGCTGAAAAGCGACCTGGATCAGGATTATTTCACTGAGCTGAATATTCAGGAAACGAAAAGTATTCCATTATTTTCGAACGAAGCAAAAATTATATCAGAACACCCGGATAGTTCATACTCTTTTGTTGAACAAGACGGTGTAATTGCTTACCTGAACATTGACAACCCGGATGAATTCTGGAAAATTTCGAAATACGCGGTAATAGAAATCAAATAATATAGGTTTGCTGAAAGCAGGAGCGCGCGCAACAGAGGTTGTCCCCTTCTGCTTTCGTTTTAATATAAATGCCCCCAACAACATACTAAAATACCAGGGAAACAAACTATTAGAAGGAACACAAAAAAGAAAGACATGAAGAAGATTGGATTAGTATTTTCAACGATTTTATTTGGAGTTTTATTTATAGTGGCTTGTAGCGACAATGAAACCACAACCATTGCAGAGGGAAAAGGAAAAGTTAACGTGTATCTTACCGATGCTCCCTTCCCTATCGATCTGGTGTCTCAAACCAATGTAACAATTGACAAAGTTGAAATTAGAAAACAGGAAAATGACTCAACAGAGGCTTCGTTTATTTCCATTATGGAAGAACCTTTTGAAATTGACTTACTCAGTCTTTCAAACGGAATTACGGAACAACTGGCATCTGTTGAACTGGAAGCAGGAACTTACGACATGATTCGACTACATGTAGTTGATGCCGAAGTAATACTGACAAACGAGACAGTATTTGACCTAAAAATACCAAGCGGAACGACTAGTGGTTTAAAAATTAAGATAGAACCGGCATTAACCATTAACAGCGGCGAAACTTCTGACGTATTGCTTGACTTCGATGTAAGCAAATCGTTTGTAGCCAAAGGAAACTGGAAAGACGGAATGATTAGCGGATTTAACTTTAAACCAGTTGTTCGCTGTGTACTGCTCGACCGTGCCGGAAGAATTGTGGGAACGGTAAGCGATACTTCAAATGTACTTTTGCCCAATACAGCTGTAAACCTTTGGACAGAAGTTAACGACATTGAAGAAGACAGTTTACTAACCACTGCCTTTACCAGTGAAACAGGCGAGTATCAACTTATTGGTATACCCCAGGGAACTTATTATATGACTGCTGTTTTAGACAGCTTTCTGACAGATACAATTTGGAATGTGGATGTATTAAAAGGAGAGTCAACCCAGATTGACTTTATGCTGACCCCTGAACCATAAATGGTTGCAAAGGTGAAGACCAACCTGTAATTAATCAGTTTGGTTAGGCTTAGTGGTTTTCAAGTAAGGGCTGTTCGTTAATTCGGACAGCCTTTTTTCATGTTCGTACAATTCATCCCCATAATTCCACAGTTCGGTAAAGCAAATTTCATGGACTGGTGTTTTCGGCGGAATTTTGAAGCAGAAAATAACAACAACAAGCTATGAAAACATTTATTACATTTCTCTTTCTTTTCACTTCAGTTCTTTCTTTTGCACAAGTAACTATTTCAGGGGAAGTACTAACCAAAAATGGTGAACCCATTCCGGGAGTGAACATTTACATTGAAAACACTTACGACGGAGCCAGTTCGGATGGTGAAGGAAATTTTAGTTTCGAGACAACAGAAACCGGAGAACAAACCCTGATAGCGTCTTTTATTGGCTATAAAACCTGGAGCAAAACGATTGATTTACAAAACAACATGGCTTTGCAGATAGAACTACAGGAAAGCGTAAACAGTATTGATGCAGTTACGATTACTGCAGGGAGTTTTGCTGCCGATGATGAGTCGCGGGCATCGGTAATGAAGTCGCTGGATGTATACACTACCCCAAGTGCCAACGGCGATGTGATGGCTGCAATTCGTACAATGCCCGGCACACAAGCCTCTGCCGATGATGGACGTTTACTGGTGCGTGGTGGCGATGCCTACGAGACTTCTACCTACATTGATGGGCTGGTTGCATCAAAACCTTACCATTCAAAAACTCCCGATGTGGCAACCCGCGGACGATTTGCGCCATCATTATTTAACGGTGTGCAATTTAATACGGGAGGTTACTCTGCTGAATACGGACAAGCGTTGTCTTCGGTTTTGGTACTGAAATCTACCGACCTGCCCGAGGAAGATAACACCGGCATTTCGTTAATGAGTATTGGCGCAGAGGCCAACCGCACCGAACGTTGGGAAAATACTTCGCTGGATGTATCAGGTGGATATACCAATATGAGTTTATACGATAAGGTTTTTAAAAGTAATGTTAATTGGGAGAAGCCTGTTGAATCGGTGAACGGAGCTGCAATTTTTCGTCATAAAACAAACTCATCAGGCATGTTGAAAGCCTATATTACTGCCGACTATGGCGATCTGACTTACCTTGTTCCGGCCGACAATAACGGAGATAGCATGAAGATTAGCAGTAAAAGCGGAACCGTTTACTCCAATCTATCGTACCGCGACTGTTTTTCAGAAAAATCGTGCTATCGTATCGGTGTTTCTTCCACGTATCAGGATAAGCGGATTGGATTAGGTGCCGACGATGTGAATACCAAAGAACTCAATATCGAATCGCGCGTTGCCCTTGTGCATGATCTTTCAGAGGGAGTGAAACTAACATGGGGAGCAAACGAAACTTACAATAAATACACACAAGATTATATTGAGGATGAAGGTAATGCTTACATCAGTTCGTTTAACGACCACTTAATTGGCGCTTTTGTGGAACCGGAGATCAAATTCACAAAAAACTTTGGTATCCGTCCGGGATTGCGTACCGAATATTCGTCGGGAATTAACCAACTGAGCGTAGCACCACGCTTTGCTTTGGCTTTAAAAACCGGAGAAAAAGCACAATTGTCGGGAGCCTGGGGATTGTATTATCAAACACCGCAAGCCGACTACCTGAAAATAAACACCGATCTGGATTTTGAACAAGCCATGCACTATATTCTTAGCTACCAGTTTGGCGATAACTCCGAGCGTTTGTTTCGTGCGGAAGCGTATTACAAAAAATACAGCGATCTTATCACTTATTCGGCAGGTGAAAACGGATTACCAGAAAACCTAAAGAACGATGGAAGCGGTTATGCCACAGGTTTTGATATCTTTTGGCGCGATCAGAAAAGTATTAAGGGATTCGACTACTGGATTACCTATTCCTATATCGACACTAAACGAAAATACCAGAACTACCCTGAAAAAGCAACGCCTTACTTCATCTCTGACCATAATTTTTCGATAGTTGGAAAATATTGGGTGAATAAAATAAACACCCAGTTTGGCGCTTCATTTACCGCTGCCAGCGGACGTCCATTCAATGATCCAAATTCACAAAAGTTTAACGGCGAACGCACAAAAATGTATTCCGATCTGAGTTTGAACATGAGTCATGTGTTTTACATAGGCAATCAGTATTCGGTGTTGTACTGCTCGGTAAACAATGTTTTGGGAAATGACAATGTACTAAGCTATCGCCCAACAAACATTACCGATGCTCAGGGCAACTACTCGCTTATTCCGGTAAAACGCGACTTGAAACGTTTTGTGTTTATCGGATTGTTTCTGAATTTTTAAAGAGAGTTTTGATTGGGTTTTATTAACCACCTCCCATCCCGACTAGTCGGGATGTACTCCTCCTGAAAGGAGGAGAAATTTCGTATTTCAATTTAAAATCTACAAGTTCAAGCAAGTGTGCAGCACGAAAACTTCCCCTCCTACCAGGAGACAAAGTATTTGAACATGAGTCATGTGTTTTACATTGGCAATCAGTATTCGGTGTTATACTGCTCGGTAAACAATGTTTTGGGAAATGACAATGTACTAAGCTATCGCCCAACAAATATTACTGATGCTCAGGGCAACTACTCGCTTATTCCGGTAAAACGCGACTTGAAACGTTTTGTGTTTATTGGTCTTTTCCTGAATTTTTAAAGAGAGTTTTGATTGGGTTTTATTAACCACCTCCCATCCCGACTAGTCGGAATGTACTCCTCCTTTCAGAAGGAGAAAATTCTTATTCCAATTTAAAATCTACAAGTTCAAGCAAGTGTGCAGCACGAAAACTTCCCCTCCAGGAGAGCCTGTCCCGACTTTTCGTCGGGAGGGGTACCGCGTTTACAGCGGTGGGGTGGTTAATTGTATTAATCAGCAAAAGCGATAACTTTAATCGAGTCTCAAATTCCACGCTATCATAAAGAACACGAAAATTAATTATTAAGGGGAGTTAAATCTCAGAATTGAAACAGATTTCTCACACCTCGTACCCCGGCATTCGAAATGACAATAAAAGAAATCTACAATTCATCTCGCAAAATCAACAGTTCGGTAAGGAAGAATTTCAAAAGCGCTTTTTTCAGCGGAAATTTGGATCAATAAATAAATCAAACAGTAACAAATAGTAAAACTCAAAGTCATGAAAACAATTATTACCATCTTACTAGTAGCGATTTCAACCGCTGTTTTTTCTTCGAAGTACGAAGAAACCATGAAAACAAACATCGACAAATTGTACCAGTTACACACTTCTGCCGAATTGCAGGCTTTAGCCAATCAGTTTGAGCGTATTGGCAATGCCGAGCAAGACAAATGGCTGCCCAACTATTACGCAGCGTATTGTTTTATCCGCTCTACCTTTTTTGATGAAATGGATAACGACAGCAAACAGATCCAATTGGATAAAGCGCAGGCCTTAGTGGATAAGCTAATGAAAACAAACAACGATGAATCGGAGCTATATGTTTTGCAGGCTCTAATCTACCAATTAAGGATTACTGACATGAGCAAAGGCGCCCAATATTCGATGAAAGCATCGGAAGCAATTAAACAGGCGGAACGTTTAAATCCGCAAAATCCACGTGTATATTACCTGCGCGGAAGCAATACCTTTCATACGCCTAAGTTTTTTGGTGGCGGTGCCGAAAAAGCCAAACCTTATTTACAAAAAGCTGCCAAGATGTTTGAGAGTAACAAAGTAACAGATCCTTTACTACCAACATGGGGAAACGTTCATAATGCGCAGTTGCTTAGTCAGTGCGATGAGCAGGATGAAGGAGATTCCTCACTACGTTCGGAATGACAAATATGGGCTATTTTAAGCTTTGCTCCAGCGCTCTATAACTATATACACCTGTCATTCTGAGCGAAGAGAAACGAAGCGAAAGAATCTCATCATTCTAATGTTCTACGTTATCATTATCTTTAACTCATTCTTAAATCCACTATTTTGAAATCTGAAAGATCAAATAAAATAAGCTACATGCGTAAGCACGTAATCGTTAACTGGCTGGTTGCTATTGTTGTTTCAATTCTTATTGGGCTGGTTACAACTGTATCAATGGGAGGATCGTTAAAAATGCCTTTTATGCAGTTTGTATGGAACGCTGGATATTCTATGAGTCTCGGACTTCCGCTATTCGCCAACGGATATTTATTCAAATGGTTTGAAAAACGGTACATCGATTGGATAAATCGTCCGGGCACCAGTGTTGTACGTGCTTTGCTGATGCATCTTTTTTATTCGAGTGTTGTTATCTGGGCCGTCAACTGGTTTTGGTTTATTTATGTTATGGATAGTCAATGGGACTCATTTCTGCAATACAACCGGGGCACCGTTATTTCGGAGTATATTATTTTTATAATTATAGCATCAATTATTTATGCCATTTCGTTTTTTAAAGCCTGGCGCAACGAGGTACAACAAACGGAAGAAGTGAAACGCGAATCGCTGGCCCTGAAATACAAAGTGTTGCAGGATCAGATTAATCCGCATTTTCTTTTTAATAGTTTGAATGTGCTGGGGAGCCTCATCGATATTGATTCAGAAAAAGCCAAACAGTTTACACGCGAACTCTCGAAATTTTACCGCGATGTGTTGCAGTTTAAAGACCTCGACATTATTTCGTTAAAAGAAGAGATTGATTTTGTGACCAAATACATTTATCTGCAGCAAATTCGCTTTGGCGAGGCGCTTCAGGTGGATATTATTGCCAACGAAAAGGTAGAAGGAAAGGTAATTCCGCTGTCGGTACAAGCGTTGGTGGAAAACGCCATTAAACACAACGAAATATCGAAGGCTAATCCGTTAAAGATTGTGGTAGCTATTTCCGACAATTACGAATTAGTAGTAGAGAATAATCTTCAACCCAAAATACATGTAGAAGATTCGAGCAAAACAGGCCTTAAAAATATGGCCGGACGTTATGAATACCTTACCGGAAAGCAAATGTTGGTAACAAAGAACGGAGGTTATTTCAGGGTAAGTGTTCCGTTGATAAGGATTGAAGAAGGAAGTTAGTGAATGAGTATTTGGGTGATTGAAGAAGTGAGGAAATGGAATTTCGATTGAAGAATTACGATTAACGATTTCAGATTTTGGAAGTTTTCAGTAGCAGTTTATAAACGTCATCCTGAACGAAGTCGGAAGATGAAAGGAAATCAGGGAAAGAGGAATTTAGTGATTGAATAATTGAAGAGGTGTGAGATTGAAAAAGTGAGGAAATGGAATTTCGAATGAAGAATGTCGATTAACGATTTCAGATTTGGGAAGTTTTCAGTCGCAGTTTATAAACGGCATCCTGAACGAAGTCGGAAGATGGAAGGAAATCAGGGAAAGAGGAATTTAGTGATTGAATAATTGAAGAGGTGTGAGATTGAAGAAGTGAAGAAATGGAATTTCGATTGAAGAATGATGATTAACGATTTCAGATTTTGGAAGTTATCAGTCGCAGTTTATAAACGTCATCCTGAACGAAGTCGGAAGATGGAAGGAAATCAGGAAAAGAGGAATTTAGTGATTGAATAATTGAAGAGGTATGAGATTAAAAAGATGAGGAAGTGGAATTTCGATTGAAGAATGTCGATTAACGATTTCAGATTTTGGAAGTTTCCAGTCGCAGTTTATAAACGTCATCCTGAACGAAGTTGGAAGATGGAAGGAAATTAGGGAAAAAGTAATTTAGTGATTGAGTAACCGAAGAGGTGTGAGATTGAAGAAGTGAGGAAATGGAATTTCGATTGAAGAATGATGATTAACGATTTCAGATTTTGGAAGTTTTTAGTCGCAGTTTATAAACGTCATCCTGAACAAAGTCGGAAGATGAAGGGAGTTTTGTATGCGTGAATGCTTTAATATAGAAAATGCTTTAATAAAATTACCTGAGGCTTGTAACTTGCAATTTGTAGTTAGATAAAATGAAAATACTGATAGTAGAAGACGAACCATTGGCAGCGGCACAGTTGGCTGCTCATATTTCTGCCTTACAACCGGAAGCAAAAATTATGGCTGTTTGCGATACCGTAAAAGCTACGGTTGAATGGTTGCAAAACAACGAAGCGCCTGAGCTGGCATTTTTTGATATTCAGCTGGGCGACGGACTGAGTTTTGAAATATTTGAACAATGTAACTTTAAGCAGCCCGTAATTTTTACCACGGCTTACGACAATTATGCCATTCGTGCTTTTAAAGTGAACAGTGTAGACTATTTATTAAAACCCATTGAACGCGAAGAGCTAAAAAAGGCACTCGATAAGTTTGCGCAGCTAGCCCAACCGGCAACTTCGTCCTTTACTCCCGATGTGCTGCACGAAATGGTGGCTTCGCTGAAAAAGAAAAACTACAAAGAGCGTTTTCTGGTGAAAGTGGGTACGCATCTTCGGGTAATTGAGACTGCCAATGTGCTGTATTTCTACAGTTTCGAGAAAGGTACTTACGCCAAAGTGTCGGATGGCAAAGATTATCTGCTCGACCAAAGCCTGGAACTGGTGGAAACGATGGTTGATCCGAATGTGTTTTTCCGCATTAACCGCAAATATTTAGTGGCTTTAAAATGTATCAGCGATGTAATTGCCTACAGTAATTCGCGTTTGAAACTAAAGGTACAACAGGGCAACGACGACGATTTCCTTGTGGCCCGCGAAAAAGTAAAAAGCTTTAAGCATTGGCTCGAAGGCGGGGTTTAGTTGGCAGTATCCAGTTGCAGTTAACAGTTATTGATGCCTGGCAATTAAAGAACTGGAACGCTGATGACGTTGATTTTGCTGATTGTAGCCGAAATTATTAACAGGCGAAGGGATTGGCGCGGTAGCTGTGGGTTGTTTAGGTTAACCTTGCTATGTTTTTCAGGTATTACTTTAATTTTCAGGATTCATTTAGTTGATACCGAGGTAGTGGTTTAAAAATGCGGCACGCGCTACTTCTTCTGAGTTGTGTTTATTAATTAATGTTTTGTCGAGCTTGAATAAATCACCACAATCTGCGCTTTTAAATAATTGTGTTAAGCGCTCATCATTCTTAATATCCGAGTTTATAAATATGTCGAGTTTATCAATGCCAAGGTATTTTTTATCTTCCTTTTCCAAACCTATATTATTTAGTTTTTGTCCTTCGGGAGTGCCATTATTTGTTAAAAACAGGAAGGTAAGGATTACCAGTTTATTGCCCGTTAATTCGGCTTTCAGATAACCAACCTTAATTTTTCCGTAGGTTACCGGAAATAGAAAACTTTTACCGGTTTCTATCTCAATGGGTTTGTTGCACATGGCTATTACTACCAACGAATAACTCATGTGCCAGAAATGTATTCCCAACCGCTCTTTTATTCGGGTTATGGCATGTTTTTGTATGTATACTTTTATACTAAGGTTATGCATCATTGAGTTAATTCCGAAATATTCTGCTTTCACCTCGAAAGGAACAAATTGCTGTTGTGTATTCAGAAAGAGATGATATATTGTTCTGGGATTGTTATCCTTTTTCCATATTTCTTTGTCAATTCTTCGGGCCTCGATGTGGTAATTATTAAAGAAAGGTGTCAGGTCAGACAGGCTCAAACTTTTATTGCATTCCTGTTTTACAAAACGAATAGTATAGTTTGTAAGATTGGAATACGACCATGCAAGTTTTTCAAGATATCCTGTGAATTTATAATAAACATCAAAACGTCGTTCTTCAAATTCTTTGGTTTCGAATACGGGAAAATACGAACGAAATTTGATGTTATTCTGATTTTCTGCATTCCGATAGTAGAAATAAAGTGTTTCAATATAAAATGAGAAATCGTACAGGCTTATTTTTTTGCCGGCCAGCTCTATATGGTTGTTAGTTAAGAGATCGCTTAGATATGTATTTACAAAGCGGATTTCTTTAGCGCTTAGTTTCTTCTCTTCCTTTTCGGCATTAACTATTTTGTAGGGACGTATACGGCAATGATGCAATAGCTTTTTCTCTATTTTATCAAAAGTATCGAGTGCGCGGGCATCGCCTATCAGGCTCATATTATATTTTAGCCGCTTGTAAAACAGATTGTGTTGGTGATTAAGCTCTTGTTTTAATTGTTGTGTATTGTTTTTCTTTTTTCTGCCTTTCATTGGGTTTGTGTTTGGTTATAATGTCTTTAATGAAGGAGTAAATTGGTTGTTTTTATAATTAAGTTGCTTTATTGAAAGTATAAGTTGATTTTTCAGAAGTGAAAGTTGATTTCTTGAATATGTAAGTTGGTTTATTGTTAATGTAAGTTGATTTGTTTAAAGTATAAGTCATTTTATTGAAAGTGTAAGTTGATTTATTTAAAATCAAGGTTGTCCTTTCTTACTATTAAGTTGACTTATTGCTGAGGATGTTAGTTAAATACGATAATCGATCCGGCTATTTGTATAACCGGACCGATCATTCACATTTATGAGATTATTTTAACAAATCTTAGTTTGCTGATTTGTTTGTATTGCCGACTTGTTGCGCCAAATATGGCTTTTACATAAGTTTTTACATTTCCGGCTGTTTCTACCAGTCCGGTTTTAGGTGCATACAATACCTTGTCGCGGGCAATACGTGCGTTACTTAGCGGTACTTCGGCGTTAATTACATCATTGTTTTTTTCCTGCAGGTTGTTGCTGAGCGTAGTAAGTGTTGCTACTTGCAGTTCCTCTTCATTAGGGGCGTACTCGGGAATGGCCGCCAGCAGTTGAATTAACTTGGCGAAGTTTTCTTCGCGGCTGTCGTAGCTCATTTGCGAGGTAGAGTGTTTTTTCGTTTTGGGAGCCTCCTCTCCCTCCTCTTCGGGTACTGTAGTTGTGGCTTTGGTTGTGGCCCGTTGTCCTTTAATTTTTCGGGCTACGGTATTCACACTGTCGTATACCTCCTGGCTAACGCCCGATACTTTTAGCATGTTCATTATGCGGGTAACCAGTTTGCTTAGCGGATCAAAATCTACTTCGCGCGCTGCAACGGCATTGTTGTATGACCCCTGCGCTGTGTAAATAGCTTCGAGGGTTGCCTCGCTATTACTTGCCACTGTTTGCAACGTGCTTAAAGCAATAGCATTGTTTGATGGGTTGTAGGCTTCTCCGTAGCCTCTTACAAAAGAAATTAGTTCGTTGAAGTTGGCCACATTAACAGCATGGCCGGTTTCTGATTTACTAGACATAAGCATAATAATTATAATTTATTTATTGTGTTGTTTGTGGTTAATCTCCAAATGCAGAAACCTGATTAGTTGCAGATTGTGCACTATAAGGGAATAACCTAAGTACAATTTACGGCGCTTATTAAACTTATGCTATGTTTTGCAGCATGTTGACAATCAATAATTTCAATGACTTTTTTAGAAGTGATAGGGAATTGAAATGCTGCTGGGGTGTTTTTTTATTTATTGGAGGTTATTCTTTTGAAGCCAGCGATTCTGATAGTTGATTTTATGAAAAGAGGTTTGTTGGCAACGGAAAATCATAAGTTACATAGCGGATTGCGTTTGACTCTCTGTCCGGGTAAGGACGAGAGATTAAGCGGAAATCCGCTGCTCACATACCACTGAAACCGCCATGGAATTTATAAAATGTTAGCGGTTCGTGTTTTATTATTTTAGTCATCACGAATTGTTATTTCTTATACCTTTTCGATGCTTAATAAATCCCCAAGTTGCAGCATAAATTAACACACCAGAAAAGAAAATGAAATAATTACCATAATGTCTTTCCCAAAATCCATTTATCAATGAAGTTAATCCTAAACTAAAAAGAATAATGTAGATTGGTGTAAATAATGCAGGTCTCTCGAATGCATTCAGCTTGTGCATTTGAAAAGGTTCAAAATTTGATTTTAGAAGCTTTACTAAGATTATCGGAATTAAGACAAGAACGCTTAAAAGAATTACCAGAACTATTTGCTCAAATGATGGAATAGATATTTTTGAGTATTGGATATTGTTATATGTATTAACACTTATATTCATAATTAACTTTGGGATAATGAATGCACTAAGAATAGTAATCGCAATAATGTAACTTCTGATACTTTTTTTAATTTGATTCCAAATATTAAAAACAATAGCTTTTAAGAAATTTCTACCAAAGAATATTATTCGCTGAATTATCTTCCATGTGAAGTATACTCCTGCTTGTAAAAACTGCACTATCGAGTTTTCTGTGTATAATATTTTTTCGCCATAATTGTCTTCATAACTTATTCGAACAGTCTGACTAAAGCTTAAGATTATTATGTATAAAGAAAAAATTATCGATGATAAAAATCTAATATCAAGAAATACTGCAAATGAACCTAAGTCACGATGTTCAAAAGGAGAATAATCATTCAATATATAAAAAGGTTGGCAAGAATAATTTGTTCCAAAGTTTTCTAATTTTGGAATACCATATGGAAGCATTATAAAAATTGTTAGGATAGTATTTAGAACTAGTAAAAAGCCTAACAGCGTTTTGTTTTTAAAAAGATAGAAGATAATCCAAATAGAAGTTATAGAAAAAGTCCCAACGCATATTACATTGATATAGTCTTGAATTGGTATAAGGTTGTAAGCAATTCTATTATCTGTCGATAAAAATGGAATTATTGCTATTATTATGCTAAGAAAAACCAGTTCTGTTCTTATCCCTTTTTTTTCTCCTAAACTTATTAACCAATAAGCAAATAAGATGTAGGTCAATATTCGAATTATCCAATAATGAAGTTCTTTATCAAATTGAAAAGGATTACTAAATATTGAATAGCACAATAATGTAAATAGAGTTGTAATCGTCAATATCAGTGTGATATATTTAGGAAAGTTTTTAAACATGCTATTGAGGTTTATAGGTTATGTGTAAATCTTTTATTGTCAATTTATTATTTTTTTCAGCAATTTTCGCGGCACGTTTTTACATGACCGCTAACGGCAGTCTGTCTAAAAAGTAAAATTAAGCCGTTGAGATTTCAATATTTTATTCTTTTTAAAGCCAGTTATCCAAATAATTCTTTCAGGGAAAGAGGTTTTTAGACAGTCTGACGGTGGTGGTATGAGGTCGTGGCGGTCAGACGAGAGTCTGAGTATCCGACCGAAACTAAGGTTGGGAAGAGATTCGACTTGTCGAATCCGCACGAACCCAGCCATGCCTTATACCACGTGTTATCGGCTGTTTTTTAATCTAAATATATCCTTTGAATATTTTTAATTAGTACTCTTGGCATTTCACGGAAAAACATATGTTCTTCTTTTGACCCCATGTGCATATCTATCATTAATGGGTGATGTGTTGACATCTCAATCATTTCGCGAAATTCGAATATCGCTTTTTCTTTATCAGCTTTAGTTTTTCTGCTTTTTAGAGTTTTCATTAGTTCAATTCCCAAATCATAAACCCATGGCATTGATGTATTTCGAAATAAAATTAATGCCATCGTAATTCCAACTGTTGGATTTTTAGTCATGTGACATAAGTCATCAATCATCATAGGGTGAAAACGTCTTTTTTGTTCTCTGTAATCAATTCGAATATTATTTTCAATCCTTGACGGTAAGTCTTGAAACATCACTTTTATTTCTTCAAATAATTTTGCAGAGGAATTTTCTTTGCTCCCATCATCATCAACTTGAGCAGGTAGAGATTCTGTTTTCTTTGCTAATATTTCTTTTATTTTTTCTTTAAATTTTCCAACTTGAAACTTAATAGTTTCTTCGTCAGGTTCAGAATTTGGGATTCTATCTACCAACTGAAATACCAATTTCGTAAGTGAATTTACATCATCCCCACAATTTTGAAATTGAGCGAAAGGTCCGGTTGATGCACTTTTTAAAGGAATGCCTAATGCAACGCCAAGAATTGAAGTATCTAATTTCCCTTTAGCCATTCCTGCTTCAAAAAGAATCCAAGGTCTATTAATACTATGTTGAGTCAATAAACAAACTACATCTGAAGCATCTTGTATATTTTTAATTATTTCTGGATACCATTCAACGCCGTATTCAATTCCTTGAGTTCCTTTTTTATCAGAAGTGCGAAAAGATTTTAATACACCCGCACTTACACTTTTGAGTAAATTGCTAAATGCTTCTGCTAATTCAGCATCTCTTGTGTCATGACTTATAAAAACAAGAGGTTTTATAGTCTTACTTGATTTTTCTTCTTTTACTTCACTCATGATATTTAATATTTGTTGGTATTATTTTCAAAATTGCCTATAACGTTTAATTGTATGTTTCGTACCGGTTTGCGGGATGGCCCCTTTTCATAAAAAAGGGAAAAAATGCGCGGGAAACCGGCTCCGGGGAATTCCTGTCCCCGGTATGAAATATACAAGTTGTTATGGTTACGTATTTTATTTTTGTTTTTCTTCTTTTTCCAATAAAATACGGGCGTTTTGAATCCAGCCCACTGCCCCTAAAAGCCACTTTAAAATACAGGGTATTAACTTTATATTCGTATAAGGATAGTTCACTGTATTGTCGGGTTTTTAAGCGGCTTATCCGTTTAAAATTTATTTTTTTCTTTTTGCCCGTATAATATTTTAAACGGTTCGTTGATTCAAAATTTCCTTTAAAACTAATTATTTATTTTGAATTTATGTAAAATGTTCTCCCTGCTCATTCATTGAAAATCAGGAAGCTCGCGAAATAAAAGACTTGACTTTGTCATTTTTTTTCCCGAACTTCGCTTCAGTCGTTGCAGACGTTGCTTACGTCAAGAAGCCAGCTTCAACGGTAACCGACCGTTACAACGACTGGGACAAATGCCTAAACCGGCATTTTTTCTGTTTTCAATTCCTTCCCAAAAAACATTTTTTAGCTTAAAAATCCCGTAATCGTGGCTTTTTTTGCTTCCTGGATTCAATATGAACCATAACTACTGTGTATCATCATTGTTGTTATATCGCTACCAGCCTTACAACTTAATATGGCTGTAAGGTTTTTATTCATAGATACCTATTCGTTTGCAAGCGTTTATAAACGTTTGCAAACAGTTAATATTCTTATTGTTTCAATCCCTGGGGTGGCAAAAAAATCTCTCGCTGCTAATCGTTCTGGGTGTCACCGGATTATGGGCATCTAATTTAATAAAAATACTTTTATAATGGAAATTTGTGGTTTACCCTCTCTCCTCCGTCTTTACCCTCTCTCCTGTCTCTCCCTTCGAGAATGGAGAGACGATTGGCCGGAGTTTCAAACAACTGCTCTGTTTACTTTTCGGATAGCTGCATTGAGGTAAGTTTTCTCTTTTTGGAAAAGAGTGAAACCTCTGTCTGAAGTTTTAATCTCTCTTCCCGGCTTTACCCTCTCTCCTGTCTCTCCCTTCGGGAATGGAGAGACGATTGGCCGGAGTTTCAAACAACTGCTTTATTTACTTTTCGGATAGCTGCATTGATGTAAGTTTCCTCTTTTTGGAAAAGAGTGAAATGATTGGCCGGAGTTTTAATCTGTTTCGCTCTACCGGAAGCCGGGATTGAAGAGAGATTGCTTACAAATCGGCGCTAGCGGAAATCTTCCGGCTCATCTCAATATTTACAGGTATTAAAAAAATTTAGTTTCAAGTCTCAAACAAGGAAGACGGAGTCAACCTTCGTAATCGAGCCAACAATAGAACAATTAACCCGAAGAATATTGATGAAAGTAAGAACGTGATAACAATAGAAGCAATTTGGGCAACACCATTACTTGGTTCAAGTACAGAATATGGGACCCAACCATCGATTGTGAATCTCACTCCTGTTATTATGAGCCATATAACAGGATAAATAATAGCGATCCAAATATGCGAGAAGGATATTGTTTTTTTCGGCCCTTCTATAATCCAGTCAATTACGACTAATACTCCCGTAACCAAATGAACCATGTAGTTTGCCCAAACAAATCGTACACCCACATCATCGCCTTGCACAAAACACCAATAAAGTACGGTGACCATAATCAAATCTACTGTAGTAACAAAGCGAACAATTTCAATCCATATATTCCGGTTTTTTCCTGTATATTTTGAAGCTATGAGAAGAGCAATAGCTCCTAAAATATTGCCTTGATTCGTCCAATAACCAAAGAAATTAATTGGTTCAAAAGAACTTACCGACCAAGAATCGCCCCACAGAATTATTTGTGTTGTTAATATTGCCAAAGCAGATATTATTCTATAATATGACCATATTAATTTAAATTTTTTCATACGACTAGTGCTTTTTTTACAAAAATAATAGTCTAATCTCTACATATTCTTGACTATCGTCAAGAACTTCTTTTGTTAAACGCTCTAGCTTTTATTCTGCTTAAAGTTTTAAGAGATACACCTAAAAAAGTTGCTATACATTACTGAGGAACACACTGAAACAGTTCTCCTTGCTGATTTAGTTACAAAATTTGTTAGCTGCCGGGGCTTTTTAATTCAGGTTTTTCCTAAATTCGTTTGGGCTCATAGCCGTTTTCTTTTTAAAGATTTTACTAAAATATTGAGGATATTCAAATCCTAAAGCATATGCGATTTCGCTCGCACTTTCGTTGGAATTCAGTAGTCTGTTCTTTGCTTTTTCTATAACATATTGATGAATATGGTCTTGAGTGCTTTGTCCTGTTTCTTTTCGCAGCAAATCGCTTAAATATTTAGGCGACATATTCAGTGCTTCTCCGCAATATTGAACTGTCGGAATTCCAAAATCTAATTGCTTTTCCTGGTTGTAATAGTCTTTTAACAATTGTTCGAACTGACTCGCAATATCTTGATTTAAATTTGTTCTGGTATAAAATTGTCTGTCATAAAAGCGAACACAATAATTCAACAACAACTCTATATTTGAAATTATTAAGGTTTGACTATGTGTGTCAATATTGTTACTAATTTCTTTCTCTATTTTCGCTACGATATCTGCCACTGTTTTTCGTTCTTCGTCTGATAAGTGCAGGGCTTCGTTTGAAGAATATGAAAAGAATGAATAATGTTCAATTTTCTTTCCTAATTCTGATTTTCGAATCAAATCCGGATGAAAAGCTAAGGTCCAACCATGGCTAACTTCGGCTTTTTCGGCTTTTTTAAATTCCATTACTTGGTTTGGTGCCGTAAAAATCAACGTACCATCTTGATAGTCATATGAGTTTCTACCGTAGTTTACAATGGTAAAAGCGCAATTATCTTTGAAGCTTATTTGGTATAAACCTATTGAATACTTGAAATTGTCAACTTCCAAATTATTCAGAGCACCTCCAATTCGGTATACCGAAACAAGCGGATGTTTTGGCTTTTCTAAGCCCAAAAACTGATGAACTTCCGATATGGTTTCTATTTTTATAAAATCTTTCAATGTGCTAATTCTTGGTTTGAAAAAGCACACTTTAATTTTAGGGATAAAAGTGTGCTTTCTATTTCTTATTTAATGTTTAGATTAGTTTTCATCATACCAATGAATTCGGCATCACTCATCGCTTTTCTAGCGTCTATTAATTGTTCAGCATCCTGACCGGCTATATATCTAAGCGTATTGGTTCCATCGGTTGCGGCATTGAAAATTACATCGGCTACTAATTCTGGACTATTCCTGTTTTCAGAACTCATTAGTTTGTCAAAAGTATTCAAAACCCCTGATGTAAACTCGTTATATTCCGTTAATTCTTCATTGTGCTGAAAATCCATCGAACGACCTGAAAAATCTGTTTTTATGCTACCTGGTTCTACTATTTTTACTTTTACGCCAATGGGTTCTAATTCGTATTGCAAAGATTCAGAAAAACCTTCAACAGCAAATTTTGTAGAATGATAAAGCTGCATCATTGGAAAGGTTATTTTACCACCAACCGACGATATATTGATGAACATTCCGTCTTTATTTTTTCTAAAATGCGGCAATACAGCCCTTGTTACATCAAAGAGGCCAAGGACATTTACATCAAACTGTCTCGAAATATTTTCTCTAGCTACAGATTCAAAAGTACCCAATATACCGTATCCAGCATTATTCAGAACGACATCTATTTTTCTAAACTTATCAATTCCTTCCTCAATTGCACTTGCTATACTTGTTAAATCTTGAACATCGAGTTTGGTAACTAAAACATTTTCTAAAGATGTCAATTCATTTTCTTTTTCAGGACTACGCATAGTAGCAATAACATTCCAGCCTTCTGCCTGAAACTTTTTGACTGTTGCTTTTCCTATTCCTGATGATGCTCCCGTGATTAAAATTGTTTTGCTCATTTTTATCTTTTTAAAGATTTACAATTAATTCTGAAGCAAAATTAGAGCAACTATAAAGTATGGACGTATTCAAATTGCTGATTGTTGTATGCTTTTTGCGTAGTCGTTTTTCTTCCTTGTGCATAACGGTGAGTGTATGATTTCGTAAGGGATTGCGGACTTCAAACCTGTCAAGTTACCACTCAAAATTGATGCGGATAACACCGCTCAAAAACCTCTGAAACCCTTATAAATTATACAGATTGTTGTGCTTTCGTGTTTTTATCAACCTGAAATGATTTCAAAAAATCAGTAAGTTGTGCATTCCCAAAATCTAAAATCTTGTTCTAATACAATTCCCTCTTGAATTATTATTGTATTATAATCTGAATATAAATATACATCACTAGGCATTACTAAAAATGTGTCAATGGGTAATTCGATATCTAAATTCCCGTTAACGATAGTTTTCTTAATACTATTAGCTTTTAGTTCATCAAAATCACCATTTCCTAAATTTTCTAAATCAGATTTAACAATGAAAAGTATATCGCCATTGTAATCGTTATAGACTCTTGATAGCTCACCAATTATCGGCATACAATCTCCAATGCCGTATTTTACATTTCCTACTAATCCTGTTGAGATATTAATATCCTTGTCATCCTTTTCACAACTTGTAAAAGTCACTAAAAAGATTGTCAAAACACTTATCAATACTTTTCTCATAATATTTTCTTTTTGTCAGTCATATCCTTCAGATGCAATAATCTGTCGAATAGTTGCGTCAACATGAAACACAACATATGTATAATAACATCTATATCGCTACCAGTATTACATTTAATATCGCGGCAAGGTTCTTATTCATAGACTCCTATTCGTTTGCAAGCGTTTATAAACGCTTATAGTCGTTTTGTAAATAGATAACATTCTTATCGTTTCAATCCCTGGGGTGGCAAAATATCTCGTTGCTAATCGTTCTGGGTGTCACCAGATTATAGGCATCTAATTTAACTATAATTTTTTTATAATGAGATTTTGGGGTTTACTCCGTCTTTACCCTCTCTCCTGTCTTTCCCTTCGGTAATGGAGAGACGATTGGCCGGAGTTTCAAACAACTGCTTTGTTTACTTTTCGGATAGCTGCATTGAGGTAAGTTTCCTCTTTGGGGAAATATCACACGCTGCCGCTGAGAGGGATGTTCTTTATGTCCTCAGATGGTTAAAACTGTGCGACATTAGTTATCTTGAGAAAAATACAATTAACACAAAAGTTAATGCAATAATTGCAGGTAAAGCCTGGATAATAAATATTTTTCCCGATGCTGTTATTGCTCCATATATTCCTGCAACAATAACACACCCTAAAAAGAATATTCGAATGTATACTTCCCAATTACTATCCGAAATTAAGAATGACCAAATTAATCCTGCTGATAAAAACCCATTATAGAGTCCCTGGTTAGCTGCTAATCCTTTTGTAGGTTTAAATAAATGATCGGGAATGGTTTTAAATGTTTTCTTACCTGCTGTTTCCCATGCAAACATTTCAATCCATAAAATATACAAATGCTCTATTGCGACTAAGGCTGTTACTATTTGTGCAAGAATAACTATCATTATTTACCTGTTAAAAAGTTACTATTAAATCTGTTCTATGTAAAAACACTTCGAATTTACATTATTTAATTGTTCAGGGATGTTTGCCTTTTAAATTCATCATAATTCGCATCAATGGATACTTTGGATACAGGCTTGGATTATCTGTCATCATCAAATTAAATCACCACAGCGTCTGAACCCGAATAATCAAAAATACCTAATGGCTCATAATAGCGTCCTTCTGCTATTCTGTTTACAGCAATATTCTTCCCCGGCGTTTATTTCAAAAACTTCAATGGATTTTTTAACAAAGTCACCTTTCGCATCCCTGTCGTATGATTCGATAGTTACGTTATGCTTTGTTTTGGTTACGATAATATACTCGTTAATTGCATCTTTTCCACAAGAGAAAATAGAAAACGTTGCAACAACAAATCGCAGATATACAATTTTTTCATCGTAATCTTATTTGTAGGTTCTGAATTAATAACCTTGTTATGCTTTCGTTTTTCTATAGATTGAACGACAGCTTTATTCCTTCAGTAATCATTCCAGTTCCAAGTATAGCAAGGATTAACCCCATTAATTTACCTATTACTGAAATTAAGTTTGGCCCCACTTTTTCTATTATTTTTTCACTGAAAATAAAGGCTACATAAGTTAGTAAAATAAGTATCGCAAAAATTGCGATGACGATTCCAATATGTATAAAATCTGCATTGGTAACACTATTCATTGCGGCAATAATAGTTCCGGGCCCCGCCAGTATAGGAATTGCCAATGGAGAAATAGCAAGGTTGTTATTACTTTCTTCATTATTTTGGTGCATTTTGGGTTTTTGAGACATAAGCATTTCAAACCCCACATAAAAAATAAGAATGCCACCTGTTATTTTAAATGCAGGAATAGTAATTCCAAACATTTCAAAAATATATTTTCCCGCAACAACAAAAGAGATAACAATAATAAAAGCTGTAATTGTTGCAGTTCGGGCAATTTTCTTTTTATTTTCTTCTGTTTCGCCTTCTACAAGTCCCAAAAAAATTGGCGTGTTTGCAATTGGATTCATAATGGCAAAGAAGCTCATAAATACGGTCAGCGCATAGGTAAATAAGTTTTCCATATAGGGTATTTTATATTAATCTATTGCTAATTTAGTTAAAATCGAGCGGTCTGTAGAATTCTGCAAAATAAAGTACAAGGTATTTATATGTGTATTACACCTATATTACGAATCGATTCCAAATTTAATTTCACTGTAGGTTTCTTATTATCAAACCTCTATTCGTTTGCAAACGAGTACAAACAGCGAATTCGTGTGTTTACTTAATCTCTGAGGAGGCAAAAACATATTGCTACTAATCGCTCTAATTGTCAAAGCATTACGGGTACATAAATAAAATATAATTATTTTAGGAAGGAAATAGTTGATGACATTTTATAGACTATGTAGAAGAATTGGTTATTACCTTGTTTTTCCAGACTGGAAATATTTTTTCTCCCAAAGCTTTGAGAACTGAAAAGTATTCAAAAAAACCACCACTGACGATAAAAAATTAAAAATAAAACGGAATTACACCGTTTCATCTTTTGTACGTGCTTGCCGGGTAGCGACGGTTTTAATTAATTACTTTATATTTAAGGCAGATCAAACAAACCAAACAAATGAAAAGATTAATTTTCCAGGCTTTGCTGCTAGTATTGCTGGGATGTAGCGGCACAAAAACACAAGAGCTTGTTCAGATTTCGACAATCGACGCTTTATTACAGGGAGTCTACGATGGAAATACAAACTTGCAAACACTTTCCGAAAACGGCAACTTTGGGATCGGTACGCTTAACGGCCTCGATGGTGAGCTAATTTTACTTGACGGCAATTTCTACCAGGTTCGGGACGATGGGAAAATTTATCAACCCGAATTAAGTGCATGCAGTCCGTTTGCTTCTGTAACTTATTTCAATCCTGAAAAAGAATTACAAGTTGAAGCGCTTTCCTTTATCGGATTAAAAACAAAAATTAACAGCCTGATGCCCGGAAGTAATTTGTTTTTCGGGATAAAACTTAGCGGCAACTTTAAGAGCGTTAAAACACGAAGCGTGCCAAAGCAGCAACAACCTTATCCGCCACTGGTTGAAGTTACGGCTAATCAGCCTGAGTTTGAAGCAACAAATATTTCCGGAACCCTAGTGGGTTTTTATTGTCCACCATATGTTACCGGACTGAATGTGCCGGGCTATCATCTTCATTTTTTGTCTGATGAAAAAGATTTTGGCGGCCATTTGCTGGCTTTTGAGTTAGAGAGTGGCACTCTTCATTTGGATCAAATCAACAATTTCAAACTAAAACTTCCTGAAGATGAACGCTTCCTGAATACCACGCTCGACAAGGATTTAAGTGATGATTTAAAACAGGTTGAGGGGGAGTAGTTTTTTTAAGAAAATGAATTAACTTTTAAACCAGAAAAATTAAAGAACCAGAAACAAAAAACCAATAAAATTGATACTAACCTTAATACTAAATTATGCGAATCAACATCGTTAGCTGGGTTGAAATTCCGGTAAAACAAATGGCACGTGCCATAAACTTTTACGAAACAGTTTTTAGCGTTGGATTGGAAAAAAATCGTAGCAGGGAATTCGACATGGCGTGGTTCCCCTATTCCGAAGGTCGTTATGGATCGGGGGCGGCACTGGTTCTCCATAAAGAGTTTTACCAACCTTCATCGAATGGAGTAGTTGTTTACCTGACTTCGCCAGCGGGGGATGTAAACGTAGAACTGGAACGAGTAGAAGATGCCGGTGGAAAAATACTACAACACAAGAATAAGATTTCCGACGAACACGGATACCTCGCGGTTATTCTCGACACCGAAGGAAACAGGGTGGCACTGCACTCAAAGGAATAACGAATACCTTAGCAAGAAACCGGAAGAAAGCTGTTGAATCTTCCGGCTTCTTTTTATGCTTCATTTCCTGATGAATATACCTGTTGTACTCAACCAAAGGCTTGTATTCTTCAGAAATAAACAGTTCTGCAGCTTGTATAAGCTACGCAGCATAATTAAAACATCAATATCACCAAGCATTCTTTCTGCATCGTCTTCGTATAAATGAGGGAGTAGATGTGCTACCCCCTTTTAAGAATAGCAGACAAATTCCATGGGCATTCAACAAAATTGAAATATCATGCACCTGTTTTAATATTTGTTGGTTCAGCTACTTGTTTTTATCAGTTAAGTAGTTAAAATATTTAGTGAATTCAACCGATAATTTATCTAATTATGAAGTCCTTTTTAGTTAAATATATAACGCTGGTAAAACCAAATGGTTACTGCTTATCTGCACTACATTCTGCCAATCGACTTTGCTGTCCTCAATCTTGCTTTTTACCAGATCAATCTTTTCGGGATGAAGCTCCAGAGAGAAACACTTTTCTACAAAAAATAGGTTTCAGTAAAATTCATTAGAAAATCTATTGTCTCCATCAATTCCATAATAAGATCTCATTTTAGACTACAGAATTTTTATATTTTTGAAAGTTATTTTAACATAAATATATTTAAAACACCATGAACAAAAAAGCAATTATGCCACTTATTGCATTGCTTGCCCTTACTTTTTTAGCGAATGCACAAATGGACAATTTGGCTAATATGAGTGCCAAATGGATCCGATCAAATGTCAGAAATGCAGCTCTTGATGGAGGTGCCGATATGGTTAATTATAACCCCGCCGGCCTGGCAATGCTCAATGAAGGCATTTATTTAAGCCTTAGTAATCAAATGCTATTTCGCCATCCACAACACAGTTTTAATTTTTACGGAACAGAAATGACTTACAAGCAAGATGGCATGGATCCTATTCTTCCCATGTTTTATGCTGCATACAAGAAAAATAAATATGCGGTTTCATCTGGCGTATATATTTCAGGAGGTGGTGCTACTGTTGATTATCCCAACGGATCGTTATCAACACTTTTAATCGCAAATGTTTTGTCCCCGGGAAATCTGTCTACAGAGCAATCGTTAAAAGCGTCTTCTTACTATTTAGCCATACCACTAAATTTTTCTTATGCTCTTTCCGATAATTTTTCATTTTCTGTAGGAGGTCGCTACATCAAGGGGATTAACAATACCGAAGCAAATGTTGCGTTCTCTCAGGTATTGCTTGGTGTTGATTATAAATCGACAGCGAGCGGATTTGGAGGAATTATTGGCATTGACTTCAGACCTTCTGATAAATTAAATATTGCGGCACATTACGAAACAAAAGTAAATTTAGAGTTCGAAGTATCGGATAACAAGGGGAGTGTTGCCTTAGTTGAGAACGGAACAAAAAGCCAACGCGATTTGCCCGCTGTTTTAAATACGGGTATCCGCTACAAAATTTCGGATAAGTTAAGTACGGAAGCCGATTTTAACTACTACTTCCAAACTGCTGCCGACTGGGGAGACATTGTATTAGCAGATGTATACGGTAATAGTACAATTAAAGATTTATCGGATTTAGCCGGAAATTGTTATACTGCAAATTTAGGTTTCATTTATAAGCTAAATGAGAAGCTTGAAGTAAGTGCCGGGTGTAGCTTTACTGCTTTTAACTACGATGATATGGAGCTTTATTACACTCAGCTGGGACTTTATGAAGCGCCAAAATATGACAACTTAAATATTGGATTGGGAGCAGGCTACAATATCTCCGACAACATTCAGATTGATTTAGGTTTGGGACGTACCTTCTGGAACGATGAAAGCATTAAGTCTTTAGGTGCAGACATTCCTGTTGATGTAACGAACAAATCATACGTATTGGCTCTTGGCGTTGATTTTCGCCTTTAAAAAAGAAAGAAGTGCTGATTGGTCACAAAATCAGCACTCCTTTTTTTCGAAATTCTTCTTCTGCTATCGTAAGTCTCCTGAATTTTCGGGATATTGTTAATATTACCTCGATTTTTTCTATGTAACTATTAGCCAATAGTAGCACAAAAAGTTACCAAAACACATGCAGTAAAAATGCGTTCCTGATTACCACGCCCTACTCCACCTCCAATCTTGTTAAACGGGAAAAATCCAGAAAAAAGTTTAAATAATTCAGAGATACAAAAAACTCGTTTCGTTAAAAGTTACAGCAACCTTTATGAAGAATTCCTCAATACAGGTTTAATCCCCAATACTCTGAATTTACAACAAAGTACTCGGCGAAAAACCAAACTGTTTTTTAAAACAACGGCTAAAGTAAAGCGGATCGTTAAAGCCAACAATATCAGATACTTCCGAAACATTGTATTCTTTGGTTTTTAACAGTTGAGCTGATTTTTTTAGGCGTAAAGTCCTTACAAATTCGTTGGGCGAAAGGTTTGTTAATTCCTTGATTTTACGGTATAGCTTCGACGAACTTGTTCCCATTTCTTTACACAGAAAATCGATTTTTAGATCTGGGTTTTGTATATTCTCTTCAATCAGGTGGCTAAGCTTGTTGATAAATACCTCGTCAACCGGAGAGTGCGATAAAATGTTTATTTTACTTTCAACCTCTTCCGAAAATTTGGCTTTTAAATCGAGCCTCGATTTAATTATATTCTGAATCTGTATTTTTAGCAACAAAGGATCGAAGGGTTTTGCAACATACGCGTCCGCACCCAGTTTGTAGCCTTTAATCTGGTTTTCGTTATCGGATAATGCTGTTAGCAAAATAACCGGAATGTGACTGATCAAGTCGTCCTTTTTTAGTTCTACACAAAACTCGAAACCGTCTTTAACCGGCATTTTAACATCAGAAATACACAGCATTGGTTTTATCTGCCGGCAAAGCAATAGTCCTTTAAGTCCGTCTTCGGCTTCATAAACCTTGTAGGTGTCCGATAAATAATCAACAATAAACTTTCTTAATTCTTTGTTGTCTTCAACCACAAGTATTTTTTCTTTTAACGAAGCTGACTGAAGTACCTGTTTGGCAGCCAATTTGGGTTGTTCTTCCTCTTCGTATACTGTTGTGTTTACATCAAATATTTCGTGCTCTTCATAGCTATTTCTTTCAATGGGTATTTTAACGGTAAAAACACTGCCTTTTCCCTGTTCGCTTTGTACATTTATTGTTGCCTTATGTATTTTAAGCAGCGACTCCACCAACGATAAACCAATCCCCGATCCGGTGTTTTCCGTTTTACTGTTCTCGGCCTGGTAAAAACGTTTAAAAATTTTCTCAACACTTTCGGGAGGAATACCGATGCCGTTGTCGCTAACTTCAACATGTAGTTTTTGTGCTCCATCGTTTATCACCCCCACATACAAATCGACATGGCCATATTTTGGCGTGAATTTTATAGCGTTCGACAAAAGGTTGTAAAGCACCTTATCGTATTTATCGCGATCAATCCAGCCCAAAATTTGATCCTGCTCAGTGGCTAAATTGAAACTAATATTTTTTTCTGATGCAAAACTTTTAAAAGAGTTAAATGCATTTTTAGTTAGTTGTAAAATGTCGGTATCCGAAACTTTTAGTTTTAACTCACCGGTTTGTGCTTTTCTGAAATCAAGCAGTTGGTTAACCAGATGCAATAATCTGCCCGAATTATTCAGAATTAACTCCACACGACTTTTTTGGTAATCGGTAACACGTCCTTCTTCAATAAGTTGTTTCGCGGGTCCAAGAATTAATGAAATTGGCGTACGCAATTCGTGAGAAATATTGGTGAAAAACCGCAATTTTTCGTCGTTTAGCTTTTCGTCTTTTTCGTGCTTTACTTTCTCAAGAACCAATTCCTGCTTCAACAACATACTCTTTCTTATTTGTGTATGTACAAAGTAGATAATTAAAGAAATAAGAAGAACAAACAATATTATGCTTTTATAAGTAAGCCAGAAAGGGGGCTCAATATCGATTGTATAAGCCGACACATCGCTCCAAAATCCGCTGCTATTTTGCACCTTAACTTTAAAAATATAAGTACCCGGGTACAAATTGGTATATTGAATATTGCGTGAATTATTATCGCTCGTAATCCACTCTTCATCAAAACCTTCGAGCATGTACTGGTATTTATTCAATCGAACGTTAACATACGATGGCGATGAAAATGAAAGAGAAAAATTGCGGTTGGCATATTTTAATGTCATTCTTTTGGAATAGTTAATATCCTCGCTAAGAATTTCCTGTCCGTTAATAATATCGCCCGGAAGAACTTCTTCGTTCTGAACTTTTACTTCGGTAATAAATGGTGGTTCCGAAGCTGAATTATCTTTAACAATAGTTGTGGGGAAATATATAATTCCGTCTTTTCCCGGCACATAAACAATTGAATCATTAAGAAGTAAAAAACCCCTGTTACTAAAAATATCGAGTCGGATTCCGTTATTTATATGATAAATATCTAACTGTTTTGTAGTTGGATTGTAACTTCCAACCCTGTTGTTGTTAAAGTTTAACCACATTTCTCTGTTCTTCACAAACCGAATATCGGTAATCCAGTCTTCACGAAGTTCGCCGGGCGTGGCAACCTGCATAAACACATCTGCCGAAGGCGCGTAATAAACCAGTCCTTCAGTTGTAGCTACCCAAATTTTCCCCTTGCTGTCGGCCCCGATATCTTTTGCACACATAGCCAAAGAATCTCCCGGCATAAGCAGGAAGTTTTGGTACATTTTAGCCTCATTTCCTACAGGATTGAAACGTATTACTCCCGTTTCCGTGGCCAACCAAAGTTTGCCATCGGTATCGGCAAATGCCTGGTTAATTGAAATGTCGTAGAAAAAATCGGGAAGTAGTGGGTTGTATGTCAACTTTTTGGTGTTAAGAATAACTGCGCCATTCCCGTGCGATCCTATAAATAAATCGCCATTATCTAACCTCGAAAAAGCAAAAGTTGGTGTTTCTCCAAAACCTACATCAATCGTTGAAAAAGTTCGGGTAATGTAATTAAATACCAGAATATCACCATTCCATAATCCGCAATAAAATGTTTTCCCATCGTGTGTATAAATGCTGGCTATTTTTTTGAATTTGTTTGAAAGCACCGAAAATTTATTGTTCCCGCCTAAAAACAAACCATTGTCGTGGGTGGATACAATTAGTTTATCGTCATAAGTAGGAGCGAAACCACTAATTCGCGGAATCTTATCGTTGATAAAAAGCGAAATATCTTTTATGCTTTTAAACTGATTCTTGTACGAGTCATATTTGTCAAGTCCATTCTCGGTACCTATCCACAATACACCAGAATGATCGAAATATAAAGCAGAAACGGAATTATCAACCAGCGACGATGGATCAGACAATACCGAATAATACCACTCGTAATTTCCGGTACTAATATCTTCCAACTGATCGCAAACAAGCAAACCGCCAAGTGTTCCAACCCAATATTTCCCGTTCGGAGCTTGTGCTACACAAATAAAATAAGGACCTAACAAGTTCCGAACCGAAGCATTCACCATCGGAAGTAACTTAAAAGTATCTTCTGCTTTATCGAGTTTATACAGGCCTTCTCTTGTTCCCACAAAAATATCCGATTTATTGTCCTCGTAAATAAAGTAGGTATAAGGGTTTACTTCTTCTGAATTGGGAACAAGCAATTCGTAGGTCTTTATGGTTACAACAGCACCTAAACTGTTCATATTAATCTTTGCAATGCCACCTCTGCTGTTACTGCCAATCCAAATCGAACCATCGGCGTCTTCGCATATTGATTTAATGTAGTTAAAACCATTGATTTCAACTTTTGTAAAATCGTTGGTTATTGTGTTGTATATGTACAACCCCTGGTCTTTTGTGCCCACCCAAACACGTTCGAACTTATCGATGTACAAGGCTCTTATTTCAGGATCAGGTAAACTTTTTGGGTTGTTTTCCTCGGGGAGAAAAGTTTTAAACTCAGCTGTTCTTAAATCAAGTAGGGTAAGCCCATTTCTTGTTCCAATCCACATTTGGTCGGAGTTGCTGTTGAAAGCAAGTGCAGTAATGTCGTCGTTGTTTAAGCTTTCGCGTAATTTCGAATTGCTTTTGTAAACTGTAAAGTTGTTACCATCGAAACTGTTTAGCCCGTCAAAAGTACCCAGCCACAATAAACCGGTATTGTCTTGGGTGATATGCCTTACGGAGTTATGTGAAAGCCCCTGATCGTCGGAATAATGTTCGAATTTTATTCCCTGACCAAACGCGTTTGTGGAGACTAACAAACAAAATATCAATACATACCTGATAAGCATTTTATACTATTCTGATTGTTTCTATGAAATACTAATATAGGGCTTTTATTTTGCTGTTCTTCAGTTTTTGCATTTGGTTTCCTTCGGGAAAGCATAACTTCCCTTCCAGCCGCCCAAATCGATTAAAATCTGGTCGAGCATTACGCCCGGATCAACCATCCAAATTTTTAGTTTGTGTTTTCCTGCGTTGTCAATTTCTTGTTGAGCTGACTTAACAGCAGCATTTTTCAGCACATTCTGTTTCCATTCTTCACTTCGTCCAACCGTTTCAAAATCAACAATAACCGGCTCATTCTCATCGATTGCGACAGCACAGCGCACACTTCTTCCCTCGTAAAAAGGATGCGTTGGAATAGCCTGAACACGTACCTCTACCGTACCTGAATTGAAAGTGTAAAAATCGTATTCGAGCACCGGACTCTGGTTCTTTATTTCACTTAAATCGTTAAGCGATTTTGCATTGTAGGGCAGCGCAGAAACTACATTCCCCGAATACCCCAAGCCTCTAAAAATCTCCCACGAAGCATCTTCCCCTGCTTTTGCTTTGGTAAAGTTTTCGGCATTAATCGAAACATAACCATTACCTTCAACAAAACCATTAAAACCATCCAGTTCCTGAATATCAGGATTAAAAACAGAAACGCCAATGCTTATGGTAGTATCTTCAGTTACAAAATCGATAGAACTGTTTACTTTAAAAGATGGCGGAATTAGCTGATAATCGTGACCAAGCGGTGGTTCACGTGTATCTTTTGCTTTTGGAACTTTGTTCCAGTCGATGTTTACCCACAAACGTTTTTCGGCCTGTTGCGTTGCTAATTTTCCACTGGTAACTGACAAGTTAATCCAGTCAGCTTTTGGAACTGCTTTCCAGTTAATCTCTCCTTCTCCTTTCAGAAAGACATCGACATAAACCGAATCTTTGAGGAAGCTGTTTAAAACAGGGAAAACATCCGAATGGGCGTTCGGGATATCTTTATTTACCTCCATTTCATAGCCTTCGAGTGCTAATCCCAACCCCGTATTTTTCGGTTTTGCAGGCAACGAAAACGAGGGTTCTGAAAAAACAGGCAGGTTTCGCGGAGCCATGTCCATTATGTGTTTCCACTTGCCATTTACAAGTTCTGTGTTAAAGTATTCAGTTTCCGTTTCTATTTGTTCGTATGCCTTTGCCGAACGCCGCGCATATTCGCTGGCACTGGTTCTTCCCTGTTGGGCAGCCCAGTTGTTTTTGTAATGGTACAACCACTTCTGGTTCATCAGCGATGCACCGCTTACCGGATAATACACCAGTTCATAAAAAGCATCCTGACGATAGCCCGGAATTTCATTTTGTAGCATTTCTACCTTCGCTGAAAGCTTTTCCCAGTCGCGGAGTCTTTCGCTAAGTTCATCTCCGTAGCGGATTTGTGTAAGCCCGGTTTCTTTTGGTTTGGTAACAGGTTCGGTTTGGCTCCAGGCCATAAATTCAGGCCGACGAATAAAACATAGCCGATAATAATCGAGCAATAATTCTGTGAGTTTATCCTGATTTTCGGCACCAAACAATTGTCCTGTCCACTCTTTCAAATGATTTTGGACATCCATTGTTCCGTTAAAAACATCCATGTTCCAGGCCATATCCATAAACAACTCAATGTTGTATTCCAGCGGTTTAATATCGCCACAATTTAACACCCACATGTTACGTGCATTTAATTGGTAGGCTTTGTACATTTCTTCCCAAATCAGCATCGGGTTTGCTGAACTCAGCCAAAGATAATCGTGCGGACGCCCCCAATAAGAAGCGTGGTAATATATGCCTGCTCCGCCCGGTCGTTTCCGCTCTTCGGGTGTGCTTAACTGGCGGATATAGCCATAGTTATCATCGGTCCACATCAGGGTAACGTCTTCGGGTACCTCTAATCCATTCTGATAATAATCAAGCACTTCCTTGTAAGGAATAAAAACCTGCGGTACAGCGGCTGCATCTGTCTCCTTTTCGTTTCCGAGAATACTCCGTTGGTCAGCAATTACATGTTCCAAAAGCCTAATCCTATCGTTTTTAGTCAGGTTCTTTGCATCCATCGGCGAGTCGTGTTTCCCACGCATTCCGATGGTGTAAATGCTTTCGAAGGCAGAAGTTTGTTGGGCACGGTCTTCAAATACCGAGCGAATAGTGTTGGCATTCACATCGTAGCGCCATTCTCCCATCGCCTGACTGTTCCATTCAACATTAATATTGCAAAGCATGGGTTCGCAATGCGACGTCCCCACAACAATAGCATAATCGTCGGCCATTTGCGCATTTCCGGGGATGGTATAAAAAGCTTTAGTACAGTCGTGCATAGCGGGCCACAAAGTATTTGCCCTCAGGCGCAACATCAGTTCAAATATTTTTGCATAAGTTTTAGGGCCAATATCTCCTGTTTCGGGTTCAAAAGTTTTGGCAGCCCAGGGTTGCAGCCCCCAGTCTTCGTCGTTAATAAATAAGCCGCGGTATTTTACCGATGGCGAACCGTAAGTTTTTTCCCTGATATTGAGTTTAATTCCCGCCTGTTTTCGAGGTGTTGTATCAGCCCACCACTTCCAGGGCGAAACCCCCATCATTCGCGACAATTCAAGAATGCCGTAAGCTGTGGCGCGGCGATCACTGCCAACAACTACCAGCGCCCGGTTAACTCCGGGAAAAGGCTGTTCTACCTTCTTTATTGTCCAGCTTTCCCATTTCCCTATTAATGCAGAAGTATCTATTTTTTTATCAGCAGCCAGTTTTTCAATCCACTCGCTTTTTCCAATTGTTCCTGCAATAATAAGTTGCTGTTTTGTATTTGGAACAGAGCGAATAATTTCAGGCAGTTGCCCCGAAATATCAGCAACATCGTTTGCAAACATCCCCGCAGCAAGATGTACTACTTTTGCCTCTTCTTCAGCAACAAAAACAGGAACTGCAACCTTTGGGTTTGCTATCTCAAAGTTGCTTACTTCAGGCTTTTTTTGCGCGTTTGCATGAGCCAGCAAGCACATGTAAATAAGACAAGTTGTAAGAAAATTATATGTGGTCTTTATCATGCTGATTAATTTTTGTTTAGTTCATGAAATTTGTAAAAATGAAGAAACACCAACAATACTAGCTTTTCAGAAAAGGCAATAGTTAATTTACAAATCCTTAAAGGCTAAATACTTTTGCTGGCGCTTCGTCTAACTGTCCGATCCCTCTTAGTCCATCTTCAATGTTCCCGTTAAGGACTCCATCGTTTTTCCGTTGTACGTAATGCTTATTTTTAGCTGTGCATCCTTCGTTGGTATTGTTGAGCACTTCATGCCAAGCGTTATTTTTTCGAATGGTTTTAAGCCCGGTATTTTTACCGATGCAATTTCATCGGTTTCCTGTCCGTTTATCAGTTCAACTTTTAAGTTTGCCTTTTTCGAAGAGATTTGCCCAAAGTTTTCCACTTCAACTTCAAGGTTATTGCTGACCTTTAACACTGGTAAACGTGCTGATAAAATTGGTTCAATGTATTCAACCCACGGCAAACGTGCGTATCCTAAAAGTAATTTCCCGTTTTTGTATTTTCCCAATAACTTAGCGGCAAAACTATCGTTTCTAAATCCGTTGTTTTTTGCGTCAAAAGACACAATCAAATCAGCGCCATCCGGTTCGGTGCTAGAAGCCGTGCAGCCACCACCAAAATTAACCACTTCGGGCGCGCCAAAATGCAGCGAACTTACATCAATATCGGTTAGTGGATTAAAACCGGGTTCTGCCTCTATTTTTACGCGGAGAGTTTTTGTATCCTTGTCAATCTTCTTTTTATTGAGAATGGTCATTAAAACTCCTTTATTTAAAGGAATACCAATATTTTTTGAGCTATGTCTGTCGTTGGGTTTGTCTTCGCCTTTTAGGGTGTCGATTACCGCAAAATTGGCCTGAACAGGGCGACGGAAGTCATCCTGAAAAATCTTGATACGTTCGTATTTAAACCAGTCTTCGTTTGTACTGTCGGTATAAACCGCAATGCCGGGAATGTATGCTTCACCCGGATCAACTTTCCAGGTTACTCCGTCTTTCGAGCGCAGGTAAAAAGCAATACGCCCCAGCCAGTCGTTTACAATCAGGTTGTATTGTACATTGTCGCGCCAAATCACCGGATCTTCAAAACGGCCGTCAACATCGGGGTAAACCCGTTTTGAAGTTACCTGTTGCCAGGGCGAAACACCATCCTGGCTCACCCAGATTCCGCCACCACGACAAACCATTACAAACGAACCGTCTTCGCGCTGAACAAACGACAGATTTGAAAGCCCTTCGATTATTTCTCTGTCGCGCGGATTAAATTCAAACTTCCCGGCTTTCCATGGGCCGTTAATACTATCGGCAAGATAGTAACCATCAATTACATAAATAATATAGCGCCCATCTTTCATGCGGTAGGCTTCGGGGTTATGCCCTTTTCCAACTACCTCGTGTACCTTAAAAGGCCCCATTGTGTTATCGGCCACTGCGTGTACCACTTCCGAGTTTGGCCATTCTCCGTGCCCTTTGGCCGAATTTTCGGGCCAGCGGCAAACAAACAAATGGTATTTCCCATCGTCGCCCTTTAAAATATTGCCTCCCCAATACGACCAGGCGGAGTCTTCAATTCCGTTATCGGTATAACGCGGAATAACACCCGGAGCACCCCAGATCTGTGTTGTCAATTTTCCAAGCGGAGAAATGGGCATAAAACGATCTAAAAAACGTCCTCCTTCAACGAGTTGATTCCATTTTTCAGGCCTTTCCCTCTCCTTAATTTGTGCATTTATTTGTATTGAAAACAGCAGCCCCAACAACAATGCATATGTGTTTAAACAGAGCTTGTTCGTCATTTTCATCTGTATAAAATTAAACTTCCTAATAAATTAAAAATCCCAATTTGACAGATGAAGCCACTCCATCCGTCGCACTCACATAAAATTTATTCATTCTTGTTTTTGTAATTTCTGAATGAGTAATTTTATGTTCGTTTCATTCTATTAAAATTGATTGCTTTTGCCGATTAGAATTCTCAGTTTCCTGTGAGCAATCGCCCAACAACTATATTTTTATATAAATACGTTTTTTATCCAACCACCATCCGAGCGCCCAACATAGCATAACATAAGCAATGGCTGTTACAAACGAACCAAAAGGTCCGGGGAAAATTTGCTGAAAGATCTGTTCGCTTACCCACTCAAAAGCATCCTGATTTTTGTTTACAGGAATTATGCGAAGTGTAATATAAAACAGCTCGGAGAATAGGTAGATAAACAGTGGGTTTTTCCCAAAAACATTAAAAAACTGAACGCCGTATTTTAGTTTCCGTAATTCGATAGCGTAAACCAAAACGGCCATTATTGCCAAATCCCAGCCAACGGTGTAAAGTACGAAAGAACTTGTCCACAATTTTTTCGATAGCGGAAAAACCAGGTTCCACCAATGTGCCAGCGCAATCATTCCAACGGCAAACATTAATAGTTTGGCAATACCTTCGAATGATTTTCCTTTTTTCTGGATAAAAATTCCGGCCATATATCCACACAGTACATTTACAATGGAAGGCAAAGTGCTGAGTAATCCTTCAGGATCGAAGGGAATGCTATCTTTTTTATAAATATGCCCCTGGCCTAAAACCGACAAATCGAACTTTGATGCCGCGTTATTTGCCATATCAAGCCAGGTTCCCGGTTCACCAAAAATGTACAAAATCCCCCAATAGGCGAGCAAAATTATACCCGAAATAATCAGTGCTGCTTTCTCGGAGAGATAATAGAAAATAACTGAAGCAAAGAAATAACACAAGGCTATTCGTTGCAAAACACCCATTATTCGGGTTTCGGCAATGGGTTTCCACATAAAATGCCCGTCGGCGCCAAATTTAAAAAACGGAAACCAATACATGAGGTACCCCAAAAGAAAGATAATTACTGTACGTTTTATAATTTTTGCCCAAACCTTATCGGCCGGCATATTCTTCATCTTTAGCATCGAAAAGCTCATCGCATTTCCCATTGCAAACAGGAACGATGGAAACACCAAATCGGCCAGAGTAAAGCCAAACCACTTAGCATGCACCAGGTAAGGATAAAGGTGTGCACCTGTTCCCGGCGTGTTAACCACAATCATTAAGGCAATGGTTAAACCTCTGAAAACATCAAGCGATAGAAAGCGCTCGGGCTTTTTTTGAATGCTATTTTCCATAACTAGTAATTGTATTTTATTTCGGGTTGTATTTCGGTTAACGGAGCAATTCGTTCGCGGTATTTCCGGTGTAATTCGGCTACAATTTCGGTAGAACTACCACTGACTTCCACCGGAAAATCTTTACGTTCGAGTACCCAGTTCCACTCCCACTGTTTTATTTTTTCGTCGAATTTATCTTGATCAAATTCTCCCCAGTCGTCTTTTACATCTGCAAAAAACTGTTCCCAACGCGGTTTATAAAAGTCGTTAAACAAGCCGCTCCACTGGCGATTGCTGTATTCGTGCAAACGGTTGTTGGCTCCGCCCCAAAGCGTAATCAGATCGCGGGCATTCTGTTCGTACAACGCTTTTTCTTCTTCGGTTTCTCCCCAACTTCGGGCATCGGCAATCCAGGGGCCCAGTAAAAAGTCTTTGCGGGTTGCCAACAATCTGTCCATATCGTCGATTAACTCAATGAATTCGGTGCTGTATTTTTCAAAATCTTCTTTGTTGTTACGTTGGTAAGCCAGTGTAATTTGCTGTTGCACCGGCAAAGCGTAGTTGGCCAAAACCTGACGAGTGAGATCTACCAAATCGTACTGAAATCCATCAGACTGACCACATACAGGGATTTGCTCTACAAATAAATCCCAGGCTGGCAATAAATCTACAGGTGCATAATTTAGTTTGGTGCGCGCCCAACGGCGGTAACCTTCAAAAGTGGGGCGCGACACAATTATGGATTCAGCGCCATCGCGTATTGTTTTGCCATTATAGGCAGTTTCAACCAAAATATCCCAGGCTTTTTCAAGCTCGTTATTAGTTTCTCCGTAGCGGTTTTCGATGTAACTTTTCAACCATTCTTTTAGGTCAATCGGTGTATTTCGCCAGGTATTGTCCGTCATTAATTCATACAAAACCGGGTTCTGTTCAATGCCCTCCATGGTTAAACCAATTCCTTTCATTTTCCCAGAAGTAGAATCATTTAAAGCTTCAGCAGGATGAGTCGCCACGTTCTCGATACGGCCAAACATGCTTATGTTTCCGCCGAAGTTGTGAAGCATGTTCCAAATCCACTGTTTGCCGTAAAATGCTTCGGTGCATTTCCAAATCGGTTCAATCTCTGAGGCCAAATCCAAAATAATCATCCGGTCATCAGGAACAGCGCCCAGTAAACCTTTTATTTGTGGTTCTTTCCAGAAGTCGCGGTGACTGTAAAACAACCAGCCCTGCATAACCCAAACAGCATCGGGGTCGGCCGCTTTCATTCCCTCAAAAACTTTGCTGCTTAGTTCCGATAAGTACTGGGGGTCGTCAGAAGGCGGTTCATTTTCGTTAAAGGTATCGGCCGAATACAGGTGATCGGTTCCGTATATCTCCTTTTGAACTTCCAGAAATTTTTTTCCGATTTCGGCAAAAAGCGGATCGTCGGCATCCAGAATAAAAGTGTCTTCAAAGTCGTTTCCCCAGTTGGTTTGTTTGAGGTTGGCATCGGGAAAATGTTTTTTAAACGATGCGGGTACATGCCCCGTAAATGCCGGAAGAACAGGTTTCATTCCCAGTTCGCGTTGGCGCTGAAGTATTTTCTGCTGCAAATCGCGGTGGCTTTCTTTCCAGCTCATTGGTAATGGGCCACCCCAACCATCGAGGTTTCCCATCCAAAACCACGAAAAATAGGAAGGCCCGCTAAAAAACGGATCAAGATCTTCGTCGGTAAAACCAAACGAACGATATACCTGATCCCAAATGTACTCTTCGCCGGTAATGGCCAGAGGCATGTTAATACCGTGTAAAGCCATCCAGTCGATTTCTTTTTCCCAACGCTTCCAATCCCACCAGCTCATGCTGTAATTAAACGTGCAATAGTTTAAGTAGTAACGGTATTCGTAAGGGCTATCTTTATGAACCTTTTCAGGAACTGTTGGAAGTTCTTCCGGAAGATTCAGGTTTGTGCCGTTCCAGGTAATCTGGCAATTGGCGTATTCTTTTAAGTAGTAATACAATGCCGATGCAATGGAAACCCCGTTGTTACCGCGCAAAACAATTTTGTTGTTTACCGACTCAATTTCAAACCAGTCATCGCTGCCGACACTATCCATTTCTACCACAAAATGGGAAGCATACTCAGGCAATATTCGTTGAATCAACCCCTCTTCAGGCGATGATGGCAGGTTACTTTTGCTATTCGTGCAAGCCATAAAGCCGAATAATATTGGCAGCAGAAGTAAAATGTTATTTAAATATCTTTTCATGTAGCTTTCTTTTGTTAAATCTATTTCTGAACAAAGTTTATATCTGATTTTGAAGGAGGTACCATTGATGTTCCCCACTCGTTGGACGGTTCATCACCCATTTCCAAAACTAGTTCTCCCCCTTTTACAATATCGCTGTGTTCAATCCAGGCTTTGTGGTACGGGTGTCCGTTAAGTGTTGCCGATTGTATGTATTTATTTTGTGTAGATATTTTTGGAGCCCGAATTGTAAAATCTGCTCCGTTAGGCTGGTGAACAACCGCTTTGCGGAAGTAAGGCGCATTTATTAAATAATACGATTGTCCGGCGTTAGGGTAAAGTCCCATCATATGAAAAGCCAGCCAGGATGACATGGCTCCTGAGTCATCGTTTCCCGGAATGCCATCATTATTACTGCTGTAGTTTTCATCAATTATTTTATGAATTCGGGCGTTGCTTAAATCCGGTCGTCCAATCCAGTGGTATAAATTTGGACTTAAAAACGAAGGTTCGTTGGCTACGTTGTAGAAGCCCTGGTTAAAAAAAGTATTCAGTCTTTTTAAAAAAGCTTCATTGCCCCCGGATTTTTTTACCAGCATTGCTACATCGTGTGGTATCGACAGTGAATATTCCCACGAACTGGCTTCGTAAAAAACACCACACCACCAACATACACAATTTGGCCAATCTTGTGCCAGAGGCGTATATCTTATATATTCAATTTTTCCGTTGTTGGCATTGCATTGTATGCTGTCAACCCAATTCCCGTTGGCATCTTTGGGCATAATAAACCCTTGCGAGCCGTTGTCTTCAATGTCGCGCCAAAGGTTTTGCCAGTTATCGGCCTGTTTAATAAATCTCCAGTATTCCCCTTTGCGTTTTGTGCCTTTTGCTACCGTAGCCAGGCAATAATCGTTATAAGCATATTCTACTGTGCGGTTGCCTGAGCGCACATAATTGGTTGACACGTACCCCAAACTATTATAATCGACAAGGCCGCCGCGCCCTTCCTTTTCTTCATTTCCGCCCGGAGGAAACATAGCATCTTTCAACATGGCTTTAAGCGCCGATTTATAATTTATTCCTTCTAATTTTTTTACAAAAGCATCGGCAATAACCACTTCGGCATTAGAACCACCTTGAGTTCTTCCGTTACAATTTCCGCTTCGGGCATCGGGCATGTAACCTTCGTGATTATAAATTCCGATCAAAGCATTTACAATGTCTGTTTGGCGGGAAGGGTCGAGAAGTGTTATTAACGGGCTTGATGAGCGATAGGTATCCCATATCGCGTAAAAATCATCGTAATACGGGCCGTCGTTTTCCCACAAAGGATTTTCTCCGGTGCGGTTAACCGGCATTAACATGGTATGATACAAAGCGGTGTAAAACATGGTTTTGTATTCATTCGATGTATTCTTGTCGATTTCAACCCGTTGTAAAATGTCTTCCCATTTTTGTTGTGTTTCGGCCAGTTCTTTTTCAAACTGCCAGTGTGGTATTTCATTATCGATATTTTGCTTCGCCTTTAAGCTGCTGATAAATGAAATACCGATTTTCATGTTAACCGTATTGTCTTTTAATGCATCAAAGAATAGCAGGGCTCCGGTTTTACTTCCGTCGTCAACCTGTGTATACTGTCCGGGATAGAATGTTTGATTTTTCCATGTTGAGAAACTACTGAAAGGCTGATCGAAGACTGCCGCGAAATAAACCGTATAGGCGCTGCCATTGTTCCATCCGCCACGGACTTTAGTGTAACCACGCACTTCGAAATCAGAAACAACTTCTACTTGCGAACCAACAAATTGCTGGGTTTCGCGCCCGTTCGGAATGTTTGTCTCATCCAAATACCTGCCGAGGTCTATTTTTATTGCATTTTCATTATCGTGGCTAAATGCGAATTGGTAAAAAGCCGCTCTGTCAGAAGTAGTAATTTGGGTATTGATATTCCACTTTTTTAACAAGGTAGAATAATACCCCAGTTTTACAATTTCGTTGCTGCGAGGTGATTCTTGTGTTATTGATTCAAAATCGCCCGAAAAAGGCATTACCGAAACATTTCCGTATTTTGCACCTCCACCTGTGCCGCTAACATGAACCTGGCTAAAACCGTAGATTGCCCGACTTGTATCGGCAGAATATCCGCTGTTGGCATGTAAATCATTATCGGGACCGGGTTTTATCATTCCGTAAGGACACGAAGGACCAATAAAAACATTCCCCAGTCCTTCGGAACCAATAAGCGGATTTACAAATTGATGATTTTGCGCTGTTGCCGCCAATTGTAAAATGCCCGCAAAACAGAACACTAAAAGATATTTTCTTTTTCTCATCATTTTTTTTCGGGATCTTTAATGTTTTGAACTTATAACGACAACATATCGATTTTTGCTGGTAATTGATTATTAATAAGTAGCCTTATCTCGCCATTTTACACGAAGCGGCGATAATCAGCCCAAGTAAGCATCCATGTATATCTCGATAAGTTTTAATGAAATACATTGTTTGTTTTTATAGCGGCTGCAACGGCTCTAGGCATTCCGGTTTTAATAAGCGAGTAATTATTTATATCTGACGCTTATAAATTTTTGCGGACCCGTTTATTTTGTTTTACTCGAACAAAACAGCCTGTAGAAAATGAATGAAAAAGTAAATAATAAAAAAGAGGAGTGGTTTGGGAACACCCTCTTTTTTATTTTTGGAATTGATTAATATCCTGGATTCTGGGTCCAGTTAGTATTCTCGTTCAAGACTCCTGTTGGAACCGGGAATATACGTTTGGTATAATCTGTTTTTGCACTTGGGTTAATAGTGTTTTTGTAACCCCAGTCATCCTCAAAATTCCCAAAACGGATTAGGTCGTTACGACGCCAGTTTTCATCGAAAAATTCGCGACCGCGTTCGTCAAGTAGTTCATCCAATGTAGGATCTGCACTGATGGTAGGTGCATTAACATATGATCGTATCTGATTGAACAAACTCATAGGTGTATCCCCGTTTGTGGCTGTGGCACCACGCAAAATAGCTTCACATTTTGTGAGCAGGATGTCGGCATAACGAAAGATGGGGACATCATTGTCCTGATTACGGCCATATAAACCATAATCAGTTGGATCCATTATAAATTTATTGAAGCGATAGCCTTGCGACCAACCTTCTACATCGTTGCCTACATTCAGGTTTTCATCCACAACTTTTAGCGCAATATCTTTGGTAAGTACCACTTGCTTCTCTTTATACAGAAAAGGAATAGTTGTTACCTTGTAGGAAGAAGGATCGTATTGGTAAAGTTTGCCTTTAAAAATAGCATCGTTACGACGATCACCTTCTAAACTGAATAGTTCTGCAAATTCAGGATTAACAGCAAAGTTGCCTGCAGCAGATTTTGCCAGTTTAATACCATAAAGACCAGCACCTCCATCTCCATCAGAATCGCCTTTACGCCAGGTACGGAAACGGCCATAGGTCAGCCCATCCTTGTTTGAGGCGGTGTAAGGCATGGCATAGATAAAATCTTTAATATGGGGGCCGTTGGTTGGATAAAATTTTTCCAGATAATCATCGTTAAGGTTAAAAATCCCCGATTGTATAATTTCGTCGCATACAGCCACGCAGTCATCCAGCTTCTCGTTTGCTGCTACAGCCGACCAGCCTGAGCTGGTAACATCTTTGGTATAAACATTCCAATTGATATACAGTTTCGCAAGAAGGGCGTTAACCATCCAACGGGTTGGTTTCCCGTAAGTAGAAGCATCTACAGCGTTTTTCATATTATCACGAATGGCCAGTAGTTCCGATTCAATCCATTCTGCAACATCTGCGCGGGAACTGCGTTCCAAAGATTCGTCGGCATCCAGTAAGTGGTCCAAAATTGGCACATCGCCATAGCTGTCCATTAAAATAAAATGATAGAAAGCACGGACAGCTCGCGCCGGAGCTGTAACTGGTTCTTCTTCACCTCCAAGATCTACAATAACCTGATTACATTTGGTGATACCACTCGACAAATCCGGCCAAAAACTAAGGCTGCCATCATCGGCCTTGAAGTTATGCAGGCTGGAATGTGCATAGTTTCCTGAATCATAATAATCCCCATCGTAACTTATCCCCATGCACTCGTCTGACGATAGGGTCATCGCTTCGTTGTAACTTCGGCCCAAGGTGCGACGAAAAGCATAATAAACGTCAGAAGTTTTGGCTTCAATAGCAATTTCAGAATCAGGATAAGAGGTGTATTGCGATTTTACATCTACATCTAAATCGGTACAACTGCCGGTAGCTAACGCAATTAGTGCAGTTGAAACAAAGAGTTTTATATTTATTTTTTTCATAGGATTTACTATTAGAAGTTGATATTAAGTCCGAGCATAAAAGTACGGGTACGCGGATAATATGTTTCGCGGCTGTCGATTCCGGGAGTGAGGCCACCGAGTGATACTTCGGGGTCAAGGCCTTTGTAGTTTGTAATGGTAAACAGGTTATTGCATGTTGCATAAACCTTTAAGCCGTTAATGTAGTTGCCAAATTTCCCAAAGTTGTAGCTTAAGGACAATGTTGACAGGCGCAGGTAGCTACCATTTTCAAGGTAACGGTCTGACGGAGCCTGGGCATTTACATCGGTATATTTCTGATTGGTAGCCACTTCTCTCAGTACATTTTTACCTGTTGAAACCATGGCAATGTAATTGTACTGTGCACGGGTTGAATTCATGATTTTATTACCGGTTACTCCTTGGAGGAATGCATTAAGCGACCATTTTTTGTACGTTAGCGTATTGTTCCATCCGTAAGTTAATTTGGGTTGGGCGGATCCAACTTTGGTACGGTCGGTTTCCTGGGGGCTGGTGGTAAACTCGCCTGTGCGTTCTCCGGTTTCCGGATCGTGTACGTAGAACTGCGATACACCATTTTCATTGTACCCGGCCCATTCCCAGGTATAGAAAGTTCCGATAGCTTCGCCTTCCATAATACGCTGAACATTGGCTGTTGAATAGCCTCCGATATCCGGGTTCCCTACGTTGATGTAATCTACAGAATAAGTCTGGTTAGAAAGGCTTTTTACTTCGTTTTTGTTATGAGAAAGGTTTACAGTAGTTTCCCATTGAAGATTTTCGGTTTTAACAGGAATTACATTTAATGACAACTCGATACCTTTATTGCTAATATCCCCAACGTTGGCCAACATGCTGCCAAAAGGATAGCGGTTGGTTGATACTGCATAGCTATAAATCAAATCTGTTGTTTGTTTATCATAGTATTCAAGAGTACCCGTTAAGCGGTTTTTGAAAAATCCGAAATCAATACCAAGGTTTAACATCCCTGTACGCTCCCATTTCAAATCAGGATTTGCATTACTTGTAGCAGCCAAAGTACGATACTGAGAGGTATTACCATTTGCATCGGTATAGGTGAACCAGCCTGAGGCACCGTATGTTTGAATGGCAGTAAAGGCATCAAAACCTAAAGAGTTACCACTAACACCATAACCAATACGGAATTTTAGATCATCAAATACGTTCATATCTTTTATGAAACCTTCCTCATTTAAACGCCATGAGAACGATGCAGAAGGGAAGATCGCCCAGCGATTGTTTCTACCAAATGCAGAACTTCCATCGCGGCGTAATGTGGCTTGAAATAAATATTTACTGTTATAACTATAATTTACACGGCCATAAAAAGAAATCATACGCAACGTAGAAAGAGTATTGCCACTATTAATCCCGGAAATGTCCATACTGTTCGCATACCCCAGATTATAATACTTAAGTGCGTCATTATAAAAGTTATATACAGTAAGCCCAAATCCATCGTTGTTATCGTTCTGTTCCCACGAATAACCGGCCATAAGTCCGAGTTTGTGTACATCATTAAATACCTTATCGTAGTTAAGATAGGTTTCCATTACCTTTTTCTTATTTTCTACAGCGGTGCGACTTGCCTGCCCATTCTGAGATTCGAATATCTGCGAAGCAGAAGTATTATAATTGCTGTAAATATATTGCTCGTTTTGATAGGAAAGTCCCAGGTTATAAACCAGGCCATCTATAATTTTAAGAGAAACTTTGGCGACACCCTGTAATCGTTTACTCTCAGTACTATACTGGTCTTCATTCAGTGTTGACAGAGGATTGTAGTTTTGAGAAATGCCAGAACTTTGATACCAACTTCCATCTGCATTTTTTGTAGGAACTAATGGAGAATAGTAGTTCATGGCATCAAGCACGCTTGTTCCCTGGTCGCCCATTGAAACATTCTTGTTATTAGTAATACTTCCGTTAATCCCGAACGACAGGATTAAATGATCATCAAGTGTAGTGGTTTGCAGAAAAGACCTTGCGATTAGCCGGTCGACATCCGTATTTTTGATCACCCCCTGTTTATTCATATAGTTAATGCTGGTACTATAGTTTGTTTTTTGGTCGCCACCATTGATCGATACATTGTGGTTATGACTAAAACCAGTGCGCTGAACCTCCTTCTGCCAATCTGTACTGGCTCCCTCGTTGTTTGGAAGAGATACGTTATTGGATGCAGCATAGGTGCTAAGTTCGCTTGCGGTCATCATATCCAGGTTCTTCAACACATTGTCAACAGCAACATAACTACTGTAGCTTACATTGGTTTGCCCGTTTTTACTACCTTTTTTTGTGGTAACGATAATAACACCATTGGCAGCTTTCGAACCGTAAATGGCAGTTGCAGAAGCATCGCGTAAAACATCGATACTTTCGATATCTTCTGGAGCGATAAGCGATAGTGACATTCCGGGAATCCCATCAATTACATAGTATGGTTCCTGTGCTTCGCCAGTACGCAGAGTAGAAGCTCCGCGTAAGGTAATCGAAGATTTACCATTTGGATCGGAAGTTTGGGTAATTGTTAAACCGGGAACTTTACCTTGCAGCAACTGCGACGGATCGGTATAAACACCCACATTTAGATCTTTGGCATTAACAGTTGTAATTGAACTTGTAACATCTTTACGCGTTAGCTTACCATAGCCAATGGCAACAACTTCATCTAAATTGATGTTGGACGTAACCAAGTGTACCTGGTAATTAGTTTGATCGTTCAATACAATTTCCTGTTTCTTATAGCCAACAAACGAAAAGATCAAGGTACTTGATCTTCCCTTAACTCCAATTATGAACTTTCCATCTATATCGGTAACAGTACCATTTGCTGTACCTTTTTCAACGATTGAAACACCGGGTATTGTGTTGTCGTTTTCATCAAACACAACTCCAGTAATTTCTAGAGCTTGCCCGAGGGTGTTAAATGATATGCCAATTAGCATCGCTAACACCAATAATTTAAATTTGATTTTTTTCATAAACTATTATTTAAGTATTCAGTTCTGAGCTCAAATCTAATTTGCACTTGAATTCTCCTTATGGATAAATTATTCAAATACATAGACAGATGATTCAGAATATGGAAAGCACTCTAACAAACACAATATACAAGCCTGACATTCAGCGCTTTTATTTTTCGCATAATCTCAAGGAGATTTTAATCTTTCACTTCCCAAACTGGATAAAACAATTCTGCGTTTGTGCTAAAACAAGAAAATATAGAAATTCCTTATCCATTCTAATTTTTGGGCCGATATCATAAAACTGAAGGTTGCTTAGACACCTTTCCGGAAATCAATGCCATTTTGGAAACAACCTAATTAGCCACAGCAAACCTCAACCGAGAGAAGGAACTGACCATTTAAACAATTTACAACCAGTAAATACTTCTACAAATAGGAGCTACAGAGAGAAAAAGCATTGAAAACACTGGCATACAATACGCTTATAAATCACAACAAGAAAGGCTCTTCTTGAGAAAAATCATTTCGTTTATTTGTTTCAAAGCCACTTTACTCCTCTCTTCCGGCATATTTTTCAACGTTAATTATAAAATATGGGGCATCTATCAACTCAGTAAAAATTAGTGTATCTGTTAAAACTCCAAGGGTATATTTCCAAACAATCGTAAAACCATTGCTATTCCTCCGGGCTCCTTTATTTACGAACTTCGAAAAATGCCTGATGCAATAGTTACAGCACAATTACTCCCTCAATCTTATCCACCTTCTCGGTTATCTCTATAATTTGGTCGGCTGATTCCATTAACGCCACAGAAGTAACAGACACGTGTTTTAGATTAGCAGTATGCTTAAATGTTACTTTACCTTCTTTGGGCAGTAAGGCTTTTACCTGATCAACTTTCCCTTCTTCATTGGGAACAATAAACTTAAACATATATTCCAGTGGCCAGTTTTCCGTTTCCATCAGCCGATAGCGCAGATTTTTATATTTATCCATTTTCTTATTTTTCACCTCCATTTACTAATATAGCCAAATATTTTTTTCGTTCACTTTGAAACCAAAATATCAGCAATTTTTGGGGTATGCCAAAATACGAACCCGGCCACAAAGATTAGATTTTTGGTTAAATTTTATCACTTGATATTAATATTGTATTTTAGAAACTTATTAAATGGTAATATTCCACCAACAAACCTGAATTTTGAAAAAGACGAGTGAGTGTGTAATTCTTTTTTCAGCAAAGAACGCAATTCCAACCCTACAAACAATTGACATAAAAAACATTAGGCGCAATAAATGTTGATGGTTTATTAAACAATTTATTTAAATTTGTTTTGAAACCTAGATGAATGAATGTCCGAAATAATAGACCTACATAAAATTTTATCGGCACTGGCACAAGACGATGAAGCTTCTTTAGAGAAGCTTTTCAACCATTATTATCCTAGGTTATTCAATTTCTCAAAATCTATTTTAAAGCTGGAAGACGGTATTGACGATATTTTGCAGGAGGTTTTTGTGAAGATCTGGAAAAACCGTAAAAACATAAATTCTGCCGCTACTTTCAATTCGTATATTTTTATCATCACACGAAATCTTTTGTTAAACGAACTAAGGAGGCAGTTAAGCTTTCAAAATACGAAAGAAGAAGTTAAACGACTTTCGTTGGCAAACGAATACTCTTTATCCGAGCAAATCGACTACCAGGAACTGAAAGAGAAAATTGATGCTTTCGTAGAAGAACTTCCTGACCGTCAGAAGGAGGTTTTTTTACTAAGTCGTAATGAGGGACTGTCGCATAAAGAAATAGCGGAAAAACTTGGAATTAAGCCTAAAACTGTAGAATACCACATTACATTGGCACTCAGGTGTCTGAAGGCGAAAATCACAGGTATTGGAATACTCTCGTTGCTCTATTTCTATCTTTTTTTCTAGAATTATCTGATTTCTCACTGGGGATATCTCTTTTTGCTGTGTACTTAATAATAGAAGACACAAAATGAACAGATTATTCAATAAGTACTACCGATCGTTGCTGAATCCCGATGAGTTTTCAGAAGTATCAGAGTTTTTTTCGGAAGCAAAAAACGAGACGCGCATTTTTAACATGATGAAGCCATTTTGGGAAGAAGAACTATCAAAGTCACTTGATTCCAAACGTTCGAGTTCCGACTTGTATTCCAAAATTAAAGAATTTGTATTGCTTGATAAGCAAAAACGGCTTGGCAGAAAAATCAGATTTTATACATGGAGCCTGCGTATAGCAGCTGTCTTTATCATTGGACTGTTGTTAAGTACTGTTTTTCTATTTCAGGAATCGCGGGTACAATACTCCGATCAAATACAAACAATTACAACTCCTTACGGAGCAAAAACGAATTATACCTTACCTGATGGTTCAATAGTCTGGTTAAACTCCGGGTCAACATTTTCATATGCTGCAAAGTTTGGGAAAACACGATCGGTAACTTTGGTCGGAGAAGCTTTTTTCGAGGTAGAAAAAGATTCGAAACCATTTATTGTGGCAACCAATCACGGCACGGTGAAAGTGAAGGGAACTTCATTTAATGTTAAAGCTTATGCCGACGATAACGACTTTGAAACAACACTGGAGGAGGGATCAGTTGTTTTTAAGGTAAAAAACGCTGGTAATGAAGTTACCCTTAAACCCGGAGAGCAAGTGAGTAAAACAGAATCGGGGTATACGGTAAAAAAAGTTGAAACAAAATATTTTACCTCGTGGAAAGAAGGGAAATTACTATTTAACCGCGAGCCTTTCCCAAGTTTTATTAAAAAGCTCGAACGATGGTACAACGTTAAAATCGAGTATTCCGACCCGAAGCTTAACAATTTATGGTACACCGGAACAATAGAAATGGAAAGCATTAGCGAAGTAATGGAAATGATTAGTAAAGCAGCACCTGTTTCTTATCACTTTAATAATAAAACACGCGTATTCACAATAAAAGCAAAATAGAACACACAATAAATAAAACAAACGAAATAGAATTGCCTATGATATAAACGTAATGCCTGCTCAGCTACCAGGCAAAAAAAAGAAGCAAGAACTCGTCCTTCCTGCTTCTTAAAAGTGGTTGAAAAATAATTGAGTTACTTATTCAAACCAATTCAAAATTATGGAAAAAAATCTAACTATCCATGGACTAAGTCCGTGTGTTTTGAAAATGCTTAAAGTTATGAAACTAACGATCTTTTTGTTGCTGACAACCTTTATCGGAGTATTTGCTTCTGAGTCGTACTCCCAAACAGCAAGATTGTCTTTGAAAGCAAACCAAATTTCACTAGAAAACTTTCTCATTAAAATTGAAGAACAAAGCGAGTTCCGCTTTTTCTACACCGGCGAAATCGACGTTGAAAGAAAAGTTTCCGGCGAATTCAGAAACAAAAGAATTATGGATGTATTGGATGCAATATCCGAAGAAGCCGGCATAAGATACGAAGTAATGGGGCGCCAGATCATTCTTTCTCCTGAGTATTCAGAAATGGTGATTCGAAGCATCCAGCAGCAGAGACAGATTTCGGGGAAGGTTACTGACTCTGGTGGAAATCCTTTGCCAGGTGTAACAATTACGATAAAAGGTACAACAAACGGAACCATTAGTAATGCTGACGGAACTTTTGAGATACAAAACATTCCAGAGAATGCAACCCTTATTTTTTCATTTGTGGGAATGAAAACCCAGGAGATTCAGGTTGACGAACAAAGTGAAATTAATGTTTCATTGATCGAGCAATCGATTGGAATTGACGAAGTTGTGGCAATAGGATATGGGTCAATAAAGAAAAGTGATCTTACCGGAGCGTTATCTCAGGTAAAGTCAGATGAAATTGCAGCTTATCCTTCTATTGATATGGTGCAGGCTTTGCAAGGAAGAACGTCGGGTGTTCAAATTCAGTCGAACAATGGCGAGCCAGGCTCATCGTATAAAGTACGAATTAGGGGGGCAACTTCTATAAATTCTTCTTCCGATCCCTTGTATGTGGTAGATGGTTTCCCGGGTGGATATGCTCCTCCTGCAGAAGACATTGAATCTATTGAGATTTTGAAAGATGCATCTGCTACAGCAATTTATGGTTCGCGTGGAGCCAATGGGGTAATTCTTATTACAACCAAACGTGGAAAGACGGGAGAAGCTGTAATTGAGCTAAATTCATCTTATTCTTTTCAAACTGCAATAAACAAACTGGATTTACTAAATAAAAATCAGTTTACAGATTATATCACAGAAATATCACCAACTGCACTCGATGGACAATTGATCGGGCCGGGAACAGACTGGCAGGATGAAATCTTTAGAAATGGAGGAGTTCAAAATTATCAACTATCTTTTAAGGGTGGAAGTGAGCAATTAAAATATTACATCTCCGGAATCGCTTATGATCACAAGGGTATTATCCTTAACTCAAATCACAAAAGGTATTCAGTTACTGGTAATTTCGATCTGAATCTTTCTGAAAAGTTTCGTTTGGGTGCTAATTTCTTTCTTTCACGAACTCAACACGATGGTATTAGGACTCAGGAAAATGGAGGTTCAACAGGTGTTGTAACTGCTGCTTTCCAAATGGAGCCAACCTTACCTGTTTATGATGATAATGGAGATTATACCATTTCGTTTTTAGGAGATCCAAATGACAACCCGGTAGCCTTGGCAGAAGAATTAAAATCGCAATATGTTAACGACATTATGCAAGCCAACTTTTTTGGGGAGTACGACCTGTTAAAAGATTTGAAGCTAAAAGTTGTACTGGGCGCAACAACCGGAAATAATAGAAGTGGTGGTTATACTTCTACTTCACTAATATCAGGTAATGCTATTGGCGGAGCTGCTAATTTAGATGGATCGAAGTCGACAAATCTGATAAATGAAAACTATTTAACCTACACGAAGAGCTTTGGAGAACACGATATAACTGCAATGGGTGGTTATTCCTATCAGTCAGCCAGACGCGAGTATTGGGGTGCTGCTTCAACAACCTTTTTATCAGATGCGTTTTTGTGGTGGGATTTGGATGGAGGATCAGTATATCAAGGTCCTTATTCTGGGATAACAGAGTCTGAACTTGCTTCTTACTACGGCAGGATAAATTACAAACTAGCGGATAAATATTTGATTACCTTAAATGCGCGTTACGACGGATCTTCTCGTTTTGCTAAAAATAACAAATGGGCTTTTTTCCCTTCTGGTGCTATTGCATGGAATGTTGCTGAAGAATCATTTATGGATGATATTCCTGAAGTTAGCCAGTTAAAAATAAGAGCCAGCTATGGGGTAACCGGAAATCAGGCAATTGCAGAGTATCGCTCGTTGGCACGTTTAAGTACAGTTCATTCGGTACAGGGTGGGCAAATTGTTAATGCGGTGAGGCCAAGTTCGGTTGCCAATAATAATCTAACCTGGGAAAGTACTGCACAAACCGATATTGGTTTCGATTTAGGTTTGTTTAATCAACGTGTTATGTTGGTGGCCGACTATTATTATAAAAAAACTACAGATTTATTATTTAATCTGCCGCTTCCTGAATATTCAGGTTATACAACCATGTTGAAGAATATTGGGAGTTTAGAAAATAAGGGTTTTGAATTTACATTATCGACTGTCAATTTTGACAATAAATTTAAGTGGACAAGTGACTTGAATTTTTCTATTAACAGAAACAAAGTTCTTGACCTTCCTGATGGAAATGATATATTTTACCGGGTTATGCCAGCACATATGGTTGGTATTACTAACACTAATGTTCTAAGAGAAGGAGAAGCTGTTGGTGTATTTTATGGATATATTTATGATGGTGTCTATCAGGAGAATGAAGATATATTGCCGGGAAATTTCGACCAATATGCTGGTGGCGAGAAATACAAAGATGTTGATGGAACACGTGATGAAGAAGGAAATCTTACCGGAGAACCTGATGGTGAAATCACTTCCGATGACAGAACGATTATGGGAGATCCTAACCCGGATTTTATATGGGGGCTTACCAATAATTTCGAATATAAGGGTTTCGACCTTAATATCTTCATCCAGGGTTCGCAAGGGAACGACATGTTTAGCTATACCCTTATGGAGTTGGAAACACTCAGGGGATATAACAATTCTACAACAAGAGCTCTTAATAGGTGGACACCAACCAATACAGATACAGATGTGCCTGTTGCAAGTTCAGCCCGAGGCTATCATTCGTCATCCCGTTGGGTTTACGATGGAAGCTATGTGCGCCTAAAAAACATCGCGTTGGGTTACAGCTTACCAAAATCATGGATAACCCCTTTGGGCTTAAGTCATGTAAAACTATACGTAAGTGGGCAGAACTTATTAACCTTAACAAAATATCGTGGGTACGATCCTGAGGTAAATTACAACGGGTCTAACATTAGTGCCGGGTTTGATTATGGAAGTTATCCAAGTGCTAAATCATACACATTTGGGCTTAAAGTTATTTTCTAATCCATCATGAATAATCTTAAATTAACAAAAATGAAAAAGATTAATATATTATCATTAATACTTATACTAAGCATTATTTGGGGCTGTACCGATTTGGAGGAAAGTCCACGTGGACTTTTAGCTCCCGAAGGCTTCTTTAATACCGAAAAGGATGTTGAGGCTGCAATCTTTGGAGCCTATGGACGTATGGCCTCAGATTATTATTGGGGAAGGAGATTGAGCTTCTGTTTGATGTATCGCAGCGACATGGTATCACCTGGTCATCCGGGAATTCCGTCACAAAGGATTCAAATGGATAATTTCACCAATGATGCCAATAACGGGATGGTAACACTATTCTGGCCACGTGCATACGACATTATCAGTGCTGCAAACACGGCTATTGAAGGTGCCAATATTATCGATATCGATGAAGAGAAACGTAATGCGCTTATTGCTGAGGCCCGATTTGCACGTGCGTCTGTGTATTTTAACCTGGTTCGTCTCTTTGGTGACATTCCTTACATTGACGCGGCAGTAACAGATCCGGAAGCAATGACTGATATTTCAAAAACACCTGAAGCTAAAGTTTATCAGGGAATAATAGACGATTTGGAATTCGGGAAGCAACATTTGCCTGACTATGTTAAGTATAGGACTCGCCCATCTAAAGGTTCAGCAGCAACTATGTTAGCAGATGTTTACCTGACTTTGGAAAACTGGGATGAAGCGTACAGCAATGCGAAATGGGTAATTGATAATGCTGCGATGTTTGATTATGCCTTAGAAGCTGATTATCAGGACTTGTTTAATGCGACAAAACATGACGGAACGAAGGAACAGATCTTTGCTATTGATTTCCTAGGATTAAATAATGGAGGTTCAAATGAGGGCGATGACGTTTGGGCGTCAATGACCGGCATTCGGGGGTCTGATGTGCAAGGCTGGGGAGCAGCTGTTCCTATCATGTCTATTTATGAAAGTTTCGATAAGGATGATTACCGTACATCTGTTTCCTGGGATACGGAAAAGTTAATAGGTGGGGTAATGACACCTTATACTGATTTCCCGAATGAAAAGCGGCCACATATTGCCAAGTATTCCCGATTTATGGGTACTTCTACAAGTGGCCTCAGATACACAGATTTCAATTACTGGTATTACCGATATGCAGATGTTTTGTTAATGGCTGCAGAGGCCGGATGCGAAGTAAACAGTGGCCCAAATGCCGAGTTGGTAGGATATGTAAATCAAATAAGAGCCAGGGCTCGTAATGCTGGCGGGGTAATGAACACGGTTCCTGAGGATGTTTCATCGGGACTGAGTAAAGAGGATTTTATTGATTTGGTTATAGAAGAAAGAAGGATTGAATTATGCTTCGAAGCTAAGCGTTGGTGGGATATAAAACGCAGAAAGTTAGGCCAGGAAGTATTTAAAGGCCCAAATTCAATCGAACCCCAGCCGAACTTTCAGGATTTTCATTATTTGTTGCCATTACCTCAGGATGAATTGGACAGAAATCCAAACCTGCTCCCTCAAAACCAGGGGTATAATTAATAAACTTTACAATTTAAGGAGTTCCTAAAAACTATTAGGAACTCCTTATTCTTATCTTATCGATTGGTCTCAAGCCGTGTTGAAATGAAAAATGCCTTGTACTTTATCTCCTTACTTTTTGTTGTATCCCATACAAATGTTATGGCTCAAAAATCTTCCTACACTGATACTTCATATTACAGTAAGGTTTTTGGAGGGGAAAAAACATTTCGCATTTACTTACCCCAAGAACATGGTTCAACAACAAAGCGTTATCCTGTAATTTATTTCTTTCATGGCTGGGGTGGCCGCTATTTTAAAGATCCTTCCGCAAATATTGCCTATGAAAAATTAGGTGAACTGGTTGAAAAACATCAGGTTATTCTGGTCATGTGGGATGGAAATATAGAAGAAACAGAACCACGCCCCTACAATGTAGGGAACCATGCCGATATGAAATACAAGATACAAATGAAAGATTATTTTCCTGAGTTGATTAACCATATTGATTCATCCTTCCCTACTATTCCGGATCGAAATAACCGCGGGATAATTGGGTTTAGCATGGGTGGGTTTATGGCTTCTTATCTTGCAGGGAAGTATCCTGATAAAGTTTCGGCAGTGGTAAGTTTTACCGGAAGCGCAGAATTTTTCATTGGATATCCTGATAATTACACCTTGTATCCGGTGCGGTATACGCTCGAAAACCTTCGTGATGTGGCTTTTTATTTACACAACAGGGACAATTGCCCCATGGCTGGTTTAAACGAAGAAGTTTATCAGGCTGCAGTCTGGAACAAAATGGATAATTTTCAATATCAGAAGATTCCAGGAGAACATACGATCGACAAGCCTGGCGAAACCGAAGTTTTTGAATCGGCAATAAGTTATTTAGTCGAACAATTTAACGAACCTAAACCAACTAAACCCAAATGGTCGCACTACGATTTATACCCCGAATTTAAAGTTTGGGATTATACAGTGCGGAGCAATAAATCCGAGCCTGGTTTTTTGTACTTGAGAAATGTATCTAAATCAGGCTTTGGATTTTATACTTATAGCTGGCTACCCGATGGTTGTCCGATTAAAAATTGCAAGACCAAAATAATTACTGCTGTATGTTATAAACCTAATACTCAATACCAAATTAATGTTGTTCATACCAAAACGGGAGTGATTGAGCGATTAATGCAAGAATCAGATAAAGTGGGCAGATTACATTTCAGCTTGCCGGGCGATGGGTACGAAGTTGGAATAGAGGAGGCTTCAGCAGATCCTGTTTTCTCGGTTGTTAGTTACCGATTGAATGAGAATGAAAAATATTTGAAGATTAACGAGCAGAACGAACTCCGGGTACAGTTGTTAAACCGCACCCAATATATTCCGGCAAACCAGAAAATAAAGATTGAACTTTCATGCTCCGATAGTACTGTTCATGTACTTAACCCGGTTGACGAAATAGAATTGAGTCAAGAAAATATAATCCTGACCTCCAATTTCTTTAAGGTTGTTTGTGCTAAAGAACCACCTTCCAACGGATCTCCAGCATGGTTAAACATGAAGATTACAGTTTCATTTGAAGATTCTTACACTGAAGATAGTTTTACAGTTCCGGTTTGGTTTGATGTTCCATATTTTCAGAAGATACAGCTAAATACCGCTGACGCTGAAACGACAACGAACGATAGGTTTGTTAGTCGCGGAGAAAGGTTTTCCTTAAAACAGGACGGGCATTTATTAAAATTATATACGGAAGATCCGTTTGTCGATTTTAGTGAAGAAAAAGTATTTGCCGAAGTGATTCCTGCCTATTGGCCTGATGGGTTAAGCCTGAGTTCGCAGGTTAAAATTGCAAATGATTGTCCAAACGGGCATGAAATCGAATTCCTGGCATTTTACGAAACAAAAACCTACAAACCAATAGTTAGGCAGCGGCATTGGGGAAAAGTTAAAATTGTTGTAAAAGAATGAATACCGTTTTATAAAAAATGTGACAAACTAAAAATAAGAACCCATGAAAAATATACTTGTAATTTTATTTTTCACGCTAACAAGTGTGACAATGATATATGCCCAGGATGAAAAAAATCCCGGATGGACACATTTTTATATTGATGCGATTATGCCCGGCTCAACTTACGGAGCTGCAGGCCCTGTATTAGCCGATTATGACGGTGATGGTGACCTGGATGTAGCTATCTCTCGTCGAAACACAAAAGAAGCATATTGGTATGAACAGATTAATGACTCTATTTGGATACCCCATATTATTGGACATGCAGATCAACTGGGCAGCACTCTTGGTTCAGCCGGAATTGACATTGATCAGGATGGTTGGACCGATGTGATGTTTGAAGGCGTGTGGTTTAAAAACCCGGGGAACATAGGAATAGACCATTATAACGAACCTCAGTGGAAATCCTATTTTTATAAGGGAGGAGGTCACGACATCTGTAGTGCAGACATTAATGGTGACGGTTCAGCAGATCCTGTTATTTACGATGGCTATAAACTATCGTGGTATACAAGAACCTCAAAAGGCCTTGCCGAAAGGATTATTGATTATGGTTATGAAGATCATGGTGGAATAGCACCTAATGGTATTGGTGACCTGGAAGGCGATGGTGATCTGGATGTGGTTAACCCCGGTTACTGGTTTGAGAATCCCGGAAAAGAAATGGAACGCTGGACTCGCCATGAGTGGCCTTATCAGGAAGTACCGTATGCCTCATTTGGCAATAGTATTAGGGTATGGATTGCTGACATTAATAAAGACGGCAAAAATGATATTGTATACAGCAATTGTGACACCGGTGGTTCACACGTTTACTGGGTTGAAAACAAAAATAATGGCACAAAATGGGAACAGCATAAACTGGAAGATCCTCCAACCCGTGAAGGTGATGTTCCCGGAACGGGTTCATTTCATTCGTTGGGCATAGCGGACTTTGATCAGGATGGTAATATTGACATTTTCGCAGGCGAACAGGAAGACCCTTCGGTGTATATGGTTGAGCAAGGCAAAGTAGCAATGAAACCACAGGGACTAAAAGAACGTGGTGTGATTTGGTATAATAAAGGGGGGGCAAATCCCGCGTTTGAAATTTATATTATCCATATAGATAACCCAGGCTGGCACGATGCTCAATTGGGCGATGTGGATGGGGACGGAGATATTGACATTGTCTCAAAAGTGTGGCATGCCGACGGACCGATTCATCATCTTGATTACTGGAGAAATGAATATCGAAAGAAATAGTATTGGGTGGATACAGCCCTCAATGAAGCTGTTCCTCCGAAACTTTAATTGTTACCACTCACTAAAAAAAGACGCATGATTCAAGAAAAGACAATAGTCCTATTCATTATTTCACTTTTAATTGCCAGTAGTACTCTTGGAAGCGATAATGTGTTTGCCGGATATGTTGTAAAGGAATTTACATTTGAAGGACATGATGCCAGGATTGTGTTTCCGAATAAAAGTGATAAGCATAATTACTGGATTTGGAGAGCAAGATTCTGGGGACATGAACCTCAGGTCGATAAAGCCTTACTTGAAAGAGGTTTTCATGTTGTATATGTTGACGTTGCTAACTTATTCGGTAACCCGGAGGCAGTAAAGCTTTGGAACCACTTTTATGATTTTTGTATTTCTGAATATAAACTAAATCCAAAAGTGGTGCTGGAAGGAATGAGCCGCGGTGGTTTAATAATATACAATTGGGCCTCGCAGAATACAGATAAGGTGTTTTGTATTTATGCTGATGCCCCGGTATGCGACATAAAAAGCTGGCCCGGGGGAATGTTAAAAGCGAAAGGGGATCCCTATTTATGGAAAATTTGCTTAGCAGGCTATGGACTGGATTCCGTTTCGGTTAAAAATTTTAGGGATATTCCAATAAACAATTGTGTGAATATTGCAAAAGCCGGAATCCCCGTACTCCATGTTTATGGTGATGCAGATACTATCCTTCCTTACGAAGAGAACACAACATTATTGGCCGAAAGATTTAAAAATGCCGGGGGCACGATTAAATTAATACCAAAGAAAGGTGTTGGACATCATCCTCATTGCCTGGAAGACCCAACACCGATTGTTGATTTTATATTGAATAGTATCCGAAGAATAGATTGAACTGCGCGAATACCAGAGTACTTTATGTGCAAAAGTATTTTTCAGGGCAGATAGTGTTTTTTTCATGTAAACTATTTGATTTCCTCGAATCTTTTGATTGAGATTATCTCGTTAAGGTAAAATTGAAGAACCTTGCAGTATTCCTTAAAAAAAAGAACAATAGGTTGCTGACAATCAGAAACATATAGCGATTTATAAATTTACATGCAAAGCCGATTGGAAAGAGCTTGACAGGCTCGTCGAAGCGGCATAAAAACAAAGAAAGGAGGGAAATATAGCCCCCGCTCCAAGAGTATATGGGCGAGGTACGTTCTTTTAACAAAAAAGGAAAATCAAGAGGCATTTTATGCCCAAACGACAAAGGATAAAGAATATTTAAAGGTGGAGTTAAACCAAATTGGCTACAATTGAATAGCCTTTGTTTATTAGCCGGATAAAAATCAATTTGGATATTTAAGTTAAACCTATTAAAATGAACAAAATAATATTTCTATTTATTTATTTAGTATCATTTGCTTTTATAGCACGACTAAACGCACAATCATTACCCATAAATATAGATTTTGAAGGATTTGTTGATGGACAGAAATTAACTGAATCAATGCTTCAGGATGATATGGGATTATCTGTTGAATTTTTTCAAGGAAGTGGAAAAAGTGTGATAGACAAGAGCGTCTCCTTTTCAGGTGAGAGTTCCCTTAAAGTGGTGTACAATAAAGGAGAAATTGGACCCGATGCGGGTTGCCAGTTTCCTGTTATTTTTAATCCAGAAGATGAAGTGTATGTTTCTTATAATTTTATGTTAGGTGAGGATTTTTTATGGGGAGGAACAGATGATTTTGGCGGGAAATTGCCCGGGCTCGCTTCAACAGGCTTATGTGGTGGTAATATGTATTGTGATGGAACTGATGGTTTCAGTGCTCGTTTTATGTGGGGAAGGGAAGGTGATTTTCGCCTATATCTCTACCATATGGATAAGACCATCATATCTGGTGAATCCCATATTTATTTTACTTCTGGTTCTGATAGATTTCACCTACAAAGAGGTGTTTGGTATACACTTACTGAACGTGTAAAGATAAATACCGGAAATAATAAAGATGGAGAAGTACAGTGTTGGCTTGATGGCCATGAATTTGCTAATTTGACTAATATTCGCTTTGTAAATAATGGGGATAAGGTCGACAGGTTTTTCTTTACAACGTTTTATGGAGGAGCCCAATCATGCGCTCCGGCACATGATTGCCATATTTGGTTCGATAATATCAAAATATCAACTACTAGTACTATTACTAGTAATAGTATGCCTGTAGCTAATGCTGGTGCAAATAAAACTGTTGTTTTACCAAATTCAGGAACTTTTAATGGCTCAGGAACAGATTCTGATGGTACAATTGAAGGATATTCCTGGAAGAAGATTCTTGGTGCTGACTGTGTACTTTCAGGTGAAAATACAGCAAATTTAACAGTAAGTGATTTAAGCACTGGATTTTATGAATTTAGCCTGACTGTTACAGATAATGCTGGAAGTACAAATACTGATAATGTTGCTGTTATAGTATTTCCAGAATCAGGTAATTTTTCTTTTGCTATAAATAGTGGTGGCGATGCTCTAACAGGCGATGATGGGACAATATATGTAAAAGATTATTTTTATTCAGGTGGTGACAAGAAAACAAAACTAAATGATCAAATTGATGGAACACAGGATCAAGAATTATATCAATATTACAGGAATGGAATTTTCTCTTATGCGATTCCAATTGTCAACGGAGAGTACAAAGTTACCTTAAAAATGATGGAAAGTTATTGGACCTCTACAGGGGAGAGACTTTTTGACGTGAAAATGGAGGGTAATAATGTTATTGAAAACCTTGATATAGTTGAAAAAGTTGGTTCTAAATTTGTTGCTTATGATGAAACACATACCGTAACAGTTACAGACGGTGAATTAAACATTAATTTTACCGCATCAAAAGATTATGGAATACTATGTGCACTTGTGATTGAAAGCACTGGAGTTACAACTTCAACAAACACATTATCAGGAGTAAACGCAGGTCGGGATGTGACTGTTTATCCAAATCCTGTAAAAAACTATGTTATCGTAGATAATATAGCAGGTTTTAGACAGATTAAATTGATAGATGTACAAGGCAAGATAGTTAAGACTATTTATATTAGCTCAAATCAAGAAAAAATTGACCTAAATAATATTTACAGTGGAATGTATACAATTCAATTAATTGATGAAAATTTATCTATTGTTACTAAGAAGATTATTGTGGAATAATAATAAGCTACTATCTAAATACTGAAAGTGAAAATCTACACCTGGAAGGTGTGGCATTAAAATAACCCATGGAAGGTGGTTTTAATGTATTGTGAGTAAAACATTTTTGTTGTTTCTGGTTTTTACACTCAATAGTGAAGCTCCATACCAAAAGCCCCAATATTTGAACAATGACAGGATAGCAAGCAGAGCTATTTATTATGACCATTTCAGACTGAATATAAAATTATATGGTAGTGGCTGAAAATTAATTCCGCGCAATTATTAATCAACCTAAATTCAAAAAATGAATAAGATTATTTTTATTACAGGCTTATTATTTTGTACATACCTGGCTGGAGCGCAAAAATTTAATATCAGGCATTCTTTAATACGTTCCTTTAAACCGGATTTTTCGAACGAATTAATACATATTGATCTGGATAAAGATGGTGATCCGGATGTTATAAAAACTACGCTTTCTGATTCCATTCCCATGTATTGGATTGATGATGATGATGACATGCAAACGACAGATAGGGAGGGCGATTTAGATAACGACTGTTTGCTTATCGACCGAAATCGGGATGGGATTTTTGCCGGCCCGGGAGACCTAAGCATCGACTGGGTGGATAACAATGGCGATGGCATTGCCGATATGCAGGTTGTGGTAGAAAACAGCCAGCCTGAGAGTAAAAGTGGTTGGAGATGGAATAGTAATTATATGTGGATCATCGATCAGGAACAAGACGAGACATTCAATTATATTAATTGGAAAGATTTGGTATTACGTTGTTGGGAGCATTACGGCGCATCTCATTTTTATGAAGATTATCACGGACAAACCTTATTTAAAAAAGCGTCTATTCCCAGTTATCGCTACAGCGATTTACATTACAGTTGGGAAAACCCATTCCTGTTTTATGATCTGGACGACGATGGATTGTCGGAAGTGGCTATTCGACTGGAAGACAGTGGCCGGTTTACTAATAAAAAATCGAAGGACAGCAGTTTAGTTGATACCTACCCAACAGCAATGATCGACCATGTGTATATGGGGTTTGATATGGACAACGACAATGCTCCATCAAACGAATTCGATTTTGATATGGGAATCCGCTTTTCGGGTGAAGGATTTTCTTATGTCAGTCAGGTTCACAAATTTGAAAACATGCGTGGGTTACCAGCCGCCGATAGTTTGTTTTTTGATAATCGTTGGAGAGAACTCGATGAGTTGATTTATACCGATCATGATTCGGCGTGGAATTTTGTTTTTAATAAAGGAAAATGGGATGAATGCTGGTTTGTATTCGACGAAGATGATGATTGCGAACGTTGGGAACGAGTAGAATTTTACGAACCTAAAGATCCATTCAAAATTGGCATGAACAATGGTGGGATTGATCATAATCCACAAGCTGATGCCGCGGGAGATCGTGGCGAGTGGGACATGGATAATTCGGGGAAAGGGAAGCTTTATATTGGTTTTGACAGCCGAATACATTTGTACGGAGCCGAAAGCGGTATCTGGAGAATTGATCAGGATGCCGGTTCGTATCAGGGCTGGGGCGGGTTATATGACGATAAGTATAAGAGAGATCAGCAAATACCTGAAACATTTGCTACAATTGGCTACGAAGACACCAACAACGATGGTTTTCTGGATTTGATAAAATACGATTTAAATGGCGATACGATTTTTGAAGAAACATATAGTTTGATCAAACTGGGAATAAAACCCGATTACCAGGTTTACAATACAAAGGATAATAATCCTGAAGACATAAATGAACTATTTAGAAAAGCAAGTGCTCAGATGTGGGAGCAGACAGAAGCAGCGGTCGAAGCAGCAAAAAAATACAACATTAATTATAAATGGTACAGCCCGTTATTACATCCCAAGAGTTTAAATGAAAAATACAGACACGGATATTGGTTGCAACTATATTTGTTTCGCGATATGCTGCAATACGCCCAAGATACAACTAACCCAAAACTGGAAAGACAAATATTATCAGCGTATTTTCAGCAGCATTGGGAATTATTGCTCAAAAACTAAACTTTAAATACGTGCTAATAAGCACCAACTGATTCTCACAGTTCCCGGAATCTGATAAGCACAAACGAGGTTCTTTGACGGAATGCTTAGCAACGATCTATAGTTTTTAACCTTCTTCCGAAATAGTAACATACTTTATGTATTGCAAAAGGGCTGTCCTATAAAAACGAACAGCCCTTTTGTTTTTCTTCAATCAATAATCGAATTGCATTTCAATCATCTACAATTGTTTTATTCCCATCCCGGATTCTGCACAATGTTCGGATTTATCGAGGTTATGCTGTAAGGATAAGGAAAGTACTCATGTTTTCCTTCTTTAAAGCCAGATTCTTTCCCTTCGTTTGGATTTGAGTATGTAAGATAGCCTCTGTGTTTAGCCTCTCCATCGTTAACTGCATCTTTTAAAGTTGGAATATTTTTTCCGGCATTTTTTACTTTCTCCAATTCTCCCCATCGTTTCATATCAATCCATCGTGCACGTTCGCACCACAACTCATAGTTACGCTCTTTTTTTACATCCTCCAGAGTTAGTTCCGAGCTAACATAGTCTGATCCTGCACGTTGCTGAACCTTCTGAAGAGATTCCAGCCCGAGCCCTCCTTCGTCAGTTGTACGGGCGCAAGTCTCAGCATACAAAAGAAGAACATCGGCGTATCTTTCAATTATAAAATTATTGAATCGGTACCAGTTGGTTGTACGGTCTTTATCAGAAGCAATGTGCTTTCTCTGGAGATACAGACATTGCCCGTAAAGTCCCTCGGTAACAACAATCCCCCTGTTCTCATCCTTAAGTTTATCCTCTACGGTTGGATTATCCTCATCGCTACTCCATTCAAGTTCTGTAATAAACTCGTTATATGATACCATGGTTGCTTTGCGCCGGTAAGAATCTCCGTCGTTGGCTACAAATTCGTTGGCAAAATCTTCTTCGATAGCCAGTCCACCCCAGCCCTGATCCGACTGCATTAAAGGCTTACTTGCAAGGCGATCAGTTCTCCATCCCCAAAGATTCAGTTCCATCCATGTAGAGCGTTGTACTTTTCCACCCCAGTCGCCAATGCTGGCATTATTAATCAAGTTTGTTTCGAATATTTTTTCTTCACATCCATCACCTTCAATATGGAATAGTTCGCCCCAGCGTTCGCCAGGAATAAGGTCATATTTTTTAGAATCGATAACCTTCTTGAAAGCTGCTTTAGCGCCTTCGTAGTCTTTCTTATAAAGAAGGGCTTTTCCCTGCACTGTCCAGGCAAAACCTTTAGTAACTTTTACCGCTCCATCTTTGTCACTTGTACTTTCACGTTCGTCGAGGTATTGTACTGCATCTGCACACTCATCTGCACACCACTGCAAAAGTGCCTCATGCCCGCCTTCATAGTTAGACGGTTTATCTGTTCCGGCAAGCAAATGGTCAATAAGAGGAGGAGTACCCCATGCCATTGCGGCCATCATGTGACACCAGGCACGCATTATTCTGGCTTCAGAAATACAACGGTCTTTTATTGCACTTTCTCCGTACTCAAAATTATCAATAACAAGATTTGTGTGATAAATTACGAAGTAGAAACGTTTGTACATAGTAGAGATAATACTGCTTTGTGTGTCGAAACGGAATTCGTTAATGCAGGCAATATGATCATTATCTCCATAGTATGCTCCTGCTGCCAGTAAGTTATCTGCGCAGTAGTTAAAAATAATATTGAGGGGAACGTAAGTTCCGTCATTTCCTCCAATGTTTGTAGCAAAATCAGCGTATGCGTCGGTTAGCGCAGATAGGGCATCTTCATCTGTCTCATAAAATGCCTCTATGTCAATAACACCTTTCTGTTCAATATCCAGATTGTCCTCACTACAGGCAGAGAATAATACCACTGCACTAAATAGAAAAAGGAGTATATTATATTTTTTCATATCGTTTTAGTATTAATTTAGAATGTAATATTTAAACCAAATGTAACCTTCTTAGCTTGAGGGTAAGTTCCGTTATCAAACCCTGCACGTTCAGGAGCTGTACTAACAGTTGCTGTTTCCGGGTCACATCCGGGGTATTTGCTAATGGTGAAAAAGTCATCTAACGACACATAACATCTTAGTCTGTTTATAAGTACCTTCTGAGTGATTGCCGAAGGAACGGTGTACCCAAATTGTAATTGTTTAATTTTAAAATATGCCCCACTAAACATCGCGGCAGAAGAGCCCCAAAAATGCGGGTCGGCAGCCACTGCAGCCGGGTCAGGCATAGAAGCTCCTGTATTTTGAGGCGTCCATGCGTTGTCATAAAAATATTTAAGTGAATTACGCATTGGCGTATCATGACGGTATAATACGGTGAAGATATCATTACCTCCTACCCCAGATCCAAAGATGTTCAGGTCAAATCCTTTATATTCAAGGTTAATAGAAACACCGTATGTGAAATCGGGAATTGCTTTTCCGATATAGGTCATGTCTGCATCAGATATCTGACCGTCGTCATTAACATCCCTGATTATGGCTTCTCCGGTTTCGGGGTTCACACCATCATACTGGTATCCTCTAAAGTACCAGATCGGTTGGCCAACCTCAAATGCTGTATGAATAGGATTATTGGTACCATCTACACCACCTGTAGCAGCGGTAATACGCGAAATAGAAGGATCGAGGTAGGTAACCTCATTATGCAATGTAGATAAATTGGCACTAATCGAGTAGTTAAAATCATTCCCAATTTTATCCTTCCAGGTTGCTTCAAATTCGAAACCGCGGTTAAGAACAGAACCTGCATTAACAGTGCTACTACCAACCCCAATTTCAGGAACAGGGCTGATAGAGACAAGAAGATCTTTGGTTTTCTTATTAAAGTAATCGGCAGAAAAAGCAAGCCTGCTATTTAAAAATCTCATATCAACACCAAAGTCTAACTGCTCAGAAGTTTCCCATTTAAGATCAGGGTTAGCTAAACCCGATGGGGCAGAACCGTAAGTAGGTGCTCCATCCTCTACGCCATACTGATACCATGAACCATTGTACTTAATAGTAGTGCTGTATTTGTAGTCATTTAATACGCTAATATTACCATTTTGCCCCCATGAACCACGAAGTTTAAGAAAAGAGAAAACACCTTGATCTGCGATATCAGCAAAGAACTCTTCATTACTAACTGTCCATCCTGCAGAGAATGAAGGGAAATAGCCCCAGCGGTTTTTAGCCGATAATTTTGAAGAGTCGAATGCATCGGCGCGGAAGTTCGCCTGAATATTGTATCGATTATCGTAAGAGTAAGACAATCGACCAAAATATGACATTTGAGTCGATTTCCCTGGCGCATTACCAAACGATTTAACAGTCTTTTCTTCTCCATCAACTACATTACTTTTTACATAATCCAGATAAAGAAAGTTTGGTGCGTATCCTTTCAATATATCAGGCCCCTGGGCGCTGGCATTAACATTGTCCCAATTATTTTCCACATAAGACATACCACCCATAGCTGTGATATCATGTTTGTCAATAGTATAATTATAATTGGCGAAATTCTCCCACTGATAGTAGTAACTGGTATTTGCCCTTGCCGAAATGTTGTAGTCCTCTGACTTAGCCTGAGATGTAGCAAAATACGGAGTGTTATAACTGTGCTCTGTACTTTGTGCCACCCGGTAGCCTAAACGGGAGGTTACCACAAGTCCTTTCACTGGCTTTAAGTTTCCATAGATAACACCACGAAGATTAATGCCTTTTTTCTGTGAATCTACACGATCTCTTTGGAGCAAAGGGTTACCACTGTCATCATCTCTATACTTTGAAGTAGCGTAGTAGAGCCCGTTGCTCGGATCTTTAAGTATGTTTTTACCTTCATCATAAGCTTGTTTCATCACCGGGGCAAACTCGTCAGGAGACGAGTAATAGACTGGCGTCAGCGGATCGAGGGTTAGTACAGAATTCATAACAGAACCATACTGAGACATTTGAGAAACAGACTTGGTTGACCATTTCTCTATTGAGTTATTAGTTCCTACCTGTAACCAGTCTTTAATATTATAATCGGCATTAATTTGGGCAGTAAGGCGTTTGTACACATCCTTATCTCCTTTTACAATACCATCATTATTTATACTATTAATAGAAGTAAAGAAGTTGCCCTTTTCATTTCCTCCCTGGAAGGTGATGGTATGTTGTTGGTTCAGCGAAGGAGTAAATACTGCATCAAACCAGTCGGTGTCGATGTTGGTGTCGTAGTATTTATTTGTCTCAAGTAGAGCATCAATATCAAGACCTGACATTCTCTTGTATTCGATAAAATCTGCAGCCCGGAAGATTTCCGGATGTCTGGCAAGGCTCTGTATAGCCATACTCATATCGTAAGAGATACTTGATTTACCTTTAGCCGACCCTCCTGATTTGGTTGTGATCAGAACAACACCATTACCGGCTTGTGCTCCGTAGATAGCAGCAGAAGCAGCATCTTTCAACACTTCAACAGATTCAATCATCGAAGGATCAAGATATTGTATATTATCTACTTTAAGACCATCAACGATAAGAAGTGGTCCTATACTTCCAGAGTTTGAAGAATAACCACGTACACGGATGGTTGCGCCCTGGCCTGGAGCTCCTGAATTGGACAGAACCTGAACACCTGAAGCCTTACCTTGAAGAGCAGCAGCAGCATCGGTCGTAGATAAATTTTGAAGTTTTTCAGCCCCTACAGAAACTACTGATCCGGTAATATCGCTCTTTTTCATCGTTCCGTAGCCAACTACAACTACTTCATCGAGGTTGGTAACGTCTTCTACTAAAACAATGTTTATTACGGTTCTATCTCCAACAGTAATTCGTTGTGGTTTAAAACCGATAAAAGAAATAAGGAGAACATCAGTTGGGTCAGCGCTGATTGTATACTCTCCATCAATATTGGTTATGGTACCTGTGGTAGTTCCATCGATACTAACCGTTGCTCCGATAACAGGTTCGTTATCAACTTCTGATATAACTGTTCCGGTGATTGTCTTTTTTTGTTGTCCGTCAGTCTTCGCTGCACTGACCTGTAAACAATTCGACAGAATAAATATCATGCTTAATCCAAAAGCAAATATGCTTTTTTTTGATACATTCCAAACGAACTTTCTACAAACTTTTATTCGTTTCATAAATTAATTTGATTATTTGTTAATGGTTATTTAGATGTCAATAAGCCTCGCGATTGTTAAGTAGATCCATTGACATACTTTAGATTTTTCTCTCTATTTTGTTTAAAAATTCTGCAATTTATGGCCCGTAGCCAACTTGTACAGAATTAGGACAAAAGAGAAAAAATGCAAAGATTTTTTTATTCATAAGCCTTAATCTTTTTGGTTTTAAAATAAATTTGATTAGTAAAATAGGCCCGAGATTTCCCCCGGGAGTATTCATTTTAGAGAATGCCTTTTCGGCGAGAACATATTTTGGTTACCTATATAAATATATTTTAGTGTAAGATAGAAGTCGGGAAGCATCAACATTATTGTCTAGTTGCTTAAGTTCATTAATTATTGTCTCATAATAAGATTTGAACTGAAGTCTCTTAGGCTCTGTTTTTGTCAGATTGTCTAGTTTTTTGTGCCATGACTTACTGAGGTAAGTATTGGCTCTCTGTAATACATAATCTTCTCGAAAAAGTTTTTTGTCCTGAAGGAAGTTAGATTGTGCAAGCAGAGTATTATTCTTTGGTACGAATTTGGGTTGATTTAATAATAGCTTGCCTGAATTAAATATTGTGGTTACAAATAAAAGGACAAAAATGACTCCATATTTACATAAAATATCTCGTTCCATTTCTTCAATTTAGGTAAAAACTAGCATGTTTATTTAGTGAATGCTAAAGTACCACTAACAAGTAGCGCTCTACTTCAAATTTGAATATTAGTTTTCCAATTTTGAATATTATTATATCGAGCCTTATTTATAAATTTGAATATTAATTTTCCAATTTTGAATATTAGTCGCCGGAATGTATGGCTAGTTGTAATGTCTGCTTTGTTGTCTGCTGAATGATAAACCTTACTACAGCAGTTATAAAAGTCCAATTATCAAGAAGAAACACCTGTTGTACTTTACGATAATGGGAATGCTGGCTCAATTGTATGTGATTTTTCAATTCTCTTAATAAGGAGCAACCGATTCTGGAAGTTGTTTATTTACAACACCTGATATTCAGTTCAATTAATAATACAGCATTCATTTATGAATAAGTCTTTAAGATTTGTAATTCTTGGCGAGTCGTTCGATCCAAAATATACAAAATCACTTATCTTTGTTTCATTATCAAATATTCTTTCACAAAAAGAGTGTTTGCTTATACAGAAGAGTTGAGAGATCGGGCTCTGCGAAACTCTGGCAACCTTGTCAGCCAGCTGGCTGATAAAAAGGTGCCAATACCCGGCCGGAAACGGAATTATAATTATAACACGATTGATGAAGAAACTGCACTACAAATTATTTTTTACAAGCTATTTGCACGGGGCAAATATGTGTATGCGCCAGCGGTTTTAGCCGCATATCAACTTTGCAGAGTAAAAAATATCAGTAAAAAATTTTAAATGAAGACAGTTGCCGACTTCGAAGCTACGCACTTCGGTCTTCAGGCTACGAACTTCCGACTTTTTAAAATATGTCGAAAACAAAATCTTACAAAGAAATTAACCAAAAACTGAAGGCTGGAAAAGCAGTTGTTTTAACCGCCGAAGAAGTAGCGAAAATGGCGAAAGAAATGTCGCCCGAAGAAATAGTTGAAAAAGTAGATGTAGTAACCACCGCAACATTTGGCGCTATGTGCTCGTCGGGGGCGATAATAAATTTTGGCCATGCCAATCCGCCAATCCGAATGGAAAAAATACGTTTGAACGGCGTTCCATGTTATGAAGGATTGGCAGCGGTAGATTCTTATATCGGTGCGACTGCCTGCGATCCCGACAATCCGGAATATGGAGGTGCACATGTTATTCAGGATCTCCTGGAAGGCAAAGATGTGCTTTTGGAAGCCTGGGGAAAAGGCACCGATTGTTATCCGCGGAAGCATATAAAAACCAAAATCAACATTAACACCATAAACGAGTTTACACTTTTTAATCCGCGAAATGCGTATCAGAATTACAATGTTGCGGTAAATACCACTTCCTCTATAAAATATACTTACATGGGCAGTTTGCTTCCCAATTTACGCAATGCCACCTACTCCACTTCTGGCGAATTAAGCCCACTACTGAACGACCCAGAGTTTAAAACAATAGGGCTCGGCACACGCATATTCTTAGGAGGGACACAAGGTTTTGTGGTTTGGCCGGGAACACAGTTTCACACCACAAAGCCTAAAAATGAGCTGGGCGTTCCGGTTACCAATGCCGCGACAATTGCGGTAATGGGTAACCTAAAAGAAATGTCATCCGAGTATATTCAGGCCGCGTCATACGAAAAATATGGTGTAAGTATGTTTGTTGGAATTGGAATACCGATACCGGTTTTAAATACTGATATTGCCAAACGCGTATCAATTAACAACAGCCAGATTGAAACTTCAGTGCTTGATTACGGGACGGTTGGAACACCCAAATTGGGTCAGGTTACCTACGAGGAATTACAATCGGGAACCATAAAAATAAAAGGCCAAAAGATACGAACAGCACCTGTTGCCAGCTTAAAAAAAGCACGCAAAATTGCTGATGATCTGAAGAGATGGTTGCAAAATGGGGAATTCGAAGTAACTAAACCCGTGCAAATGTTCCCTTCGAATACATCGTTAAACGGATTAAAAGAAACGGAGGTTGACAATGATTAAAAAAAGATACATACTAAATTTCCCTCCGCAAAGTGGCGACAAAGCGTTTACTTATCACCTCGTAAAAGAGTACGATATAAGAATTAATATTCTGAAAGCCGAAGTTTATCCTGGAAAACGCGGAAGCCTTTTACTGGAACTTCACGGCCAAAAAGAGAACATTGAGAAAGGCGTTGAATATATTAAAAGCCATAAAATAACCTGCGAATCGTTGGACAAACGCATTCGTTGGAAAGAAGAAAAATGTATCGACTGCGGAAACTGCACCGCCGTATGTTTTGCCGGAGCCTTAAACATGAACAAGGAGACATGGAATCTTGAATTCGACAAAAGCAAATGTGTGGTTTGCGAATTATGTATTCCGGCCTGTCCGCTGAATTTGTTTGAAATTGACTTTAGATAAGATAACTAGTGAACCATCATTCCCAACTTGTTTCGGAATCTCATTTAAAGATGCTGAAACAAGTTCAACATGACGCAATAGGAGAAAATATGAAACTTTTTGAAGAACGAACATACCGCAGCCAGTTTAATACAGAGCGTCTTACAGGTTTTGAAGTAAAACATCAGGAAACGGATCTTTGGATCGGGATTGATCCGGCTTCGTACAACGAAGAGATGAAAGAACTAGCTTTGGCAAAAATGAAAACGCTGCGCCAAACGTTCGATGATTATATCGAAAAGGAACCATTTTTCAGGAAAAGCCTGAAACCATTTCAGCCCTCTGATTTTGCTCCTAAAGAAGCAACAGAAATGGCACTCGCTGCAGAAAAAGTCGGAATTGGCCCCATGTCGGCAGTAGCTGGTTTGTTTGCCCGCGAAATTGGCGAAGAACTTTTGAGCAACTTTTCGATTAATGAACTACTTGTGGAAAATGGCGGAGATATATTTGTTTCTCTAAAAAACGAATTAGTGCTGTCGGTATTTGCCGGCGAATCAATCCTATCGGAAAGAATTGGCTTGGTAATTCCCGCTAAAAATGAGAAAATGGGAATTTGCACTTCTGCCGGAACGGTTGGCCCATCACTGAGTTACGGCAAAGCCGATGCTGTTGTGGTAGTATGCAGAGACATTCTTTTAGCCGATGCACTGGCAACAGGCTTGGGCAACAAAGTAAAATCACCCGATCATGTGGAGAAAGTAATCAAGCAAGCCGAGAACTTTCAGGAAATTCAATCGTTATTAATCATCTGTGAGGACAAAATCGGACTTAAAGGCGATAACGAAATTAAAATATTAAAGTAAGGCATTTCAAACTGTTGAGCCTACTTTGTGTAACTTTGTGGCTAATAATTGCATATAGCCATTAGAACATTACAAGAAAAAATGAGTATTAAAAGAGATATACGGGAAGAACTCAAGAAGAGAGTATTGGTATTAGATGGAGCAATGGGTTCTCTGATTCAGGAATATAAACTTGACGAGGCAGATTACAGGGGCGAACTTTTAAAGGATCATCCTAATGATCAGAAAGGGAACAACGACATGTTGTCGCTAACCCGCCCCGATGTAATTTCAGAAATCCACGAGGCTTATTTAGAAGCTGGTGCCGATATTATTTGCACCAACACCTTTAATGCAACCAGCATTTCGCAAGCAGATTATAATACAGAAAAGTATGTCTACAAAATGAATAAAGCATCGGCAGAAATCGCGAAAAAACTGACCGATAAATACACCGATGCCAATCCTGAGAAACCTCGATACGTGGCCGGATCAATTGGTCCTACCAACAAAACGCTATCGCTTTCGCCTGATGTAAACGATCCCGGTTATCGTGCCATTTCATTCGACGAGGTTAAAATAGCCTATCGCGAAGAAGTAGAAGCATTGCTCGATGGTGGTGTTGATCTGTTATTGATTGAAACAATTTTCGATACGCTGAACAGCAAAGCAGCTATTTTTGCCATTGAAGAAGTTCTCGATGAAAAAGGGATAAATATCCCTCTTATGGTTTCGGGAACCATTACCGATGCCAGTGGTCGTACTCTTTCAGGACAAACTTTGGAGGCTTTCCTTAACTCAGTTTCGCACGTCGATTTGTTGAGTATAGGGTTGAACTGTTCGTTGGGAGCAACCGATCTTCAGCCGTATATTAAAGAGCTGGCCGGAAAAGCACCGTTTCACATCAGTGCACACCCCAACGCGGGATTACCCAACCAGTTTGGCGAATACGATGAAACGCCGGAAATTATGGCCGGGCATATCAAACAATACCTTGATAACAACTATGTAAATATTATTGGTGGTTGTTGCGGTACTACACCCGCTCATATTAAAGCTTTTGCAGAAATGGCAGCCAAAGCCAGTCCACACCATCTTGCCCAACCTACCAGCTACACAAAACTTAGCGGGATGGAGCCGGTTACCATTACCGAGAACACGAACTTCCTGAATATTGGCGAGCGTTGTAACGTTGCCGGATCACGTAAGTTTGCACGGCTCATTAGCGAAGAAAAATACGAGGAAGCACTTACCATTGCACGCCACCAAGTAGAAAACGGTGCGCAGGTAATCGATGTAAACATGGATGACGCCATGCTCGATGCCAAGAAAGAAATGGTAACTTTCCTGAACCTGATTATGGCCGAACCCGATATTGCGAGGTTACCCATCATGATCGACTCATCAAAGTGGTACGTGATTGAGGCCGGGTTAAAATGCCTGCAGGGGAAAGCCATTGTAAACTCCATCAGTTTAAAAGAAGGAGAAGAAGTTTTTATCGAACAGGCACAAAAAATTAAACGTTATGGTGCGGCCGTTATCGTTATGGCTTTTGATGAAAAGGGTCAGGCAGACAACACCGAACGCCGCAAAGAAATTTGCACTCGTGCCTACAAAATTCTGACTGAACAAGTTGGATTACCTGCACAGGATATTATTTTCGATCCGAATGTGCTGACGATCGGTACAGGAATTGAAGAGCATAATAATTACGCCGTTTCGTTCATCGAGTCGGTAAAATGGATAAAAGAGAATCTGCCCCTGGCAAAAGTTAGCGCCGGTGTAAGTAATGTTTCGTTTGCTTTCCGCGGAAACAATGTGGTGCGCGAAGCCATGCACTCGGTGTTCCTGTTTCATGCCATAAAGGCCGGTCTCGACATGGGAATTGTAAACCCCGGAATGTTGCAGATCTACGATGAAATTCCAAAAGATTTTCTTGAAAAAATAGAAGATTTGGTATTAAACCGCCGACCGGATGCTACAGAAAGATTGCTTGAGTTTGCTGAAAATCTGCAGTCGACTTCGAAGAAAGAAGTAAAAAAAGATGAATGGCGCGAACTGCCTCTTGAGAAACGAATTGCACACGCCTTGGTTAAAGGCTTTCCCGAATTTGTTGACGAAGACATGGCCGAAGCTGTTGAAAAATATTCGCCTGCATTAGACATTATCGAAGGCCCGCTAATGGACGGCATGAATGTGGTTGGAGAGTTATTTGGCTCAGGAAAGATGTTCCTGCCACAGGTGATCAAATCTGCACGGGTGATGAAAAAGGCTGTGGCTTATTTGCTGCCGTTTATAGAAGCGGATAAAGCGAAATTTAAAAACAGTACAGCACAGAAAAAGGTACTGATGGCCACTGTAAAAGGCGATGTTCACGACATTGGCAAAAACATTGTTGGCGTTGTACTGGCTTGTAACAACTACGAAATCATCGACTTGGGCGTTATGGTTCCAACCGAAAAGATTCTGGAGGAGGCCATTAAAAACGAGGTAGATGTAATCGGGCTGAGCGGATTAATCACTCCGTCGTTGGAGATAATGGTAGAGATTGCCAAAGAAATGGAACGTCGCAAAATGAATATCCCGGTAATGATCGGCGGTGCAACTACTTCGAAAATTCATACGGCTGTTAAAATTGCACCTGAATATTCGGCGCCAGTTGTTCACGTAAAAGATGCTTCACTGGCCGTGAATGTGGTTTCCCATCTGATTTCTAAGAACGAAAAATTCCAACAGAATCTGGATGCTGAGTACGCGCAGATTCGCGAATTCCAGGGAAAACGAAAAGCGAAAGAATACATTACGCTGGAAAAAGCACGCGAGAATAAATTTCCGATTGACTGGGACAACACACCAATTTATAAACCGAATTTTACTGGGGTAAAACACTTGATCGACTTCCCGCTGGATGAACTCCGAAAATACATCGACTGGACATTCTTTTTTATCACCTGGGGATTAAAAGGTCATTACCCGCAAATTCTGGCCGATGAAAAACAGGGCGAAGAGGCTAAAAAGCTTTTCAAAGAAGGGAATGAATTTCTGGATGAAATTATAGAGAAAAAAATGCTGCAGGCCAATGCTGCCTTTGGAATCTGGCCGGCACAAGCGGATGGCGACGATGTAGTGCTGTACGAAGATGAATCGTGCGAAAAAGAAATCGGACGTTTTTATCACCTCCGTCAACAGGAAAAGAAAAAAGAGGGTGTGGCTAATTTCGGACTGGCCGATTTTGTAGCGTCAAAAGAATCGGGAAAAGTGGATTATTGTGGTGGTTTTGCAACTACTGCCGGAATTGGCATTGAGAAATGGACCAAACAATTCCGTGAAGAACACAACGACTATAAAGCTATAATGGTGGAAGCATTGGCCGACCGTTTAAGTGAAGCTTTTGCGGAATTGCTTCACCTTGAAATTCGAAAAAATTACTGGGGTTATGCACCTGATGAAGATCTGTCGCTCGACGATATTCTGAAAATAAAATACCAGGGAATTCGTCCGGCACTAGGCTATCCCGCTTGTCCGGAACACGCTGAAAAGGAGAATTTGTTCAAACTGATCGACGCTGAAAAAATCGGCATCTCACTCACTGAGCACTTTGCCATGTATCCGAATGCATCGGTTTCAGGTCAATACTTTGTACATCCTGAATCGCGCTATTTTAGTCTCGAAAAAATCAGCAAAGACCAGATTGAGGATTATGCGAAACGTAAAAACAAATCAGTAGAATTTGTTGAGAAGTTTTTGCCAACAAACCTGAATTACAAGTAAACAGCTGAATTTATCTTAAAAAACTGTCATTTATTTTTCAATTTGAAATTTATTCAGATGATGAGGTACGAAATTGTTAAATTTGCACCTATAAAACAGACTAAAATCGCATGAAAGTTATAGACACCATAAATCAGGCAAAGAAAACAGTCTTTTCTTTTGAATTGTTGCCGCCACTAAAGGGTAACGATGTTTCGCGCCTGCATAAAACAATTGAAAGCTTAACGGAGTTCGATCCGAAATACATAAACATTACCACCCACCGCGACGAAATTGAATTTAAAGAACTCGCCGACGGATCGATTGTAAAACAAACAGTTCGCAAACGCCCGGGAACAGTTGCTATTGCTGCCGATATTCAGCACAAATACGGCATTCCAGTAGTTCCGCATATTTTATGTGGAGGTTTTACCAAGAGTGAAACAGAACACGTACTTATCGACCTTAACTTCCTGGGGATTAACAACGTTCTGGCTTTACGCGGCGACGGTCTAAAAAACCAGCATGTGTTTAAACCCACCGAGAATGGGCACTCAAATGCCAACCAGCTGGTAAAGCAAATTAAAGATCTTGGAAAAGGGAAATACCTGGATGTGGATTTGAAAAACAATAAGCCACTTGACTTTTGTATTGGTGTTGCCGGTTATCCGGAAAAGCACTTTGAATCACCCAATATGGAGCAAGACATGGCTTACCTGAAACAAAAAGTTGACGAAGGTGCCGATTATATTGTAACCCAAATGTTTTTTGACAACCAGGTTTATTATGATTTTGTGGACAAATGCCGCGCGCAGGGAATTACAGTGCCTATTATTCCGGGTATTAAACCTATCAACATGAAAAACCAGTTAACAGTGCTTCCAAAAATCTTCAGCATCGACTTGCCACAGGAATTATCAAAAGAGTTGGCAAAATGTAAAAACAACGAAGAGGCCAGAGAAGTTGGAACAGAATGGGCAATCTATCAGTCGAAAGATCTGGTTGAACATAATGCGCCATCATTACATATCTACACTTATGGTATTTCTGATAACGTGAGTAAAATTGTAAAGGCCGCATTCTAGCTAAGATCAGCCAGAATAATACGAAAAAGCCGGCTGGAAATTGATTTTCCAACCGGCTTTTTTAATCAATCGAAACTCTATATTTAGGAGTCTTTCTAAATCATCCTCCGGTTTCCTTCGTCAGCCACCTCCTTTAAAAGAAGGATTAGCAATATGCCACTTTTTTGACTGAATAGGAATTCCCCGTTAATGAGAAAAACATTAAATCCTATGATAATCGCTCCTTATACTAAACACCGATTATCCTTCCACCTGAATCTCAACGTCCTGTTGATTGAGCTTATCGTTATCAGCCTGGTCATTTAACTTCAACGAATAGATCATTGCTTCAACCTGACGCAACAAATTACGTTTATCTTTACTTGGCGCATACACAAACCCAAAAGCGTTAATTACACGCTGCTTCGATGCATCCAATTCCGATAGTGCAACGTATGGTCCACCCATAAAATCATTCTCAACACGCCATAAACCACGCATTTCAGATGCATAATTTCCATTGTGCTTAATTACGTTATTAATCTGATCAACCCGTTTTTCTGTCGACATATAACTTCCGTAGGTTGGTCCCGGAACATATTTTTGAAGTAAGCTGTCGCGAATAGGCAACTGATACCCAACCGTAAAAGCACTATCAGAAACATACGGGTACGAATAAATCACAATTCCCTGGGTAATTTCAGGCGAGTCGAACTGTACCCACAAAAAATCCTTTTTCTTTTCCATGATGCGGAAACCTGGTGGAACTTTCATCGTAACATCAAACTCGCTATTCAGCGTATTAAAAACAGCCCTTTCGTAGGTATCGTTGTAACTCATCGTTATACGCTCTTTCTCGGCCTGTACAAAATAAGATAGTATTTTGTCCTTGTTCTCTTCGAAGATCTTTTCAAACTCGTCGGCATTTTTAGCGCGAATTTGTATGGTCGCCTGCGGATAAGCCCAAACATCGTCGGTGAATTTAATTCCGCTCTCGTCAACATTCGAAGAAATGGTAGTTTGTATAATATTTCGGGTCGATTTGAAAATATCTTTAAAAGCTTCGTGTGGAACGTTAATCAAATCAAAAAGTGGTTCTTCTTGCGGTAACCCTATTTGCGGTTGCGCCAGTGTTTCGCGAAGAACCTCTCCGGGTTTTCTGTCCCACGAATCTTTTGAAATTACAACAACCATTTCACCGGCTTTCCCAGTAATATTTTTATACATTACGGTTGAATTAGAGTCGCAGCCCGCAAAAATTGCAGCAACAAGCATTAAAAAAACAAAGTGGTTAATACGTTTCATATGATCTGTTTTTTTTGGATTTCTAACATTGATAACAAAAACCTTACCAGACTGTTAAAGCACAAGATGGTGTAATAAAAAGCCATTTCTGAAATACAAAAAATCCCGTAACTGTTACACAGAACGGGATTTTTAATATCTATTTTGATATCAATTACTTTTCGATTTTTTCGCTTTCCGGTTTTTTATCCTCAGCCTCGTCCTCTTTTGTGGCTTCTTTAAATTCCTTCATTCCTTTTCCCAGTCCTTTCATCAACTCCGGAATTTTACGACCACCGAACAGAAGTAAAACAATTATTAAGATGATTATTATTTCCTGAGGTCCGATAAATCCTGCAATTACAAATAAATTCATATTATAATAAGTTAATTGGTTCTTCAACAAAAATAGTTTTTTTTCATTAAAACGTACCGTTAATCATTTTAATTATATCGTTGGCATTAGCATAAAGAACCAAAGCCAAAAGTAATACCATTCCGGCAATTTGTGCATACTCAAGGAATTTTTCTCCCGGCTTACGCCCGGTAATCATTTCTCCAAATAAAAACATTACGTGCCCGCCATCCAGTGCAGGAATTGGCAAGAGGTTCATAATGGCCAAAATAATAGAAATAAACGCTGTCATATTCCAGAAATGCGCCCAGTCCCAAGAAGAAGAGAAGATGTTTCCGATGGTTGCAAATCCTCCCAATGATTCGTATGCTTTTGTTTCTTTTTTAAAGAACAGTTTAAATTGTTTTAGGTAATTTCCGGTGGTTTGAACACCACGATTGATACCTGCCGGAATAGACTCCAGGAAGCCATATTTTATTGTTTTAAATTCGAAAACATCCGGATTATTGAAAGCAGGATTAAAGCCAAGTTTACCATCTTCGTTTACAGTTACATTCTTTGTCATTTTCTGACCATCGCGGGTAATATCAATGGAAACTTCCTGACCTTTCTTTGATTCAACATACGTACTAAATTGATCGTAATACTCAAACGATTTTCCATCAATATTTCCTAAAACATCACCAACTTCAAGACCGGCCTGTTGTGCAGGCAGATCTTTTGCCAAACGCCCGATCTGAATATCGTAAGGGAAACGCTCTTCCCAGATACCTTTGCTTTTTAGCAATAATGCCAGATCCTCACCGGTAATTGGCACATCAACCTTTTGTCCGTCGCGCTCTACCTGAACGGTTTTTGCTCCATCTAAAACAATTGTTGGTACAATTTTGCTGAATTGCTCGATGTATTGATTGTCAACGGTAAGAATTTTGTCGCCGGTTTTAAAACCAAGCTCCTTGCCGGTTTCGTTAACTACAACGCCGTATTTTACATTCTTGGTTGGCAGGTACTGTTCGCCCCATGCATAAAGTACCCCAATGTAAATTACCATGGCAAAAATGAAATTCATTAAAACACCACCAATCATAATCAGCAAACGTTGCCATGCCGGTTTAGCGCGAAATTCCCAGGGTTGCGGCGGTAGTTTCATAGCTTCTTTGTCCATCGATTCATCGATCATTCCCGAAATTTTCACATAACCACCAAGAGGTAACCACCCGATACCGTATTCGGTTTCGCCTTTCTTTATTTTAAAAAGCGAAAACCACGGATTAAAAAAGAGGTAAAATTTTTCTACACGCGTTTTAAATAAACGGGCAAACATAAAGTGGCCGGCCTCGTGCAAAACCACTAATATCGACAGACTTAAAAGTAACTGTGCTGTTTTAATTAATATCGATTCCATTAAATTCTTCTAAATTTTGTTTTCTGTTAACAATTGTGCCACTGTTCTTGTTTCGTTGTTGGTCTCAATTAAATCATTGAGTGTGGGTTGATTTACAAAATCAACCTTGTTCATGGCTTGTTCTATTATTTCGGGCATTTGCAAAAAGCTAATTTTTCGTTTTAAAAATGCCTCAACAACTATTTCATTTGCAGCATTTAATATACAGGGCATATTTCCTCCTTGTTCCATTGCTGCAAAAGCGAGTGCAAGGTTACGAAAAATTTCTGTATTTGGCTGCTCAAAATGCAAAGACGGGTAATCTAAAAAGTTGAACCGCGGGAAGTTATTCTTAATCCGGTTCGGAAATCCCATGGCATATTGTATCGGCAACTTCATATCGGGCAAGCCCATTTGCGCTTTCATCGAACCATCTTCAAACTGAACGATGGAATGAATGATAGACTCGGGATGAACAATAACATCGATCTTTGAAGCAGGCAAACCAAAAAGCCAATGCGCTTCAATTACCTCAAAACCTTTGTTCATAAGAGTTGCCGAATCGATGGTGATTTTTGCCCCCATATCCCAGTTGGGGTGTGCCAAGGCATTATCAACCGACACATGCTGAAGTTCGTCGAGCGTTTTTCCACGAAACGGACCGCCTGAACATGTGAGGTAAATCTTTTCAACCGGATTCATAAACTCGCCAACCAAACACTGGAAAATGGCCGAGTGCTCCGAATCAACCGGCAGTAGGTCAACCTGTTTTTTGCGAGCGGCTTTTGTTATAATTTCGCCGGCAACTACCAGCGTTTCTTTATTTGCCAGCGCAATTGGTTTCCCGGCATTTACGGCATTGTAAGTCGGAATCAAGCCCGAATAACCAACCATGGCCGTCAGTACCATATCGATGGTATCCATTTCTGCCACCTGGTTTAATGCCTCTTCTCCGGCGTATACTTTTATATCCTCGTCCTCAAGCGCATCAGAAACCAGCCGGTATTTTTCTTTGTTGGCGATAACCACCACATTGGGCTGAAATTTTTTTGCCTGCTGAATGAGCAATTCCACGCTGTTATTTGCTGTTAAAACCTCAACTTCAAACAATTCGGGATTTTGCTCAATTACATCGAGCGCCTGGGTTCCTATGGATCCGGTAGATCCAAGAATTGCTATTTTTTTCTTCATCTTAAAAGTCAATGTACTGTTCCGGATCAAGTGCTATTCCATCGTGCCACAACTCAAAATGCAGGTGCGGGCCACTTGATAATTCTCCTGTATTTCCGATAATGGCAATCGCCTCACCGGCTTTTACTGTCTGTCCGGTTTTCTTCAATAACTCGGCGTTGTGTTTATACACCGAAACCAAATTAGCCTCGTGCTGAATGTAGGCAACGTAACCCGTTTCGAGTGTCCATCCGGCAAAAATCACCGTTCCGTCAAGCACCGATGAAATACGGGCATTGGGCTCACTCACCAAATCAACACCAAAATGATCGGGTGTATTTTTAAAATGCTCCGAAACTACCCCCTTTACCGGCACAAAAAAATGTATCTGGCTAAGCTGGGTAACATCGGCATCACTGTTCCGAATGGAAAGACTCAACTGTTCGGCCAGTAATTTATCCTGAAAAACAGAATCGTGATTGTACTGTTTAAATTCTACCTCATCCTTCTCAATATCGGCTGCGGCCATCTGATCATCTTCGGGCACTTCGCCCGACATGATGGACTGAATACCTTTAAAAAACTGATCGCGCTTTGTCAACTCCTGTTCCAGCGAATCGACCACCAACGCATTGCGCACCAACATTTGCCGGTACTCAGCTTTTGGGTAACCCGGAATATATTCGCGCAAACCGGTAGTTGCAATCAGCAAAATTACCAGAACTACCAGAATTGCCGATGTTAAACTGGTTACGGTAAACACTTTCAGCCGCGAAAGCTTCATGCTCCACACCGACTGAAACGTGGTATCGTTGTAAATAATTAACCGGTATTGATTTTTTAGCTTATCAAAAAACTTCTTCTCTTCCACTCCCCAAAAAATTTTAAGGGTACAAATTTAGTAAGAATTGAGACATAGCCCTGCCGTTTAGGCATTTTTAACCAATTGATTGTTAAGCCGGATATGATTTTACTGATAAAAAGCTTTTTGAACGCTTCAGGGAGAGTATACAGAAAAAAGAAAGCATCTATACAGCACCTGGTAATACGGGTGCGCCGGCATTTTTCATAGCTGCATCGTATTGGCAAATCTGGCGGAAATCATTTTGCACAGCTGTAATGGCTCAGCAGCCAGAGTGAAAACCATTTTACACGGCTGTAATAGCTTAGCAGCCGAAGTGGAAACCATTTTACACGGCTGTAACGGCTTAGCAGCCGAAGCGGAAACCATTTTGCACAGCTGTAATGGCTTAGTAGCTGTAGCGGAAACCATTTTACACGGCTGTAATGGCTTAGTAGCCGAAGCGGAAATCGTTTTACACAGCTGTAATGACTTAGCAGCTGTAGCGGAAACCATTTTACACAGCTGTAGCCCCCCTGCAAACCCGCATTTTTTCTATCGTTCAACAGGATAGCAAATTCGTGTTAACCATTTTGCCGGATCGGGTTCCTGCTGCGAATCGCTTAGGTATATTTCCATTGGTGCACTGGCCAGGTTAAAACCGTGTGCTTCCATCCACTTCTGCAAGGCAATGTGTCCTTCCTGCAAATTGCTGTAATCGCCATAAAAATCGAGGCAAGCACAAGTTGTGGTGGGAAAGGTAGCCACTTTTACGATTTTATTTCCTTCAACATCGGCATCAATCGGGATACCACATTCCAGATCAATATTTTCTTCGTCCATCAAATGATACAGGGCAAAAGGCATTCCTGCCATTTCAATTTCCTTTTGTGCCAAAAACCTGCTAATCTCGTTATACATTTCACTCATTTCTCGACTAACCTCAATAAAAGGTACTGTTTCGCGAATGCCTGCATATTTCATTTTTTCAACTTCGTCCAGCAAAACCACCTGTTCCTTCTCTTTTTCAATTACCTGGCAAAGTGCTTTTAATTTTACCAATCCATTCTCGAAATCCGTTGCCATACTCTTTTTCATAAGTAGCCCGATCCAACGTGCAAAAGGGTTATTACCAACATCATATGTCAGCGTCCATTTTACAGTTGTTCCCTCACTATTATCAGTAAGAACAAAACTACTAAAAGCCTCTCCCCGCTGCATAAAATCAAGCGAAACGGTAACTTTACTTAATGGTTCTGCCTCAATAATTTTAATGGTTGCTCCACTGTTTTCTTTGGTTTCATTTTTCCAGATATAACCACCACCCAAACCAACACCATGATTAATGTACTCCACACTCGTGTTTTCGCCCATTCGTTTCCAGGGCGACCAATGATCCCACTGGTGCAAATCAACTAGCTGCGCATATACAGTTTTTGCAGGGGCCTGAATATCGGCACTCCGCTCAACTACCACTGTTTTGGGCAAAAAATAAGCGAGGGCAACAAACAACGCTCCCCATAACAAAACCCACATAATAATTCTGGAAAATCGGCTCATAATAAGTTTTTAATTTCAATATAGTGCAATTCGTGTAATTCAAACAGCATTTCAGATACAAATGTTAAAACCGAACTAAAAATTACAGGAAAGTTAAAAGTGCTCTTGAAGATTGACCGGATTACGAGAATCGATATTCTCCTTCTTTCTGTTAAACAAAAGAGATATAAATCACGTTATCAAATATTTTGAAAAACTATATTTGCACAAATATTTTGAATAGAACAATTAATAAAATGATGAGAAAATTAAATCTGATACTTCTGATATCGATCTTTATGATTGGATCAGCAGTTGCAAAAGAAGGAATGTGGCTCCCTTCGCTTATTCACAAGCTGAACATTAAAACCATGCAAGATATGGGCTGCGAATTGAGTGCTGAAGATATTTACAGCATCAATCATTCGAGCCTGAAAGATGCAATAGTAGCACTCGATCGCGGATCGTGTACCGCCGAAGTAATTTCAAAAGACGGTTTGCTTTTAACCAACCACCACTGTGGTTTTGGCGAAATTCAGCAACATTCGAGTGTTGAGCACGATTATTTGCAAGACGGTTTTTGGGCCCGTTCGAAAGAAGAAGAACTTCCAAACCCAGGAAAAACAGCTACATTCCTTATTTCTGTAGAAGATGTAACGGCTAAAGTTTTGGCCGACGTTACCGACGAAATGAGCGAGAGCGAAAGAAACGACAAAATCGAACAGGTAGTTCGTCAATTGGAAAAAGAAGCAAAAGGCGATTCACATTACGAGGTTTACATCAAAGACTTTTTTAAAGGCAACCAGTTTTTCCTTTTTGTTACCGAAACATTTAAAGATATACGTTTGGTAGGAGCACCTCCACAAGCATTGGGTAAATTTGGTGGCGACACCGACAACTGGATGTGGCCACGCCATACCAACGATTTTTCGATGTTCCGCATTTACTGCTCTCCTGACGGAACTCCTGCAGAATACTCGGAAGACAATGTGCCTTACCAGCCAAAATCTCACTTACCAATTTCATTAAAAGGTGTTAAAGAAGGCGATTTTGCAATGGTATTTGGTTATCCGGGAAGCACCAACCGCTACAAAACATCGTGGGGAATTGACTACACCATGAAAGTAACGAACACTGCCCGTATTAAAGCTCGCGAGAAAAAACTGGAAATTATTGCTGACTACATGGCTACCAGCAAAAAAGCAAAAATCCAGTACGCATCGAAACACGCACGCAGCGCCAACTACTACAAAAATGCAATTGGCCAAAACGAAGCGTTAACAAAACTGGGCATCATTGCTCAAAAGCAGGAATTGGAAAAAAGATTTACAAATTGGGTAAATGCAAATGCCGACAGAAAAGCAAAATACGGAGAAGCTCTTCCTCTAATTGAAGAATCATACGAAAATGTTGAGCCTGAGAAAGCAATGCAATTTGCTGCCGAAGCATTGTTGCGCGGACCAGAAATTTTTATGTTTGCCTATCGTGCCAACCAATTGGCCAACCTGTTGGAAAAACCGGAAGAAAACAAAGACAAAATTGAAGCTTTTGCCGGCAGACTGACAGAATCGTTGGATGCTTTCTACAAAGATTACGACGCTGCTACCGATGAAAAAATTGTTGCTGCACTGATGAAGATCTATGCTGAAAACGTTTCGTCGAAGTATTATCCGTCTTTCTACTCCGAAATTCTGAATAAGTATAAAGGTGATTACGCTAAGTACACCGAAAAAATGTTTAAAAAATCGATTTTTGATAACCAGGAAGAGCTAACTGCTTTCCTCAAAGATCCTTCGTTAAAGACGCTTAAGAAAGATATGGTTTATCAGGCAGCTGTTGACATTTTTGATATGTACCGCGCCACATCGATGAGTTTAAGAGAAGGCGACGAAAAGCTACTAAAAGGAAGAAGACTATTTGTTGCCGGTTTGATGGAAATGCAGCCTGACAAGAAATTCTACCCGGATGCCAACTCAACCATGCGTTTAACCTACGGAACGGTAATGCCATACGATCCACGCGATGGTGTGACATACAAATACTACACAACAACTGATGGTTACCTGGAAAAAGAAATTCCGGGCGATTACGAGTTTGATGTGCCAAAACGCATGAAAGAACTGTTGTTGGATGAGGACTTTGGCAAGTATGCCGACAAAGATGGTAAACTTCACACATGCTTTATCACCGACAACGACATCACAGGAGGAAACTCAGGAAGTCCTGTTATTAACGGAAAAGGAGAGTTGATTGGTATTGCTTTCGACGGAAACTGGGAAGCCATGAGTGGCGACCTTGATTTTGAAGAAAATCTGCAACGCTGTATTAACGTTGACATCCGTTTTGTTCTTTGGGTTGTTGACACTTATGCCGGAGCTCAAAACCTGATCGATGAAATGACAATTATTCGCTAAGCGAATTCAAGATAATTAACTAAAACCTCGTCAATTTTTGACGGGGTTTTTTGTTTCCCAAATATTTGGGAAGTCCCTACAAACGTCACCCTGAATTTATTTCAGGGCATTTTGGGAGCACATGGAATCGATTTTACTTTCTGCCGGCCGGCGGCCAAACTATTTGGCTTGAACCAAATAGTATGCACAAAGTTCAAGGCTGCTTTTGATCTTTACCCTTCGTTTTCACAAAACCTAAGTTCGGACGGGTGATCTCCTCGCTTCCTCGGAGCTTCCCGCTCTCACTAAGGTTTTATTTCAACTGCGGGCAAAGCCCAAAAGAGGCCGTTCGACTAATGTAACGTACGCGCATATCGAAAAGCCACATCGAAGCCTGGCCTCGGTCGGTGAGCCGGAAAACAAACGGTGACGACGTTAAAAAATTACTGATGTCTGAGGAGGTACGACGAGTTTCAGAAATTTTAGACGGCATCGTGTAGCTTTTCCGAGGGAGACGGGCGCAGCCTTGAGTTTTTTGTTTACTTATTGTCTCAAGACAAAAAGTAAAATCGGCCCGATAGGGCAAAAGCATGTTTCTTATGGCTTCGCTTAACTTCTATTGACTTACATTTTGAAAATTGATAGATGCTATTATTAGAAGATAACATTGAAGTTTTTTAAATCCCTAAAGCAAAACATTGTTTGCTTATTTAGAATAATACTCCCTATTTTGTAAGCAAAATACAAATCAACAAATGGCTCGTCCAAAAATTACAATATATACCGATGGTGCAGCCCGCGGAAATCCAGGAAACGGAGGATACGGAATTGTGTTACTTTCAGGCCCTCACCGCAAAGAGCTTTCAGAAGGATATAAACTAACCACCAATAACCGAATGGAGTTGCTGGCGGTAATTGTAGCACTCGAGTCGCTGAAAATTGAAGGCTGCGATGTTACCGTTTACACCGATTCGAAATATGTTGCCGATGCAGTTGAAAAAGGCTGGGTTTTTAATTGGGTGAAGAAACGTTTTAAGGGCAAAAAAAATCCCGATCTTTGGATGCGTTTTCTTGAGATCTATAAAAAGCATGTAGTTAAGTTTGTTTGGGTGAAAGGCCACGCCAACAACCCGCTTAACGAGCGTTGCGATGAGCTGGCGGTTGAAGCATCGATGAAACCGAAACTACTGGTTGACGAAGGTTACAAACCGGAATAATTTCAAATGAAACGTATAAGTTTGGTACTGCTTCTTTTTACTTTTATTTCTTGCCAAAAAGAAGTTGAGCCGGATAATAAAATGGAAACCATAAAATATATTGAAAGAGCAAGTGGGGAACTTAAAACCGAAAATGTTCCCAGCGATGGAATGCTAAAATGGCTGTACTCATCGGCAACAGGAAAAGCTGCCCTGCATTTGTTGTTTAAACGCAAAATTGTTTCGGCAATTGGTGGTTGGTACATGAACACGCCTTACTCAGCACGGCGAATTGACGATTTTGTTAACGAGCACCACATCGACAAAAAGGAATTTGAAATTGAAGACCTTTCAAAATTCAAATCATTCAACGATTTCTTTTACCGGAAATTAAAACCCAATGCAAGAAAGATAGGTAATGAATTGGTTTCTCCTGCCGACGGAAAGATCCTGGTTTTCCCGACATTAAACGATGTCGCTACTTTTTTTGTAAAAGGTTCAGAATTTACCTTGCAAAATTTTCTACGCGATAAAAAGCTGGCTTCAAAATATAACGACGGATCCATGGCTATAATTCGCCTTGCGCCACCCGATTATCACCGCTATCATTTCCCAGCATCGGGAATAGCTTCCAAATCGGTTAAAATTAACGGGCACTACTTTTCGGTTTCGCCGTTGGCCTTACAAAAAAGCCTGAAAATATTCTGCGAGAACAAACGCGAACACTGCACACTTTCAACTGAAGATTACGGAAATATTTTGATTGTTGATGTGGGCGCCACTATGGTTGGAAGTATTATTCAGACCTACAAAGCTGGTTCAAAAGTAAACAAAGGAGAGGAAAAAGGCTACTTTGCTTTTGGCGGATCAACATTGGTTTTGCTGTTTGAAAAAGGAAACATTTCGTTTGATGACGATTTGATTGCAAACACCAAAAAAGGAATGGAAACCACTGTAAAAGTGGGTGAAGATATTGCTATTGTTTCAAATGAGTGATAGCATGACTTAGAGTCATACTATCACCTGCTTGAATTGTTTTTTGTTTTTAGAATGCCACCGACAAACGTATGCCGGGATATACATTTTTGAAGAAGTCGTTAAAGTATAGTTCAGGTTTAACCGTAAAAGTATCGTTGAACTTTTTATTGACGGACACTCTAAATGTGTTATCCTTAAAAAAGTCGTTGTTCCGTTTCACCAGATACCCCACTGAAAAACCGTACCATTTGTCCTGCCCCGTAACATCCGAAAAATTGTGTTCCCAGGCCAGCGAAACAAAGTGGTTAAGTTCAAAAAACTTGTTATCGTTGGATTCCGAGAAATCATACATCATGTTGTAATCAATAGCGTACAAATTTTTAAATACTCCTTTTTTGCTAAACGACACTCCCAATCTAAAATTAATATCCGAAACAAAGGTATTTTTAATCCACCCCGAACCGATTCCTCCTGAAATGATTAGCATATCAAGGTTTTTACTGTTGTTTTGAAAATAAGCTTTCACTTCATCATCGCGCAAATCGAGCCAGGCAATAATACCTTTCTTGTATTTCTCGCCAAATTCCTTTTTCATTAACTCTTCAGATTCCTGCGTTTTCTTTTCAAACTCATCCGAAAGGAAAAAGTCAAGATCATCCAAATCGTCGACAAAGATTTTCATTTCCATGGCACGGTACGAAAAGTAAATACAGTAGCGGCCAAAGTCCTTTTCGAAAATGGTTCCATCGTCGAAAACAACCAGACTTTTAGTGTTCCGTTTGCTACGCGACAACTCAATCTCTTTAAAGTTCCAAACCCACATATCTTCGCTTTGGTCGCGAAATCCAATGGTAATCATTTCATCATCGGCAGGCGGGACAATGGTCATTTCTGCAAGCACTTTTTGAATCTGTTCTACCCTACCCTGCATCGACATTTTGTGCAGTGTTTTGTTTAATGCATTGGTACTGGCAACCTCAATCAGCATTTTATCAAACTTATATCTTACCGTGTCGCCTTTAAAATAGCCATTCATGGCTGATGCTGAAAGAGTAAGGCTTAAAAAGAGTAAAATTGAAATAATTGTTTTCATGGCTTTTAATTGAAGTTTGTTAACTTATTTCTTAAATATTGTGCTGTTCAGGTTATTTCTGTTCTCGATAAAGTTTTTCTGGAACACTTTCATTTCCATTTCAGGCGATTTAACAGTCGGCTTTTGCTGAGGCCCCAGTTCCATCCGCTCGCTTTTTAACTCAAAAGGATTTGCGGCTTGAGCAGGCTCTGCACTTTCCGTTTCTACCTGGTTTTTTAAAGCAAGTAATTCCTCATTCAGCTGCTCTATTTCTACTTTATATGCCGCATTTTTGTCTTGTAATGTTTGCAATGAATCCATGGTCTGTTCGTAATTCTGCTGCCATTTAATTGTTTCATCAGGAACATTGTTTTCCACTATCCTGTCTATGTAAACTACTTTTTCCTTTTCAACCACCTGCACTTCAGTTCTTACTTGTGTTGGCAAAGTTTGCAAGGAATCGATCAGAACTTGTAAACGATTGATTTCATGGCTTGCAGTTTCTATTTCGGCATGTTGTTTTGCCCGGCTATTTAACGAGGCTACAACTCCCAGTGTAAGCAATAGTCCCAGAAAAACTGCAGCAATTCTCCAGAATGCAGCCACTCCTTTTCTTCCGTGTAGTTCGGAATCGAGCTTGCTCCACATTTGCTCTTTACCAGCGAATGACGTTTTCTGATCATTCGAACCAAAGGCTTTTTTTATTCTATGTTCCAGCTTGTCCATAATCCTGTGCAAGTTTCTTTTGTAAAAATTTACGTGCTTTAAAAAATTGCGACCGTGATGTACTTTCCGAAATTCCCAACACTTCGGCAATCTCTTTGTGTGCATAACCATCAACAGCATTCATTAAAAACACGGTTCTGTATCCATCCGGCAATTCATTTACCAGGTCAATCAGTGCTCCGTCGTCCATCTCCACCATCCAACTTGTTTCATGACGTTCTTCATCCAGCATTTCCACTTTGTAAAGTGTGCTTAGTTCCTTTCGCCTGTCCATCAGCGTTTGGTTAATAACAATGCGCGAAAGCCATCCCATCAGCGCAGCCTCGTTGATGTATTGAAACTCAGGCAATTTGGTATAAATCTTCATAAATGCCTGAAAAAGTGCTTCCTCGGCCAGAACATCGTTAACCGCATAACGGCGGGCAACTGCAAACAACCGATCGACATACTTGTCGAACAATAGCTTTTGAGCTCGTCGGTCGCCCTTTTTTACTTTATGAATTATCTTCTCAAGTTGCACCTTATTTTGTTTGCTTTCACTTTTAAAATGCAAGGGATATCAAAAACGTTGCCTGAAGGTTAAAATATTTTTCGAAATTAGAGTGATAGTATGACTCAAAGTCACACTATCACTAGCGTGAACGAAGCAAAAGTCTTGCAATCGATTAAAATTCAATCGCAAGTTGTTCATCCAGCAACCGAAACGACATACGATGGTACTTGCACGGACCGTACTCTTTAATTGCCGCCCGGTGTTTTTTAGTTGGGTAACCTTTATTTTTGTGCCAGTCGTAATATGGAAATTCCTGATGGATCTCTGCCATATAATCGTCGCGGTAAGTTTTTGCCAGAATCGATGCTGCGGCAATAGAATAAAATCGTCCGTCGCCTTTTATCATGCAGGTGTAGGGGATCTTTCCTTTCGTTCTGAATCGATTCCCGTCAATCAGCAAATGTTCGGGTACAGAGGTAAGCTTCTCCACCGCCCTGTTCATCGCCAGAAACGAAGCATTTAAAATATTTACCTCATCAATCTCCTTATTATCAACCGCGACTACAGCCCATGCCAGGGCTTGCTCTTCAACAAGCGGACGCAAGTGATAACGTTGTTTCTCGCTTAGTTTTTTGGAATCGTTCAGCAGCTCATTCTCAAAGTCGGACGGAAGAATTACCGCAGCGGCAAATACTGGTCCGGCAAGACACCCTCTCCCGGCCTCGTCGCAACCGGCTTCAATTGTATTCTCGTTGTAAAAAGGAAGAAGTTTTTGTTTATTCATTTAAAACGGGCAAATTGTAAAACTGAAAACTGTAACTGCTCACTGAAGCGATTTCTCCACGCTCATCCACAGCAAACGCGCTGTTTCGTCCCAGCTAAATTTATTTTTCTGCTGAAAACCTTTTTCCACCAACCTGGTACGCAAATCGGAGTCTTCGTGTAACTTAATCATAGCATCGGTTATCTGGTCGATTTTTAACGGGTCGGCATAAAGTACCGCATTGCCACCAACCTCCGGAATAGAAGTTGTATTTGAGCAAATTACAGGTACTCCGGCACTCATGGCCTCCACAACCGGAATACCAAAACCTTCGAAAAACGGCACAAAAGTAAGTGCCAGTGCTGCGCCAAAAATATCGTGCAAATCGGCTGTTGAAACACGCCCTGTAAATACCACATCGTCTTTGTGGCGCATATTTTCGTAGGTTTCAAAAATATCTCCTGTTTTATGCATTTCACCCCCAACAATTACCAGCTTTGTTGTATTGTTAACAACACTTTTAAACGCATCAAAAGCTTTTAGCAAGCCACAAACATTCTTTCGCGGATGTAAAGCTCCAACAAACAGAAAATATTCTGCGCCATTTGTAAACATGGAACGCACCTTCGTTTTATCTTCTTCTGAAATGGGTTCAAAAATCTGGTTTATTCCGTCGTAAACCACATCAATCTTGTCGTAATCTACTTTAAACGAGCGGGTAATATCTTCTTTCGAATAAAACGAAACTGTGGCAATCCGTTTAGCCAGGCGGGCAAATCTCGGAAAATAATGATTGTAATATTTCGCTATTAGCCAGGGAAGATCATCGGGACGATGCACAAAGTTTATGTCGTGAATAACGCCCAATTGCGAAACTTTAGTGCGTTGCGAAAGATAGCCGTCGGGTGAAAGGAAAAGATCAGCTTTGTATTTTTTCAGGATTCCTGGTATCCGGAATTCAAACCAAAGATACCACAAAACCGGGTGACGTGTTGGCGGCCCAACAACTACCGGAGTAACATTTTCGGCAAAAATAAAATCATCGCTGTATGGCCTGTCGAATATAAAAATAAACTCATGCTCCGGATGATTCATCGTCATCCGTTTTAGCGTTTCATAAGTAAACCAACCTATTCCTTCAAGCTTCCCCTTTATTAACAAACGAGTATTTACGGCAATAACCATAAGTGCTATCGATTTTTCGTAAATGTACAAAGTCTGTTCAAATATTTGTTACTTTTAAGTATTCAAATTCTAGATACAATTCAAGAAACACGGTGTTTTGAAACGCAAATTTGTAACCAACCTGATATTATTACTTTTCCTGAATCTGCTGATAAAACCGATGTGGATTTTTGGTATCGACAGGACGGTGCAAAACACGGTTGGTGACGAGACTTTTGGTCTGTATTTCGCGTTGTTCAACTTCTCGATGTTGCTAAATATTTTGCTCGATGTTGGGATCACCAACTATAACAACCGTAATATTGCACAGCATAACTTTTTGTTGCCAAAGCACCTCTCCAATATCATTGGGCTGAAGTTTGTTTTATCCATTGTTTATGCCCTATTCAGTTTAGGAATTGCGGCTATTATCGGGTACAATAACATCCAGTTTCACCTGCTTTTCTTTTTAATATTCAACCAATTTCTGATTTCTTTCACGCTTTATCTGAGGTCCAATCTCAGCGCTTTGCATCTATTCCGCACCGATAGTTTAATATCGGTTTTAGACCGGAGTATTATGCTGGTTTTATGTAGCATTTTACTATTTACATCGTGGACAACTATCCGTTTTTCAATCGAATGGTACGTTTACATACAGACTGTCGCTTACATGCTGACCGCCATAACCACTTTTGTTGTAGTGCTTGCCAAATCGGGGCGCATAAAAGTGCGGTTCGATCTTTCTTTCTTTCGGGTATTTCTGCGGAAATCTTATCCCTATGCACTGCTTATTTTGCTGATGTCGTTTTACAACCGTATTGACTCTGTAATGCTGGAACGCTTGCTGCCTAATCCCATTGGGAAAGAGCAAGCCGGTATTTATGCGCACTCGTTTCGTTTACTGGATGCCGTATCGATGTTTGGTTTGTTGTTCGCCGGATTGCTGTTGCCAATTTTTGCTAAAATGATCAAACAAAAGGAGCATGTTGGTCAGATGGTGAAACTCTCGTTTACACTTTTAATTGTGCCGGCAATTATTATTGCAGTATCGAGTATCTTCTACGATAACGAAATTATGGCCGCGCTATACACTTCAAGCACAGAGCATTCTTCAGGCATTCTGGGAATTCTGATGACCGGATTTATTGGAATAACCTGTACCTATATCTTTGGTACTTTACTAACTGCCAATGGCAGTTTGAAACAACTAAATATTATGGCCTTTTGCGGAATGGTATTGAACATTGTGCTTAATCTACTGCTAATTCCGCGATTTATGGCTTACGGTTCAGCTTATGCAAGTTTATCTACCCAATTGTTTACAGGATTTACGCAACTCGGTCTTGCCCTTTACATTTTTAAGATAAAACCCAAAATTTCGTATATCTTCCAATTAGCTTTTTTTACCGGAGCAGTAATAGTTGTCGGGCTGGTTTCGAAACAAATCGGCCAATGGTTTTACGGCTACCTTGCAATGTTGGCAGGCTCGGTAATTTTCGCGGTAATGTTCAGGCTTTTTAATTTAAAAGATCTGTATCAGATCATTCGGTATGAAAAGGAATAAACCATCGATTGAAGATTAAAAAAACGGAGAGGGCTACGAACTTCTGACAGAAGTGGAACATGATGAAATTAAGCCGTTTGTGCTTTCTCAACTGGAAAAAGGTGGTTGGCTGGTTAAAGGATTTATGGTTTACCAGACCGTTATGGTACTGCTGGGTTTATTCATATTTACCCGTGCTCTGGTTTTTAGTTTCAAGGGCATCTACGAGCCACTTTGGTATAGTATCGGAACAATTCTTTTTTGCCTAACGGTGCTTGTTATCATTCACGAATTACTGCATGGAATTGCTATAAAGTTAGCGGGCGCAAAAAATGTGCGATATGGAGCCTATTTCAAAAAATTTATATTTTATGCCGAAGCCGACCGCCATGTTTTTAATCGCAGGCAGTTTGCCTTTGTTGCACTTGCTCCGCTAGCAGTTGTAAAACTTATCACTCTTATTGGGATTATTATCTTTTTTAGCCATCCGCTTGTTTATGTGTTTACATTAATCATGTGCACACACAGCTTGTTTTGCGCAGGCGATATTGCTTTACTTTCGGTGTTCTATTCAACACAATCAGAAGTATTTACATTTGATATAAAGGAGGAGCGAAAAAGCTATTACTTCAGAAAGAAGTAAAATTAGGGCAAAAAAAAGGCAGCTTCTACAAGCTGCCTCAAAGCCATGAAAACAATTAAACAATGTTCAGAAAACAGAAAACTAGAAACAATTAAATAGTCATTATATCTTCTTCCTTAGCTTCCACCAAGGCCTCGATCTTCTTACCAAAATCATCAGTCATTTTTTGCACTTCCTCTTCTGCGTCTTTCTCCAAATCTTCCGACAAGCCTTCTTTTAATAATTTTTTCAAGCTATCGTTCGAATCTTTTCGTGCTCCGCGAACACTAACTTTTGCGTGTTCACCTTCCTGATGGGCTTGTTTTACCAAACCTTTTCGTCTTTCTTCAGTTAATATTGGAATATTAATTCTGATAATCTCGCCGTTGTTATCCGGGTTCAATCCCAGATTTGCATTTTGAATTGCTTTCTCAATTTCCGGGATCAAATTCTTTTCCCAAGGCTGAACAGCAATTGTTCGTGCATCAGGCGTACTTACATTAGACACCTGATTTAGTGGCGTTTGACTACCATAATACTCCACATGAACTCCATCCAACATTGCCGGACTTGCCTTACCTGCACGGATGTGAACTAATTCCTTCTCAAGATGTTCAACGGCAGCTGCCATTTTCTCTCTACAATGATCTAAAATAAATTCTACTTCTTCTTGCATTGGTAATAACACTGTCTATACAACTGTGGACTGTCAGCAAATATAGAAAAAATATAAATTCACAAAAATTTTTCACTCAATTTATTCCTATTTCAAATAAATAAAACTTAGCAATAAACCAAAGTCCCGAGATCTTCACCACTCATAACTTTCTGTAAATTACCTTTTTGATCCATATTAAAAACATAAATCGGCAAATTGTTTTCTTTACACAATGTGGTAGCTGTAAGATCCATTATTCGGAGGTTACGATTATAAATTTCGTCGAAACTGATCTTATCAAACTTGGTGGCTGTTTTGTCCTTTTCCGGATCGGCAGTATAAATTCCGTCAACGCGGGTTCCTTTTAACATTACATCAGCTTCAATTTCGATTCCGCGCAGTGCACTTGCGGTATCGGTAGTAAAATACGGATTGCCGGTTCCACCGGAGATAATTACGACTTCGCCACTTTCCAAAGCCTCAACCGCTTTGTCTTTCGAATAATACTCACCAACAGGCTCCATACGAATTGCGGTTAGTACTTTCGATTTAATTCCCTGCCCCACCAGAGCCGAGTTTAAAGCCAGGCTGTTTATTACCGTTGCGAGCATCCCCATTTGGTCGCCTTTTACGCGATCGAAACCTTTAGCTGCACCGCTTAATCCACGAAAAATATTTCCGCCACCAATTACAATTCCAACCTGAACACCCGACTTTACAATCGTTGCAATTTCTTCAGCGTAATCACCTAATCGTTGCTGATCTATTCCATATTGTTGATCACCCATCAACGACTCGCCGCTGAGTTTTAGTAGAATGCGTTTGTATTTTGCCATGATTATTTGCGTTTTTTTGATGCACAAATATAGCATAACCTTAATTAAAACAGGAAATCGTTTTATAGTTAATTGAATCAAATATACTGATGCGCTTAGCGATTCGGGTTAATTAATAATCCTATTTCAATGCACTACGTTTTTTGAAATTTGAATTTCACGAATAAAAAAGCCACTTGCGTTTTGCAAATGGCTTCAAAAAACTCTGTGCTGTCTAATCCAATTACCCTTCGTAGTGGTAATTAAATACTCATAAAAAAACTGCTTTTCTGAACAGCCGCGAAAATTGCGCTTTTTATATGCCAAAAACATGATAAAAATCAACAATTATAAACAGCAGAGTCCGGCCGATTTACTACTGTTAAGTAAATAAGGATAAAATCAACGAAACCCTAATTGAAATTGTTAGGAGAATAAAAAATGATAGTGTTTTCTGTTTTTCCCTTGCAGATTATAACTTGTTAAAAAGATCAAAAACCTATTCGATTGTACCTATCAAATAGCGCAATCTTATAGACAAAACAAATTGGACTTATCCTAAATAATCTCTATACCCTGATCTTTACATAGTTTCACCGACAACTCGCTTAGTTTGTACTTTTGAATCTTTCCACTGGCGGTCATCGGAAATTCATCAACAAAAAAGATATATTTCGGAATTTTAAACCTGGCAATATTTCCCCGGCAAAAATCGAGAATCTCTTCCTCGCTGAGCGTTTCACCTTTTTTCAGTTTAATAAAGGCTCCAACAGCCTCGCCGTATCTTTGGCTTGGAACACCTGCAACTTCAACCGCCTCGATTTGCGGCAAACGATACAGGTAATTTTCAATTTCGCGCGGGTAAATATTTTCGCCACCACGCACAATCATATCTTTTATACGCCCGGTAATTTTATAAAATCCATCTTCGGTTTTTACCGCCAAATCTCCCGAGTGCAACCACCCCTCATCATCAATAACCTTTGCGGTTTCTTCAGGATTGTTGTAGTAGCCTTTCATTACATTATAACCCCGGCAGCAAATTTCACCCTGATCACCCTGTTTACATTCTTCGCCGGTTTCAGGGTCCACAATCTTCACCTCAACATTCGGAAACTCAAAACCAACTGTAGTAGCCCGAACTTCAACCGAATTATGTGTACGCGTAGCAGTCATTCCCGGAGAACTTTCAGTTAAGCCATACACGATAATAATGTCTTTCATGTTCATTTTATCCATCACCTGGCGCATAGTATCGATGGGGCAAAGTGCACCCGCCATAATTCCTGTGCGTAACGACGACAGATCGAACATATCAAACATAGGATGATTCAGTTCGGCAATAAACATAGTTGGAACACCGTAAAGCGCCGTACATCTTTCTTTTTGTACTGAAGCCAACACCAGCAAAGGATCAAAATCTTCGGTAAATACCATTGTTGCTCCATGAGTAACAATGGCACAAACCGCCAACACGCAACCAAAACAGTGAAACAAGGGCACGCAAACCAACAAACGATCGTCTTCGGTGTATTTCATACACTCGCCGGTTGCAAATCCGTTATTCAGGATATTGTGGTGCGAAAGCATTACGCCTTTTGGGAAACCTGTTGTTCCCGAGGTGAATTGCATATTTACCACATCGTGGCAGTTAACAGCTACCTTTACACTTTCCAGTTCCAGATCATCGATATGGCTTCCGAGCAACATCAATTCATCGGTACTAAAAATCCCGCGGTGTTTTTGCTGACCTATAAATCCAACATTCTTAAGCTGCGGAAATTTTTCTGATTTCAGCTTACCACGTGGTTGTGTTTTTAGCTCAGGTACCAACTCCGATATCATCTTCACGTAGTTACTGTCACGGTATCCATCAACAATAAAAAACGAATTTATATCCGCATTTTTAAGGATGTATTCCAGTTCCGCTAATTTGTAATTGGTATTAACGGTTACCAAAATAGCCCCGATTTTGGCTGTGGCAAACATCAGCGTGGTCCAGTCGGGAACATTTTTAGCCCACACACCTACTTTATCTCCCGGTTTAATACCGATAAAAAGCAATCCTTTTGCCAGACGGTCTACCCGCTCGTTAAACTGCTTATACGAAAACCGCAGGTTACGATCAGGATAAACGATAAAATCTTTATCTGGTGTTTCGAAGGCCCATTTCTCAAGTATATTTCCTAAGGTGTAATCAAGTAGCTGCATGTAATTGTTTTTAAATTATACGGGAGTATAAACTACCGCAAGAATTTTGGCCGCCTGTTCGCCGGCTGCGTGAATATTGTGGGCAACAACCGAATCAAGATAGATGGTATCGCCTTTTTGCAAGAGGTAAACTTCTTTTCCGTAATTAATCTCAATACTTCCTTCAAGCACATATATAAACTCTTCGCCTTCATGCGACGACAGTTTATAATCCGACTCTTCCGATGGTTCAATTTCAACCAAAAACGGCTCCATATGTCTTCCTGCTTTTGCCTGAGCCAGCGAGAAAAAATTCAGGTGCTCACGAGTACTTTCGTCTTTGGTAGAAAAACTCAGCGTTTCTTCGGCTTTACCGGCATTTACCAGAGCCGGTCCAATTGTTTCCTGATCGTCGAGAAAGGTACCAATACGTACCCCCATCGCACGCGATATTTTAATTAGCACACCTAACGAAGGAACATTTCCCTCATCTTCAATAAGCTGTAACTGGGCTTCATCTAAATTTGCCTGTATTGCTAAATCCGCTAGAGAAAGCTGCCTGAATTCGCGAAACGCTTTGATCTTATTACCAATCTTTTTCCGGTTTTTCATCTCATTAAAATTGTTCGTTTCATTTGTATTCGATGGAACTCCCGATGAATTTAAATTCTTCTTGTTTGTGAATTTGAAGAATAAAAATTCATGCTCGTTTCATACGATTAAAATTGTTTTTTTTATTAGGGTATCGTATGGAACTCGCACATTTTTAACTATCCTTTTAGGTGTAATTAGTTCACATGCTCGTTTCATCTGTTTGTTTTATTTTATAGTCTGCAATGAAACCCGCCCCGATTTTCTGAAACGCGTTTCATAAGAAATTTCATTTCGATGTAAAAATAATAGTTTGAATGAAATGTAAAAATGACGCTAAATACAATTTTCTAAAACATCTGCTTTTTGAAACTAAAGTTGCATCGCTTCACTCCCCAACAACAATAAAAAAAGGTGCCCAAACGAGCACCTTTCTGTGTATTTTATTTTTGCTTTTGCAAATAATATCAATTTTCACTGCGGGATTAGCTGATCCATTTAATAAATCTGAAATCCTGACGGTGTGGCAATTCCGGATGTTTGGCATACAAACGAAAACTGTATGAGAACGATCCCGGGTGGTCGGGCAAAATAGTATGCTTATAACAGCAAGATGTACCTTCGCTTTTTTCAGGAATAAATTCAACTGTATCTACAATCCTTTCCTGTCCGTCGTCTTTACTTTCAGTAATTAATAGCTCCACACCAACTTCCTCTGGTTGCAGCCCATTTAAATCAACCGATACTTTTACCGGATACTTATCACCCAATACCATGGTGTGCGCAATACCATCGATGATTTCGATGTTTTTCACCTGAATTCCATCCCATTTTGCAGCCACTTTTGCTTTCCAGTCAGCAATTTCTTTTGCCAGTTTATAACCTTCGGCATTCACACGTTGAGAACGCTCGTATTGCGGATTATAATAACGGTCCTGGTAATCGCGCATCATGCGCGCTGTGGTAAAGTTTGGCGAAACATTTGCAATGGTATTTTTTACATATCCCACCCATTTTTCAGGAATATCGTACTGGTTACGGCCATAATAAGCAGGCACAACCTCTTCTTCAAGAATATTGTAAATAGTTTCAGCATCCAACTCATCCTGAAAATCCTGAACATCGTAAGCACGTTCGGCAGGTAATGCCCAACCGGCATCTTTCTGATAACCTTCAACCCACCATCCATCGAGAACAGAGAAGTGAAGCGTACCATTCATAACACCTTTTTCACCACTGGTGCCAGATGCTTCTAACGGACGTGTTGGTGTGTTCATCCAAATATCAACACCTTGTAACAGCATTTTTGCCAGGTTGATGTCGTAATTCTGAACGAAAAGAATTTTACCACGGAATTCCGGGCGTTTGGATACTTCCACAATATTTTTTATCAAATCCTGACCTGCCTTATCAGCAGGGTGCGCTTTTCCAGCAAAAATAAACTGTACCGGACGATCGGGGTTATTGACGATTTTTGCCAAACGCTCGGTGTCACGGAATAACAAATGAGCGCGTTTATAAGTAGCAAACCTGCGCGCAAAACCAATTGTTAATGTATTCGGATTCAGTTTCCCCAAAATTTCACTGATCAATTTCGGGTTTTCCGAACGCTTAATCCAGTTATCCGAAAAACGCTCTTTAATATAATTTATAAGCTTTTGACGTAGTTTCTTACGCAACTCCCAAATCTCATAGTCTGGAACATTATAGATATTCTTCCAAACATCAAAATCCAGCTGATTGGTTGGAAATTCTTCGCCAAAATATTTTTTATGAATGTCTTTCCATTCCTGTGCTGTCCAGGTTGGGTAGTGAACTCCGTTGGTTACATAGCCAATTTCCAGCTCTTCCTCCAGAAAGCCCTGAAACAGATCTTTAAGCACTGTTTTACTTACATCGCCATGCAACATACTAACACCGTTAATTCCCTGCGATAAATTGCTGGCCAGGTAACTCATATTAAAATGGTCTTCTTCAGCCCTGGCCTTACCCAACATCTCAAAGTCTTCCCAGGCCAGCCCAATCTTTTCGGGGAAAAAATTCATATAATGACGGAACATATCTTTATGAAAAGAATCGTGCCCTGCCGGAACCGGCGTGTGTGTTGTAAACACTGTTGATGCATTTACAACTTCTTTAGCCTCGGCATAGCTAAGCTTCTGTTCAGCCATCAGGTTGGCAATGCGCTGTATTCCAATAAACGCTGCGTGCCCTTCGTTACAGTGGTAAATATCTGAATCTACGCCCAGCTTTTTCAATGCCTGAATACCACCCAAACCAAGTAACATTTCCTGTTTCAGACGGTTTTCGTTGTCGCCTCCGTATAAATGATGGGTTACAAAACGATCAGCATCGCTATTTTCATGATGGTCGGTATCAAGCAAATACAATTTTACCGAGCCAACATTGGTTTGCCAAACACGTCCAATTAGTGTCCTTCCCGGATATTGTACTTCAACGCGCACCCATTCGCCATTTTTATCCAATGCCGGCTGAACGGGGATTTTCGAGAACTGCTGTGCATCGTAAACAGCCATTTGCTCACCATGTAAATTCAGTGTTTGTTTAAAATATCCGTAGCGATACAACAAACCCACGGCAACCAGTTTTACTTTCATATCGCTGGCTTCTTTCAAGTAGTCGCCGGCCAAAATACCCAAACCTCCCGAGAATATTTTCAAGCTATCGTGCAAACCGTACTCCATGCTAAAATAGGAGATCCCAGGACCAGCAAGCTCTTTACGTTCATCAAGATATTGGTTAAACTTTGCATTTACTTCGTGCATTCGGGCTACGAACATTTCATCGCGTTCCAGCTCTTTAAAACGGTTGTAGCTTACATGGTCGAGCAAAACAATTGGATTATGAGCGCATTCTTCCCAAATTTCCGCATCTATCTGCTGAAATAATTCCCGTGCTTCTGAATTCCAAACCCACCAAAGGTTTTTTGAAAGATCGCGTAGTGGTGAAAGACTTTCAGGAACGTTAGATTCTACAATAATCCGTTTCCATACCGGCTCTCCCACAACCGGGTTCTTTATAAATTTTTTCTCTTCCATTTTCTTCTCATTTTATTAATTACAAACTATACCCATTGGGTAAGCCCATCGTTCTAACTTACTTAGAACGAGCTGCAAAAATAGATTATCATTCCAACAAATTGTCTGTTCTATAATTATCGTTAAGTGAATTTAATGTTAGCGACAAATCGTCTATTTCTTTTTTCGCAAAGCCGATTTTTGCTTTTTCGTTTTTTGCAAACGGCGCAAATCCGCTTCCATTCTTTTTATCTTTTCTTCTTTTTCTTCAAGCAAACGATGAAGCGAAGCAATTTCATTCTCCACTTCACTTTCCGGAACATGTGCATTTAATCGGATTTTAAAATCGCTCAGCACATTCATATAATTGATAAAGGCCTCGTAAGGCGAATCGAAATGGCTGTAGGATTTATGCGCATCACCTCCGGCAAAAAATTTAGTCGACATATAAAAGAAATGATCACTGGCCTGCAGATAATTCCAATCCTTCTGAAGAACACTGTCGGTGCACCGGGTCATTTGCTCTTTCATGGCATACAGTTTTTCAAAGGCCTCTTTTTGCATCTCGTTCCCCAACCAGGCACTGAGATCACGCTCTTCATCGGACCACGAGATTGGATGTGGAACACTAACAACCGAAATCGGCTGAAGTTCATCAACAGCTTCGGAAGGAGTTGAAAACTTTAACTTATCGCTTTTAACGATCTGTTCAGCCAAAGCTTTTAAGAAATCGAATATACCGGCTTCTTTTGGCTGTCGGGTTCCAAACGAATCGTAGCCCATAAACAAGTTGATGACCTCTTCTTTTTCACCAACGTTTTCGAGCCAGCTAACATACTTTTCTGCTGTTAACGGGTATTCATCCCAGTTTTTGTCTGAGAATCGAAATCCAATATCATCGCTCAGTTTGTAGTTGCGCATTAACACTTTTAGCCGCGGATTAATGGCGTTTACATACAGAAAATCGGGGCTTTTCCATCCCAACACGTGTTTGGCTCCCTCGGTTAACATGGCCGAATAACCCAGTTTGGCCACCTTCTCACCAATTTCGTCGGAGTAAATCATTTCTGTATTTCGAAAAACACGCGGTTTCTGACCGAATAATCTGAGAATCTGATCGTCGTGCTTTTTAACCTCATCGGAAAAAGCATGTATATCTTTTAACGAACTTAATGAATGCGAGTAGGTTTCGGCCAGGAATTCAACACAACCGGTTTTTGCCAACTTTTGAAACGACTCAATAACATCGGGTGCATAAAGTTCAAACTGCTCCAGAGCAACACCGGTTATCGAAAAAGCCACCTTGAACTTATCGCCCAGTTTTTTAGCCAATTCGAGCAACAATCTATTGGCCGGCAAGTAACTTTTGTCGGCTATATTTCGGATAATACTTTCGTTTGAATAATCGTCGTAATAATAATGATCGTTACCAATATCAAAAAAACGGTAACGCCGGTGCCTGAACGGTTGATGTATTTGAAAAAATAAACAAATTGATTTCATCTCATTAAAATTGTTTACGTCGTTTGTATTCGATGGAACTCACATAAATTTGAATCATCCTTATTTATGAATTTGAAATGAAGAAAATTCATGTTTGTTTCATAATCTCTGAATTAATTCTTTTGCAAAGTATCCAGGTATATTTTTCTCACTTCGCGAGCCGAATGTGTCCATTTCAATTCTTCCACCTCGGTCTTCCCCTCGCTTTTAAAATGCTCGGACAAAGAGGTATAATTTAACACCCCATAAATGGCATCGGCCATTGCATAAGTATCCCAAAAATCGATTTTTATGGCATGTTTTAAAATTTCAGACACCCCCGACTGGTTGGAAATAATTACCGGAACATTTAACTGCATGGCTTCAAGCGGCACAATTCCAAAAGGCTCCGATACCGATGGCATAACAAATACATCGGTCATGCTAAAAAGATCATTTACATCATTCCCTTTCAGAAAACCGGTAAAATGAAATTTATCGGCGATACCAAGCGCTGCTGTTCGCGCAATCATTTCGTTCATCATGTCGCCACTACCGGCCATAACAAAACGTGCATTCTGCACTTTTTTGAGCACCAGGTTTGCAGCTTCAACAAAATAACCGGGGCCTTTTTGCATGGTTATCCTTCCTAAAAAAGTAACCACTTTTTCGTTTACACCTTTTGGCGGCAATGTTCTTTTTTCTTGATTTACCGACTCAACCGCGTTATAAACGGTAACCACTTTTTCGGGCGGAATTCCGTACTTATCGATAACTATTTTTCGGGTTAAATTGCTTACCGCAATAATTTTATCGGCAGCCTCCATGCCTTCACGCTCAATGGCATAAACCCTTGGGTTTACATCACCGCCGCTTCGGTCGAAATCGGTGGCATGCACATGAATAACCAATGGTTTTCCACTAGCCTTGCTGGCAGCAATTCCTGCCGGATAAGTTAACCAGTCGTGTGCATGAATAATGTCGCAGGGATTATCTTCGGCAATCATACGAGCCACAAGCGCATAATCGCGAATTTCTTTTAACAGATCAGGGCCGTAGCCTCCACTAAATTCGATCTTTGAATTTTCATCGGTTCCAACAAATTTTGTCTGGCACGTGTACCGTTTGCTTTTTAATGTCCAGAATTCATCTTCGGTAACGTAAGGCAGAATAGGCGAATCTACTTCGAGGTATTCCATCGTCTTTCTTCCCTCATCAAAAGTAAAGGTCGTTCGGTTTACGGAAATAGTGTTGGCTCCAATCAACTTTAACCGCGACTGATCTTCGTCGCCAAAAGCCTTTGGAACCACAAAAGTTAAGTCAATATCTTCAATCTCTGCCATACCTTTTGTAAGCCCGTAACAAGCTGTCCCCAATCCACCGGAGATATGAGGAGGAAATTCCCATCCAAACATTAATACCTTCATCTGATCTTCTAATTTTCCGGTTGCACCAAAAAATCAATTGTTTTTGGTTTATTCTGTATAATTCTGCACCAAATCGAGCGCATACAACACACCTGCAATATTCCAGGCCTGCGAGATAGCTCCTTTTCCAACATGGGGCGGGTCGCCATCGTACATTTCCGGAATATTCCCGATACAATGCTCTGTCATTTCGGCTTCAAAACTTTCCATAATCTGCTTCACAAACGGTAAGCCTCCCCGCTTATGAATTTTTAAATAAGCTTCAACAAAAAACTGAAGCAACCAGGGCCAAACAGCTCCCTGATGCACGGCCAGCTCCCGTTCTTTCGGGCCTCCATTAATATTACCAAAATAGCGTAAATGATCAGGCGCCAATGTTCTCAACCCCCTATTTGTTAGCAACTTGCGCTTCACCACACTTAACACCTGCTTTTGTTGCTCTTTTGTAAGCGGTGTATAATCCATGGCCACAGCAATTACCATATTTGGCCTCACTGCCCATTCGCACTGCTCATCTTTTACCACATCGGCCAGGTAACCATGCCCATCGCTCCAGAAGGTTTTCAGGAACGACTGCGCCACTTTATTAACCATGTGTTTCCACTTCGAAATAAATTCATGGTCACCGGCCATGTCTGCTAAATCCAGTGCAAAACAAATGGCGTTAAACCACAGGGCATTCACTTCAACCGGCATGCCAGCACGCGGTAAAACTGCCTTTCCGTCAACACTGGAATTCATCCAGGTTAATGCTGTATCTTTCTTTTCGGCATAAATTAAACCGTTTGGCAGCACCTTTACATCATCCCGTTTCTGACTGATATAGGCATTGAGGATGCGTTTTATCACTTCCCCATATGTTTTCCAAAGCAACTTTGGATTATCATTTTTCTTTAAATACTGTTGAATAACCCAAATAAACCACAACGATGTGTCGGCAGAATTGTACTGCAGCTCTTTATCCTTGATTTGGTCGGGGAAAAAACCATCGTTAAAATATTTAAGGTACGAATCGAGTATTTTCTCGCACAGTTTCGGGTCGTTAAACGAGAGGCACAATCCGGGAAGCGACACAAATGTTTGCCGGGTAATGCTATTGTACCAGGGAAAACCGGCAATAATATCGGCAGTGTAACCTTCGTGAACAATAAACTGGTGAGCGGCCCGATCTAAAACACTGTTGAAGGTTTCTTTGCCTCCACGTTTCTTCTGCTCTTTGGTAAATCGCTGTTTTAACGACACCGGATTGGCTTCTGTCAAGCCCGCAGCAAAAACAATCGACTCACCTTTTTTCATCGGAAACTCAAAATAGCCCGGCACAAAAAGGTCTTCCAGATAATCGTATCCCCGGCTCAGCTCTTTCAGGTATTCAATATCGTAATACCAATCGGGAACTCCCACAAAATCAACCGCCTTACTGCATTGCATAAACAAATCAGGGTAGCCTTCGTACAAACATGTTTTTATCCCGTTTTTGGTCTTCCCAACCTTGCGGTTTACAAACATATTTGCCTTGCTTAGCTGATGAATATTTCGGAAAGCCAGAAAGGGTTTTAACCGTAATGTTGTTGGCGATGTAGCTTCCTCAAGCGTGTATTTTATCAGAATTTGTTCTTCTTTTTCAACCAGCAACCGTTCTTTTGTAAGCACAACTCCGCCTACTCGGTAGGTTATTTTGGGTATCGCATCAAACTCTACATTACGGATGTATTTGTGTCCTTTTGGTTCGTAGGTTCCGCCTTTATAGCGGTGGATTCCGAGGTTGAATTCGGCCTCGTTTTGTATCACTGTTTCATCAAGCGATGAAAGCAATACATGTTTTTCACCTCCAAAATTCTCAATAGGGCACACCAGCAAACCATGATACTTTCGGGTATTGCAGCCATTTAGCGTGGTACTTAAATAAGAACCAGCTCTGTTTGATCGTAATATTTCTTTGAACAGCGAATATTCAAGATTTACCAGCTGTTCCTTATCAAATTCAAGGTAATGCATATCACTTACACTTTGGCAAAATGAGTATTGGTTCAGCCGTTACAACGAAGTTGTCACTACTAAGTTAAGAGATTTAACTTATAATTGTTTGGTTGCCATCACCAAATTCCTCAATCTGTACATTAAAATATTCTTTTTCTAACTTTAAATTAAGATACGGAAACCTTTTTTCCAATAACTCTAATTTGTTAAGAAAACTAAAGAGAAATTTGGAATATTCAAGGGATTTTTTGTTGATTGGACGATGCTTTACAGCATTGTTTATTTTTTGAACTTCCCGGCCAATTTCAATACTTTCAGCACCAACTAGTGCCGCCTCAAAACGCGACCAGATATGCTTAATAGCTACCTCCGAAATATGCAACATATCTTCAGCATAAAAACGATAATCGCGCAGTTCATCCATCACAATTTCGTACGACGGGAAATAGGCACATTTTTTAGTACCAAGCTCCTGAATAAGTTGATCGACAGCTAATACAAGCGTCGACTTACTTCGCTGATTTTCAACAGCACCGTCCTTCCAATGACGAATCGGACTAACGGTAAACACCACTTTCAGGTCAGGATTTATCTGCCATATTTTTGTTAGCAATTCACGATAAACTTCAACGATCTGTTGTACCGACAAACGTTCGCGCACAAACTCGCGAGCCGGAATTTTATGGCAATTCGAAACCAGTTCACCACTCTTTTTGTACCGATAAATCCAAGCGGTACCAAAAGTAAGGAATAAAAAATCGGCCTGTTTTAAAAAAGTTGCTGAGCTTTTAATACGCGTATTTATGTCATCCAACGCCTTATTTTGCTCCGTATTCGAAAAACGGCCGTGATGACTGAAGCTGTGCCAAAGGCCGTTGTGCTCGAAAAGATCGTCTGCCGAAAGCTGCTTTTTTTCGAGCAATAGCCGCAGCCCGTTGGCAACAGAAAGCGGGTTATACAAAATTCCAAACGGATTAATGTCGACCGGATATTTCAGGGCTTCCATTTTTGCCCCAATATTTTCGGTAAAACACGAGCCCATAAACAGGTTCTTCTTCTTGTAATCCGTTTGCCACTGAAATTGTGGCACATCTACTATGGTTTGAAATTTTAATTCAGCCATTTACTTCACTTTCGGGATATCCACTTTTTTAAGCACCAAAGCCGTTCTTGCCGGCAAATACAGTCGTAAATAATGCTGGCTATCCATTCCTTTGCTTGGCATGGTATAGTAACTAATCTCCTCATCAACACGGTCGTGACCACCAAAGCGCCCTGAATCGGTGTTCAAAACAATTTGATATTTCCCGGAACCAAGCGGAATCCCGTAATCGGTAAACGACTGCGTTGGATTAAAATTGAAAACAAACAAAAACAGTCCGCGATGGAAGGCAAACACCTTATCGGGCTTGTTTTCCAAAACCAGATCAACCGGAGGAATAGAAAGTATCTTATTCTGGTTGATCAGCTGAATCATTTCTTTATCAAAATCATACATCCAATGATACTTCAGATCCTGATCCTCGGCAATGCTCCAGATTCTCCGGGCATGCTGATAAGACCAATTGTTTCCTACCCGCGGAAAATCAATCCATTCGGGATGCCCGAACTCGTTACCCATAAAATTAAGGTAAGCACCGCCGGCAGTACTTGCAGTAGCCAGTCGGATCATTTTATGCAGTGCTATTCCACGGTCAACAATCAGGTTCTGCTGATCTTTTCGCATGGAAAAATACATTTCTTTATCAATCAGCCGGAAGATGATGGTTTTATCGCCTACCAGGGCCTGATCGTGCGATTCGACATAACTTACCACCTGCTCGTCCATTCGCTTCGAGGTTAGCTGGTAAAAAATATCGCCGACCTCCCATTCGTCGTCCGACTTTTCTTTTATCATTTTTATCCAGAAGTCAGGAACGCCCATTGCCATTCTGAAATCAAATCCCAAGCCACCATCTTCAATTGCTGCGGCCAGTCCGGGCATTCCGCTCATATCTTCGGCAATCGACAGTGCCCGCGGATTAATTTCTTTAATCAACTTATTCGCCAGCTTAAAATAGGTAGTTGCCTCATGGTCGACATTGGCATTAAAATAGTCGTCGTATGTGGTAAATGCAATCTCCAAACCATGGTTAAAATACAACATACTGGTTACTCCGTCGAAACGGAATCCATCAAATTTATACTCGGTGAGCCAGTAGCTTATATTTGACAAAAGGAAGTGCAACACCTCATTTTTATCGTAGTTAAAACAATAGCTATCCCATGCCGGATGCTCACCTTTTGCCCCTTCGTGGAAAAACTGGTAACGTGTGCCATCGTAGTTTCCGAGGCCTTCAACTTCGTTTTTTACGGCATGCGAATGCACCAAATCCATAATCACCGCAATCCCCATTCCGTGCGCCTCATCAATCAGTTGTTTCAATTCTTCGGGCGTACCAAAACGCGACGATGCAGCAAAAAAGCTGCTTACATGATATCCAAAACTCCCGTAATACGGATGCTCCGGAATCGCCATCAACTGAATAACATTGTAGCCGTTAGCTTTTATACGCGGCAACATCTGTTCACGAAATTCATTGTAAGTATGCACACGTTCTTCTTCGCCAGCCATACCCACATGCCCTTCATAAATCAGTGGGTGCTCATCAGCCCGCTGAAACTCCGGGTTCTTCCACTCGTATGGATTTTCGGGCGCCCAAACCTGCGCATTAAATATGTGTGTATTTTCGTCCTGCACAACACGCGTAGCCCAGGCAGGTATTCGTTTTCCAAAGTTTACTGACCAATGCACATTTAAAGCATACAAATCGCCATGCGCTATTTGATCGGCTGCCAGATGCAATTCCCAAACACCGTGATCGAGACTTGCGAAAGAGTACTCAACATTTTCATGCCAATCGTTAAAAGTACCAACCAGATAAATATGCGTTGCATTGGGGGCCCACTCGCGAATTACCCAGCCCGATTCGGTTCGGTGCAAACCAAAATACAAATGCCCGGTAGCAAAATCGACCAGCGACCGGTCGCCGGTAATTTCTTTTTCTTTACGATCAGCAAGTATCATTCGGTCGGAAATAACACCGGCATAAGGCTCAAGCCATTTATCATTTTGAACTAACTTCGGCAGGTATCTTTTCATCTTATTAAAGTTTTTCGTTTTTTAAGGTATAAGATGGAACTCGCATGATAATGCTCCTATATGAAACGGGCTTTTTTATCTACTCGTTTCATCGATTGGGCTCCTTTCTTTTTAGCCTTTCAAATCCGAAGAACACTTCCGAATTTGTTTTTTAAAGATATAGAATCAGACGTGAAAATGTAGATTATTAAGAGAAAATACATTTCAAAAAAGTCTTCTTTTTCCCTAAAACCCATTAACTATCTGACAGGCAGACTCCTGTTGTAGCACATTAAACATTTAGAATTAATTAACGCCCCCGCCGCGGAGCATACGGAATGCGGAGAAAATTACAGGAAAGGAAAAATCGGTTTTAAATAATCAGGAAAAGAAAGTATAAAAAAACCATGGCGTGGGGCGCCATGGTTTACAAGTGTTAATTAAATGCTGTTTAATTATAACTTAAAATGCATAGTTAAAACTGCAACTATTGTACCATATTGTATCCGCATAAAAAAAACTTTTATGTTTTAGAATTGTTTTGAGGATGTCAAATATCAGGCTTTCTCAACTGGTATTTTATAACAGCAAGTCATGAAAGTAATACAAAAGCTTATTTTTACGCCTTTAAAGATTACAAATGAAGAGAACCGGATTTACTACTACAGCATTAAATGTACCTTACGCTAAGCAAGATCCACACAAGGCTCTGCAGATGCCTTTATACGAATCGGTAGCTTACGAATTTGATTCGGCCGAACAGATCGAAGCCAATTTCAGGGGAGATTATATTGCCCATATTTACTCGCGAACAACGAGCCCAACGGTGGAGTATTTCGAGTTAAAACTTAAGGCACTAACCCAAAGCAAAGGTGCAATTGCTGTAAGTTCGGGCATGGCAGCCATTACAAATACGATTATGGCGATTACCAAAACGGGCGACAATATTATTTCCGGAAATCGTTTGTTTGGACACAGTTATGCTTTGCTACAAAGTACGCTTTCGGAATTTGGACTGGAAACACGTTTTAGCGATTTAAGTTCGGAAACAGAAATTGAAAATCGTATCGATAAAAATACCCGTGCCATTTATTTTGAAACAGTAACTAATCCACAACTGGACATTGCTGATATTGAAATGTTGTCGCGTGTGGCAAAAAAACACGGACTGGTTTTAGTTGCCGATAGCACAATTACTCCGCCCAATGTTTTTCGTGGCGGAAAATTTGGTGTAAATATCGAGGTGATGTCGACCACAAAATACATCTCTGGTGGGGCTACTTCGTTTGGCGGGGCCATTGTTGATCATGGTAATTTCGATTGGAATAGAAACCCAAATACAACATCATACACCGAAAAATTTAAAGACAATGCTTTTCTTGTTAAAGTAAGAAAGAACGTATACCGAAATACGGGAGGAAGCATGGCGCCACAAACTGCGCGCTTTCAAATTCAGGGGCTCGACATTCTTGAACTTCGGGTAGAAAAATGCTACCAGAACTGCCTGGCTTTAGGCGAATTTATGAAAGCACATTCCCGGATTAAAACAGTGAGTTACCCGGGATTGGAAACAGACAACCGATACGAGCTGGCACAAAAATATTTTAATGGCATTCCCGGCACTATAATGAGTTTTGAGCTGGAATCGAAAGCAACCTGTTACGCGTTTATGAATAAGCTTCAAATTATTCGTCGGGCAACTAACCTGAATGACAATAAATCGCTGATCATTCACCCGCACTCAACAATTTATACCGAGTTTACCGAAGAAGAACGTATTGCAGCCTGTATTAACGACCGGATGATGCGCCTTTCAGTAGGTATTGAAAATGTGGCTGATATTATTGGCGATATTGAGGCAGCGTTGTAATGATTATTGACACGAAGACTCGAAGACACTAAGTTTTTTTTACCACAGTAGACACATAAGGCACAGTAGATTTGCTCGCTATTTAAGGTTTTGTGAATACTGTTGAATTGTTAAACTGTAAACTGAGACTGAAAACTGCTTACTACATTCTATCATCCTTGATCAATAATCCTTATTAGTACGCCAACATCACCGTACCATTTTTAACCGTACCCTTTCCATCATTCAATAGCAGTACATAAATGTAGTTACCAGCCGGCAATCCACCTGCCCGGCCAAGAGTAAGTACATTTTCAGAAGTTCCCCACCACCACGCATCGTAGTAAGTTCCCCAAACATCGAGGTTCCCGTAATGTTCTTTTTCCCAGAGCTTCACACCATTACGGTTAAATATCATTAGTTTGGCATTCGGATATTTCTGAATACACAAAATCTGGAAGAAGTCGTGAACATCATCGTCGTTTGGCGAAAATCCTTCAGGAATAAACAGCTCACAATTCAGCTCGGTATCCAGGTATTCAGGATAACCATCCAGATCGAGGTCATCGTCGCTGTAATCGCCGTTACCGTTCAGATCCTCATTTACTGTCAGGTAATCATCATCTTCATCGTTAATATCGCGCCAGTCGCGTGTTCCGTCATCGTCGAAATCCTGAAGTGGCGCATTACTACCTATCTCGTTACCATATTCGGCCCATCCATAATAGATATCATAAGCATCATCCAATCCATCGTGGTCGGCATCAGTGTACCATCGTAATACATCGGCAATACCATTGTGGTCGGCATCGTGGCCTTCAATCATATCAAATACACCGTCGTTGTCCGAGTCAATATCCAGGTAATCAGGCATCGAATCGCCATCGGTATCGGTCAACTCTTCGTCGAAAGTAATTACACCACCAATTGTTACGTCGTATACATCATCCCAGCCATCGCCGTTCGAATCAACTCCTGTAGGTGGAATGTAATTGTGCTCGCCCTGACCTTCAATATTATCCGGTATTCCATCGTTATCCGAGTCGATGTCCATGTAATCCGGTATTCCGTCATGATCGGAATCGATCAGTCCCATCTCGTCTTCTGGCCAGTAACCACCATTCTCAATACTATCCCGAATTCCGTCATTATCATCATCAATATCATCAACATCGGCAACACCATCGCAATCGTTATCCTGCACACGGGTGATATGAACCCAGGCGGTGGCGCACAAGGATGAAGGAATACCATCGTCGCAAATTCTATACTCGAAGCTATCAGTTCCGAAGAATCCATCAAACGGAATGTACTCAAAGTTTCCATCGCCGTCCAACCAGTTAAACACACCACTATCCGGCGGAGTAACCAGTGTCTGGCTTACTGTAATTTTATCGCCAACATCTGGATCATAATCTACCCCATTTCCAAAATCGTCGCCATACAATACATTTCCAAACAACTCGCCGCATGGCACTTCAAAGTAGTCGTCGACAGCCACAGGAGGCTCGTTGGCAGGAAGTACGGTTACAAACACAATGGCTTGTCCACACTCCGGCTTACAAGGAATACCATCGTCACAAATTTCATAGTAGAATATATCGGATCCTACAAAGTTCCGGTCTGGAGTATACATTGCCGAACCTGTAGTTTTATCGATGACTACCGAACCATGACCCGGACCAACCAAAACCCCGAGTGATTCCAGATTAATGTTTGTTTTCAGGTCGTAATCGTTTCGCGTCACCGGAATTTCTACCGGCACATTCACCGCTGTAATTGCCGAGTCGTTTAGTACATTCGGAGGTATATTACCCAATACAACAAACTCAACGGTACAGCTACCAATATTTCCACTCTGATCGGTAGCAAATGCAGTAATGGTTACCGGGCTAGCCTCAATATCATCACAATCAAGAACGTATCGATCTAAATCGCGACTAACAATCTCACAATTTTCCAACTCTGAAGTGGTAAGCATATCATAGCTTAAGGCATAGGTTCCATCTTCTTCGCTTAGCTGTACCGTATCGCGCCCAATACAACTTATTTGTGGCGAGATAGAATCAATTACCGTTACAACTGCATCACAAGTGCTTTGTAATCCGTATTCATCGGTAACAGTAAGGGTTACTGTGTTATCTCCCAGGTTCGCACAATCAAAATCAGTTCTGTCGATTGCCAGCGTTACATCGGCACAATTATCATACGATCCGTTATCGACCATTTCGGCAGTTACGCCCGCTTGTCCGTTTTCGTCGAGGTAAATGGTAAGCGGACGACAAAGCGCCACCGGAGGCATGGTATCAACTACGGTAATATTTGCCACACATTCATCCGAAAGTCCGACCTCATCATAAACTACTATCCGGGCTTGTGTTCCCGATTCTATATCCTCGCAAGTAATCTCATTCACTTCTATTTCCACCCTCAGGTTTTCAGGTGCCGTACAGTTATCAAACACACTGTCGACCATAGCAACCGAATCCTGTACCGTTATATGATATGTGCCATTTTCATCCAGATAAACCGTGATATCGGCACAAAATACTTCAGGTGGTTCCTTATCAAGAACAAGGAAATAAGTGGTATCGCGGCCAACGTTTCCACAAAGGTCGGCAATGCTGTAATAGTAAATTAACTCCGAACGACCGGGTTCTACATTAATCAAGGTATCGCGAACGGTAAAAGTCGATGGATCGATTCCACAATTATCGGAAGGCACAGGTACACCCGACGCGATAAAATCAGCATAATCTTTGAAAGTAGAAAAAGCAGAAGAATAACACTCAACGGTATCGCCTTCAGGAGCATTAAGTAACGGCGGGATTGTATCGTGGAAATTTATGATTTGTGTACACGAATCGAAGCGACCGTAAATATCTTCAATTACGTAGGTACGTTCGAGAGTTAAACAGTACTCACTTGAAACCTGATTATCAGAATGTGTAATGTTGTCCACTATATTAGCCGGATTATAATATCCGCCAATGGCTATAAACTCAGCAACATTGTTTGCCGCAGGATATTGAGTTACATCCGGACACTCAAACAGGGTATCGGGCGGACAGCTAAACTCGGGCTCAAAGGCTCGCAAGCTTACCGATAAGCTGTCGTAACAGCCAATATTATCGCTTACTTCCACCCAATAATCTCCGGCAGGAAGGTCGACAATATCCTTAGATTTTGCAGTATAACCATCGGGGCCGGTCCAGTTAATGGTATAAGGTTCGTTTCCTCCGTTTATATTCATAAAGATGCTTCCAACCGGCTCTGGATCGTAGCCCGGATCAACCGGATCAACATTCAGATCGATAGCAGGAACAACGGTAATAGTTAAGTTAAAAGATTCTGCATGGTAGCCCGAATCGGGGTAGAAAACATGCTGGAAATCGTCGGCTATTGCTGTATTTATGGCATTCGGCAACCAATACCCCGGAGTTCCGTTTAACGCGGTATCGGGTAATTCGGGAGCAACAGAGAACTGGCATAATGAGTCGATGTCAGCAAACTCCAGCAATGATGGTTGAAAAATGGTAGCCGTTAAAGTAGTCTGACATCCATTTGTATCGCGTACCGTTATAATATACTCTCCGGCTGGTTGATCAATCAAGTCTTCATCCGTACCAACAACATTTCCTGCTTCATTTATCCATTGGTAATTGTAATTCGGTGTTCCTCCACCAACACTAACCTCAATGCTTCCTGTAGATGCACCGGCAAGCGTTACATCTATTACAGTATCAAGGGCAATTTGTAGCTCAGCAGGTTCAGCAACATCAACCGCAATTGTAGCTTCACAACCAAGAGAATCGGTAACGGTTACTGTATATGTACCAGCTGACAAACCACTGATGTTCTGCGTTGTTTCTCCATTGCTCCAAAGGAAGGTATATGGTTCGATACCTCCGGCAACCACAAGATCAACAGCGCCATTACTGTCTCCATAACAAAGCACATCAGTAATGATAGTATCTAATAAAATTGGCGGACTAATAACAAGATGCAAGCGCATGGTATCAGCACATCCACCTTCTTGGATGCTATAATCGTAAGTGCCCGACTCGTAATAAGTGCTGTCATTACCAGCAATCCAGGTATATTCTACACAGGCTGTTTCATAAACCTCCGTGAGGCCACCATCAATTATACTTACCGTCAGCGTTAATGTAGAATCGCAACCACCCACGGTTTTATGCTCTGAAATGTAAACACTATCGACAAGGCTCGATATTACCTGGCTTTCCCAGTCGGGAACAGTTTGCCCATAACACAGAACAGCTGCACTATCAATCGTTATAGAAGGACTAAGTATAAGCGTTGCTGAATCTACTGCCGGGATACAGGTACCATTGTCGGCTAAACCTTCGGCAGTAATAAAAAGGGTAGCTTCACCCTTCAGAATATCGGTGGAGCCAAAAGTATAAGTAGGGTGCAGGCTATATTCATCGCTGAATGTTCCATCGCCGGTGCTTCCCCAATAAATGGCGCTGTGGTTCCAGGCAGTATCGCCAACCAAGGTATAATCGTCGAAGCTACAAAGCACAACATCCGGTCCGGCATAAACAAAAGGTTCTTTAAATACTTTTACAATACCCTGCTCAACAGTATCACAACCATGTTCGCTGGTTACATAAACCCGTATATCATAATCGCCATCGGTATCCCACAAAATGGTGCTTTCGCTTCCGTAGATGGTATCGTTACCCAAATCCACCACAAAAGGAACTTCCAATACCGGAATAGTATCATTAAGCTGCCGGTCGATAATTTCCCAATAATACGTATAACCAGCTTCTCCATCGCGACGATAAGTACGTTCCGCCCCCACACATACAGAATCGATGACATAGCTCTCCTGGGCAATCACCATCGTGGTCACTACCAGAAGTATCATCATCAGTATGTATTTCTGCCGTTTCATTTTTACTTATTTGTTGAGCACAGCGAAATCCCGACCGATAGCGTCGGGACCGCCATCAGCAGAAAAAATACTATGTACATCAGTCTTTTCATATTTTTGTTACGAGCTGCAAGCCCTTTTTATTCCCGTTTTTCTTCTTTGTGACCACATTGTGTAATAAATTTATACTAAACACAAACACACTACGAATTGATTTCCAACAGGCATATAGAACACTGTAAGTTTAAAACACTTCAAAGGTTATAAAACATTTGAAGGTTTAACCTTCCTACTGCTATTTGCATATTGCCATTTCATTCTTAAATCGTTAATCATACTTTTTGCCTCTGTTCCCTCATTCTCTTTTTTATCCTAAATCATCTTTCTATTTGTCTTGCTCCAAACTACTGTCGATCGCTGATCATTGCCTCATCGTTCACTCATTCACTACGCTACTGTTAAATTGTTCTATTGCTAAATTGTAAAACTGTTAACTGCGACTGCAAACTTTCTTCCGTTCTGCAATCTTAAATCGTTAATCATTATTCTGCAATCTTCTCCTCCTCATTCACTACACCACTGTTAAATTGCTCAATTGTTAAACTGTTAACTGCGACTGAAAACTTTCTTCCGTTCTGCAATCTTAAATCGTTAATCATCATACTACAATCTTTTCCTCCTCATTCATTCCCGATGCTTTGATCGGGACTAGTTCCACTTCACTTTTTTGTTCGACAAATCTCCAAACAAGGAGTGTCACTGAACCTTAATCGTTAAAATTAATCCTTTCAAAGCTAATTCTCCTCTTTTATATAAATCGGCTGTCTAGCCGGTTTCGGGAAAATAACGATACCCGTACTTGGCCGTTCTGATTCCGAATACTCGTAGGCTTTACAACCGTTTTCTACACTAATTACCCAGAATGTAGTTTCGCCCACCGGCAACGTTTCCACTATTGGAATAGCAATCTCAGGCCCAACGGCCTCGCCATTTAAATTAAACACACTGGGTGTTTCAGCATCACCGATAGTGTAAGTAACAGTGTATGGTCCTATTCCTGTAAAACGAATGTACACATTGGTTGGATCGCCAATACAAACCGAGTCGGCGTAAACTTCCATATCGAGGTCGGATTCCAGCACTTCCATAACATACATTTCTATATTATCGGTACACGATACCTCGTCCCAAACATGAATACGAACGTAATATTCTCCCGGTACTAAACCTTTTACCTTAACCGTACTGCCTGCATATTGCCCGTCAACAAAGTACAATGCAGGATCAAGTGTAGTAGCCGGATCAAGCACATCGGTTGGACCGGGCAACGCATTATAAATTCCCCACACAAAATGTGTTTCCGGAATATTGGGCCGACTGGTTACACTAAACGTCATCGTATCACATTCCTGAATAACAATCTGAGCTGTAGCATTCGCCACAGCCAGCACCGCCAGCAGAATTGCCAGAGTAAAATGGATAATATGTTGTTTTAATCGGTACATATTTATTAGCTGCGGGTTTCGGGCCGCAAGCTTTTAATTGTCATTCCGAACGCAGAGCGGAATCTTCTGCTTCAGAGCTCTCTTGTTACAGATGTCTCAGTCGCTCCTCCTTCGAGATGACAGCTTTATTTCTTCTTTTGTTTGTCTTTTATTAGCTATTGTTAAACTGTTAAATTGCCTATTCATTTTTTCTCGTAAAAGCGTAAAGATGCTAAGGAATTTTTATCCATTAAACACTTCAAGGTTATCCTCATTCACTACTTTTTACAGCTCTATCCTTCGACTCCCGATGCTCTAATCGGAACAGGTACACTCAAGATGACAGTCCGGCATTCTAATATTCCACTCTTCCATCATTGGCTTTTCCTCTTGCATTCGGACATAAACCGTGCAGTATTGGCGGAATGCCTTTGTTAGATTTTGTACATAAATCGCTCTGTTGTGCCTTGTGTGCAGTACTCTTTCTGTGGTATTCTTTTCTTTTACCGCAGAGAGCGCTGAGTACACACAAAGGCTCACAGAGGATTTTTGAATAAGCGTAACAAGCCCATTGGCCATAGCGAGGCTATTTGCTGAAATACGGCCATGGGGCCCGTCTCGCATATTTAGCAATGGACTGCCTTTGGCCCTTGTCATTCCGAATTCCGATTCATCGGGTGAGGAATCTGTAACTGCTGAGCTCTGTTGTAGCAGATCTCTCAGTCGTCCCTCCTTCGAGATGACAATGAAATAAGGATTTCCCCTTCCTTTAGGTGGTGCATTGCCTTTCCATATGTTATGTATAATATACTTCACATTTCATCGTGTTTTAATTTTAAATTCTTTGCGTTTCTCCGGTTATCTGTCATTCCGAACGAAGAGAGGAATCCGTAACTCCTTTGCTCCGCTGTTAAAGATTTCTCGTCATTTCATTCCTCGAAATGACAAGAAGCTTCGAGATGACAAACGCCATTTAGAAACGCTGTTTATTTCGTATGCCCTTTCGGGCTTTTCGCCAAAGTGCTCCGTCATTCGACGTATGAATCTTTTCTTTAATCCTTTGCTTCCCTTTCCATAACCTTTTTGGCTTGAAGTGAAGACCACTCTTGACTTGATATCGCCCAGGGCGAAGAGCAAAGGGAGCGATGCCCTTTGCTCATTGCGCTCTGCGCTATATCTTAGGTTATGAAAAAGCAAAATTCATGACTATTAGTTGGCTTCGTCTCCTGTTTTAGTTTCAGTGTCAACTCCTGCAGTTGTAATTGCATTCTCAATCTCAGGTCTTGGAGTAATTTCGTAATCAACTTTATCATTAGTGAAACCGTCAACATCACATGTAGCATAATGCAAGTCTCCAAAGTTTGCAGCATCATCATACCAATCAGTAACACTTGAACCAACCCCATCATAGGCAACTCCATCCACAGCAAAATGCAACAATTCAGTGGCATTATCATGCTCATAATCCGTACCATAGTCTATCCTTACTCTAACTACAATTTGCTCACCACCTGCTGCTGGAAGATTACCATCTCCAGGATTACCAGATCCACCTGCCATAACAGGCACCGTACCAAATGCTCCTGATACATCAATTGTATTCCAAGTAGCTGCAGGGTCATTTGCAACTGAGGCATATGCCCAAGACGCTTCTATTGCACTATGTCCTCCGTCATATGAAATCTGGAATGCTGGTAACCAAGAATCAAAATAATTAGCACCATTCACTACATAGTAAATCCAGTTTTCACCATAATCAACAGTCAAAGTTCCATCAGGTGTGGTTCCTGAACCGGAATAAACTGCAGACTCAATTGGAGAAACACATTCTCCAGTAATAGGGTCAAGAGGTCCGGCAATACTATCACCAGCGTCATTTAAGACAGCAATGTCAATTGTAAATGCAGGCTCAGGAATAATTCTATAAACAATCAGGTTATTTGTACAACCTATTGAGTCTTCTGCATAAGCAACGAGCAGAACTTGATCCGTTATACCATCAAAATATTTCCATGCAATATCAATTGTATGAAATTGACCTGTAGCATCAGCTGTTGGATTAATATTATATCCGGTTATTGGAGTAGAACCATCACCATAAATATATTCACCTGTTCCATCGGAAGGATCGATATTTGCATCGGTACTTGGTAAAATACCTCCTGTTGCACTTAATAAACTATCATTAGCTGCAGTTACTGGAGCTAGATCGTTATTATTAACCACAAACCATCTCACATCTGTCTGAGGTGTTGCATTAACAGTATAGGTATAAACCTGACCTTGAACTGGATGCAATTCATCTGCAGTACAAAGTCCGCTCCCAAAAGGAGTTGGGATTAATGTAGAAGGAACAGCAGATGGAACAGTTTGATATGGCTTCGCTGTAAGTTGTGCAAACGCACTTGTTGTTCCGGCTAAAATAGCCGCAACAAAAAACGTTAGAATTAAAATTTGCTTTTTCATAATTTAAAATTTTAATGTTTAGCTGTTCTTTGGTTTAAATCAGGAAATGCTGTGGAGATTTAGACCTTCTCCCGACACGTCGGGATCTCCCTTTTCAAGGGAGAACGGTTCATGCTCCTGGCAATTCTTCTTTCAATAAACTTCAGAACGTTTTGTTTTTGTTTGTTGATTGACATTTTGCTGTTTAGCTGATTGTCAATCAATTTTAGCTTAATTCATTTTTAACTTATCCTCTTCTACATAAAAAGAGGTTAGTTAACAATTCACCTCCTCCCTGGCCTTACTTTGCTCTGCCAGAACTCGCCCTTAAAGGGAGAGAAATTTCCTCGAAACCGAGAAGGTTTGTTCATCATTTCAATCTTTTCTTCTGCTTTTCAGAAGAAGTTTGGTTTAATTATCATCCTCTTTTATTAGAGGATCTTATTTTCTCACCCTCTGTCCGTCGAAGCCGGACATCTCCCTCACAGAGGGAGAACGCACTAACTTGTTCCTTTTGTAGTTCAAGTTTAGCCGATGGCCAGAGGTTTTGGGTTGCCAAATCAAGGGGGCATGCCACTGATGGCACTTCCCCTGATTTCCGATTACAGATGGCCGGGCCTCAGGTACGCATGATGATCATTTAGTGTATCGCCTAAATACTTATTGTTGTTGTAAAGAAAATAATCACCACGGTTCTCTTTAGCCATGGGCAACCGCCTGCCTCCCTTTTGAAGAGAAAACAGTCGCCTTACAGAACCATACTTTCCACCTACTCTGTTCGGCAAAAAGATTCAACTTTTTAGTCATGTTTCATAGGCAATCGTTTTTATTGATATTACTACTGCCCCAGCCCCCACTGTCTTTTGTTGCTGCCGCACGATTGCATCGTATGGCTTGTTAATCCTCTCATCCACGCGACAGATTCGCGCGGTAGCCAGATTTGAAATCAGGAAGAATGGGAATAAATTATTATCTCCTGTGCCCATGGTTTTCTGTACAGAAAGCCGGGCGTTTTTTGTCGTACCCGCTATCCTCTTTAAGGGCGGGTTATTGTCTTTTGTTGTTAATAACTTAGCCGCGAGATCCAGTTTCCCCTCCTCAAGGAGGGGGGTACCGCGTTTACAGCGGTGGGGTGGTATACCAATGGTATTCAAACACCACCTCCCATCCGCCAGCTGGCGGACGTACTCCTCCTGTGAGGAGGAGAAATGTTCGTATTCCATTTCCACGTATTGGAATAAAGCAGATGTTTCGCAGCACGATCGTTTCTCCTCCTTTGAGGAAGAGGGGACCGCGTTTACAGCGGTGAGGTGATAAACGCCACTATAAGCAATTTCTGAAACCCGCATATTTACTGCTCCCCAGGTAGCATTGACCCTTCCCCGGGCAATTTGAGCCGTCAATTGGCAATTTAAACGCGTCAATCGGCAGTTTAAGCCGTCAATTGGCAATTTAAATGCGTCAATCGGCAAATTATTTGCTCCCATTGGCAATCTAAACCTACAATCGGCAAATTTTTTCATTCCTCCGGTATCAGAAACCCGTCCATCGGCAAATTCATTACCCGCGCGATGGAATCGTACGGTGGCAGAGCTTGTATAATCTTGTTTTGAAACCTTTAGGGTTTGAGAAACGCCTAAAGATTGTTGGTCCGCTTTTAAACCAACCTTCAAGTGTCTGGCAGACCTTGAAGCGTTTAAATTTGACAGGAAATCGCTGCCACGCTCCCGAAATTTCGGGACTATCGCGTGGGATTCTGCTTTGTTTTGGGTTGTACTCCATGCAAAAGATTCGCGCGGTAGCGTGGAAGCTAAAGAAATAAAAGCATAAATGTACCCCCCGACTTCCGCCGGGCCTTCTCCGAAGCCACCAGCTCCACTCGTCCCCCTTCCAGTAGGGGGACAGTTGAGGCTGCAAGCTCCGTTGTACGGAGTAAGGCCGAAACGGGGGGTAAAATTTTTCACTGCTTCTTCCCCGTGTTGTTCTGTAGTAACAGATCTCTCAGTTGTACCTCCTTCGAGATGACAGTTCATTTGTGGCTCTGTTGCAACAGATCTCTCCTCGTTACCTCGTCGAGATGACAACTGATATATCCTTTCTATGTCGTTTGCTCTTCTCATACTTCTAATTCTGTTTAATAATATGTGGACGAGGTGTAATTGTTATCGCTCTCACTATTTCTTCACTTACATTTCCATTACAATCAGTCACCTGGTAAATAATGGTATGCGTTACTGCCGTATAATCAACCCCGTCTCCCCATAATTTTATATCGGCTCCATACGTTGATGGCTGCCCTGTTCCACTAATCGGAGGGTTAACGATGGTAGTTCCATCAATAGGATTTATTGAATTCTGGAAAGTAATCGTCCAGCTTAGGCTATTAACCATAGAAAGCGAATCGCAACAATTGTCTTCCAATGATGTCAGGTCGAGATATGTATCGCCTGCATAGAAAGTACTGTAATCCGGGCTCGGTGCTTTCTCCAGGTTCGGATCAATCTGGTGATAATAAGGATCCGGATTCGATGGATTATAAATGGCATATTCAATCATATCCACACAATCTTCATACGGATCGGCATCCATTGTTGGAGCAATGGTATCAATTACCTCTACCCAATGCGAGCAAGTATCGTAACCGGAAACATTTTCGGCTCTCCAATATATTGTAGTTACTCCTAACGGGAAGTCGATTTCTCCCATAGGGTTCGCATCCCCCGGTGCCGGACTTGTATAACTTCCGGTTGAATCAGGTCTGCCATCGGCGTATACAATCGTAAATTCCCAGTCGATAGGCGGCACTCCTTCAATTAATTCGGATACTCCCGGATCAAAAGTCGCATCACAATCGTTCTCCACAAGATCAAGATAAATGATCGTATCAGATGGACAGTCGATTTCCGGTGCCCCTAAAACAGTAATGGTAAATGTGTCAACCAAACGATTACCCTGTCCATCTTCAAAGGTATATTCAATGTAGGTAACTCCCAGGTTAAAGGTATCGGGTGAATGAACGACATAAATATCGGGGGCAAGCGTATCGCCAACCGTATAATTGGTAGCGCCCCACATTCTCCATGTTAGTGTTGAATCGCAGTTGTCGTAGAAATAAGGAAGCTTAACGACTATATCGGAAGCATATGGTTTATCGAAATCGGCTTGAACAACAGTATCATTAGGCACCACCAGCTCGGGAAGTAAATCGTTTACCGTTACAGAAACCACACAACTACTGTCGATACTACCCGATACATCTTTTATATACCATTTAAATGTTGTTGTACCGATCGGGTAAGTTCCGCTGGCATCAGAAGGACTAGTGCTATACTCCGAATTATTCCAGATCGAATCCAGTTCCTTACACGGATCAACCCAGGCAACCGTATCAAGAGAAATATATCTTTCGCACGAATCAGGATTTACGGTTTCTATTACAGAAGCAGAAGGACAGGTTCTGGTGAATGAACCGAAGTCTGCGTGTTTTGGCCAGATAATAAACGTACAGGTATCGGTATTGCCTCCCTGATCGAGCAATACGTAAGTAATACGGGTTTGTCCCGGGCTAAACGGATAATCAGAAGGTACATAACCCGTTCCTGAAGCCGGCGCAGTTGCACTTGTAACCGGTGTAATGCTCCATAGTGTATCAACTTGGCAGTACTCATTCCACACCGGAACTTGCAATGGGAAATTGATAACCTCACAATCAGCAAGGTTAATAATTCCCTCAATAGTATCAGGACAAGAGGTAAACACCGGTGGATCAACATCGGCTACAACTACTTTAACCACACAGCTGTCGAGACTTCCTGATACATCGCGGACAAACCATTTAAACTCGTGTTCACCAATCGGATAAGTTCCAGTGGCATCCGATGGACTAGTGGCATAAATTGAATTATTCCAGATTGAATCCAGTTCCTTACACGGATCAACCCAGGCAACCGTATCAAGCGCTATATAAGCATCACACGACACCGGGTCGGCAGCTTCCCAAACACTATCTGCCGGACAGGTTTTGGTGAATGACCCAAAATCTGCATGTTTTGGCCAGATGATAAACGAACAGGTATCGGTGTTGCCGCCCTGATCGAGCAATACGTATGTAATACGGGTTTGTCCCGTACTAAACGGATAATCAGAAGGTACATAACCCGTTCCTGTAGCTGGCGTAGTAGCACTTGTAACTGGTGTGATATACCAAAGTGTATCAACCTCGCAATACTCATTCCACACCGGAACTTCAAGTGGGAAATTGGTAACCTCACAATCAGCAAGGTTAATAATTCCTTCAATGGTATCAGGGCAAGAGGTAAACACCGGCGGATCAACATCGGCTACAACTACTTTTACTGTACATGTACTGTCTATACTTCCCGATACATCGCGGACAAACCATTTAAACTCGTATTCACCGACCGGATATGTTCCACTGGCATCTGATGGAGTTCCATATGCAGAGTTATTCCATACCGAATCGATTTCGTTACATGGATCGGTCCATACAAGCGTATCAAGCTCAACATAAGCATCACACGACACCGGGTTGGCAGCTTGCCAAACACTATCGGGAGGACAAACGATATTGGCTAAAGGTACATCCGGGTGTTTTACCCATACCGAAAACCAACAGGTATCGGTTAAACCCGCAGCATCTATTGCAATATAGCGTACAGTTGTTACCCCAACATTAAATCGTTGCCCGTTAACCTGGCCAGTACCAGATCCCGTGGTTGCACCCGATAATGTCCATTCCAGTTCAGGTTCCGAACACACATCGGTAGCAGTAACAAGGCCAATGGCAAAGGTATCGCTCGAACAACTATCCTGAGCGATTGTAGTTTCAACCGAAGCAGGACAATTTATCGTTGGTGGTTGATCGTCAACAATTGTAAAAGTAGCTGTAGTTTGATCTGAATTACCACAATCATCAGTTACGGTAAAGGTTACGGTAATGCTATCTCTGGCTCCATTTCCTATCCAATTTACTGAAGCGGTATCAGCGGTCCATGTTAAACTGGGATCACAGTCATCAGTTGCTCCTGCATACCCTTGATTATCGAGCCAAAGAACATAATCAGGATGATCATCCTGATTAAGTGTACTACAATCAAATTTCAGAGATACTGCATCCGTGCTAATTACCGGAGCGGTAGTGTCCTCTATTTTAATGTAGGCAGTATCTTTCGACATATTGCCACATGTGTCCTGGGAACTAAATACCACCGGAACTATTTCATCGCAATAATTAAAAAATGGCGAATAATCATTATCTACTGTTGCACTTGAACCATCACCTTCAGTACCAGATGCCGTGGCTAACCATTGTTGTATTAATGTTTCCCGATCAGGGTCGTTACATTCAAGAAATAAAGTATCTGGCGGACTAAGTACTGACGGGCCAATTGTATCATACGCAATAATGAAGTTTTGCAGCGAAGAGTTACATCCTACTCCTGACTCATACTCTGTTACAACCAGAGAATATGTTCCGGTAGAAGGAGGTTGCCATGATGGCGAAGTCGATATAATACTTCCTGTACCGTCAGGCCCATCATACCATTCGTATGTATAATTATAAATTGCCGGTGTTATTTCTGCATTAATAACCGGAAGATCTCCATCACAAAGAGCAGTCAAAGTTCGGTCTACTCCTACCTCAATTTCAGGAAGAGCATTCGCCACAACTGTAGCGCAATCTTCAATAGGATTACCATCCTTGCAAACATTTGTTCCCAAAAGTACTCCGCAAACCTCATAGATAATATTTGCAGGTGCAAGCGAGTCTGGATTGAAGATAGCACTAACAGGATCAGTCAGATCCAGATAACGCAATAAGGTTTGATCGTTCGGAGAAACAACAGACCATGTTGCTGTTGCAGACTCCAATCCACTCACCGAAATTGTATCCGTACAGGTTTCATCGGAACGCGCAATAACATCTCCAGTAGTAACAGCTCCCTGAATCGATTGAATGGAATAAATATTCTTATTTGATCCTGGCTTACAGAACGTTACGGTATGCGTCCTACCTCCTGACAAACACACCACCTCTCCAACGGGAATTTCCGGTCCGCAATCAATTTGATAAAAGAGAGCTCCGGGTGGTTCTGCTCCAGAATATATATTGAATATAATTCCTACGGCGTTTTCATCTAAATAAACATTGAATGAAACACATCGGGGAGGTCCCTCTCCTGGATCCTGAGTAACACTACAACAAATTCCTTCCCTTCTTTTTTCTTCTGAAAACCAAAGACTATCCGGAGCACCACTTAAATCGGCAAATTCAAATGGTACTTCATCCTGACATACATCGCAAGTACTGACATCACTAACCCGAATTGTTTGGGTACATTGAGTAGTATTCCCACACTCATCATATGCTTCATAAATTCGAACAACACTATCAGGACAGAATCCAGCACCATTACCTAAACCAAAATATTCTTCGCTTAGTACAAGAATAGTATCAACTACACCACTATTATCGGTTGCATCAATCCCCACAAACTCATCAGAAATTGGAATATCATCGGGAGATGCTACAGTAAAGCTGTTACAATTTAAAATCGGGTCGCTGGTATCAAGTACCGACAAAGTTTGAATTCTTCGTGTTGGACTAGAATAACTTGAAGTATCATTTGCTGTCCATATCCGGTATATGGTGTAATTCCCCTGACAATTTCCTTGCTTTAACGAATCACGATATGTCACCGTTGGAGTTACACAGTTATCGGTTGCCGTAGCAATTCCATTGGTAGCTGCCGTAGTATCTCCACCATACTCAATGTAAGAAACGTTAGGAGGAAAATAATCCCAGGTTGGTGAAGTATTATCTATTATTGTCACAACCTGATTTGACGTAGATGTATTACCACAGTCATCAGTAAAAGTCCAGGTAACTGTTGTTGTACCAGTTGTTGTGTATGGAAATGAAACAGATGGTGTTCCTGTTACTGCCCCTGAACAATTATCAGTAGCTATCGGCGGCGTAGGATTCCATTCGCATTGTTCTGAAACAGATGTTAATGATGGGGCGACAGGTACTGTAGTATCGTCGATATTAATTATCTGATCATACGTTGATGAGTTGCCACAGGCATCGGTTACTGTGTAGGTTCGGGTTACAACTACAGGACAGCTTCCGGTTGAGGCATCACTGGAGCTTACCGTCAGGTTCGCATCAGTTGTACAGGCATCTGTGATCGTAAGACCAAGAGCTTCAAGTTCGGCTACTGTTGTTACAGCTGCTGAAACATCTCCCGAAACACAGCCTTCTTCCGTACTCACAGGGATTGTTCCTGTTATACCTGGTGCTGTTGTATCGTCAATATTAATTGTCTGATCATACGTTGATGAGTTGCCACAGGCATCGGTTACTGTGTAGGTTCGGGTTACAACTACCGGACAGCTTCCGGTTGAGGCATCACTGAAGCTTACCGTCAGGTTCGCATCAGTTGTACAGGCATCTGTGATCGTAAGACCAAGAGCTTCAAGTTCGGCTACGGTTGTTACTGCTGCTGAGATGTCTCCCGCAACACAGCCTTCTTCCGTGCTCTCAGGGATTGTTCCTGTTATACCTGGTGCTGTTGTATCGTCAATATTAATTGTCTGATCATACGTTGATGAGTTGCCACAGGCATCCGTAACGGTATAAGTACGGGTTACAACTACAGGACAGGTGCCTGTTGAGGCATCGCTGGAAGTGACATTTAGATTTGCATCCGTTGTACAGGCATCTGTGATCGTCAAACCAAGAGCTTCAAGTTCGGCTACTGTTGTTACTGCTGCTGAGATGTCTCCCGCAACACAGCCTTCTTCCGTGCTGACAGGGATTGTTCCGGTTATACCTGGTGCTGTTGTATCGTCAATATTAATTGTCTGATCATACGTTGATGAGTTGCCACAGGCATCCGTAACGGTATAAGTACGGGTTACAACTACAGGACAGGTGCCTGTTGAGGCATCGCTGGAAGTGACATTTAGATTTGCATCCGTTGTACAGGCATCTGTGATCGTCAAACCAAGAGCTTCAAGTTCGGCTACCGTTGTTACAGCTGCTGAAACATCTCCCGCAACACAGCCTTCTTCCGTGCTTACAGGGATTGTTCCGGTTATACCTGGTGCTGTTGTATCGTCGATCGTATAGGTATATACCCAATCATGCGTACTTCCGTCGCAATCTTCATAAGTATAGGTATAAGTCTTAGTTCCATCGCAGCCATTAAAACTCCCGCCAGTTATTGGTCCTGTAAGAGTAATCACGTACCCGCAATTGTCTGTAACCTCCGGAGGCGTTGGTTCTGTTGCCTGATCAATACATTCTACCGAGGATGCTCCATCAGCGGGCATAGTAAGAAATAATGCACTCCCGGAATAGGTAACGATATTAGGAATTTTAATTTCACTATCAATATGAAAGATGCTCCCAATTGGTGTGTTACTATTTCCAAATTGAAAAATCCCGTTGGTAATCGTCTTTGCCCCAGTTCCTGTTCCATCAACCAATCCCAGATCAAGGGCTGTTCCTGCGGTACTTGAATTTTCAAAAATTACGGTACCTCCGGTGAAATTAAATGCACCGTTGGTAGTAACATTTAAAGATCCAGTGCCACTCTCATTATTTCCGGCGGTTGCTAATGTTATTATTCCTCCATTAATATTTATTCCAGATGGATATCCAGACAATGTTCCTCCTGCTGTATTCTCTAATCTTCCAGCAATATCAACCGTTCCTCCTGAAACGATAAAGGCTCCATCAACCTGGGTATATACGCTATTCCCACTACCTGTTTCAAAAGTAGCAGCTCCTGATGTAACTTCTATTAAGCCTTCATTTATAATTGAATAATAACCGGTTGTCAACGTTCCGCCAGAGACTCTCAATCCTGATGTTGATGGAATCGTATTATCTGGATTAACAATATTTACAATATCTGTTGTTCCGCTCTCTATATCCAGGACTCCATTGGTAAATGTCAAATCGGAGATTGTAATATCACTTTGAACAACTAAATCAGTTGCCACATCTGATCCTTTATCCAAAACAAACGCATTAAAATCAGTCGATGAGCTTCCACCAATACTAGCATCTGTAGAACCTGTAAATTCAACCGTTCCGGTTCCCGCAGTAAACGTTCCGTTATTGGTCCAGTTTCCATATACTTGTAATGTGCTTACGCCTCCATTAAGAGTTCCACCTGACTCAATTGTAATATTATTAGCAACTGCTGCGGCATCAACTGTTACGGTATAACCTGAAGGAATTATTACATCATCATCAAAAGCAGGTATGCAGTTACAGTCCCAGGTAGAGGCAACATTCCAATCTCCGTCTGCCACGGCTGTAATGGTTCCGGCCATCCCCGATTTCAAAACAACCTCTGCTTCCTCAACAGTTATTAAATGCTCTGCAAAACCACGGTTACCATTTACATCCGTAATCTCATAGATTCGGGTAATTGTATAGGGGCAAGCCGGATTACTTTGCGTTTCGGAAGCCAGGCGGAAACTTGAATAATAAATCTGACAGTTATCGCTAACTGTTCCTCCTTCATCGGCAAATTCAGACCAGGTGGAATAAGCAACCGGGATAGATTGTCCGCAAGTTCGTTGAATATTCTCAGGAGCATTTAGCTCTGGGGCCTGATTATCGGATACCAAAATGCTGAAATCGAAGGCCAATAAACGAACACCATCCTCGTAAACCATTACGGTATAATCTCCATCGCTTAAGGTGCTTTGATCTTCAGCCCCCTGTACAATGCCACTTCCGTTTTGCGTTGACCACACATAACTCAATGTTCCTGATGCACCACTTACAGTCAGGTCAACCGCCCCGGTTCTGCTTCCTTTACAATTAACATCTGTTTTTGAGAACAAGATCTCGGCCTGAATCTCTGCTCCCGGTTCTAAAAGGACTTCTGGTTCGGTGGATTCAGCTTTGGCTTCATAAGCTATTCCTTCTCCTGTTACCTGAATTACATGCTTAACCTCAGATACATTACCATCGCTATCCGAAATACTATAGGTACGGGCTACGGTGTAGGGGCAGGTTATACCGCTGCTGGTTTGGCCCACATATCTAAAACTTCCGTAGTTTACTGAACAGTTATCACTCGCACTTCCGCCTGCCTGCTCAAATTGCGCCCAGGTTGTGAAAGCATCCGGTATTGGCTTTCCACATTCGCTTTCCCAAACCGGTGGTGCAACAAGTTCAGGGGCTTCAGTATCCATAACGGTTACTGTAAAATTATCAACGGCCGTATTGGTACCATCGCTAATTCGATATTCAACCAGGGTTGAACCAACAGGAAACTGCTGACCCGAATTGTAATTACTGGTAAAAATCAATTGATCCTGAGCTACACAATTATCGGTAGCAGAAGGTTCGGTCCAACTTACATTTGCATAACATTCTCCAGGCTTATTTCGAACAGTTATGTGTCCGGGTGAGCTGATTAGCCGTGGAACCTGATTATCTGAAACCGTAACAGTAAAGGTGCAGTTAATTGAGTTGTTGTAAAGAGTTGCACCGCGATAAGTAACTACTGTTGTTCCTTCGTTAAAAGTATAATTGCCAATTTGGTTAATGCCGGAACCATTCGACGAGGCTTCGGTTGCACCAGTCATTTGCCAGGTTAGCGATACGATAGTATTTTCAGCATCGAGAATATTTAAACCACTACTGATTAATGCTGCACATGAATTCAGATCGGTATATGTGATGATATCATTAGGACAAACGAAACCAGAACTATCAGGCATCATTGGCACAGCTTCATTCTCAAATGAAGGCATAACAACACCCGCATCAGTCTGAACTGACGATTCTGTAATCACAAGAAGATTCATCGCTTCCAATGTACGATCCTTCCAATTCACAGATTTCGCATCCATAATAATACTATAAACAGCCATAATCAACAGGGCTATTTTCAAAGTCCGGCTATGTTGGATTCTTATCAACTCAAACAATTCATTTTAATATGAGTCTAATCAACACACCTGTAGAAATTTATATTACTACAGTTCCAAAAATTAAATTACGGGCAGCTTATTGCTTCCCACAACTTACTTTTTGTTTTTCCTACACACCGGATTTTGAATTTTTAATACTCTACTATCCGGTCAATATCTCTTCATTTTTTCTCATCACATATTTGTTTTTTGGGTAAAAACACTTAAAAAAGTTTATATCGTCATCAAAAATATCTGGATCGTAAGTAACTACGTCCAAAAAAGTCCACATCAAAACCAAAAGTAAATTCAAAGGTTCCGTTCTGATATGGATATATTTCGTTTGTTGTTATGTCCATTGCAAATCCCACCCGAAACTTGTTACTAAACATCCAGTTGCCGGTAAAACAGATGGCACCACCAGTACGCCCTAATACACCAAGCCACAGTTTTTCGCGAATCATAAAGTTTGCTGCCAAATCAATCTGTAGTGGCACACCCCAGGTCGCCTTAACCAGCAATGTGGGTTTAAACACAAAATAATTAAAAGGATCAAGCGGAAATACATAACCACCGTTCAGGTAAATGGTACGCACCTCGGCACTGGTAGAATAGTTATGGAAATTCTCTTTCAGATCGTTTTCAATAAGCTTTGGTATAGAGAATCCTGCATAAAAATAATCCTGATAAATAAATATTCCGAAACCGAAATTGGGTAGAAATGATAAATCTACATCTTCATCAAAAGCCCTGTCGTACTTGCCATCCGGATATAGAATATATTCGGTAAGCGGGTTTTTATAATTGGTAAAACCGAATTTTACACCCATTCGCATACGTGTACGCCGCGAAAGGTACACTTCGTAGGCATAATCGCCTAGAACGGTTAAACGTTTTTCGCGACCAAATGTGTCGTTCATGATGTTGAGTCCAACACCAACAGCTTCATTACGTAAAGGTGAGTGAAATGAAATGTATTCAGTCAGAGGCGAACGGTTAATCCCTGCCCACTGTTTTCTTACTAAAGTGGTAAAACCTATCTTCTCCCACATTCCTGCATAGGCCGGATTAATTATCTGACCATTATACATATATGAAGTAAAAATAGGATCTTGTTGTGCACCACATCTAAGCGATATTAGCAAGACAAATATCCCTAATACAACAATTCTTTTAATGACGATACGAGTTTTCTCTTTACAACTATGGAAAACTACGATATTTTATTAACAAATGCAACTATGTGTTACTCAAAAAGATATTCACAAAACCCTATAATATCCAGTACTTTCAGAATTATCTTTGTTAATTATCCCAATTTGGGAAATGTTAATAACTTTAATCAGCTTCAAAATGTTGTATTTCGTTTTTTGTTTAAAACACTTCACACCAATACCGATCAGGCCTGATCCTTTCTCACCTAATATCATCACTCTTTTCTAAAGCAGGTTTCTTATTGTAATTTACTGGAAAACAGAATATAGCAACAAATACTGTGCCCCACCCGAATGGTTGCATCAACAAATCAGTAATTAATTTCCTTATAAGATTCGCGAAATGCCTAAGGATTGGCAGGCGGCTCTGCTAAACCCTTCAAGAGTTTTTGAAACCTAAACCTTTAAGGGGTTTCCTCTGTCATGCAATACAATGATGCGGTAGCGGTTTCCACCCACGCGAATAATTCGCGCAGTAGCGTAACAGTAACGGTACTTCCCCGGCTAATGTTTACAGATCCAAAAACTTCGGTCTCCAGCATTCCAACGTTCGTTCTATATTATGTTTCTTATTGTTTTAGAATCTCCGGTCGTGGTGTAATTGTTATAGTAGTTTTAACCGGGTCGCTTTCGTTTCCATTACAATCAGTAATCCAATAGGTAATATCATGTATTCGCGACTGAAAGTTTACACCATCCCCCCAAAGATGAATACTACCATATTCCGACGGCTGCCCGCTTCCTGAAATATTAGGCAAACCGGGAAGATTACCATCTTGATCAAAATCAATTTCCCACCGAATGGAATAGGAATCTGTTGTTGTACAACAATTGTCAGAATACGTTGACATGTCAATATCCAAATCGGTATCGCCTGATTGCAATAAATAATAATCTGCACTTGGAAAGTTAGGGGTATAATCAACACTATTAGTGCTTGCGTTAAAAGCTGCCCAATGTAAAGGGTCTACACAATCTTCAAACGGATGAGCACTAAACGTGGGAGGTTCTGAATCTTTAACGATTATGGTTTGCTGGCAAGTAGATTGATTGTTACAAGAGTCGGAAACAGTCCAGGTTACAACAGTAGTTCCAATAGGAAACTGCGAAGGTGCATCGTTGGTTATGACTAAAACATCGGTAGCAGAACAGCCCCCCGTTGCAGTTGGCGTACCAATATCAATACTACTTGTTAGGCAGTCTCCTGCATTAACTGTTGTTTCAATATCTTGCGGACAATCAATGATTGTTGGCGGTTCTCCACAAACATAAAAGCTAATACATACTGGCTGCGCTAAACCACTGCCATCTGCAAGAATTACGGTAATATTGTCTTCTCCTGTAAATCCATCTTCTGGTGTGTATTCAAAAGTTAAGCTGTTTGGGTAAATTTTATAACCTTCGGTATGTTCACTCCCAACAAGCGTACTAATATATTTCTCTGCAGAACAACTGGAAGCATCAATGGTATGCACAACCGGCTGTCCTCCACATACGTTTCCGGCAAAATACTCATATGTTTTCTCCCCGGTTTCCGGATGGAAAACGTCCAGTTTATCTTTAAAACTAGTAAGGTAGCCCATGGTACCGCCATTACCATCTCCAACAAACTGATAGGCAATAAAGTATTCATCCGATTCAGCAACATTCGATAGCTCAAGATCATCCTCCCCGAAGGTAACGGTAGACCAATCGCTTAGCCCCGGAATCGACTGTGCCGCTGCATAGGTTGTATAACTATTACCATTTAAGGTAAAACTTGACAATCCTGTATTAGGTATAATAAACGTGGTATTATTAACATTTACATCCGGGAATTTGTAAAAATCGATATAACGGTCACCACGCCGACAACCATCAATCGGACCAGCAACAGCCATTCCAATTTCTCCATTATTCTGCAAGCTACCAAATTGATAAACATAAGCAGGATTACTGGTTTGAATATAGTGGTTGCTGTAATCAGGCCCTGGCATGTTGTAAGTATAATATTGGCCGGGACCAATTGTTGTGTCAAGATCAACACCATCGATGGTTATGTCGGTGTTACTGGTGATTCCAACAACAACCGCGTAGTTTGATGGGCTTGTATCATCATCATCGGCCCCACGCGAAACTACATAGTTCGATCCCACTACACAGGTTGGAACTAACTGATCGACTCCTCCATCCCGTCCATCGCCATTACACTGGCGCGAGTGCTGACTACCACTCATAACAGCAATTGGCTTGTCGGCTACAATTAACGATCCGCTTACTGTTTTATTATTATCATCGTCTATCATTAAATAAGTTTCTCCAGCATTAAGTGTTATAGAGTCGGTATTGCCCAAGCCTTTCATATCAGTCGTAAAATCGAAGGTAATGTTGGTATTATCTTCCACAGCCATTACTGAAATAAAATGGTTTTCTCTTTTTCCGGTATTTGGATCTCCACAAACGTTGGTCTGACTACCTGCTCTAAACCATTGCCCAAGCGCCTGCTCTCCTTTTATGGTAACCAATAGTTTATTATTCGTTGCTGTCAATCGGTAAACCACTTGTATTAGCTGATCAGATTCAACAATTAAGCCTCGGTCGGATTCTATTGTATTATTATTTGGTGTCTGTACAATACTATGGGTTAGTGGTATTATCTGAGCAGCTCCCTGAGTAACGGTATAAGTGCCACTAAAACTGTTATCCGCTGTTCGTACGGTAACATTTGCCGTACCATAAGGAGTGGAAATAACTAAACTGGAAGGGTCTGTATATCTTGTATCCGAGTATGCTGTATCCATTTGCCAGACAGGGGGTATATAATAGAACTGATTAGCATTACAGTCGAGTTTATAGGATGGTGTACTACATGGACATTTAGGGTCGTTCTCATCAATGAGCCCATCTCCATCATCGTCTTTCAAATTAAAACAATATTCACACAACATGTTAATAGTTTGCGTTTCAGAGGTACTGTTACCACAATCGTCAGTAGCTGTCCATGTTCGGGTAATTGTATACACAACCGATTCATAAGAGTTATCAAATTTTTGTGTGCTTGTTTCTTCAAAAGTTATTTCCACATCAGTATCGCAATTATCAGTTGCAGTAACTTCTGTGTATAATTCAGGAGGATCGGGAGGAACATCGCATAATACACCAATCTCATCATCACCTGGCGTACCGGATAATACAGGTGGAGTATTTTCAACCATATTAATCACCTGATCATAAGTTGTTTCGTTTCCACAGGCATCGGCAATTGTATAAGTTCTCGTAATTATCAACGGACATGTTCCACTCGCAACATCATTCGAACTAACGGTTAGCGAGGCCTTATCGGTACAGTTGTCGGAAATACTTAGTCCCAAAGTTTCTAACCCGGCAACTGTTGTTACAGGTGCCGAGACATCATTTATAGAGCATCCTTCCTCTGTAGTCTCAGCAATTGCGTCATTTATTACAGGTGCGATTTTATCGTCAACAGCAAATGTTTGCATTACAAAAATTTCATTGCCGCAATCATCTGCCACCCGATAAGTTCGTCTAATTAGTTCCGGACACGTTTTCCCATCTGAAACATCACTTACATGTGCTACCACCGGATTTGCGGTACAATTATCGGCCTCGTCAGTAATGATATCAGGATCCGGCACTGGAATTTCGGATGCACACTGCACCGTTACTAACGGTAAATTACTTGCCGTGGGATTAGTATCGTCGTTGATTGTTATCGTTTGAGTTACCTGGATTGAGTTTGTACATTCATCCGTAGCCGTAAAGGTTATTGTTATGTGTCCACATCCGGTAGCAGGTGAGTTTGCTACATCATAATCATTTGTGATGCTTACGTTTCCACAGTTGTCTGTTGCTGTAACTCCATTTAACCAGCTTTGAATGTCGGTATCCAAAGTTGAACTGCTACACAGTGAAGAGAATGGTGTAATTGCATCAAAAACAGGAGCTGTATTATCATCGATATTATAGGCATATACCCAATCATGTGTACTCCCGTCGCAATCTTCATAAGTATAGGTATAAGTTTTAGTTTCTGCACAGCCATTAAAACTCCCGCCAGTTAATGGTCCTGTAGGAGTAATCACGTACCCGCAATTGTCTGTAACCTCCGGAGGCGTTGGTTCTGTTGCCTGATCAATACATTCTACCGAGGATGCTCCATCAGCGGGCATAGCAAGAAATAATGCACTCCCGGAATAGGTAACGATATTAGGAATTTTAATTTCACTATCAATATGAAAGATGCTGCCAATTGGTGTGTTATTATTTCCAAATTGAAAAATCCCATTGGTAATCGTCTTTGCCCCATTTCCAGTTCCATCAACCAATCCCAAATCAAGGGCTGTTCCTGCCGTACTTGGATTTTCAAAAATTACGGTACCTCCAGTGAAATTAAATGCACCATTAGTAGTAACATCAAGAGACCCAGTACCACTCTCATTATTTCCAGCAGTCGCTAATGTTATTATTCCTCCCGAAATATTTATTCCAGATGGATATCCAGACAATGTTCCTCCTGCTGTATTCTCTAATCTTCCAGCAATATCAACCGTTCCCCCTGAAACGATAAAGGCTCCATCAACCTGGGTATGTACGCTATTCCCACTACCTGTTCCCAAAACAGCTGCTCCTGATGTAACCTCTATTAATCCTTCATTTATAATTGAATAATAACCAGTTGTTAACCTCCCTCCTGAGACTCGTAATCCAGATGATGAGGGAATCCTATTGTTCGGATTTGCAATATCTGCAATGTCAGTTGTCCCATTCTCTATATCCAGGACTCCTGAATCAAATGTCAAATCTGTGATTGTAATGTCACTTTGAACAGCCAAATCTGTTGTAACATCTGCCCCCTTATCCAAAATAAAGTTGTTGAAAGTAGTCGCTGAAGTTCCGCTGATGATAGCATTTGTAGAACCTGTAAATTCAACCGTTCCGGTTCCTGCGTTAAAACTCCCGTTGTTGGTCCAATTGCCATAGCTGGTTATTGTTCCGGCTCCAACAGTTAATGTGCCATCGTTTACAAGATCTCCATCTACCTGAAGATTGTTATCTCCAATTAAGAGCGTTCCATTATTTGTAATATTCACAACAGTACGATCATCAGTAAGTGTAATCGTTGCTCCTGAGACAATTTCAACATCATCAGTCGGTAAAGGAACTACTCCTCCCACCCAAGAACTGCCAAGATCCCAGTCACCTCCTGTTGCAGTGGATGTTATTACTGCTGCCGTTCCCATCCCCGATTTCAAAACAACCTCTGCTTCCTCAACAGTTATTAAATGCTCTGCAAAACCTCGGTTTCCATTTACATCCATAATCTCATAAGTTCGGGTAATTGTATAAGGGCAATCCGGATTACTTTGCGTTTCGGAAGCCAGGCGGAAAGTTGAATAATAAATCTGACAGTTATCGCTAACTGTACCTCCTGCATTTGCGAATTCAGACCAGGTGCTATAAGCAGCCGGGATAGCTTGTCCGCAAGTTCGTTGAATATTTTCAGGTGCATTTAACACCGGTACCTGATTATCGGATACCAAAATGCTGAAATCGAAGGACAATAAACGAACACCATCCTCGTAAACCATTACGGTATAATCTCCATCGCTTAAGGTACTTTGATCTTCAGCCCCCTGTACAATGCCACTTCCGTTTTGCGTTGACCACACATAACTCAATGTTCCTGACGCACCATTTACAGTCAGGTCAACCGCCCCGGTTCTGCTTCCTTTACAACTAACATCTGTTTTTGAGAACAAGATCTCGGCCTGAGTCTCTGCTCCCGGTTCTAAAAGGACTTCTGGTTCGGTGGATTCAGCTTTGGCTTCATAAGCCATTCCTTCTCCTGTTACCTGAATTACATGCTTAACTTCAGATACGTTACCATCATTATCCGAAATACTATAGGTACGGGTTACGATGTAGGGGCAGGTTATACCGCTGCTGGTTTGGCCCACGTATCTAAAACTTCCGTAGTTTACCGAACAGTTATCACTCGCACTTCCGCCTGCCTGCTCAAATTGCGCCCAGGTTGTAAAAGCATCCGGTATTGGCTTTCCACATTCGCTTTCCAAAACTGGTGGTGCAACAAGTTCAGGAGCTTCAGTATCCATAACGGTTACAGTAAAATTATGAACAGCCGTATTTACGCCATCGCTAATTCGATATTCAACCAGGGTTGAACCAACAGGAAACTGCTGACCCGAATTGTAATTACTGGTAAAAATCAATTGATCCTGAGCTACACAATTATCGGTAGCAGAAGGTTCGGTCCAACTTACATTTGCATAACATTCTTCAGGCAGGTTCCTAACTGTTATATGTCCGGGCGAACTAACTAGCCGTGGAACCTGATTATCGACAACTGTTACCGTAAATTTATATGTAATGGGGTCGTTATTGACAGAAATACCGCTATAAGTAATCACTGTCGATCCTTTATTGAAAAGATATGCTCCTATCTGATTTATGCCCGATTTGGCAGACCTATCTCTACATGCACCTGTCATTTCCCAGCTTAATGACTTTAAAATGTGCTTCGAATCGTCAATATTTAATCCTGTTTGAATATAAGCCGTACAAGCATTTTCATCTGTTTCGCGAATAATATCGTGTGGATACAACAACGGGGACAAACTCACACTATTTTCAGGAAAATTAGAAGATGACATGCCTTCGGAAACCACAAGATTTGGAAAGATCGTTTCAGGCAAAGAAATAGCATTGACACATTCTGCCGAATTCGTCTCCATATTGACAAGGAAAATACCTACAAATAAAATCACCAGTATTTTCCTGATTGGGTTATAGTAACAATTTGTCACCAATACTTTTTAGGATCTTTTTTGTTACAGGAGTTGCGTTTTAATAAAGGCCAACTTAAATCACAACTATCTCCTGAAACAAACTATTTTAAACCTAACACTCACTTCAAAAATACCTTAAAATTATTTCACTAACAATAAAATGCATTTATTCACATCGTTTCTCCAAAAATGCAAATCTATTTAGAAATCAACATTTTAAACTTTAGCTTCTTATTTGAACATAAAGAAGAACCCTATATGCATCTGCTCCACGATACAAGTCTGCTCCTCTTTACTTTTATTAATTAGTGGTTGCAGGGAGTAAAAACACACTGAACATTTACAACTATTGCTTATTCTCAATCACTTTAGCAAAAACGCGTAAAAAATTCCCACCCCAAACTTTGGCAATCTCCTCTTCGGTATAACCACGCTTTAGCATTTCGGCTGTAATGTTAGGCATTTGGCTAACATCGGCACAATCGGCCAATCCGCCTCCGCCATCAAAATCCGACCCAATACCCACATAATCAATCCCAACCAGTTTTTTTAGATGATCGATATGATCCACACAATCAGCAACGGTTGGTAACTGCTTTGGATATTTCTCATCCAGTTCCCGCCACTGCCTCCGCACTTCTGCCTGTTCTTCATCACTCATCTTTGCAAAGCTTGTATTAAACACTTTACGTAGTTCTTGTTCTTTTTGATAGCGAACAGTGGTAGTATCAGGGTCTTTAATGTAGTCGTCGAGTAAACAAATTTGAATTACACCACCATTTTTAGCCAGCGCTTTTATCATATCATCGGTCATGTTTCGCTTATGATGAGCTATCGCACGCACACTCGAGTGCGAAGCAATAACCGGCACTCTACTCAGTTCTACCACATCGTAAAACGATTTATCAGAAATATGCGAAACATCGATCATCATTCCCAGCCGATTCATTTCTTTTACAACCTTCTTTCCGAATGGACTCAAACCGTTGAATTCCGGTCCGTTTTTATCGGTTGAGGAATCGCAAACATCGTTATTCGACGAGTGACAAAGCGTAATGTAACGAACACCCTTATTGTAAAATTCTTCTACCCTGTCGAGTTCCTGACCTAAAGGGAAACCATTTTCCATTCCAATGTAAATAGCACGTTTTCCCTCCTTCTCCAGCCGAACAACATCTTCAGGTGTAGTTGCCACTTCAGCCATATTATTGTACTTTTTGCAAACTTCGTATGTTTTCTCAATCATCTCGTTAGCCAATTCGTAGGCTTTCTGTGTATTCTCATCATTGCGTTCCCGCTGGCTGGTAAATGCGGCAAAAAATATGGCATCCAATCCGCCTTCTTCCATCCTCGGAAAATCAACCCGGCTTCCCGGCGCTTTGTTTGCGACTCCAACATCCAAATCGCCTTCCAGCAGTGCCATTGGCGTATCACAATGTGTATCAATTGTTATTACACGTTTATGCACTTCCATTGCTTTTCCATCTTTACCTTCACAAAATCCATTTAAACCTGCCAACAGTCCCCCAACTATTAGCAAAAAAATGCGTGCCGTAATCATGATAAATAATTTTGGTTTTAAACTAAAAACAATTATAACAAATGTATTCTTTAATTACTTATATTAAATCAAAAAGAATACGAATTGAGGCAAAAATAAACTTTAGTTCTTTTGATTTTGTCTTGTATCTTTACCTGAAAAAATTGAAAATAAATCAGAAATATAAATGGTTGATTTTTCCGGCATTAGCTGCGATTACCTTTATAATTACTCTTCTACTGCGGCAGCAACCTGAAGTTGCAGAGAAATGCTATGCACAAGGAATTTATCCATATATTGCTTCACTACTATCAACCATTTCTTCCCTTTTTCCCTTTTCGCTTGACGATATTTTTTACACCGTTTTGATTTTAACACCTGCAGTTTTGTTTATCAGGATTCTAACAAAACGAATAAAATGGAAAGCTGCCGGGAAGTTTTTACTCAACATCCTTGCCTCAGTATATATTTTGTTTTATGTGTTATGGGGATTCAACTATTTCCGCTCGCCTTTACCCGAACGGCTTGGAATAAAAGACCGGAACCCCGATACGGAAGAATTTGTGCAATTTATTCGCCAATATGTTGCCGAGCTAAACCAATTGCATTGCGATTTTGACACTATTAACAAAGCTGAAACCAACCGCATAATTGAAGAAACATACCAAAAACTGGCACCGGTTTTACAGTTCGAATATCCAATGGGCAAGCGCCCCGATAAAAAAATTACTTTCAGCAGTTTTTATGCAAAATCAGGAATCACCGGTTATTTCGGGCCGTTTTTTAACGAAGTTCATGTAAACAAAAAAGTTTTACCCATAGAATATCCATTTGTTTTGGCGCACGAAAAAGCGCATCAGCTTGGTGTTACCAGCGAGGCCGAAGCCAACTTTTACTCGTGGCTGGTTTGCACACACAGTTCGTCGCAACAAATTCGGTATTCAGCTAAATTGTTTATTTCATTTCATTTTTTCAGGCAAGCCCGGGGCTTGGAAGATTATAAAAATCTTGTTGCTGAAATCTCGCCCGAAGTGCAGGCTGATATCGACAGAATAAGCGAACACTGGAAGAAGCTGCGCAATGCAACCATGGACAAAACGGCTTCGAAACTTAACGATGCGTATTTAAAACACAACAACATAAAATCAGGGATAAAAGATTACACCGGCGTGGTTGACCATGTTATGAACTTTTCGTTAGATTCAGCTTTTCAGCAACGATATGATCTTCTGCCCCGTTAAATTCACTTACTTTTACAGCGCATAAACAAAGTTGGAAAAGGGAATGATGTAAAAACTTCCGATTTCTGACTTTAAACTTTTTATATGAAGCTAATTCCGATTTCTGCCGGTCATTTTCATTGCGATGGAGGGGCCTTGTTTGGTGCCATTCCGAAAGTATTGTGGAACAAAGTTTATCCATGTAACGACGATAATTTTACCCAACTAACGATGCGCTGTCTGTTGATTGAAACTGCCAATCGGAAAATACTTATTGAAACCGGAATTGGGAATCACTACCCCGAAAAACACCTGAAAAACAATGGTGTAACCTCGGTTGTAGAATTGGAGAAATCATTAGCAGAGAAAGGTTATTCAACAACTGATATTACCGATGTATTTTTCACCCACCTACATTGGGATCATTGCACCGGAGCAGTGAAAAATGTTAAAGGAAATCTGGAACTTGTTTTCCCGAACGCCACTTTGTGGAGCAGCAAAACACAATGGGAACATGCAAAAATCTCCAACCCACGCGAACGAGCAGCTTATCATCGGCCGGTGTTGGATTTTATGATGGAATCAGGGAAATTACAACTGATTGAAAAAGAAGGGGAATTTTTTCCTGGCTTCGAAATAAGAATGTTCGATGGCCACACACCGGGGCAAATGCTTCCCATTCTTCACACCGAAAAACATTCGTTTGTTTATACTTCGGATTTGTTTCCAACAGCTGCCAACATCCCTTTACTGTGGATTTCGGCTTACGATCTTGATCCGGTAAAAGTAATGGAAGAAAAAGGCGAATTTTTGAAAGAAGCTACAGAAAAGAATTACATATTATTTTTTGAGCACGATTATTACACGGAATGTGCGTCGGTACAGGAGACAGAAAAAGGCATACTATTAAATGAGAAATTCAGTTTAGCTGAATTGGGCTAAAACAAATGTAGAACCAGAAAACAGTTTTCTTCGATCACCTTAAACTCAATGTCATCTGCGTTCAGTTTTTCACCAACTCTTTAGTTGACAACAAACCACAGGCGGCATAAATATCCTGTCCGCGCGATGCACGAATAGTGGTAATAATTCCCTTATTATTCAGTGCATCTTTAAAACGCTGAATGGTTTTTTCTCCCGGACTTTTCAAAGGTGTTCCCGGCACCGGATGAAAACGGATGAGATTGATGCGGCATTTTAAACCACTCAGCAGACGGGCCAGCTCATCAACATGCTTCTGCGAATCATTTAAATCTTCAAATAAAATGTACTCGAACGACACACGACGCTGACGGCCAAAGTCCCAACTTTTTATTTCTTCAACTACTTCTTCAATCGGGTATGCCACCTGAACCGGCATAATCTTTTGGCGCTCTTCGTGGAATGGCGTGTGCAAACTTACCGCCAGGTGTGCCTCACTTTTTTCGAGGAACGTCAACATACCCGGAATGATTCCGATAGTTGAAACAGTTATCCGTCGCGGGCTCATGGCAAATCCCCACTCCGAAGTCAGGATTTCGAGGCTTTTTAACACTTCTTCAAGGTTATCAAAAGGTTCGCCCATCCCCATGTAAACAATGTTGCTTATCGCTTCTACCTCATCGATACTTTTTATCTGGTTAATGATTTCGCCGGCTGAAAGTTGCCCCTGAAATCCCTGCTTAGCGGTAAAACAAAACAAGCATCCCATTTTACATCCCACCTGCGAACTCACACAAACCGTTTTGCGGTCGCGCTCAGGAATCATCGCTGTTTCTATATATTTATTCTGGATTGTCGGGAACAAGTATTTTCGTGTACCGTCAATGCTGGCACTTACTTTTGTATAAGGTGTTAAGCCAAATTCAAAGCGCTCACTCAGCACCTCACGGGCTTTTTTCGAAAGATTTGTCATCTCCTCAATCGAGCTGATTTGTTTTTTATACAACCAATCTGTGATTTGTTTAGCCGTAAACTTTGGCAGCCCCAGCTCAATAACCAACTCCTGCAATTCTCCTAATGTCTTCCCGAATAATGGCTCCTTCATACCTGTAAATTTGCTGCAAAGATAAGGCAAAATTCCTTAGCTAAACTTTATGCCTCTTTTGTGAATTCTCAGCACATGAAGTAAATCAGTAAAAGCCACAGCAAACCCCAGAACCACTGTTAAAAAAGAGATGACGTCTCATATCTGTCAAATTTTTGATTACACAGCACAGAAAGAAATGGAAAACACAAATTAGTTTCTTCTCAGAAAAAACAACAGTAGAGTGACTATAAGTAATTTTTATTGATCCACTCAACAGCCTTTTCAATATCAATGTCTTCCATACATTTAAAATGCTTCCTGGGGCATTTATGGTGTCCCAGCTTTGAACAAGGACGGCACTTCAAATCGTTTACCTGCATAATTTCCGACGACTCTCCCGGCCGATAGGGGGCCATTCCAAATTCCGGAATGGTATTTCCCCAAAACGAATAGATCTTCTTTCTGAAAGCCGCTGCAATATGCATTAACCCGGTGTCGTTAGCTAACACCAAACGCGAGTCGCGCACCAGCGAAGCCGACTGGTTAAGCGATATTTTTCCGGCAAAATTCAGCACATTTCCTTTTGATTGCGAAAGCACCTTTTCGCCTTCGTCATACTCATTTTTACCGCCCAGCAAAATTACGGGGTACGGAATCATCTGACAGATTTCACTGACTCTATGAACGGGTAGTTTCTTAGTAAAATAAGTTCCGGCAATTACAAACGCCACATAGCCATCCTGAAAAGTTTCGGGTAAATCATCCTGTTTAAAAGAAGTCGTTTCATCGATAAAATAGTCGAGGCCTTTGTTATCATTCTTTACATCAAAAACCGAAACGGATTCCATGTATCGGTCTACAATATGCAAATTGGGCAGGCGATTCATTTTAAACCGAATCATCAGAAACTTCTCCCAGTTGATTTTATTCACTGCAAACGACTGCATTTTCAGGCGTCGCTTAATTTGATTGCTTCTGAAATTATTGTGAAGATCGATAATATAATCGTAGTTCTCTTTTGCCAATTCATGAATTAGCATTCCCATATTATCTTCGAAAAAGTGGACTTTATCGATATAACGATTAGAATAAACCAGACTGGCAAACTTCTTTTTGGTGACGAAATGTACTTCAGCATTCTCCACCTGCTGCTTCAAACCACGCACAACCGGCGTAGTAAGCACAATGTCGCCAATGGAGCTAAAACGTATTACGAGAAATTTGACCTTCATCTTTTCCAAAGTATCTAAGATATTGAAATTTTGGAGAACCCGGCTTGATGGAACAAAAAAGTCCCCACAGAAGATTTCTGCGGAGACTTTTCAACTATCTTAGATTAATTATACTATGCCGATTCAACAAGTACAATAATTTTATTTGCTTTATTTTCAATTACACCACCGTCAACGTCAAAATGCTGCTCTTCACCATTTGTTTCCTTAATTTTCAGCACTCCTTTTTCGAGTGTTGAAATAATTGGAGCATGGTTTTTAAGTATCTCAAAACCACCATTGCTTCCGGGCAATTGGATCAGGCTAACATCGCCTTCAAAAACTTTTTTATCCGGTGTAATTATTTCTAAATGCATGATTTTTCTTTTCGAGTTTAGTTATCCGCCAACAATTTTTCACCTTTCTCGATGGCCTCTTCAATAGTACCAACAAGGTTAAATGCCGCTTCAGGATATTTGTCTACCTCGCCGTTCATAATCATTCTGAAACCTTTAATGGTATCTTCAATCGAAACCAGTTTTCCTTCCAACCCGGTAAATGCCGAAGCTACAAAGAACGGCTGAGAAAGGAAGCGCTGAACACGACGAGCACGGTGTACCACCAGTTTATCTTCTTCCGAAAGTTCGTCCATACCCAGAATTGCGATAATATCCTGCAACTCGGTGTAGCGCTGTAGCAACATAATCACATCTTGCGCACAGTTGTAATGCTCATCTCCAACAACTTCAGGAGTAAGAATCCGTGAAGAAGAATCAAGCGGATCAACCGCAGGATAAATACCCAGCTCTGCAATTTTACGACTTAATACCGTTGTTGCATCGAGGTGGGCAAAGGTTGTTGCCGGAGCAGGGTCGGTCAAGTCATCAGCAGGCACATAGACCGCCTGTACCGATGTAATCGAACCATTTTTAGTAGAAGTAATCCGTTCCTGCATAACACCCATTTCGGTGGCCAGCGTTGGCTGGTAACCTACTGCCGAAGGCATACGGCCCAGCAGTGCCGAAGTTTCAGCTCCCGCTTGAGTAAAACGGAAAATATTATCAACGAAGAAAAGAATGTCACGTCCACCTCCGGCAGAGCCGTCGCCATCGCGCAAACTTTCAGCAATTGTTAATCCTGAAAGTGCAACACGAGCACGTGCACCCGGTGGTTCATTCATCTGACCAAATACCATGGCCAGCTTCGATTTTTTCAATTTCTCAGAATCTACTTTCGAAAGATCCCAATTTCCTTCTTCCATCGATTTTTTGAAGTCTTCACCATAATCAACAATGTTGGCTTCAATCATCTCGCGAAGCAAGTCGTTTCCTTCACGGGTACGTTCTCCAACACCCGCAAATACCGATAATCCAGAGTGTGCCAAAGCAATGTTATTGATCAGCTCCTGAATCAATACGGTTTTTCCAACACCAGCACCACCAAACAAACCAATTTTACCACCTTTTGCATAAGGCTCAATCAGGTCGATTACCTTAATTCCGGTGTATAATACTTCGATTTCAGTGGTTAAATCTTCGTATTTCGGAGGTTTATTATGAATGTTCAAACCTTCTTTTGGCAATTGATCCAATCCGTCAACCGAATCGCCAACCACATTCAGCAGGCGACCTAGTGCAATCTCTCCTTTTGGCATCGTAATAGGGCTACCCAAAGCATGTACCGCGGTACCACGTTGCAACCCATCGGTTGAATCCATTGCAACACAACGAATAGTGTTTTCACCAACGTGTTGCTGACACTCTATTATTAAACTTTCTTTGCCTTCGCGGGGAATTTCCAATGCATCGTAAATTGAAGGGAGTTCGCTGCCTTCACTATCGAAACTAACATCTACTACAGGTCCGATAACCTGCAGTATTTTTCCTATGCTTTGACCCATATTGGATTAGATTTAAATCCGGTTTAACCCGTTTTCATTAAAATTTTATAGACCCAGCAAAATTAGCATTGTTTTGTTTTTATCCAAGATAGGAACCAGCTTTTGTAACTTTATTTAACCTGAAGGAAGCAATTTAATATTTACGCGTAAGCATTTTGTGTGCAAGGTTTCGAAGTGGCTGTTTCAAAGTACCCGGCACATCCAAATCATCTAAAATTTGGATAGCCTCGTTGAAAAAATCATTTACTTTTTCTTCGGCAACATTTTTTACTCCAATCGACTGATACAACTCAGTAACAGCAGCAATTTTTTCTTTCGGATAAAAATCCGTTTTTTCAATCCAGCTTGTTAATGTTGCTTTTTCATTTTCCGATGCTTTTGTCAGGGCATTAATCAGCAGGAATGTTTTTTTATTAGCCAGAATATCTCCTCCAATTTGTTTTCCAAAAACAGCCTGATCGCCAAAAGTATCCAACAGATCATCCTGCAACTGAAAAGCCAGACCGAGGTTTATTCCAAAATCGTATAATTGATTGGCCAGGTTTTCGGGGGCGTTGGCTAAAAGCGCTCCCACTTTTAAACTGCATGCCAACAAAACAGCCGTTTTTAAACGAATCATTTCCAGATATTCCTCTTCGGTAACATCCATTCGCTGTTCAAAATCCATGTCGAACTGCTGCCCCTCGCATACTTCTATAGCGGTTTTACTAAACACTTCCAGCACTTCGGACAGCGCTTCCGACCGTTCTTCAAGAAAATACCGATACGACTGAAAAGCCATGGCATCGCCGGATAAAATAGCTGCATTTTCGCTAAACTGTTTATGCACCGTGGGGCGGCTTCTGCGCACATCCGCCTTGTCCATTATATCATCGTGAAGCAGCGTAAAATTGTGAAAGACTTCAATACCAACTGCTGCCGAAATAGCCTTTTCTATAGCTTCAGAAAACATATTAAAAGCCAGCAAAACCAACACCGGACGCAAACGTTTTCCGCCCATATCAAGTGAATACTTTATGGGTGCATACAGTTCTACCGGTTGATTACTGAGCAGTTCTTTCGAGCGCTTTTCAATTTCTGCACTCACTCTGTTTTGAAGTTCTTCTACGGTATACATCACTTTTTCAGATTTAATTCGTCATCCGAAACAATTTCCAGATCATCAAGTTCAATATCCTCTTCTTCATCGTAAATATGAAGGAGTGGTTCTTTAAAGGCTTCGTTTGTTGTAAGCCGCTCAAGTCCCGACAATAATGATGGCAGTAATATTAGGTTTGATGTTACGGCAACTAACAATGTTAACGAAACCAGAATTCCCATGGCCTGTGTCCCTCCGAAATTGGAAATGGTAAAAATTCCGAATCCAAAAAACAGTACCACCGAAGTATACAACATACTAACACCGGTTTCTTTTAATGCGATGACAACCGATTTCCGGATGTCCCAGTTAGTAGTATTTAGCTCCTGCCGGTACTTGGCCAAAAAATGAATCGTATTATCAACCGAAATACCAAAGGCGATACTAAATACCAAAATGGTAGATGCCTTTATCGGAATCCCTGTAAATCCCATTATCGCCGCCGTAAAAATCAGCGGAATAATGTTTGGCGTTAGCGACAAAACCACCATTCTCCACGAAGAGAACATGATGGCCATAAATGTAGATATCAGCAAAATAGCCAATCCTAAACTCGAAAAAAGGTTCTTTAACAAATACTGGTTTCCTTTAAACGCAATGATACTTGAACCGGTAACGGTTACATCGTATTTGTCGGAAGTAAATATTGAATCGATATCGGCATTAAACTGCGTATACAATTCTTCCATTCGTTTGGTGCCCACATCTTTTACCCGGATACTGATTCGGGTAATTTGCCGGGTGCTATCTATAAACGAATGTAATAATCCGGCATTCTCTTCGCCCGTTGCCGCATATTGCAGAATAAAGTTTTTTTCGCGATTATTAGGCACACTGTAATATCGCTCGTGACCATTATAAAATGCTTGTTTGGCAAATTTAAGCAGGTTAAGCAAGGAAATGGACGCTGACAATTCAGGATATTGGGCCAGGCGTTCCTCTAACTTCTCTATTTTTTGGAAAGTACTTAACTGCATCACACCCTGTGGTTTTTTGGTATCGACCATAATTTCCAAAGGCATGAGGCCATTAAAGTTGCGTTCAAAGAATTTCAGATCGACATACACCGGATCATCTTCCGGGATATCATCGAGCATATAACCCGAGCTTTTCATCAGGGTAATTCCATAAATGCTTACCACAATCACCCCAATTGTAACAAAATAAACCACTTGCCGGTAATTTTGGGTTATGTGCATCAGTTTCCGAATTATCGAAGTCACGAGCTTACTATCGAGGTGACCAACGTGACGCGACGATGGCGCTCCGATAAAACTAAATATAATTGGAATTAGCAGCAGCGAAAGAATAAAAAGCCCCAGAATATTCAACGAGGCGATTATACCAAACTGCCGTAAAATATCACTCTTTACAATAATAAATGTAGCAAATCCCGAAGCCGTGGTAAGGTTGGTTAAAAAGGTAGCGTTACCAATTTTAATAATCACACGCTGTAGCGCCTTTATTTTATTTCCGTGGCTAACATATTCATGATGAAACTTATTCAACATGTAAATACTATTCGGAATTCCTATAACGATTAACAAAGGCGGGATCATTCCTGATAACAGGGTAATTTTGTAGCCAAACAACGATAACATTCCCATGGCCCAAACAACCCCAACAATTACAATAAGCACCGGAACAAAAACAGCTTTAAACGAACGGAAAAACAGAAATAGTACCACGATACAAATCAGCAGCGCCAACACACTGAACATGTATAGTTCGCGCTTAATTTTTATCGAATTCACTACCCTAATGTAAGGAACGCCGGAATAGTGCAGTTTTACATCTTCTTTCTGCTCGAAATTATGGCAAACCTTCTGAATTCCAGCCACCAGATCTTCGCGCTCTTTGCTTGCCATTTTATCTTTGTTTACCGTAATGGCCAGCAGGTACGTGTCGGTTTCGTCGTTATAAACCAGTTTGCGGTAGAATGGCAGCCGCTTAAATTCGGCCACGTATTTATCCAGTTCTGCCTGAGTTGAGATCGTATCCGGAAAGGTATTTACAACTTCAAACTTTTTTTCTTCTTTGTTCTTTTCAAGATTGTAGGTATTTGAAACTGAGAGCAAATTCTCAACACCATCTACCTTTTTCAAATCATTGCACAGCGATTTCCATGCATTAAAATGATCGAGACGAAAAAAATTCGTGTCCTGCACTCCAACTATGATTAGGTTCCCCTCCTGACCAAATATCTTTACAAAATTCTGGTAATCTTTATAGGCTTGATCTTTCTTTGGCAGCAATGAAGCATACTCATACGACATCTCCACTTTTCGGGCGTGATATCCCAGAAAAATGGTAATAACAGCCAAAACTGAGAGAAAGAGTATTCGGTTCCTAAGGATTAGTCTGGATAGTTTAATCCACATGTCTAAATTTCTAAATAAGCGACGAAAGTATACAAATTCCTGAGTTTTGAAAAATGCTTCAATCCAAGGTTAAGCGAATTTTAAACTTTTTAAAATTCATCATTAAAAATCTGAAACTACAAACAGCAAAAGCGATAAATAGTACACTAAAATTAAGGCTTTTATACTAAACACCGGTTTAATTTTGGTAAAAAAATATTTACTGACCAGACTAACACCTGAAAGCCTTAGTAAATGCAATAACTGACTTTCAGATTATTTTTAAATAATGATTTGAGTAATGAATGTAATTCACAATCCACCAATCAATATCTGCTTTTCTATACGCCAGAATGGAGTTCTCAAGACGCAAAGAATCAACAACAAACACTATGATTTACACACAGGAAATAGAAAGTTAAATAACTTTAACTCATCATCTTCTTTTATAGCTTGCGAGTACAATTTTTAATATTGTATTAACTTTGCTGGAAAGCATTATAAAAACCAAAAGTCTTGAAGTTCAGTACAAGGACACGATATGGATTAAGGGCTATTCTTGAAATAGCGTTGAACAATTCGGAGAATGGCATCTATCAAAAAGATATTGCTATCAATCAAAATCTTTCTTACAAATACCTGGATCAAATCATCAACTCGCTAAAAGTTGCGGGCCTGGTAACAAAAGCCGCCGGAAGACGAAGTGGCTATGTGCTGGCCTGCAAACCGGAAGAAATTACCATTTATGACATACATAGTGCCTTTGAACCGGGAGTTTGCGTAGTTGACTGTGTTGCCGAAAATTACCGATGCAACCGAAAAGATATTTGTGCACTGTTTGGCTTCTGGGGAAATTTGAACCGCCAGTTTGTTGAAATCCTGAAATCAACCACACTGGAGGACATTATGAATGAACAGGTAAAAATTGATGAAATTGCAGCTTCTACATCTTGCGAGTAAACACTAATCCTGTGGCATTAATTTTATAACCGTTCCCGGCTTATTCAGCACAACATAAATGGCACCCTCCGGCCCACTCGACACATCGCGTACACGTCCCTGATTTTTCACAATAACCTCCTGATGAACAACATTATCACCCTCAATCTGTAGCAAACGTACTTCCTCGTATTTTAAAGCACCAACCAACAGTTTGTTTTTCCACTTGCCGAAAAGATCTCCCCGATAAAAATCGAGCCCGCAAACTGCAATTGACGGGCGCCAGTACAAATTAGGTTGTTCCATACCCGGCCTGTGCGTTTCTTCGGTTATAATCGTTCCGTTGTAATTTCTTCCATAAGTTATGGTTTCCCAGCCGTAATTTTTACCCGACTCAATCAGGTTCAGCTCATCGCCACCCATCGGGCCATGTTCGGTTACCCACAGTTCGCCTGTTCCCGGATGAATAGCCATTCCCTGAATATTTCGGTTCCCCAGTGAAAATAACGATTTCACAGCTCCGTCCTCATCAACAAATGGATTATCTTCTGGTATACTTCCGTCTTTGTTAATGCGATGTACTTTCCCGTTTGGCAAGGTAAAATCCTGTGCCTGGTAGCCGGCACCACGGTCACCAATAGCAAAATATAAATGGCCCTGCGGATCAAAAACAATCCGGCAACCATAATGATGGCGGGTAGTTCGGTAACTATCGTGCGCGGCTTCAAACAATACTTCCTCGTCTGTCCAGCTATTATTTTCAATTTTCCCACGTACAATACGTGTCATTGCCGGAGAACGGTTTCCATCGAAACCACTTGTTAATTCATGACTGTAGGCAAGGTAAATCCATCCATTTTCGTTATAGTCGGGGTCAACCGCAACATCCAACAAACCACCCTGCCCCTCATTTAAAACTTCTGGCGTATTTTTTACCGGATCATCAAGCAATTTTCCATTTTCAACTACTCGCAACCTGCCCGGACGTTCGGTTATCAAGGCTACATTTTCATCAATAAAATCGATTGCCCACGGAACTTCCAGTCCTTCAGCAAAAATTTCCACATCAATTTTATAATCCAGCGTTTCTATTTCTTTGGCAATGGGTGGTTTTTGGGCACCTACCTTATTTTCCGATTCACGGATATAAGACATAATCGCACGAATTTCTCCGTCGTTAAGCGCTGCTTCGTAAGATGGCATTCCCAAATGCGCAATTCCAAATTTTATATTTCGAAAAACATAGCCGTCTTCGGCACCAAATTGCCAAATTCCATCGACCAGGCTTGCAGCATTTCCTCCACCCAAATTAGCGCCATGACACGAAGCACAGTTTTGGCCATACAAAAGTGCACCATCCTGAGCATTAACAAAAACAGTAACAAAGAAGAATAAACCTGTGATTATAAAAGCTAGTGATCTCATTACCTTCGATTTATATTTCATTATACATAAAAGATAAGGAAATTTTAACGATTTTGTTCAGAATCAATGAATTGCCTTTTCACAACACAAAAAGTACCAATTACTAATCATTCTACTAATTTCTTTGTTTAATAACAGAAACACACTAATATTAATGTTTTGAAAAACGTAAAATAAAACAAATGAGGAATACTGCACTAATAACCGGCGCTTCAACCGGAATTGGCCGGGAGTTGGCCCATATTCATGCTGAAAAAGGGGGCAATCTGGTAATTGTTGCCAGAAGTAACGACAAGTTGAAAACACTAAAAACGGAGCTTGAAAAAAAACACGGCATAAAGGTTTTTGTAATTGCTAAAGACTTAGGATTGCCAGAATCACCAAAAGAAGTGTACGACGAATTAAAAAAGGCCGGGATTGAAATCGACATCCTGATCAATAACGCTGGTTTTGGTGGTGTTGGCGTATTTCACGAGTTGGATTACGAACAACACATGGCAATGATTAACCTGAATGTTACATCGCTAACTGCCATGACCCGCTTGTTTCTGCCCGATTTTGTAGCACGCAACTCGGGAAAAATACTAAACACCTCGTCAACAGCCAGCTTAATGCCCGGCCCGCTGCAAGCCGTTTATTTTGCCACAAAAGCTTATGTAACTTCTTTTAGCAATGCCCTTTCAGAAGAGCTTACCGACACCAATATTACCGTTACCAACCTGATGCCCGGGGCTACCGAAACTGAATTTGGAGCCTCATCGGGAATGGACAAAACAGCGATGTTCAAAAAAACAGCGTCGGCGCGTAAAGTGGCCAAAGCCGGCTACAATGCGATGATAAAAGGAAAAATAGATGTTATTTCAGGATTAACAACTTCACAAAAAATTATGATGGCATTCACTCCATTTATGCCAAAAAAGCTACTATTAAAAACGGTTAAACACATGCAACAAACCAATTAAGTTTATGAAACAAATCATTCCATGGTTATTTGTTATTGTTTTTCTGGCGTTTTTGGTGGCTGCCAATATTTACCTGGCCAAACGCTTCTCGTTCTATTTTGAACTACCATCAACCCGCTATCTTTATATCACTTTTGGAGCGTTAACTGCTTTTATGATTGCCGGTATTGTAACAACCACCAATACGCAATCGGCTTTTGGCAATGTGGTCTACATTGCGGCATCGATAGTAATGGGACTTTTGCTCTATCTTTTACTTTCGGTTGCGGTTGTCGATCTGGTGAATATTTTTACAAAATCAACACCCCGCTTGTTGGGAATATCGGCCCTTTTGCTGGCGGTTTTTGTCACCACTTTCGGAATTATTAATGCGCAGTACCGACGGATTAGCGAGGTAGATATTCCGATGAAAGGCCTGACCGGCGAAATTAAGATTGCCCACCTTTCCGATGTTCATATCGGACATTTCTGGGGGCCAAAAACGTTGCAAAAAATTGTGGACAAAACCAATGCCCAACACCCGGATGTGGTGTTTATTACCGGAGACCTTTTTGATGGCAAAATCCGCTTGAACAGCAAAAGTCTGGAGCCACTAAAACATCTGAATGCTCCGGTTTATTTTGTCGAAGGAAACCACGATGGCTACTCGGGTGCCAAAGAAGTAAAAGATAATCTGCGCGAAATTGGCGTTACCGTTCTTGAAAACGAAGTAACGCATTTTAACCAGATACAAATTATCGGTCTCAACCATATGCGGGCCGACAACAGCAAGGAGGAAATTCCTGAAAAAAGAAAGCGACCAAGTATTCGTTCCGTTCTTGATGAGCTGAACCTCTTTCCCGGAAAACCAACAGTTTTACTGCATCACAGCCCCGATGGGATTGAGTTCGCCAATCAACATGGTGTTGATTTGTACCTGGCCGGGCACACACACAACGGTCAGCTGTTTCCGTTTAATTTTGTGGTTAAAATGGGTTACAAATACAACAAAGGACTGGGCAATTATAAAGGAACACGCATTTACACCTCTCAGGGAGTGGGTACTTTTGGCCCGCCAATGCGCGTTGGAACAAAAAGCGAAGTTGTGATTTTGAAACTAAAACCGATTTAAAATGAAAGTTATAATTACAGGTGCCACCGGGATGGTGGGCAAAGGCGTTTTACTCGAATGTCTCGACCACGAGAAGGTTGAAAAGGTTTTGGTAATTGGAAGAAATCCGGTTGATGTATCGCACCCAAAACTGGAACAACTCCTACACAAGGACTTTTCCGATTTCTCAACAGCAAAAACAAAACTTAGCGGTTACAACGCTTGCTTCCTGTGCATGGGAATAAGTTCTGCCGGAATGAAAGAAAACGATTTTAAAACGATAACCTACGACTATACGCTTGCGCTTGCCCGCGAATTGTTTCCTCTCAACCCCGAAATGACCATCACTTACGTGTCGGGCGAAGGAACCGACTCATCAGAAAAAGGCAGGGTAATGTGGGCGAGGGTTAAAGGAAAAACCGAAAACGATCTGATCAAACTTGGCTTTAAGCAGGCCTTTATGTTTCGACCGGGAGTTATAATCCCTGAACGCGGGATAAAATCAAAAACCAAATCCTACCAGTTTATCTACGACTATTTTTTGTGGCTTGTGCGCTTGTTCAAAACCGTGGCTCCAAACGCAGTGGTAAGTACTACGCAAATTGGAAAAGCAATGATTAACGCGGCATTGTATGGCTACAACGTTGTAATTGTTAAACCAAAAGACATTATTCAACTGGCTGAAAAATAAAATCCCCCATCATTTTCAGAAAAATCTTTGGCTGTAATTTTTTGAAGAAGGTTAATATGCTCTTTTTACCCAAAAAGAATAAAAGCTCCGTATAACCAGCAATGGGTAAGTTAATTTTTTTATTAGTTTTGCTATATTATTAAATTTTTTTAATAACCACAAAATGAACAAATTATATCTCATTGGAATTCTAGTGTTTTTTGCCTGGTCGTGTACAACCAAGTCATCCGACATTCCTCAGCAATACCATTCTCTATTAGACTCAGCGTTTATAAAAGCCGGAGACAATGCTCCTGAACTGGAGCGGGCATTGACCGAATCGCCAAAAGAACAAAAAGAAGGTATGGCATTTCTGATCAGCTATATGCCGGAACGCGACCTCACAACACTTACGGCAGACTTTCTGCTTGAAAATGTAGATTTAGCCTACAAAGCCCGCGAAAAATACAGATGGTGCGCCAGTCTCCCCGATTCTGTTTTTTTTAACGAGGTGCTTCCGTATGCCAACATTTCGGAGGATCGCGATACGTGGCGAAAAGACTTTTACGAGCGATTTGCTCCGTACGCCGAAAATTCGGACAACATGGTAGATGCCATAATGTCGATTGCCCACAATATAAAAGACGAAGTGGATGTGGAATACAACACCAAACGTTCGAAAGTTGACATCAGTCCTTTGCAAGCCATGAAAGAACATATGGCTACATGCACAGGTTTGTCGATTTTACTTACCGATGCCTACCGCGCCGTTGGAATTCCGTCGCGCCTTGCCGGCACCGCTATGTGGACGAATTATAAAGGAAACCACACCTGGAACGAGGTTTGGATAGATGGCGAATGGCAATTTATTGAATACTACCCTGACACGCTGAATCAATCGTGGTTTGTTGCCGATGCCGGAAAAGCCGACCCGAACAACATGCTGCACTGGATTTACGCTGCATCGTACAAACCAACCGGAATGCCTTACTACGCAGCCGTTGATGCTCCCTACATCATGCAAGTGGTGGATACCAACAAACTCCCCCAACAAATACGAGCACAATACGAAGAGATGAAGAATGAAGCGACAGGTATTGATCCTTACATTTGGGGCCATAACGTAACCCAGCGCTACATCGACATTTACAAGGAATCGATAAAAAACAGCAAACTGAACGATGATGAGCTGATGGCCAATATCGTTGTTTTTGCTGATAAAGATACGTCTGTTAGCGAATCGCGCCTAAGTTGCCGCGTTGATGTTTTTGAAGGCGATGAAAAAATCAACTTTGGCTATTCGCCACGAAAAACCGACGACATGAACCAGTTTCTTCAGTTAAAACTGAAGAAGAAATCAACCTACCGGTTTGTTGTATCCAATCCTGAAAAGCAGATTGAACAAGAATTTTTGTTGACGACCGAAAGTACTCCAAACCAGGATATTCAACTTATTTTAACGAACTAGTTCAGCAAACAATTTATGAAAAAACTAATTCTATTTCTAACACTACTAATTGCTGCTCAACATTTGTTGGCACAAAACACCAAGGTAGTTACGCACAACAAAGTCCTTATTAATACCGATCCATCGCAAGGCATTAAAAGCTTTGTAAAATGGGGTGATTTCCCCTCTGCCGACAAAGAGATCAGAAAAATTGTTTTGAACCTGACACTCGCCTATCCCGAGGATCGTGCTATTGCCCACTGGGACTACATGGACCGGGTGAAAATTCTGCGCAAAGGAGGAATTAACGGCGAAATGATCAACTACGAAATTGGCCGCATGCTAACTCCTTACGGAAGTAATTTTAAAGAAGGCTGGAGCTACACCTGGAGTATTGATGTTACCGATTTCCAGGCGTTTTTGCGCGATAGTGTTGAAATAGAATATATTCACTCGGGGTACGAATCGCCCGATTTGGGTTGGGATTTAACCCTTGATTTCGATATTACTTTTGGCCCACAGGTAGCCGATTTTATTTCGGTTGAAAAAATGTGGGATGGCAATTATCGTTACGGTGATCCGGATGATCCCATTGAAAAACAGCTTTCACCAAAAACAGTTACCACGGCAGAGAATGCTGATTTTGCCCGTTTTCGCATTCAGCATACCGGCCACGGAATGGACGAACCAAACGGATGTAGCGAGTTTTGCAGCCGATGGCGCGAGCTAAAATTCGACGGAGAAGTTGTTGACCATCGCGATATGTGGAAAGACTGCGGAAATAATCCCTTGTATCCACAGGGCGGAACATGGATTTTCGACCGTGCATACTGGTGCCCCGGCGATTTACAAGTACCGGATGTGATAGATATCCCCCTGAAAAAAGGAAGCCATGAAATCGACCTCGACATGGAACCTTTTACGGCTAACGACAAAGACCAGCCACGCGAACAAATCACCTCGTATTTATTTCAATATGCAGCACCAAATAACAAATACGATGTGGCCATTGAAGAAATTATTGCCCCCAACCTAAAAGACAACTACAACCGCTTTAACCCACGCGGTTTCAGTCCGCTTATCAAAATCCGAAACCTGGGAAGCAGCGATTTAAAAAAGCTTACTATCCTTTATTCAACCAAAGGATTTGAAGAAAAAACCTATCAGTGGAAAGGCAATCTTGGCTTTTATGAAGCGGCAATTATTTCGCTTCCGGGAGAAATTGATATGAAAGACGGCATAAATACTTTTTCAGTAATACTAGAAGAACCCAACGGCAAAGAAGACGAATGGGATGCTGACAACAATATGAACGTGGAATTTGAAAGTATTCCGACAATTCCATCGAAATTTGTGGTGGAATTTATGACCAACAACAAACCAGAAGACAACTGGGTGCAAATTGTAAGTAGCAACTACGACACTATTTATTCCAAAACACCCGAAATGCTTGATTCGGCCACAACTTATATTGATACACTCGAACTGGAAGAAGGCTCCTATTTCCTGAATTTGGTAGATACCGCAGGCGAAGGGCTGGAGTTTTGGTTTCTGGCCGATGCCGGTTATGGCCGTTTGCGCTTGAAAGACACCGAAGGCAACCTCATTCATTTATTTGAAAGCGATTGCGGAAACGGACAGTTTTTTGCTTTCAGAACCGACAACGATTTTAAAGTAGACACTACAATCTCGCATCTTTCGGTAAATATTTACCCGCGCATGGTAAAAGATTATGCTACCATTTATACCACCACCAACAAACCATCAACATTAAAGGTACGCATTACAAAAGACGGCAAATATGTAGAGACACACGAATACACCAACATTAAAGACGCTCAAACGGGTTTGGATTTGCGCCATTTACAGGAAGGACGTTATGTGATGGAAATATATGTTGATGGAGAACACAAAATGAACCGGCGGTTTAACAAAGTACCACAAAGTGGTTTCAGAAACTAAAACCGGGCTGCACTTATTGCATCACGAAAAGACAGTCGCATTTCGCACTGATAAACAGGCAATTGAAAAACCATTCCAATTGCCTGTTTACTTTTGTTTTATAACCTAAAAAAGAAACTGCTGCCCTATTAACCAAAAGCACAAGCCAATAACAATTCAAAAAATGAAATTCGGAGTTATTTTCGCCACTTTTGCCCATCAGTAAAATAAAGCCTGTTCGTTATTAAAACCACACATTTTCAATAAAAAATGAAAACAAAATTTACGCTAATTCCTCTTGCTGAAATCGTTTAAAGTTACAGCTAAGATTATAATGCTTGCTTTAAGATTTGAAAAATTTCGCTTGTTTTATGTCTGCATTTCCTACATTTGTCCTTCTTAAAATAAAACAGACGTAGAATGAGCAAAGATTTTTCGCCCACAAAATACTTCCTGAAATCATTTAAAACAGGTAAGGAGTTTAAAGACGAAGGCTGGATGCTTGAAGCTCCGGGCGAGGCTGAACCAACATTAATTCGTGCTATTTACGATAAAAAACAGATTGACGTAAAAGACGATTCGTGGGGCTTATACAAATTTGCCGACTGGTTACCAATTGGAAGAATGCTTGAAGGATCATCGGCACCGGTAACCTACAAAAGCGAGGGTTTGGCAAAAGAACTGGGTCTCGAAAATCTTTGGATCACCTTTAGCGGCTACTGGCCCGAAAAAGGCACAAGCATGAAAACGGCCTCGTTTAAAGAAACCGAAGCATACTCAGTTTGCGGACGTATGACCGCAGATATGCACCAGATTTTGGTAGTTGCCTCAGCCGGAAATACTTCGCGTGCATTTGCACAAGTTTGTTCTGAGAATAACATTCCATTATTAATCTGTGTTCCCGAAGATAATATTGACGCACTTTGGTTTGATGCCCCAATTAACGACTGCGTAAAACTGATCTGCAGCAAATCGGGCAGCGACTATTTTGATGCCATCCACCTGTCAAACATCGTAGCCGGAATGGACAATTTTGTTGCCGAAGGAGGTGCAAAAAATGTTGCCCGACGCGATGGAATGGCAACAACAATGCTTTCGGCAACTACAACCATTGGCAAAATTCCTGATTATTATTTTCAGGCCATTGGTAGCGGAACCGGGGCAATTGCAGCCTGGGAAGCCAACCTGCGTTTAATCGAAGACGGACGATTTGGCAATAACAAAATGAAACTGATGGTTTCGCAAAATACGCCATTTACACCCATCCATGATGCGTGGAAAGCCGATTCGCGTGCCATGCTGTCGTTAGACGATAATCTGGCCCGCGAGCAGGTGGAAGCAATTGTGGCCAAAGTTTTATCGAACAGAAAACCACCATACCCAATTGCCGGAGGATTATACGATGCCATGAAAGATACTGAAGGCGAAGTATTACTGGCTTCGAACGAACAAGCTGCCCATGCGGGCGAATTGTTCCTGAAAACCGAAGGCAACGATATTCACCCCGCATCAGCCATTGCTACTGCCACGCTAATTGAAGCAGCTAAAAATGGTACAGTAAAAAAAGACGATCTGGTAATGCTAAATATCACAGGCGGCGGCGAAGAAAAATTCAAAGCCGAAAATGAACTATTCTACTTAAAACCTGAAATCGTTTTTGATATTAATCCGAACGAAGAAGAGGTTAAGACAAAAGTGGAAAAGCTTTTTTCTTAAAACAAACCGCAATACGTAAACACGACATAAAAACAAACCCGTATATGATCAGTATACGGGTTTTCTATTCTTGTATGGAAATGGGATATATTAAAAATATCTCCCAAGAAATAGACTTATAACTACCTAACAGATTCTAAAAATTGCAATAGACATCTTCTGAGAAAAACAAAATAAAAAATAATCTTTTTTGTTATCGGTAGAACACAAAGCAGATTTAATATTCGTACATAAGTCTTAACAAACAGAACCATAGTTTAATAAGTTCAAGAAATGCTGGCAGGCTCATATGATTGAAAATTAGTATTTGTAGTTAAGAGCAAAGAAGTGACAACCACCTATCCAATCAATAAAATATATACACATATTCCCTGAAGACATATCTGAACACTTCAATTAATGATTAATTCTGATTTTTGCTCGATTTGTTATAGATTTATGACCGATTTGTTATAGTAAAAAGTAGGTACAATTTCTATTTTTGACGTTAATACAATTGAGATCATATAATTAATTCCACTACCATGATAAAAAAATCTTTCTTGACACTAAAATTATTTTCAATCGCAATGGTTGCTTTGGTATCGTGCAACAATTACACCGACTATTCAAATGTACCGTACGAGGGCCCCAACCCAAAACCCTGGGAAGATCCGGGAATTTACCAGGTAAACAAAGCCGAGCCACATGCTCACTTTATTCCTTTTACATCAGCCGAACAGGCGCGCACTGAAGACAAGTGGCAATCGCCACTAATAAAATCACTAAACGGAACCTGGCAATTCCACCTGGCACAAAACCCATCGGAACGCCCGTTTTGGTTCTTCAAAAATGATTTTGACACCCGCGACTGGGATGAAATTCAGGTGCCGGCCAACTGGGAAGTGCTTGGATTTGATTACCCGATTTACACCAATGTAAAATACCCGCACGACAAAACTCCACCACTTATCCAAAAAGATTACAATCCGGTGGGATCATACAAACGTACTTTCGAAATTCCTGCCGAATGGGACGGCAGCGATATTGTTGCACATTTTGGCGCGGTTTCGTCGAATATGAATTTGTGGGTAAACGAACAATACGTGGGTTACAGTGAAGACAGCAAAACACCTGCCGAATTCAACATTACCAAATACCTGGTTCCCGGAGAAAACACAATGGCTGTTGAGATTTTCCGCTGGAGCGATGCTTCGTATCTGGAAGATCAGGATTTCTGGCGTTTAAGCGGAATCACCCGCGATGTATATCTTGTGGCACGTGGCCAACAGTCTTTAAAAGATTTCCGTGTTGGCTCATCGCTTGATGACACCTATACAAATGGCCTGTTCTCACTGAACGTAGAACTGGCAAACAACGGTAATTTAACCGTTGAAGCTGTACTCTCAGATAATGGAAACGTTGTGAAGGAATTCTCGGAAACGACCGACGGAACAGCGGTAAACTTTGAAGCTGAAATTCCAAACGTAAAACAGTGGTCCGCTGAAATTCCAAATCTTTACGAACTGGTTATCACCCTAAAAAACGGAGAAAAAGTTGTTGAAGTTATCCGCCAGGATGTTGGCTTCCGTCGCATTGAAATCATCGATGCAACCCTTCGCGTAAACGGAAAATACGTCTACATTAAAGGTGCGAACCTGCACGAGCACAACGACAAAACCGGTCATGTTCAGGATAAAGAAACGATGTTGCTGGACATTAAAACCATGAAGGAGAATAACCTGAATGCCGTTCGCACATCGCACTATCCACAACCAGAACTGTGGTACGAGCTGTGTAATAAATATGGCTTGTACATTGTTGACGAAGCCAATATCGAATCGCACGGAATGGGTTATGGAGACGAATCACTGGCCAAGAACGAAGCCTGGAAAGGTGCCCACTTGTACCGCACCAAAAATATGTTCGAGCGCGACAAGAACCAACCTTGTGTGGTCATCTGGAGCCTGGGCAACGAAGCCGGAAACGGTGTAAACTTTATGGCTACTTACGATTTCCTTAAATCGGTAGACAAAACACGCCCCGTACAATACGAGCAAGCGCACGGTGGTGTAAACACAGATATTTACTGTCCAATGTACATGCGCATGGAGGGCATGGAACGTTTTGCCAAAGAAAAAGCGGATAAACCTTTAATCCAGTGCGAATATGCACACGCCATGGGTAACAGTGTTGGAAACCTGCAAGACTACTGGGATCTGATTGAAAAATACGATGTGTTACAAGGTGGATTTATCTGGGACTGGGTTGACCAGGGCTTGTGGACCACCAACGACGCCGGTGAAGGCTTCTGGGCTTACGGTGGCGACTTTGGCCCCGATACGGTTCCTTCTGATGGCAACTTCTGCAACAATGGTTTGGTTGATCCCGACCGCACTGTAAAACCCCATCTATTAGAAGTTAAAAAAGTATATCAATATATTGGCTTCAAAGCTGTTGACCTTAAAAAAGGCATTATATCAATAGAGAACAAATATGCATTCATGAACTTGTCGGCCTTCGACTTTGTATGGGAAGTTACTGCCGATGGAAAAACAGTTGACAGCGGCGACCTCGGAAGCATTGATTTGAAGCCGGGCGAAAGCAAAAAGGTTACTATTGGGTTTAATGTAAAACCTGAAGCCGGTGTTGAATATTTCCTGAATATACATGCAAAACTAAAAAAAGACTGGAGCCTTGTTAAAGCCGGTTGGATTTTAGCTGAAGAGCAGTTTAAACTTCCATTTACTGTTCCTATAACACAGAAATACAAAATTTCTCAAATTCCGGATGTAAGCCTGAAAGAAACCGATACAACCGCAACCATTTCGGGCGAAGGCTTTTCGGTAACTTTTGATAAGAAAGCCGGTATCATTTCCAGCCTTAAAAAAGGCGAAACAGAACTATTGATCAGCGGTCCGATTCCAAATTTCTGGCGTGCACCAATCGACAATGATTTTGGTAACAACCTGTACAAACGAAGCCGCGTTTGGCGCAAAGCCGGCGAAAACCGCAAAGTTGCTGATGTTACCGTAAAAGAATTAAGCAACAACACTGCTAAAGTAGTTTTTAACTTTGACCTGGTAAACGAGGAAAAAGAAAAAATTGCTTCCTACAAATCAATTTACACCGTTTACGGCACAGGAGACATAGTGGTTGAAAATAACTTTAAAATGACAAAAGACGATCTGCCGGAAATCGTTCGCATGGGAATGAACCTGGTAATGCCACGCAAATTCGACCAGATGAGCTGGTTTGGCCGCGGCCCACAGGAATCGTATTGGGACAGAAAAACCGGAGCTTTTGTTGGCTTATACAGTGGCAGCGTTGCCGATCAGTACTGGGCATATCTTCGTCCGCAGGAAAACGGAAACAAAACCGATGTTCGCTGGGTTACCATCACCGACGAAGCCGGAAACGGTCTGTTATTCGCGGGAATGCCCTTACTGGAAGTTAGCGCGCACCACAACATCATGGAAGACTTCGAGAGTGTTGAGCGTACCGATGGCCGCCAGGTGCCAGGCGTTGAAGTGATCAACCGCCACATTAACGATGTAAAACCACGCGACCTTACATCGGTTAACATCGATTACAAACAGATGGGCGTTGGTGGCGACGACAGCTGGGGTGCCTGGACGCATGACGAGTATCGCCTTACCGACAAAGAATACAGTTACGCATTCAAAATAAGTTTCATTTCGCCCGAAGAAGATCCGGGAAAAAAAGCAAAAGCTAAGTTCTAGAAAAGTATAGTTTTTCGAATATAAAAGGCGCAGCGACAAAATAATCGTTGCGCCTTTATTTTTACGACAAATCCAATACCTTTGCTCAAAATTCAGAAAAATGGAGATTCAAAAACTATCGTACCTGCTGCTTTTGCTGATCTACCTGGTAATTCCGGTGGCAATCAGCTTTCAGAAAAAGGTGCGGTTTGTTTTCAGGCTAAAGTATATTTTGCCTGCCGTAATTTTTGCCGGAGCCATTTTTATTATGTGGGATCTCCGGTTTGTCCAAATGAAAATATGGACGTTTAATCCCGATTATCTTTCCGGAATTGATTTGCTTAGGCTACCGATTGAAGAGTGGCTGTCATTTTTAATTATTCCGCTGTCATCCATTTATATTTACGAGTGGCTTAAAATTCGTTTCGAGAATTTTGACAAGCCCAATGTTTTTGTGATTATCAGCCTTGTGCTTTTGCTTGTTACAGGAGTTTTAGCCTATGTTTTCCGCACCCGGATGTTTAGCTTCTTCACTTTCTTCCTGTCTGCAATTTACCTGGGTTATACCGTTTTTCGCAACCGTTTCAGAAAATACTACACCAAATTCTACCTGGCGCTGGCCATCTCATTAATACCCTTTTTAATTGTCTCGGCAATTTTAAATTCGCTTCCGGCAATTGTTTACGATTCGGCCCAAATTATGGGATTAGCTATTTTTGGCGTTCCTGTTGAAAAGATCGGGTACCTGTTTTTACTGTTACTGATTAACGTAACGATCTACGAATATTTGAGCAACCGAAAGCAATATTAATTCAGAAAACGATGAGTTTACTTTACAACCTTGGAATTTTGTTTTACGGATTTCTCATCCGTGTTGCAGCCTTGTTCAACGAGAAAGCAAAACTGTTTGTTGCCGGGCGCAAAAACTGGAAGAAAAAGCTCGGTTCAGCTATCGAGAAAAATGCCTCATACATTTGGGTTCATTGTGCATCGCTGGGCGAATTTGAACAAGGCAGGCCGGTTTTAGAGGAAATAAGAAAACAATTTCCAAAATACAAGATTGTACTCACTTTCTTTTCGCCATCGGGGTACGAGATTAGGGAAAATTATAAAGGTGCCGATATCGTGGCGTATTTACCCATGGACACCAAAAATAATGCACAGGAGTTTATCCGACTGGTTAGCCCACAAAAAGTGTTCTTTGTGAAATACGAATTCTGGTACAACTACATTACAGAACTCAAACGTCAGCAAATTCCGCTTTATATTATCTCGGCCATTTTCAGAGAAAACCAGCAGTTTTTTAAATCAACGCCCTGGGGAAAATGGTACAGAAAAATGCTACACAGTTTTGAGCATATATTTATTCAGAACGAAACTTCTGCACAACTCCTTAAGCAAACCGACATCAACAACTATACTGTCTCTGGCGATACTCGTTTCGATCGGGTTGCAGAAATTGCCCGCGGGGCAAAAAAGTTCGAAATTGTGGAAAAGTTCAGGGGAAATAACGTAACCCTGATTGCCGGAAGCACCTGGAAGCCCGATGAAGAGCTGCTTGCAGCGTTTATTAACAACAGCAGCGATGTGAAGTTCATAATCGCACCACACGAAGTTACACCTGCAAATATCAACAGAATTCAGGAATTGTTGAAAAAACCAGCCATTTGTTTCAGCAAAGCCGATATTTCGAACATCGACAGCTACGATGTGTTAATAATTGATTCAATCGGTATTTTATCTTCGCTATACCAATACGGAAACATAGCATACATAGGTGGTGGCTTTGGCGTTGGTATTCATAACATTCTGGAAGCGGCAACTTTTAAACTACCTGTTTTGTTCGGACCGAATTACTTAAAATTTAAAGAAGCAGTTGATCTGGTAAACGAAAAAGGAGCTTTCCCTATCAACAACTTTACCGAGCTGAAAGCTACGCTCAACAGACTCATCAACGATAAAACAAGCCTGCAAAACGCCTCCGAAATTTGCAAAAATTATGTAGAAAAAAACGTGGGGTCGACAAAGCTTATCATGAATAAAGTTTTTAACAAAAAGTAAAATTTTGCACGCTTTTTGTTAGCAAATTATTCTTCGAAAAATTGAATTTTACCAAGTAACATTTCGTTAACAAAAATCCTCATCAGCTAATATTAATTTTCCATTTCGGTAAACTTTTTTTAACTATCAAATACGCAATCTATTGACGCACTGGGACATAACAAATTAAAGTTGATAACTTTTACTTAATTAACTCTCAAAAAAATTCCAAATATTTGTTTTCTGTCCTATCTTGCATTACACAATTTGTTGTGATTGACATCAAAGAAAATCGAATATACATTCTTATAATTTTTAATACACTTACAGAAAAGAAATGGCAGTAAACGAAGTATCTGTAAAAGCCCCGGCGGGCAAAAAAATTTACTCTCAGGAAGAAGCAGTAAATGCCTCGCTCGAGTACTTCAGAGGAGACGATTTGGCAGCAAGAGTTTGGGTGAACAAGTACGCTCTTAAAGATTCGTACGGAAATATTTTTGAGCTAACACCGGACGACATGCACAAACGACTTGCAAAAGAAATCGCGCGCATTGAAGAACGGTATGCTAATCCATTAACCGAAGAAGAGATCTACAGCGTCCTTAAAGATTTCAAATACATTGTTCCACAGGGAGGACCAATGACTGGTATTGGAAACGACTATCAAATTGCATCACTATCCAACTGTTTTGTAGTAGGTAACGATGGTGACTCGGATTCATATGGTGGAATTATGAAAATTGACCAGGAACAGGTTCAATTGATGAAACGCCGCGGAGGTGTGGGGCACGACCTTTCTCATATCCGCCCAAAAGGTTCTCCGGTAAAGAACTCGGCATTAACATCAACAGGTATTGTTCCGTTTATGGAGCGCTATTCTAATTCAACACGCGAAGTAGCGCAAGATGGACGTCGCGGTGCACTTATGCTTTCAGTATCGATTAAACACCCTGACTCGGAAAGTTTTATCGATGCCAAAATGGAACAAGGCAAAGTAACCGGAGCCAACGTATCGGTAAAAATTCAGGATGATTTTATGCAGGCTGTTGAATCAGGAACACCTTATACGCAGCAATATCCAATCAACGGAAAAGCACAATACACCAAAGATACCGATGCCGGAAAAATCTGGAAGAAAATTGTAAAGAATGCATGGAAATCAGCCGAGCCCGGAATTCTTTTCTGGGATACAATTATTAAAGAATCGGTACCTGATTGTTATGCCGATCTTGGTTACCGCACGGTTTCTACCAACCCTTGTGGAGAAATTCCATTGTGCCCTTACGATAGCTGCCGCCTGTTAGCCATCAATCTGTATTCGTACGTAGAAAATCCATTCTCAAAAGATGCAAAGTTCAACTTCGAACTATTTAAAGAACACATCCATTATGCACAACGTATTATGGACGATATTATCGATCTTGAGCTGGAAAAAATTGATGCCATTTTAGAAAAGGTTGAGGAAGACCCTGAAGCAGAAGATATTAAATTCACCGAAAGAAATCTTTGGGAAAGTATCCGCAGAAAAGCAAAAGAAGGCCGCCGTACCGGTATTGGCATTACTGCCGAAGGCGACATGCTGGCTGCATTAGGATTACGCTATGGCAGCGATAATGCAACTGATTTCTCGGAAGAAATTCATAAAACAATTGCTGTAGAGGCTTACCGTTCGTCGGTATATCTGGCAAAAGACCGTGGAGCATTTACCATTTACGATGCCGAGCGCGAAAAGAACAACCCGCTTATCAACCGTATTAAAGATGCAGATGCTGGTCTTTACGAAAAAATGGAAAAAAACGGCCGTAGAAATATTGCGCTGTTAACCATTGCTCCAACCGGAACAACAAGCCTGATGACACAAACAACATCAGGTATTGAACCGGTTTTCCTTCCGGTATACAAACGCCGCCGTAAAGTAAATCCAAATGACAAAAATGTTCGTGTTGATTTTATAGATGAGGTTGGCGATAGCTGGGAAGAATACACGGTTTTTCATCACCACTTTAAAACCTGGATGAAAGCGAATGGTTACGACACCTCTGTAGAATATTCGCAGGAAGACCTGGATAAAATGGTAAAAGAGTCACCTTATTACAAGGCTACATCAAACGATGTTGACTGGCTGAGCAAAGTGCGTATGCAGGGCAAAATTCAAAAATGGGTTGACCACTCGATTTCGGTAACGATTAACCTACCTGCCGATGTAAAAGAAGAACTGGTTGGCGACTTGTATTTCGAAGCATGGAAAAGCGGCTGTAAAGGTGTTACCGTTTATCGCGATGGATCACGCTCGGGTGTACTTATTTCAAACGACGATAACAAGAAAAAAACCGAAGACAGCGCATTTCCGCTGAAACGTCCTGAAAAACTGGAAGCCGATGTTGTACGTTTCCAAAACAACAAGGAAAAGTGGATTGCTTTTATCGGTTTAATGGATGGTAAACCTTACGAGATTTTTACCGGTTTGCACGACGATGAAGACGGAATCCTGCTGCCTCGCTCGATAACAAAAGGCTATATCATTAAAAGCTGGGAAGGCGAAGATTCGCGTTACGATTTCCAATATGCGAACAAACGTGGCTACAAAACTACTATTGAAGGATTATCGCACAAATTTAATCCGGTATACTGGAACTACGCCAAGTTAATTTCAGGAACCTTGCGCCATGGAATGCCAATTCATAAAATTGTGGAGCTGGTAACCAGTCTGCAACTGGATAACGAAACCATTAACTCGTGGAAAGCAGGAGTTGCACGCGCCCTGAAGAAGTATATTCCGGACGGAACTATTGCCGACGATGCAAAATGCGGCGAATGTGGATCAGATGATGTAGTATATCAGGAAGGCTGCTTAACCTGCCTCTCTTGCGGATGCTCAAAATGCGGATAATTAATTCGTTTGACAATATAAAGAGCCGGAATCTTTTTGATTCCGGCTTTTCTATTTTTAGAAGTCAATCAAATCCTTAATCTTTTCGTTATAACTTTTACTGCAGGAAACAATTCTTTCCTTCTCGCATTTCATAACCAAATCAAACCGGCCATTCTCCAACTTCTTAACCTCGTGAATCATATTTTTATTCACCACTGTTGATTTGTGAATACGAATAAACTCAGCCGGGAACTTTTCCTCCAAATCGGCAAGGGTACTATCAACAACATATTCTTTCCCGATTACATCTGTTAGAAAAACAAAGTTATTCCCTGCCGAAAGATCAACTATTTCGTCAAAACGTATAAGCGTAATTTTATTCCCCTCTTTTACGGGATAATACTCTTTAATTTTTTCTTCCGAAATAAGAGTCTCTTGCTGATTACTCTCTTGAGCATTCGGTTGTATTGGATTTTTAGGTGCTTTACTTTTTCTTATCAGATACCTAATCAACAATACCACCGGCAAGACAATTACCAGACCCGGGATTAGAATCAAAAGAATTATTATTTCCTGCGGACCGATAAATCCAAGTAAAATTGTGTTCATTGATTTTTATTTTAGTTTCTCTTCAAACTAAACAAATACTTTGTTAAAGTAAAAATTAAAATTAACCACCTACCTCAAAATCAGGGTAACTGCCCCCAAAACGGCGGCAAGGCGCCTCAGTATATACACAAGCCGCCTTCTATTAAACATCAATATCTCAATTTCAGGCACAAAAAATGCCCCACCGAAAAACGATGAGGCATGAATTTTATACCGTAAATCTCTTAAGCTTCAATCATTGCTTTGTAAGCGTCAGCGTCCATCAGGTCGTCTAACTCCGATGCATCGGCAATATTCACTTTAATCATCCAACCTTTTCCGTATGGATCTTTGTTTACCAATTCAGGATCGTCGGCCAAATCTTCGTTAAACTTGGTAACTTCACCTCCAACCGGCATAAACAGGTCAGATACGGTTTTTACTGCCTCAACTGTACCAAAAGTTTCACCTTTATCCAGAGTTTCTCCTTCAGTTTCAATTTCAACAAACACAACGTCACCCAGTTCTCCCTGAGCAAAATCGGTAACACCTACAACAGCTACATCTCCCTCAACGCGTACCCATTCGTGGTCTTGCGTATATTTCAAATCAGCTGGAATACTCATATTTTTAGTTTTAAATTATTTAAATCGAACCTATTGAAAACCACCCCTTAAATCTATCACATTACAGATCCTCCGAGTGCATCTCACTTCAAGATATTTGCCAAAATTAAAACATTTTAATGAAAAACAACCTCCTTATACCCATGCATTTCGCTGATTTTTATCGCATTTTATCTCACAAGGTGCAAAATATGTGGTGCTTTTTGTATAATTGCAAAAATTGTTGGAAGAAATGTATTCTAAAAAAATCAATTCGCTCGACGAGCTTGAAATTGCTGCAAAGGAGTTAATTACAGCATTTAGTAACGACCGTGTTTTTGCATTTTACGGCAAAATGGGTGCAGGCAAAACAACATTCATCCAGTCGATTTGCCGAGCATTAGGATCGGACGACAACGTTACCAGCCCTACTTTTGCCCTGATAAACGAATACAATACTGCCAATCTTGATTCGATTTTCCATTTCGATTTTTACCGGATAAAAGATATTGAAGAAGCTTATGACCTGGGCTACGAAGACTACATTTACAGCGGAAGCTACTGCCTGATTGAATGGCCGGAAATGATCGACTCACTTCTGCCCGAAAAAATGGTGAAGGTAAAAATAGAAGTTCAGGACGACGACACACGTCTCATTACCGCACAGGAAATCTAGTTTCCAATACCACTTTTTACTTCCCGGTTAATTTTCTTTGAAAACTCCCCTTTTGCTCGTAAATTGGTGCTGTTGAATTCATCAGACTAATTTCATGGAAAAAGCGAAAGAAAAGGTATCGATACCAAAGAACATGCTTCTGCCCAAAGAAGAAATGTTGGAGGTTAAAAAGAAGGGCAAAAAAATGAAAATTGGCGTTCCTTCCGATTTATCGAAAGTTGAATACCGGGTACCTTTATCGCCGCAAGCCGTTGATTTGCTGGTTTCGTACGGCCACGAGATTCTAATTGAACGCGATGCCGGAAAAGCCGCAAGCTATACCAATGAGGATTATCAAAAAGCTGGCGCCACTATCGTTACAACCAAAGAAGAAACTTTTCAGTGCGACATAATTTTGCGTATTGCTCCTTTTAATTGCGACGAAATAGATGCTTTGCGGGGCAACCAGGTTATCATTTCAAATATGCAGATTCAGGCACATTGCAACGAATCGATTCAAAAAATGATGCAAAAAAAGGTAACCACAATTGCCTTTGAATACCTTGAAAACGAAGAGGGCTTTCTTCCTTTCGTTCACCAAATGAGCCAGATTGCAGGAGTTACCTCCATTACCATTGCCAGCGAATACCTTAGTAATTCGCGCAACGGAAAAGGCGTTTTGTTTGGCGAAGTTACCGGCGTTACACCTGCCGAGCTGGTGATTATTGGCACCAGTACAGCGGCCGAATATGCAGCACGTGCCGCACTGGGGTTGGGTATTTTTGTTAAGGTTTTTGATACTTCGGTTTACGAACTCAGCAAACTGGAGGAAAAACTTGGCCGACGTATTTTTACTTCGGTATTTTACCCTAAAGTTTTGCGCAAAGCCCTTATTTCTGCCGATGCCGTTATTGGAGCAACCTCGTTTAATACTCCTCCAAAATTTAAAGTTTCAGAAAGTTTGGTAAAACAGATGAAGGAAGGATCGGTAATTATCGATCTGAACGTAAGTCAGGGTGGCTGTTTCGAAACTTCGAAGTGCACCGATTTTAACAACCCAACATACACCAAACACGGAGTGGTACACTATTGCGTGCCCAACACTCCGGCCATGGTAGCACGAACTGCTTCCATATCATTGAGCAACATTTTAATACCAATATTGCTTGCAATTGGCGACAATGGCGGCGTTGAAAACTATATAAAAGTATCGAAAGGATTCCGAAAAGGTGTATACATCTATCACGGAATTCTCACCAATCACGATGTGGGCCGCATGTTCAACATCCCGTCAAAAGACATCGATCTGTTGCTGGCAGTTTTTTAATCATGAATAAGTTGCAATGCTGGACTCACTAAACAAAAAGTATCCGTTTAACGACAACCTTAAGGTAAATACGCGCTCCATATCATCCGTGAGCCTGGGTATTTTTTTGTTTCTATTGTTCTTTCAACCCTTCGAAATTCAAAACCCCGATTTTAATAACCGCCTCATCATCCTTGCTACGTTTGGCGCTATCACACTGGTTTTACTCACCGTCTTTCGGGTGATTATTCCTTCCATTTTCATCACAGCTTTTTCCGAAAAGCACTGGACAATACTAAAAGAAATCATCATCGATCTGCTTTTTGTGACTTGCAACTCGGTAGCCTTTACATTTTTTGCACGTTATGTTGGACGCATTCCAATAACCTTTTCAATTGTAATCAACATAGTTATCATCTCAATAACGGCCGCCGTTGTGGTGGTGGTTACCAATCAGTTTTATTTGCTGAAAAAGAAAGTGCAGAAGCTGGATGACAATACCGAAAAAGCAGGCAAAAAAGAATCGAAAGAAACTCCGAGAGAAATTGAATTTGAATCGGAAAACAAAACGGAATATTTTACGCTTCTTATCGAGCAGCTTATTCTTATAAAATCAGCCAACAATTACATTGAAGTGATATACAAACACAATAACGAGCTCAAGAAAAAACTAATTCGAAATACGATGAAGACCACCGAGAATTTGTTGCAAAAATACCCGGAGATCATTCGTTGTCACCGCTCGTGCATGGTAAACAAAAACTACATTAAAAAAGTATCCCGCGGCTCCGATGGTTTGGTGCTAAACCTGTTCGATTACACGCAGGAAATCCATGTTTCAAGACAATATGTGCTTCGTTTAAAAGAAGCGTTAAAAGCATCCTGATCCAAAAAGCTGTTACCTAGCCCACAATAAATAGCTCTGAATGACAGAGTAAAAGAGCATCTGGGATTATTGACATTTATCCCAAATGCATGCAAATTATCACTATTAGAAGTCAACAATCCCAAAAGCTTTTTTTTCGAACAAAATGGCCGTTTATTTGAGAAATCGTAAACAATGTAAAATTTATTGCCATGAAGATATTACTGATTTATCCGGAAAAAGAGAACAATCCGAAAGGATTTGAGGCCTTCTTTCAGAAGCTTTTTAACCACACGACCGAAGATCCACTGGAGCTAATTGAGATTTCTATTCAGCTACCAATTACCTGGGAGAGGAAATTGTGTAATCTAAATCAAGAGAAGCTAAATACTAAAGATTTGGAGTGGGCCGATTATGTGATTATTAAAGCTGATCTGAGACAGCAAGCTTCAACGATAAAACTTATTGAAAAATGCAAAACCGCGAAGAAGAAAATTATTGCCGAAGGAGCGTTATTTGACTCTCAGCCTGCCGATTTTGAAAATGTAGATCACCTGATTCTGAACCAAGCGACATTTGATCCGATTGTACGGGATATGGAAGAAAACACTATTCAACGAGTTTACAACGCCAACTTTCGAAAGGAAAAATTACGCAAAACCACGTATTCCTTGCTGGGATTTTCCGCTTACTTATCGCGAAACATTCACCCCTTTTCGGCGTGAATAAGGATTTTTAGCGAAACAGGTTCCACCACAACATTGTCTTCAACATGCTCTATTCCTTCTTCGTTAATGCTGTTGCCATCAGCTACAATTCTGTACCGGCCTTCGGGCAAAGGCAATTCAACCTGTTCCTCATTTCCATTAAAAATCAGAAATATCTTTGACCAGTTGTCGCCAACCGCTTTTCCATCCAAACAATAGGAAACTACACCAATTTTATACTCCGCACAAAAATTCAAATCACGCCTGATTGCATCGGCAGAAGTCATACGAAATGCCGGATGATTTTTTCGCAGTTGAATCAATTTTTGAAAATATTCAAAAACATCGATGTATTCATTTTTGCGGCTCCAATCAATCTGATTTACCGAATCGGGCGATTTATAAGAGTTTCCGTTACCTCCTTTTGTGCGACAAAAATCAACACCAGCATTCAATAACGGTACTCCCTGCGAAGTTAAAACCAGCGCTCCGGCCAACTTTACACGCTTCCGCAACTCCTCATCCGTTGCCTTTGGCAAACTTTGTTTCAACTTATCCCAAAGCGTGTAATTATCGTGGCACGACACGTAGTTGATACACTGATCGGGCTCGGCAGCCCAAGCCGTTTCAACGGTATCGATGTATCCGTAATTTACCTGTGGATGATAAACCGCAGCAGTAATTCCAAATTTTATAGCCTCTTCGTGCAAACCAAGCCCGCTAACAAAACCTTTCGACTTTTTATCACCATGATTTCCCTTTAACGCATCGCGAAAATCGTCGTTAAAACTGGCTATTCGCGGCATTGCTGAGGTGTTTTTTTTCACTGCTCGTTTCGATTCCGGCATCGGACTTTGGTCGGCCGCCCAACCTTCGCCATAAAGGAATAATCCGCAGTCGATTTCATCTAAGGACTTCCGGATTTCCTGCATAGTTTTCAAATCGTGAATCCCCATCAAATCAAAACGGAAACCATCAACATGAAATTCCTCTACCCAATATTTGAGTGTGTCGATAATGTATTTGCGCACCATTTCGCGCTCCGAAGCCAGTTCGTTGCCACAGCCTGATGCATTTGAAAACGAACCATCCTCTTTCTGACGATAAAAATACCCCGGAACGATTTGGTTAAAAACCGACTCTTTGGCGTAGTAAGTATGGTTAAAAACCACATCCAGAATCACACCAATTCCGTTGGAGTGCAGGGCTTTCACCAACTCTTTAAATTCAACAATTCGTTTGCGCCCGTCGTAAGGATCGGTTGCATACGAACCTTCCAGTGCATTATAATGCATGGGATCGTAACCCCAGTTGTATTTTTCAAGTGGCTTTTCTTCGTCAACCGTTACATAATCGTTCACCGGCAACAAATGCACGTGTGTAACCCCAAGCTCTTTTAAATGGTCGATACCGGTTTTTACCCCTTCCGGCGATCGTGTTCCCTCTTCGGTAAATGCCAGAAACTTGCCTTTGTTTTTAATTCCTGAATTTTCTGCAATGGAAAAATCGCGAACGTGGGTTTCGTAAATCACCGCCTCGGTAAAACTGTTGTAACGCGGGCCATTATCGTAAACCCAGTCTTCAGTATTTGTGGTGTTTGGATTATAAATCATTCCGCGCAACCCATTGGCACCAACACAGCGTGCGTATATTCCCGGAACTTCATCCAGCCATTCGCCATCGTTCACCCTAAAAGTGTAGAACTTTCCTTCGTAATCGCCGGTTAAAATAGTGCCCCAAATGCCGTTTTCGTTCTTCTGCAGGTTGGTTTTATGGTACGCTTCACCACGCACGCCATCTTTATACAGACGCAATTCTACCATTTGAGCTGTAGGTACCCATATTTTTATCGTGGTTTTTTCGGGCGACCAAAAAACACCCAAATCCTTACCCGAATAACCGGGATAAGTTGAAAAATCGATATGGTTAAATTTCCAGTTTCGCATTAAAATTTAACTAATGTTTTGCGTAAAAAAACCGCTTTACTCCCCAAGCTTCTCCCCTTCACATCTTTTAAATAAATTTTGGTCTTCGGATATTTTTTTAAGGATTTATCGTGCGAATAAAACCGATTCAGATCAATTTTTAACTGATGTGATTTTCCACTCTCCAGATACAAAGGATAAAAATTGTAGTTGTCCATTCCCTTGAGTTTGAACTTACGTTTCAGCCAGAAATTATCGAATACTAAAAGCGGTTGATCCAGATCGACAGCAGTTGTGCCGGTATTTTTTACGGTAAGAATTAAATTATCGGGATAGAAATTTGCATCCTTCTCCAACGTGATGCTTAGCTTTTTAAATTGCAAAAATGGTCTGCGTTCTTTTTTCGACTTCTTGTTAAAAGAACGGCCACTTACAATAAAAGCCACGGTAATAGCTGCCAGAAACAGAAATACCCATAGCAGTTTATGTCCTTCGGGGCCTACCTCGTTTTGGGCAAAAAGCCACAACGAATTCAATAACAAAACTGCAAGAATACTTCCCTTCTTCATTGTTGCTAATTTGGGGCAAAAGTAAAGTTTTTATTGGTTTAAGATCGCTACTGCTTACAGGTTTCACAGCAATGAGTTTCATACTTAACATGAAACCCGTAAGCATCAGCCCATTATCACCGCAGCGCTTCTACATCTTCAATAGTTTTTGGCTTTGGTTTGCCAAGTAGCTGCGCACCATTTTCAGTCATTACAAAATCCTCTTCATTTCGCATTCCTCCAAAATTCCGGTAACTGTCCACCTTTTCCCAGTTGATAAAATCGTTGAATTTGCCCTGTTCGCGCCACAAATCAATCAATTCAGGAATAAAGTAAATTCCGGGCTCAATGGTAAAAACATGACCGACTCTTAGCGGTTTTGCCAGGCGAAGCGATTTTAAACCGAACTGTGTACTTTTTGGTTGTCCGTCGTAACCTACCCAAACTTCACCAAGATCTTCCATATCATGTACATCCATCCCCATCATATGACCAGTTCCACAAGGGAAAAACAAAGCGTGCGCACCAGCCTCAAAAGCATCCATAGCATTTCCTTTTGTGAAGCCCATTGATTTCAAACCATCAAAAATTGTTGTGGCTGCGGCAATGTGTGCGTTTTTATAGGGTTTGTTCAATTCGAGCGCGCTAATAGCAGCTTCGTGTCCGGCCAGCGAAATCTCATAGATCTCCTTTTGTTCGGGAGTAAATTTTTTGCTTACCGGGAAAGTACTCGACAAATCACCCGAGTAGCTCAGTTCGTTTTCATAACCGGCATCAACCAAAAAAAGATCGCCGTCTTTTATGGTGTTTCCATGAAAATGATTGTGTAACGTTTGCCCGTTTTTTGTGGCAATTATCGGGAAAGCAATGTTTCCGCCAGCTGCCAGCGCAACTTTATGGATTTCAGCTGTTACCTGTGCTTCCGTCATTCCGGGGCGAGCAAATTTCATGGCTGCAACGTGCATATCAACCGACACATTAACTGCCTGATGCAGTTGTTCAATCTCTTCCACAGATTTTATCTCGCGCTGGCTAACCACGACTTTTACCAACTCCAACGAGTAAGTATTCGCCACATCTTTCGGCGCCACATCAATCAGCTCCATCAACTTTATTTTATTCTCGGGGCGGTAAAGCGGCAGAAAATGAATCTTCTTGCTTTTTTCCACAACCGAAGCCAATTCCCTCATCGGAAAAACCGTTGACACACCGCATTGCGAAGCACGATCGGCAATGGTTGGTTGTGGTCCCATCCACACAATATCGTCGATGGTGTAATCATTTCCAAAAACAATCTCCTTGTCGTTATCAATATCGATTACCGCAGCCAGACCCGGATGCTGAATTCCAAAATAATACAAAAAAGTGCTGTCTTGCCTAAAATGATAGGTATTATCAGCATAATTCATCGATGATTCGTCGTTTCCAAATAACAAAATCAATCCTTCCCCAACTTTCTCCTTTAGAACTTTTCTTCGTTCAATGTAAATCTCTTTCTGAAACATTTTTGCAATTTTTTTATGAGAACGTGAATGTAGTAAATTCTTAAATTCACACTATGACAAATGTTCGCATTGCTATTACTCTATCGCTTCAGTAATATAAAAATGATGAAATCGAACGATTTTTCTTCTTTTTAAATTTTTTAAGAAGTAACTTCGCGCAAAATTATATCAAGAAAAAAATGAGAGCATTAACTGCACTAATCATCCTGAGTTTATTGATTTCGGGATGTATTTCGGAGCAAAAACAAACCGAACAGGATATTCTAAACTATGTTGATCCGTTTATCGGAACTGGATTTCACGGGCATACTTTTCCTGGGGCAACCACTCCGTTTGGTATGGTTCAGCTTAGCCCCGATACACATATTATGGGCTGGGATGCCAGTAGTGGCTATCACTACGAAGATTCAACCATCTATGGATTCAGCCACACGCACCTGAGTGGTACCGGAATTGGCGATCTTGGTGATGTGCTTTTGCTCCCCTATTCGAATTCCGACGAGTTAAAACCGATTGGTTTATTCAATAAAAAAGAAGAAACAGCGTCGCCCGGATATTACAAGGTGCGACTGAAAAACCTGAACGTTACGGCAGAATTGACAGCTACCAGACGTGTAGGCTTTCATAAATATTCGTATGACGACAGCAGCGACAGAAATGTAATGCTCGACCTTGGTCACGTTTTGCAACCCAACTGGGGGCACAGCATTGTGAATAACACTATTCGCCAGATTGACGACAAAACTTTTGAAGGCGTTCAACTGACTAAAGGTTGGGCCGAAGATCATTTGGTGGCTTACCGAATTGAATTTTCAGAAGCATTTGATCAACTAAAAACAGTTGTTGAAGGAGAACCTTCCACTGAAAGCAGCCTTACCGGGAAAGACATCAAACTACATTTCAAATTTCCAGATAATGATAAACCTCTGCTGGTAAAAGTAGCGTTATCGGTGGTTGACGAGGACGGTGCCAATAAAAATATGCAGGCAGAACTCACAGGTTGGGATTTTGACACGACTGTTGAGCAAGCCAAAGCCGAATGGCGCGAAGCATTGCAGGGAATTACCATTTCAACAAATGACGAAGCAATAAAAACCAACTTTTACACCGCATTGTACCACAGTATGATGTCGCCATTTACAGCACAGGATGTTGACGGTCGTTACCGAGGAATGGACAAAACCATCCGCCAGGCACCGGAAGGATTTACCAATTATACCGTTTTTTCGTTGTGGGATACATTCAGAGCTTTTCATCCACTTATTACCATTATCCGACCTGAAAAAGCCGGCGAATGGGCCGAAGCTTTAGTGCAAAAATACCGCGAAGGTGGTCTTCTTCCTAAATGGCCACTGGCATCGAACTACACCGGAACAATGGTGGGCTACCCGGCAACATCGGTAATGGCCGACGCGCTGGCAAAAGGGTTGGTACCGAATGCCAACCTTCAAGATTGGAAAGAAGCAGCCGTAAAATCGGCTACCTGGCAACCTGAATGGTTAAAAGCACATGCCGGCACCCGCGGCAGCGAGGTAATGATGAAACAAATTTATTACAAGGAAAAATATGGCTTTGTCCCATCCGATTCTATCACGGCTTCAGTTTCTTATGGTGTTGAGATGGCTTATTACGACTGGTGCGTAGCTAAAATTGCCAAAGCAGCCAACGACGAGAAAACAGCAGATGAGTTCTACAAAAAATCGAAATACTACAAAAATTATTTTGATGCCTCAACAGGATTTATGCGCGGTAAAAATGGCGATGGCAGTTGGCGGACACCTTTTAATCCAAAATACTCCGACCACAATCATGCCGACTACATCGAAGGAAATGCCTATCAATGGAGCTTCTTTGCCCCACATGATATGGATGGAATGATCGAGCTTTTTGGCGGAAAAGATGCTTTTGAATCAAGTCTGGACAGCTTGTTTACGACCAGCTCTGAAATTCTGGGCGAAAATGCATCGGCTGATATCACCGGTTTGATTGGGCAATACGCGCACGGAAACGAGCCAAGCCACCACATGGCCTACTTATACAATTACACCAACGCAAAGTGGAAAACGCAAAAATACCTCGATCAAGTGTTGTACGATTTCTATTTGCCGAAACCTGCGGGAATAATTGGTAACGAAGATTGCGGACAGATGTCGGCCTGGTATGTATTAAGTGCCATTGGGTTTTACCAGGTTTGTCCCGGCGACCCAACTTATACCATTGGCCGCCCTGTTGTTGACAAAGCCTCGGTGCGAGTTCCGGGTGGTACTTTTAAAATCATCGTTCACAACAATTCAAAAGAAAATAAATTCATCGAAAAAGTTGTTCTAAACGGCGAAATATTGAGTGAACCATTCTTTTCACACGAAGACATAATGAAAGGTGGAACACTAGAGTTTTTTATGACAGCAGAACATTAATTCGAATTTTTCATATCAAATAGCAAAATAGTCTGATACTAAGAAGTTTCGTCCCCATTTTTGATACTCAAAATGGACTTAACAAAGAAGGGGTTAACCCAGAGAATCATGAACATTGTTATATGCAAATAAATTATCAGGATTAAGCCACGCAACCTTTAGCTCTCATTGTCCATCTGTTAATTAAACAAACGACAATGAGAGCTTATTCCTTCTTCTCTATTACCGAGGAGTTCACCTACACAGTAAATATTACTTCTCATGATTTATACACTTTGCCGGAAGAAAATTCACATGGAGAAATGGTAGAGCCTCAAAGTTTTGAATCAGATTATCTTGTTACACTCGATTTATATGAGATGGATCATTACAGATCACCACGCATCACACAAACTGAAAAACAACGAGTTGCACCTTTTAATGAATAGAGACTAATTAGAATTTTTATGGACGGGACTGAATCAGTTCCAGTTTCCTAACCAATTCGAATATAGAAAGAGCCTTACTTATCTGAAAAGATTAATGTAAGGCTCTTTTGCTTTTATAAATCTACCACCTTAAAACTAGCTACGTAAAAGTCTTTATCAACTTCTACCTCTTTAACTTTTTCATCGGAGTCGAAATATTGCCAGCGAGCTGAGGGATTCAGCCATTGAAGCTCTCCATTGATGTAGACTTTCAGTGGTAATTTAAAATTTTCGACACAATTTGCCCACCTGAACTGCAGCTTACCATCAATCATTGCATACTCAAAAGTTGGAATTCGCGTATCGCGCAAATATTGGGTGAAAAAGCCATTTAGGTCAAGCCCGGTATGTTCAATTAAATACCCCTCGATTTGCTCGGCTTTTACGGTTTGATGATAGAACTCTTTATTTAAACCACGCAAAATACCACGCCATTTTTCATCGTCATTCACAACCTGTCTTAAAGTATGCAACATGTTCGCTCCTTTGGAGTACATATCGCCTGATCCCGGATAATTTACGCCATAAACTCCAATAACAGGGCGGTCATTGAGAATCCCCAGACGGCTTCCCCGAACATATTCCGAGCCGGCTTTTTTGCCCCAGTAGTACTCCACAAACAAGTTTTCCGAGTAATTGGTAAAACTTTCGTGAATCCACATGTCAGCTTCATCCCAATTGGTAATGCTATTGGCAAACCACTCGTGCCCCGACTCGTGAATAATGATAAAATCGAATTTAAATCCCCAGCCCGAATAACTTATATCGCGGCCACCATAGCCATTCCGGTAACCATTTCCGTAAGTCACCGAACTTTGGTGCTCCATGCCCGGATATGGCACTTCCACTAACTTGTAGCCATCTTCGTAAAACGGATACGGGCCAAACCAGTGCTCGAATGCTTCTAACATCATTGGCGCCTGTTTAAAATGCTCTTTTGCCTTTTCCAGATTTTGTTTCAGCACCCAGTAATCGCAATCCAAATCGCCGTTTTCGCCTTTAAAAACTCCGTGCCAGTGGGCATAGTTTCCAATGTTAATGTTTACGCCATAGTTGTTTATCGGGTTGCTTACAAACCAGTGTGCCGTTTTTGTGCCGTCAGCGTTTTGCTCCACACCGCGTAAACGGCCGTTCGATACATCCATTAAATGATCCGGGAACGTTACACTTATCAACATACTATCGGGCTCATCGTATGGATGGTCTTTACATGGCCACCACAAACTAGCACCGTCGCCCTGATTGGTATTTACAATCCAATCGTTGCCATTTTCGTCTTTTCTCCAACTTATACCTCCATCCCACGGAGGTCTTTTACTTATCTTTGGTTTCCCAGAATACTCTACAAGCAGCTCGTTAACATCATTTGTTTTTTGCACTTTCTCCAATGTCACAAACCAGGCGTTGCCATCTCGTGTATAATCGAGCGACTTGCCATTTTGAGAAATTCGGGAAATAGTCATTGGCGGCTGCAGATCAATCTGCATCAGCTGATTCGATTCTAAAACCTTGTATTGAATCAAGTTGCTACCGGAAATTGTGCTATCAGCCGGATCTACTTTTACATTCAAATGATAATAAGTGAGATCCCACCAAGCTCTTCTGGGAGTGATGCTTCCGCGCAACGAATCCTGATGCGTAAAATTTGTTTTTTGTGCAGCTGCATTCAATCCCAAAACAACCAACAATGTTGCAACAAATAATCTGTGTCTCATCAAACTACAATTTAGAAATCCGTGTTATTGAATTGCTTTGTTGTATGCCTCTGCTCCTCCAACAACCGGAATTTCAATGCTTGTTCCGTTCAAATCAACCGTTAATTCCGTTCCGGGTTTTGGATGAAGCGTAAAATCTTTATCACTTGAAAAAATCATCAAGCCAATCTGTTGCCCGGCTTTAATCACCTGATCATCGGGTTCCAGCTCAAAAGTCATCTCGTAGAATTTATCCGGTTTTAAGGGCTCACTTTCACGCAATGATTTATAGTTCTGTAAATCGGCCCAGCCACGCGTGATAAGATTATCAGTAATTTTTGGACGGCGCCATTGTGGATTGTTCCAGGGTAACGAAACCAGATAAACCGAAAGATTTACTGCCGGTTTGCTACTGGCCGCTTTAATAGTAATTTTTGGTATTCCTGAGATATGCACGTCTTCTTTCAATTCCGGACTAACGTATATTAATCGGTGCTCGGTAATTTCAGCCTGTGCCAGTGCTTCGCTCGAAAATGAATAGTTATCGACCAATGTTTCTTCTGTTTGCTTCGCTGGTTTTTCAATAACAAGGCCACCTTGCTTCGGTGCTCCCGAAGTTAGAAAGAAAGTTACCGGCTTGGCATCCGGATTTGGGTAATCAGCATAAGGAGTGGGGTGATCGTGATCAGCGTCTTCGCGCACAATCCATGCTTTTGGATCGTTTTCCACGCCATTCTCGACACCAAATAAATAGCGTGTAAACCAACGGTTCATCATACTAAGCGGTGGCGGTCCTCCGTGACCATCCTGATGGTAATAAATCTGGCAAGGGATACCTTTGGCCTTCGCTGCTTCGTAAATTCGCAAACTATGCTCGGGCAGCACATTCCAGTCGTTAAAACCATGCGACATCAGCATGGCTGCTTTCATCGGCCCCATATCATTCAGGTAATCGCGGCCGGCCCAAAAATCGTTGTAATCGCCGGTAATCCTATCCTGACCATTTTTCATTTCATCATCACGAATATGCTCACGCGCATAGGCTCTTTTATCTATATCGCCGCTATGAATAAAATCAAAAAGAACATCTACATCCTCGCCAAGATAACCTCCGGGAGAGCGCACCAAACCGTTCGAGCGGTAATAATGATAATACGAGGTGTTGGGAGCAATCGGTATAATAGCTTCCAGTCCTTCAACACCGGTAGTTGCGGCAGCCAAAGGCAAAGTTCCTTCATACGAAGTTCCGGTCATTCCCACTTTTCCTGTACACCAGTAAGCTTCAACTTCTTCATCTCCTCGTCGTGTTTTGTAACCTTTTGCGCGCCCGCAAAGCCAATCGATTACAGCTTTTGGAGCCAGCGATTCATTGTCGCCACCAACTGTTGGTGAGCCATCAGACAATCCGGTTCCCGGAGACGACGAATGCACCACAACAAAACCACGGGGAACCCAGGTTTTTATCTGGGCCTTCGAAATAATCGGCCGTTCTCCGCGACGTTGAATTTCGGGTGGGTGCACATGTTCTTTTGGTTTTTCACCCAATTCCTGCTTAACATCCCAAAAGAACTCGGGATTGTTTCCGGCAACACCAGCAAAATACGGGCTTGAGTTATAAATAACAGGAAGTTTTAAACCTTCACTTTCGGTTTGCCGCGGACGAGTAACATCAACATGCATACGATCCAACAAACCATCACCATCCGAATCAAACTCGGTTTCCACCCACAAGTCTTCACGAATCCAGTAATCCGGATCTTCAAACGCCTTTACAATTTGTGCCTCTCCATCTTTAAAAACAGGCTTTGCCGGCTCGTTTTGTTGTGCGTGGCTATTAACAGCCCACAACTGAACAAGCACAAAACAGACAACACTTAAACTCAGCTTTTTTCTAATTTCCATTCGTTCAAAATTTTTATACAATCCTTAATAGCGACAACAAATATCGGTGCCGGATTGCTTTATTACAGTTTTTTTTTGATTCCCCTTCCCAAAAAACGGGGACAATAAGTTCATTTTCTATGAAAAGTTAAATATAGCTACACTCAGCTTCTATATGATGACGAATAACAGACTTTGTTAATTATTTGTAAGTAATCAGCGCAAAATTCATCCTTTTTGACATTACGAGAGTGTTTTGTATTTTATTTGTGCCGCCTGATTTTGTCATAGCATATGTAAGGGCTGCATTATATACATTCATATTAACTACCTTTTTATAAATAATTCTACTTAATACAATTTTAGTTTCAAGGCCTCTGTAGATCTACAGAGGCCTTTTTTATTCTCTCATCTGCAATCAACTATACAAGTAACTCCTATCTAAAAAATATAATTCCCGTATTAAATTTATATTGTTGTTCTGATTGTTTCCAAAAAACTCATTTACAAACTTTTTAAATATTTTTAAAATTGCCCCGCATAGTTTTTAAATAAATACATTATTTTTCGACCATCAATCTATAGCTACATAATTCATCAATGGTAAAAACAGAAAATAAAGTTATTAATCCGGCAATGTGGGTTCCAACAGCCTACTTTGCAATGGGTTTACCTTTCATGGTGCTGGCACAGTCGACGGCTATCATGTATAAGAATATGGGGATCTCCGATTCCAAAATCGCCTTCTGGACCTCGTTGATTATGCTTCCGTGGACCCTAAAACCACTATGGAGCCCGGTTTTGGAGATGTTCAAATCAAAGAAATTCTTTGTGGTAACCAGCCAGTTTATTACTGCGATAACTTTTGCCCTCATTGCCTTTGCGCTTCCATTACCCAACTTTTTTGCCTACACCATTGCTCTGCTTGGTGTTATTGGTTTTAGCGGTGCCACCAACGATATTGCAACCGACGGAGTTTACCTCAGCGTACTTTCATCAAAAGATCAGGCTAGATATATTGGCTGGCAGGGAGCGTCGTACAATGTTGGAAAATTTTTGGCCTACGGAGGGTTTGTTACCATTGCCGGAATTCTTGAAAAACAAATGGGCGTGGTAAATGCCTGGGTAGCCGTGATGCTTGGAATTGGTGGCGCGATGGCTTTGGTGGGCATCTACCACTCGCGTATGTTGCCCGGTGGAGAAGTTTCAACATCGGAAGTAAAAAGTATGAAAGAAGGTTTTGCCACACTTTGGGATGTACTAAAAACATTTTTTCAAAAAAAACATATTTACTGGTACATTGCCTTTATTGTATTGTACCGTTTTGCCGAAGGATTTGCCATTAAAATTGCGCCGTTATTTTTTAAAGCTGCCGTTGCCGATGGAGGATTAGGATTAACAACCACCGAAATTGGCGTTGTATACGGAACTTTTGGAACCGGAGCTTTTGTTGCCGGATCGTTATTGGCCGGATACTTTATTGCAAAACGTGGATTGAAAAGGGCTTTACTTATTCTGGTTAGCACCTTTAATATTCCCTTTTTGGTATACGCACTGCTAGCCCACTACCAGCCATCGAACCTTTACCTCATAGGCGGTGCAGTAGTTCTTGAATACTTTGGCTACGGATTTGGCTTTGTTGGCTTAATGCTATTTATGATGCAACAAGTAGCTCCCGGAAAATATAAAATGGCACACTATGCTTTTGCCACCGGGATAATGAATCTGGGCTTTATGGTGCCATCAATGTTGAGCGGTTATTTTAGCGACTGGCTGGGCTACAAATTATTTTTTGCCTGGGTGCTGGTGGCTACTATTCCGGCATTTATTGCCGCACGGCTCGTTCCCTTCGGACACCCCGATAATGTAGATGAAGAAACAAAAGAAACAGAGAATAATGACTAAAAAAGTAAACATCCCTTTTGAAGAACGCCCACAAGATTGCACCGATGTAATGTGGCGTTATTCGCAAAATCCGGTAATTGGCCGGTATGCTATTCCAACATCAAACAGTATTTTTAACAGTGCTGTTGTTCCTTTCGAAGACGGTTTTGCCGGCGTTTTTCGTTGCGACAACAAAGCGGTACAAATGAATATTTTGCTGGTTTTAGCAAAGACGGAATTAACTGGGAGATCAATCACGACCCAATTGAAATGGTTGCAGGAAATACCGATATGATTGAGTCGGATTATAAATACGACCCGCGTGTTACCTGGATTGAAGACCGCTACTGGGTAACCTGACTCGTCCGGAATAAAGGCTACATAATTCATGTAATTATGTATAAAAATGATCAAGTTTACAGACGTTATTCGGAAAGTTTCAAACTCAAAATTTTATCCGAACTTAGTACCGGTAAGTATAACAAACGGCAGCTCGGACGTATTTATGGCATTCAAAACAGTACAATCAATGAATGGATCAAAAAATACAACAGAACTGACTTAATGAACACTCGTATAAACGTGGAAACTAAAGACGAAATCACCAGAATTAAAGCACTACAAAAAGAAGTTAAAAAGCTCAAAGAAGCCCTTGTTAAGAAAGATCTGGACCAGTTGGTACTGGATTCATATCTTGAAGTATCAGCTGAAAAACTAGGTTTCAAAAACGCCGAAGAATTAAAAAAAAATTTAGGCAAGAAACGCTAATGAAAGCAGTTGATACAGCAAAAAAAACAAAGCTGGCAAGTTGCGAGACGACTTGTCAATGCTTTGGACTACATCGGGATGCCTATTATAAATACAAGAAGAGGAGTGCTGCCCGACTAGAAGTAGAAAAGAAAGTCATAAAGCTTGTCAATTATGAGCGACTAACTCAACCGCGCGTTGGTACTCGAAAGTTGATGATGGCGCTACATATAACATTTAATCTAATGGGATTAAAGGTTGGACGTGATGAACTTTACAGGATCTTACGTAAATACGACATGTTGATTGTACGTAAGAAAACAAGTTGTAAAACAACCGATTCATATCATCATTTTCACAAGTACAATAATTTGATTAAAGACCTTAAAATAACAAGGCCAAATCAGGTATGGGTTAGCGATATTACCTACATCAGAACATACAACGGCTTTTGCTATTTAGCTCTCATTACTGACTTATACTCAAGAAAAATTGTTGGTTACGATATTAGCAACTCTCTTGAGCTGGCTGGGTGTTTGCGGGCTCTCAAAAAGGCCCTGGCAAACGCAAAGCCTGCCAATGGATTGATCCATCATTCTGACCGTGGAGCTCAATACTGCTCTAATCAATATGTCAGAATATTAAAAAACAAAGACTTCAAAATTAGCATGACCGAAGAAAATCATTGTTATGAGAATGCTATTGCTGAACGTGTTAATGGTATTTTAAAAGATGAGTTTTTCCTGGACCAAACATTTGCTAGTTTAAAAGAGGCTAAGCGTGCTACAAAAAATGCAATCAATATTTACAATAACAAAAGACTTCATTTATCTTTAGACTATAAAACGCCTCAAAACGTGTATAATGAGGCAGCTTAATTTAATTTTTAACCTGTAGCCATATTCTAGGACTAGACAACCTGGTGTAACGGCTACCACGGCCCAACAATTGGCATTGCCTACACATTCGATTTCAAAACTTTTCACCAGTGCGAAAACGCCTTTTTACCTTTCAACCGAAACGGTGTGCTTTTCCCCGAAAAAATTAACGGAAAATATGCCATGTTAAGCCGCCCGAGCGATAATGGGCACACGCCATTTGGCGATATTTACATTAGTTACAGCCCCGATATGAAATACTGGGGTGAACACCGCTGTGTTATGAAAGTAACTCCTTTTGAACAGAGTGCCTGGCAGTGTACAAAAATTGGCGCCGGATCGGTTCCGATAAAAACCGAAGAAGGCTGGCTGGAATTTTACCACGGGGTAATTAACACCTGTAACGGATTCCGCTACTCGATGGGTGCTGCAATTCTGGATTTGGAAGACCCATCGAAAATATTGCACCGCACACAACCTTATTTGCTGGCTCCTGCAGCGCCTTACGAACTGGCAGGCGATGTGCCGAATGTTGTGTTCCCTTGTGCAGCCCTTAGCGATGGTGAAAAAATAGCTGTTTATTACGGTGCTGCCGATACGGTTGTGGGAATGGCTTTTGCTTACCAACAGGAATTGATTGATTTTATTAAGGAAAATTCGATATAAAAAGAAGTTCACGCAAAGACGCAGAGGTTTCGCAAAGTACGCGAAATGATTTCTTTGCGAGCTTTACGTGAACAAAACTGTACTTTATTATTCTCCTTTTAAGGCTTTCAAAACCAACGGTGTTAAATCCTCGCTTTCGGGCGAGATATAGGCCACATTCCCGGCACTTACATCGAGCACATAGGTAAAGTTTTGCGCCCCGGCAATGTTGCTGATTTCCTGATTTATTTCTTGATAAATGGGCTGAATAAGCTCCATGTTGCGGTTTTGTAACTGTTGCTGTGCGGTTTGGTTATAAGCCTGTATTTTTTGCGACTGTTCCAAAATTTCCTTTTGCCGGGTTTGTTTTACAAAATCGGAATATGTACTGCTTTCGGCTTCAAACTTCTCAATGGCAGCTTCATGTTCGGCAACCATTTCGTCGTAAACCTCCTGCATATCTTTTGATTCTTTTTCGATAACTGTTTGAAGACTATCAAGCATTGGGTGTTTTTGCACCAGTTCCTGAATATTTACATGCCCTATTTTTAAAGGGTTTTGTGCGTTTGTAACTGCAGCACCACAAAGGATTAAAACCGCAGCAAACAGAAATTTTATTTTCATAGTTTATAATTTAAGATTTTAAGCAAAGATGATGTAATTATTGCCCCAATACAGCTAAAAGAAGTTAAACCCACTTGAGTTAATCGTTAACAAACCAAAAGGAATTGGAGCTTCTTCTTAAATTATGTTTTTATTCTTAAAATATGTGCACAAAAAAAGGGCGGAAAACCGCCCTTCAAAATTTCTTATATGGTAAAAACTTATTCCGTTGGTTTTTCAAACAGGCTGTCATCAATTGGCTCATCAATTTTTATTTCTTCCATTACCACCGATTGTTTGCCCATTGACATATCCATCTCTATTTTGCTGGCCATTTTAATTCCTTTAACATCTTTGTACTCCAGCATTTTTGTTACAACATCCATACTCTGTCCCATGGCTTCAACTCTCGATTCAACTTTCGAAACCATATAGTCGTCGGCATTAATATAATAGGTCTGAACACCACCATCCTTATCAGTCAGTTTTAGTTTGTATGCTTCATCTCCATCAACATCAACTTTTCCCAGCATTTCAATGTTACTGCCTTTTGCTTTGTAGTTATAAAGCGCTCCTTCCATATCGGCTTGCCCCATTGCTTGTTTTAATTGTGCTCCTTCCAGGTCCTGAACTTCGGCTCCCATCATAGGGTTAATCATCCATCCATTTTCCCCATCAAAAGCACTGATGGTTTTTTGTCCCATCATGTCCATATCCACCCTAAACTTGTCAGGGTTTTTCACTCTAATGTGCATAGGCATTTCCATTCCCATAACACTAACTTTTGCTTTTATATCAAATGTTTTTACATCGGCTATTTTATCCAAGCCGTTAGCTTTGTAGTAATTGTTCAATACTTGGTCGAGAGATTGTGCTTGTGTGCTGATTAATGCAAAAAGCATTAAGGTGGCTAAAAAAAAGGTACGTTTCATTTTGATTATGTTTTATAAAATTAAGTGCTAACAATTAATACTACTAAAGTACAAATTATTACAATCGGATTCCAATAGGAGCCTAAAAATAAATTTCGGCAATAATATTGGCATAATCCACACCTTTTTCAATCAGCATATCACGCACTTCCACAACCATTAGCGCCTTTCCGCAAAGGTAATATTTTACATCGGGCAATTCGGTTAACCCCTCCAGATAATTGGTAACCCGTCCCGGAAAAACATTGCACGATTGTTCCTGCGAGCAACAACGTACATAATTTTTTCCCATCGACCATTCCAGTTCATCCTCGAAATAAAACTGGTTTAAATGCCTCACCCCATGAATGAGTGTTTTATTCTCTGAGATTCCAGAGCGGTACATGGCATAAAAAGGAGCAATTCCGGTTCCGGTGGCAATCCACCAGGCCGGCTCTTTGATGCCCAGAAAACTACCGTAGGGCTCCGACACGTATAAAATATCTCCCGGAATCATAGCTGCCATTTGGGGGGTTAAAAAACCATCGTCTTTTATGTTGAACAGAATTCGGATTTCGTCTTCCTGATTTCCACTGCAAATGCTGTAAATACGCGGTGGATGATCGGTATCGACTCCGATTTTCACCACTTGTCCGGGCAAAAAATCCGAAGTTCGATGAAACGATATCACATGCACTCCGGGCGAAATCTCTTGGTTATTGGTAACTACCTGCTTAACTAATGGTGGTTCTTTTTTTGTTTTTGCTGCCATTTATATTCGAATAGAGAAAACTACAGCACCTTAACAAAACTCACAACTAATTGTTTCGGAAGGTGAATGTTACTACAAGCGGATCATCTACTCCGGTAAGCATATTATTTACCCGGTAGTAAACATCCAGACTTCCGGTACTCGCCACCTCATCAGAATTACCACTTAAACTCAGTGCTGAAACATGATGCGCTTTTAGTGTAACCGTTTCCGGTGCATCAAACCCCACACCGGGCTGAACCAGCTCCAGGTTGTAATCCACATCCGAGTTATTAGTGATCTTTACCACTTTCGATTCTCTGTTTTTTAGTTGTAGCGGCGTGTTTTTATATTTCAACGACTCGAAGAAAAGCGGCTCCAAAAATTCGGAACGACCAACGATTGTATTGTCAAAATAAACGGCAGTTCGTCCGTCGAACAACGCTTCTTTAATTCCGCCTATGGTGCGGCTTTTTGCAAAAACCAGGGTTAACGGCCGGTGTCCGTCGTTTACATCCATTGGTCCATGCACATCTGAATTTCCCAGCATAGTCAGCTTTTTCTCGTTTGCCCAATCCAGAGCTTCAGGACAAAACTCTCCGTTATAAACTTCAATTCCGTGTAACATATCATTCTCGAGGAAATAGGAATGTTCGTCCCACCACAAAACCGAGTCGGGTTGCTGTGCATCCCAGCAGGGGTGATTCCACATGATAAATGCTCCCTGGTCACGCGCCTCTTTTACGGCATCCTGTACATCCTCCAGTTCCAGTAAATTGGCATTTGTAATAAACAACGCATTTAAGTGCCCCGGTGGCATACTGCGTGTAATTTCAGCTCCTTTTATTAATAAAATATCTGATTGATCGGCCAATGGTTTTGCCAAATCGTACGACCGGTTATGATCGGCCACCACATCAATCGAATGTGGGCGATATTCAATATGATCGGTAATTGAAATGGCATCTAAACCCTCATTCCAAGCCTCTTCAATACGAACGGTTGGCCAAACAGTACCATCCGAAAATACAGTATGCATGTGCAAATCACACTTTAATGTTTGGTAACCGCTAATATTCGGAATATTAATTATTCGTCGCGACTGTGCGTATAGTAACCCGTTGCTAACTACAAGCAATACAATTATAAATCCAAACCTTTTCATCATGCCGGAAGATTTTAAGTAAATGTATCCGATTGTAAATATCCTCGAAAGTAACCAACATTAAAATATTATCATATTAATTTTTTATGAATTGTAAATGAATGGTTAAATTTAGGAGAATTAACACATTCTTTTTAATTTTTTTAAAAAGAAGCTTGTTTCATATTTAAAATATTCTGATTTTTGCAAACACAGTTATGGAAAAACTATTTAAAACCACAGGAAATCAAAGTCAGGCAGTTGAGCAAAAAAAGATTGCTCAGAAAAAACAGATTCTTCGTTCAATCTATTTTAACGGCCCGCTTTCAAATTCCGACCTTGCCCGCCAAATTAAATTAAGTACACCAAAAATAAACAGCCTGCTGCTGGAGCTAATTGAAGACCAATTGGTAACAGAGTTAGGACGAGGCGATTCGAGTGGTGGCCGGCGCCCCAATATTTACGGACTTGTTGAAAACGGTTTTTACGTAGTTGGAATAACCATAAATGTGGCTCGTACTATTATTTCAATTTTCAACAGCTGCAACCAGGAAGTTAGTGGCCCGCATTATTTCCCGATAAAAATGTCGTCGGATATTAACATTTTTGACCAGGTAAATGCCGAGCTTGAAAAAGTTATCAAAGACAGCAATATCGACCGCGAAAAGATTTTAGTAGCCGGACTTGAATTACCGGGTTTGATCAATCAAAAAGAAGGGATTAACCAAACGTATTTCCCTGAAGAAAAAGACCTGTTTTCCAAACTAAAAAATATATTCGGGATACCCGTTTTTATTAGCCACGATGCCAAATTACGCACTTTTGCCGAACAGTATTTTGGACTGGCAAAAGGCAAGAAAAATGTGTTGATGCTGCAAGCCGACTGGGGTTTGGGGCTGGGTATTATTATTAACGGAAAATTGTATACCGGAAAATCGGGCTACTCGGGCGAATTCGGACACATACCATTGGCCGATAACGGCGTACTTTGTGTGTGCGGAAAGCAAGGCTGTTTGGAAACCATCGTTTCGGCCAATGCAATTGCACGCCAGGCGCGCGAGGGAATTGAGCAAGGCCATTCTTCGCTGATAAAAGAACTGGTAAAAGAAGATTTAAACAAAATAGATATTTCAACAGTTATTCAGGCTGCCAATTCCGGCGATCAGTTTGCCATTTCGCTATTTTCTGAAGTAGGGAAATGGCTGGGACGAGGAATGGCTTACCTGATTCAGATTTTTAATCCTGAGTTGATCATTATTGGTGGACAAGTTGCTGTGGCCAGTCAGTTTATTCTGGCGCCAATACAACAGGCCATTCATACATTTAGTAACCGCGACATTAGTAACGAAACCCAAATTCTGTTTTCGGAATTGGGAACTAAAGCAGGAACCATGGGGGCAGCAGCTTATGCGCTGGAAAGAATTTCAAAAAAATAAATTATGAAAGTCAATTTTACAAAGGTTGAAGAAGCATTTTTCGAAGAAACAAAGTCAAAGAAAATTTCAGCCAGAATTCCGTATATCACCACTGAAAGTTTCCCAAAACTGGGGCTGCTTTCGGCACTAAGTTTTCTAGAGTGGGCAAGTAAAAACCCCAATGGTGTAGCCTGTTTGCCAACAGGAAAAACGGCACAGTATTTTCTGGATTTCACCCATCTTTTGCTCGATAACTGGAACAACAAGAAAGGAAAAGACTTTCTAGAGAAATATGGTTTAGCCGATGTAAAAAAGCCTGATTTGAGCGAACTCTCCTTTGTACAAATGGGCGAGTTTTTCCCTATTAACCCAGAGCAACACAACAGCCTTTACAATTACGCACAAAAACAATACATTGAAGGTTTAGGCTTTAAAAAAGGAAATGCCCTGCTTATTAATTCTGAAGAAATTAAACTGGCAGAAGACAAACATTATTCCGAGATATTCCCGGATTTTAAAATCGACCTCTCGTTGCGTTACCGCGAAGCAAAAACACATCAGGAGCAATTGCAGCAAGAATCGATTTTTAAAATTGATGACTGGTGTACAGCCTACGAAAATAAAATTCGTGAAAAAGGCGGAATCGGTTTCTTCCTGAGCGGCATTGGCCCCGATGGACTGATCGCTTTTAACACGCGTGGATCTGATCATTTTTCTTCAACACGTTTAACCGAAACAAACTTTGAAACGCAAGCCATAACTGCGGCGGATTTGGGCGGAATTGAAGTATCGAAAAACCGACTGGTTGTTACCATTGGCTTGGGTACACTTACTTTTAACCCTGATAACAAAGCAATTGTTTATGCTGCCGGCGAAGCCATTGCCGACACCATAAAAGCTTCGCTGGAGAAAGAACCTTCGGTAACGTATCCGGCAACAGCACTACAAAAACTAAAAAATGCACGTTTTTACCTTACTGAAGGTGCAGCGGTAACTCTTGACGACAGCATTGAATGCTACTACACCTGCACTCCGTGGAATCACCAGAAAACAGAGCGAGCAGTAATTGAACTCTGCAAAAAGATAAACAAGTTCGGCTCGAAACTGGATTTGGAAGACCTGAAAGCCGACAAATACTGCAGCATGATCCCTGATTTGAATGAAAACACCGTTCAGTCGGTAATCGATTCAATTTTGGAAAAACTGCAAAAAGGAATGAAAAAAGAGGAGAATCAGGTGTACTACCACACCGGCCCGCACCACGACGATATTATGCTTGGCATTATGCCAACGACCAACCGCCAGTCGCGCGACGCAAGCAACGAAATGCATTTTTCGGTAGCAACATCGGGGTTTACAGCGGTAACAAATACCTTTTTGTACAACCTGCTGGTTGATACCAAAGACCTGATAAACAAGGGTAAAATTGAAATGGTTAATTTCCCCGACTTTTTTAAAGACGGATACAAATACAAGTGGGACAAAGACATATATCACTACCTGGACAACATTGCTGCACAAGATGAAGAAGAAAAGCGCCGTGGAGTTTGTCACCGCGTAGTACGTGCACTGGCTCTAATTTGGGGAATTAAAAATGAAGAAGAACTTCGTGAAACGATTTTCGAGATTCTCACCAGCCTGAAAAATACTTACGATGGCGGAAAAAATCCTCCAAAAATTCAGAAGCTGAAAGGAATGATTCGTGAGTTTGAAGAGGAACTGGTTTGGGCACACTACGGCATTATGGTGAAAAATGTTCACCACCTGCGTTTAGGCTTTTACTCGGGCGAATCGAACTACGACAAAGACATTCTTCCAATTCTGGAAGACTTTAGAAAATACAAACCAACAGTTATTAGTTTGGCAATGGATCCGCAGGGAAGCGGCCCAGATACACACTACAAAGTGCTGATGGCCATTGCAAAGGCTGTTGAAGACTGGAGCAAAGAAGAAGACCTGAGCAAGCTGCGAATTGTTGGTTACCGCAATGTGTGGTTTAAATACAATCCGTGGGATGTTGAAGTAATCGTTCCGGTATCGTTGAACTCGTTAGCAACACTGGGCAAATCATTCTCGGAATGTTACATTACACAGGTTAATGCTTCGTTCCCAAGTTACCAGTTAGATGGTAAATTCAGCGACCTTACACAACGCGTTTGGTTCGATCAGCACAAACAAATACAGTTGCTATTAGGTAAAAACTTCTTCTATCAAAACGAATCTCCGCTGTTACGCGCCACACACGGTGTAATTTACCACCGCGAATTAAGCGTTGAGCAATTCCTTGAAGAGGCCCATAAACTGGGAAAAGCAATGGAAAATATACTTTAAAAACCAGAATATAATGAAACTAGTAATTCATAATAACTACGATGGATTAAGCATTTGGGCTGCCAACCATATTGCCGAAAGAATTAGTGATTTTGAGCCGTCGTCAGAAAAACCATTTGTGCTGGGTTTACCAACCGGATCAACACCATTGGGAACTTACAAAGCACTGATTGACCTGTACAAGCAAGGAAAAGTATCGTTTAAAAATGTGGTAACCTTTAACATGGACGAGTACGTAGGCATTGCCGAAAACCATCCGGAAAGCTACCACAGTTTTATGTTCGAGAACTTTTTTAATCACATCGATATTAAAAAAGAGAACATCAATATTCTTGACGGAAACGCCGCCGATTTAGATGCTGAATGCGAGCGTTACGAAGCCAAAATTAAATCGTACGGAGGTATTGAATTGTTTATGGGTGGAATGGGCGCCGATGGTCACCTGGCTTTTAACATCCCGGGATCGTCGATTCAGTCGCGCACCCGTTTGGTAGATTTGAATTACGACACGATTATAGCCAACTCGCGTTTCTTCGACAACGATTTAAACCAGGTGCCCAAACAGGCTTTAACTGTTGGGGTGCAAACGGTACTCGACTCGAATGAAGTGTTGGTTTTAGTAAACGGATACAAAAAAGCCCGCGCACTGCAGAATGTTGTGGAAAACGGTATCAATCACATGTGGACATTGTCGGCACTACAAATGCATCCGAACGGCATTATTGTTTGCGACGAAGATGCCACAATGGAACTAAAAGTAGGAACAGTAAAGTATTTTAAAGAATCAGTTTAAACCAACTGAATTTCAATAAATTTAAACTGCCCGCCTGATTAATCAGAGTGGGCAGTTGTTTTTTCTACCCTTGAATTGAGTTGTAAGTAAAATCATACTAATCGATATACGTTCTGCAATCCTTTTAGATTGAACCACATATTAACATTACTGTCCGGATCGATTTTTGTTGTAATACGGGCTAAAGCCTTGTTATAGTAAGGATTTGCAATAGGCCGGCAAAAAAACTTGTTGGCTCGCATGTTGCACAGCTACGACAAGCAAAAAAATATTGTGGCTGGAGCGTTGCACGGCTGCGGCAAACAAATTTTTACCGTCTTACACATGAAGCTATTTTCCAATTGTTCTTTTCTTCACCGCCTTAATAACTACCTCTTCTTCGCACTGCGGGCAAATATAAATTTCGCATCCGGTGCAGGCAAAACAATTGCTACACGTGCGCGGAACATCAAGATTTGAAAACTGAGAATCACAGTTTTTACAAGTGTATACTTTCTCCTTTTTCGGCACAAACATCACACGAATAATTTTACCAAACGAAGTATTCCGAAAATAATAACCAGCGTAAAAATGATAGCAGCTCCTGAAGGAATATTCAGGAAATAGGAAATAAACAAACCGGCTATTGTGCCAACAAAAGCAAACAACGACGAATACACCAGCAGGCGTTTAAAATCGTTGGTGTATAAATTGGCTGTGGCCTGTGGTATAGTCAGCAACGACAAAATAAGAATGATACCCACTACCCTGATGTTTAAAACAACAGTTAGCGCAATAAGCACTATTATGAGGTAGTTGAACAAGGCTACCGGCAAACCTGCCGTGCGCGCAAACTCCTCATCGAAAGCGATGTAAAGGATTTTACGAAGAAATACGGCAAAGAAAAAAACGATAACCAGGTTGAGCATAAACATCCACCAAAGCTCGGAAGTGGTAACCGTAAGAATATTCCCGAAAAGGTAACTCATCAGGTTTGGTGTGTATCCAGGAGTAAGGAAAACAAAAATAATCCCTAGTGCCATTCCCAACGACCACCAAATTGCAATGGATGAATCTTCGCGAATTTCGGCCACTTTAGTAAAAAACTGTATGCCCAAAGCCGACAAAACAGCAAAAAGTACGGCTCCCAGCAACGGATTAAAGCCGAGGAAAAATGCCAATCCTATTCCTCCAAACGAAGCGTGTGTAATTCCGCCACTAATAAACACAATACGCCGCGAAACAATATATGCCCCAATTATCCCGCACGAGATACTGGCAAACACTGCGGCCAAAAAAGCTTTCTGAAAAAATTCGTATGAAAATAATTCTATTATCGCGTTCATATTAATGATGATGATGCTTTAAAACGGTATGCGGAACTTCGCCATGCGAGATAATTTGTATTGGGCAGTTATAATTCGCCAACTGTTCTTGCGAAATAACATTACTTGCATGATAATGAAGGTACTTATTTACACAAGCGATAGATTTTACACAGCTGGTTATGGTGCCCACATCGTGCGAAACCAAAAGAATGGCAAGCTCTTCATTTAACTTCTCCAACTTTTCGTACAATTCGCCTTCAAAACGGTTATCCACAAAAGTATCCGGTTCGTCGAGAACAAGAAGTTTAGGATCGCTCAACAAGGCACGGCATAAAAACACACGTTGCATTTGCCCGCCCGACAGTTCGCCAATGGCTTTATTTCGAATTCCGGCAACACCCATTTCTTCGAGCAATGCTTCAGCTTTATCTTTTGCCACACTTTTGGCATTTTGGCGATTTTGCATAATGGCCCCCGAAAGTACCACATCAAAAACAGTGATCGGGAATTTCCGATCAATATGCCGTACCTGTGGTAAATAGCCAATTGGTTTTTTCCGGCCGCTCATTTCTTTTGAGAAATGAATTTTCCCCGATTCCGGCTTCTTCAATCCCAAAATGGCTTTTAACAAGGTTGTTTTGCCTCCTCCGTTAGGGCCAATAACTCCCAGAAAATCGTTCTCAAAAATTTCGAGATCGACATTTTCCAGCACCGGTACTTTATCATAAGCAACCGTCAGATTTTCTATTTTAATTAATGGATCCATTAAAAATTATCAATCAGAATTTGGGTCATCGTTCTTAGGTTTTCTTCCCACTCCGGATTAAGTGGCCACACCTGAATAATTTTACCTCCAATTTCGTCGGCAAAAACACGAGCATGTTCCCGGTCGAATTCACTTTGAATGTAAACAACTTCTATGCCTTCTGCTTTAGCCATATCAACCACTTTGCGTAACTGCTGAGGCGTTGGTTCTTTTCCTCCTGTTTCAAGCGAATACTGATCCAAACCATATTCGCGGGCATAATACGAAAGGCTCGGGTGAAAAACAATAAACTTTCGCCCGGCATAATCTTTCAACTGATTTTTAATATCGATATTCAGCTGATCGCATTCTTTTACAAAACGCATGTAGTTGGCCTTGTAGTCTTCTGCTTTTTCGGGTTTTAGCGCCGAAAGTTCGTCGAGAATTACCTTCGTCATTTGTTTTACCATAACAGGAGAAAGCCACACATGCGGGTCAACTCCATCGATGTGCACATGATCGCCGTGTTGTTCCATTTTGTCGGCAATCAAATCCAGTCCTTCCGAAATATTTACCACCTTCATTTTGGTATTGGCCTGCTCAATTTTATCCGCCCACGAGTGCTCGAAACCAATGTAACCAATACGGAACCAAATGGCCGAACGGGTAATATCCTTCAACTGCGAAGGCAAAAGTGTATAGGCTGCCGGGCTCGATCCGGTCGGGATAAGCAGGTTTACTTCAAAGTCGTCGCCCGCAATTTTTTCAACAAACGTTTTTTGTGGTAAAATACTCACGGTAACAACGTCGGACCCGGCACTTTTTTCTGCTTTCTTTTGGTTCTCGCACGATGCAAACAAAGTTGCCACAACCAATAAAAGTATTATTCTCTTCATCAATATTTTTTTAGTGTCTCATCTTAACAATGTTCCACAAATTTAGTTTTATGTTTTGGAATAAATAAATTGAATTCAGCTTTCTGTTTTTTGCCCCGCTATTCTTTTGGCGGAACGGGGTCGTACCCGTGCGTGCCCCACGGGTGACATTTTGAAAGACGCCTGACAGTGAGCACAAATCCTTTAAACGGACCGTGAATTTTTATCGCCTTTACAGCATACTCCGAACAGGTGGGAATATGCCTGCAAGATGCCGGAGTAAATGGCGATATTCCGTATTTGTAAACATAAATCGGAATTAAAAGTATCCACCCCAAAAACTTCAGAACTGCCTTACCAATTGCTTTCATAATAAATATAGCCAACAAAGGTACGATTAAAATTTATCGTTGTTTTGTGATCTGGATTTCAGTTTCCTCTTAAAAAACGTTAAAGCTTAAATGAATTCAAAATAAATAGCCATAAACCTCTGCCCAGCCACCTACCAATTGCATAATATTTTTAATTTTGCTAACACGCAGCAAAAACAGATAAAATCTAAATTAATAAGCATATTAAAAATGAAGAAAGTAGCAATTGGAGTTGATATTGGCGGAACAAATACTGCCATTGGCGTAGTTGACGCTGAAGGAAATGTGATGGTAAAAGACAATATTTCTACACCATCGCATGGCGATATCGACCAATATATCTCAGATTTGGCAGCGGCCATAAAAGAACTGATCAAATCAGTTAAGTTATTGAATGAAAACCTAGAAGTTTTTGGTATAGGAATTGGCGCTCCAAACGGAAATTACTACAGTGGAACAATTGAATATGCACCAAATCTTTCGTTTAAAGGAGTGGTTCGTTTGGTAGAACTACTTCGCGCACACTTCCCTAATCTGGAAGCACTTGCACTAACAAACGATGCAAATGCAGCAGCTATCGGCGAAATGATTTACGGTGGTGCTAAAGACATGAAAAACTTTGTGATGTTTACACTTGGCACAGGCGTAGGTAGTGGAATTGTTGTAAATGGCGACTTGGTTTACGGTCACGACGGTTTTGCTGGCGAATGTGGTCATACAACACTTATTCCCGGCGGACGTTTGTGCGGATGTACTGCGCTGGGGCACTTAGAGGCATATTGTTCGGCACCCGGAATGAAACGTACTGCTTTTGAGATTATGGTTCAGAAAAATGCTACTGATAGTTTACTGGCCGATAAATCGTTTAATGAACTTGACTCGAAAATGATTTACGATGCTGCTGAAAAAGGCGACAAAGTTGCATTAGAAGTTTTTGAGAAAACGGGTGCATGGCTCGGACAAGGTTTAGCTGATACAGTACACCACCTTAGTCCAGAAGCAGTGTTCTTGTTTGGTGGCCCAACAGCTGCCGGCGATTACATTTTTGCGCCAACAAAAAAATACATGGAAAAATACTTGCTTCCTATCTTTAAAGATAAGATCAAGATTCTTCCATCGGAATTGAAACCCGGCGATGCTGCTATTGTTGGAGCTAGTGCACTGGCCTGGAAAGAATTGGAAAAAGAATAAACATATCCATACATAAAAAAAGCGAACCATCATGGTTCGCTTTTTTTATGCTTTAAATCTTCATGCGGAATTGTATCTTTAAACAATGATACGATTCGTACACATTCTTCTTTTCCTTTGCATTTTGGTTAATGCTATGGCTCAGGAAATACCTTCCCAAAGGTAGAGATTTTTCCCAATCCGGCTACTACTGAAATCAGCCTACAAATCCCGTCATCGCAAGAAATCACCGATATTCATATTTTTGCTATGAACGGTGCGGAAGTAAAACATTTTTCCACACAACCGGAAAGAATAAACATCTCCGACCTCTTCCCCGGGATTTATCTGCTAAAAGCCGAACTGGCTAACGGAGCTTTTCAAGGTCGTTTAATAAAACGCTAAATCTACCAGTTAAACTTAATAGTCTGAATCAGGTCTGGATGTAAACTTAACGGAACAGGGCTAACACCGGCAACACTTTCAACCAGCTGTTTTTCTTCGTCGGTATAATTTTTTGCCGGAAAAGTAAATTCCACAATTACTTCTGCCACACGTCTCGGATCGGAAGCCATTATTTTTGTTACATCAACCTGCGTTCCTTCAATATCAATTCCGTTATCGCGGGCTTTAATTCCCATAATCGTCATTATACAACTCCCCAAAGCTGCTGTCAGCAGGTCAGTTGGAGAGAAATACTCTCCTTTTCCACGATTGTCGGTTGGAGCATCGGTTATCACTTTATTGCCCGATTGCAGGTGCTCATTTTCGGTGCGTAATTCACCCAGGTAAATGGTTTTTATCGTTGTCATACCCAATCAATTTGTTTGGTTTAAAGATAAAGCATTTTCAACAATCCTGATTTTGCTGCTTCATATTCGAGTGATTTTCATACTTTCGTGTCACTAATAATTAAAAAAGTATCACCATGCCCGTTTCCCGATTTGGCGTTTCGTTAGATGAAGAACTCCTTGAAGCTCTCGACAAATACGTGGAGGACAATGCTTTTGCCAATCGATCACGCGCTATCCGTCACCTTATTGAAAAGAATCTGGTGGAAGAAAAATGGAAATGCGACAACATTGTAGCAGGTGCCATTATCATCGTTTTCAACCACGAAAAAAAGGAAATAATAAAGAAATCGGCAGAGATTCAATACGAACACAAAGAGTTTATTCTTTCGTCGCAAGGCTTTTATTTAAACGAATTAAATTACATGGAAATCATTGCTGTTAAAGGGCCATCGCGAAAACTCACCGAAATTTCGGATAAGCTTATTAGTATGAAAGGAATACAACACGGGAAATTGGTAATGAGCAAGGCCAAATAATTTTTTTGACCAAATAGTAACACGATTAAATCAATACGTAACACAATAAGTCATTATAATGCGAATATTTATCTTCAGTTTTTTCATAATCTTTTTAGCTCAAGGAATTGCTAACGCACAAATGAGTTTTGTAACCAACGACACCATAAAAATCAACGAAGTTGTGGTTACCGGAACACAGGTTCAAGTAAACCGCAACAACGTTCCAATGGCTGTTTCGGTTGTTAACCGCACTCAAATAGAGGAAAGCGACGAGTCGGCACTGCTCCCGATTTTAAATGGCCGTGTGCCGGGTTTATTTGTTACCGAGCGTGGGGTAACCGGTTTTGGTGTTGCAACCGGATCGGCTGGGCAGATTTCCATCCGCGGAATTGGCGGCAGTCCAACTACCGGTGTTTTAATGCTAATCGACGGGCACCCGCAGTTTATGGGCATCATGGGGCATCCTCTTCCCGATTCATATGTGGCATCGGATGTTGAACGCGTGGAAGTTATTCGCGGACCTGCATCGATTCTTTACGGATCGAATGCCATGGGAGGTGTAATCAACATTATCACAAAAAAACAGGATACGGAAGGTTTTAACGGTAACGCACGTATTTCTTACGGATCGTACAATACCCAAAAATACATGGGTTCAATGGGTTATAAAAAGGGCAAATTCAGTGTATTTATTTCAGGAAATCATGACCAGACTGATGGGCACCGTCCAAATTCTGATTTTAAAATAACCAACGGATATTTGAAACTGGGTTACCAAATCAGCAATCATTTTGATGCCTCAGCCGATTTTAGTGTAGCTGCTTTTGATACGTCTGATCCCGGGCCTGATACACTAAATGCATCGCCAGGTGAAACAATAGATATTCTACGCGGCTATGGATCATTTTCGCTTCGTAATGACTTTGATAAAGCATCGGGCGCGCTGAAGCTTTTCTATAATTTTGGAGAACATAAGATTACTGATGGCTTTCATTCAAACGACCATAATTATGGCGTAAATCTGTACGAAACCTTTCAGCTGTTTAAGGGCAACAACCTTACCGCTGGAATCGATTTGATGAATTATGGAGGCAAAGCTAAAAATACACTTGCAATGAGTGGCCAGGGTGTAACTTTTGTCGATACCACAATTACTGAAGTTGGTACCTACTTATTTTCGCAACAAAGTATTGGCGAAAAACTGATTATCAATGCCGGTCTTCGCTACCATCATCACAGCGAATATGGGGCGGTATGGATTCCTTCGGTAGGATTTTCTAATTCATTCTCGCCCACTACCACCTGGAAAGGGACCATCTCAAAAGGCTTTAGAAGCCCTACAATGCGCGAACTGTTTATGTGGGGGCCCAATCCTAATCTCGATCCGGAATCCATCTGGAATTATGAAACAGGCCTAACACAAGCCTTTTTCGATGGTATGATGCAGGCTGAACTTACCGCCTTTTGGGTAAAAGGCGATAACCTGATAGTAAACACCGGCCAAGCAAATGGCTATCAAAATACCGGAGAAGTTTCGAATAAAGGAATCGAATTTTCGCTGGATGCATCGCCAACAAAAGAACTGATGCTGAATGCGACATACAGTTATACCGACATGAAAAATCCGGTTTATGCTACACCTGAACATCACCTTTTCATAAATGCATCATACCGCATAAAAAAGCTGCTATTAGTGGCTAATATGCAACATATTTCGGGGCTGGATAACGACCCAACGCCGATTACCAACCTTGAAAGCTACACTTTAGTAAATGCCAAAGCCAGCTATAACTTTACGCGAAATGTAAAACTTTATGTTAGCGGAGAAAACCTGTTGAGTACCGATTATACGGTTAACCGTTATTATACCATGCCCGAAATTACCGTATTTGGGGGGTTGAGTTTGATGTTCTGAGAAGATATTTTAGACGAAAGAATCAGACTTTATTCCTGAACGCTGCGACGGCCACCAAGATCATCGCGGAAAGAAGTTCTTACACAACGAAATCCGATGTATGATCTTGCGGTGTCCTGGTATTCAAATGAACGTGTACCCGACTGTATGAAATAAGCAATGTCTTTCCACGATCCACCACGTACAACCTTTCGTTTCATTACGGTTGGATCGTCGGGCCGGGCATTATACTGAATTTCAGGATTGTAATCATCAATAGCCTCATAACCCGCTTCAAAAAAAGCTGTTGAGGTCCACTCGGCAACATTTCCGGCCATATCATAAACACCGTACGGATTAGGATCGAACTGGCCCACTTTCATGGTTGTTGTAGTAGTGGGACTATCAGCAACATAATTTCCTCGCAATGGTTTAAAATTGGCGACAAAACACCCGCTTATATTTCGGGTATAATAACTTCCCCAAGGATACATTGTATTGTGCATACCGCCTCGGGCGGCAACTTCCCACTCGCTTTCAGTTGGCAAGCGGTATTCATGTGCCGGCGCTTCATCAGAACGAGTAAAGGCAAAATCTTTCAATGAATTACGCCAGTTACAAAAAGCCCTTGCCTGATTCCATGTTACTCCAACAACCGGATAGTCATCGAATCCAACATGCGAAAAATATTTGATTGTAAACGGCTCATTGTAAGTGTAGGCAAAATCCCTTATCCAACACAGCGTGTCGGGATAAACAGGTACCGATTCGTGCATTAAAAATGAACTGCGGTTTTCAATGGGTACTACTTCGCCATCTGAATTTACAACGGAACCTTCATAACGTTGCGTTTCATAATTATAAGCATTGCTGCGTTTTGCAGCTTGCTTATAGTCCACCCAATAATAATCGTAAACCAGTTTACGGGTATCAATTTCCTTCTTATAGCCAAAACGTTCGTATTCGGGGATATACAATTCATCCATGGCCATTTGATACTCCGGGTCGTCCCATTCAATTCGTTCTTCCCAGTTAATCTTTGGCTCTTCCAACGGGGTGCCGTATTTATCCTCTGTTATCAGAAAATCGGTATAGGTTTGCCCAAGAAGTTCGCGTGCTTTCTTATCGCGTACCCAATATACAAACTGTCGATACTCGTTATTTGTAATTTCGGTATCGTCAATCCAAAAGGCTTCTGTTGATACTGTTCGGTTTTGCGTTATGGCATATAGTTGATCATCGTTTGGCCCGAGGTTGTAAGCCCCTCTTGGCACATAGACCATCCCAAAAGGCGTAGGTTCATACCACTTTTCACTTGTTCCCTTACCCAATTTAAGGTATTTGTTGCTTTCGTTCTTGCAAGAAGCAAGAAGAAGCGTCAGCATGAACAAGTATGTAATGGCTTTTTTCATTAATAAATATCAGATGCTACATTCCTAAACGCCCTATTAATTTAAAAATTGTTTCAAAAAAAAGCCTTATGACAACATAAGGCTTTTTTTATGCTGGTTAGTGCATTAATATTCCCAAAGATCTTGTTCGTAGTTAAAAATCTCGTCTTCAATTCTTTTTGATTCCAACATCGCTTCTTTACCCACCAGATATGAACTGATTTCACGATTGTTGTATACATTCGATTCCTGAACGATATAACTGTTGAACATACGTTTTATGAACAGGTCGTCGAAAGACTGTTGACGAGCCTCGTTATATGGATTTTGCACCACATTGGTTGCCAGCAAAGGACGTGCTTCAGGATAATATATCCAAAATACCTTTTGTCGCTGCGGCTCTCCTGATGTATCGCCTTCGCGCATATATTCTCGAATCGGGCAAATACCAAGAATACGTACATTCAAAGAAGATGTTTGTTTATCAAAATACCACTGCTCTTTGATCATGTATTGTTTGATTTCAGTTGGGCGAATTTCACCCTGAACCTGAACAGTTGTTCTTTCACCCGTATCAAAATCTATTTTCTCCTCGGTGGTAGCTTCCGCACCAAATCGTGCTTTTACCTGTGCAAAGCTCATCGGAATTTTAAAATCATCATCAGCCTGTGCGTCATATGGAGTAATCTGACCATTTTCAATCCCCTTAAGCAACAACGAGATCAGGTTGGTACGATCCGCAATGGGTATTGTGGGATAATACAGCGGAATATTCATTTTTTCACGCAAGTCGATAACGCGCCACAGCGTCTTCTGCCAGAAAACATCTGCCTCGCGAACCGGAGCCAATGGCATCGGCTTTTTCTCGTAAATATCGTTTTGTTTATAGGCTCCGTTTACAATTTGGGCATCAGCACTTTTATGCATAATACCTAATGCAAAAACAACTATTCCTATACAAACAACTAGCTTCTTCATAATTCCCTATTTTATTTTGAAGGATATAGGTTTCAGATCACGGGTTGTTCCATCATCTCCTACAGCCTTAATATCTCCGATGTAAACTATACTATTTATATTCACATTCTTCAGTGCATTTTTTTGTTCTTCGGTAAAACGATTTGAATTGGCAGGATAACGGTTGGTATAACCACCTCCTGTTGTTTCCATTGTAAACTGGGTAACTTTGTAACCAAATTCAAAATCGAAATCTTCAAGCACTGCTAAAACACCGTCCTGAATTTTCAAAACTTCTTTCCGAATATCGCCACCCGATTGACCATTAATTTGTGCTACCGGATCAGGAACACGTTTCACGCGCCAATCGGTAGTACCAATCAAACGGCGAGTCCCGTTAATTGTTGCATAAACACTAACTTTAGTTTTACGCCCCATTTCATCCAATTCAGTTGGTTCAATCAGGTAGGCATCACCATCCCTTGTAACTTTACCATTGGTCATCTGAACTTCCAGATCTTCATTCGGAATGGCTCCTCCCCCCACATCAAACGGGTTTTTCAGACCTCGGTAGAACACGTTCATTTTAGTGGCCGACATGGTTACTGTTGGCTCCGAAACCTGGTATTCCTGTTCGAACGGATAGCTTTTAACAATTCCTCCAGGTGTTTTATATTTTATTAAACCGCTCCAGGTAAACTTACCTGCCCGGCTGGTATTCCCAATGTAGGTTGCCTTGCCATCTTTAACTTCAACCTCATTACCATTTATCATGATAACAGGTTGTTGTGTGGTATCTTCTGCCGCCAGAAATACTTCGGCTTTATATTCGTCGCCCATTAGTACGACATTCGAATTGGCAATAACGCGGGCTTTCAAACGGTTAAATTTAAATGAGCCTTCATCAATCTCAGCATACAAATATTTTGCTACTGATGCTTCAGAGTTTTTAGTGTCGATCTGAATCTTAGACAGCAAGGTCATTACTGCAATTAGAGGTTTATCCTCAAAATATTCTGATTCCCAGGACTTATAGTTTCCCTCTCCTTTTGCTTTTCGTTCAGGATCATCTGTTTTAAGTTCACTTAAAATAGTGTGACGAAGTTCCTCGTCATCTTCGTTTATCAATGAAGAAAGAAACTCACGATATTCAATGATGGCATTTTTAAGGTCGGTTGCTCTTCCCTGGGTTATCATTAATTCCGATGGGCCATTCAGGTCATCTTTCTTAACAACCTCTACAACCGATCCGTCAAGTTTTGTATGATAAAATCCATCTTCATCCATTGGATTATCCTCATCAACCAGCTTTTCGCCGGAATAAGCAACAACTTCATCTTTTAAAGCTGCAACGTAATTTATCATTTCTTTCGATCTGATCTTTAGCTGATCTGCTTTTTCTTTCCATTCGCCAACCTTGGTTGGATTTTCAATATAAGCCTGCTCGAAAGATGAATAGATCTGCGCATTCTGCATGTCCACTGCCTCAAGCGTTTGCAGCAAACTATTGTCTACCACGCGAAACGCTTCAAGTACCTCAGCCGCAACGTTAAGTGCTAACATTGCGGTAAGTACAATGTACATCATATTTATCATTTTTTGTCTCGGTGTTTCCGGACAATTCTTTGCACCCATACGCTAGGACTCTATTTTTTATAGCTCATTGCACCCAACATGTTGCCGTAAATGGTATTTAAGGCTTCCAGATTTTTGTTGAGCGATTCAGCATTTTCCTTATACTTTTTCAATTCATCAACCGAAGAGGTCAGGATGCTGTTCATTTCTGCTAAATCCTGATTAAATTTCTGATTGGCTTTGAATTGATTCTGAGTATCTTCCAATTGGTTTTCGAAATTGCTGTTCAGGCTATCTAAATTTTTATTAAGTCTTTCAAGATTCCCCGAATATTGTTTTGAACTACTTCCAATATTCTCCAATTCATTCGATATAACATCTGATGATTTTTGATAAACGACAGAGAGATTTTTCCCGGTTTCAGCAAGTTGAGTCGCTGCAACAGAATATGAATCGATTAAGGTATTTACCGAACTGTTGATCGATTCGTTTGCTTTGTTATTAATTTGGGCAAAAGAACTCATTGATTCTGAAGCTGACCCCAGATTTTTAACATACATATCGGTAGCAAGCGTAGCCGAAGATATGTCGCTTATTCCTTTGGCGGTATTACTTAATTCAGCTAATCCTTTTCCAACACGATCCATCAGCTCCGGTGTAAGTTCTGAGCTGCCAAAAAGTGTTTCCAAACCATTACTCTTATTATTGGTCCTCAACTCTTTTACTTCCTCTAGCTCGTAGTCTTCATTTAACTCCGGATACACCTTATCCCATTCGGGAATATTGATTGGAGGCTCAAATGCCGACAGGAAAAAGATAAATGCCTCAGTAAGCAACCCTACGGTTAATAACTCGCTGGAGTATTCCCAGTGTTCAAGTTTGAACAAGGCACCAACCATAACAACTGCTGCCCCCCATCCATAAACATAACCCATGAATGTTTTCCAGCGCTTAGTTTTAAAAAGTTCTCCCAGATTCATATCTTTTTGGTATAAAATTTTGTTTAAATCACTAAAATTCTTCGCCAAATGTAGAGCGGACGCAGCGAAAACCAATATACGATTTTGTCGTATCCTGATATTCATAATTACGTGAAGAAACCTGCATAAAATGCGAGATATCTTTCCACGAACCTCCTCTAATCACCTTGCGTTTCATCACTGCGGGATCATCCTTTCGGGCATTGTATGTAAAAGTTGGGTTCAAATCGCTAAAATAATTGTAACCGGCTTCGTCGTATGCTGTGCTAGTCCACTCGGCTACATTACCAGCCATATCGTATAATCCGTAATCGTTCGGATCGTAACTTCCTACTTTTATGGTTGCTATCGAACCATCTTCAACATAGTTTCCACGCAGTGGCTTAAAATTGGCTAAAAATACACCATCGTCATCGCGGGCATAATAACCTCCCCATGGGTACATCGAGAAATCCTTACCACCACGTGCAGCATATTCCCACTCGACCTCTGTTGGCAAACGATAGGCCATCAATGATGGTTCTCCTTTTTCTGACAAGTAATCCGACTGAATTTTAGTACGCCAGTTACAGAATGCATTTACCTGTTTCCAGGTAACACCTACAACAGGGTAGTCGTCAAATCCGGGATGCCAGAAATAGCGTGTCGCTAAAGGCTCGTTGTACGAGTAAGTAAAGTCTCTGATCCAGCAAAGTGTATCAGGATAAACATGAACCTGATCCTGCATCATAAACGAAGAACGGTTCTCGATTGGAACAAGATCGCCTTCCTCGTTATATACATTACCTTCGTAACGCTGCGTTTCGTAGTTAAAGCTGTTACTTCTTCTGGCTGCCTGATTCAGGTCAACCCACCAATATTCGTAAACTAGTTTCCGGGTATCTATTTCTTTTTTTCCGAAGAATCGCTCGTTTTCAGGCAAGTAAAGATCTTCCATTGCCATTTGCATATCGGGGTCGTCCCAATCAATCTTTTCGTCCCAGTTAATTTGTGGAGGATCGATAATATTCCCTTTCCTGTCTTCAGTAATCACAAAATCAGGATACTGGTCGCCCAACATTCGGCGTGCCATCGATTCTTTTACCCAGTCTACAAACTGTCTATATTCGTTATTTGTAATTTCGGTGTCGTCCATCCAAAATGGGTCTTGCGATACCGTTTTTATTGGTACTCCTGCCCTACTTGCGTCCTCGTCGCTAGGCCCGATATTGAAACTTCCTCTCCGAATATACACCATTCCCAGTGGTTGTGTTTCTTTAAATCGCTGCCTACTTTTTACTCCTGTTAGCTCTCCGTTTCCTCCCGGACCACTACCAAAGCAGCCGGCAAAACCAAGTGCAATCAAGAATAGGGTTGCAATAGAAAGTAGTTTTTTCATAATGTGTCTTTTATACTTTACGAGCTCTGATTAGTCGATAAAAATAAGTAGAAACAATGAAATAATGAAATAATAAATTCCGTTCCTTTTCTTATCAATACTAAACAAATTTTACAAAAATCTAATACTCTTGTATTTCTGATTACGATTTCGTTCTAAATCAATCGAATAACTTATAAATATCTCATGCGAACCAATACCACTCCTACTCATTGCTGATGTGGTAAAATCAAACGAATAACCGATCCGCATTCCATTAATTAGTTCCATCCCAAGAAGCAGAGCCACCGCATCCTGATGACGATAAGAAAGACCGCCCCAAATTTTATCGTTATAAACTAGATTTGCATTTATATCAAACCCCACAGATGCCAAATCTGTTTTCACTAAAAACGAGGGCCACAATTCAAACAACGGATCCGCAAGTTTAATATTGTACCCTCCCATTAAATAATAATGTCTCTCTAAAAAATCAACGGCAACATCATCATATTTTATAGCTCCCTGATTAAGATGCGTTGCTGAAAAACCTGCATAATAATTGTTGGTATAAAGGAAAGCCCCAAAACCAACATCGAAACCTATCTGACTAGCTTCGCCTTTCGGAATATAAGGATCTGAATCAGGCGGCGTATACCTATCACCTCCAGGAACTTCCCACTCACCGTTAACACTAAAATTATAAAGCCCTGGTGATAGCCCCAGCCCCAGGGTTCCGATAGAAGTAGTCACTCTATGTGCCAAACTAAAAGTCACCCATGTGTTATCATAAAACCCAAGTTTGTCGCTTAATACGCTAATTCCAATTCCCTCTGTCCGATCAAAAGCATTAACCGCAGCGTCGGCACTAAAAACAAACACCTTACTACTTCCTGACCATTGATATCTATTAATCAATAAACCAGTTATGGCATCACCAGTACCGGCAAATCCCGGATTTACACCCAATTTATAATACATATTATTGGTGTACTGAGGATCTTGCTGACCAAAAGCAACGAATGTAACCGACATTATGATGAACAAAAAAGATACAGCCTTTCTCATACTTCTCTTTTCATAGGGCAATTTAGTCTTTTCTCTGCTGCAGCAAAGAAACAATTTTTAGTTGTTTGTAACAATCAACTGTTAACAAGGTATGCAAAGAACGGTTATAAAGAGCTATTATTTTACTATTTCGTCGGTTTTTTGAACATATTTCAACCAAAGCTCAGGGATTTCGTTTCCACTGGCTGCTTCGTAATCTTTTTCTGAACAGGCAAAATATCTGGTTTCGTTGTTTATGGCTCGTACCTGAACCCACCACTGTCCGGTATTGTCGTTTTTGGAAAATACAAGAGGAGCTGAAAGTTCGGGTATCTCCACACTAAAAACAGAGAATCCATCGCCCTGCTCTGGTTTCCGTCTATCCCTGATAAGATAACCCCGAACAAAATACCAAACCAGTTGTGCAGCCAGGTTCAAAGACAATTCTCCCGGCTCCTCCCCAATATTTAAACCGAACAAACCAAATACTTTCATACGATTACTTGCTCCTGCATATTTCATTAACTGGCAAGCTTCGTCGGCATATAAACCATTCGGAAGATTCATACTATTTGGTGCTTCCGACGACTTTAATGCAGCCATATCGAAAGTTAAAAAGTCGCTGTTTCGAAGAACAGGTTCAGCGTCAGCAATATTATCGCGAAGTTTTCCCAAGCGTAAATGGGCACCAATTCCTTTGGTTTTCCCGAAATAAATATCGGGCACATAATGGCTTTGATAGCCCAGCAAATTAAACTGAAAAATATCGGGAAGAGTTTTAAAAACCTGCGACAGGTAATTTGTTGAGCTCAGCGACTCAACCCCCTTTTTCACATCTAAAAAAGCATCGACGGCACTAAATGAGAAAAACGGATTCGAGCGGAAGGCCTGGCAAATTCCGTAACTATAATCCTGACTTCCACCAAACACAATAGTTACAATATCCAATTCGCTTAAATAATCTACGACATCGCGTAGTGCCAGATAATTCCCTTTGTGGCTGGTTGATGCTTTCAGGTTGCCCAGATCGATAATATTGAGTTTCCCAACTCCGGCCAAACGGTAAAATGCTTTACGCAAATTATCGGGTGTTGCTGTTCGTTTAAAATCGTCGTGGGTACTGTTAAACGGCACACCAACAATAGCCAGCTCAATATTTCTCAAGCGGCCTTCCTGCAATTTAACAGTATTCTTTTCAATGGAGGCTCCCATCGAATATTTCCAGCCGAAAGGTACATCATCAACGTACTGCGAAAAATCAACCGCATCGAAGTAAGGAAACAGATTCATTTTTTTGCTTTTAAAAATAAAGGCAAATGATCAAATCACCTGCCTTTATTCTTTATTTTTTTCTACCGCGCCGGCTTTTGGGTTCCGGAGCCGACTCGATGATCTTCATACAATCTTCGAAAGACAGCTCTTCGGCCTTAGTCGTTTTGGGTATTTTGTAATTCTTCTTTCCATGTTTAATGTAGGGTCCCCACCTGCCGTTAAGCACCTGAAGTTCGACATCTTCATCAAACTTTTTAATAACAGCCTTACGGTCTTTCTCACGTTTGGCCTCAATCAGCTCAATCGCCCTGTCGAGTTGTACCGAATACGGATCGTCTTCTTTTCCGAGCGAAACAAATTTATTATCGTGACGCACATACGGACCAAAACGACCGATGGCAACAGTAACCTTCTTGTCCTCGTACTCTCCTAATTCGCGTGGAAGTTTAAACAGGTCAAGTGCTTCCTCAAGGGTGATTGTTTCGATATGCTGACCTGTTCGTAAGCTCGAAAACTGTGGTTTTTCAGCTCCTTCTTCCTGCGATACTTCACCTAATTGTGCCAAAGGACCAAAACGACCGATCTTAACCGATACCTCTTTCCCGGTTTTCGGATCAACCCCCAAAATACGCTCACCTTTCGAGCGTTCGGCATTTTCAAGGGCGTGTTCAACTTTGCCATGAAACGGTTGATAAAACTTATCAATCATTTCATTCCACACCATCTTCCCGCCGGCAATATCATCAAATTCCTTTTCAACATCTGCGGTGAAATTGTAATCCATAATCTGATCGAAATTATCCATCAGAAAATCATTCACAACAATACCTATATCGGTTGGGAATAGTTTATTTTTTTCAGCTCCGGTGATCTCAGTCTTTTCTTCCTCTTTAATTTTTCCATCTTTCAGGGTAAGAACATTGTAGTTCCGTTCTACACCGGGGCGTTCTTCTTTTACAACATAATTTCTGTTCTGAACCGTTGTAATGGTTGGCGCATAAGTTGATGGACGACCAATTCCAAGCTCCTCCAAACGTTTAACCAATGACGCTTCCGTATATCGTGGCGGACGTTGTGAGAAACGCTGGGTTGAAACAACAGAAGCCATCTTAAGCAGCTCGTTAACATGCATCGGCGGAATTAAGCCCTGCCCATTTCCGTTTGCATTTTCATCGTCAGTCGACTCAATATACACTTTAAGGAAACCATCAAAAACAATTACCTCGCCGGTTGCCTGAAATTTCTCCGGTGCATTCGACACATCGATGGTTACATTGGTACGCTCTAAAATAGCATCGGCCATTTGCGAAGCGATAGTACGTTTCCATATTAATTCATATAAACGCTGCTCCTGCGACGATCCGTCAACCGTTTGGTTTTCCATATAAGTAGGACGAATGGCCTCGTGTGCTTCCTGTGCCCCTTTAGCTTTAGTTTTAAATTTTCTGATCTTCACATAATTTTCACCATGAAGTTCAGTAATCTTCTGCGTCGAAGTATTTATTGCCAAACTCGACAGGTTCACCGAATCGGTACGCATGTAGGTTATTTTCCCACTTTCGTACAAGCGCTGCGCAACAGCCATGGTTTGCGATACCGAAAATCCGAGTTTCCTACTGGCTTCCTGTTGTAATGTTGATGTTGTAAAAGGTTGTGCCGGCGATCTTTTTCCCGGTTTTTTCACCACATCGCTAACTTTAAACTCCGCAGTTTTACACTTTTCGAGAAAAGCGTTGGCCTCATCGCGGGTTTTAAAACGTTTTGAAAGTTCTGCTTTTAATTCGGAGGTATTTCTATTCTCATCGGACACCAAAAAGTATCCGTTTACGCGGAACCATGTTTCCGATTTAAAATCGCGAATCTCGCGTTCGCGCTCAACAATTAAACGAACCGCTACCGACTGCACACGACCGGCACTTAGCGATGGCTTTACTTTTTTCCATAAAACCGGCGACACCTCGAACCCCACAATACGATCAAGAATACGACGGGCTTGCTGTGCATTTACCAAATGCTCGTCGATATCGCGTGGATTTTTAACGGCACGCGTAATCGCATCTTTAGTAATTTCATGAAAAACAATTCGTTTTATTTTATCGTCTTTCAACTTTAGCACCTCTTTCAGGTGCCAGGCTATTGCCTCTCCCTCGCGGTCCTCATCGGAAGCGAGCCAAACCGTTTCGGCCTCCTTCGCTAACTTTTTAAGTTCTGTTACTATTTTCTTCTTATCCGAAGAAACCTTGTATCTGGGCTGATAATTATTCTCAATATCAATCCCGAAGTCTTTCTTCTCCAGGTCTCTAACGTGCCCCATACTTGAGGTTACCACGTAGCCTTCACCAAGAAATCCTTCAATTGTTTTCGCCTTTGCAGGAGACTCGACTATAACCAGGTTTTTGTGCATATACTTTCTAATCCGTTCTAAAAATTCTGCAAATTAAAGAAAATGATGGGCTAAGTTCAAAATTTAATGAGCTATTTTTTTATTTTCTATTTAATTGAAAATGACGATTTTATTTTTTAAAAAATAAAATATTCTCCAATTTCAAGACGTTATTTAGGTGGTTCCCATAACAGAATCGTATATATTTGTTGCCACATTAAAATGAGCGAAATTCATGAGCGAAACAAAAAAAAGCTTTAAAAAATACATCATTATTTTCTGGTCGATAGTTGCCCTGGGCATCGTTTCCGTTTTTCTTCTTTTCTTTCTGATAGCCAATGGGAAGCTGGGTTTTATGCCAAGCTTTGAGGACCTGGAAAATCCTCAAAATATTCTGGCATCGGAAATCTTTTTTGAAGATGGCCCGACCATTGATAAATATTTCAACCAGGAGAACCGCACTTACGTAAATTTCGAGAATTTACCACCAGACCTAATAAACGCGTTGGTAGCCACTGAAGATGTTCGTTTTTACGATCATTCGGGAATTGATTTTCGCGGTCTGATTCGCGTTTTTAAAGGAATTGTTACCGGCGACACCAGTTCTGGGGGTGGAAGTACTTTAAGTCAGCAGCTGGCAAAAATGCTTTTCCCGCGCGATGGTTTTTCAAGTAGCATGGAACTGGTGATGCGCAAATTTAAGGAATGGGTTATTGCCGTAAAACTGGAGCGTAGTTACACCAAGGAAGAAATTATTTTGATGTATCTGAACAAGTACGACTACCTAAACAACGCTGTTGGAATTCGTTCGGCAGCAGATGTTTATTTTAATACTCAACCCGATTCACTGAAACTTCATCAGGCAGCCATGTTGGTTGGGATGGCAAAAAACTCATCGCTTTTTAATCCGGTTCGACGCCCAGAAATGGTGCTTCAACGCCGGAATGTAGTGCTGAGCCAGATGGAAAAATACGGCTACATTACACCTGAAGTTGCCGATTCGGCCAAAAAATTGCCCCTCGACCTGGAATATAAAAAAGTGGATTACAAACTCGGTCCTGCACCGTATTTCCGCGAATACCTGCGATTAACACTTACGGCTAAAAAACCGGAGCGCGAGAATTATGCTTCGTGGCAAGATCAAAAATATATTGAAGATCTGGATGAATGGGAAAATAATCCGCTGTTTGGCTGGTGCAATAAAAATAAAAAGCCCAATGGAGAGCCCTATGATATTTACGCCGACGGGTTGAAAATATACACCACACTCGATTCGCGCATGCAAAAATATGCAGTTGAAGCCGTTAAACAACATTTGCGCTACGACTTACAGCCTCTATTTGATGGTAGTTTGTCGGATTTGCGGAATCCACCTTTTGCGAATAACATGAGCGCTACAGAAGTTGAACAGCTGTTGAACAGCGAAATCAAAAAAAGTGAACGCTACCGTTTAATGCATCGGGCTGGCAAAAGTTTCAAAGAAATAAAGAAGGAATTTAATAAGCCCGTTGATATGTCCGTTTTTAAATGGAGCGGCGAAGTGGATACTTTGATGACCCCGATGGATTCGATCAAATATTACCTGAAATTTTTCCGCTCGTCGTTTATGGCCATGGATACTGAATCGGGACAAGTAAAAGCCTACGTCGGAGGTCCCAATTACAAACATTTTATGTACGATATGGTAAAAAGGGGAAAGCGCCAGGTTGGATCAACAGTAAAACCATTTTTATACACACTGGCCATGCAAAATGGCTTGACGCCTTGTACCAAAGTACCCAACGTACCCCAACAATTTATTCTTTGGGACGGAAGCATTTATGAACCCAAAGATTCTGATATTGACCCGGAAACGGATGGGAAAATGGTAACTCTAAAATGGGGACTGGCAAATTCTAAAAACCGCATTTCAGCTTGGGTTTTAAAGCAATTTACTCCCGAATCCGTAGTTGAGGTAATGAAAAGATTGGGGATATACAGCCCCATTGATCCGCAACCCTCTATGATTTACGGAACCTCTGATATTACCCTTTACGAAATGGTAGCGGCATTTAATGCATACGCCAATCTTGGGGTTTACATTAAACCATACTTCGTAACCCGTATCGAAGATCGCCATGGCAATGTTATTGCCCGTTTTACTCCCGAGCGCCACGAGGCCATCGACGAACAAACCGCCTACCTGATGCTCAACTTGTTGCAAGGAGTAATTGACCAGGGAACCGGAATCCGTTTACGCTTTTCGAACTTATTTCGCAAAAGAGTTACCACGGATTATGGAAGTTTTACTATGCCAATTGCCGGAAAAACAGGAACTACACAAAACCACTCCGATGGCTGGTTTATTGGTACAACACCAAAACTTACTGCCGGTGTTTGGACAGGGGCTGATTTACGAAGCATTCACTTTAAAAACATTGCATCCGGGCAGGGTGCAAATATGGCGCTGCCTATCTGGGGTTATTTTTACAAGAAAGTTTTGGCCGATGAAACTATCGGATACAAAGAAGACGAGATGCAATTCAAAAAACCTGCAAACTTTAACATAAATCTCGATTGCGATGATTTGGAACAAAAGAATTCAAATCCGGAAGAATTTGACGACTTCTTTTAAAAAGATATCTAGTCATGCTCTCACTCAAAGTGAGGGTATGACTACTACTTACTTTTTACATTTCAGTTACTTTTTTTCTATACTCAACAGGTATTCACTTTTCGGAGCATAATTAAAAATCAACTGATCTCCCTCGGTGCAATGCTCAAACAATTCTTTATCAACGTCGAACTTTATACCTTCAACAACAAATTCAAACTTTTCAGTGTATGCTTTAGACATACCACTATTCAGTGCGGAAGCATGATGAATATCGTTTTGTGATTTGCTAATCAATGTTTTTTGAACCTGAACTTTTTCATTGAATTGCAAATCGCGATAGTATTTATTACATATCAGAAAGTTAAGGAGCACAGAAGAACTCAATGTTCCGATTGTAATTAAACCTGCAATTTTAAGATTCAATTCATGGGGATTCGAATCAAAGAATAACTCGTAAATCGTTACTCCAATAATTGTTGCAAGAACAAATACCAGCAATGATAAAATCAATCCCATTTTACATTGTTCTCCCAAATTCTTTCTGTCGGTTGTTGTAAGGCCCCGGTGCATTTGTTTGTTTTTGGCTTTCATCGTTTGTATTGGTTAATAATATTCGTAAAGATATAAATTTCAAATCTTTATCATAACTATAACTTTCTGTTGCTGAGCACAATTACCACTAACAGCCGTTCACGATTGTTTCCATAAAAAAATGGCACCTCATTACGAGATGCCATTTTCAATATCATTAAGTGACAGGCTCATTTTGAATGAGAACATCACACTTTAAAAAGCTTACAATAATCCGCTGCGTTTTAGCAGTGCATCAACCGTTGGCTCCTGTCCACGGAAACGTTTGTAAAGAATCATTGGGTGCTCAGTACCACCTTTTTCCAAAATATTTTCGCGGAACGAAGCAGCAACATCTTTATTAAACAGGCCTTTCTCTTTGAATACGCTAAATGCATCGGCATCCAGTACCTCGGCCCATTTGTAACCATAATATCCGGCAGCATAACCACCGGCAAACAAGTGCCCGAATTGTGTACTCATACAAACGCCGTCGATTGCCGGGAAGATCTGCGTTTTCTTCCACGCACTTTCTTCAAAATCCTTCACATCACCTTCAAAAGGTTTTTCAAGCGTGTGCCAAGCCATATCCAAATAACCAAAGCTCAACTGGCGAACCGAAAGGTAACCGGCCAGGTAATTTTGCGAATCAACAATTTTCTGTACCAGTTCGGCAGGAATTGGCTCGCCTGTTTCGTAATGTTTGGCAAAACGATCGAGGAAGTCTTTTTCAACCGCCCAGTTTTCCATTATTTGCGATGGTAATTCAACAAAATCGCGGTATACATTGGTTCCCGACAGGCTTGAATACGTTGATTTTGCCAACATTCCGTGCAGTGCGTGGCCAAATTCGTGCATAAATGTTTCCACTTCGCTAAACGTTAACAAGGCTGGCTTGCTTGACGTTGGACGGGTAAAGTTCATTACAATGGTTACATGCGGACGCGAATCAACACCATTTTCCATCCACTGCCCTTTAAAATCGTTCATCCAGGCACCACCACGTTTTCCGGGGCGTGGGTGAAAATCGGTATAAAACACAGAAAGGAAAGTACCGTCGGCATCAAAAACCTCGTATGCTGTAACCTCATCGTTGTATACCGGAATCTCTTTATTCTCTTTAAAGGTTATGCCATACAGTTCGGTTGCCAAACCAAAAACACCATCAACAACGCTGCTTAATTCAAAATATGGCTTCAGCATTTCATCGTTCAGGTCGAATTTTTCCACCTTAAGCTTTTCGCTGTAGTAGCTCCAGTCCCAGGGCATTAAATCGCCTTCTAATCCATTCTTATGGGCATATTCTTCAATCTCTGCTTTTTCCTCTTTTGCCACTTTGTACGATGCCTCATACAAATCGTTAAGCAAATCGTAAACTCCATCGGCATTCATTGCCATTCGGCGCTCTAAAACGTAATCGGCATAGTTTTTATAGCCTAACAATTTGGCCATTTCCAGCCGCAATTCAACAATACGTTTTACATTCTCCTGATTATCCAGCTCATCACCTTTAAACGATTTCGAGCCATACGCCATGTACAATTCTTTACGTAAATCGCGGTTATCGGCATATTGCATAACGGGCAGGTAGCTTGGCATCGAAATATCAAAAGTCCAACCTTCCTGATCTTTTGCTTTTGCCCTTCCGGCAGCTGCTTCTAACGCACCCTCCGGCAATCCTGCCAATTTACTTTTGTCGGTAATATTTAACTCGTACTTATTGGTTTCTTTTAGTACGTTCTCACCAAAATCGAGGCTTAACTTCGACAACTCGGTGCTGTACTCGCGAAACTTCTCTTTATCGGCATCCGACAAATTTGCTCCGCTGCGAACAAAACCAATGTAGTTGTTCTCCAGAAGCGTTTGTTGCTCAATGGTCAAATCCAGCTCGTCTTTTTTGTTATAAACTGCCTTAACACGCTCGAAAAGCACAGGATCTAACGAAATATCGTTCTGAAAGGCAGTAAGCATTGGCGAAACCTCTTGCGCAATGCCTTGCAATTCGTCGTTGGTTTCCGAACTCAGCAGGTTAAAAAATATACCCGATGTACGCGTTAACAAACGGCCTACCTCGTCTAATGCAACAATGGTGTTTTCAAATGTTGGCGCCTCTGGGTTTTTCTTAATTCTCTCTACATCGGCCTTGCCTTGTTTTATTCCTTCCTCGAAAGCCGGCATAAAATGCTCGTTTTTAATCTTATCGAAAGGCGCCGCATTGTGCGGTGTATTAAAGTCTCCGAGTAGCGGATTTTTTTGTGCTGTTACCATTCCTAAATTCATTAAAAAGATTGATGCTAATAAATAGATACTCTTCATTTTTCTTACAATTAAGTATTATCCTGAATAGTCTTCAGAAGGTTAAAAGAATTACAAAAGAAGAGCGTAATTAGTTTAAAAAGAATGATTTATTTCATTCGTTTGGGCATGACTGGATATTATGATTTCCTACGCTTCTTTTTCTTTTTCTCGACCGACCAGCCAAACTTACCAATGCGTTTTCCCATGCCGAAATAATGGCCATGACTGTAAACCAAAGGATTGGCTTTAGAGAAACTGAAAGCCTGTTCTTCATTCATATAAGTATCGTCGACAGAAACGCTCACCACTTCCGAAATAAACATGTGGTGAGAGCCCAGCTCCTCGATATCTTTTACGCGGCACTCGATATTTACCGGCGATTCCTCGATAATTGGTGCTTTTACCATTTTCGCGGGTGCCGGTGTCAGGTTCATTTCTTCCCATTTGTTGTACTTACGACCAGAGCGACAACCACACCAGTCGGTTGCTTTTGCCAACTTCTCGGTGGTTAGATTGATAACAAATTCGCCGGTGCGTTTTATTATATCGTACGAATGACGCCCCGGACGAACCGAAATATAGCACATGGGCGGATCGCTGTTTATAGTACCGGTCCAGGCGATGGTTATAATATTGTATTCTTCAGGATTTTCGCCACAACTTACCATTACGGCAGGCAGGGGATAAACAATTGTTCCGGGCTTCCAGTAGGTTCGTGCCATATTCTTTTGTTTTATCAAATTCTACTCAAAGATAGGAAATACAGGGCTATGACAATAATAAAGCCGGCGCAACCTTTTTTATATTTAACACATCTATTGTGGAAAACAAAGGCATAAAAAAACTACTTCTCCTGTTTCTTTTGCTCTCTTTATTCTCTTGTAACGACGATCCCGACAACCCTGACATAATTATTAGATATGGAACCACCTGTGGATGGGGAGTTAGCGAATTCATAACCATTAGCGAGGATGCAATTGACTATAGCAGCTCGTTCTGGAAAGGTCAAAACATCGATACTGAATCAAAAAGCAAATCGATAAGTACCGAAGAATGGGCCGAACTATCAAATCTATACGACTTTGCTTTCTTCCAGACACTGGATTACCAATTCATGAATGTCAGTTTTGATGACTGCGATGAGATTATAAGCATAACTAAGGTTGATAACGAACACCAAATCAGTTATGATCCATCAACTGAAATTGAGGGTTTAGAAGCCTTTCAGGAACGATTGAATGAGCTTCTTATTGAAATACGCGAATACTAATCTTTTCCTTTTCTCTAACTTTTAGCAATCTCATGTTAACATTGCTTCCCCGAAAGGTCTTTTTTCAATCGTATTGATTACGATACCAATGAAAACAAAAAGAATCCGATCTATAAAAGATCGGATCCTTTTCCACTATATAATATTATAAATCTTAATCTTCCGGATCTTTCCAGTCGCCATTCTCGCGAATCAGTTGCTCCAACTCTTCCACCGCATTTTCGTACGGAATGTGGCGTTTTATAGGCTTCAACCCTTTATACAGGTTTACTTTGTTATTGCCGGCTCCAACGAAACCATAATCCACATCACCCATCTCGCCGGGTCCGTTTACCACGCAGCCCATAATACCAATTTTCAAGTGGTCGAGATGTTTAAAATGTGCTTTTACGGCGCGTGTAGTTTCCTGCAGGTTAAACAGGGTTCGGCCACAACCGGGGCACGATACAAACTCGGTTTTAGTAACACGCATGCGGCTGGCCTGCAGTATGCCAAAACTCAAGTCTTTCAATTCGGTGAAAGTAATATTTTCGTTATCGTTCGATATACAAATACCATCTCCGTATCCGTCAATCAGCAAACCTCCAAGGTCGGCTGCGGCAGTAATCTGAAGATCATCTAAACGACTCTCATTATATTGACGGAAGAGTATAACAGGCACTTTCCAAATGTGGGTTTCAAGCGACATAAAGAATGCTCTCAACTCGGCCATTGGGTTAGCGTTGTAACTTTCCAGAATCAATACCGTTTTCCGGGTTTGCTTCAATTTCATGATGATCTCCGGATGCATATCCATAAAACGATCGAATTCCGCTTTGTTGGTACGAATAAATTTCATTCGTCCCCAGCGTGTACTTTCAAACAAGTACTCTTCGAGCGTAATTACGGGATATTCTTCGCCTTTTATATCAAGTATTTTATTTCCTGAGATAAAATAATCAGGAACCAGTTTTCCCCTGATCGGGATCATTTCTCGCAAACTTCTGTCGCCCAAATCGGCAATTACCACCGGAAGTTCTTTTCCTCCCATATCTAGTACCGGGCGGGTATCGCGACGCTCGTATTCAAACGGATTGGTTTGTGCAATCATTGGTGCCTCAATCGGCTCGTGATTCTGGTAGCGTTTAAAATGATTTACCAGTTTTAATGCCACCGGAATTTCGTTTATCGGTGCTTCGGTTAACGAAATGCGCACGGTGTCGCCAATTCCATCGCTCAACAGGGCTCCTACTCCAACGGCCGATTTTATGCGTCCGTCTTCGCCTTCGCCGGCCTCGGTTACTCCCAAATGAATTGGGAATTTCATATCCTCAAGGCGCATTTTAAAGTTGAGCAAACGAACAGTGTACACCATTACGCGTGTATTGCTCGACTTAATCGACACCACAACGTTGTTAAAATCTTCCTTTTTACAAATGCGCAGAAATTCCATCACCGATTCGGCAATTCCGGCGGGAGTATCGCCATAGCGGCTCATTACCCTGTCGGAAAGCGATCCGTGATTAGCACCAATTCGCATAGCGGTTTTGGTTTCTTTCAGCATTTTAATAAACGGAACAAACTGCTTTTCAATAATAGCAAGCTCCTGATTATATTCTACGTCGGTGTAGATTTTATTTTTGAATTGTGCCCGTTTGTCGTAAAAGTTCCCGGGGTTAATACGTACTTTCGATACATATTTTGCCGCAACTTCGGCCAGTTTTGGGTTAAAGTGTATATCAGCAATCAAAGGAGTATTGTATCCTCTGTCAACCAATTCCTTCTTAATAACCTTAAGACTTTCCGCATCCGACATCCCTTTTACCGTTACCCGAACATAGTCGGCACCGGCTTTTACCACTCGGATAATTTGCTCAATTGTAGCATCGGTATCCGTAGTGTTAGTATCGGTCATTGTTTGAATCCGGATAGGCTGACTGCTACCAACAGGAACTCCTCCAATGTTCACTTCTTCTGTTTCTTGACGCTGATAGCGGGTTAAATCTTTAATATAGTTGAAATTACGATCCTTCATCAGTAAATCTGTTAAGCTGAGTTGCAAATTTAAGCTAATGCTTCTAAAATAAAAAGAATAGTCTATTTTTGTTTTTGTATTCTATTTATATGATTGTTGAAACAAGGAATATCACAAAATTGTTTGGGAAGCAGAAAGCACTCGATTCGATTAGTTTCTCAGTAAACAAAGGCGAACTGGTAGGTTTTCTGGGGCCAAACGGAGCAGGCAAATCTACTATCATGAAAATTATTACCGGTTATCTTCCTCAAGATGAAGGCGATATTTTGATTGACGGGCAGAAAGTTTCGGGGCAAAACCTCGAATATAAGAAGCAAATTGGCTACTTACCCGAGCATAATCCGCTTTATACCGACCTTTATGTGAAGGAATTTTTGGAGATAACCGCCGGATTTTACCACCTGAAAAATAAAAAGCAGCGTATTGCTGAGATGATCGAGCTCACGGGCCTGGAAATTGAGCAGCATAAAAAGATTCGCGCTTTGTCGAAAGGTTATCGCCAACGTGTAGGATTGGCGCAGGCATTAATTCACGATCCGTCGATATTGATTTTAGATGAACCAACAACCGGTCTGGATCCGAATCAGCTGGAAGAAATTCGTTCGTTGATCCGACAGATTAGCAAAGAGAAAACGGTAATTCTGTCGTCGCACATTATGCAGGAGGTGGAAGCCGTCTGCAACCGCGTACTCATAATCAACAAGGGAAAAATTGTTGCCGATGGTAATATTTCGGAAGTAAAAGCCGGAATCAACATTCAAAACCAAATTGTGGTTGCCGGATTTAAAGAGTCCGTTTCGGAAGAGCAGCTAGTACAAATACCCGGTGTAAACAGCGTTACCAGAAATGAATTAGGCTGGGAATTGGAAGCCGAAAATGAAACCGACATCCGGCAGAATATTTTTCAGTTTGCTGTTGCCAATAAGCTCACTCTGCTAACCCTTTTTGAAAAGCAGCAAAACCTGGAAAACGTTTTTCATCAGCTTACACGGTAAATCAATTCGCTTACTAAATGTATCCTGAAGTTTCAGTAATACTACCCTATTTTAATGCCGAACTCACTCTGCAGCGCGCTATCAGCAGTATTTTAGAACAAAGTTTTACCCATTTCGAGCTGCTTTTGATAAACAACAACAGCACCGACAAAAGTGCAGATATTGCAAGGCAGGCCGCACAAAACGATTCGCGTATTGTTTTACTTGAGGAGAAAATACCTGGTGTTGCCAACGCCATGAATTGCGGATTAAAAAACGCCCGTGGCCAATTCATTTCCCGTATGGATGCTGATGATGTTGCCCATTCCGAAAAACTGCAAAAACAATACAACTACCTCGAAAATAATTCGATAATTGATTTTTTAGGCAGCGAAGTCGAATATGTTCCTCACATCGCAGAAAATAAAGGCTTCCGGCGATTTGTAGATTGGGGAAACTCGTTTCACACGCCTGAAGAAATTGCTTTGAAACAGTTTATTGAGATTCCGGTAGTTAACCCGACGATCTTTTTTCGTCGGCAGTTATTTGAGAAATATGGTGGCTGCCACGATGGCAATTTCCCCGAAGACTACGAAATGCAACTGCGCTACCTAAACCACGGAGCCAAAATGGCTAAACTACCCGAAAAATTGCTGGAGTGGCATGACTATTCAACGCGCCTAACCCGCACCGATGAGCGATATTCCTCCGAAGCTTTTTTTCAAACCAAAGCCTTTTATTTTAAGCAGTGGTCGGAGCAACACAATCCGTTTCACCCCAATATTTGGATTTGGGGAGCAGGACGTAAAACCCGCCAACGGAGTACTTTCCTTCAGGAACACGGGTTGAATATAGAAGGTTATATTGACATTAAAAAAACAAAACCCGAAGCCATCTTCTACCAAGACCTTCCCCAGCCCGGACAGCTGTTTATTGTTTCGATGGTGACGAATGCGGGAGCAGGAGAAAAAATCAGGAAGTTTTTAATTCAACGCAATTATGCGGAAGGAAAGGATTTTATCCTGATGGGCTAACCTGTTAAAACTTGTTATTCAGAATAATTTCAAATAAGCTTTTTTATTCAAAATAAACCTATTACATTTGTCCCCGCTACGTGGAAAGATTTGAGATTGATTGCAACCACATGAAAAAAACGCTAAAACAATCGCATTTTTCAATATCAATCGCATATCCCGCAGTTTAAATTTCAATGATTAATGTGCTGATTAACGTCAGTTAAAAAAGGGATTTTATGAATTATTTATTTACAAGCGAATCAGTATCGGAAGGCCACCCGGATAAGGTAGCCGACCAGATTTCAGATGCATTACTCGACCAGATTCTGGCTTTTGATTCCAACTCGAAAGTAGCCATTGAAACACTTGTTACAACCGGACAGGTAGTTGTTGCCGGCGAGGTAAAATCGCAGGCTTATGTTGACGTGCAAGAAGTTACACGAAACGTAATTAACCAGATTGGCTACACCAAAGCGGCCTACCGTTTTGATGGCGATTCGTGTGGTGTTTTAACCGCCATCCATGAACAGAGTGATGACATTAACCGCGGTGTTGACCGTGAAGAAAAAACCGAACAAGGTGCAGGCGACCAAGGGATGATGTTTGGATATGCCTGCAAAGACACCGAGAACTATATGCCATTAACGCTCGATCTGTCGCACAAGATTTTGCAGGAGCTTGCAGTTATCCGTCGCGAAGGCAAGGTGATGACATATTTGCGACCGGACTCCAAATCACAGGTAACTGTTGAGTATAACGACTCGAATGAGCCGGCGAAAGTGCATACCATTGTGGTATCGACACAACACGACGAGTTTGATGCCGACGAGCCCATGCTGGCAAAAATTAAGGAGGATGTGATTAACATTCTTATTCCACGCGTAAAAGCGCAATTGTCGGAAGATGTGCAGGCTTTGTTTGGCAACGACATTATTTACCATGTAAACCCGACCGGTAAATTTGTTATTGGTGGGCCACACGGCGATACCGGGTTAACCGGACGAAAAATTATTGTTGACACATACGGCGGCCGTGGTGCTCATGGCGGTGGTGCTTTCTCGGGAAAAGATCCATCGAAAGTTGACCGCTCGGCGGCTTATGCATCGCGCCACATTGCAAAAAACCTGGTGGCAGCAGGTGTTGCCGACGAAATTTTGGTGCAACTGGCTTATGCCATTGGTGTTGCCCAGCCGGTGGGTGTTTTTGTAAACACCTACGGTCGTACGAACGTGAGTGTAAGCGACGGAGAAATTGCGGAGAAAGTAAAAGCTATTTTCGATCTTCGCCCGGCTGCCATTGAAGAACGCCTGAAACTGCGTAACCCAATTTATCTTGAGTCGGCTGCTTATGGCCACATGGGCCGCGAGCCCAAAACCATTACAAAAACTTTCGAGTCGCCATACAGCGGAATAGTTACCAAAGAAGTGGAACTATTTACCTGGGAAAAACTCGACTTTGTTGACACGATTAAAGAGACTTTCGGACTATAGTTCCGAGGGAGAGTATTAATATACGCCTAAAGGACGGTACTTGTGCCGTCCTTTTTTTTATTCATTTTTTTCGAGAGGAGTTGCAGTTTAAAAAAAAGGTATTATATTTGCACCCGCGTTCAAGAAGACATTTCAAAAGAAATAAAGATATATTGCGGGATGGAGCAGTTGGTAGCTCGTTGGGCTCATAACCCAAAGGTCGTAGGTTCGAGTCCTGCTCCCGCTACATTAGACCCTCTGAAGTCATTGATTTCAGAGGGTTTTTCTTTTAATGCTGACAAAACTGCTGGCAAAAACATTTCTGTTCTCCTTTCTCCTGATAACACTTTTAATTAAAAAATTGAACTAATTCCACCCGTGCTAAACAAGATTTAGTGCAAATCAGAATTATAATTTTTTATAGAATTTGTGGCAGAATTTTAAGACCTTGGAATTCCAATTTCCATAAAATTTTCCCAGTATTTTTTTATACGTTCAAAAAAGTGAAGGTTTAAACTATTTCAGGAAAAAGCAAAACAATCTGAGAAAAACGAAAATTGTTTCGAGGTCTTATCGATGTAGCACCCCGCTTATATATAGCACCCCAAACCCCTGTAGGGGTTAGAAGGTATATTTTTTGCCCCCCCGTCAATTTCAACTTTAATCGTATTTATATTAAAATTAAGATGAACCAACTTTTATGAATACTGACTTATTAACCCAAAATGATTCAAACACCATTATAACTTCAAAATTCATACGATTGAATGGGTTCTTTTTAATTGATTCACCATGCATCTTTTGCACAAAAAAAATCGTCAGGGTCGATGATTGTTACGACCTGATTCGATTTCTCGATAACGGTGGTATTGGTCTTCGTAATGTCCAGTTCAGGACTGCTACGTTACAGAATGATGTTCTTAGTATTTTCGTTCATGATACTGATTCAAATCGTGCATATAAGTACTCACAATCCTTTACTGATGATTCAGCTTGCAGTTGGCTACTTGTTGAGAAGAATCATTTTAATGAAGAACTTCAGGAATTAGGGTTTTAATGGAAGCAACCTATTTCAATCCATCTTCTTTCAACTCCAAATAATTCTTGCGGTCTGACCAATAATTTTACTGTTATGAAATGATAATTCTCAAAAATGAGAAAACCTCAAAACCTAACATTTCATATAACCGTATCACAACACTGAATTTTAAAATTAGCGACAAAACGGTTTGTTATTCAGGATATTATAAAATGGCTCAGGCTATATGATTCAAATGATATCATTGCCTGAAATTATTAATTTTTCAATTGACATATTAGAAATATTCAATTTCTCGAACGAACTTTTCAGATGGATGCAATTCATTAGGATGAATAGGCGACCAAATAACTTTTTCTGTCCAGTTATCATGATTATCATAGGATTTATATTCTTCAATTCCTGTTATATCTTTGCCGTATTCTGTTCTTTTCTTAATTAGTCCATTCGGATAATATTCATATGTAAAAGATTTATTGTAGCATTTCCACCCTCCATAGCTATAATAATTGCAATTGTCATCTTCGATTATATCCTTATTCTCATTGTATTTATATCTATTTTTAATATTTAAGACCATATCATCATTTTCTCTTTGGTACTCTTCAAATCGAATTAGGTTTTTCATTGAGTTATATATCCATTTTTTATGTTTTATTAGCGTTCCTGTATTATCATATTGCTTGGCGTCTATTAGTTGTGAACCATCGTATTCGTATCTCAATATTTTACTAATGTTTTTCCTTTTATCATAAATTATTTCTTCAATATTTCTTTTCTGATTATCATATTTGTATTCTATATATTGAGTCCCACTTGTTCTTTCTATAATGACTTGTTTTGAAATAAGACCATTTTCCCATTCGAATTTATATGTGTAATCTGCCGTCATGAAATACTCAGCATCATAATCAATGCTAATAAGATATCCTGAATTGGAGTCGTATTGATATGTGGTAGTCTTATTCTTATCCTTATTTTTGAGGTTAATAGAACTCTTGGACAAATAGTATCCCTCGCCATTAAAGGTTAATTCATCAACTCCAATTCTTTCTTCAACTGGCTCACCAAATTTTTCAGTAAAAAGGATATGTGAAACACTTACCTTTTTGGGTTTATACATAAGATTCTGCTCTTGCCAACCAGTTGTATAATCAATTTGAGAGAAGACTTCAATTGAAGCCAATAACAAACCCACAATTAAATATAATTTCATATTGTTTTTCTATTAATAGTAAATTATTGTTCTTGTGATTACGCTTTCCTTTGTCCTAATCGTTATATCATTCTCTATCACTTTGTATGTTGTTACTTCTACCCAGTTTCCGTGTGAATCATATATGTAAGTATACTCCTTGTCATTGTATTTCGTAAATTGCCCGATTGAGTATACGTAATTAGTAATTTGACCGTGTGAATCTCGATTAAAGAAGTAGTTTGAAGTAACATGCCCCTCAAGGAAACCATTACAGGTAACCTGAGTAAGGTTGCCATTTGAATATTTGTAGTAGTTTTTTTCTTCAAGACGGTATTCATCCAAATATGTATTTGTACATAAATATTTCGTTATTGAGCCTATTAAACCAGCATCATCAATTGTCGCAATAAATTTATAATTCCGATTACCTCTAATAATCATCTCAGCCTCATTTCCACTATAGGTTATATCAATAGTGAAATGCTCTTTTCCATTTGGGTCGTATACATGTTTATACTTAAGTTTATCGTTACTCCATCCATATTTTATTCGATATCTCAGCGGATTCTTCTGAAGTCTAGGGTAAAACTCAAAAATGTCTTTAGTAGTTAGATTTCCTTTTTCGTCATATTCAAACTTCCAAATAAAAGCATTTGACTTTACACTAATTAATGCTCCATTTCGATATTCATATGTGAGACCCGATGTGCCATAAGTTCTTTCTTGCATGTTATCTATACCTAGTGCAACTCCTGAACCAAAAAATCGAACAGTTTGCTCGTCATTAAAATTTATCGGAATTCTATTGGATAGAGACTTTCTCAAATCTTCGTCAATCACTGGAATAGGTTCACAATAGGTTAAATAACCCATTTCATTGAACTGCATTTTTTCTTTATCTTCGGATATATATTCAATAGACTTTACCGCACCCTTTAGTCCATATCTTTTTAAATCATTGTTTGAAAGCAACTTATTATACCTCTCGGTAATGTCATTTTCATATTTGCTGTTGGGGTATCTTCTTTTAAAATCTTCAAAATTCACCAATGAGACATCCCTCAAGAGGGATAAATACTCCAACCTTTCAACCTCGGCTTTCATATTGACCACTCTTTCATCGTTGGGATTTTCATTGATGAAAATGTTCATAAGGGATATGTTTTGCTCGGAAGTCGCCTGCCTGTATAATAAATTAGGAAGCATCTTCTTAATCTCTCCAGTATGCTCAGAATCAGGGTATTTGTCAATGAAACTCTGATAGTCATAATAAGATTCTGACAGACTCTTATATGCTATTGAATCCCGAATTCTGATTGCTTCACTTAAATATGGATTATCCTTTTCAGAATGACCCTTAATGTAATTATTTATTGATTCTAATGAAATATTATTTTTTGCTCGTTGGAAAGCAAATTCATTAAATTTTTTATGCACTTCCTGAGTATAACGACTATTCCCATGGTAGGTGTAAAAGTTCACATATGCTTCATAAGTATTCTTTATTTTGGCTTCATTATAAGCAGCATTTACCCATAACGTGTCAACTTCAGGTTTAAATCCACAGTGTATGCCGTATTCTTGTGCTTTATTAAATGATAAAATTGCTTTATGATATGAGGCTTCTGTGTTAACTTTTTTTGCTTGACTCAGAATGCTCGAACAGATTATTTCCTTTATTTTATTAATACTTAATGAGTATTTGCTTAGGAATTTATCGATATCGGATTGATTAACCTCATATTTAGTCGTTGTTCCATATATTTCCAGTGCTTTATAGGGGTCATAGTCCTGTGTATTCTCATTACACAGTAACAAACAATTTGCAAAACTATAAAGAAGGAAATCTTCACCAGAATTTTTTACTTCATTTGTAAACTTATTTAGTTCCTCTTGTGCTTTATCATTTTCACTGGATTCAATATCTTTATATACTTTTTTAAGATTCTGAGCAGAAAGCATTTGATTAAATCCGATTATTATAAATAATGTCATCAAGACACAAAATTTCAATAACTTCATTTTTATAATTTTTTTAGTTTAAAGATTAAAATACTTAGAAGTGATGCTATTAGTCATCAATACTAAGAAGTGATAAAGATAAACAAAAACCAAACAGGGCATATATGTTCTGAATAGTTTTTCAGGATTTCGGACTTTGTGTATTTGCAAAACAATCCGAATGAAAAAAGAGGACTTTCTAAAAAAAATAGGTGAAAATATTGTACGATTGAGAGAGAAGAAAGGACTTAGACAAATAGACCTTGCTATTGAACTTAATATTGATGATTCCTCACTACGTAGAATTGAAAGTGGAAGAACCAACCCAACCATTATTACATTAAAGAAGATTGCAGATATCTTAAAGGTAAATTTATCAGAGATAGTTGATGTTTAATATAACATCGAAAAGGTTAATTCTTATCGCAACTGTTGATTAATTGATGAGACCATATTCGAGGGTGAACACTTTGAAAATGATTTATAATTAAAAACATAATCAAATCGCAACCTTCATCAATCTAATAAATATCAGCTAATCAACTCCATCACCTTTCTCACAGTCGGTGGTGTTGCTATTGGCTTCCCAGTATCATCTTTAACCATTTTTGAAATTGCGTTAGCAGTAAGTTTACCATTTGAATTTTTAATAATATTCACAATCGGGGTGTACTTCTTTAGGAACTTTTCTGAATTTTCAGCAGTACCTTTTTTTCTCCCCACATACACCCCTTTGGCTTTAGCAAGTTCAACCCCTTGACGTTGACGTTCTCGAATGTTATCCCTTTCCATTTGTGCGATATTGGCTAAAAGGTCTGTGATTAGCTTGAACATCGGGTTTATTTTGCCACTATTAAAAAGTGTTAAACCGTATTCGCTTATTAATAGCTGGCAACTGTGGTCTTCAAGATATTTGATGGTCTGTTGGATGTCATAAGCATCTCTACCAAGTCGGTCAATTGATTTTACCTGAACAAAATTTATTTCACCTGATTCAATGGATTTAACTAATTTACTTCCATTGGGTCTTTCCTTAAATAGTATCACACCACTACAAGTATCTTTAAAAACTTTACCATTAAAATTCTTTATTTCTTGTCGTGATGTATTTTGTGAATCTGAACTCACACGGATGTACAATGCTTTCTTTACCATATTCTAAAGATATGAAAATAATTTCACAAATAGAAATATTTAGGGTGATATTATTTTATCTATAATTTCAACGTTTTTATTGAGTTGTAGAGTTGGAAAAATTGTGAATTATGGAAAATTCTGAAGTACACTCTATTTTATTCAATAAAAGAGGAAATTAACCAATCCTGAATATCGTTTGTTGTGTTAATTTAAACTGTATCAAATTAATCTTTAGCAAGGTTCGTTGATACACTTTATTTGTGTCATGTCATTCGAAAAGGTTTTAGCGATACAATATTCCAGATTTTCCACCTCACCCCTTGAATCTCCCATGTTGGACGTACAAAGCAATGTTTTTTTACCTCATCACATCGCAATCGTTAAGAAAATCACCGTGATTACGCCTATTCTAACTAAATAATTAGTTCATTTTACCCCTTTAGATACCCATAATAGTACACATATTAATGTTCAATGTTGGTTATAGTACAGGTTATTACACAATATATTGTGCCAAGTATTTATAAAAAACTTGATTGATGAAACCAAAAACAATTGATACCCTTCACCAAAAACAACTTACTAATTTAGGAAATCTTATCCGTGAATTTCGTTTCTCATTTGGTCTTACACAAAAAGAACTTGGAACAAGAACTAACATTCATACACGAACAATCCAAAGATTGGAATCAGGAAAAAACATAACCCTGTTATCCATTTTCAAAATTGCCGATGCTTTGGAAATTGGTGTTAACGAAATATTTGAACTCTAAATTTTCAGAATGTCAAAGAACGAATTTGCATAATCGGTTGGGATGTTAATTTTTATTTGAACTGTTTTTAATTAAAACTTGGTATAATTATTTCAACACAGTTATGATGGATGCTTGGCATTCATCATAACACCTAACTCAACATTTTTGGTGTGGTGCGAAGCGTAGCATCCCAAAGGGATGATGCGAAGCGAAGCAAAGCACACCAAAAAGACAAATACCATCAATACCCCAAAGCAAAGTTTGGCACTCGCAGAGTGGCACACTTTTTCTTTTTTCTTTTAATTAATTTTTACCTCTTTTTGAGGTGAAGATTAATTGAATTATTTATTATATTAAATGACGGTTTTTCCGTTATTTATATATAATCATTAAGTACCCCAAATTCTGGGGTGTAGGATTTGGGGTACAGCTTTTCCCAAAAACATCCATCAACAGAATAATGTTAAACTATTTTGATGCATAATATGAAACTGGTTTTTAAATAAAAATTGTCCATTCATATTCATTATTCCCAATTTTTCTACTTTCCAAATACCCCAAATCTTTCAGGTTTTTAATTCCTTTATCGAGCGTATTTCTGCTAACACCAACAGTATTCATTAACCATAATCTTGAAGGGTTAAACTTTTTAGTACAACCAATTAGGCTAATTAGTATTTTGAAGCCACACAACGATAAATTCTTATCATTAATTATCTTGGTAGGAACTCTGGCGTAGTGGTCAAACTTTTTATCTACATCATCAACTCGATATTTCTTTACCAGCTTCATTAAATTTCATGTTAGTTCCAACTATACTTTTCCCGAAATATGACCTGACCATTTAGAACAATAATATCAATCATTATTAATATTGGTCAGGTCTGTTGTGCTAAATGGATGGGTAAAACATTATTTAATCCTTCTTCCAGAGTGAAATTACTTCAACTATTTCATCTGCATCTCTCAACTCTTTTATCTTATTTACGAAAGCATGAAGTATGACTGGATTAATTGATTCTATAACTGACTTAAATTCTGGAATATCTAACCCGTTTGTTAATTCATCATTGGTATTCAGGTATTTATACAATACTTCTTCTAAATCTGTAATTCTCCCTTTCTCATAACAAACCGATACACCTTTATATGCTTGAAAAAGACATGCTAATTGTTGAGACGTAAATATTCCTTTCAACTGCTCTGAAGCAAGTTCACGCTGGTATAAGAGTTCGTGAAGTTGCGCAGAAAGATTATTAAACAACCAGTATAACTCTTGTTCTTCCTCATCATCCGTGGAACGAACATAATTTGAAGGGTCGTCCTCGCATTGAAAATATTCAGCATGTTGTTCTAAACTAAATTTACCATCACCACATTTAGGTTCACCAACACATTTTTTGATTTTTTCCATAAATGAAAAGTACATGTATTCCATACCATACTCTACTTTTGTGCCGTACTCTTCTCTAACTCGGTCTTCTGGATTTCTTTTTAAATTTGTCATTCTGATTTATTTTTAAATTTTATTAAATATTTATTTCATTAACTATATATGCCAGTTCTATTCCAATTGGCACTGGCATTGCCATTATTTATAAATAGTATCCCAATAAAAGTGATTGCTAAAACAAAGACATACTTTGGACATTACACCTGTGGGATGTTTAGGAACTATTTGTTTATATGATTATTGTGAATTTTTGAGCAATGGACTGAATTCAATTTTTTATGAAATTTTGAATTACAGCAGCATCCTATTTATCACTCAATCAGATATTTTTAAATATTTGAAAAGAAGTGTTTTTTAATTAAAACGGGTTTGCTTCTTTTAAACATTATGATTGTGCAGGTATTATGACCTTTCTTTGACCCTTAACTATCGTTGTAAAATTTATTGTAAAAAGTATAATATTTTATGTTTTTCATATTTTATTATACGAGTATTTTTGAAAAAGGTTACATAAATGGTAACCTTTGTTAATGGTTTCCTCGTATAAAGGAATTCACTATAAATTTTAACACTTAGCAAAGAACTTTTAGTTATTATACGTATGAAATCCAGAATTGGACTGAAATTTTTGGCGTATTATGTACCAATTTGGGAATATTTACGATTTTAATTCTATAATTTATGAATGGTTTTATTCATTTCCTGCTTTTCAAACTCATCATCAAGGTCAATATAGTAGTTCAGAGTTTCATATTTTTTCAATCCTGACCATCTGAGAATTGACTTGAAATTGATGCCAGCCTTACACCATATACTAATTGCAGTATCACGGAAATTGTGTGTAGTATAGTCATCCGAAAACTCGGCATCAGGATAATGTTCCATCAGAGCTTTCATCACATCGGTTATATACGTATTGTATTTCTGGGAACTTGTTCCGTATTCTGCACTGGTATTAAAATTAACCTCTCTAAATATTTCTAAAACATTTGGGTGTAGAGGCTGGGTAACTTCGATATTATACCTTTTGGTCTTTTGTGGTATAAATTTTAGTTTATAGTTGGCAGTGAAATTATCTGGGGTGAATTGTTTAATGTCCGAATACCTACATGCTGTGTACATCTGTATGCACATCATTTTTCTTGCCTTTTCCAGATACGGTTTAGTGAATTTATGATTATATATGATTTCTCTCTGTTTAATTGATAGTGCATGTGGTTTGTTCCCCTCTTTTTTCCCGTGTTTGAATTCGACATCCATGAATTTTTCATTCATTGCTAAATTCAATTCATCTTTACGTTTCCAGTAATATTTTAAACAAACTTTGATTATCTCATAGCATCGTTCTATTGTTGATGGTACGTACTTCTTTACATGTACCATCCACATATTGAACTCATCAGACCACGTAAAATTTATATCCTCAACATATGTATTCCTACCCCTGTAATCATCAAATAATTTAATCCGATTAGTCACAGTATTAATTATTTTCACCGTTGCAGGTGCGGTATCTGAATCAGTTTTTCGATAATCACGATAATCTTCCAGATAGTTATAAAAGGTTTTTTTGTTTTCTTTCCTGCTTGGAAATATTGCTCTTACTTTGCTAAAATCAACACCTTCACCATATGCTTCGTCTATTTCTTGTTGCCCTTTACTTGCAATATATGATTGAACCGTGGCAAATATTTTGTTTATCTTATTGGTTTTTGATTCAGAATTCTTTTCCTTCTGGCTTAGTTTCTGAGATTTGTTGCTCCAATGCTTTGGTTCAACCCAAATATTAGTATTTACATAATATCTTTGTCTATTGTATTTGGATTTACCTTGATACTGGTACTGTTCAATTTCAATTTCAATTTTTACCTGACCCTTTTTATTTTTGCGATTTTGGGTCATTCTCCTAACTTTGAAATCTGTTTTATACTCGAAGCCATAAGTATCTTCGGTGTTAGGGAACTTGGGGTTATAGTATATTTCATTATCCGCCATAGTGCTGACAAAATATTAGTGATTAATAAATCATTCCAAATATACTATAAATAAAGGGAAACAGCACTTCAAAGTGCTGACAAAATTAATATTTATCTAAAAAGTGCTGACAAATCAACCACTGATTATCAATTGATTACACGTCAAGCAAAGTCCTGCTCCCGCTACTCAGATAAGCCAGAGGAATTATTCTTCTGGCTTTTTTTATTCTCAAACTTTTATCAAAACCTGCCCCCGCTTGAACAATTAGATTCTAATTTGTTATCATAGATAAACGAAAAACTGTTCAGCGCATCATGTTTAAATCAGAATACCATATCGCAAAAATGGATTGTCCTTCCGAAGAGAATATGATTCGGATGAAACTAGACGGAATCCAAGCCATAAAACAACTGGAGTTTGATATTGAAAACCGCAACCTTACCGTTTTTCACTCCGAAGAAGATGCGGAAATTCTGTCGCGCTTGGAATCACTGAATTTTGGTGCAAAACTTTCGGCTACCCGCGAGATAGATGAAAACGAGTTTGCAACGGAAAGTTCCGACGTACAATCGAAACTACTTTGGTCGGTACTTTTAATCAATTTTGGCTTTTTCATTATTGAAATGACCACAGGTTTGATTTCCAAATCTATGGGATTAGTAGCCGACTCTCTCGATATGCTTGCCGATTCATTTGTTTACGGGCTGAGTCTTTGGGCCGTTGGTTCAACAGTTATGCGAAAAAAGAAAGTAGCACGACTAAGCGGTTACTTTCAGCTTACACTTGCTTTACTGGGAATTATTGAAGTGGTGAGGCGCTTTATACAATTTGAAGCCATGCCGGATTACCGCATAATGATTGGCATTTCGGTTTTGGCGCTTATTGCAAACGCCATTTGTTTGCTGCTGCTTCAAAAATCGAAAAGCAAGGAAGCACACATGAAAGCCAGTATGATATTTACCTCGAACGATGTAATTATTAACAGCGGAGTGATTTTGGCCGGTGTACTGGTACTGCTAACACAATCGAAATATCCCGATTTAATCATTGGCTCCATCGTATTTCTAATTGTTGTAAGAGGGGCCATACGAATACTAAAACTCGGAAAGTAACACTTAAATTTAACTTCTATTATGCAACCGGCCAATATTGATTATTTTATCACATAATCAATTAGGTTCCATCCTCGTTTACTTCCTGTTTATTTTAATATATATAGTTGCGGTTTAGCCCTGCACATTTATATTAGCTATAAATAAACAAAGTAGTTAAATGATCAAACTATTAGAAGGTTTAATTAAATCATAATTGAAACGACAAATAAAAAACCCAACAAGACAATCGGTCGTTTAATACCACTAAGCAATAAAACTGTCGCTATTTATAATTCGGGACCACAGTTAATTACACCAAATCTTCATAATTCCAGGTTGTTATAAATCTGACAAAATTCCAATCCGTCGATAAAATAGCCCGGTTCTTCTATTTCATTTTCACAGCAACAGCTTTGCGCTTAGATTTGAATCAAATTAAAAAAGCAGAAGACATGAAAACAAAAATTAAACAAGTAACAGCAGCAACATTCATCGCTCTACTACTAATGGCAGTTGGAATTAAAGCAGATGCCTCGGCTACTAAATTAACCAACACAAATAAGGCTGAAACAACTCTTCAGGTGGAAGACTGGATGATCGACGAAACAATTTGGAATGCATCTGAGATGTCATTTTTTACCTACGAAACAGACGCAGCACTAAAAGTGGAAGACTGGATGACAAATCATAGAATATGGCATACCCACAGCCACTTCAATTTTGAGCCGAAAATAGCTTTGGAAGTGGAAAACTGGATGACTGACAAAGCAACCTGGGCAATTACTGAAACAATGGCAGAAGAAAAATTAACAGTGGAAAATTGGATGTTGGATTCAAAGATTTGGGAATAAAAGAAACATATAGCATACGCATAATTAGTTTGGTTAGTTAAAGAAAAAGGCCGTCGCGGAAAATGTTTCTGCGGCGGCCTTCCTTTATTTAGTAAACTTTTATTTACTGTTTTACACGTTCGCTGTATGAGCGGTCGGCAGTGTTTACGCGAATTACATCGCCTTCGTTAATAAACATTGGCACCATAAGTTCGGCACCTGTTTCAACTGTAGCAGGTTTTAATGCCGTTGAACTTGCCGTGTTACCTTTTTCACCTTCAATGGTTGAAGTAATTGTTAACTCAACTTTATCGGGCATTTCTGCTGTTAAAGGTAATTCCTCTTCGGCATGAAACTGAATTTCAATTACCTGTCCTTCTTTCATCAGGTCGTTGTTTTCAACCATCGAATCAGGAATAGAAATCTGCTCGTATGTTTCAGTATTCATTACATTTAATCCCATATCATCGCGATAAAGGAACTGGTAAGAACGACGCTCAACACGAACATCATCAACCTTAACACCTGAGTTAAATGTATTTTCAATTACCCTTCCGGTTTTTACATTTTTAAGTTTTGTACGCACGAAAGCGGGACCTTTACCCGGTTTTACGTGAAGGAATGATACAATGGTGTAAATTTCACCTTTGAACAAAAAACACATTCCATTTTTAAAATCTGCTGTAGAAGCCATGATAAATTAATTTCTTTTTATATGCGGTGCAAAAATAATTAAATCCGTTAAAAATCAAGCATTTCTATACGCTTTTACTCAAGAGCAGGAAATCTACTTTAAACTTTGTTCTACGCCATTAACCTTATAATGTTTTATAACGGCTTTAAGCGACCCCACCCGCATGTCGAATTCTATGTAAACCGGCACTTTCTCATCTTTTGCCAGGTAAAACCGTACTCCGTCCGATTTTTCAAGCACTTTCCCTTTCCGTACCGAGGGTGTTAACACGTGGCAATCTACCTTTCCAACATCGGTTTTAACTTTCTCGTCGCGCAAATACTGTATCGATATGTCCGATATTTTATCGGCATTAATAGTAGGATAAACAACTGCATCGCCGGACTGAAGATTCTCGAATGGATTTTTGTGTACGAAATAAAAGAACACTGAAACCAGATCGAGCAGATCATCGGGCACAGCACGCCAACCACTACGGCTACTATTTATCGAATCAACATCGTGGTAAAAAAGTGTTTCTGTGTAACGACGATAGTTTCCTTCTTTTACATTTCGGATTGTTTTTACCGGAAGGCGCGTTTCGGCATCAACATAGGTTTCGTAAATATCGTAAACGCCATATAGTTTATTGGCCAGCCCCGTTGTTCTTCCCATTACATGGTAATGAATGGCAGGCCGACCATTAAAAACCGTATCGCTGATGGTCATTTCAGCTTCGCCACCTTTAACGAAACCAAATTTCAGGTTAAACTTTATTGAAATATCCTCGGCACTTGATGTTTGCGTTGCAAGGAAAAAAACGATTAGTATGGAGAATAACTTGCTCATTTTAATATTTTGTTTTTTGGAATGGTTGCTACAAAATCCTTTAAATAAAAAGGCTCGAAATAAGCAACGTCTTCAAATTCCTTTTTGTTATACTTAATTTCTGCCAGATTTTGCATAAATCGTGCCGTTGTTTTATCGGGCCCGTTAAACAAGGCATTTGCGTGCGTTATTTTTTCGCGGCATTTATCGGCTCCATTTCCAAAAAACAATATATTTTTTGTTTGAAGATGCTCTGCAAATGAGTTTTCATCAATAATTTCAGCGGTAACATCGCTTACGGCCTTCCCTCCTTTTTCGAAAAGAGCGGTATAAACTTCCATACGTCGGGCATCAATCATCGGGCAAAACAACAGCTCTTCTCCATCAGCAGCTTCGTAGAATTCACCAGTGTTTTCGGCAACGTAATACCCCATTGCCTCAATCGAACCAATTCCAATAAGGGGTTTATCCAGCCCATAACACAAGCCTTTTGCCACCGACACGCCAATGCGCAAACCGGTGTACGATCCCGGGCCTTTACTCACTGCTACCGCATCAATTTTATGAATGTCGAAATTATTTTCGCTTAAAAGATCTTCAATAAAAACAGTAAGTAACTTCGAGTGATTTAATCCCTCGATACTCTCCTTTTGGTAAAGCGTTTTACCGTCTTCTGCCAATGAAACCGAACAAACTTCGGTTGATGTTTCGATATTTAAAATAATTGCCATTTGAGTTCTTTTAACAAAGTTCTGCAAAAATAGTTAAAGCTGAAGAAACTTTCCATTTAAAACCACGCCGTCGAGTTGCATTTTTTTTGCCGACTGCAACGCATCCTCTTCCGTATGAACGATGGGTTCGCCACCTGCATTAAACGAGGTATTTATCAGCGCTTTTATACTATACTTTTCATCCAGACGTTTCAGCAAGGCAAATAAAAACGGGTTATCCGATTCTTTTGAAATGCTTTGAAAACGCGCGGTTCCGTCAGCATGAATAGCTCCGGTTATTTCCTGTTGTTTTTCGGGAAGAATAGCAAAATCGAGCAACATAAATTTCGATAAAGGATGAATTGCTGACTGCCCGGTAAAGTACTTTACATTTTCTTCTAAAGCCACTGGTGCCAGCGGCCGGTACCATTCGCGACCTTTCTTCTCTATGCTCAGTTTTTTCGACAGCTCTTTTGATCCGGCAAATGCTAAAATACTGCGGTTTCCCAAAGCGCGCGGCCCGGCTTCTCCAAAATTATTGCAAATCCCAATCAGCTTTTTGGCTGCGAGTTTTTCGGCCACTTCGTTTATGGTTTCCTCCGAGAAATCAGCTTTATAACTTTCAATTCTCCAATTGTTTAAATAAGCTGAGCTCACCTCAACTTTTCCATGCTTTTTCCACTCGGCAAAAGCTGCGGCTCCCAAAGCCAGACCAGAATCTTCGGTGCACGGTGGGATGAAAACCTGCCTGAATATTCCGCTATTTACAATACGTGTGTTAGCCACAATATTTAAAGCCGATCCACCGGTGTAGTATAAATTATCAGCACCTGTTTTTTCCTGCAGATACTTCAGCTTCTTTACTATCTCCTGCGAGAAAAGTCCCTGCAGTGTCGCCGCAACATCCTGAACAAAGGGATCTTTTTGGTTAAACGATTTCAGATCGACTCCCCAGTCGTTTTTAGTAGCTTCGAAAAACACTGATGTTTTTCCCCAAATATCCTGGAAGAAATTGTTGTTCTTCAACCAATCGCCCAACTCGGAGCGGTAATTTCCGAGTCCCGAAAATCCCATAAATTTTCCGGGAACGGCATTTTGTTCGGGTAGCTTTGCCCCGATTATAGCAAACACCAGTGCATTGGCATTAAACAGTGTTGAATAGGGTTTTAAATCCCAGTGATATTCGAGCCACTCAAACTGACCGTTTTTATAAACTGCAGCCGAGAAATTACTTAAACTCGCACCACCATCAAAATGAACCAACAGGCTGTTGTTCTGCAGGTTTCCGTAAAATGGCAGGCACGAGAACATATGTGCCAACTCGTGATTCAACACCCAGGCATCTTTCTCTTCGCCAAACCACCAGCATTTGCCTTTTTCCAAACCGGTGGCCAATTTCTGGTTTAACGGCGCTTCAAAACGCGCCTCGCCATTTTGCAGCAAAAAGGTGCGCCCCACCACATTATCGACAAAAACCAGATCGTAATCTTTGCCCAGTAGTTTCTTTTCTTTTAAAATCGATTTCAGGTGAATATGAAGCGAATTATCTCGTTTGCGGCGCGAAATCCTTTCTTGCTGTAAGAACCACTCCATTTTCCCGTTTTGCATCAAAGCCAGATTATGGTCGTGCACATAAAATGGGTGTTCATAATCAAACCGATCCTGGATACCATATATCGCTATAGTTGACTTGTTCTTGTTCATTAGAATAAATAGAAAGAGAACTGCATGGAAACAACAATAAGCAACAAAAGTATAAAAAGCAACTCGCTCCAGAAGCGGCTTTTCATAAACACAAAATAGTTAGCAATGAGGAACGTAACGGGTATTGCAGTAATAACCAGCATTTCCTGCGAGGTTACCGGGTTTAAAGCAAATCCTGCCAGCGAAAAGATAAAAATCCAGAAAAATACGGTAAAGTATTTTCGCGAACTGATCTTTTTTGTATCGTATTGGCCAAACATTCCAATACTTCCGGCAATAGTGAATAAGATTAAAGCTCCCAGGTACACCTGCAAGGGAATATTTGAGCGGAAATGATTAACAGGCGTAACAATACTTTCTTTCATCATATTCAGCACCTCCAACCAGCTATCGGCTAGTACAGCATAGGCCGCAGAAAAAGCAAATGGTAGTAAAAATCCCAGGAACAAGGTGCTAAATTCGCGCCACCCAACTTCACGCCCCAGAATAGCTATTCCAACGATAAATGCAGGTAGCAACACCATAACATCTAAGTAAAAAAGTGCCCCTACTCCCAGTAAAAAACCAACATCGAAAGTGGAAGCATAAGCTTTTTTCGTTTCAAAAATTCCAAACAGCCGGTAAAGGGCAAACAGCATAAATAAAGCACCAAAATACACCGGATGCAAAGTATGCATCGGTACAAAACCTCCTACAATAACCACAAACAACAAAGCAGGCAGCTTACTTTTTATACGAATGAACATGTACCGGTCGTTTACCAACTGCGTGACATAGGCCAGTAATACGGCCATAACGATTCCGATAATAACCTGCACCAGCGGTTTATCGTCAACCAGCCGGTAAATAAAATTAAAAAGTATGTTTTGATCTTCGCCCGGAAAATAGTTATAAGCAAACGGGTGCTGCAAACTCTTTATCCATAGTACAATTGTTACCAAAGGCACCAGGAACAAACTTACAGAACTGTTCGACTTTAACTTTTTTAGTATCATGCCATTTTGTTTCTCAACATTTAGGGTTTCCGAGACTCCGGACTTTGCCCCTCCCATAAAAACGGCCAAAGTCCGGGATCTTTTTTCAGTGAGGATTACAGATCGAATCCCAGATCTTTCCGGTAATATTTTCCTTCGAATTCGATATGTGCGGCGTTTTTAAATGACGTAGCCAGCGCATCGTTCATATCTGTTCCGTACGAACTTACCGAAATCACGCGGCCTCCGGCTGTAACCACATCGTCGCCTGCTTGTTTTGTTCCGGCATGAAAAACCAGACTATCGCTTACTTTTTCAGTTCCGGTAATTACTTTTCCTTTTTTGTAATCTCCCGGATATCCACCTGAAACCAGCATTACAGTAACGGCAGCACGATCGTCGAATTCAATTTCTTTTTCGCCAAGTGTCCCGGTGGCAGCTCCATCAAGAAGTTCCACAAAATCAGATTTTACCCGCAACATAACCGCTTCCGTTTCAGGGTCGCCCATGCGCACATTGTATTCAATTACATACGGTTCGTTGTTTACATTTATCAGTCCGAAAAAGATAAAACCACAGTAGTCGATTCCATCTTTTGCTAAACCTGAAACCGTTGGGGCAATGATCTGTTTCTCCACTTTTTCCATAAAAACTTCATCAGCAAACGGTACTGGAGTAATCGCTCCCATTCCGCCAGTATTCAATCCGGTGTCGCCTTCGCCAATTCGTTTATAATCTTTTGCTTCGGGCAGAATTTTATAGTCCTTTCCATCGGTAAGAACAAATACCGAAACTTCCACTCCACTCAAAAACTCTTCGATAACCACTTTGCTGCTCGCCTCACCAAACTGCCCGTCGAGCATTTCTTTCAGCGAGCTTTGGGCTTCTTCCAGCGAATCGATAATCAACACACCTTTTCCCGCTGCCAAGCCATCAGCTTTCAGTACATACGGCGATTTCATGGTTTTCAGGAAATCAATTCCGTTTTCCACATTATCGGCAGTTACCGTAAAATATTTTGCTGTAGGAATATTGTGTCGCGCCATAAAAGCTTTCGAAAAATCCTTACTTCCTTCCAGTTCGGCACCGGCTTTTTTCGGGCCAACAACCTTAACCGATGCCAATTCAGGATCGGCAGCAAAGAAATCGTGTAATCCTTCAACCAAAGGCACTTCGGGACCAACTAACATCAGGTCGATGTTGTTTTCGAGCACCAGTGTTTTTATTTTCTGAAAATCAGAAACACCAGCATCCAGATTGGTTCCCAATTCGGATGTGCCGGCATTTCCCGGTGCAAAAAATAAATTATCTACTTTTTCGCTTTGTTTAATTTTCCATCCCAAAGCGTGCTCTCTTCCTCCCGAGCCTACAATCAAAATATTCATCAGTATGTTGCTTTTAATTTTTAACTATTACATGTTGCCAAATCGTTCGAAATAACCTTGCAGACTTGCTCCAATTTGGTCTGCTAATTCGCTGTTGCCAGCAGTTGCTGCCGTACGTTGCAGTTGCTGCAAATAAAACAGCTTGCGTTGAATTTCTTCGGCAATACCAACCAAAAATTTCGGCTGTAACGAGAAATAATAATTCAGTTCGTCGTTGAATTCGCTATATGCGGTTTCAACCATTTCAAGACCTTTATCGTTTGCACCAGCCTTAATATAACTGTTGGCTAATTCCAGTGCGAAATATTCGTAAGGAATAATACTGTTTGGCAACAACTCGTTGCACCGGTCGATAACCGCTATGGCCGAATCTTTCTTACCCTCCTCAACCAATGACGATGCCAGGCGGTTAAAACTATTCCGGATATTGGTCATCATGCGGGTATTGGTTTCGTCGAGGTATACTTTCGGGTCGTTCATGTTACCCCACTTGAAGTTATTCATCAAGTTATCGTACATCAAAGATGTATTCACCCGGCCAAACTGCAATTGCTGTGGATTACTCTGCGTTTTTATCGGCACCAAACGGTAGGCAAAACCTTCCACCTGGAAATAATCGCTAAGATTCAGATATTTGCTGCGACCAACTGTAATCGACCAATAAATAGGGCGTTCCCAGTTGTTGGTTGCCAGCATATCAAGCACCATCATTTCGTCTTTCGACAACATACTTTTGCCCGACAAGTCGATAACGATCTCGTCAACAATTTTGTCGTAATCTTCCGGAGCAACCACTTTATTTCTGATCACTGCTTCCTTATCTACTTTAAAGTGAAGTTTCTTTTTCGGAAGATAAGCTGCATCGTCGGCCTGCTGCAATTTGGTAGCCGGATTATCGTTGGCAATAAAATCAATGCCTTCTTTTAATCCAATGTAATCGCGTTTTATACGCGAATCATCAAGCAAATAAACCGCATCGCGGGTTCCCAAAAGATACTGATCGGGTTTCAAAGTAAAATCGATCGGATCCGAATCGTAAGCTTTTCGGCGCATCTGATCAATATACCAATCGGTTTGTAAATAGCTTAAGTTGCACACACGAACATCGGTACGCACACCTTCCACTTCCTGGTTGTACCACAGCGGGAAAGTATCGTTATCGCCGTTGGTAAAAATCACCGCATCGGGCTTGCATGTTTTCAGGTAGTTGGCACCAAAATCGCGGGCAGTATAACGTCCCGAACGATCGTGGTCGTCCCAGTTTTGAGCGCCCATAATTCCGGGAACCAAAATCAGTGTTACCAGTCCGGCAATTCCTCCGGCAAGTGTTTCAGGAATATATTTTTTCAATGCCTCGGAAATAGCCAGTACCCCTAAACCAATCCAGATTGCAAAGGCGTAAAACGAACCGGCGTAAGCATAATCGCGCTCGCGCGGCTGATGCGGATACTGGTTCAGATAAATTACAATAGCCAGGCCGGTTAATACAAATAACAGGAACACCACCCAGAGTCCTTTCCGGCCCTCTTTACCGCGGTTGTACTGGAAAAAGATCCCCAGAAGTCCGAGAAGTAACGGCAAGAAAAAATAGGTGTTTCGGGCTTTATTATTAGCCAGTTCAGCAGGTAGACTATCCTGATCACCCAAACGTGCTTCGTCAATAAACTTTATACCACTCAGCCAGTTACCATGCAAAATATCTCCGTGTCCCTGAATATCGTTTTGGCGCCCCACAAAGTTCCACATAAAGTAGCGCCAGTACATGTGATTTACCTGGTACCGGAAGAAAAACCTCAGGTTCTCGCCCATTGTTGGTTTTACAATGGTTTCCATTTCACCACGCTCGTTTCGGTGCTGAATACGTGTACCTTTTATATTTGCCCATTGCTGATAATCGTTGGCATGTTGCGGATCCATCGAACTCCACATACGTGGGAAAAAGGTAGTGAATTTCTCGTCGTAATTCGGATTAAAACGATGGTAAGTTATTTTATATTTCCCGTCGATTTGCGAATAAACAGGGCTTCCTTCTGAAAAACGATCACCCACTTTATAGGGCGAATTGTAGTACTGTCCGCTAAACAAAGGACGCGATCCGTATTGCTCGCGGTTAAGGTAGCCCAACAGCGAGAAAGTATCGTTCGGACTATTCTGATCCATTGGCGGTTGCGCCGATGAACGAATAATAATTATAGCAAACGATGAGTAACCGATAAGAATTACGGCAACCCCCAATAATATGGTGTTCCAAACCACTTTTTGTTTTTTATGTGTGTAGTAAATACCAAAAGCAAGAGCTGCAATTACCAGCACAACATAAAAGAAAACTCCCGAGTGATAAGGCAAACCAAAGCCGTTAACAAACATCAATTCAAACCAGGAAGCAATCTCTACAAATCCCGGAATTATACCGTACATAATGCCACCAAGCAATACTACCGAAGCAATCAAAGCCCAGATAATTCCTTTTCGGGTTACTTCATATTTTCGGAAATAATAAACAAAAACAATAGCCGGAATTGCCAGTAAGTTCAGCAGGTGAACCCCAATTGACAGGCCAATTATGTAGGCAATAAATATCAACCAGCGGTTCGCATATTTTTCGTCGGCAACATTTTCCCATTTCAAAATGGCCCAGAATACCAAAGCGGTTAATAACGACGAGCTGGCATAAACTTCGCCTTCAACAGCCGAAAACCAAAAAGTATCGGAAAAAGTATAAGCCAGTGCTCCCACCAAACCTGCTGCGCAAATCGAAATGGTTTGACCCAGCGAAACCTCTTCGGCTTTTACCATTATTTTTTTTGCCAGGTGGGTGATGGTCCAAAACAGGAACATAATAGTTCCGGCACTGGCCAATGCTGAAAGCACATTCACCATTCTTGCAGCGCCTTCAGGGCCGGCAAACAGCGTGAAGAACCGGCCAACAATCATAAAAATAGGTGCTCCCGGCGGGTGGCCTACCTCAAATTTAAAAGCTGTTGTAATAAATTCGCCACAGTCCCAAAAACTTACAGTGGGTTCAATGGTCATTAAATAAACGATGGCTGCAATTAAAAAACTAACCCAGCCAAAAACGATATTAAACAATCTGTATTGCTTCATTTTCAAGTGATTTCTGAAAGCGTAAATGTTCGAAATTTTTAATCCTTGCGAAGATAAGGCTTTTGCTGAAAACTCAGAGAACAGTACATTAGAATTAAAACTTATTAACGTGAAATGCAGCCAACAACTAAAGGCTAACAAGTGCGAAAGGAGTCATATTTTTGCAAATTCACTGCCTTTTGCAATTCGAAGTAGGCATTTTTGCATAAAAATGATGCCTCCTGCATGCGCAAGAGGACATTTTCGCATAAAAGTGATGCCTTCTGCAGTTGAAAGGAGGCATTTTTTCAAAAAAATGGAGTCTTCTGCATGTGAAAAGACCATATATTTTGCCCAAATGCCTCCTTTCAACTGCGAAAGCAAAGAAATTTACTTCACTTGCTTCCAGATTTTTAACGTTATTCCAAAACCAGTTTCTTGGTTTGGAAATATAGTTTTGCTAATTCAATTTGTACCCCAGCGTGAATTGATAGAACTTTCTTCTTCCTAACTGATAGTAATCAGAAAAAGAATACCTTAATGCAATCCGGAATCGTTTAAAAACATCTGCACCGGTGTATATGCTGCGCACCCCGTTTGTTCCTGTAGTTACATAACCGATCCAGGCTTTATTGTCGTACTCCGCATGAATTCCACCATAACCATCATTGTCGCCACCTCCAAAGTCCATTCTAAAGTTAGGCTCGATAACAAACTTCTCTTTTATATAAAAGCGGTAAGCAGTAATAAACGTAACGTAGTTATCAATTAAACTGCCCGAACTATATTCGTTCTCTAATTCATTAAAAAAAGCATAGCTAAGCCCTAAATCCAATTTTCGCGAACGATATAAAGTGCCAAGGTTTGTTTTCAGATAACTTGCTTTCGGATTACCATAACCATAGCTGCTATAATCACTCTCTTGCCCCTCAATACCTGTCGACACACCAAAATTCCATTGTCTGTTCTTTTTTCCTGTAAGCGTATATGCATAAAGCAATTCAGCCAAAAATCCCGTCTCATCTCCTATTTTAGTACGAAAAAAATTTGCACCCATCGTGCCGGCCTTTTGCGAAATGGTGTAATCAGCTATTAATGCAAAGCTGTTGTACTCATCATCGTAATTTGGAATATCGGCAAACTCTGCAACGCCCCAAACCCAATCTGACGGGGTACCAATAAGTGCAGGATTTTTAGATGACAGTCCCATCCAATAAGCTCCTTCCTGAGCGTTGCTTTTTTGCTGAAAAGAAAGAAAAATGATAAAAAAAATAAGAATTGTTTTGGGGAATAAACCAGTGTTTTGAGTATTCATTTTGGAGTAATATTAGCATTTGAGGAGCAAATATATATTTTTTTGTTAATTACCCACTCCGGCAAGGTTACAAAATCATAATTCCGGAAACCATTCGCCCGGTATCTGCCCCTTCGCGGCGTGCGGAATAATATTTTTCGGCCTCGGAAAACGAACAGGCTCCCAGTATCTGAATATTTTGCTGCACCACTCCTGATTTCAACAACATTTGCCGGTTGGCTTCCCACAAATTTAAATGATAGTTACCCTTACCATTTTTGTGCAGTGTCGTTTCAACATTGGGAATCGATTTTCGGGCAGCAGCAACCACCTCATCACCTACTTCATATATTTCTGGGCTTATTGACGGCCCTATTGCAGCCACTATATTTTCGGGCAAAGCACCGTAGTTAGTTGTCATTTTACCCACCGCATTTGCAACTATCCCGCCAACAGTTCCGCGCCACCCGGCATGAATGGCTGCAATTATTTTCGCCACCGGATCGAACAACAACACCGGAACACAATCAGCCGTTTGCACACATAAACACAAGCCGGACTGATTGGTAACCAGGGCATCTGTTTCCGAAATTACAGCATCGGGAACCTCATGAATAGCGGCTACACAGCTACTGTGCGTCTGATCTGGGAAAACCATCTGATCCGTCTTCAAAGCCAAAAACTCAGCCAGTTTTGCCTTATTTTCGGGCATATTGCTGTATCGTACCCGCTCTACCGGCAATGTGCTTCTGGTGGTGGTAAAAGCACAGATATTTGTATGTGATTGAAATATGCTGTAACCAATCAAATCCGGTGTTCTATCCATTTTTTAGTAATTTATTCAAGCCTTGTTTATCAAGCAGTGTAACGGTTTTCTTTTCAATTTTTATAAGGTTTTCGTTCTGCATTTCGCCAAGTACACGTGCCAGCGATGGCCGGGTAACTCCAAACATTTCGGCCAGTTGTTGTTGTGTGTTTTTTAATTCGAACGAATGAAACCTGTCGCCCGCCTGCTGAAGCAGAAAATGAGCAACCTTTTCTTTAATGGTTTTAAAACTCAGAAAATGTAGTTTCTGCGAAAGAAACTGCGCACGGGTTGAAATGCTATTTAAATAGTTGCGTAACAAACGTGTATTCATTTGCAATAATCTCAGGAATTCAACAACGGGAATAGCCAGTAACTCCGCCTTTTTATTGGCAGTTACCGTAACCGGAAATTTATTTTCTTTACCAAACAGAAAAGCAGCTGCCAACGGACGCGGTGCTTCAATATCCTCTATTTTTACCGTTTTCCCCGAGTAATCGATCATCTCGCCCCTAACACTTCCGGAAAGCACAACAAACAAATTTGTAACCTCCTCACCTCCCTGCACCACTATTGCATCTTTTTCGAATTTGCGTACCTGATAACGGATTTTTGAAAATAACGCCCGGCACTCCTCATCGGGAATACCATAAAACAACGGACTTTTAACAAGAATTGAATAATCTATCATTTTGTAACAATTGGTACATTTTGCCTAACACCGGCAACCTACTTTTGTTGCATAAACTTATAAGAAAAGAACAAGAAAGATGATACGAGAGATAATTAAAATTGACGAGGATTTGTGCAACGGATGCGGTAACTGTGTTCCGAATTGCCACGAAGGAGCCTTGCAAATTATCGAAGGCAAAGCACGACTGATAAGCGAGTTAATGTGCGACGGACTGGGAGCTTGTATTGGTCATTGCCCTGAAGGAGCGATTACCATTGAAAAGCGCGAAGCCGATGCTTACGACGAAATTGCTACTATTTCTCAAATGGTAAAACAAGGAAAAGCCACCATGTTCGCGCACTTAAAACATTTGCAGAATCATAACGAAACCGGCTATTTGCAGCAAGCCCTTGGTTTTATAAAAGCCAATCACGAGGCCATGCCTTTTGAAATCAGCGAAGTACACGAATTGCTTCACGGAGCTAAAGAAGAACAAGCATCGGGTGGTGGTTGTGCTTCCGGCGGATGTCCGGGCTCGGCACCAATGACTTTTGATGCAGGTGGTTTAAAAATGGCTGCTCCTGTTACAGAAATGCCATCGGAACTTACCCAGTGGCCGGTGCAAATGCATCTGATCAATCCGGCGGCAAGCTATTTCCAGGGCGCGGATTTGTTGGTAGCTGCCGATTGTGCCGGTTTTGCTTACGGGAATTTCCACAACGACTTTATTAAAGGACGTAAAATGGTTATTGCCTGCCCAAAACTCGACCAGGGAAAGGATATCTACGTTCAGAAACTGGTACAACTGATTGACGAGTCGAGAGTAAACACAATAACCGTTGTAATTATGGAAGTTCCATGTTGCGGAGGATTGTCGCAAATGGTAAAAATGGCTACCCAAATGGCATCGCGTAAGGTACCCGTTAAAGAAGTTGTGATAGGAATTAAAGGCGATGTATTAAGCGATGAGTGGATGTAAACCACAAGAAATACTCAATTAATTGTCATAAAACCAGAGCCCTCTCACTCAACCCAAAAGATTAACGAACTAAAAAATAAAAAAATGAGCATGTTTTGTTTTCAATGTCAGGAAGCAGCCAAAGGAACCGGCTGTACAATTGCAGGAGTTTGCGGAAAAACCAGCGATGTTGCGAATTTACAAGATACTTTATTATACGTTCTGAAAGGAATTTGCTGGTATAACGAGAAATTACGGGCCGTTGATGCCAATCCTAAAAAAGTAGATAAATTAGTTTTTGATGGTTTATTCAGCACAATCACCAATGCCAATTTTAATGCCGCAGTATTTACCAAACGTATTATTAAAGCACTTCAGTTAAGAAATGAATTGCACGTACTGAGCAAAGAAGCAGGAGTTGTTTTACCGGCAGAGCTTCCGGCGATTGCAACATGGACAGGAAATACAACCGAAGAGTTTGAAGCCAAAGCGGAAGAAGTTGGTGTATTAAGCACCGAAAACGAAGACATTCGCTCATTGCGCGAATTAATTATTTACGGTGTAAAAGGATTGGCAGCTTATGCCGAGCACGCCTACAATCTGGGAAGCCAAAAAGATGATATTTTTGCCTTCATGCAGCGTGCACTGGTAGCTACTACCGAAGATTTGAGCGTTGAAGAATTGGTTGCTCTTACGCTTGAAACCGGAAAATTTGGTGTTGATGTAATGGCATTGTTAGATGCTGCCAACACTGGTTCTTACGGAAATCCTGAGGCTACAAAAGTGAATATCGGGGTGCGTAATAATCCTGCAATTTTGATTTCGGGTCACGACATGAAAGACATGGAAGAATTGCTGAAACAGACCGAAGGAACCGGCGTTGATGTGTATACACACAGCGAAATGTTGCCGGCTCACTACTATCCGGCTTTCAAAAAATACGAACACCTGGTGGGTAACTACGGTAATGCCTGGTGGAAACAAAATACCGAGTTCGAGAGTTTTAACGGACCAATTCTGTTTACCACCAACTGTATCGTTCCTCCAAAAGAATCGGCCACCTACACCGATAGGATTTATACTACCGGGGCATCAGGTCTTGAGGGAGCCATCCACATTCCAGATCGCGAAAATGGCAAAATGAAAGATTTCAGCGCCATTATCGAACACGCTAAAAAATGTGCAGCACCACAGGAAATTGAAACAGGCGAAATCATCGGAGGATTTGCACACGCACAGGTTTTCGCGCTGGCTGATAAAATTGTTGATGCCGTAAAATCGGGTGCCATCAAAAAATTCTTTGTAATGGCCGGTTGCGACGGACGTATGAAAAGCCGCGACTACTACACACAATTTGCTGAGCAGTTACCACAAGACACTGTGATCCTGACAGCAGGTTGTGCAAAATACCGTTACAACAAACTACCTTTGGGCGATATTGGTGGTATTCCTCGTGTTATTGATGCAGGACAGTGTAATGACTCGTATTCGCTGGCGGTTATTGCTTTAAAGCTGAAAGAGGTATTTGAGCTTAACGACATCAACGAACTACCAATTGCCTACAACATTGCCTGGTACGAACAAAAAGCAGTAATTGTATTACTGGCACTGTTGCACCTGGGCGTAAAAAACATACACCTTGGGCCAACACTTCCGGCATTCCTTTCGCCAAACGTAGCAAATGTATTGGTTGAAAATTTCGGAATTGGCGGTATTACCGAGGTTGAAAAAGATCTTGAAATGTTTATGACAGCATAGTAACAGGATGAAAGGGGGACAAACTTTAGACTGAAGGACAATTTGGTTGGAGTTTTTACAATGGCATCTGCTTAAGCGGGTGCCATTTTTTCTATTTCCCGAACACCTTTTCGTTTAACGGTATCGTAATCCAAAAAACAGAACCTTTGCCCACAGAACTTTCTACCCAAATTTTGCCGTTATGCATTTCAATAAACTCTTTGCAAAGCATTAACCCCAGTCCGCTTCCTTTTTCGCCTTTGGTGCCAGGCGTGGTTTCTTGTTTACCGGGCTGAAATATATACCTAACTCTTTCCGGTTCAATACCAATGCCCTCATCTTTTATTCCCAACGTGATAAAATTACTATCAATACCGGCCCTCAGAATATAGATTGCTCCTCCGGTTTTGCTAAATTTTATAGCATTGGTTAGTAAATTCCTGAAGATTAACAGAAGCATATTCGAATCGGCAAAAACTTTTATTGATTTTTCGGGAATCAGGTTTTCAATAGTAACCCCTTTTTTTTGTGCAACAGCATTAATCTCGAACAAAGCAACAGCAATAAAATCTCCCAGCACAATTAGCTTTGGGAAAAACTCCATTACACCACGTTGCGAGCGCGACCAGTTCATTAAGTTCTCTAGTAAAGCAAAGGCACTGTCTCCTGCTGTTTTTAAATTTTCAAGAATCTGCTCCATCACCTTCTTATCGAATTTGTGATATCCTTCAATTAAAACATCAGTATAACCAAGAATTACATTGAAAGGATTACGAAGATCGTGGGCAATAATAGCAAAGAGTTTGTCTTTGGTGGCATTTATTTCTGTTAGTTTTTTGGTACGGTTAATAACTGCCAATTCCAGTTTTTCTTTTTGTTGTTTTAACGACTTAACCCTCCAATAATTAACACTGGCAAAAACACCCGTAAAAAACAAGAATACAATTAGAATGAACCACCATGTTTTATACCAAAACGGTAAAATTGTTATATGTAAAGCAACACCTTTCTCGTTCCATACACCACGGCTGCTGGCACCTTTAACTCTTAAAATATACTTTCCCGGATCAAGATTTGTATACGTTGCCTGCTGTCGTGTTCCGCAATAAATCCATTCCTCATCGAAGTTTTCAAGCATATAAGCGTGTTGGTTTCCTGAAGGGCTGGCATAATCCAAAACACTAAAATGAAATGTTAAAACCGACTGTTTTTCAAGAAGCTGAATCTCATCAACTTCGGAAATTACTCTTTTCAGTGGCGAGCCCGGTTCGTTTGGATAAACCACTTTGTTAAAGATCTCGAGTTCTGTAAATTTTACAACCGGCACATGATCGTTCTTTTTCAGCTTAACGGGATTGATAATGCTAAAGCCATCGATACCTCCAAAATACAAATTGTTTTCCGAGTCGATTAGCACGCTTCTCGGACTGAATTCATTACTCTGCAGGCCGTCGTCGCGGTAATAACACTCAAATACATTCTGATTTTCATTATAGCGACACAAGCCGTTCGAAGTTGAAAACCACAGAAAACCGTCAGCATCTTTTACAATACCATTTATGGTATTATTAGGCAAGCCATCATTTACCGTGAAAGTATGAACATCTCTGGTTTTTGGGTTAAAATGATATAACCCCGACAAGCTTCCCACCCAAACAGAAACAGGACTTTCAACAAAAATATCGTAGACATGAGCCGCGCTCAACGCATCTATTTCTTTCGTAAAAAAATCATTATCAGGAAAGTACCTCACCAAACCCGAATCCGTCCCTACAAAAAAGGATTCATCATCAGCCCTGCGAATTACGTTGATACAATTAGTTGGAAGATCACTGTTTTCTGTATCAAACACCTCCCACTTGTTTTCATCGGGGAAATACCGGCCAATACCCGAATTAAATGTGGCAATTAGTAAATCGGAATGATTGCCAAGGCAAACGTGAAACAGATTATCATCAGGAATTGGAGAATTCTCCGTATCAAACCGGGTAAACACTTTGCTTTTTCCATCATAACGCACCAAGCCTGATCCCCAGGATGCCAACCAGCCGTTGCCATCTTCATCTTCAATTATCGACAACAGATAATCGTTGGGTAAATCAGAATTTGAAGTATTCAGACTGGAAAAAAAGCCGGTATTTTTATTCAATAAATTCACTCCTCCCCCATCGGTAGCAATGGCAATGATGCTATCGTTAAACTCGAAAAAAGCATTTACCATATTGTTGGTATTGCTCAAATCTCCCCCCTTAAACCTATTAAATGCAACAATACTCTCCCCATTTTCCGGGGCTACCTGTACTCCGTTGGCATAGGTTCCTATCCATAAATTGTTGCCGGAATCAATGAAAAGACATTCGCCCGAATAGGTTTTGGTAACCAATGGATCGGATTTAGAAGACAAATAATGCTTAAAATCTTGTCTGTTTCTATCGAGGCAATAAATACCGTCGTTTTCGGCTCCTACCCAAATATTATTTTCATTATCGACAACAAGGCTCAACAATCGGTTTTCCGAAATAGTACCCGGCTTGTTCGGATCGGGTCTGAAATTTTTTAAACGCTCTTCACCGTTCTCTCCCATTACCACCATAAACAAGCCCTGTGAATAACTAGCAGCCCAAATTGTTCCCGAATGATCTTCAATAATTTTTTCGATTCTTATTTTGGAGTAATCTTTATTACCAAAACCTTTTACTACCCGCTCAATTTCTTTTGTTTCAGCGTTTAATACTGCAAGCCCATTAGCCGAACCAAACCAAAGTCTTCCGTCGGAGGCCAGAAACAAGTCATCAATAACCGAAATGCCTAAATTATTAATATGCTCAACAGTATTTTGTTGCGGGTCGAAATAAAAGATCCCGTTAGAACTGGCAATATACACTCCCTGGTTTTGGTCAACCTGCAGGGCTCTTATCTGAATGGAAAGATCGTATAAACAGGACAATGAATCATATCTAAAACTGTGTAACTTATCCTGTTCCGGATCATAAACACTTAACCCCGAACTGGTCCCCACATACAAGCGGTTATTATTATCGACACACAGAGCCAGAATCAAATTATCGGGCAAAGCATTATTTTCCAGCTGCCTTTCATCTTGCCGGTAAGTTTTAAAACGGCTACCATCGTAACGATCAAGACCTTTACGAGTTCCCATCCACATAAAGCCATTTTGATCCTCGGCAATACATGTAACTGACGATGAAGACAAACCCTCTGCAGTTCCTAAATGATTTAAAGGAAGAAATTCGGGTTGTGCAGAAACACAATTTGTCTGAAATAAAGAGATCAGAACAACCCCAACAATGCCTAATATATACCCCAATTTTACCATAATTACACAACAACAAAACCCAATTTGCAGCAATGCTTTTACTTCAATAAGGACGTATAAAATAACTGAAAAGGAATAAACTCCTATAAAATGTTAAGGGTTTCGAATTACCAAACTTAAGAAATATATTTCTATCAACAATGTGTTTTACAACCTATTTAGCGCAAAAGATAGCAAAATATCTGTTTTTACCAATAAAATACTCATGCTTTAGAGAACTCCAACAGAGTAAAATTATCATATTGCCTTTTTTATTCTCTTTCAAAGGGGATTTTTTGCGAAACCCAGTGGTAATATCTGGCAATTCTTTCTTAAAGGAGTAGGATGATGTTGGAGGCCGGAGTACAAATAGTAATGGATTTGATTAACAAGTCATTTCATAAAAAAAAGGACGGTTAACACACCGTCCTTTTCTATATATTAGAATTACTTTCTTAAGCTTTTCCTGCCGAACCCAAAACGTTTTCGTTTTTGTGTTTGTACAACTCTTTCAACGAGTCGCGAGCAGGTCCTAAGTATTTACGAGGGTCAAACTCTCCCGGATTTTCATTCAACGTTTTGCGTACAGCAGCAGTCATTGCCAAACGACCGTCAGAGTCGATGTTAATTTTACATACTGCTGAAGAAGCCGCTTTACGCAATTGCTCTTCAGGAATACCTACAGCAGCTTTCAAATCGCCACCGTTTGCATTTATAATTTCTACCTGATCCATTGGCACTGAAGAAGAACCGTGAAGAACGATTGGGAAACCAGGAATACGTTTTTCAATTTCTTCCAAAATTTCGAATTTCAATGGAGGAGGAACCAAAACGCCATCTTCGTTTTTAGTACACTGCTCAGGAGTAAATTTGTGTGCTCCGTGAGAAGTACCAATTGAAATAGCCAGTGAATCAACACCAGTACGTTTTACAAAATCCTCAACCTCTTCTGGTCTTGTATAAGTCGATTCTTCAGCAACTACGTCGTCTTCAACACCTGCTAAAACACCCAATTCTCCTTCAACACTTACACCTTGTGCATGTGCGTATTCAACAACTTTTTTAGTTAGCGCCACGTTTTCTTCGTACGAATGGTGCGAACCATCAATCATTACTGAAGAGAAACCGTTATCGATACAGTCTTTACACAATTCGAAAGTATCGCCATGATCCAGGTGAAGAACAACAGGAATTTCGCAACCCAGTTCTTTTACATACTCAACAGCACCACGTGCCATGTTGCGCAACAAAGTAGCGTTAGCATATTTACGTGCACCTGATGATACCTGAAGAATTACCGGTGATTTTGTTTCAACACAAGCCTGAAGAATTGCCTGCATTTGTTCAAGGTTATTAAAGTTGTAAGCCGGAACAGCATATCCGCCTTCAACTGCTTTTGCGAACATTTCTTTAGTGTTCGACAAGCCTAAGTCTTTGTAACTTACTGCCATTTTTATTCGAATTAATCTTTGGTTTTTAATTTTTTTTGCGCCGTGAAAGTAAATAAAAATCAGAGAATGAAGAGGTTTAGATAAATGCCCTAACTTATATTTAACGTTAAATACAATAATGTTACAGCGTTAATTTTCAGATAATTTTGTCCTATTTTCACGATCATTAACAAGGAAAAATTGGTTAACCTAAACTCAAATCGTAATTTTGTGTTCTTATTCTATTTTGATATAAAAGTAAAACGATTTAATTATGGGAAAAATAGCCGAAAACGTTAAACCGGGAGTAGTTACCGGTGCTGACGTACAATTTATTTTCGAAGAAGCTAAAGCGAAACAATTTGCCATGCCTGCAATAAATGTTGTGGGTTCTTCTTCAGTTAATGCAATTATGGAAGTAGCCAAACAGGTAAATGCTCCTGTTATGATTCAGTTTTCGAATGGTGGTGCTGTATTTAACGCTGGTAAAGGGTTAAAACTTGAAGGCCATGAAGCAGCTGTTTTAGGAGCTGTTGCAGGTGCAAAACACATTCACACCTTAGCTGAAGCTTACGGTGTTCGCGTTATCCTACACACCGACCACGCTGCAAAAAAATTGTTGCCATGGATTGACGGTTTGTTAGATGCCAGCGAAAAACACTTCGCAGAAACTGGGAAACCACTTTTCAGCTCGCACATGCTTGACCTTAGTGAAGAGCCAATTGAAGAAAACATCGAGATCAGCAAAAAATACCTGGAGCGCATGTCAAAAATGGGCATGACATTGGAAATTGAATTGGGTATTACCGGTGGTGAAGAAGATGGTGTTGACAACAGCGATGTTGATGCATCGAAATTGTACACTCAACCAGAAGAAGTTTGCTACGCATACGAAGAGTTGAGCAAAATTTCGCCAAACTTCACAATTGCGGCATCATTTGGTAACGTGCACGGTGTATACAAACCAGGTAACGTTAAACTGACTCCAAAAATTCTTGATAACTCGCAGAAGTATATCCAGGAAAAACTTGGAACTAAAGAAAAGCCGGTGAACTTCGTATTCCACGGTGGATCAGGTTCAACACACGAAGAAATTCGCGAAGCTATTTCGTATGGTGTTGTTAAAATGAACATCGATACCGATACGCAATGGGCATACTGGGATGGCGTTCGTGCTTTTGAAGCGGCAAACCACGACTATCTGCAAGGACAAATTGGCAACCCTGAGGGTGAAGAAAAACCAAACAAAAAATACTACGACCCACGTGTTTGGTTACGCAAAGGAGAAGAATCAATGATTGCCCGTTTAAAAGTGGCATTCGAAGATTTAAATGCTATCGACGTTCAATAAGAACAAATTTCGATATAAAATAGTAAAACCGTTTCTCGTTTGGGAAGCGGTTTTTTTATTCCAGCAACTGGGTATAATGCTCGTAGCGGCTAAAAATTTGTTTCACATAACTCACTGGTTCAATTCCGCGCACATAACCGTATTTAATAAACGGTTTATTGTAATTATCGGGGTAACTAAGTTTTAACATCGACTCCTCAACGCATTCGTCCCACCGATAACTGTCGATTCCTTCCTTTTCGGCCAGTGTTCGCGCATCGAGCACATGGCTGTAACCACAATTATAGGCTGCCATTGTAAATTTTATTCGCTGTACCGAATCGGGGATATCAATAAAACGATCCCACAAAACCTTCAAAACTTTTGTAGCTCCTTCAAGATTTTCCTCCGGATGGGTTCTGTCTTCTACGCCATACCGCTCAGCAGTTTGTGGCATCATTTGCATCAGTCCCTTTGCTCCTGCCCACGATTCGGACACAGGATTAAACCTGGATTCCTGATAGATCATCGATGCCATTAACCGCCAGTCCCACCCCAGTGTATCTGCGTAAGTTTGTATCAAATCGTCGTATTCACTAATCCGGTTGTGATTTATACTATAATACACGCTGTTTTCGCGCATTCTAAATGATCGTTCGTTTTTAAAGTACTTGTTATATATTACATAATAAGCAACCCCATCTTTCATCGAGTCGATCCAGTTGTTTAGTTCTGTTAGCAATTCATCAGAATTGGGCCGGATAGCCCAGGCCATACGTTGCGAAAAACTAACCGGCACACGAATATCAAGATTGGGATAATACGATGCATTAATGCTGGCAATATTATTATCGGCAAAGGTGTACTTTACCTCACCATTCGACACCATTTCAATAATTTTATCCGTCGACAAATCGCCGGGCAGTGTATCAACATAAATTTTTCCGCCCATCTCATCCATCAGGTTTTCGACCCTGTTTAAATACGACGAGTTGGCCCGCACCGAAACGGTATCATCAATCAACTCAATGGCATCGTGAATTAAAGAATTCTGCACTGCACTCCATTTCATTTTTCGCCAGTTGTCGGGCTTTTTTTGCACCAAAACCTGATGAGTGAGATACAAATAATCAGAGAATTGCACCATTTCCTTGCGTTTTCCGGTAATGGTTAATCCATGCGCAATAAGGTCAACTTTTCCACTCATCAGCATTTCGTACATGTCCTCAAAATCATTCGATACCTCTATTTTGAATTCAACTCCGAGATGTTTCGCAAAACGCTTAAGCAGCTCATACTCGTACCCCATGGGCTGCCCCCGGTACAAGAAATAGCTGGTACTGCTATAAGAGGTAGCCACATTCAATACACCATCATCCAAAATCTCAGATAAATCACGATCAATAATTGGGTGATCTTCTTTCTTGTTGTCTTTTGGGTTTTTATCTGAAGTGCATGCAGCCAACATAAAAAGCAAGACGATGCAAATAATACCAAAGCAATGTTTTACCATATAGTTTACGGTTTATAATCTCTGATCTTACACCGGCAAGGTATAAAAACAATTAGAAATATGAAATTTATCAGTTTTCACACGCACTCCATTTACATTTTAAATGCAATAGCCACAAACAACTGCCTAACATAAATAATTTGTTTACAAATAAAACATCCGTTCACATTTTTTATTGTATCTATTTGATTTAATTATATTTGCAAATCTATGCAAACCTATGAAGAACTGGAAAAGTCATATTTCACTGAGTTTATTATTCACATTTATTGTTGGTGTTTCATCTGTTTTTGGAAAAGATACCTTACAGATTGATTCGCTAAAAACCGCTGTTAAAACAGAAAAAAATGCGGAGAAGATCGTCGACATTTACATCGACCTATCCAATTTATACGACTACATAAATCCGGATAGTTCGTTAGCATACGGACAAAAAGCACTGGAGCTCTCGAAAAAAATAAACTACAAATACGGCGAAGGAACAGCACTTTTTCTTATCAGTTATGTGTACGACCAAACGGGCGAGTGGCTTCCAGCCATTTCCAACCTCGAACAAGCCATTACGATATTTACCGAAACCAAAGATTCGGTTTTATTAATTGCATGTTACCTCAACCTGGGGGTGTTACATTCTTACGGAAAAGATCAGGTACAAGCACTTAATTACATCATTAAAGCAAAGAATATTTGCGAAGAGGCAAACAAAACTTACGGACTTTCTGAAGCCTATGCTAATATTGCAACGTATTATGAATATTTGAAAGAATACCGTAGCTGCCAACTCTATTACCAAAAGTCTCTTGATGTTGATATTAAAACCAAAAACATACAAAACCAGTGCCTGAACCACATTTCGCTTAGCTATACAAACTTAAAACTAAACCAGCAAGAAAAAGCCCTGTATCATTTGAATAAGGCATTGGAACTTTTGCCACAAATAAATGACAAACAGCGAGAGGTTGAGGTACTTATAGGCTTTATCGCCTATTACATTGAAACAGAAGATCTCTCAACTGCAGAAAGCTATATTAAACGGATTAATAATCTGAAGAACCAGAATAATCTCACCAAATATGAAGTTGAGATTAATTCCTTACAGGGTAAATATTACCTTAAAAAGAAAGATTTTAATGCAGCTATTAAGTTCTACAGCAAAGCCATTTCGAAAACCCTCGAATTGGAAAAGTTTGATTACCTCTCCGACTATTATACCGAAGCAGGAGAAGCCTATGCCAGCCTCGGCCAATATGAAAAAGCTTACCAAATGAATTCGGAAGGCAAAGAGGCATTTCACCTGTTAAAACCCGAGGAAATTATAGAAGCATTGGGCAAGTTCGAAGCCGATGAAGCAAGTAAAACTGAAAGAAATAAGATTTTACTTGAGCAGCAACTGGCCTCCGCAAAAAACGAAAGTGATCAATTAAAATTTCGGGTAAAAGCAGGCTCAGTTATTGTTGTACTGTCAATTATACTGGTGGCACTCAGCTTCTTTCTCTTTCTTCGGAAAAAACACACCGATGAGCTAAAAGCCAACTACAACACTATAAATCGTCAGAAAATATTGCTTGAAGAGAACCTTGTAAAACTTGCAGAAGACGAACAAAACCTAAAAAAATTAAATGCCACAAAAGACAAGTTCTTTTCGATTATTGCACACGATTTAAAAAATCCATTTAATGTTTTAATCGGTATTTCCGATTTATTGCGCAATGAAAAGAGAGCCAAAAACTCGGATGATTTTGATGTACTTATAAACGGAATGCACCAGGCAGCCACGAGCGGTTACGAGTTGTTGGAGAACCTATTGGAATGGTCGCGTACACAAACCGGAACCATTAAATTCGAGCCGCAGCCTTTCTTTATTCATAAAGTTTTCGAAATCAACAAAGAACTCAATCTTGAGGTGGCCAAAAGCAAAGGTATAACTATCAACATTCCGGAAAAGAAAGTAATGGTTTATGCCGACTTTGATATGGTAAATTTTATTGTTCGCAACTTGCTGAACAACGCAATAAAGTTTTCGAACAAAAACGGCAAAATTGAACTGCTCGTCAAAAAAGATGAAGAAATGCTGATTGTTACCGTAAAAGACGATGGTATAGGAATGACTTCTGACATGATTGGAAACCTGTTTAAAATTGAAAAATCGGTGCAACGCGAAGGTACTGCCCACGAAAAAGGAACAGGATTAGGCTTAATTCTTTGCCAGGAGTTTGTCAAAAAAAATGGCGGCGATATTTGGGTCAACAGCGAAATAGATCAGGGCAGCAGCTTCCACTTCAGTCTTCCACTTTCATTGTCGTAATAGCTATTTTCACCCTATAATTTTAATAATAACAGAGTAGTAGCAGGAAAGCTTTATCTAAAAACGATCTGATAGAAACGAAGGATCTGACTGCTATAATCATGAAATAGCAGAACGATTAAGCCATCAACTTTTTGAAATGGATGGTAGAGCACAAAAAAGCACATCTGCAAAAAGTTATCGCTAAAAGGTGCCCGACACTGGAAAAAGAACGACTTTGAATACTCTCCGAGGATTTTGCACCGGGCAACCATTGGAGGGAAAGTAAAATCATCATTAACTAAGTAAAATATAGTCATATTTCATATCTTTTACGTCATAATAAAAAGAGCTTTTTTTCGACAGCGAATTAACAGCAAACAAAACAGCACTTAATTTAAACCACATAACCATGGAAAGAAGAAATTTTATTCGTAACGCAGCAGCAGGCACACTAGCTTTCAGTGGAATTTCAAGTATTGCAGGAGCTTCAGTTTCCGATTCGAAAGTGTCAAATTCGGCTAAGTTTAAGTTGAAATATGCACCGGGACTTGAAACATTTCGCGAACATGCCGGAAAAGATCCGATTGAAAACCTGAAGTTTATTGCCGATCAGGGTTTCACTGCATTTTTTGACAATGGCCTGATGTGGAAACCAGCAGAAATGCAAGAAAAAATTGGCAACGAAGCAGCACGACTTGGACTCGATATTGGCCCGTTTATCGTTTATGCCGATCATGGTGCAAAATACGGTGTTACTGACGATCCCGAGGTAACAAAAATGTTGGTAGCTAAAACCGAAGAAGCACTTAATGTACAAAAAAGAACAGGTGCAAAAACAGGGTTGATAACATTCGGCATATACGACGAAAAAATGGATTGGGATTATCAAACCATTAATGTAATCAACCATATGCGTGCTTGTTGCGATGTTGCCGGAAAAAGCGGACTGGATTTAGTTATGGAACCACTGAATCATCAGGTTGACCACCCCAAATTATTCCTTACCAAAATGGCGCAGGCAAAAATGATATGCGTAGCCGTTGATCATCCAAGCTGCAAAATTGTTGACGATCTGTATCATCAGCAAATTACCGAGGGCAACCTCATTATGAATATGGATATCTGCTGGGATTATATTGGCGCTTTTCATTGTGGCGACAACCCCGGACGTAAAGAACCCGGAACCGGAGAAATTAACTTTGTCAATATTTTTAAGCACATATACAATAAAGGCTATAACGGAACAATTTGCGCCGAACATGGTAAAAGTATTCCCGGATTAGAAGGCGAAATAGCTTTTATTGAAGCGTACCGGAAAGCCGATTCTTTTGAAGTTTAGCATTCTCAATTTACCGACAAATAAAAAAGGTGGTTTATATAAACCACCTTTCTTTGCATTTAATTTTCATCATTGGGAGGGGATGACAGTATGCAATAATTTAAATACTACTGAAGAACTGCCAAATATTATTATCTGTTAATAATTGTCTATCAGCAAAACGTTTTGTAAAGATCGGTTTATCGTTTTTAATAGTATCTGCAAATCGTAAAAAGCAAACCCCACATTGTAAAAATTATCATATGTAACATAAATTTGTAATTTTACACTCAAGCCATTTTATTACAATTTAATAATGATACAAACCATCGCATTATTATCTCCTGTTTATGTCACCCTTTTTTGGGGCTTAAACTTTGTATTGCAAAAAAAATCGGCTAACCTTCCTCGCTGGACACTTGGTGTTTTTTTACTTTTTGCATGCTTATTATATGTTTCTCATGCCATTTTTTTCTCACGATTCGACCACTTTTATGCTTTTTTCGAAAGCATCTACTTAGGTGTAGCATTGTCACTTTACCCTCTTTTTTACACCTACATACTACAATTAACGACCATCCGGCTTAAATTTCCACAACATCTGCTTCATTTCTTGCCAGGCATTTTCTTTGGATTATCTACTTTAATTTTAACGCTAATACTTACACCCGAGGAACGCATTTTTTATGTCAAACATATTCTTGTAGAAACAAACCTGAAAGAAATAAGTATTGATACTCTGCCCGGACTTAGAGGTTGGAATTTTCTGTTAAGCCGAATAGCGCTTATTCTTCAAACAATAATATACCTGGTTCTACTTATTCGCATTTCAAACAAACACGAAAAAGTAATTAACAACTACTTTTCGAATACGGAAGGAAAGAAGATTAATTGGATAAAAAATTTAGGATATATTGCTTTTGTCGTTTCACTGGCAGCCATAATTTTTGCATTACTGGGCAGAAGTTATTTTGTACACCATAACCTTTCGCTTATTATTCCTTCCGCTTTTTTTACCACACTCTTTTTTCTTATCGGTTACAAAGGAAACATGCAACGTGAGGTTTTTGAACGGCTCTACGAACCAGAGGAAAACAATGCGAATAAAAAAACTCCGGAATCCTCTGAAAATGACTTAAAAACACGTCTTTTAAGACTATTCGAACACGATAAAATCTACCAGGTTAACAACCTGAGGATAAGTACTGTTTGTGAATCGCTGCTTACCAACCGCACCTACATTTCGAAATTGATTAACGACGAATTTGAAATGAATTTTAACGAGTTTGTAAACAAATACCGGGTGGAAGATGCTAAACAACTGTTGCTTTCCCATGAAAACAACAAATTCACGATGGACTATATTGCCCAGCAAGCCGGCTTCGGCTCCGTTGCATCATTTTCGCGGGTATTTAAAGAAATTGAAGGAACAACTCCTGGAAAATTCCGCGAAAAAAACAGTTCCAAATTGTATTAAACATTTCCGCATTCTGCCTTAGTTATTCATAACGCAAAGCTTCTACCGGATTTCGAATGGCCGCCCTATACGATTGAAAACTTACTGTAAACAAGGCGATTCCCAATGCCAACACTCCGGCTACCACAAAAATCCACCAACTTAAGTTGGTTTTGTAGGCAAAATTCCCAAGCCACTTATCCATGGCATACCATGCCGCCGGACAAGCAATTAAAAAGGCCAATGCTACCCATTTGATATAATCTTTGTTCAGCAACGTCAATATCTCGGAAACACGTGCTCCATTAACTTTTCGCACACCAATTTCTTTGGTTCGGGTTTGTGTAATAATAAGCGCCAGGCCAAACAATCCCATGGAGCAAATAAACAAGGCAACAAGCGTAAAAACCGAAAGCAAACGTGCCTGCAACAGCTCGGCTTTGTACACACGTTTATACATGGCATCAACGTGTTCGTACTGAAACGGATATTCGGGAAACAGATCACTCCATACCTTTTTCATATCGGCCAGTGCCTCATCTCTCATTCCGGGTTTAAATGAAACCACAAAGTTTAGAAGCCACAATTTATCGCGTTTAAAAAGCACCAGTGGCTCTACCTGCTTTCGTAAACTTGATAGATGAAAGTCTTCAACCACGCCAATAATTTTCCCTTTTGGAATGGTAATTCCCGATCCCGGAGTGGAAAAAATCAACCTAAAATCTTTTCCAACAATTTCATCCGGCGTAGAATAATGCAGACGTTTCATAGCAGCTTTATTGATGATGTATTCGCCCGAACCTTCGTTGTCTTTATTGTTTTCCGAGAAGTTGGTCCCAGCCAAAAACTGCAGGTTGAATATCGATGCAAACGAATAATCGCAGGGGAAAATACCAATGCCATCAGAGTTCTGTTCAGGATCTTCAGATTCGTAACCTTCCATTTCAAACGGAAACATATCGTTTGCCTCACCGCCCGGAGGTTCCAACATGGCAGAAACCGACTCGATGCTGTTGTACTGCAGCAATTCCTCTTTAAGCACGCCAAACTTTTGCTGAATACTGGCATGAACCGATTCGAAACAAATCACATTGTCTTGCTGAACACCCATACTGTTTTTTAGTGCGTAGTTGGTTTGCCGCGAAATAACAATTACAGTGATGATTAACGCAATGGAAAAAGCATATTGAAAAACGATTAAAACACGGCTGACACCATTTCGATGCAGCGCCACGGCAGATCCTCGTTTTCCGCCCAAACGAATAGATGAGAATACTGATTTAAGAACCGGAATCATTCCAAATAACAGCGTTAATAAACTGAATAACAAAACCAAAAGAATAATTATCGAGAAATTACCTGCCACCAAATTTAGTTGATAGAAACGAATAATCCCGATAGTAACCGGTACCGACAACAAAATAGAAGAAAATAAAGTTGCCCCAAGAATACAAATCCCCTCGAATAAGAAGTACTTCACCACTGTACTTTTTGATGAGCCAAGCAGCTTGTTTATAAACAGATATTTTGCGCTGAAACCGGCCATACCAATATTCAGATTGGCATAATTACTAATTGAAATAAGCAGTAAAATAAAAGCCGCAATGGCCAGTACATAAACGTTTCGGATGTTACTGTTTTCTTCAATCTCACGGAGTTTATGCGAGTTTAAATGAATATCGGAAATCCTTTGCAAATGCACCTCGGTGTCCATTTCCTCCGGATTCGTTTCGCGATTATTTTTCAGGTAAGTATAAATTCCTGCTTTTACATTTTCAACCGAAGTATTTTCGTTTAAAACCAGATAAGTCCAGGCCCAGCCGTAAGTAAACTGATCAGTCAGCGGAGTAGCCACAAAATCGGGATGAAAGTGACTGTTTGCCGGAAAATCATCCATTACTCCTGCAATGGTAAAATCCTGGTCTTCGCCGTAATACTGCCCGGATGGCAAGGTAAGCACCTCGCCCACCGGATTTTTATTCCCAAAAACCTTTTGAGCAAAACGTTGAGAGACTACCATCGATGCCGGATTTTCAAGCACAGTTTCTTTATTGCCAATCAACATTTTAGCATCAAAAACATTGAAAAAGGTACTGTCGCATTCAAAAGCCTGCTCCACTTTGTAGTACCGCTGATCGTATTTCATTAAACCGCCACGCACCGGACGTAAGCGAACAAATTCGTCCACCTCAGGCAGCGCATCGCTCATTTCATGAATATACCCAGGATTGATAATACGAGCAAAATGCTTTCCGCTAAAAAAGTCGGGATCTGTAATCGTGTAACGATAAGTGCGGGCTGATTTCTGATAATACGAATCGTAGGTCAGCTCATTTTTCAGAAACAGTGCAATAAATATTATCCCGACTAAGGCCAGACCAAGCCCGACTATTTTTACCAGGTTTAAAAAAGGATGCTTAAGCAAGTTTCGAAATACGACTTTTGGAATCATAAAAAGCAAAATTAAAGTTTAAAGGCAAGTGCTACATTATCCAACTAATTTAGTTGATATACACGCACTTTTAAAAAGGTTCATTTTGCCCGTTCTAAAAAGAGATTCCAAAACTTCCAATCCCTATTCGTCTTCTTTCAAATAACCATCTTTTAAACGAACAATACGGTTTCCGTATTTTGCATTTTCCTCAGAGTGCGTAACCTGAATAATCGTCATTCCCTCATCGTTCAGTTTTTTCAGGAGTTCCATAATCATTTGGCCTTGCTCGCTGTGCAGGTTCCCGGTAGGTTCGTCGGCCAACAGAAGTTTCGGACTACCAACAATGGCTCGTGCAATAGCGACCAATTGCTGTTGACCACCCGATAACTGACTTGGGAACAGATCCTTTTTGGCCACAATACTAAATCGGTCGAGCATGTCGGCAACCATTGCTTTGCGCTCTTTTCCCTTCACGCCGCGATATACCAAGGGCGTTTCAATGTTTTCGTATACATTCATTTCCTCAATCAGGTGAAAAGCCTGAAAGATAAACCCGATATGACTGCGGTGATATTGTACTTTTTGCTTTTCCTTTAACTTATTGGCTGGCTGATCGAGGAATAAATACTCGCCTTCGTTTGGTTCATCCAGAAAACCAATAATATTCAGCAATGTTGATTTACCTGCTCCACTGGGCCCCATTATTGAAACAAATTCGCCTTGTTTAATATCAAGGTTTACTCCTTTTAGCACAAATGTACGTTGAAATTTTGCGTCGTAATATTTGTCGATGTTTTTTAATTGTATCATAAAAATAGCTTATTTATTGTCTGAATCCTGATCATCAAAATTTAAAGATTTTCAGGATTAATGTTTTTTGCACAGTCGTTTGGTTTGCAGGCTGGTAGAGCCAAAATTAATTAGCAAACCCGTTTCTAAATTGTATGCTGTTAAGTAGTTTAAACCTTGTGCAAGATGCACGTCCTCCAGGTTAATGATTGCTTTTAATTCAACCATTACTTTTTCTTCAATTATAAAATCTGCTCGGTGTTTACCAACTTCGAAACCTTCGTAATAAATGGGCATTTCTTGTTCTCGCTTAAAAGCAATTCCTGCGTTATCGAACTCAATTGCCAAACACCTTTGATAAATTACTTCCTGAAATCCATTTCCTAAAGTATTGTGAACCTTCATAGCGCAACCAATAATCTTATATGTTAAGTCATCATTTATCTCTGTCATTTTCCTTTTCTTAATCTTGTTCATCCTTAAATCCAACACATCCTGATTCCGACACTTTATTCATACTTCAAACTATCTACCGCACTCGAATGGGCTGTTTTTAGTGTTTGATAACTAACGGTTAAAGAAGCGATTAACACAAGCACAACAATTGGCAAAACAAAAAACCACCAATTCATTTCGGTTCTGAATGCATATGATTTCAGCCATTCATTCATTATAAAAAAGGCTAAAGGAATGCCTAAAATTGACGAATACAATGTTAGATAGATAAACTCGCTTGAAAGGTTATAAAACAAACTCGGCGTTGATGCTCCCAAAGCTTTTCGAACACCCATTTCCTTTTTGCGGATTAATCCGGCAAACAGAGCCAGTGCCCACAACCCCAAACACGCAATAAAAATGGCCATCAGTGCAAACAGCCCAAAAATGGTAGCAAACTTTCGGTCAAGTGTATACTGAGCTTCGTAAAACTGATCGGAAAAGAAATAATCGAAAGTTGATTCGGGGAAGAACTGATTCCAAATTCCGGTTACTTTTCCCGAAGCGGAAGCCACGTCGGCTCCCGATATTTTAACAGACAAATATTTTGGTGATAGCCACCCGATGCTGTTATACATGATCATCATTATCGGCGTATATGCTTTATTCAGCGATTGCTGATGGTAATTTTCAACCACACCAATTACCTGGTAAGGCTCTGATTCTCCTTCAATTAAAATTTTCTGATCAATGGCATCTGCATTATTTGCAAACCCCAGCTGTTTTACCGTTTCTTCGTTCAGAATAACCTTTTTTATATCGTTAGTGAATGTTTTATCAAAGCCCCTTCCTTCCAGAATATTCATTCCGTAAGTGTCAATAAAATCGTAGTCAACCGTTTGCATTTCGTACAAGCGGTTTTGCCTGGAAGCATCTTCATACAACCGATTGGAGGCAAAAAAGGCCACCTCCATTCCCGGAACCGCGTTTGAAATAGTCACATTTTTCACATCGGGCAAATCTTTTAACTGACGTTTAAAACTCATCACTTTCTCCATTAAATTGGAAGTTTGTGCAGGAAATTTCACGATTAATGTTCTATCAATGTTTATACCCAGCGGTTGATTCTGCATGTATTTTAGCTGCGCATAAACAACCAGGGTTCCGCAAATTAAAACCAGCGACGCCACAAACTGAAAAACAACCAACCCTTTTCGTACCACGCCAGCACGTTGTGAGTTCAGGTATTTTCCTTTTAATATAATTGCGGGTTTTACATTCGACAACACAAGCGACGGATACAGTCCGGAAAGTATTATGCCCGTTACAAGAAATAATGTGATTAACACCCAAAAGCGCGGCATGTATAAAATTGAAAAGCCGATGTTTTTACCTATAAACGAATTAAATGATGGGATGAACAGCAGAAACAAACCAATTGAAATAGCCAGAGCAACAACATTTACCAGAGTTGATTCGATTAAAAACTGAATGATCAGTTGCTTTTTCTGTGCCCCGGATACCTTTCTCACTCCCACTTCCCGGGCACGCTCCAGCGATCGGGAGGTAGTAAGATTAATATAGTTGATCCAGGCGATGAGAAGAATAGCCAGCGCAATTAAAACCAGGGCTTTTACGGCCTTTGCATTTCCTTTGGCTTCGCGTTCGTATTGTTTTTGCGGTGTCAGGTGTATATCAGTCAACGGTTGTAATTCAATAGCCCAGGTTTTATTTTTTAACGCATCGGCAGTTTTGTACCTTTCCGACATAGCCGGAAAAGCGTTTTCAATACTTGCGGGCGAAATGCCGGGTTCCAGCTGCACATACGAGTAGGTTTCGTGCAGGTACCAGAAATTTTTAATCCAGTCGGGTTGTGTATCCCACGATATAAAATAATCGAAGTTAAAATGGCTATTGGCCGGAATATCTTCAAGCACACCGCTTACCTCGCATTCATAAGTCTGATTCAGTGTTCTGAACTCTAAAATTTTACCCAATGGATTTTCGTTTTTGAAAAACTTATGTGCTGCCAGTTGAGAAATAACTACTTTATTCGGAGTGCTTAAGGCTGTTGACGCATCGCCATCAATCAGTTTAAACGAGAAAATGGAAAAGAAAGAAGGCTCGGTAATAGCAACGGTATTCTCGCGCGATTTCTCTTCCTCGTAACTCACCATCTGCTCGGTGTTGTTAATAGCAATTCGCACATAATCCTGAATGCCGGGAATGTTTTCTTTCATCGCACTGGCATAACCAAACGATGCCGTTGCCCAATCATCGGTAAGTGTTTCGCCTTCGTAGAATTTACTTTCCACACGATAAATACGATCTGCATTTTCATGCATCGAGTCGTAGCTGCGCTCGAAACTTACATAGTTAAAAATGAGCAAGGCCACCACCATACCAATTACCAAACCGGTAATATTTATAAAAGTGAAAAGCCTGTTTTTCAACAAGCTACGAAGTGCTACTTTCAGGTAATTTCTAAACATATTTTATTAAACTTTTATTATTCATATCTGAGTGCCTCAACCGGGTTACGTGTTGCAGCACGCCAGCTGTGCCAGCTAACGGTAAATAATGCAACACCCAAAGCCATTATTCCAGCCAGTGTAAAAATCCACCAGCTCACATTGGTTTTGTAAGCAAAATTTTCAAGCCACTTACTCATGGCATAAAAAGAAAGCGGAGTAGCAATAACAAATGCAATTAACACCCATTTTACAAAACTCTGATTCAACAATCCCAATATTTCTGAAACCGTTGCACCATTTACTTTTCGGATACCAATTTCTTTGGTTCGTTGCTGCGAAATAAACAAGGCCAACGCACTGATCCCGATAATACTAATAAGTACCCCGATGGCTGAAAAAACAAAAAGGATACGACTTAAAATGGTTTCTGCCTTATATTGTTGAGCAATTTTTTCATCAATAAAAAAATAGTCGGGTTCCTGGTTGGGGTAATATTCATTCCAGGTGTTTTTTATGGCTGCCATGCCAGCATGCAGGTTGTTAATCCGCACATGTGTAAAACGTGCCCTGTGTCCCCCTTCATCGAGCCAAAACGCAAAATCGCCAATACTTTGGTGTGCCGAACTGTAATTAAAATCTTCAGCAACGCCGACAAAATTAATGCGTGTTTCTCCCGGTCCTAAGGGTTGTGCATTTGAGTAGGCTATAAGATTATCCATACTTCCGTGTTTCTCCATCAATCGGTGATACAAATGATTGTTTATCACCATTCCCCGCACCGTGTCGGCATCCGGTTGTATCCAATTATGTATGAGTTTAATATTCATGGTTTTGAGGTAGTCGTAGTTGGCAAAAACAAGCTCGGCTGTTCCGTCAATTCCGAATCCTTCCAACCCCATTCCCTGTGCAGGATAACCGAAATGGTGTTCCGTCATTCCTTCTGAAACCACCTGGCTTTGTTTTTCCAGTTCGCGTGCAAAAACACCCGGATCCTTCGAAAAATCTTTTACCGTTAAAACCACCACATTTTCCTTATCGAAACCCAATGGTTTATTTAAAACAAAACTGATCTGCTTATTTACTAACAAGGTTCCTGAAACAAGAATAATCACAATCGTCACCTGCACAACCAGCAAGGATTTCAGCACATAACTGCCCGAAAAGTTGTTACGCCCCGCCAAAATATCGATGGACGAACTGCGGGCAAGCAAAAATACCGCCACAAAAAAGGCAGTGATCAAAAGGCAGGTGAGTAAAACCCCAATGATGGTGAGATATACAACCAGCTCTGAAAAATAAATATCAAATTTAATCTCGAATAAACGATTAATTATCGGTTTTAAACTTTCAATTGCCAGTAATGAAATGCCAATTGCCAACACACAAAGCAAAAATACTTCCATTAAAACTTGCCTAACCAACTGGAGCTTCGTGGCTCCTATTGATTTTTTGAGGCCCAGCTCTTTTGATCGTTTTATTAATTTGACAATGGAAAGGTTGGTGAAATTCAGCAACGAGATCGCGAGAATGACAAATGATATAAGGATAAACAATCCAATATTTATCTTGCTTGAACTTTCAAGCAACTCGAAACGGTAATCCGATTTTAAGTGAATATCATCCAACGAAAATAAAGAAAATTCATATTCCTGTGGACCGGATGTGGTTTTCAGGCTGCTGGCATCGTAAAAAGCCTGCACTTTGTCTGTAACGATCTTCGGATCGGTTCCATCCTGAAGTTTGAAATAGTTATAAGTCCACTGTATTTTTCGGTTGGGTAACGCAGCAAAGCGTTCCTGCAATCCCCCTTTTTGAGAGATCAGCAGTTCGTATTTGAAATGGGTCTTCGGATGGGTATTTTTTACCACTCCCCGAATTTCGTAATCGCCCAAATCCCGTGTATATTGTAGTGTTTCAATTTTTATAGCTTGCCCAACAGGATTTAGGTTGCCGTAATATTTTCGTACAAAATCTTCGGTAACAAAAACGGTATTGGGTTTCGAAATTTCTGATACATTGCCGGCAATAATTTGAACATCAAACATCTCAAAGAATGCCTCATCCACCGACATGATGTTGTCTTGAACCAACGTATTTTCGCCTAACTTTATAGTTCCCGCATTGCAATGCGAAAACTGTGTAGCGAGTTTTACTTCCGGAATTTCAGCCGATGCAGTGTGCACAATTCCCAGACTTCGAGCCCAGTCTGCGTTATCATTTCCGCCAATAGCAGAAATCACACGATAAATATTTTCGTGATCCGCAATATGTTTGTCAAAACTTTTCTCGTTTGAAACATGAATGAACAAAACCAGGAAAGACAAAATACCAATCACCAATCCAAAGATATTGATCAGCGAAAAGGCCTTGTCTTTAAAGAGGCGCCGTAATGTAATTTTTAGGTTGTACATTCTTAAGCTGTTAGCTGCGAGCCACGAGCGTTATTTACTATTAAACCAACATGGAACGATCAACTCTTGTGCCCTTTCCACGACACTCTCAATATCAAACATTTAGCAGACACCCCTTTTTCTTAAGTGTAAATTTTTTTGACAAGAACTGTATAAATACTTGTCACAAAGATCAGAACGCTGATTACACAGATTTTGCAGATTTGCGCTGTTATAGATCACAGTCTTATGCGTTTTATGCGAATTCTTTCAGATAAGATCTCCTGAATAACAAAAAACAATGAGGACTTCACTTAAAGTGAAATCCTCATTATTACCTCGAATATTTTTTCTGATTTTAAACGGCAACTAATCCTCGTAACTGATATTAACATTGCCTCCTGATGCATGTGCATAAACCGGAATACCGCCTCCATTCATCTTCCCTTTTACGCGGTCTTTCTTGGAAGTACCTGTAAAATTATATAGACCAATATTCACTCTGCCTGAACGCAAATCAAGATTGAGTCCCATTTTTTCGCCACCATGAATAACAGCAGAAACACCACCGCCACTTGATTCCAGGTATAGCTCGTCAGTTAAATTGCGAATATTAACTTTTACCGAACCGCCGCTAGATTTGGCTGTAACCGAACTGGCTTCTCCGCTTACATAAACTCCGCCACCGCTGCTTGAAGCATCTGCCGAGCCATGAATATCTTCTAAATTTACGCCTCCACCTGAACTTCGAGCATAAACATTTCCGCGTGCACCTTCAACCGAAACACCGCCACCGCTGGAACTTAAATGGATATCGCCATCATGGTTGGTGGCTTTAACACCGCCACCCGACGAGCTGGCTTTTGTGCTGCCGCTGGTATTCTCCAGTCGCACGCCACCACCACTACTCGAAAAATCGTGCGTTCCCTTTACTCCTGATATTTTCAATCCGCCGCCGCTTGACGATACATCGCACGACATTTCTTCGGGCACGATAATAGTTAGCGAAATACCTACATTATTCCTCCAGAAATTCATTCGTCCTTTGCGTTTCACCACTGCTGTAATGGTTGATCCGCTTTTTGAAAAATCGATATCGAAATCATCGAGAACCTCTTTTAGTGCTCTGTCGGACGGCGATAAAAGATGTCCGTCTTTTCGTACAAAAGCCTGAATAATAACCTGGGGCTGATTGTGTGTTTCCACAATTACTCCACCTCCCGAAGATGAAGCATTGAGTTGCCCCGGCTGGTTTAAATCGAAGGTTTTTGTAATGGTTGGCTGACCGCCTTTCGCCCATCCGTTTAACGAAAGTAATGCCGTCAGCATGACCATCATTGTAAGAAGTTTGAGGTTCTTTTGTGTTTTCATAATGATTTTGAATTAATTGTTTAATCTGATAGTTATATGACGACAAACTTTTGGAATAGTTACTATTAATTTATTCATATCGTAAAGCTTGGACCGGATTAATTTGTGAAGCCCGATAAGAATGAAACAAAACGGTTGATAAAGCCACTATTGCTGCAAACACAAATGTGATTACGAACACCCACCATGAAATGTCGGTTTTAAATGCAAAATTGCTTAGCCACTTATTCATTACAAAGATTGTGGGAGGAACTGAAAGTAGAGTTGCGATAACTACCATTATAAAATTTTTGCTCAGGAAAGACAACACAATACTTTGCCCGGAACTACCACAGACCTTTCGAATTCCTATTTCTTTGGTTTGCGATTTCATGATAAAAAGTGTAAGGCCAAACAGCCCAAATGAAGCAATCAGCAGCGCAAAAAATGCCGACACCGAAACAATCACACTCAGGTTTTTTTCTTCGGTATAAACCTCTTTTAAAAATTCATCCATGGTTTTGTAATTCATGGGCTCATCGGGAATAATCTCTTGCCATTCAGATTTAACTAATGGCAGAACATTTTCGAGTGATCCGTCTTTGTAATGAATAGCAACCTGCTGAGCAAAGTCATTTGATGCAATCATTAATAAAGGCGGAATTTCGCTATGTAACGAGTGTAAATTAAAGTTCCTGGCCACGCCAATTACGGTTCCGTTAACTACATCAATTTTTTTTCCAACCGGATCGGTTAATCCCAATGCTTTAACTGCATTTTCGTTTAGGACATAAGAGTTTTCATCATCTCCAAGTTCTTGAGAGAAACCTCTTCCATCTATTATTTGGATTCCCATCGCCTCAATAAAATTGTAATCAACAGCCAGAAGCTCGATAGGTATTTTTTTCGATTTATCACCCGGAAATTCCATGGGATAAGGGAAAAAATCGGTCATAGGTAAAGCATCTATTGCTCCTCCGGCTGCCAACACATCAGAATAAGCCTTAATGCTGTTTATAAACGTTTTTGAGCTTTGAGAATATGGCCCCATATCAACAAACAAAACATCTTTGTTGTAATAACCCGGATCTTTCTCCAGCGCATACTTGTATTGAGAATTAATGATGAGTGTACTCGAAACGAAAATACAGAAAATTACCAGCTGAACTACAATCAGGGCTGAACGAACACGTGTCTTTCGTTTTCCCGCCCGTACCGAGTTGTTTAAAATGCTGATTACATTCAGTTTTGACAAATACGACGCGGTATACAGGCCTGACACCAGACCAATAAGCAAGGTTAGCGCCACGTAAATAGAAACATAAATGGCAACATTTGACCTGAGGATCAATAGTTTGGTTTGGAACAGTTCTTCGGCATAAGGTTTTCCAAGCCATGCCAAAAACAGTGCAAGAGGTAAAACCAGAACAGACAGAATCATTGATTCATTCAGTAATTGTCGGCGAATGGATTTTGCCCCGGCACCATTGGTTTTTCTAATCCCAATTTCTTTTGACCTGCCGGTTGAAACAGCTGTTGATAGAATGATATAATTAAGAGCCGCAATTAAAATAACGAGCAAGGCAATGGCCGAAAAAATCCGAATATTTTTCAGGTTACCTTGTGGCAATCCGCTGTTAATATCCTGCGATCCGAAATAGACATCAGATAAATTTTGAAGGGAGAATTCGTATTTCTCGTCATCGCTAAAAACCTCTTTCTCCAAAGATCGAAAATGCTCACCAAACGAATCCCCAATATTGTTTTTATCCAGCAATAACCAGGTTTGCCAGTACATGGAACGCCAGTCTGTTTCAGCCTCTCTCTCTTTAATCCTCGAATTAATCTGTTCCATCGGCCACTTGAAATTAATAAAACATTCGGCCTGAAAAGTTGAGTTCACTGGAATATCTTCAAAAACTCCCTTCACTTCTAAAACTTCGTCTTTCTCGTCAATTTGAGCAACCAATTCCAATCCAATAGGATCTTTGTCCGGAAAAAGTTTTTGTGCCAGTTCTTTTGAAAGGACAATAGAATTTGGCTCGTCGAGAACATTTGCCTGCTGACCACGAACATCAATATCGAAGACATTAAATATGTCTGAATCGGTTCCAACAACCCGATCAACAGGAATATAATCTTCATTCACCTTTACACTAAATCCCGACATCAATCTGGTGGGTGCCACATATTTTACCTGCGGAAATTCGTCTTGTAAATGCTTTGTAAGAATATAGGGCGCACCTTCATCCATTACTTTTACATCAGCATTATAGTTCAGAACACGGTAAATCTGCTTTCGGTTTTTAAAGCAGGTGTTGTAACTCAACTCATTTATTACATATAACAGAATAATAAACGAAGCTGCCAGGGCAAGCGAAAGCCCCATAATATTGATTCCGGCAAACAGTTTATTTCGTTTTAAAAAGCGAAGCGCTGTGGTTAAGTAGTTTTTTATCATGGTTGAAATAGTTTTATGGTTGTAATTATTTAGTTTTTTTCCCCCTAAATCCCCTGGAGGGGACTTATTCATATCGGAGAGCTTCAACAGGATTTCTCGTAGCCGCTTTCCAACTCTGCCAACTAACGGTTAGCAGCGCAATACCCAATGCCAGCAAACCGGCCAATGCAAATATCCACCAGCTTAAGGTGGTTTTGTAGGCAAAGTTTTCGAGCCACTTATTCATGGCGTAGTAGGCAATGGGTGTTGCAATTACAAAAGCGATTATTACCCATTTTATAAATTTCTTATTTAACGAATATAGAATTTGACCAATTCGGGCACCATTAACTTTTCTTATACCAATCTCCTTCGTTCGCTGTTCAGCAACAAATGCTGCTAAAGCAAGCAACCCCAAACAAGCTATGAAAATTGCCAATACCGAAAAGACTGAAACAATTTTTCGGGTTTGAACATCTGCAGCATACAAACGGCCAAAATCTTCATCAAAAAATACATAATCCAGAGGCTGCCCGTCGGCATACTTATTCCAGGTTTGCTCAATATATTTCAGATTTTTCTGAACATCTCCCGATATCCGAACACTAAAGTATTCGCCAACACGCTTTAACATATCATCATCAGCAAACAGTACCAAAGGCCAGATTTCCTGATGTAACGAGCTGAGATGAAAATCCTTTACTATACCAATAATGGTAAAAGTAGTTTCTTCAGATTTTTGCTTTTTATATAGTTTCTTACCAATAGGATCTTTTATATTCAAATCTTTTAAAGCCTTCTCACTCAACACAATCGATTTAGCATTCGAAGGATTTTCCTTCTCAAAAAAACGACCTTGAAGAAGCTCAATTTCATAGGCTTCTAAAAAATCCTCATCAATCCACAGTTGACTGAGTAACCTGGCTTCACTCGGCAATTCATGAAAAAAAATATTATTAGATTTACTTCGTCCGGGAATATATACAGAGTTACTTACTTCCAAGATACCCGGTTGTTCGAGTAACTCGTTTTTAAACGAAGGCTTATTAGTCCATAGGTAAGCTGCATTTTTTATGATTACCAGATTTTCTTTATTGAAACCCAATTCCTGTTTCTGGAGAAAATTGAGCTGCTTGCTAATAAAAAAAGTTCCGGAAAAAAGTACAATGGTTACAATTAACTGAAAAACAACCAATCCACTTCTTAGACTACGATGCGAGCCTTCTGATTTATGAATCCCGTTTATAACTTTTAAAGGATTAAACGACGCCAAAAAGAAAGCAGGATAACTTCCTGCAACTATTCCTACTACAATTCCGAAAATGAGCAGCAAAGGGATGGTACTAAAATTACCGGTACAATTAAATTCAAGTTGCCTATCGATTAGATTATTAAAAGCGGGAAGCAATATTTTTATTAAAACCAAAGCCAGTGCTAGTGCTATCAATGTAATAAAAACCGATTCGGATAAAAACTGAAGAACAAGCTTATTGCGATTTGATCCCAAAGATTTTTTCAAACCGACTTCTTTAGCACGATTTACCGATCTGGCAGTGGACATGTTCATGTAATTAATACAGGCAATGACTAGTATAAAAGCGGCAATCAGTGAAAAAATAATGAGATAACTTGTATTTACTGAAAGTTCTGGCCCTGCTATAACTTCCGTGTTTAAATGAATATCCGTTAAAGGCTGTGTATAATAATTGTATTGATTTCCCTTTACAGTAAACTCTTCAAGAGATTCTCCTCTATACTGTGCCATAAACGGCCCGACATGTTTCTTCACCACATCTTCCAGCTTTGAATCTACATCCTGATTGGAAGTTCCCTCTCTTAAAAGTACATAAGTATAAAGGATATTATTGAGCCAATTCTGGCCATTATTGTATGGCCGGCTTTTTATAGATCCCAGAAAATCAGGTTTTAAATGCGAGTTTTCAGGAAAATCTTTAATTACCCCGGTAACCGTCCAATCGTAATTGTATTTTCGGGTGAGCGTTTTCCCCAGTGGATTTTCCTTTCCAAAATAACGTTTGGCTGTCGATTCGGTTAAAACCACTGTGTAAGGCTCAGCCAAAGCTGTATTTGGATCGCCGTAAATAAACGATGCCGAAAAGATTTTAAAGAAATTATCATCAACAACACACCACTTAGTTTCATTAAATACCTTGTCTTTATACTGCATAACCGGTTCCCAATACTGCGATACCCGAACAGCTTCTTCAACTTCCGGAATTTCATCTTGTATGGTATTTCTCAGAGGAGGACTTGACTGCGGCAATTTAAAGGTGTTATTATCTCTTACTGAGAGCAAATTCACACGGTAAATCCGATCCGCATTTTTATGAAATTTATCGTAGCTTAATTCGGATTGCACATATAGCATAATCAGAATACATGCAGTAATCCCAATCGCCAAGCCAACAATATTTACTGACGAATAGAACTTGCTTCTTTCCAAGTTTCGAAATATGGTTTTTAGGTAGTGTTTTATCATGGGTTGCATTTAGTAGTTATTCGTAACGCAATGCCTCCACCGGATTCCGTGTAGCAGCCCGCCAGCTTTGCCAACTCACTGTTAACAACGCAATACCCAAAGCCAGCAAACCGGCCAGCGCAAATATCCACCAACTGAGCGTGGTTCTGTATGCAAAGTTCTCCAGCCATTTGTTAAGCAAATACCACGTTACTGGTGTGGCAATTGCTATCGAAATGATAATCCAACGTATGAAATCGGTATTCAGCAATAGCAGTATTTCCGAGATTTTGGCACCATTGACTTTCCTCACTCCAATCTCCTTTACCCGTCGTTCGGTGGCGTAGTGTGCAATGGCATATAATCCCATAAAGGCAAGGAAAAAGGCAATGACCATTCCAATAGTCATAATTTTCGAAGCACGTCCTTCGGTTTTGTAAAGCTTGTCGTAGGTTTGGTCAAGAAAATGGTATTCAAACGGATTATTCGGGCAATATTTTCCCCATTCTGTTTTTAACGAGGCTATTACGCTTTCGGTATTATCGTTTGTTTTTATCATTATCGGGTTATCGCCCCACATATGATCAAGATAAGTATAAACCTGAGGATCAACCGTTGAATGCAACGACTTGGTGTTAGCATTTTTCACAACACCTTCAATAGTATAAGTTTTTTCAAAAATAACAACTTGTTTACCTATGGGGTTTGTTAATCCAAACGATTTGACTGCTTGTTCGTTCATTAAGCAATATGGATTATTATCTTTCACATTTTCGAAAGGATTTCGTCCTTCAACAATTGGCATTTGCATCATTTCAAAATAATTCGGTTTAACCGAACAGTTTTCCATCAATCTGGTTACCGACGGATTATCTGTCAGTGCAACATCGCTACCATTTTGCCAGTCGCTTGGCAAACAGTTTTTAGCCGTTACATCCAAAATATTTGGGTTTTTCAGCAGTTCTTCCCTTACGGCATCGTATTTATGAACCAATTCCAACGAGCGGACATATACAATGTGCTCTTTGTTGAAACCAAGGTCTTTATTTTTAACGTATTCTATCTGTTTTTTAATGATTCCGGCTGAGCAAATCAGTAAAATAGAAGCTGCAAACTGACTGATTATCAATGTGCGCTGAAGCAAGGTAATGCCACTCCCTTTAAAACTGTTTCGAATGATGGATGCCGGATTAAAACGCAACATATAAAGTACCGGAAACGTCCCGGCAATAAGCATTGTAACAATGAATAAAGTTCCCACAAACAAATAAAAGCGATAATCAGTAAAACTAAGTGTTAAATGCGTATCGGCAAGTTGGTTAAAGGTGGGCAGCAACACTACGGTAAGTGCGATGGCAATGATTGTTGAAATAAAAATATACAATCCTGTTTCGAAATACGACGACAGAAACAAATTCAATTTTGAGCTTCCGTTGATTTTTTTTACACCAATGGATTTTGCCCGTAAAAACGATGTGGAAATAAACATATTCACAAAATTAAAACTGGCAATTAGCAAAATGAGTATTGCTAACGAAACGAATATAAACACAATACGACGGTCTGCAGTTTTTACAAATTCGAAACGAAAGCCCGACGAAAAATGAACATCTAAAAATGGTTGCAAAAATTCTTTTACTTCAAATTTGTCGTAAGTAGGAAAGTTTTCGTGTGCCATTGCGGTAATGTTTTCGCTCAATGTTTTGCTGTCAGCACCATCACGCAATAGCAAATAACAGACAAAACAGTCATTCCCCCCCCAAGTACTATTTTTTAACCATTGAACCCCTTCAATAGGAACTATAACGTTGAATTGCAGCTGTGAATTTTCGGGCATATTTTCCATAATACCACTAATCGAAAATTCTCCATTTTGCAGCTCAATTATTTGTCCAATAGGATTTTCGTTAGGATAATATTTATCGGCAACTTCACGGCTTATAACTGCTTTGTCGGGAGCATCGAGACAGGTTTCTGCGCTTCCGCTTTCAAGTTTAAACGAGAAGAATTGAAAGAAGTTGGCATCCACTGCTCCAACGTTGTTCAGAAAATATTTTTCATCCTTTATTTTAACCATATCCCGTTCAATAGGCACCACATTACATTTGTCTTCCACTTCGGGATAACGATTTTTAGCCTCTTCTCCAACAGGTTTAAAGTCAGAACCAACTTTTACGGTTTCGTTGTTTAACTGAAATTCGCGGCACGTCCGATACATCCGGTCGGCATTGGTATGGAATTTATCAAAACTAAATTCGTTCATTCCCCATAATCCAATCAATAAGGTTACGGTGATACCAATTGACATACCGGCAATAATCAAAAATGTAGTTGTCTTTTGTTTTGATGCCCAACGAATGGTTTCTTTAAAATTAATGTTCATAGCTAATTTAATAAATAATAACCCCTAAATCCCCTTTTAATTCAGGACTTAATTGTTGTTTTATCCTTTACTTATATTATGTCTTCCCAATTTTCAAGTATCAAGTTCCTTTCCCCTGGAGGGAGCTAGAGAGCTTTTATTCATACCTCAATGCCTCCACGGGGTTCCTCGTAGCAGCCCGCCAGCTTTGCCAACTAACAGTTAGCAGTGCAATGCCTAAAGCCAAAAATCCAGCCAGGGCAAATATCCACCAGCTTAAAGTAGTTTTGTAAGCAAAATTTTCGAGCCATTTATTCATGGCGTAATAAGCAATAGGCGTTGCTATTACAAAAGCTGTCACCACCCATTTTACAAAATCTTTATTAAGCATTGAAAGTATCTCGGAGACTTTTGCGCCGTTTACTTTGCGGATGCCAATTTCCTTGGTACGTTGCTGCGAAATAAATAGTGCCAATGCACTAATTCCTATTATGCTAATTAGTATGCCAATGCTTGAAAAAGCAAATAGAATGCGGCTAAGAATGGTTTCGGCTTTGTATTGCTGAGCGATTTTCTCATCCATAAAAAAGTAATCCATTTCAAGATTAGGGTAATACTCATTCCATGCCTTTTTTATAGTGTTCATACCAGCATGCAAACTTCCCTCACCTAAGCGGATAGGAATGAAATGCGCATTACGCCTGTCTTCATCTAACCAAAAAATAAAATCACCAATGGTTTCGTGTGCCGAGTTGTAATTAAAATCTTCAGCTACACCTAAAAATTTGATGATTTGATAATTCTTCTTTCCTTGTTCCAATTGTTGTGTTTGCTGATAAGCATTGATTCCTTCCAGACTACCGTATTTCTCTATTAAGCGTTTATACAGATGATTGTTTATCACTGCTCCCCGGACAGTGTCGGCAGAAGGGGTAATCCAATTTTTAATCAACTTAACATTCATGGTTTTTAGGTAATCGTAGTTGGCGTAAACAGCCTCTGCGTTTCCTTCAAGACCTAAACCTTCAAGTCTGAATGATTGCGTCGGATATCCGAAGTATTGTCGGGTAAATCCAACCGATTCAACAGATGATTGTTTTTTCAGTTCCCGCGCAAAAACTGCCGGATCTTTTGAAAAGTCTTCTAATTTCAGAACAACAATATTTTCCTTATTAAAACCTAAAGGCTTATTCAATACAAAGTCAATTTGTTTGTTTACCAGAAAAGTACCCGATATCAATACAATTACAATAGCAACCTGCCCGACCAAAAGGCTTTTTAGCACATAACTTCCCGAGAAATTATTCCGTTGGTCAAGAATATCAATGGTGGAATTTTTATTCAGAAAAAAAACAGCAACAAAAATGGCGGTTATCGTGAGGCTCACACCGATAACCGCCAGGATGCTCCAATAAATAGCCGGGTCGTTGTAAAAGATTTCAAACTCGATATCAAACAATTGGTTAACAAAGGGTTTTGCCCCCTGAATAAATAACAATGAAATACCAATTGACAGCACACAAACAATCAATACCTCGGTTAATACCTGCCAGATAATTTGTGAGCGGTTAGCTCCAATGGACTTTTTTAAGCCCAATTCCTTTGACCGTTTAATGAGCTTGGCAATGGTGAGGTTGGTAAAATTTAACAAGGAGACCAGCAAAATAACAAAGGATATTATTACAAACAGTGAAATATTGATTTTGCTTGTACTTTCACGCAACTCGAAAAGGAAATCCGATTTCAGGTGAATGTCGTCCATTGGGAACAATGAAAAATCCCATTCTTTTGGTCCAGGCTTCTGCTTTAAAGAACTCTCATCGTAAAAAGCAGTTAACTTTTTAGCAACCAATTCGGGAAATGCACCTTTCTGAAGTTTAAAATAATTGTAAGTCCATAGTTTTTTCTGGCTGAGCAAATTTTCAAGATCTTTTTGGATGTCGCCTTTTTGCGAAAACAGCAATTCGTATTTAAAATGTGTTTTTGGGAGGGTATTTTTTACAACTCCACGAATTTCGTAATCACCACGATTGGGTGCATTTTGGAGGCCTTCAATCGTGATGATTTGCCCTACCGGATTTTGATTTTCATAATGTTTCCGGGCAAAATCTTCTGAAATAAAAACGGTATTTGGCTTCTCCAATTCCGCAAGGTTACCTGATTTGGCTTTAACTTCAAACATTTCAATAAAAGCCTTATCAACCACCATAATATCATTCTGAAATGAGTTATCCCCGATTTTTATGGTTTCAACAGGGTTATATACAAACTGGGTCGCCAGTTCAACCTCAGGAATTTCCGATGAGGCGGCATGAACGATACCCAAGCTTCGTGCCCGGGCAGGCTGATTCCAGTAAGCCGAGTGGACACGGTAAATATTTTCGTGTTTCGGAATCCACTTGTCGAAACTTTTTTCGTTTGAAACATGGATAAACAAAACAAGAAATGACGAAATGCCAATTACCAGGCCAAAGATACTTATCAGTAAAAAAGTTTTTCCCCTTAAAAGTCGGCGAATGGTTATTTTCAAGGAATACATAATGTAACGGTTTTATATTGTTTTATTCATACCGTAAAGCATCTACTGGGTTCCTCGTAGCAGCCCGCCAGCTTTGCCAACTAACGGTTAGCAATGCAATTCCCAGTGCCAAAACTCCAGCCAGGGCAAATATCCACCAGCTTAAAGTAGTTTTGTAGGCAAAATTTTCGAGCCATTTATTCATGGCGTAGTACGCAACAGGTGTGGCAATTACAAAGGCAACGGCCACCCATTTTACAAAGTCTTTGTTGAGCGTTACCATCACTTCCGAGATTTTTGCGCCATTTACTTTTCGGACACCAATTTCTTTGGTACGCAATTGGTTAAATAAAGTAACCAACGCCAATATCCCCATTACAGAAATAATGATTGTTAGCACCGAAAACCAGGTTATAATTTTCGATGTATTTGCTTCTTTCTTGTACCAGCTATCAACTTCTGAATCAAGGAATTTATAATCAAAGGGGTCATTATCGGTAAACGAGCTATAAGCTGATTTGATTTGAGCCATTGAACCGGCAATATTTTTACCTGATATTTTTACCAAAACATTCCACGACCATTTTTTATCATTCAACGGAGACAACATTGCTAATCCAACAGGTTGGTGTAAATCACTAAAATGAAAGTCTTCTACTACACCATAAACCGGAAATTCTTCATCGTATCGTTTAAATGACTTCGGAAGAGGATCGAGGCCTAGTTCTTTTACCGCATTTTTATTCAGCCACAGAACATTATCCGACCACGCAACACCGGTTGGTGTATAACTAATTCCCATCATTGAGAAGAAAGCTGTATCAACCAAAAATTCCTGAAAACTTACAGGCTTACTGTTATAGGTAAAAGACTGATTATTGCCCCCGCTGAGTGGCGTTCCACACACAAACGAAACTTGCTCCACTCCCGGTATTTGTTTAAGTATGTCGTTGAAAGCCTGTCTTTTTTCTTTTGGGAATGCTTTATCAATTTGAACAATGTTTTCTTTTTTGAACCCCATATCGAAATTCTGCATATAGCGGGTTTGTTTCGTAATTGTAATGGCACAAACAATAAGCGCAATGGTAGCCGCAAACTGAAACGAGACCAACACTTTTGAATAAGATGTTTTTGTTTTGGTGCGGAAACTCCCTTTTACTACCTCTACTGGTTTTAGTTTTGTGAGCAGCAGTGATGGGAACAATCCTGAGATTATACCTATTACCAGCATGGCAAACACAACAATTAGCAAATCAATAGGTCCGGCGTAATGAAGCAAATCAATGTGAGTATCCAATAATTTGTTAAAGACCGGTTCGGCCAGAAAAGCCAGAAAAATACCAATGATGACAGCAATAAAAGAAAACATAACCGATTCGGTAACATGTTCATTAATTAATGCTATTCGAGAACTTCCCATCAGTTTTCGAATAGCTACTTCCTTGTTTCTGAAACCCGATTGAGCAATGGTTAAGTTAACATAGTTTATAATGGCTAATAACAGAATAATTAATACAATAGTCAGCAATACTGTAATTAGGGTTTTACTGTTTTGTCTGATATTTCCAGGTTTATCGCTAAAATAAGATTCCGTAATAGGTTCAAAACCAAAGGTTTTTACTCGCCCATCCTTGTATGTCCATAAGTCTGTTTTTAATAAATCCAGTGCTTGTTCTTCTTTTGCTAAAATATTTGTGCCTTGTTTTGCCAAAACATAATATGTAAATCCACACATATTATTGTTATCCAACACTTCTTTCCATCCCATAAAATTGGGTAATAAGCGTATGTTAACAATAGCATCGTATTTTTTGAATTGAGTATTTTCAGGCATCTCTTCAAATATTCCGGTCACTTGCATTATAGAGCCATCCGAAGATTTTATTTGTTTACCCACCGGAGAAATATCTCCAAATAATGCACGAGCAAATTTTGGGGTAAGCAGTATTGAATTTTTTGCATTCAATACCTCATTGGGTAAACCTTCCAATAGTTTAAATGAAAACATATTAAAAAATGCAGAATCAACCATTAATATCTCGGCATTCAGCTTATTATCCGAACCACTATTGACCGAGGTACAATATTGATTATAGTCAAAAATTCGGGTATAACTTTCCACTTCAGGCAAAGCATCTGCTAATTTACGACCAATAGTAGCTCCGAATCCTGAGTCATCTTCGTTTACCAAGCGAAACAGGCGGTCTTTTTTTTCATGAAATTTATCGACAGAAGTTTCTTGTTTGAGATAGGCACTTATTAGTACAATAAACATTAATGAAACAGAGAAACCGAAAATGGTTACCAACGAGTAGAGTTTGTTTTTACTAAGTTGCTTGATAAATATTTTGATATTTTTTAAAATCATGGCTTTATATTTTATAGTTATTATTCAGACCTCAAAGCCTCAACCGGATTTCGCGTTGCCGCCCGCCAGCTCTGCCAGCTAACCGTTAGCAGTGCAATTCCCAAAGCCAACAAACCTGCCAAAGCAAATATCCACCAGCTTAAAGTGGTTTTATAGGCGAAGTTCTCTAGCCATTTGCTCATAGCGAAGTATGCTATCGGGGAGGCAATAACAAATGCTATTGCTACCCATTTTATAAAGTCTTTGTTTAACATGGTTAGTATTTCAGAAACTTTTGCACCATTTACTTTGCGAATGCCGATTTCTTTTATCCGTTTAATACATTTATCAACTGAAATGGCAAACAGTCCCATCATCGATAAAAAAATACTGATCAAACAACATGCCCCTATTAATTGAATAAAGCGTTCATTTTCGGCATGTAGAAATTGATAGCGGAGATCCATATTTTCCACATTTAGTGGGCTTTCTGGTATCAATTTGTTCCAGATAGCTGCAATTGAAGCTTCAACTTGTCTTTCTTTGCCCTCTTCGGATTTTACCAAAATATGAGATCCATCTTCGTTAAACGAAATATATGCCGGCTCAACTACCCTTTTCAAACTCGAGAAATGAAAATCTTCAACAATTCCAATAATCGTAGTTTCTTCATTTCCAGGCATAGGATGGCCAATTAATTCACGGTTGGGAAACAAATCCGCAAGCGACTTATTTATCAGACATTTCCTTTTATCCATATCTGGATTCCCCGAAAAATTCTCCCCCTCGCGTATTTTTATACCGAGAGTTGTTATATAATTGGCATCGCCGGTAAATCCACAGGGGTAATACTTTTTTTCTGCTCCGTCTTCTTTATAGTTTAAAATTACAACCCAATGTTCGAGCAAAGGAGAGGCAGTTGTTAACGATAGGCTCCTGATGTTTGGATTTGCCATTAATTCTTCTTTAAAAACACTGGTTTTATCTTTGTAGTATGGAGGAATTCTCACCTCGATTACGTTTTTATCAAGCCCAATTTCTTTATTATTAATAAACTGAATTTGTTTAACAACTATGGAAGAACAAATTACTAAAATAACCATTGACGCAAGCTGAATGACATTCATAACCGGCAACCGTCGGCGGGGAGTTTGTATATTTCCCTTAATATTGCTTGTCGAAAGTTGTGTTCGTATGTGAACAAGTGCAAACAAATATGAAATACCTGCAAGCACAGAAAGAAACAACATAAATAGTAACAAACTTTTGAACTGCGTAAAAATCTGAACAGAAATATTGGTGGTTAAAAGTTCATTAAAGAAAGGCAATAATACTTTCATAAGTACAACTCCCAGGATGAATGAAATTAATAGCATTCCAATTATCTCAGTCATAAATAATCGAACTAAATCCTTGTTGGAAGCACCCTGAATTCGGTTTATGGTGTAGTTTGTAATATTATCGTTTAATCGGTTTCTTATCAGGTTGAGGTAATTAAAAACAGCAATTCCTATTATCAGAAATGCGATTGCAATGGCAACCCACAAATCTGTTTTATCGCGTGAAGCTTCAAAACGAGCTTTTCGCGACGAACTAAAGTAAGCATCATCCATTGCCTGCAGGTAATGTTGCCCGGGCGTACCATCGTTTATTGATGGAATTTCTGCTTTTAAGCGTTCGAAATCTTTTTCCAGTTTTTGTTTACTTTCAGGTGAATCCAGTTTTACGTAACAACGACTGTCTTTCCCATTGAAAAGTGTTACCATGTCGAAGTTGATTTGTGTAGTTTCGAGTGGTTTTTCAAAGACCCCACTTACAATAAACTCTTTCTCATCCTCTCCTGAACCAGTTTTTAGCGTTTTTCCAATGGGCAGAGTTTCACCAAAATATTTTAATGCCAAGTCTTTTGAAATGGCAATGTCATTTTCAGTTACCAGTACATTTTTGGGATTATTACTGATAAGATTATAATGGAAAAATTCGAAAAAATTTGACGAAGCACTCAAAATAGTTGGGCTATCATAGTAAGTATTTCGATTCGCCACAATGCGTTTGGCACTAATGTGCCATAGCCTGCAAAAACTTTCTACTCCAACCAAATTCTCTTGCATGTATTCAACAGAGCCTTCACGGCAATGCATCATTTTCCCTGTTCCCGATCCAAATGGATCATCGCATTGCAAAGCGAAAGTTCTTGCTTTATCCGGATTAAAATCATCGGAGCTGAATTCTCGTTGAACAAACAAGGCAATCAGGAATAAACAAGCCATTCCAACGGCCATACTAATAACTATTACTGAAGTATTTAGTCGATTCCTGTTAACTCCTCTGAAGATTGCTTTTATTCGGTTCATCGTTTATTGATTTTTTGCATTCCTCCTCCAAGTTTGATACTAAATGTATTTTATTCGTGTCGGAGTATTTCAACTCTTATATTTTATATCGTGGTCTCTTTATTCATACCTCAATGCCTCGACAGGATTCCTTGTAGCCGCCCGCCAGCTTTGCCAACTCACCGTTAGTAAAGCAATTCCCAATGCCAGCACTCCTGCCAAAGCAAATATCCACCAGTTAAGTGTGGTTTTGTAGGCGAAGTTTTCAAGCCATTTGCTCATGGCGTAGTATGCAATCGGGGAGGCGATAACCAAAGCTACAATTACCCAAATCACAAAATCTCTATTCAGTAAAACCAAAATCTCAGAAACAGTTGCTCCGTTCACTTTTCGTACACCAATTTCTTTGGTTCGGTTTAGGCTGATCAGGAAGATTTGCCCTAAAATTCCCATGCAAGTCAATACAATGGCTATAAACGAAAAGAAGGAAATCGATTTCGAAAGTTTATCTTCCTTGATATACATGGCCTGAAACTGATCATCGTAAAACGTAAATTCCATGGGATCATCCGGCAACATGGTTTTCCATACTTTTCGAAGTTCACCGATTTGTTGCCCAATGTTTCCGGGAATTAATCGCAGTGAAAGTGTATTGTACCTCGAATCGGATTTGTAAATTAAAGCAACCGGACTTAAAGAAGAATGCAGTGACTCCACATTAAAGTTATTCACTGTACCCACAACATTATAACCGCCTTCTCTTCCACCTTTAAAATTTTTACCGTCAATGTTTTCCCAACCATAACGTTTTACAGCAGCTTCATTCATTAGGCAAGACTTTCCTTTATCACCCGCTAAAAAATCTCGGCCATCAAGTAACTGAACGCCCATCGTTTTCAGGAAATTTTCAGTTACATAAATACAGTTAACCATAAATTCATCGTCTTCCACCCCACTTCCCATGCTCGTATTAATATTCCCCGGATAACCGCTACTCAAAGCACTACCTGATACAAAAGAAAGACCGCTGATTTCATTTCTCAATGCCTCCTGATTTTCGAACAGCCACGGAAGTTCTATCCTCACCAGGTGTTCTTCGTTAAAACCTAAATCATAATGTTTTACATACTGCAGCTGTTTAAAAATAAGCATCACCACAGCAATTAATACAATAGAAACCGTTAACTGAAAGGTTAGCATAAGCTGTCTCCCAATTTGTTTTCCGTTTTTTTTCCGTCCTCCATGCAGAAATTCGACAATATTAAACTGCGATAAGATATAGATAGGCGCTAAGCTGTTCAGAAAAATAATGCAAGCTATAGTGCCCAGAAAAACAGGCAACAAATGTTGTAAATTGACATCAGCAAGATGAATTTCTCTTCCAAATAAGATTTCGGTTGTCGGTAAAAGAAGCAACACGAGCACGATTGAAATAGTTAGAGCAATTAAAACTCCCAATGTAACTTCAATTAGCGAATCTACGAGCAAATGTGGTTTCCCGGCACCATTGGTTTTGTTGATGCCAATTTCTTTCATTTTTGCATACTGCATTGACACCGTGTAGTTCAAATAATTAACGCTCGAAAGAAGAATAATTAAAATAGCAATTGCCATAAAAATGAACAGCATTTTTGAATTGCCTTTAGTATGCTCATCTGTCCAACCCAATTTGGTTGGTGAGAGATAAATATCGGATAAACTTTGCAGAGCCAGGCTGTCGGTAGTTGTATTAAATTGCCCGATTGAAGCATTCATTTTCGTAGAAAAATCATCAGGATCGATATCATTTTTTAACAAGAGAAAGTGCTCAGCCGGGAATATACAAACGCCGTTATTGCAGGCTTGTGCCATCTGAAATTCCTCATTTTCGCTGTTCAGCAATAACTCTGCTTTAAAACTCGAATTCTCGGGCAGGTCTTTCATAACAGCGGTAACCGTTGCGGTAAAAAAATCCTCCTTAACCGTTCTTCCCAAGGGGTTCTCATCCCCAAAAAGTTTTTTCGCCACCGTCTCGGTAATTACTGCCGAGTTCAACTGACTAAATGGTTTCTCTTCTAAGCTGGATAAAACGGGTATTGAAAATACATCGAAAAAGTTATTATTTGTTGAAAGCGTATATTCAACGCGCGTGTAATTTCGTGTTTCAGGATCTTTTAGCGTGAAAGAAAAATAAGAGAAAGCGAGTGGACAAGCTGTTTCAACATCCGGATAGTGTTCCGCAATTACAGCGTTGATTTTGTAATCGAGGCCCGATTGATTTCTTTTAGCATCGTACAAACGAAAAATTTTCTCATGGCGGGCAAAGTGTTTATCCACATTGTGCTCTGCACTGTAGAATAAGGCAATTAAAATACTGGCTGTAAAACCAATGGCAAACCCACCAATAATAAGCGATGAATACAGCTTGTTTTTCAACAAATTCCTAAATGCCAGTTTTATTTTAAATAGTAACATCGTTTTATTATTTAATTCTTATTATTCGTATCGTAACGCTTCAACCGGATTTCTCGTAGCTGCCCTCCAGCTCTGCCAGCTAACGGTTAGCAGTGCAATTCCCAATGCCAGCAAACCGGCCAACGCAAAAATCCACCAGCTTAAAGTGGTTTTGTAGGCAAAGTTTTCGAGCCATTTATTCATTGCGAGATAGGCGACTGGCGTAGCGATAACGAATGCTATTACTACCCATTTTACAAAGTCTTTATTGAGCATTGACATTACTTCAGAAATGGTTGCACCGTTAACTTTGCGGACTCCGATTTCTTTGATACGGGCATTGGTGGTTTGGAATATTTGCCCGATTAATCCCAAGCAGGTAATCATAAAAGCTATAATTGAAAATACAGCAATAGCTTTCCCTTCGCGTTCTTCTTTATGATAGAATGCATCAAAATAGGCATCATAAAACGAAAATCGCATTGGTTCATCAGGGAAGAAATCGCCCCAGATGCTTTTTAATTGCTGAACTTGTTCGCCGACACTTCCCTGGGCTAATTTTACGTTTATACAATCAAATTGTGGATTATAAAGAATACAAACCGGAGTTATTCCGGTGTGCAACGAAGCCACATTAAAGTCGCGAACTACGCCAACAACATTATATCCGCCTTCTTTTCCGTTGTTGAATTTTCGTTTTTCGAGATTGTCCCAACCGTACTTTTTATAGGCTGTTTCGTTAATAAGGCAAGCATTGTTTAAATCGGATTTTTGAAATTCCCGCCCTTCTAACAGATGAATATCAAATGTTTCCAGAAACTGGTCGTCTGCAAAAATACAATCGGCAACAAAGTTGTTCTGGTCTTTAGTATCGGTTGACATTTTGTTATATATGCTACCGGGCGCACCATGACTTAACGACGAATTCTTAACAAACGCCAACTGGTTTATGCGTTGTTTCATTGCATCAATATTTTGAGCTCCTCTTGAATAATCAATGCGTACAAGTTGCTCTTTATCAAAACCAAGATCTTTGTCTTTTACAAAATGTATTTGTTTTTGAATTACAATCAAACCAATCAATAGCATCATTGCTGTTGATAGCTGAAATGTTGTTAATGCCTTTTTGCCAAATTGTTTTCCAAGAGATGATTGTTTTTTACCAAACAAACGTTGAACATCGAAACGAGAAACAATATAAACCGGAGCAAATGACGATATTAGAATTGTTGAAATTAGTATTCCGGTAAATACTACAATTAATAGGGGTGAAGCAAGCCAAGTTAAATTTAGTGTTGTTCCAAGCAGTTGGTCTGCAAATGGAAGCACCAACGCGGAAATACCAACTGCCAGTATAAAAGCAATTAAAACAGAAATGCTTACATCAACCAGGTAATAAGCACGTAATTGTTTGGCACCAGCACCGTTGGTTACTTTAATGGCAATATCTTTCAGCGTTGTTAATTGTTTTGAAATGAACAGGTTGACGTAATTAATTACCGACAGAAGCATAATCAATATGGCGATAGACAAAAAGATGTTAATCATTGCTTTACTACCGGCCCTGTTTTTATTGGCATCGATTCCCGATTCAAGATAAATGTCGGCGAGCGGTTGTAACCGAATGTTTTTTGTAAACATTTTATTTGCAGGAAAGTCCTCGTTAACAATTTCGGCAAACTGTTCTGTATTAACATTATCGTTCAGTTCAACATAAATATCAAACGGATTGCAACATACATTATCATTACAATTCTGAGAAAAACGAAAATTTTCATTTTCACTATTATAGAATATATCGGCATCGATACTTGAATTGGCGGGAATATCTTCACAAACAGCACTAATTGGAATGCTAAATATACCTGCAAAATCGATAATTTCTCCAATAACATCTGTGGTGCCAAATAACTTTTGGGCAATACTTTTGGTAAGAACTACCGAATTCAAATCGGCAAAAGGAGCATCGCTGTCTCCGGCAATTATTGGTAATGAGAATGCTTTGAAAAAATCGTTGGTGGTACTAATCATTGCTTTGGATTGGATAAAGTCTTCACCATCCAGTTTTTTCATATATACGTTTGCTTTTTCATCGGCAAATGAAATGTAGTTAAAAGGCACTGCCAGCTTAATGTCTGGGAATTGCGCTGGTAGACTTTGTGCTATATCGTAATCGAGATGACACGAATTTCGCTCCGTATCAATTAAACGATATAGATTTGAATGGTTGGCAAAACCTTTATCGACACTATTCTCCTTAAAAGTGTAAAGTGCCAAGACCATACACACGGCAAAACCCACAGCAAAGCCGCCAATATTTAAAAATGAATAAAGCTTGTTGTGCTTTAAACTCCTGAACGATTGTTTGATATTGTTTGAGATCATAGCTATTTCATATTTTGTGATAGTCAAAGTTTCATTTGTAGAGATACCCTGGCTGTTTTTTTATTCGTAATTTAACGCATCCACCCCGCCAATACAGTAGGGATTTCGTCATTCATACCTAAGTGCCTCAACAGGATTCCGTGTAGCAGCCCGCCAACTCTGCCAGCTAACAGTTAGTAATACAATTCCCAGGGCCAACAAACCGGCAAGCGCAAATATCCACCAACTTAAAGTAGTTTTGTAGGCGAAGTTTTCAAGCCATTTATTCATAGCATACCAAGCAACTGGAGTCGCAATTACAAAAGCAATGGTTACCCATTTTAAAAAATCTTTATTTAGCAAAACCATTACTTCCGATGTTTTTGCGCCGTTTACTTTACGTACCCCAATTTCTTTTATCTTTTTTCGGGTTACTATTATTATTAAACCAATAAGACCTAATCCGGCTATTACAATTGTTAAAAACGCAAACAAAACAAGAAGCTGCCCAAAACGCTGTTCCGATTTATAAAGAGAGTCAAGCTGTGCATCAACAAAAAGATAATCGAAAGGAGCATTAGGATATTCTTTTTTCCAAAAAGCGCGAACCTGAGAAATAATATCTTTCTGACTATTCTTTTGAAGAAGAACAGAATAAGTCCCAAAATTATTAGGATGATTATAGAAGAAAACCATTGGCTCGATTCTGCTTTTCAGGCTTTCCTGATTAAAATTATCTAAAACCCCCACAATCTTTGTTTTTCGTTGTCCTGAAACAGACAAATAACTTCCGATTACATTTTCGGCAGCATCAAATCCAAGAGCTTTTAATGCTACCTTATTGATAATAACTTTATCTTCGCCAAGAGACTGAGTAAGAGCAAAGTTACTTCCTCCTAACAGACGAATATTATAAGTATTTATATAGTCTTCATCAATATTATTTATTTTGCAGGAGATACCCGGTATTTCATTGCCGTTTAACTGATTATACAAAATAGTAGAAAGACATTCCTCCCCCATCGAGTATGAGCTTGCAGTTACTGCTTTAACCGAAGGCAAGGTTAAAATCTCATTTTTAAAATGTAAATATTTCCGATATTTCGAAGAATCCATATTTAACGTACAAGGCGCCTTTATCGCTAATACGAAGTCTTTATTGAAGCCAATATCAGTAGTATTTATGTAATTAATTTGCTTATAAATAGTAATTACAGAAACGAGAAGAGCTATAGAAACCGATAATTGAAAAATAAGCAAAGACTTTCTTAAACTAAAATTCCGTTTCCCCGACAAAATACTACCTTTCAATACTTTATGCGGATTAAAATTTGCCATTATCAAAGCCGGATAAATTCCTGACAGTAATGTTCCTGTAACGACAATCAAAAGCAAATACAAATACAAATAGAGATGATGATTCAGATAATGCTTAATAGGAACATCAAAAATAGATTCGAAAATACCAAAGCTGAACTGAATAAGTATAAAAGTAAGAAGTAAGCTAATAAGGTTAATGATAAAGACTTCAGCTAAAAACTGAAAAACAATATGCCATTTTGTTGCTCCATTTACCTTTCTAATTCCTATTTCTTTTGCTTTCTCGAAAGCTTCTGAAGACGATATATTTATAAAATTTATCCAAACAGTAATTATTATTAAAAAGGAAATAAAGAAAAGAGTGTTTGTATTTTTTTCTGAACCATTTATTTCAAATTCGTTTTCAAGATGAGATGTTAAATGGATGTCCTCAATTTTTTTGAGATGATATTTATAGGAATAATTATCTGCTAACAATTCTTTTGGGAAAAGCTCAGTTACTTTTTCATTCATTTTCTGCTCAACCACCTCGGCATCTACTCCGTTTTCCAGCTTCACATAAGTATAAAGCCAACTTTCGCCAGTCCATGAACGATTTTGAGTTCCCCATCCAGGCCAAAGCACATCTCCGGTACTTAGAGAGAGTAATAAATTAAAGTTAAAATGACTATTGTGAGGCAAAGATTCAAATACTCCATTCACAATAAATTTAAGGTTTTCATTTACATAAATCATTTGCCCTACAGGGTCTTGTTTTCCAAATAATTTATGCGCCATATCTTCTGATAATACAGCAGTATACGGAGCTGCCAATGCAGTAGAGGCATCACCTTGCAACATTTTCACATTAACCGTATTTAAAAAAGTAGAATCTACCCAAAACAAATCCTGACTATTAAAACTTACATCTTCTCGATAGATTAAACATTTTTCAAACCCAGCCCTGGCATATCCCTTCACCTGAGGAATTTCGTCTTTTAACAAAGAGCCAATATTATATGTTGACGATGCTTTTTCTGATAACAATTTCCCGTTTCTAAACATGTCTAGCTCCACCCTGTATATGTTTTCAGAATCTGGAATAAATTTATCGTAACTATTCTCATACAAAACATATACGAACAGCATAAAGAAAATTGTTATACCAATACATAATCCTGCAATATTTATAGGGGTAAATGATTTCTTAGAAAAAAGACCTCTTAAAATATTTTTCAGAAAAAGCTTTATCATCTCTTATTTGCTTATTTTTTTAATCATTATTATCAACTTGTATATTTCCATAAAACAACTCTCATGCCTTAACTGCTAAAGCTTAAAAAAGAAACACTTAACAAAAAAGGAACAGCAATGCTGTAAAATATTTATACACTTCGTGTTAAAATTTTCACCAAAATTATACCAAATACATGTTGAAATAATTGATAACCAAATTGAATGGTTTTGGTATTACAACTTCGTTTACCGACTTATTTTGCCCAAAAGGTTAGTGTTTTCTCTCCAAGCAAGTTTTCACCTGCGTGAACAATAATACGGTATTCCGGTCGGCATTTTTGTTGAACAAATCATAGCTCAGTTCATCTTCTACTCATAATATAATAGCCAACACATAAACAACACTAATAAAAAGCCCAATTGAAATTCAACAACTTGCAACTTCAGAGGATATTGAAACTAAAATATTTCATAATATAAATTACTTATTCATACCTCAACGCTTCCACCGGGTTCCGTGTAGCTGTATTCCAGTTTTGCAGGGTTACAATGGTTACAACAAATGCAAAAGTCCCTAATCCCGTCAGTGCAAATACCCACCAGTCTAAACTTGTTTTATAAGCAAAACTCTCGAGCCATTTCTGCATAAGTTTATAAGCTATTGGAGATGCAATTATAAATGCCACAAATACCCAGATTATAAAACGGTAGTTGATGATTTTGAAAATATCCAGTAACGTTGCCCCGTTTACTTTGCGAATACCTATTTCTTTGATTTTATTGATGCAGATTTGAAACACCTGTCCGAGTATGCCGAGTACAACAAGAATAAATGCGACCATTGAAAAAACCGAAATTGCTTTACCAAGTTGTTCGTCTTTTGCGTACATTACACTAAGCCTGTCATCAATAAATTCAAATTCCATCGGGTATTCCTCCGGTATAACCGATTTCCATACATTTTCTATTTCTGCTAATTGAGCGGATATATTTCCTTTGGATAAACGGATGGAATAATTTGGAAAGTTATTAATGTACCGATGGTCGATGGCAATAATTACAGGGGTTACGGCTTCCTTGAATGACATAAATTTGAAATCTTTCATTACACCAATGATAGTATAGTCTCCGAACTTTGGATTTTCACTTTCTTTCCATTGATTCTTTTTTATTCCCGTTTCATTTACAATACAGATTTTATCGGTTTTTCCCTTTCCAATTGCCCAGTTTTCAAGCATTTCAATGTCATATGTATTTGTAAAATCGTTGTCTGCGTAAATTAAATATCCATCTGAGGTTTGAGCATTTATTGTACCTGGAATACCCTGGCTAATCGATGAACTCTCCACAAATGGCAGTTTTTCTATTTCACTTTTCAGGGCATTTGCCATTTTCAGATTACTATTCAGTTTCAGGTAAATGATATTTTCTTTTTGAAACCCGAGGTCGGCGTGTTTTGCAAAATGAAGTTGCTTGTTGATAAAGAACAAACATATAAATAAGCTTATGGCAACTGCAAATTGTGAAACAGAAAGTACATTGGTGGCAAAACTTCCTCCACGTTTAACATTTCCACCTTTCAGGTATTTTAGTATGTTGAACTTTACCAAACCCCATTGTTGTATAAGTGTATTAATGAGAATGACAGAGCCAATCGTTAGAATGAAAATCAGGAATGGCATTGGCTGAAATAGTAATCCTGAACCAACTTTGCTACCCAACAATTGGTTCGCAAAGGGAAGGAAAAGTAATGATAATAGTAACGCTATTGTTATTGCTATAAATACGCCGATAAATGATTCTGAAAGAAAATATTTAAAAATATTCGAAAAAGCAGCACCGTTCGTTTTTCTTATTCCTATAATTTTTATTTGCGATTGATGCTGGGCGATGGAATAGTTAATATAATTAATTACAGATAGTACCAATATCAGTATTGCGATGGAAGCTAACAGGAATATCAGTTTTGTATTTCCTCTTTTTGTATAGGGTGATCCATCGTGAATATCAGTTGACGACATATAAATATCGGATATCGGTTGTAATTCAACTTGTTCATGTATTTTCTGATAACTTTTCAGGCTATTGTTTAATCTGTTTTTGAAATCGGCAGGATTTATATTATCTAATAATTTCACATAATAATTTACAGGATTAACGCTATACTCTCCATTTCCCATTTGACTATATTGCAAACCTCTTTCAATATTCAGAAAAATAGAAATGTCGGGGAAACTTGTATTTTTAGGCAAATCTTCAACAACCGCAGATACAAATAATTCAGTTCTTCCTTGAAATTCGTCTATTGAAATTCTTTTACCAATAGCATTTTCTCCCTCAAACATTTTATTAGCCATTGATTGTGTGAGCACAACAGAGTTATTATCCAGTAAATCGTTATTTCTTGATTTTTCTATGATTTTGATTGATAGCAAGTCGAACATTTCGTCTGTCGTCTTCATGCTGTAATCATACTTAAAACTTTTGTTTTCAGTCAGCAATAAAAAGTTATTGCTACTGCTAATTTTGTATGGAGCCACATATTCAATTTCGCTGTAATTATCTTTTAATATTGTTCTGAGATTGTAATCAAAAGCGGTGGTTTTTTCATCAGAAAATTTTGAATCAATATCTACCAACCTGTAAATATGATTGTAGTCTTTAAAAACTGTATCAACAGAAAATTCACTGTAAGCATACAGCCCAATTATAATACATACGGCAAATCCCACCGCAAAACCACCGATGCTTAGTGCCGAGTAAAACCTGTTTCTCTGTAAGCTCCTAATTGCTGTTTTTAAATAATGCCTGACCATTGTGTAAATATTATTTGTTAATTCCTTTTTCCTTATTCATACCTCAATGCCTCCACCGGATTCCGCGTAGCCGCCCTCCAGCTTTGCCAACTAACAGCAAAGAATGTTATGGCAAAGGCAAAAATTCCGCTAAGAAGGAAATAATATAAATGCATGTTTACTTTTTCGGCGTAGTTGCTTAACCAACTATCCATTAATAGGTACGATACACCAAAAGCAAATACTGAAGCAATGCTGACTAAAATAAATGTTTCGCTCAACAAACTGTGTAAAATGGCAGCTTCACTACTGCCAATTACTTTACGAATTCCAATTTCTTTGGTGCGGCGTGTTACGTTTAGTACCGAAAGGGCAAGCATTCCGGCAAAACTCAGCAAAATAGCCAGCCAGGCTCCCGATGACACCATGCTATATACCCGTTCATCTTTTTCGAATTTTGCTGCATACACATCTTCAAGTGATGAAAAAGACATCATGTAATCAGGGTCAAACTGTTTAATGATATCTGCCACCTCTTTTTGATTGTATTGAGTAAAGTTTCCGAAAGTACGCAGGTAAATAAGAAAACCGAAACCATCGGAGCGAGATAAAACAAGAGGTTCTACCGATTTTCCGGCATAGCCGTTAAAATAAAAGTCCTTAACAATTCCGGTAACTTTTACGGGGTCGCCTTTATATAAAACCTGCATACCGGCGCTAAATTGCAAACCAAGCATTTTTACTGCTGCTTCATTCAATATAACACTATTGTTATCTGCCTGGCTATCAGTAAAAAAACGACCTTCTTCTAATTGCAATTGCATGGTTTCACCAAATCCGGGCATTACCCGGTATTCATTGATAGTTTTTTCATTCGCATCATTTAACAAAGCAATAGATTGCCCGCTGCAACCGCCGCCCATACGATGTTGCGAAATACCAACACTTTGAATAAAAGGCAATTTCTCCAACTCATTTTTAATGGAAACGGCATTTTTTGCAGCCTGCCCTGAAAAATCCTGAATGGCTACCACATTTTTCGCATTAAAACCTAGTGGTACATCTTTCATGTAGTTTATCTGAGCACGGATAATAATAAGCGAAGAAATAAGCAACGCTGTAATAAAAAACTGTACCAGAACAACCGATTTGGAAAGCCCGCCATGTGAAATGTTTTGACGCTTGCCTTTTAATCCTGAAACCAGATTTATTTTCGACAAATGAAGGCTTGGGTAAGCTCCTGCTATCAGGACAAGTAAAATCAAAATGGACACAATTATGATAAGGCCCAGCGGAGTGAACATATCATCTACAGTTAATGGCAGATTTATCATTCGAGAAAAGAATGGCTGAATAATAACAGCCAATCCTACCCCCATAAGCAATGCAAAAAAAGCAATGATGCCGTTTTCGCGAAAGAACTGACCGGCAAGGTTATTGCGTGTCGCACCCGCCACTTTTCGCGAAGCTATTTCGGCAATACGTTTTTCGCCATGCAGCAAATACATATTAACAAAATTGACAAGCGCTATCAGAAAAACAAAAAATGCAATACCAATCATGATAAAAAGCTGGGCGTGATTTGTTTTTGGTACCATGTCGCTCTGCGTTTTGGTATGCAAATGAATATCCCGCAACAGCTCGGTACTGGTTTCGGTTTTTGTATCGTTTAATTTTCCTCGGTTTTTCCATACTTTCATCAGTTCATCGTTTGCTGCCGCAATATTCCTTTCGGCTGTTTTCAATTCCACCCCCTCTTTAATCAGATAGTAAGTAGAAAATTCGAGGCTGCCTTGTTGGATAATAAAATCGTTGGCTTTCATAGGTTGCAGCATGTCGAAATAAAAATGCGTGGTTTTGGGCATATCGACCATTACGCCCGACACAAACAAATCGGAACCATCTAGTGAAAGTGTTTTCCCAACACAATCTGTTGTCCCGAAGAGCTTTTCAGCAGTTGAGTTTGTAAGTACTATATTCTGTTTTCCGGCAAGCGCTTCTGAAGTATTTCCTTCCAGTAGCTTTAATCCAAAAACGTCGAAAAATTCTTCATCGGTGTACATTACTTGTAAATCCTTGAAAATGTTTTTCTCTGTTTTTACTTTTATATCCCAGCCCGGATACAACTGAACCGCCTTTTCTATTTCGGGAACTTGCAGAGGTAATTGTGTATAATCTGTACGAAGTGATTCAGACAAATAACGGGGACCATTTTCTTCGTGCAAGGTATTGCAAAGCCGCAACACGCGATCGTTGTTGAGAAAATGTTTATCGAAACTAAATTCGTATTTCAGGTAATTGGTCAAAAGTAATAGAGCACACAGACCAACAGCCAGTCCGGGAATACTTATATAAACCAGTAAAGGGTTTCTTCTCAACATTCGAAAAGCGAATTTCAAATTTTTCATAGCTTTCTATTAAAATTTTGTTTCAATGTTTTATTCATACCTCAACGCCTCCACCGGATTCCTCGTAGCCGCCCTCCAGCTTTGCCAGCTAACAGTTAACAAAGCAATTCCCATCGCTAATACACCTGCTAAGGCAAATATCCACCAACTTAAAGTGGTTTTGTAGGCAAAGTTTTCGAGCCATTTGTGCATTGTGTAATATGCAATTGGTGTAGCAATGATGAACGATAGTAAAACCCATTTTACAAAGTTGATATTTAGCATTTTCATTATCTCTGAAATAGTGGCACCGTTCACTTTTCTTACGCCGATTTCTTTTGTTTTCCGAATGATGGTGAAGAAACTTACAGCATACAATCCCACACAAGCAATGACAATTGAAATTAGAGAGAGAATCATCAGTAGTTTCTTAGCTTGTTGGTCTTTGGCATAGTTGTAAGCCAAAATATCATCAATAAATTTATAATCAAATTCCTGATTGATATTGAATTCGTTCCATAGCTTTTGAACGGTAGCAATAACCTCAGCCGAATTTTCCATCGAGATTTTCAAATAAACATTACCCTGATTTTTTGAATAGGTTATTACCAATGGTTCAACGGCGTGATGCAATGAACGGAAATTAAAATTTTTCACAATTCCGATTATTTCAAAGTCGCCATCGGCAATCAGTCTTTTCCCAATAAGCAAACCTTCTTTTTTATATTCGGCAGCGGCTGCTTCGTTAATAATGGCCGCATTTTTATCTGTTTCAAGAGACGTGTTGAAAAAACGGCCTTCCTTCATTTCCATTCCAAAGGTTTTGGCAAAATTGGCATCCACGGGAAGAATACTTGGATGAAAATAATTCGATTCATCGTTTCTGTTTTCAAAATAGGCACCGTTCATTCCGATGTCATACCCAATGGCACGCATTGAACTACTTACCGATTGAATCGTCGGATAGGTTTCCAACTGTTTCATAAAACTTTCGCGCCGTTGTTCCGACAAACGCCAAAGATTAATTGACATTACATTTTCAGAAGTGTACCCCTTGTCTTTGGTAACTATATAATTAATTTGTTTGGTCATAATTACCGAGGACAGGATAATCACCACCGACAACATAAATTGGATGAGTACAAATGTGTTACTGCCCCATTGTTGTTTGCGCTTGTTGCTTTTTCCTTTTATCAGGTTAAGCGTTTCGTTGTGGGAGGTCATCCAAATTGGAATAACGTTAATACTGAGCAAGAACAGCAGCAAGAATGCCGAGCAAACAGCAATAATTTTAATGAAATTTATAGTTGTTAAACTGATGTCAAACCCTAAATACTGCGATAACGAATTGCTAAATGCAATGAAAATCCCGATGGCAACAACGAGCAAAACGATAAAGAAAACAAGGGTTTCGTTTAAGAATTGGCTTACAATATGCGCTCTCAAAGCCCCGATTGTTTTACGAATGCCCACTTCTTTGTAACGTGTTGAAAGATTGGCAATGGACAGATTGATGAAATTAATTGACGAAATTAGAAGTACCAAAAGCGCCAGGATTATTGCACCATAAACGTACGTTTTATTGGCTGTTGTTGCCGAGTCGAATTTATGTTTGCTGAAATGGATGTCACTTAACGGTTCAACCGTATAAAAACAATAGTTGTTTTCGTCATATCTTAGCTCGTCAAATGTTTGAGCCTTTTCTGCATCAACTCCTTGATCAAAATGAGTATAAACATTCTTGCTAATTTTGAAATTCAAATCATCAATGTTAATATTTGGCGAAACCGTTTTTATGTACGTGTAATAACTTTGGTTTCCCCAACTTAGATTGCCTTTAATTTCTTTTTCTATAGACTGAAGAAAATCGATTTTGAGATGAAAATTCTTTAGTAAATCGGAAAATACGCCTGTGATGGTGCATTCATTACTACGGAATGTGATATTTTTATCTAAAGCAGCGTTTACAGAGCCAAACATTTTTTTAGCCAAACTTTCGGATATCACTACGTAATTGTTTGCAGCCAAAGGTTCGTCTATATTACTTGTTAAATGAATGTTCCAAAATTTAAAAAAGTTAGCATCAGAATAAAACAACTTTCCTTTCAGGTAATTTTTTTTATCGACCGAGATATCAGCTTCTCCCTGATTGAAAATACGCAGCGATTCTGAAACTTCAGGTATGTTCGCAACTGTTGAAGGGCCTTGTGCAGCACTGGTTACGGCATAGTCTAATGCTTCGTTATTATAATTTCCCTGTACTAAGCAGCGATAAATACAATTGGCATCGGTAATGCTTTTATCGAAACTGGTTTCGTAGTACACATAGCTTACCGCAAATAAAATAACGGCAAACGAAATGCTCAGTCCAAATATTTTAGCAAACGAAATCACCCCATTTTTTCGGGCGTTGCGTATTGATACTTTCAGGTTTGTTAAATTCATAATTATACATTATTCGTATCTCAACGCCTCAACAGGATTTCTAGTAGCAGCACGCCAACTTTGCCAACTAACCGTTAACAATGCAATTCCCAGAGCCAATAAACCGGCGAGGGCAAAAATCCACCAACTCAGGGTGGTTTTATATGCAAAGTTTTCGAGCCATTTATTCATGGCGTAGTACGCAATGGGAGTTGCTAATACAAAAGCTATTATTACCCACTTTACAAAATCCTTATTGAGCATTATTATTACTTCGGAAATTTTTGCGCCGTTTACTTTTCGGATGCCGATTTCTTTTATCCTCTTTTTGGTAACAAATACCGTTAAACCAAATAAACCAACAACTGCAATAATCATCCCCAGCAGGCTAAAGAAACTGATGATTTTTTGTTGTGCCTCCAAAGATTTATAGTTCGATGCCAACATATCATCAAGAAAACGAATTTCGTAAGGCGTTTCCGGAAAACGTTTTTGCCACATTTGTCCAATTTGTTTTACTAATGCCTGAATATCCGTGGTTTGATAACGGATGTTTATTACATAATATCCCCATCCATCCCAATCGGGGTTAGCCATAATTAAAACCGGACGAATTTGATGCGAAAGCGATGAAAAGTTGAAATCTTTCACAACACCTATTATTTTTAAATCGCCATCCCTGTTAATGGTTTTATCTAAAGGATTAGACCATCCTACTTTTTTGGCAAGTTCCTGATTGATCAAAATAGCATTATTGTCGCGACTTTCATTTCCGCTAAAATTTTCACCACTAAGCAATTTTATATCGAAGCAGTTTAAAAAATCAGCATCCGTATAGAGGGCGTTAATCATTATTTTATTGGATTCATCGCCAATGCTGTAACCATTTTGCGTAATTCCGGTACCAACCGGCTGGCTCGACAAGCTTACCGAACGAATTTCAGCCCTGCTTTTTAATTGTTGCTTAAAACCTTCCAATTCTTTGTTAAGAAACTCTTCGTCGGAATACAGAGTAAGTATATTTTCTTTGTCAAAACCCAATTCGTGATTCAGTAAAAACTTGTTTTGCCGTGAAACTACAAAAACCGAAATCAGCAATAAAATTACGGCTGCAAACTGAAATGTAACCAGAAAATTCGCTTGAGTGTTTCTGGAACTCCCTGAAATAGTGTTGTTTTTAATTGAATCAATTGGATTTGTTGCAAAAATCTTTCGCGTTGAAATTAAGGTTACAATGGTTGACAATACAAAAATTAGGGCAGCTAAAAATACCAACGCTATTACAATGTTTTGACTTACCGAAACCGCTGTATGCAAATGGGTATTTAAGAAGTTTAGTCCCACTGTCAACGAAAGAATTCCCAAAAGTGAGGCTATTCCTGCAATAATAAAGACTTCGGCATAGGTTTGAGCAAATAAGCCTCTTTTCCCAGCACCGTGAATTTTCAAAATCCCGTTGTCTTTTATTTTCGAGATAATTTGAGCCGTATACAAAATGATATAATTGATAACTGCCAGTAATAGAATTAATAAACTAATGCTTGCGACAACCGTTAGACTTTTTTTATTCCGGGCAGAACTTACATCATAAGCTATTGTTCCATCAGAAAGATGTACATCTTCAATATTCTGAAGTTTTGCAGAGAGCGTCATGCCTCCTTCTTTTTCCCAGTATTGATTTACTTCTTGTTGAAGCAGTGCAGGTAGGGCATTTTCTATCTGTTCTGGTTTTATGCCTCTTTCAAGCAGGATGTACGACAAAAATGTTATACCTCCCCCCCAGCCTTTCCAATACTCATCGCTTTGCTCAATGTACTTTACAGAAGTAAGCGCATCGAAAGCAAACTGGGTATTTGATGGCGGGTTGGCGGCAATGCCCGAAACTGTAAATACTTTATGATTATATAAGAGTGGTTCTCCGAGAGGGTTTTTGTTGCCAAAAATGTGTTTTGCTTTTTCTTCTGTCAGCACAATTTTATCTGCACTGTTTAACACTGTTTCCGGGTTGCCGTTTAAAAGCTGAAAGTTGAAGAAATGAAAGAAATTATCGTCAACACTTCGCAGACTGCCCAGCTTATATAGGTTACCATTATTGTAACATTTGGCTTTGGTACTTTCAGTTACCCGACAAAAATCCTCAACCCCAGGAATTCCGTTTTTTACAGCCGGAGCTGTAGGGAACCATCCAAAACCAGTTTGGTTAACACCATCTGCCATATTAAATGCCCCCATAACCCGATATATTCGTTCTCTGTTTGGGTGAAAATTATCGAAACTATTTTCATAATTTATAAACAAGAAAATAAACAGGCTGGCAGCAATACCCAACGAAAATCCAAGTATATTTATAAATGTATTTAGTCTGTTTTTTAATAAACTTCGAAATGCTAGTTTGAAAAATAATAAATTCATCATGTTCTATTTCAAATTTCAATTATTCATATCGTAATGCCTCTACCGGATTTCGCGTAGCCGCTCTCCAGCTCTGCCAGCTAACAGTTAACAGGGCAATTCCCAGTGCCAGCAAACCTGCCAATGCAAAAATCCACCAGCTTAAAGTGGTTTTATATGCAAAGTTTTCGAGCCATTTATTCATAGCGTAGTATGCAATGGGCGTGGCAATTACAAAGGCAATAACCACTCTCATCACAAAGTCTTTGTTTATTAGCATCATTACTTCTGAAACTTTGGCGCCGTTTACTTTTCTGATACCAATTTCCTTGGTTCGTTTTTGCATAGCCAAAATAGAAAGAGCAAGCAAACCCATGCAGGCGATCAGAATTCCAATGCCTGCAAATACATTTAAACTGGCAGTCAGTTTACTTTCCGATTCGTACATTTGGTTGAGTTGGTCGTTTACAAAACTATATTCAAAAGGATATTCAGGTACAAATTCTTCCCACAATGTTTTTATCTGATCCGGCACTGCCGGTACTCCGGGATTCATTCTTACAATAATTTCATTGTAGTAAAACGGATTCATATTAAAACACATGGGAGTTATTTCACTGTGCAGCGACTTAAAGTTGAAATTTTCCACAATGCCAACAATCGTACCTTCCTGATAAGCATATAATGTTTTCCCAATAGGATTATCAATCCCCATCTCATCAGCCGCTTTTTGATTGATCACATAGGCACATTTTCTTTGGGTGCCGTAATCAATCAGGTCGTTTTTGAAGTCGCGATTAAATCCACGCCCCTCCACCATTTTAACACCTAGCGTTTCAAAATAATCGTAATAAACCGAGTTCCATTGCATGCTAACAGTTTCTCCTTCGGGCATTCCGTCACAACGAAAACCATCGGCTGATGTTTGTACATTCGAGGGCGAAGAAAAAGCGAGTGTTGCATTTTTTATCCCCTGCAATTTTTTTAGTTCCTGTGCAAAAGCATCAAATTTATTCCCGTTTAATCCTTCGTCAACCGACATATTCAAAGGAATGGTTATTAATTCCTCCCTGGCGAATCCCGGGCTGTGTTTTTCCAGAAAATGAACCTGTTTATAAAATAAAGAGGTAACCGCCAACAGCACCACACTGATGGTAAATTGTTCAACAATAAGGACATTTACCATTTTCGGTTGTTTGTGCAGCGATTGTTGATCTGCCTTAAAAATACGTACTGTTTTTTGTCCTGAAATTATTACGGCAGGAACAATCGAAGTTAAAATTGCAAAAACAAAAATTACTCCTGTCAAAAAGAGTAAAAGTGTAAAATCAAATTCTTTTACAGCTGGAAGAAATGAAAACCTGATTGTAACAATAGAATTATACAGATAAACTAAAATTAGTGAAATCGCCACGCTTATTGAGATATAAGATAATATCTCGCGAATTTGATCGCCGAAAATAATTGATTTTGAAGCCCCGCAAACTTTTTTGACTCCCGTATTAATAGCTCGTTGCGATGCGGTTCCAATGTGGAGCAGAAGAAAATTTACTGCCGACATAGAAAGTATAATCAAGGCAACAATGGCCAAAAGATATAGGTAACTTTTATTTGCCTGCGGCACCGATTCCCAGCCGGTTTGCATTTCAGTGTGTAACTTTTTTAACGGTTGTAACACCAGTTTCTCGGGATTTTCTGTCACATGTGTCGTTAGGTAAGTTGATATTTTTGTTGAAATGGCTTCCTCATCAATTTGGTTTTCGGCCAGAATAAATGTATGAATATCGGATGGATAATTCCAGGAAGGTTCGATCCAAACCTGGGTTAGTTTTGAGATACTTTCCAGGGGTAAAAGGATATCGCCACGAAAATTGGAATTCCTCGGAAAATCACTAGAAACACCCTGAACAGTAAATAATCTGTCTTTGCCGATTTTTATCTGTTCCCCCACCGGGTCCTTTTCACCAAAATATTTTTTGGCTGCACTTCCCGATAAAACAACAGAATTTGGCGAACTCAGGCAATTTGCCGCATCGCCTTTTTCCAGAGGAAATGAAAACAGGGTGAAAAAGTTTGGATCGGCAAAAATGGTTCGATTCTCATTAAACATTTTATCACCTGCAGTGAGCGCCAGGTAACCCCAGTAGAAACTTACCCTGGAGGCATCCGTAACTTCAGGGAAATCAGACTTTAAACTCTTTGCTAACGGCCCGTAAGTTGCTGCTCCCGATAATTCATTTTTATCATTTTGAGTTAAAACACGGTACACCCGACTGGAATTTTGATATTGAGAATCATAGGTAAATTCCTGATAAACATGGCCCAAAACAATAATTGCTACTGCCATACCTATTGCCATCGACAAGATATTCAGCAGGTTCAATCTACTGTTTTTTCTGAATCCGCGTAGGATGATTTTTAGTGTTTTCATTTTTCTGTCTTTCAGGTTTATTCATACCGCAACGCCTCCACCGGGTTCCGCGTAGCAGCCCTCCAACTTTGCCAACTCACCGTCAGTAAGGCAATACCCGACGCCAATAACCCGGCCAGCGCAAAAATCCACCAACTTAAAGCGGTTTTGTAGGCGAAATTTTCGAGCCATTTATTCATGGCATAATATGCAATGGGGGTGGCAATTACAAAGGCAATAGCTACCCATTTTATAAAGTCTTTATTCAACATTGAAAGGATTTCTGATACTTTGGCTCCGTTGACTTTACGGATTCCGATTTCTTTTATGCGATGTTGAGCTGCAAAGATTGACATGGCCAGAATGCCCATTGCACAAATAATAATGGCACTTATCGAGAATAACGAAAATGTACGGCGAAACCGAACTTCAGATTCGTACATATTTTGAACAGCTGCATCAAGGAAACTCACTTCTACCGGAAATTCAGGCGATAGTTCTGCTGTAATAGTATTGATTTTGTTTAGTGTAGCCGAAAGCGTTTTAAAATTGTTTGACGAAAGTGTTGCTAAACAATATGCCGCATAGCCTTGATTGATAATTGCCAATGGTCCAATTGGTTTTTCAACCGACTCGAAATTGAAATCTTTTACTACACCAACAATTTCGTATTTTCTATTACTCATATAAAAATTACTACCAATAGGATTGTCGATATTAAATTGCTTCAGAAAAGTCTCGTTCACAATCACCTTGTTTTTGTCGGTGGATAAATCATCGGAGTAGAGTTGTCCTCTCAGCATTTCCAGATTCATAATTGAAAAAAATTCGGCATCGGCACTGAAATTCGAAAAATAGACCTCCTGTGGTTTCCCATCCAGGTATATATCTGTCCCCCAGACCGAAAGCTCTTTGCCGGGATAAAACTGAGTGAAGGACACATTCTGCAATTCCGGTATTTTTTTCAACTCTTCTCCAACAATATTTTTATCGAGTTGCTGAGTGAGTTTAATGGCAACGGTATTGTTTTGGTTAAAGACAAGATTGTTGCTTCCGTATTCTACTTGTTTAAAAATAAGCGTTGTAAATGCAATCAACACAATAGAAATAACATACTGAAGGGTAATTAACCCGTTTTGCAAATACGATTTTTTATTGTTCCGATTGACTGATTTTTTTAAATTATCGACAGCCTTTGAGGACGAAATACGTACCCCGGGAATCAGGCTTAATACCAAACTAAAGAGCAAGGTAGCTGTAAGAACAATACCTAAAAGTGCCGGACTGGAAATTGACTTCAAGCTGAACTGAATGCCTGTGTAATTTATAACAATTGGGGTAACAACAACCATTATCGCAAGAGCCAGAATTACGGCAGCAATAAAAAACAGAAACGTTTCGCCCAATACTTTTCTGAAAATGTTTGTTCGTGTAGCTCCTATTACTTTCAAAACGCCGGTTTGTTTGAGGCGTTCCATCCATTGCGATGAGGTGATGTTGATAAAATTTACCAATGCAATAATCAGAATAAGACCGGCTACAAACAGCAGTATTAATGCTTTGCTTTTGCTACCCTGACGGATGTGATGTGCACCGGAAGTTTGTAGGTTAGAGAAATAAACATCTTTCAATGGTATCAAATGAATATATTCAACCCATTGCTGAAAGTCTTTGGGGAAAATAGCGAAAATAGTTTCGGCTGTCTGGTCGGGATTGGCATTTTCGTTTAAGCGTACAAACGTTTGAAAATTAGACCATCCCCATTCTTTATATTCATCTTCGCTGGGTTGAACTATCTTTCTTGTTTCAATAGAGGTAACTGCACTAATATTGAGAAAGGTATTTTCAACTGATTCTTCAACAACTGCCGACACTGTTAATAGTTTATCATTGTTGTACTTTATCGTTTTGCCAATAGCGGGTTGTTGACCAAAAAGCTTATTCGCCAGCGTTTCTGTAATAACAACCGACATCGGATTATTAAGTGCCGTGGCAGCATCTCCTTCGATACAGTTATACTTGAAAAAACTAAAAAAACCGGGATCAGAAAAAACCATATCAGAAGTAATAGGTTCTCCATCTTCTGCTTGTAAAACAGGAGTATTCCACGCATTGCCTATTCTTATAGATGCCTCTATTCCGGGGATATCCGAATCGAGATGAGGTTTTAATATTGCCGGAGTATTAGTCCCTGCTCCGGGTTTACCAATAAGATAAGTGCGGTCGAAGTTAGCGTGTTGCGTGTCGGTGCTTAATTCGCTGTAGCAATAAACCGACAGAATGATAACAAACACCAAACTGATGGCTAAGCCCAATAAATTTATCAAATTTATCGCTGGTTTGCGAATAAAATTTCTGACTATTGGTTTTAATATGTTTTTCATTGTTAGATTATATTAGATTATTCATACCTCAGTGCTTCAACCGGATTCCTGGTAGCAGCCCGCCAGCTTTGCCAACTCACCGTTAATAGTGCAATACCTAAAGCCAATATACCTGTCAATGCAAAAATCCACCAACTTAAAGTGGTTTTGTAGGCAAAGTTTTCAAGCCATTTACTCATGGCATACCAGGCAATTGGGCAGGCAATTACGAAGGCTATGGCTACCCATTTTATAAAGTCTTTATTCAACATTGAAAGGATTTCCGAAACTTTTGCGCCATTTACTTTGCGGATGCCAATTTCTTTGGTTTTATTTTCAGTTATAAAATAAACCATAGCCAACAGGCCCATGCTGGTTAACAAAACCGAAAGAATTGAAAACCAGCTTAGGATTTTCTGTGTCCTGATTTCACTTTTGTACAGCCCATTATAAGTCTCATCCAAAAATTGAAATTCAAAAGGAATCGTCGCATTATACTCTGTGCAATAATCTCTTATTGATTGGATTGCAGCTTCGTAATTGCCCGAAATTCTATACAGGATTACACCATTATCCGTGTAAAAATTCGCTTTGGTATATAAGCACGGTTTTACTTCCTGGGCCAAAGATTTTGTATTGATGTCTTTTATTACGCCAGTTATGTTTAAATATCTATCCTGATTGTAACTAAAAACAGTTTGTCCGGTATAAGGAGGCTTAAGTTGTAATTGTCTGGCAGCAGTTTCATTGATTACGCAGTTCAGGATAACTTCATTCGAGTAATTAAAATCCTGTTCCCCTTCTAAAAAGTCAATCTTCATTACATCGAAATAGTCTTCGCTTACTCCAACCATTTCACCGTGTACTAACTTATCGGGATTCTTGCTGGTGTAAATATTTCCACCGACTTCAAAAACATTGGGTAAACTGCTTTGGGCAACAATCCCCTCAATATTTGAATCTTTTAAAAGTTGCTCCTTCAATAGCCTTAGATTTTGAATATTGTTGAATTCGCCCACGGAATGCACATAAACTATATTTTCTTTATCAAATCCTAATTGTTTTGTTCTAAAAAGACTAACCTGCTTTTGCATCACAATAACTGAAACTATCAGGATGGTTGCAATTACGAATTGCAGGACAACCAGTCCTTGTTGAGTACTGCTTTTTTTCCCGGCAAGTTTCGAGGAACCTGCTTTCAGAACTGTGACAGGATTGAACCTTGTAAGATAAATCCCGGGAAATACACCCGCTAATAACAGCGTGAGCACAAGCAGGAATGCACTAATCAATAAAAAGTTGAGCCTTAAAAATTGAATCTCAAGATGAGTATCAAATAAGCGATTAAAGTAAGGTAAGGAAAGTTTTGCTACGACAACAGAAATCAAAAAAGATACAACTACGAATATTAGTACTCCAAACATAAATTCTTTGATTATCATTTGCCTGGTTGCTCCAGCTACTATTTTCACACCGATTGAACGGGTACGTTTCAGAGAGGTAGAAATAAACATGTTTGTGAAGTTCACGCATGCAATTAATAAAATCAAAAAGGCAACCGAAACGAGTACATATACATTTTGAATGTTCCCTTTTATTGCAGTGTCGTGTGTAATAGTATTATCGAAATGGATTTTACTTAATGGCTGAAGTTTTATAGAAACATTAAATTGTTTCCAGATATTATTTTTCTCATGAACCATTGCAGTGAGCTTATTCCCGATCTCTGCATTGTCAATACCATTTCTAAACAACAGGTACTGAATACAATTATCGCTGCTCCATTGGTTTTGTTGCCATGATTCAGGAAGGTTTAAAACAGGAATAAGATAATGAAAACGAAGATGTGAATTCTCCTGTACATTTTTTATGACCGCACTTACCGTGTAATTGTGATTGCTAATATCAATAATCTTACCTATTGGATTATCATTCCCAAAACATTTCTCAGCAAGATATTCGTCAATAACCACTAAATCTTTTCGGTTTAGGGATTTTGATAAATTGCCAATTTTTGACATCAATGAAAAAACGGAAAAAAATGTTGAATCGGCAGCAAATCCTTCATCAATGTAGAATTGATTTTCACCTACTTTAAAAGGTGCTCTGGATTGTTTTCTGATTCGGGTAAAGTTTTTAACTTCCGGCATTACAGCCAATGCCTCAGGTCCTATCCCTTGTGGTGACCAACATGCGTTAATTTCCTCTTTATTTACTTCCCCGGCAAAAATTACCCGGTAAATGTTTTCCTTATTTTTATAAAAGCTATCAAAACTAAATTCATAGGTTACCCATGACAGAAGAATAATGGTACAAGCAAGACCAATACTTAAGCCAAAAACATTAAACACACTTATTTTTTTGTTTTTCAAAGCGTTTCTGTAGGCGGTTTTAAAGTTGTATCTAATCATTTTCGTTTGTTATTAATTTTTACTCATAGCGTAAAGCCTCCACCGGATTCCGTGTGGCAGCCCGCCAGCTCTGCCAACTCACCGTCAGTAAGGCAATTCCCAATGCCAGCACTCCTGCCAAAGCAAATATCCACCAGTTAAGTGTGGTTTTGTAGGCGAAGTTTTCGAGCCATTTGCTCATGGCATACCAGGACGCAGGAATAGCCACAACAAAGGCAATTAGTACCCACTTTACGAAGTCTTTATTGAGCAATATTACAACTTCGGCAATGGTGGCTCCATTTACTTTTCGCACACCAATTTCCTTAATTCTATCGCGGCTTATAAAAACGATTAACCCCAGCAATCCGGTAACCGACAGCAGAATGGTCCACAATGCCACAAACTCGATAAAACGTGCTATTTTCTCTTCTTTGTTGTACAGTGCATTTAACGAATCGTCGAGAAATTGCACTTCCACCGGATTTTTAGGATCGAACTTTTGCGCAGTATTTTTAATGTAAGCAATGGATTGGGTATAATTTCCGGGCTGCAAACGAAGCAAAAGTCTGTTTTTTCGTTCGTTAGTTCGCCAAAAAATCATCGGCTCAACTTCGCCTTTCAACGATAGGAAATTAAAATCTTTGGCAATCCCTACCAATGGTCCTGAAAAGCCAAAACCATCTATCTGGCGTTCAAGTGAATTATCCCAACCAAAAGTCTCTTTTCCCTTTTCGTTCAGGATAAACGTATTAATATCGGATTCGGTGCAGGGGTTAAAACCTCTGCCTTCGTCAACCTGAATGTTGAAGAAAGAAAGAAAATGCTCGTCGATTGGCCAGCATTTCATTTGAATTTGTTGCCCCTCAACATTTCTTCCCCACCCCATCCAAACTTGTCCGGGAATAAACTGCGTATACGTGTAGTCCGATATTTCATTGCTTTTCATCAACTCATCGGCAAAAGCCTGATAATGATCGCGTAAATCGTTGGTTGTGTTTAAATAAACAACATGTTCTTTGTTGATACCGATATCGAAATTCCGCCAGAAATTCAGTTGTTTCTCGATAACAAAGGCCGAGGTAATTAAACCAATTGTAAAAGCAAACTGAACAATTACCAAGGCGTTTCGGATTGTTTTTCCTTTTCCTGAAAAATGAGCATTTCCTTTAACACTTTGTGCCAGCGGCGACGAAGTAACATAGCGCGCCGGATAAAATCCGGCTATTATTCCAAACAAAACGGCAAAACCGGCAAATAGTAAAAGGAAAAAATAACGGCCATTCAGGCTTAATCCCTGAATGCTGAAAAACGATTCGATACGCTGAAACAATGCCCAGTAAATCAACAACGAAACAGTCATTGCAAACAATGAAAGAAAAACCGACTCAAAAATAATCTGCGCCATCGACGACATTCGTTTTCCGCCAAGCATGCGGGTAATTGAGAGTGATTTAGACCTAAACGGAGCCTGAGAAGTAGCGAAATTGATAAAGTTTACGGCTCCCATTATTATCAGAATCACAATCAGTAAAGTAAATACGTTTAAGATTACCGGATTAACATAGCTTCCCGATCCCGGCACAAAATGCACCTCGGTTAACGGGCGCAGAATAATCAGTTCTCCATTTTCTGCCTGCTGGCTACTCATCTCTTCCTTTATCTGCTGTACAATCTCTATTTCATTCATTTTTTCGATTACCAAATGGGGAGTAGCACCATCTACCAGGCTGAAAAAAATATTAAAACTCCATTCGTTCCATTCATCAAAATAACTGTACTGCGGTTCTTCTTTATAGGTAGAAAACGAAAGCAGACAATCGGTTTGCAACGAGGAGTTTTTTGGAAAATCTTTCATTACTCCTGTAACCACATATTGAATATCCTGCACGATAATATTTTCGCCAACAGGATTTACATCGCCAAAAAGTGATTTCGAAAATGATTCGGAGACCACAGCCGAATGAGGATCTTTTAAAGCTGTTTCCTTGTTACCTATTTTTAACGGAAAAGTGAAAATATCCAGGAAACTCTCTTCGGCAAACATGGCCGATTTCTGAAAGCTATCATTGGTTTCATTCAGTTTTGGGGTAGTAATTTTGCCGCTGTATATCCATAAGGGGGTAAGCTTTTCGACTTCCGGCACTTTCTCACGGATAATCTTTCCGATTTTTGCCGGAACCTGATCGTTATAAAGCGCTGTTTCCAAGCGATAAACAGAATCAGCATTTTCATGAAATTTGTCGAAACTTTTTTCCCACGACACATACAATGCCAATATAATAATTCCGGTAAAAGCGATTACCAAGCTTAATAAGGTTAATCCGGATGATGTTTTGTATTTAAAAATTGACTTTAATATACGTTTAAAGTGTAGCATACTATTATGTTTAGTTTTAGTGTTTCTATTCATATCGTAGTGCTTCAACCGGGTTCCGAGTTGCTGCCCGCCAGCTTTGCCAGCTTACTGTGAGCAAAGCAATTCCCAAGGCCAACACTCCAGCCAATGCAAAAATCCACCAACTCAAATTTGTTTTGTAGGCGAAGTTTTCTAGCCATTTATTCATAGCGTAATAAGCAATAGGCGTTGCTATTACAAAAGCAATGGCGACCCATTTCACAAAATCTTTATTAAGTAATGTAACTACCTCGCTGATGGTAGCTCCGTTTACTTTGCGTACGCCGATTTCTTTGGTGCGTTGTTCCATAATAAAGTAGGTTAACCCAATTAAGCCTAAACACGAAAGAATAAGCGATATAAGTGTTGTTAGCATTAGAAACTTCTGAAATTGAGCTTCTTTAGTATACTGAGCGGCAAATGCCTGATCGAGAAACTGATATTCCATCGGGAACATCGGAGAAATGTCGTTCCACGCTTTTTTCACATTGTTCATTGTACTTTTGAATGCAGTCATATTGGCTGCATCAACTTTTAGGTAAAGCACATTGTCGCAATCGCCAGATGACATATATACCAACGGACGAACCGGTACGTGTAAGGTTTCAAAATTGTAGTTTTTTGCAACACCAATAATGTGCCCCTTGCTGGCATCGCCGCGAGTAAGACGTGCATCGGTGATTTCTTCAACTTTGAAATCGGCTTTTGCTGCCTCGTTGATGATGATATCTTCTTTTCCCTTTGAATTTTCCGAAAAAAATTGTCCTTCTTTTAATGGAATCCCAAAGAAATCGAAGAAATTAGCCGAAACAGCAAGTTTAGTAAATTCGATATCGCTGTATTCGCCTTTATTGACAAATCCATTTCCCCACTCCTGATCGATAGCAATCAATTCGTCTTCGGCAAAAGTCATATCAAAAATACCGGGCATTTGGTGTAGTTCGCTTTTAAACGCCTTTATATGCGACTTAATATCATCGTTCGTTTTAATGTAAACAATGTTCTCTTTTGTGAATCCGGTATCGCAATGTTGAATGTAATTATTTTGACGATGGATAATGATTATCGAAGAAATTAATGCAATTGATACCACAAATTGAAACACAAGCAATCCATTACGTAAAACCGGATTCCCTTGTGACGATTGTTTTTTATGAATTAACTCGGTGGTGGGTTTGTTGCTGAAAATATATCCGGGAATAATTCCGGTAATTAAAATCATTAATCCCAATATTGCAAGGTTTATTACAACGAAACTACCATTAGACAAGGCATTGATAGTAAAACGAGAGTTTGTTAAACTGTTAAGTCCCGGCAGCAGTAAACTTGTTAATGCAAACGAAACAATAACGGAGGCGATCAATAACATTGCCGCTTCAATTGTGGTGGCACGGATAATGCCCCAGCGGTTATCGCCCATTGTTTTAAATAATCCGAAGGATTTATAGCGTTTTCCTTGTTGTGCCGTTACCATATTGATGTAATTTACGCACGACAATAACAGAATCAGCACACCAATAATGGCTATAATCGACAAGGTTAGTTTATTCCCGTGAGCCATATCTTCCATCTCCAACATATTAAAGTACACATTCTTATACGAAACCATATCGTAATGAATATCTGCCTTAAAGTCTTCATCAACAGCATCGAGATTGATATGGGCTAGTTTATTTCTTACTTCTTCTTCGGATGAATTGGCATTGAGTTTTGCAAAAGCATAATAGCTTTGAGTTCCCCATCGTTCCATATTTCGTTTGTACCAACTGATGTGACACATTGTTGGCAATGAAATAACAGCTTCAAAATTCCACGTACTGGATTGTGGCAGGTCGTCAACTACGGCTGTAATCGTTAATTCCTGACCGGATAAATAGGTAGCATTGTAGGTAATGGTTTTTCCAATTGGGTTTTCGTTTCCAAATATTTTTTGCGACAACGAACGTGTCAGCACAATCTCATCGGCGTGCATTAAGCCTTGTTGTGGATTGCCATACACGGTGTTAAAATTAAATACACTGAAAAATGCCGAATCAGCATTGAACATATTCTTTACTTCAAAACTCTGATTGTTGTACTCCAAATATATTTGTGACGACCAATCGTTACAACCATAAGAAACTGCCTGAAATTCTGCTATTTCATTATTAACGTGATCTGCCATCATCTTTGAGAGATATGGTTCGGTTTCATTGGTTAACACATAAATATTATCCAGATCAGGAATATATTTATCAGTATTTTTCTCCTTTTGAACAAACAGAAAAATCAGCAAACTTGCAGTAATTCCAACTGATAATCCAATAAGGTTAAGCAGCGTAACGCCTTTGTTTTTAGCAAACGTTCTTAATATTAATTTTATATTTTGATGCAGTTTCATCTGTTTAGTACTATTAAAATATGTACATGTTTTTCAATTGTTTTAGAACTTACTCATACCTCAACGCTTCCACCGGATTTCGCGTAGCCGCCCGCCAGCTTTGCCAACTAACGGTTAACAAGGCAATGCCTAGCGCCAGTAAACCGGCCAAAGCAAAAACCCACCAGCTTAAAGTAGTTTTTAGGGCAAAACCTTCGAGCCAGCGGTTTAGTGCATACCACGAGATCGGTACAGCAATCACAAACGAAATGACTACCCATCGCAAGAAATCACGGTTTAGCAAAGTTATTACCTCTCCTACTTTTGCACCATTTACTTTCCGTACTCCTATTTCCTTAATTCTGCGAGAGATGGCATAGGATGAAAGTGCAAACAAACCAATGCAGGAAAGAACAATGGCTACCAGTGAGAACCAGGTAATAATTTGTTTAATTTTTTCATATTCCCGGTATTGTTCGTTCAGTTTGTCATCTGCAAAAAAGAAGGATAGTTCAGATTCCGGCTGAGTAGTTCTCCAACTGTCTTTTAATAAATCCAAAACCTGCAAATTAGTTCCCGGTTTTGATTTTACCGACAGATAACTCCAGTTGGTATAATTTTCCTGATCAGCGAAAATGTGTGCAACAGCCTGTGTTTCATACTGTGCCCCCTGATAGGCGAAATCCTCCACTTCCCCTATTATTTTGTTGGCCGTACCCGATCTTACACTTTCATGAAGAATTTGATCTGTTACACTTTCGTAACCCAACTTTTCCATTGCTTTTTTATTCAAAACCATGTTTCTCTCATAATTTCGTGTCTCGTCTGAAAACCCTTCCCCATCAATTAGTTTAATGCCAAAAGTTTTGAAGTAATTTTTCCCGACATACGCTTTCCGAAGGTGAATACTTTCCACATCGCTTTCTCCTTCGGTATAAAAATTATTGTAGTTCTGGCTGTAATTTCCCGGAGTACATTGCGAAAAACAAACCGATTCCACAAATGGGCTTGCTTTTAGCTCTTCGGCAATCCGCTTGTATTTTAACGATGCGGCCTCCAAATCCTTAAACTCCCAACTATTTAATTCAGCCACAACCACATTCTCCTTATCAAATTTCGGATCCTGATTAATCATAAAGCGAATCTGCTTTTGCATTAAAAAAGTTCCGGAAATCAGGACAATCGCAATTACAAACTGAACCACAACAAGCGAATACTTCGACATTCTTACCTTGCCGTTTTTTATAAGCTTGCCGCGCAAACTGTCTATCGATCCCATCCGCGACAAATACATTGCCGGAACAGCTCCTGACAGCAAACCCACTAAGAGCCAGACCGATATAAGAATCGGCATTAACAGTTTATTTTGCGTGAAACTAAAGTGAAGACGAGTATTATAAAGTTGATTGAATTGAGGCAGAAAAAACAAAGACAGGAGCACACCAAGCAACAAAGCAATTAAACTAATCATTAAAGATTCGGTCATGATTTGGCGAATCAAAAAACCTTTACCCGCACCAACTACTTTTTTTACACCAATCTCTTTGGCTCGCCCAAGTGAATTGGTAATCGTCAAGTTGATAAAATTTACCATAGCAATACTCAAAATTCCAAGGGCGATAACTCCAAGAATGATAATGAGCGTTTGATTTGATTCCTGTTCGGAATGATACTCTTTAAAAGCGAGCAAATTCATTTCAGGTTTTTCGTTTGCACCTGTTAAAAAATTCGTTTCGGCAATTTGCTGTATTTTGCCGTAAATATCCTCAGGGTTTGTTCCGCTTTTTAACAAAACATAAGTCATCGAAAATGTATTGTACCAGTCGTGTACCTGTTTTACCCACGGAGAAATGGTTTCACCTGTTTCGTAAGATGTAACAATGTCGAATTTTACCGATGAGTTATCGGGAATATCAACAACACCGTTCACTGTAAGGTAAATGTCGCCGAATTGCACCTGCAACTGTTTTCCTACAGCAGGTTCGTCGCCGAAAAAACGCTCGGCAAAATCTTTACTAACAACTGCATTGTACTTTTCTTTTATATGATCTCCTGAACCCTTTTCAATAAATGGAAAAGTAAATACCGAGAAAAAACCCGTATCAACGTATATTATGTTTTCGGGAGAAGCGATGTCGTTGTAGGCAAGCCTGTATCCATCCCAGTCAAAAATTCGGGTTCCATTTTCAACTTCGGGTATCTGTTTAAGCATTTCTGCCAGCAATAAACCTTTTGTTTGCTCGCCCTGCCCTTCGCGCACACGATAAATATTTTCCAAATTCTTATTAAAAGAATTGTACGTAAAATCGTTATACACGTACATAAAAAGAATTAAAAACGTAGCTATTCCTACCCCTAGCCCCAGAATATTAATCAGGAGATAACTTTTCTTTTTTAAAAGAAACCGGATACTATTTTTAAAGTGTAGAAAACTCATATATATCTAAAAATCTATTGGTTTCACTGTTTAATCAATCAATACACAACTACTCATATCTGAGTGCCTCAACCGGATTTCGCGTTGCCGCCCGCCAACTTTGCCAGCCTACAGCCATAAACGCTATAAACAATGCAAAAGCAGCACTAATCAGAAAATACACAGGAGTGATGGAAACGCGGTTCACAAAATGTTGCAGCCACTGCTGCATGGTAAAGTAGCTGCCAACAAAAGCTATTGCAATAGCAATTAAAACCAAAATAAAAGTCTCTTTCAGCAGCTCGTGCACAACCTGTGTTTCTGTACTTCCAATTACTTTTCGTATGCCTATTTCCTTTCTTCGTCGGTTTACATTCAGAACAGAAAGAGCCATTAACCCAATAAAGCTGATGATGATGGCCAGTCCGGCACCAGTAGTTACCAGTTTTATCATTCGCTCTTCGTTGGTGAATTTGTTGGCATATACATCAGTTAACTGAAACTTACTAATAATTAACTCCGGCGAATAACTTTTAATCACCTCATCAATCTGAGCTAGTTGAGCAGAAGTAGTTCCTGCTTTTGTACGCACATAAAGGTTGTTTACGTTGTTGCGGTAGTTGGTAAGAACAAGTGGTCCAATTGTTTCTCCCGGGTGATCGATATAATAAAAATCTTTTGCAATAGCGATTACTGTTAACGGTTCATCAAACATATCAACCAGGCTACCTACTTTTACATCAGGGCCCAGCATTTTTGCTGCTGCCTGGTTAAGAATTACCGCTTTTTTATCTGCTTCCGATTGATTAAAGTAACGACCGTCGACCAGTTCCAATTGCATGGTTTTGGCAAATCCGGGCTGCACACGGTATTCATCAATTCCTTTAAGATTACCGGGCGCTCCATATTTTTTTATTCCCTGTCCGCTCGATCCTTGTCCCATGCCATGACCGGAAGTAGCTGCATCTTCAACAAAGGCCAGTTGCGACAATTCATCAACAATCGACGAAGCACTTTTTCGCACCTCGCTATTCAGGTTGGTGATACCAGTTACATTCTCGGGATTAAAACCCAGTGGCACTTCTTTTAGATAATTTATCTGGGCAAAAACAATTACCAGCGCACTGATAAGAAAAACCGATATGGAAAACTGTGAAATAACAGCAATGCGCGACATGGTACTTTTGCGCTTTACTTTCGTGGACTTCCCTTTAAGTGCATTTACAAGATTAATCTTCGATAAATAGTAACTGGGATACGCCCCCGACACTAAAATTAACACCGCGAGAATAGCCAGTACTAACAAAATTCCTGAAAAGGAAAACATGTCCGATAACTCGATCTGGCTTTGCATTAGTTTGGCAAACGAGGGTTGAACAAGTGCCGTTAATCCTATTGCCAAAACAAAAGCAAGAAGGCCAATCACGGTTGTTTCAGTAAAAAATAAACGCGATAATGTTCCTTGCGTTGCTCCCAACGATTTTCGTGAACCGATTTCAGCAATCCGTTTTTCGCCATGCAAAACATACAGATTAATGTAGTTTACCATAGCAATTAGCATCACCAGAAAAGCAATGCCGGCAATAATAAAAATGTGTGTTAGATTGGCTTTGGGCGATAGATCGAGATCGACAACTGAGTGAAGGTGCAAATCGGCTAATCTCTCTGTTCCAGATTCAGAGGTGAGGTTAAATTGCTCGCCCCAAGGTTTCATTAGTTCATTGTTGGCTGCAGCTATTTTCTTGCCAACCGCGACTAAATCGGCATTTTCGTCAATCCTAAAATAGGTGTATAGTTCCAGTCCTCCCCAGTTCTCAGGATGGACGCTCTGCATCGACACCAATAAATCGAAATTAAAGTGTGTGTTGTTGGGCAAATCGTTTACTACACCCGTTACCGTAGCCGGGACCTCCGAAACATTCAAAACTTTGCCAACACAGTCAACGGTATTGAATACTTTTAATGCAGTTGACCGGGTAATTACCGCATTGTTCTCACCCTGCAAGGCATCGTTGCTATTTCCCTGAATGAGCTCCAGTCCGAAAACATCAAAGAAATCCTTGTCGGCAAACAAAAGCTGCAAATTGGGGAATTTTTGCTTTTCGTATTCTGCAGTTATGTCCCATCCGTTGTAAATCTGAGTAGCTGATCTTATTTCCGGAACCTGTAATGGAATTTCGGTGTAAGCATCGCGCAAACAAATACCGTAATTAGTGATATTACCTTCCTCTTTTACTGCACTGTAAAGTCGTAAAACATTATTTTTTGTTTGAAAATGCTGGTCGTAACTTAGCTCGTGTTTCAAATAAACCGACAGGAGCAAAACAGCACTTAATCCGATGGCTAATCCGGGAAGGTTGACAAAAACCAACATAGGATTTCGCCTAAACATTCTAAATATAAATCGTAAGTTTTTCATGGCGGGTATCATTTTATCGTTAATCAGGGGTGTTCAAGAAAAGTAAATAACCTGTACTTTTGGTCATGTTGAGCGTAGTCGAAACATCTTGTATATACAGTCATACATTCTTCAACTCCAGTCAGAATGACAGATCTCATTTTCCTTTCCTCTCCCCCAGTTGGGAGTTCCCTTCATAAGGGGAGCAAGTACTGATCAAATTCAATTTTACTAAAATCTTCAACCTGACTTTTCTGCTATTTTCATTTCAAAGGGGCAATAACATTAGAACGCTTCTCGAAAAGCGAAATATTCAGCCTGTTAAAGCAGAATCTCTCCCATTTCCTTCTTCACCTCTTCGGTAATAATCATACCATCGAACAGGTTTACAACACGATGTGCAAATTCAGAATCGTGCAACGAGTGAGTTACCATTACAATGGTAGTTCCTTCGCGGTTGAGTTCGGTAAGCAGATTCATTACTTCCAGTCCGTTTTTCGAATCGAGGTTACCGGTGGGCTCATCGGCAAGAATTAACTTCGGATTAGCAACTACTGCACGGGCAATGGCCACACGCTGCTGCTGACCACCAGAAAGTTGCTGCGGAAAGTGTTTGGCACGGTGAGCAATTTTCATCCGTTCCAGCACTTTCTCTACCATTTCCTTGCGCTCGCGGGCTTTTAGTTTTAAGTAGATTAGTGGCAACTCCACATTTTCGTACACGTTTAATTCGTCGATCAGGTTAAAACTCTGAAACACGAAGCCAATGTTTCCTTTGCGTAACATGGTGCGGTTACGTTCTTTTAACTGCCCAACCTCCGAGCCATCAAAATAATATTTACCGCCGCTGGGATTATCCAATAAGCCAATGATATTCATTAAAGTTGATTTTCCACAACCCGATGGCCCCATAATGGCTACGAATTCTCCTTTTTTCACGTGTAAGTTTACCTCATTTAATGCACTGGTTTCCACCTCTTCGGTGCGAAATACTTTTGTTAGATTTTCTGTCTTTATCATGATATTTTTGTTTTGTTGTATAATTCTATTTTTGTCATTTCGACGACGCAGGAGGAGAAATCTGTTAATAAATGGAAGAGATTTCTCAGTCGTACCTCCTTCGAAATGACAACTAACTTTTGCCTTTTTCCTTTCTACTTAAACACAATCCGATCGTTATCTCCAAACAAATCATAACTCGAGGTTATCACTTTCTCGCCCGGAGTTAAACCTTCCAGCACTTCGTAATACTGTGGATTTTGTTTCCCGATACGAATGCTCCGTTTTTCGGCTTCTGTTTCGTTGGCATTCAGCACATAAACCCACTGGCCGCCGGTGCTTTGAAAGAAACCACCTTTTGGAATCAGCACCGCTTTTTCGGGTTGTCCCAGCTGCAATTTTGTGTGGTATGTTTGGCCAGTACGGATATTATCCGGTTTTTCTCCTTCAAAGATCATGTCAATTTCGAACTGACCTTCGCGCACTTCAGGATAAACCTTTTTAACGGTTAAGTTGTATTCAACACCTGCCCTATCGAAAGAAGAACTTAACCCACGGCGAACCCGATCAATATAATGTTCATCGATAAGGGCATTGATCTTAAAGTCAGTTAAAATGTGCAACATTCCCAATCGTTGCCCACGAGAAATAGACTCGCCAATTTCAGCATTTAATAATCCCAGTTGGCCATCCTCCGGCGCTTTAACATTCAGGTTATCCAGTCTTCGACGAGCCATTTTCAAACTTTGTCTCATATTCTCCAAACTCTCATTCATGCTCTTCATTTGGTTCGCACGAAAAATTGAGTCTTGTGTGAATTTTTGATACGTTAATGCTTTCTCTTTTAGCGAGAGTTCATAGTCTTCCTTTGTCTTTAAGTATTCTTCTTTGGCAATTAAATCTTCTTTATACAAAGCATCATATTGTTTGTATTTCCGCTCTGCCTGAACAACCTTAAGATCAACCTGCATTTTTGAACGCTGATTCTCGATTCGCTGTCGTTCGATGCTAATCTGGGTATTTCGCAACTCGTTCGCCTGATAAGCCAATTGCGATTCACTGTTCATTATTGTGGTATTCAAATCGCTATTTTTCAAACGGAGAATAACATCGCCTTTTTTTACCATCTCCCCTTCTTCAATCAAAATCTCTTCCACTTTTCCGCCTTCTTCCACATCAAGGAAAATGGTTGTAATAGGCTCCACCTGGCCAATTACGGTAATGTAGTCGTTAAACTCGCCGTCGGTAACTGAGCTTATAGTCAGTTTATCTTTCTCGGCACGAAACACTGAACCACTGCTTCCCATCACCACTTTATACAACAGAAAGGCAAATGCTAATCCGCCAACAATCCAAATAATGTGTTTGGCTTTTAAGCCTTTCTTCTTTTCAATTTTTTTATCCATTCCCATATCTATGGTCTTTTACTTTTTTCAACTAATTTTTCTGCTTTCTGCAACTGATTACTGAGCACTTTCTTCCACTTCCCAAAAGCGCTGTCCACGGTAAAACTGTAGAATTTTCATTTTTATCTCCCACTGCGTACGCGAGCGTAAAACCTGACTTTGGGCTTCTGCCAACCGGTTTTTTGCAATGTAGTAATCGTTAATGTCAATCAATCCCTGATCGAATTTCTTTTCGGCCGCCTGAAAAGCCAGCTCGTCAACCTCAGTGCGCTTTACATACTGACTGTGTTCTTTGTACAATGCTTTTAGTTCGGTAAGGTTATTCACCATCTCGAAAAACATTTTTTGTCGTTCATCCTCAAGATTATTTTGGGCACGTTCCAGTTCCAGTTTTGCCTTTTTCACCGCTGAACGGTTGCTCCACTGGCTAAAAAGCGGGATACTTAAAGAAGCTCCCAGGTATTTGCCTTTGTTGCCTTTCCACTGATCACCAAAAGACACCGTATTTTCTAAACTATCGATAATTGTTTCAGAGAAACGAGTATTTATTGAGCCATTAACATAAATTGAGGGATACAGTGCCGAACGACTTAAAGCAAGGCTCTTTTCTGTGGCCTTCACATTGGCTTCAATCGATCGGTAATACGGCGACCAAGCGGTATACTGTTCAAAAAGCTGTTGTGGCTGAGCCACTTGTTGGTTTAATACCATCGACGAGTCATTTACCAGTTCTATTTCCTCAGCGGAAACATGGTTCATCAATTGCTTGAGTTTTAAAGTGGCTGTTTCCAGCGTGTTTTCAATCTGAATTTTGTTGAGTTCTTCACTCTCCAGGTTGGCACGCATGTCCAATAAGTCGGTTTTGGCTTCTAAACCAACTTCCACTTTCTTTTCTGTTGTTTTCAAACTTAGCTTTGAGGCTTCAACCTGGTCGTTGGCAATTTCGAGCATTCCTTTATAATAAACCACATCAAAAAATGCCACCGTCACGTTAAACGCCAGATCATCGGTTGCGTTTAGCCGATTGTATTCCGAGGCTTGTTTTCTGAATTTCTGGTACTTTATCTGGTTCTGCATACGAAATCCATCGAAAACAACGATGGACGAATTCAAACCGAAGCTGCTGGAAAAAAACTTGGTATTAATATAAGTACCTTTACCCGGATCTTCCGCACGACCAAAATTAAAACCTGCACTGGTTGAAGCATCTATACCGGGCAACATATTACGTTTGGCCTGTTGCGCATCTTCCAGCGATAGTTTTTCAAGAATCTCGTATTCTTTTAAATTGATGTTGTTTTCAATAGCATAAGAAATACATTGGTTCAGGCTCCATTTTACCTGAGCCCGAACCGTATTTCCAATTATTAAATATAAAACTATAATGAGAACTATTCGCTTCTTTATCATCGTGTAAAAATTGTTTCTACCCTATGTGCCATTATAATGCCACAAACATTAACAACTGATTCAGTGAGACTTAAAAACAGACCCCATTTTGAATCGTTAAATTTATTTACAGAATATTGTAAAATATTTTTACAGTTGATTGGAAATGGTTTGGGCTTAGTCTAAATTTGATTTGTTATTTCGAAAATCAATTGTCATTTCGAACGCAGTGAGAAATCTGTTTTCAGCGTAATTTGAAAGAGATTTCTCAGTCATTCTTCCTTCGAAATGACAACAATAATGTGCACCATGCCAAAAGGAAACATCTTAATAGCAGACGACAACAAAAGCATCATCAGCACCCTGGAGATTTTGCTGGGGCAGGAATTTGATATCGTAAAAGGAATTACTAATCCCAACCTTATTCCGAACGAACTCCGTACCGGCAACTACAACGTTGTCATTCTCGACATGAATTTTCAGGCCGGAATAAACACCGGAAACGAAGGTTTGTACTGGCTTGAACAAATAAAAAAGAGTTATCCCGATATCTCGGTAGTGCTGATTACCGCCTACAGCGAAGTGGAGCTGGCAGTAAAAGCCCTAAAACAGGGAGCCACTGATTTTGTGCCCAAACCCTGGGATAACAGCAAACTGCTGGCTACCGTAAAATCAGCTGTTCAGCTTAATTTCTCGAAAACAGAAGTTGGGAAACTCAAACAGAAAGAGGCCGGGTTAAAACAGGAATTGAACCGCGATCAGAAATTTATTATTGGTTCGTCGCCACAACTTACCCGAGTAATGAACATGGTGCGCAAGGTGGCAAAAACCAATGCTAACATTCTGATTACCGGAGAAAACGGAACTGGAAAAGAACTGATCGCCCGCGAAATACACCGCCTTTCGCAACGCCATAACGAAGTGATGGTGAGTGTTGATATGGGGGCCATTAGCGAAACACTTTTTGAAAGCGAACTTTTTGGCCATGTAAAAGGTGCTTTTACCGATGCCCGCGAAAACCGCGCCGGCAAATTTGAAACGGCCCACAAGGGAACACTATTTCTCGACGAGATCGGAAATCTTTCCTTTCATCTGCAAGCCAAACTATTAGCTGCCATTCAAAACCGTGAGTTTATTCGACTGGGGTCCGATAAACCGATCCCGGTTGATATACGGCTGGTTTGTGCCACCAATAAAAACCTGGAGAACATGGTAATTGAAGGTTTGTTTCGCGAAGATTTGTTGTACCGTATTAACACCATTCAAATAGAAGTTCCTCCGCTGCGCGAAAGAGGCGACGACATTATTGTTCTGGCCGATTTCTTTCTAAAGAAATTTGCATCGAAATACGAAAAACACGGATTAAAAATTAATCAACCTGCCCAGGAAAAGCTACTAAAATACAACTGGCCAGGCAATATTCGCGAACTACAACACACCATCGAAAAGGCCGTAATTTTAAGTGATTCCCTAGTATTAAAACCGGAGGATTTTTTCTTTAAACAAGTATTTGCATCGAAATTTGAAGATGAACTCCTAACCATTGAAGAAATGGAAAAACGCATGATCGTTTCGGCCATTGATAAAAATGCAGGAAATATGAGTCTGGCCTCTGATAAACTTGGAATTACACGCCAAACACTGTACAACAAAATAAAAAAATACGGGCTATGATCAGTAAAAACTTATATTTCAAAATTCTGGTCAGAGTCTTACTTTTACTAGCCAGTGCCCTATTTCTGGGATGGCTTATCTTCGATCAAAAGGCTTATGTTTTTGCCATCATTCCTACTCTCTTTGTTTTGGGAGTTACCGTTAACCTCATCTATTTTTTGAACCGCATTAATCGCCGGATATTTTACTTTTTCGATGCCATAAAAAACGAAGACTCAACACTTCGGTTCCCCAATAACGTAAACAACAAAGTAATAAACGACCTGAACCAAAGCCTGCAAAAAGTAAACTCACAGATTCAGCAAATCTATCTTGATAACCAAAAGCAGGAACAATATTTTCAGGCCTTACTGGAACACGCTGCTACAGGTATGTTTACCTTCAATAAGAAAGGTTTTATTCAGCATTCGAATAAACTTGCCAAACAACTTTTTGAAGTGGATGTGCTTACACATACTAACCAGTTGGAACGAATTGATCCCAAACTTTTTCAAACCATAAAAGAGATACAACCGACAGAGCAGCGACTAATTACACTTCATCTTAAAACCGGAATTATTCAATTACTCATCAAGTCGAATTCATTTATTTCTGATAACGATGAGTTGATGCTTATTTCGGTGCATGACATTAAAAACCAGCTGGATGAAAAAGAGCTCGAATCGTGGCGCAAACTGATACGGGTAATGATGCACGAAATCATGAACTCGATCACTCCTGTAACATCCTTATCCGAAAGTCTGGCCGGATATTTTTACAAAAACGGAGCAATGGTTTCGCCTGAAGACATTAATACAAAAACGATTGAGACAACTATTCGCGGACTGGAAGTTATTCGCGAACAAGGTAAGGGACTGATCAATTTTGTAGAGTCGTACCGGAAAATAACACGGCTACCAACGCCGGAAAAGAAAGTTTTCGAGGTAAAAAATCTCATCGATCATATCCGGATTCTATCCTCATCGTTTGAAAATGCCGACCATGTTAAAGTATCGTGCAATGTTACGCCAGCGGAACTGGAATTGCATGCCGACGAAAAACAAATTTCGCAGGTACTCATCAACCTGGTAAAAAATGCTTATCAGGCCAACGATGGTAATGCAATTGCAAAAATAAGGATCAAGGCAACGGTTAACGAAGCGGGACGCCCAACCATTTCGGTTACCGACAATGGCCCTGGAATTTCGGATGAATTGATGGACAAAATTTTTGTTCCGTTTTTTACCACCAAAGAAAATGGTTCAGGAATTGGACTCAGCATTTCCAGGCAGATTATGCAATTACACGGTGGAAGCCTGAAAATAAGCTCCGTTCCCGGAAAATATACTTCGGCGGTTTTGATATTCTGAGATCCTTTGCAGCACTTGAGAATCCTTAAAAGAAAAGCTTATCTTTGAAAACAAATAACCATTAATGATTCCACTAGACAAAGACTTACAGAAAGTTAAAGAAAACATTACTGAGTTTGAAGATATCACAAAAAGGATACTTAACTATTTGCCAAATGTTTTAAGTAACTGCCAACAGAAAAACGATTACCTTATTTATTCTAGTGAAATTGCCGGAACAACTAAATTCATAAGACCAATAAACAAAACCCTTTTTATTAATGATGTTGCTATATTCGATCAAAATTACAAACATCTGTTAAACGTTCTAAATAAAATCAAAACAGGCGCTGAGATTATTGAATCAGATAAAGATATAATTGACAAAACTCTGTACACAATTCAGCAATCAATAGGAGCTGGTTTAGATTTATTGGTGAATCCCAATAGTGCAAGAAAACATGTTGGAAATAGATTTGAAGAGTTGGTAAAAACTATCTTCACTGAAATTGGAGTTGCCAATAAAAAAATAATTTTACAAATTCCGTACGAAACCGAAGAAGAAACCAAAACCTATAAATGTGAAAATGATTTAATCATATCGCCTTATGAGCATGTAAAATCAACGTCCAACTTCCTCGATGAAAAAGAAGTTGTTGTCTCCGTGAAAACAACATCAAAAGACCGTATGGGCAAAATGTTTATTGATAAGATTTTACTCGAACGCTTTGTTAAACATCCACAAAAGGTTATCGGCATTTTTCTTAATGATGTGCAACGAAAAGAAGCAAATAACATTAGCTTCACTCTTGTATCCGGTTTATTTATGGTATATTCAAAATTTCTTACAGAGCTAGAAGGAGTTTATTACCTGGATCCTCCTCCCAATGCCAATAAGAAACCATATTCGAACTACATGAGGCGCTTTTCCGAATTATTAACTACAGATTTGAATAAATTTTTAACCACGTAACTTTTTACGTCTTTTATTTGAATCCAACTCATCTTTTGCCTTTGCTATTCGCGAAATATGATCCCTGTCAGACAAACGTGATTTTATAATATCGCAGTATTCTAGCTCAAGTTCTGTACCAAGCCATTTTCGGTTGTAAGCCTCTGCAACTGCGAATGTAGTTCCAGAACCACCGAACGGGTCAAGGATTGTACTTCCCGGATTAGAAGATGATAAAATAATTTTTCGGAGCAACTCAACTGGTTTTTGAGTTAAGTGCGGATATTTTTCCCATGCCCCATTAGAAATTGTAGGTATTTCAAGAACATCTTTGGGTTTTGCACCAAGAGGATTTGGCTCCCAGGTATAATCCTTATTCTTTTTTCCATTTGAATATTGAGAAGTCTCAGCCTGCGTTCGTCTTGGATATTTGAGCGTATGTTCGTTGTATGGTATTCTTACTTCGTCAATATTAAAAATATAATCTTTTGATTTGCGAAAATGAAGAATACTTTCATGAGAACGCCCCCAATCATTACCCAGATTTGCTTTGTTTCTATAAAACCAAACTAGCCATTTACAACCTTTAAATAAATGAGATGCAGCCCATTTTATATCAGCAAGAATTTCAGAAAAACCACACACATAAAGCGAACCCGTCTTTTTAAGAACACGGTGAGCCTCAGAAATCCATTCCATACTCCAATCGACATATTCTTTTTGATTGGCAAAAGTATCCCATTCAGCTTTTTTGATGTTATACGGAGGGTCAGCAAATATTAAATCAATGGAATTTGAGTCGAGTTGTTTTAAATATTTGATTGCATCATAATTAAACAGTTTCCCATTTTTAGTTTCAAAAAAAGGATGAATGTTTTCTGGCAAATACAACTTTGAACGATATTGCAGTTCTAATTGCATCTCCTGAACCAAGTCCATTACTTGTTCTTCGGAGTAAACCCTATATTTATTTATTGGATGTCTGGAACTAACAAATTTCCCATTTTTATCCCACCGCCTTAAGGTTTCCGGGCTAACATCTAGAATTTCAGCAGCTTGACTAATAGACAAATATTTCTCCATATCCTTAAACAACCTTACACATGATTACACACAAAGATATGGAAAAATCCAACAGTTGCTAAAACTAAAAGGCAAGATAAACTTTAACTTTTTTATAAGAATACCTAAAAACTTTGAACTAATATTATTGAAGCTTAAAACATTTCAGTAATCACGTTTATTTCCTACTAATAAAACGATCAACCGAAATTTTTCCACTTCCAGTCAGCAGCAAAATAACATAGCCTACCAGGTAAAGTAAAGCCATTTCTTTGCGGCCAAACGGATCGGCAGCATGAACAATAAAAGCAGCAACTGCCATAGTTACAATTAAAGGAATTACAGCCAGACGCGTTCCAAAACCAAGCATAATAAGAATGGAACAAAAAAACTCGGCAAAAACAGCCAGAACTAGTGATACTTCAGGCCCCAATCCAAGCGGATCGCCAAATTGCATTTCGCCAGCCAGTAAATGCTGTAGTTTAGAATATCCATGGGTGAGCATAAAACCCCCTGTTGTCAGGCGTAAAAGCAACAGTGAAAAGTGAACACTGGTATTGTTTAATTTTGTTTGAAATAACTTCTTCATAGCTTCTAAATCTTGTTTAACACCAAACAGCCATCATTTAAAATTGTTGAGTTCTCTCTCAAATTTATAAATAAAAAGCCCGGCAACCATAAAGCTACCGGGCTTTCAACTTGATATAAGTCAACTCTTCTTAATCGTTTTTACTCAGTAAGCGAACTTCAATCAAACGCATACTGAATTGATTGTTAGAAGCCTGTACCTTAAATACCAGTTCTTGTTTTGCTACTTCGCTATCAGGTATCGGAATTACTTTTTCCAGAATGGCATCTTCATCTCCTCCATTCAGTTCTATAGCACCTACAGAATTGTTGTTCACAAGTATTTCTGCCGAACGCGGATATGCTGAATCAAAATATTTCAGATGTATAAAACGACCTGTTTTCTCCGGATTCTTCAGTTTATAGCTAAAGAAACGGCGTGTTTCGCGGTAGTGATAATCATTTGCGTATCCGGTTCTTGATCCTTCAAATTTTACGAAGTGATCTGATTCGGGCTGCTGCTCCCCTGATTCAACCTTATCAACAGTAATGGCATCCATCGCAATTTGGGCTTTTTCCGCCTCTTCAACTGCGCGAATCATATCGTTCAGTTCTTCTTTGGTTGCCTGCGACCAATATATGTTATAGCGCGACTCGTGTATCCGATAAAAAGGCAACAATTCTAATCCGCTTTTGTATTGCTCTGGATATAAACCACTCAATTTGAAAGCCAGTTTATCACTGTCTTCTTTTTCCAGCATCGACGGCAAATTTTCAACCGATGACACAACTACGGGGCGGTCTTTCAGCGGAATCATTTTACCATGTGCTACGTGCCCCATTCTACTTGCATCGGCATATAATCCTTTCAAATCTTCAGTGCCTGTTTTTGCTGCCAACACAATTGGTCCGTATTTGAAAGCATAATTATTACTACCATCCTCCAACTGTTCTACCGTAATTTTCATGGGTAAAACCAATTCTACTTTATCGCCTTTTTCCCATTCGCGGTTAACAACAGCATAACCATTTTCCGACAGCTGGTATTTAACTGCCTTTCCGTTCACCAATACTTTTAAAGCTCCGTCTTCAACCCACGACGGGTAACGCAGGTGTAATTCGAATTCTGTTTTTTCTTTTGGGTTAATGGTTAGATAAATCTTGTCTTCATCAGGAAACTGAGTTTTTAAAACCACCTCAGTTTCTTTTTCTTTCCAGTTTAAAACCGATGGAATAAATAGGTTTACATAGAGCGACTTATTGCTGTGCGCATAAATCATCTCACCATATTTCCCCGGATTTTCGATACCCGACCCCACACAACACCAAAAGCTGGTTTGAGGTTGCGAATAAACCCGGTAATGGTTGGGGCGCATAGGCGTAAAATAAACCAGACCTCCGTTATTCGGATTTACTGATGCTAAAATATGATTGTAAAGTGTTTTTTCGTAATAGTCGATAAACTTGCGTTTATTACCAAAAGTTGGGTACAACATCTTAGTCAGTTTCAACATGTTGTACGAATTGCAGGTTTCGGGGCCTTCAACCGATGAAATCATTTCCGAGAAATCATCTTTTGGGTGAAAGTGTTCGCGAACGCTGTTTCCTCCAATTGCCACGCTTCGGCCATTTACCACCACATCCCAAAAAAACAGGGCTGCATCCGACCAGGTAGAATCGCCATCCAACTCGGCAATGCGCTCATAACCGATCACCTTTGGAATTTGAGTGTTAGCATGTTTTCCATTTAACTCATCGCGATGTTCGATTAAAGGATCGAGAATTTCACGATGTGAGAATTTTTTAGCCAATTCAAGATATTTTTCATCGCCGGTAATATCGGCTACATCGGCAAAAGTTTCATTTAACCCGCCATGCTCACTCTTTAGCATGGTTTGTATTTGCTCATCGTTTAAATCAGATACCAAATCCAACATCCAGTCGGTCATGTCAATCAGCATTTGTTTTGCTGTTTCGTTGTGGGCATACAACCACGCATCGCGTAACCCAGCGTAAGTTTTATGGATATTATACAGCGGTACCCATCTGCCATTCAGGCTGAAACCTCCGGCACGGATATCGCCACTTTTTATCTCATCCCATGCCTTTTGTCCGCCGGGAACGCCACCAATATAGCCGTTTCCGTTCGCATCCTGACATTGTTTCAATTCGGAGATCATGTAGTCAAGTCTTTCCTTCATCTCCTTATTTCCGGTTGAAGCGTACATCAACGACAACGCTGTAAGGTAGTGCCCGCCAATGTGCCCGTCGAGGCCTGTGTTCTCCCAGTTTGGATAACTTTCGGCTTTGGGTTCCAAACCGGCTTCCCGCAAAAACGGAGCTAATAAACGATCAGGATCAAGAGCCATTAAATAGGCGATATCTTGTTTCTGCGCGTTTTTAAATTCGCTGTCGAGCAATCTTACATCGCTGAGATTAAAATACTCAACCGGCGAATTATCTACTTCTTTAACACATGAATTCAGTATAAAAAATACGAATATGAATAACGTTAAATACTTCATTTTAATAATCTATTATTGTTTTAGTTTTAACAAGATACTTTCGTGTGCCGAAAGACTCTGATCAATGGAGCCGGAGAAATTTCCAAGATTTTCTCCCGACCACATATTAATTGCAGAACATTCGCCATCGATACCCAGGTCAGACAATTCAACACCTATATTTAAAGGTTCTTCCTCATCTGAAATATTGAACAAGGCCAGATAAATCTCGCCTGTATTTGGATTTTCAGAAGTGATACCCACTTTATTTTCATCCTGAAAAAGTTGTTTTACACCAGTGCTTTCGCGGTGCATTTTCAACACTTCTTCGTTGGTTAACAACGACAGCGTGAATTCATCGTTACTTGGCAGATCGCCGCCAAACATCAATGGCGATTTAAAAATGGTAAACAAAGTCATTAACGAATATTGCTCATCCGGCGAAAGACGAGTCATGCGCTCTTCGCCACGCTCTCCGCGAATTGAAATACGTCCCAGCGGAATCATATCACAATCGGGCCAGGTACCGGGAGCAATGTACGGGTACCATTGTTCACAAACTTTAATCAGGTGATCAAAATGATGCCAGGTGTCCCAAACATCGTCGACCATCCGCCACATATTGGCATGTTCTTTTACATGATCGGCGGCCGAAATGGGTGTTGCTCCTGGCGACGTACTCAAAACTATCGGGCGGCCACAATTATCAATGGCATTTCTTATCAGTTCAATTTCGGCCTGGTGATACGGACGCGATAGATCGTCAATCTTAATAAAATCAACTCCCCAACCGGCGTACATATTCATAATCGAATTATAGTATTCCTGCGCACCGGGCTTATCAGCAACAATCGTGTAATTATCTCGTAACCATGGGCACTGTAACTCGGTGGAATAAACCTGATCAGCAGTAATTCCGTCGGTTCCTAAAATCGGCAACTTATTTTCAACCGCCACTTTCGGAATTCCACGCATAATGTGGATACCAAATTTTAATCCTTTGCCGTGCACATAGTCGGCCAACTCCCTAAACCCCTTTCCATCGGCAGCCGACGGGAAGCGATTTACAGCAGGTTGGTAACGTCCGTATTCATCGATTACATAACGCGGATCGGTTTGATTGTAACCACCGGCTTTGTCGTTCTCAACAAACCAGCGAATATCAACCACAATGTATTCCCATCCATAATCCTTTAGGTGTTCGGCCATGTAATCGGCATTGGCTTTTACCTCGTGCTCTTCAACGGTTGGTCCGTAGCAGTCCCAGCTGTTCCAACCCATTGGCGGCGTTTCGGCCCAGGTTTTAAACTCGCCTTTGGCGAATGGCTCCGGTTGTTTTTGATTGTTACAAGCAAAAAGTGCAAAAAGAATTGCGACAGATAGTAGTTTTAAGTTCTTCATATTTTTATTGAATTTATTGATACCACAAACGCTTTGCGCAGAATAACAAAAGTAAAACAAACTCTTATTTTTCGAGAAGTCATTTGTAAGTATTATGTGTACAATTCGATAAAAACCTTGCACATAGTTGTTATCGGGTAAATCTCGGCGAAAATTACAGAAGCACTTTATAAATACAGCTATTAGTTTTATAATTAGAGCTATTATTCCGGCGATGGATTGAGGAGACTACTTCTGCTTTTACCTTTTTATCTGCAACAAATGAAAACATAAGTTCGGCAAAACCTTCGGAACAGTAACACAAAATCGATGAGTCCACTCCCTTTTCCCGATTTACCATTGGGCACACACAGAAATTCTTGTTTTCGTTGGCTACTATTACACCGGCATTTTTATCATACTCAACTTTCCATCCCCACTCTTTTTCAAGAAATGAATTGAATTTTTCGATATCGCCTTTATACGGTTTCAGCACCTTTTCCATTTCCAGATGCCGAAAATGTACCTGGGCACAATTCTTCAAAATCTGTTGCGAAGCCTCCGTGTTATCGTCGATACTTTTTAGGAGAGTTGAAATCCATTCCTGCATAAGCAATTTCCCTGAATCGGGTTGTTCTTCTGCACGCCCGTCATTTGCAATAGCCAAAAAACCACAAAAACACGAACCAGTAATACACGTTTTTTTTATGAAATTTCGGCGGCTGTTGTTCTGTCCAGAATTTTCCATTTTAGTTACAGTTTTAGTTTTTAAGCTCAACTATTCTATTGAAAAAGAAAGCTGAACGCGGCTTACCAAAATTAAAACATCCTCCTACTTTTTCAGAATGATTAGCAAAGTATTATTTAAACAAATGGCCAAAAAACTTGCACATAGGTGCAATGTGTTGCTTCTATGCTGATTTATAAGCTAATTAAAACATAAACCTATAGAAACAAGAATCGCTTGCTAAAACTCAGAACATCCCTGATTTTTTAGCAAGCGACAAAAATTAACAACACAATAACTATTCGATACAAATAGGTCAGTAAAACTATTCGATTTTTAAAACGAGTGGTGCTATCAATCCATTGTTATCTGGAATTTCTACATTTAAACCGGTTTCGTCGAAATTAAATTTGACAGGAATATCGCCCAAAAGTTTTACATTTTTATCACCGTTAGAATAATATGGACTATTTGCACCCAAGGATTTTATGATAATTTCTTCATCATTTTCCGGCAACTCCATGATTACTGCATAAATAACATCACCTTTTCTTGTAAACCTGATATCTTTTGCCGTATATGGGTCACCTTTGCCTTCGTTAAAACCTTGTGCATTAATTGGATTTGAACTCTCAGCTTTTGGCCCTTCCCCAAAAATATGCCAAGGACGAGTTTCGTATATACACTCGCTGTTTATATCCATCCACTTCGTAATCCCTTCAACCACTTTAAGCTCTTTCTCATCAATTGAGCCATCTCCACGGATAGGAATATTCAACAATAAATTACCATTTTTACTGACAATATCAACCAGCATTTGCATCACTGTTTTAGCCGACTTGTATCCATCACGGTTGTATATGCTTCGATCATAGTGCCAACCTCCAATACAAGTACAAGACTGCCATGGCTTTTCCTGGATTCTATCAGGTGCACCACGCTCAACATCCCAAACCATACACTCCTTTTGCTCATCCGTAAGGATCTTTCCAAAAAGAACAGCTTCCAGCTTACCATCATGTAAATTCATGTTCGAATTGTAATAGTGAGCAGCAATGTCCAATCCAACATTACTAACTGGCCATAATGGTAAAGCTGTATCATCAAAATAAACCAGATCCGGATTGTATTGATTGATCATGTCGATCGTGCGATTATAAAAATTTAAGCAATATTCTTCAGAGGGAGGTGTTGCACCATTTCCCCACCCCCATTGACTGTGGATAGAGCTTAGTGTTTCACTATCTTTACTTAAAGGATGATTTTGGGCATACAGTTTTTGAGGATCAAGTCCTTCCCACCATTTTCCTTTACCATCGGCTTTTGTAAGTGTACCATCATAAGGAATTCCTGCTTTATCACCAACCTTATCGGCCATTTGGGCAGTCTCGTACCAACGCCACGCATGAGCAGAATGGATACTTACGCCAAAAGGTAAACCATTGTTCTTTGCCGCTTTTGCCCAAGCTTCCAATATATCTTTTTTGGGACCAACATTAACTGAATTCCATTCCTGATACTTGCTATCCCATAAATCCAGGTTATCATGATGATTCCCCATGGCAAAGAAATACCTGGCACCCGCACGTTTATACAGCTCCACCAATTTTTCAGGATCCCATTTTTCAGCTTTCCAGTCGTTAATTACATCTTTAAATCCAAACTCCGACGGATGTCCGTAATGTTGTAAATGATAATTATATTGCGCATGCCCCTGAGAATACATAAAACGTGCGTACCAGTCTCCAGCCTCAGGTTGACATTGTGGTCCCCAATGTGCCCAGATTCCAAATTTAGCATCATTAAACCATTCCGGAATCTCGTACTGTTTTAACGACTGCCAGGTTGGCTCAAACTTTCCTGTTTGCATTTTTTCCGCGGATTTATGCGTACACGAAAGGACAAAAAGAGCACATATAATCAGAATTAATCTTCGCATGATTATTTATTTGTAATGTATTTATTGGTTGCATTTTTATTTATGGTTGCAAGTAAGTAAAAGGGACACGCCAAACAAAGAAGTGTCCCTATAAAAATAATTACTTACTATTTATAACCGGTATTTTGAACAAGATTATCGTTGATATTCAAATCATTCTGAGGTATCGGAAAATACCTGTTATGGTCACTCCATGTACGCGTTTCAAATTGATAGTACATATCTTCATCAACAGGGGAAGCTGAGTCTCCTGATCCCCTGAAATTCGGAGCATTTGGATCATCAGACAATTTCACTCCGGTAAAAGTATGATTTAACTCCTCTTTGGCTGTCCCCCAGCGCAATACATCAAAATAACGGAATCCTTCAAATACAAGCTCAACACGTCTTTCTTTTCGAACTGCTTCCCGAACCATTTCCTGACTTGACAAATCCGAAACTTGAAGTGGAGGCAAACTAACACGATCTCTAATATCATTTATTGTTAAGTTTAATAAAGATTGATCTACACTGCCGGGCGTTGCTTCATTTACGGCTTCTAAATAGCTAAGTAATACTTCTGCATAACGCATAAGTGGCGTATGAATATAAGAAGAGTACAAATCTGTAATGGAAGGATCCAAGCCTTTTTTAGGACAATATCCGTTAAATAAAGTAAATTTATTATATGAATCGGCTTTATTAGCCCCCTGAAAACAATTATAAGTAACCCCCTTAAAAACAGTTCCTTCATAAGTACCCAATGGTGGCAAAAATATAGAAGCATAAAGACGTGGATCGCGATTCGCGTAAGGATCATCTTCAGCGTAAACAGTAGAGTTTTCAATATCTTTTCCATCTGTACAGAAGAAAGCCTTCACCAATTCGTTGTAAGGAGCAAACTGATGCCACCCACCATTCGATTCCGGGGTTTGATAAATATAACGTGCAGTTGTAAAGTTATCCTGCAAATTTTGAATAACAAAAATCATTTCAGAACTGTATTCACCTCCAATTTGAAATAATTTCTCATAGCTGTCGATGCCATTACTTTTATCAATCTCATATACACCTGAGTTTATCACCGACTCCAAAACAGAAGCCGCATCGCTCCACTTATTTTGGGCAAGGTAAAGCCTGCTCAAAAGCACTCGCGCAGCTCCTTTTGTGTAACGTCCATACTCCGAAGAATTTCTTTCCAATGGTAACGATGTAATGGCTGATTTAAGATCACTTTCCAATTGGTTATAAACATCCAATTGTGAAGTTTGAGCAATGGTATTAGCCTCTTCAATTCCAAGTGTAGTTAATGGCATTGGGATATCCTTAAAATGAAATGCCAGATAAAACAAATAATAGGCTCTCAAACATTTTACTTCAGCAATCCAAACCTGTTTTTTATTCTCATCCATATCACAATCCACAATCTTATCCAGAAATGTATTATAATGAGCAATTTGCGAATATGCATTAGACCAAAATCCTAAAATATTCCCACTGGTAGCAATGGTATTACTACTTGCCATTCCTTGTGTTGTAAAATTTTCCTTTTCAACACCGTTACCTCCGGCCAAATCGAGATACATTAATCCTTGTGGATGTGCAAAATCGTCAGAACTCCAACCCGAAGGAAACTTATAGCACCCAACAAGAGCCAACATTGCGTCTTCTTCACCTGACCAGAAGCTGGCATCTGATATTGACGTTAAAGGTTGCCTATCGAGCATATCATCACAACTAACAGTAGCAAACATAAAACTGGCTACCAACGCATAAACAATTAGTGATCTTATATTATATTTTTTCATAACTAACATACTTTTTAAATTAGCACTGAATTAAAACTTAGCATTTATACCAAATGAATAAACACTATTAACCGGATAGTAATTAGGAGAATCACCTGTACTAATTTCATTTTCCGGATCCCAACCTTTGTAGAACGATGTGAAATTATACAGGTTTTGTCCGCTAAAGAAGACTCTAAGATTCTGCAGTCCAATACGATTAACTACTCCTTTTGAAAAAGTATATCCTACCTGAATATTTTTAACGCGAAGGAAACTTGCATCTCTTACCCAATAGTCTGATTTTTGAAGGTTTGTATTGCTCATATTCAATGTCTCCAATCTTGGGTACTCAGCCCATTTATCAGGGTTGTCTACAGTCCAACGATTATCGACTTGCCACTGCTGAATTTGACCTCCATTATAGAAAGCATAGGCCATGTATGAACCTATTAAACGCTTATGTCCGCCAAGACCTTGTAATAATGCCGAAAAATCAAATCCCTTGTAGGTGCCACTAAAGTTTAATCCATAATAAAATTTTGGCGTTGTGCTGCCAAGTACCGTTCTATCGTAAGTTGAATTAACAACTCCATCTGGGACTCCATCTGGCCCGCTAATATCTTCGTAGCGAATATATCCTGGTTTCAGTCCATCCTTACCAACCAATTGATCCGGGGCATTATCAATTTCTGTTTGATCAACAAACAAACCATTCGTTTTATATCCATAAATAATTCCTAGCGGTTCTCCTACAATACGGTTATTATTTATGTCTTCCGTGGCGCCATCGGCCAACTCTTCAACAGCATTTTTGATGTAAGTAAAATTTGGTGCTAAAGAAATTTTCAGGTCGTTGCCAATTTTTGCATTGTACTCCAACCGAATTTCAACACCCTTGTTCGAAACTGCTCCAATATTAGACTGCCCAACAGAACGTCCCATAATACGGGTAACCTGAACAGAAGACAAAATATCATCTGTATATTTATCGAAGTAATCAACCGTACCATTAATTCTTCCTTTCCAAAGGCTAAAATCCATACCGATATCCAAAATGCGGGTTGTTTCCCATGACACTTCAGGATTATTAAATGTTGTAACCCGAGCCCCTGAATTTAGGGTTCCGGGGTTACCCAATACAGCATTTTGTCCCAATGAATAGGTTTGTTGGTAAGGGTATGTTCCTATATTCTGATTTCCAAGAACTCCGTACGATCCACGTACTTTCATAAGCTCAACAATTTCTCCAATTTTAGAGTCTTTCCAGAAGCTTTCTTCCGACAGGCGCCAACCGGTAGAAAAAGAAGGGAAGAATCCCCATCTTGTATCGGATGAAAAGCGAGAAGAGCCATCGTAACGAGCGTTAACTTCTAACAAATACCGGTCAGCAAATGAATAATTCATACGACCAAAAAATGACATGAGAGCCCATTCGCTTGAAGAGCCATCATTTGTCATGCTCGATCCGGAACCAGAAGCAAGTTCATACAAATTATTATTCGGAAATGTATTTCTGGCTCCTGTTAAATAATTGTCTTTGAAATCTTCGTACGATGCACCTCCTAATATTCTTAATGAATGATCTCCCAACGATTTGTTATAAGTAGCTAAACCTTCAAAATTTTTGTAGGTTCCATTATAGGATGACACACCTAAAGTAGCTGGCCCAACGGTTTTTGAATCATCAAAATAGGTTTCTGCTCTGTAAGATTTGTTGTAATCAGAATTATAAGTAATACCCGATTTCCCACTAAGAGATAAACCTTCAACGGGAGTATCCCATTCCAACTGTATTGTTCCGGTAATTTTTACATTGTTATATTTTTTGAATGATTCGCTTGCCAACCAAGCCTCGGGACTATAATTATCCTGATATCCAAATGAACCATCCGATTTTTCGCCGGCATAAGTCGGTCCTTCCCTTACTGCAAAGCCAATCATCCCTTCAATGCTTTGCGGCTCACCGTTTGGCGATTTATATACATTCGAATAGGCATTTAAATGAGTATTTAATGTCAAATTCTCTAAAAGATTGCTTTGTGCATTCCATAGTACATTATATCGCTCATTGGATGTTTCATCTGTCATCCCGTTTTGTTTCATGTAACCTACTGAGAAGTTTTGTGATACCCGCTCATTTCCACCTTTAATACTTAAATTGTGCCTGTGTTGAAAACCCGATCCTGAATTTAGCAACCACTTTAAATGGTTCACATTTGGATAATTGTCAGGATCTGAACCGTTTTTATATTTTTGAATTTCTTCAGCACTGTATGCTTCTGCATTTCCCATGTTCCGCATGGCTTCATTGTAGAATGTTGCATACTCCCACGACGAAAGGAATTCTGGCAATTCGGTTGGTTTTTGCCAGCCAAAAGAATTATTATAAGTGACGGTAAATTTACCTTCTTTACCTTTCTTAGTTTGAATTAAGATAACACCATTAGCAGCACGGTTACCATAAATGGAGGCAGAAGCTGCATCCTTTAAGAAGGAAATATTTTCAATATCCTCCGGATTCACATCATCAATCCCGCCAGCCATTCCATCAATTAAAACTAAAGGATTATTTCCTGCACTTGAAAAAGTACCTGTTCCACGAATTTTTACGCTTGCACCTGCTCCAGGCCGACCAGAATTTTGAACAACACTAAGACCGGGCACCAAACCAGCAATCGCCTGCGAAGTTGTTGGTACTGGTTTGTTCGCAAGTTCTGTTGCTTCTACGGCCGCAACAGAACCTGTCAAATTAACTTTTTTCTGCACTCCATAGCCAACAGCCACTACCTCTTCCAGTCCAATAGCATCAACTTTCATTGTTACATTTATTGAACTCTGACTACCAACAAGAATTTCCTGAATTTGCATACCCACAAACGAGAATTGTAAGACATCTTCAGGGCTTAAATCCTGCAGCTTAAACATTCCATTTACATCTGTAACAGTTCCATTTGTTGTTCCTTTTACTACTACTGTTACTCCCGGTAATGGCTCTCCAAGTTCATCAAGCACTTTACCTGACAAAGTGCTTTGCTGATCAGCATCAGCATCTGATTCGCTAAAAGATTTTCCATCTTTACGCACAATTATGTATCGATCAACCACCTCATAGGTCATATCGGTATTGGCCAGTACGTCATTCAAAATATCGTTAATGGTGGCATTTTTTTTCGATATCGATACATCTTTTAAATTTTCAAGATCTTCTTTTTGATAAAAGAAGTAGAACTCACTTTTTTCTTCGATTTGACGAAACAGCTCGATAACGTTGTTGTTTTCTAACGAAACATCAAGCTTAGTGTTTTGCGAATACGTTGAGGCACTAACCGTAATCAATCCAATCAACAAAAAGGAAAACGTAAGTTTCATTTTCAATAAGTTTTGGTTCCACGACCGATTGTTACCAATCGCTTTAATTAGTTTTTTCATACATTTACATGGTTTAAATTATTACTGAGACATTTAAATCGATTTGCGGTAGAGATGTGGCAGCATTTCTACCGTTTTTTGTTCATAAGCGAATTTACATAGGCATTATTTTTTAGTTATGGTTACTTTATCTTTTGCACCCGGCATATGCTTAAATTCTATTTCAACCGGTAATAAGAGCTCGAATGCTGTTATAATCTGACTAAATGGTTTATTCTTAAGTATAGTTCCGGAGAAGATGAGTTCTTCTACCTCTTTACCTTCCAGCGTTATATCCACATTATACCATCTTTCCAAACGCTTGCATATTTCTGAGAGTTTTTCGTCGTGAAATACAATTTTACCTTCTGTCCACGAAACATAAAAATCGGTATCTACCGTTTTTAGTTTTGCTTTAAGCGATACATCATCGATGGTGAGTTGCTGCGATGGTTTCAGGTGTGCGATGTTATTTCCATTCAGATTATTTACATTCACACTTCCTTCAACAAGCGTTATTTCACTGTTACTATAGTTTTGGTACGATATAACATTGAATTGGGTTCCTAAAACTTCTACAAACGAGCGTTTTAAATATACCCGGAACGGAACATCCGATTTTTCCACATCAAAATACGCTTCTCCATCGAGGGTAACATTTCGGCTTTCCCGGCCAAACGAATTGCTGTATCTCAGGGTTGTTCCGGAGTTTAGCCAAACATGAGTTCCATCGTATAACGTAATTTCGGACATTTGCCCCAGTGGCACTTTTACTTCTGCAAACTGCTCTTGGTTCGTCCTTTCGCCCCAAAGCTGAACCGCCAAACCACCCAACAACAAGGCAACTACAAAAACGGCAGCATAACCCGAAACTTTTCGGAAGAGCTGCATGGTTCTGTTTTGTAGATTTGCTTTAATATATGTCCATGAACTTTCCTGCGAAACATGCGAAAGCTGTTGAGTTGCTTTAATATCCTCATTCAAATAAGCTATTTCGGAGTAAATTTTAGCATATTTTTTATTCGTCAGATACAAACTCAGCTCACTTAACTCATCGGCGTTTGCCTCCTTATGAATTTTAAGTGTTGCCAGTTCCCAAAATCTATCTTCGTTGTGTTCTTTCATTAAATTCTTTTTAAAGAGCAACTACCAGTTTGACAGCTGCTCTTTGAAATACTACCTAACCAAACTAATCTATAATAATACCTTTTCGTATTTATACGACGAGTGCAAGTTTGAAAGAGGGTGACAGAAAAGTGATTATTTTATCTTTTCTTTAGAAAACAGAAAAAGAAGAAGTCGACAGGATCTAACGATTCCTTTAAAAACCGGTATGCACGAACCATCTGTGTTTTTACCGTATTCTTTGTAATTCCGAGCTTTTCGGCAATTTCCTGATAAGTGCACGATTCAAAAATGGCCAGTTCTAAAATATGTCTGCGTTTTTCGGGCAACTTCGATATGGCTGTATATAATTTTGCATAGCGTTGTTCATCGTTCATCTCCGCCTCGTCGGGAATATCCGGAATCTGATCAAATGAAATCGTGTTATCGTGTTTCGCCCGGTGGTAGTCGATAATAGAATTTCGCAACATTTGATACAAATACGACTCCAGCGAAGATTTTATTTCAATGTTTTTTCTTTTTTTCCAAATCTTTAGGAAACAATCCGAAACAATATGCTCGACCTGCTGATGATCGTTGATTGATTTAAACGCAAATAAACACATCGGATGAAAATACCGTTTGTGTAAATCGTGTAATGCATTTACATCTCCACTCTGAATATTTTGCCACAACTTTAGTCGATCCACATAGTTTAGTTTGATGTAAACAAAAATAGCATTGTTTAAACCTAAAATCCAAATTATATTCATTTCGCTGTTTCGCGAAAATCGTTTTGAATGATCACTAAAAGAACATATCTTGCCCAATCTTGTTTAAATCCATACTTTTGTAGGCACCAAAATAGTTGAATCTGTACTTATGCGAGATGTTATCAAATACGGCATTTTATTACTCCTGATTTTTCGTATTTGCTTAAACAGCTGTGCACAAAAAAGTACATTTTTAGAACAACCCCGACTCAATTACCTCACGACAAACGAAGGACTGCCACAAAATACCATCGATTGCATTTTAAAAGACAGCAAAGGATTTATGTGGTTTGGTACCTGGAACGGGCTGTGCCGTTTTGATGGATATACTTTTCAAATATTCCAAAGCCAGCAAGAAGAGTGGCTTCCCGGAAATTTTATACACACACTGTGCGAAGACCAAAACGGAAACCTTTGGGTAGGCACCTATAAAGGATTGGCCTATTTCGACTACTCGCTGATGAAGTTTACCGAAATACCACTTTTAACAGAAAACTTTGGAGGCATTTCAATCACCCACATCATAAACGACAAAGACAACAACATTTGGGTTGCCACCGCCGGAAATGGTATTTGGAAAATTAAAAACGAAGGGCAAACCAGAATATCGGTTGAATCGGTTTTTGAAAACCAGCTTACCGACAAAACTATAAATCATTTATGTCTTTTACCCGATAACCATTTACTGGCAGGCACCGTTAATGGTTTAAGCGTAATCAACCTATCGGGTGCTAAACCCAGTCCTTTGTGGAAAAGACTTTCTGAAAACATGAGTGGGATAAACATTTCAACTATCCTTGCCGACCACAAAGGGGATATTTGGCTGGGCACAGCAGATGTTGGCTTATACCAATTTAACCCTGCTACTCTTAACCTTACTTACTTTGGAGCCAGCAACAACAATCCTTTCGATTTAAACCACTTAGCTGTTACTGATATTATTGAAGACCGCAACGGAATAATAATGGTTGGCACACTGGGAGGTTTAAATTTTTATAATCCGGTTACAAAACACTTTACAATTCTACCGCCAAGTAGCGGGGAACGCAAATACCTAAACAATCCTTTTATCAATTCGCTTTATGCCGATCAACTGGGCAACATATGGATTGGTACCGAAAAAGGAGGAATTAACCATTATAACACTTATCAAAAACCATTCAATGCACTTACCCACGAAGTTTCCAATCCAAATTCAATAAGCCACAATACCATCAACTCTATCTTTACCGAGGACGATGTATTATGGGTAGGAACAGCCGGTGGCGGAGTAAACCGCATTAGCAACAACGGCCTAAAAACAATTCATTTTCAGCAGTCTGACGAAAACAGCCAAAGCATAAACAGCGACTTTGTAACCTGTTTTATCCGCGACAGCCAAAACCATCTGTTAGTCGGAACCTGGGGCGGCGGATTAAATAAATTGCTTTCCGAAAAACAAAATCGTTTTGAAATTCTGGTAAACATATCCGGGAACAACAAAAGTCTGTGCAGTAACTTTATTTCCAGCCTCGAATACCTTGACAACAAACACATTTTAATAGGTACGCGAGGAGGACTTGATATTTATAATCCCGAAGAAAATATTTTCCTGCATGTTCACGAAAATATGAACATCGATCAGTTGCTCGAAATTGGTTGTCTTTTAACCGACAGCAAAAACAGAGTCTGGGTGGGTACCGAAAATGGTCTGTATCGTTTCAAGCGATCAGAACTACTGGCACTTAACGAGAATACCGAACAAATTGATTTCGAGAAATATTTAACCGATCCAGCTGATTCAGAATCATTAGCAGGCAATTATGTCACCTCATTGTTCGAAGCACACGACGGAACGATATGGATTGGCACCTACGGAAACGGTATTTGCAAATACACCGAAAACGAAAATGGTGGCAGCTTTATAAATTACACCCAACAGAACGGATTGTGCAATAACGTTGCATATGGTATTGAAGAAGACACTGAAGGAAACCTGTGGATATCAACCGACAACGGATTATCGAAATTTGATCCGGTTAACGAAACCTTCCAGAACTACTTCTCAAGTGATGGATTATTGAGCGATCAGTTTTATTGGTCGGCCTCTTGCTCCGACGACGCAGGGAATTTATATTTCGGGGGCGTTGAGGGACTCAACTATTTTAACCCGGCCGAATTCGAATCGTATCCAAATATTCCACAGCCGGTATTTACGCAGTTTTCTGTTTTTAGCGAGCCCGTTATTATTGGAGAGAAATACCATTCAAAAGTTATTTTAAAGGCACCAATAAGCGAAACAAACGAAATTGAGCTCTCCTACAAAGATGCTGTTTTCTCCATTGAATTTTCGGCACTTGATTATTTCCAACCGGGCAAAATTAAATATGCCTACCAAATGGAGGGGGTGGATCAAAACTGGGTTGAAGTTTCGTCGAACCGCCGTTTTGCCAACTACACGAACCTCTCTGGTGGGCAGTACGTTTTTAAGGTAAAAGCTGCCAACAGCGACGGAATCTGGTCGGAAAACTACGCGGCACTTACCATAACCATTATTCCTCCGTTCTGGGAAACAGCTTGGTTTCAAGCATTGGCGGTGCTGTTTATCATTACTATGGTTTTAATTTACATTCGTTACCGAACACAATTCCTGAAAGAACAAAAACGTAAACTGGAACAACAGGTGCGTGAACGCACTTTTAAAATTGAGGAACAAAAAGAAGAGCTGGAGAAACAAAACCAGCAAATTGCCCAACAACGCGACGAAGTAATTGAACTGAACGAAAAAGTAAAACTGGTTAACCAATTGCGCCTAAGGTTTTTTACCAATATTTCGCACGAATTTCGCACACCGTTAACGCTTATTATCGACCCTCTTGAGCAGTTAATGAAAAACATGAAAACCGATGCCAACACACAAAATACACTAAATATTATTAATCGTAATGCACAGCGTTTGTTGCACCTTATTAACCAGTTACTGTATTTCCGCCGTATTGAAACCGGAAAACTAAAACTGAATGTAAGCAAGGGCAACCTGCAAGTTTTTTTACACGGAATTTTCGAATCGTTTAAAGACCTGGCCGAGCACCAAAAAATAAACTACCGTTTTATTGAAACCGAAATAAATGAAGAAACCTGGTTTGATGCCGAGAAAGTGGAAAATGTATTTTACAACCTGCTCTCCAATGCCTTTAAAAACACTCCGGCATCCGGTTCCATCACGTTAAAAGTTGAGAAAATAAATGAAGACCGGGATGATTGTATTGCTGCGCCGTTTGTGGCCATCAGCGTAATCGATACCGGACGTGGAATCTCCGAAGAACATATGCCACATATATTTAACCGATTTTACAAAGATGTTGAATCGGGCAAACAAACAGATTTTACCAGTTCGGGTATCGGCCTGGCACTTACCTACGAAATTATTCAGGCACTAAATGGCGAAATTAAAGTGCAAAGCCAACCCCGAAAAGGCAGTACTTTTACCGTGTGTATACCTTATTCGAAAAACCGCTATGAAAGCGACCAGATTAACGAAACCAACATACCGGCCGAAATTAATATCGAGGGTAGGATAAATGTGCTTACCGAGCATATTGTGGCACGTAACACCAACTACGAACTAGACGAAATAACATCGGACAATAAGACAAAACCTACCATTTTAATTGTTGAGGATAATTTTGATTTGCGCAGTTTTCTGTTGCAAACACTGCGATCAGAGTATCGGGTTTTAGGGGCCGAAAATGGAAAAATTGGATTAGAAATGGCCAAAAAATATTCGCCGGAATTAATTGTGAGCGATGTGATGATGCCCGTTATGGACGGTATTGAACTGTGCAGCCGATTGAAAAAGAACATCCAAACCAGCCATATCCCTATTATTCTGCTTACAGCAAAAAACATGGTAGAAAGCTGGATTGAAGGACTGGAAACCGGAGCCGACGACTACATTCCAAAACCGTTCAACCTCCAGATTCTGGAAATAAAAATGCGCAATATCATCGAGTCGCGTCGAAAGATTAAAAACATATTCAGCAGTCCTGAACCTGTGGCTCCCGAAAAATTGTCGTCGAACAAATTAGACGAAGAGTTCATTACAAAGGCTTACCAGATATTGGAAAAAAATTACAACGAATCGAACTTTTCGGTTGAACAATTTGCCCGCGAAATGTTTGTAAGCCGAAGTCTGTTGTACAAAAAAATTAAGGCATTAACCAACCTTAATATTACCGATTTCATCAATTCATACAAGTTGAAAAAATCGGTTGAACTAATTAAATCAACCGATCAATCGATTTCGGAAATTGCTTTTAAAACAGGTTTCAACGACCCCAAATACTTCAGTCGCATCTTTAAAAAATTTTACGGAACAAGCCCCAGCGACTACATAAAAAAGAACTAAACCTGAGCTGAAAATACCGGAAACACCAGCTAAAAACAGATTTCCACAATCGTCCACTTTCAATATTAAATTGTCCACCCGAATAACAACTCCCCTCCATAACTTTACCAATCGAAATTACAGGTAAACCAATTTATTAATCATGAAAAACTTGACTTATGCAACTATGCTATCTCATCTACTAAAATCTGTTGAGACAGAAAAAAAATCTGTCAGACGATCTTGAAAACAGGGCGATCGCCCCTATCAACAATTTAATTCTGAATCTTATAAAGTATTCTACTCAGATATAACAAAATTAGAATGAAATTAATCAAATCAAATTTTATGAAATTATCTAAACTATTAAGGTACGTATTGGGCGTAGCTGTTTTAGCAGCATTTAGCTTAGTTGGGTGCGAAGAAATGGATATTTATTCTATTAATTCTCCTTCTGACCTGCAAGCCAGAATCGACTCAATTGCAGCGGCAAAAGCAAGTATTGATACAGGTGATACTACCTACATCGACATCGCAACAGCGATAGTGGGAGCCGAAGATTACACTTCTGCCTGGTGGACTACATTCTCTGATTATTTTACTATTCCTGCCAACCAGTTATTGGTTTTGGAATTTATTAATCACAACGGAGGAAGCAGCGATAACTGGAATAACTGGAACCTGGGCGTGACTAACGTAGCCGATCGCGATGCCGATAATTATTCGGAATATTTTGTGCTGCGAGCAGATGCCTACGGCTGGGGAAACGACGATTACGACGGAGCAATGATTAGGCAAAACTACCCTGACACCGACGGAGACGACAACATTTGGAATGATTTCCGTGCAACTATGGACGGTGCTCATGTAACACTCGAAATCGATCACTCTGTTTCGGGCAATGTATTTGTAACTGCCACTGCTGTAGGAATAAATGGTACCGAATTGATACAAACCTATCAACAACCGGTTTCGGCAATCGAAGATATTGTGGCTTTCTTAATTTGCGATGCCAGCTATTTTGAGATGAAAAATGCTTACTTATTACCATCGAAAATAACAGTTGTTGAAGATGTTGCTCCAGTTTCAATTTCGGTTTCAGGAGCTCCTGAATTTGTTGAGATTGGCAACGAAGATTTCTGGGGCAATGCTGTTGCCACTGTAACTTACGCCGACGGATCGTCAGCAGAAGTAGATACAGCAGATATATCATTTAATATTATTCCTGATATGACTACAGTTGGAGAAAAAACAGTTGTTGTGGCTTATAGCAAAACCAAACAAGGAGAATATGGCCCAGCTGTATCAACCTTTTATAATTTGGAGGTAGTTAATGCTGTTACTGCAATAGAGGTTACTACGTTGCCAGATGTTACAACATATACTTTCCCCGGACCAGCAGCACCAGCTTTTAGTCCAACGGGCATGGTTGTTACTGCTACATATTCTGATGGAACATCAGGTGTAATAGCAAATAAAAATCTTCACTTTGAGAATCCGGGAAAAGAAGGTTCGCAGGATGCTGTCATTTCTTATATTGGTGCAACAAGCACAGTTACAACTACAGTCCCAATAACGAATGTGACTGGAGGAATATATCAGGTGGGTACTGACTTATCAACTGCATGGTGGACGAAATTCTCTAATAACTATCCAATAGCACCAGGTGAAAGTAGGATACTTAAAATGAATTGTTACTCTGATAATGCTGCTAACTGGCATAGCCCATCTACAATTCTTCGCAAAGCTGATATGATTGAATATGCTGTAGTTCGGATGGATAACTATGGATGGGGAGAAGGCTATGACTCAGCCACACTTACAAACGACTGGGATTTTGATTTATTCCAAGCAAATATTAATAACTCGAAGATAAAAATCACAGTTACTAATAATGGAGACAACACTGCTGATATTATGTACGATGTTACATACAGTAATGGCGACACCCATTACCAAAAGTATGAAGGTATAACTGTAGATAGTTCAGATTTGACGACAGCTCTTGTAATAGAAGGAGCTTACATCGATATAACATCAGTTGAATAATCGCTTACACAAAACATAATAAAACTATGAAACGAGCACAAAATATTTTCTCATTCAAAGAATTGACTTTAGTGCGAGTTCCATACGATACCATAATAAATAAAAATTCTAATCGTATGAAATATTTATATTTAATCCTGTTGGGACTGCTGGCATTTACTACCGCAACATACGCAGAAGGCAACGACAGTGCAGACCAGGTGTCAATGTCTCAACAAGACAACATAACAGTAAAAGGAACAATTGTTGACGAAAGCGGAGAACCGCTTCCGGGAGCAACTATACAGCATCTAGGAACTACAAACGGAACAATTACTGATATTGATGGTAACTTCTCGTTGTCTGTTCCTGCCGACGCAACTCTTACAATTTCGTTTATCGGATATAAAAGCATTGAAGTAGCCGTTGACGGCAAAACAGCACTTGGCAAAATTGCATTGGCTCCCGATATGATTGGACTTGACCAGGTTGTGGTAGTAGGTTACGGTACGCAACGTAAAGTAGACCTTACCGGCTCGGTTGCAGTTGTTGACGCCGATGAGATGAAAAAAGTATCCAACTCAAACATCTCAACAATGCTCCAGGGAAAAGTTTCGGGAGTTCAAATTACATCTGATGGACAACCCGGAGCCGATCCAACAGTTCGTATTCGTGGTATTGGTTCGTTTGGTAGCACCGCACCGCTTTACGTTGTTGATGGAGTACCAATGGGTACAACAATTCGCGATTTCTCGCCAAACGATATCGAAACCCTCCAGATACTAAAAGATGCTGCTGCTGCTGCAATCTATGGAGCTCGTGCTGCTAACGGCGTGGTTATCATCACCACAAAGCAAGGTAAAAAGAACCAAAGTATGAAAATCGACTATAAAGGGTACATGGGGTTCGACCAGGTACAAAGTGGCGTGTACGATGTGATGGATGCCAGCCAATATGCCCAGTACGTTACAATGTCATATAAAAATAGTGGAATGGATGTTCCTTCAGGATACAATCCTTCGAGCAGCAATTACCTCGATCCAAACAAAATTAATACAAATTGGTTCGACGAAGCTTTCAAAACAGGTATTCGTCAAAACCATAACATCAACTTTTCTGGAGGTGGTGCCAATAATACCTATAATGTTGCGCTCGACTATTACAGCCAAAATGGTACAATGGAAGGAGCAGGACCTAATTTTGAACGTTATACTGCCCGTGTAAGTAACTCAATGGAAGCCAAGTTCCTCAAAATAAAAACAAACGTTGTATATAGCCACAGCGATCAGGACAACATGGCACTTAGTAGCGCCAATGAATACGTACAAGGTTTGTATGGTGCTCAATACCCTGTAATGGCCTCTGTATTGCTTTTACCCCCATCTATTAAAGCATACGATAAATCAACATGGGTTCTTGACGATAAAATTTCGGCTGCTTCAGAATACACCTATGATTCCTACGGTTATGGAACTTATTACGACGATGTTCATGGAGACTTGCGTGTAACGAATGTTCTGCTCACTAATAATCTTTTGGAAAGGAACAGTGTTGTTGACCGCATTGTTGCTTCAGGTTCGGCAAACGTTGATCTTATTAACATGATTGGTCTTAAAAGCACGAATCACAAATTAGCTTATAAGCTTAACTTGTCGTACAGTAAAACTACTGCGAAAGACTTTACATTTGTCCCGGCATTTATTCAGAGTACTACAAACTATCTGTCAAAAAGTAACGAGAAAGTAACAGAAGGTTATCGTAGCTACAGTGATGCGCTTATTGAAAACATCTTAACATACGATGGTAAATTTGGTCGCAGCCATATTAATGCCGTTGTTGGACAAACATTCCAGCGCACAAGTACCGAAACTCTTACCGCAGAAGGTACAACTTTACCTGAGCCATATTATCCAAATGTAAGCAATGCAGAAGAAAAAAAAGCAGGCAGTTCTAAAGGTGAAGCATATTTAGAATCGTATATCGGCCGTGTTAACTATAATTTCGACGATAAATACCTTCTTTCGGCAACTGTTCGTCGTGATGCTTCCAGCCGTCTTGCACCATATAACAATTCTGAAATATATCCATCAGTATCGGCAGGTTGGCGTATTGAGCGAGAGAACTTCTTCCCTGTAGACGAATCAACCATCAACTTATTAAAAATTCGTGGTAGTTATGGTGAGCTGGGTAACCTTGCAAACCTTGACTATTACGAATACATGGAGGTTATGCAAAGAGGTGACTATACTTATAGCTTCGGAAATAAAAAAGTTACCGGATCGGCAGTATCAAACTATGTGAACACCGCCATCAGATGGGAAAAAAAGAAAACGCTCGACTTTGGTTTCGACCTTGGTATGTTTAATAATCAAATGGAGTTTACATTCGACTGGTATAAATCAACATCAGAAGACCTTCTTTACGATGTACCAGTACCAACAAATGCTGGTGCTACCAACAAATATGTCACCATGAATGCTGCAACAATGGAAAATTCAGGGCTTGAGTTCCTGGTTGCCTATCACAATCACAATCATGCTGTTAAGTTCGATGTTTCAGCAAACTTTTCTACCCTCAATAATAAAGTAACAAAACTAGGTGTTTCTGGCGAACCGCGTACTGAAAGTTACACACGAACGGAAGTAGGACGAGAAGTTGGTTCGTTTTATGGTTACGTTTACAAAGGAATTTTCCAATCACAAAAAGAAATTGATAACAGAGTTAACGCCAATGGTGACCACGTTACACAAGACGGAGCACAAGCAGGCGACGTTATTTACGCCGACATAAATGGTTACGACGAAAGCGGAAAATTAACAGGCGAACCAGACGGACGAATTAACGCAGCAGACCAAACCTACCTGGGTAGTGGAGTTGCCAGCGTTCACTATGGATTTAACGTGCGTGCAGAATGGAAAGGTTTTGATTTAAGCATAGCGACATTCGGTGCAGCAGGTTTTAAAGCAGTCGATTTTGTTGATCTTACACTTCATAGTTCGCTTCGTACACTCAATAAAAGTACCGATCTGTTAAATGCTTATAATTCGGAAGCAGATGCTGCAATTAATGGCTTACCGGTTAACACAAATACCAATGTACCCCGCATTTCAAACATACCGGAAGGTTCTGTTACTAACGATTTTTTTAGCGAACGTTTTATTCAGGATGCATCCTATTTAAAAATTGCGAATATTGAATTTGGGTATAACTTCCCCGACAGTTGGTTTGGTGGTTATATAAACAGCGTTAGGGTATATGCATCAGCTCAAAATTTGGCAACAATATCTAAGTACAAAGGGTACAACGTAGATTTCGCCGGAGGCACATTCACTCCCGGTTACAACTATGCTTCGTATCCAACACCACGAACCGTAATGTTTGGAGTACACTTCTCATTTTAAATATATAATTTAATAAGATATCAATATGAAACGATTAAATATAATACTAATAATATTGGCTCTTTTCGCTGGTTTTACTGCCTGCGACAACCAACTTGAAGTTACAAACCCAAACAGTCAAACAACCTTTGATTTTGGCGATACAGAGTCAGAACTTCAAGAAGCTATCATAGCGTGCTACAACCGCGTGCGCCTTGAAGGTACATTTGCCCGTGTTGGCTATACATTGGATGCTGTACGTGGTGACGAAGTATGGAATTCATCTCAACAATGGTATTTAGAATACGATAAATTGAATTCTCCGGGAACAATAGATATAGGTGATGAATGGATATGGCGCGACAACTATCATGTAGTAAACCGCACAAACTTTGTGCTATCGAAAATTGATGAAGTTGATATGACCGAAGATTCTTACGATCAGATTAAAGGACAGGCACTCTTCCTTAGAGCATTAGCTTATTACGAACTGACTACTTATTACCAAACAGTTCCGTTAATTACCGACTATGCAACCTATTCTGATATTAACACCATGTATGCTACCAACAATACTCAGGATGAAGTGTTTGACAAAATAGAGGCCGACCTTACAGAAGCCATGCAAATACTTCCATCGCGCAACGAAGGAGGAGAATGGGCCCAGGGTCGTGCTACTAGTGGTGCTGCTGCCGGATATTTGGCTCGTGCTCTTATGTTCCGTCATAAATTCGACGAAGCTTATATCGTACTAAAAGACATCATTTCCGGCCAATACGGACATTATGAACTGACTCCCGACTATGGCGATAACTTTAAAGAAGATACTGAAAACAACTTGGAAAGCCTTTTCGAAGTTCAATATTTGAACGTTGAAACAGGTGGAACTGACGAAGAGTGGACCCCGGTAAACATTAGCCCGGAAGCAACACAAGGGCACGCTGTTGAAAGTAACTACGCATCTCAGGATTTAGGCAGCTGGGGCGACCTGGCCGGTTCTCCATGGTTGTATAACTTATTCAAAAAAGAAAAATGTACCGATGGTCGTCTCGATCCTCGTTTGTACTGGACATTGGTAACATACGAAGATGAATACAACAACTACACCGGCCAGAAAACAGCAGCATATCCAAACGGAGATCTACGTTGTAACACGGTTTATCAGCAAGATTTAACTGAAAGTAACTGGAAATATACAATTCGTTCTAACACTGCTCAAGGTGGTATATCAATAGCCAAATTCACCAATGCCAGAAACAACATCTACAAATCGATTAACACTGGATTACATTGTGGTATTAACCTGCGTCTGATGCGTTACAGCGATGTATTGTTGCGTGCAGCTGAATGCGAAAATGAAATTAATGGTCCAACACAAACAGCTATCGATTACATTAACGAAGTACGTCGCCGTGTAGCGCTCGAAGATCTTCAACTTTCAGATTTCTCATCAGCCGATGCACTTTTCGAACAAATTGCAAATGTTGAACGTCCTAAAGAATTTGGTTGCGAAAACGGACGAGGTATCGACCTACTCCGTTGGGGATTCTTCTACGATAACGCCCGTTTAAATCAATTGGTAGAGCACGCTTATTACAAATTAGCTCCAAAAGAAATTTTTGTTATTGATGGTAAAGAAAAAGAATTGGTTGTAGTTGATACAGATGAGCTTACGGCAGAAACTGCCAGTGCCTCATCATTTCAGAACTATTATAAAGGGCATGAGTACTTTCCTATTTATCAATCCACTCTTAATGCGAACCCCAACCTTGTAGGTAACTCAGCAAACAAAAACGAAGATAACGGACCAGCTTTCTTATCCAAATGGAGTGTTCGTCCTATTGCAGAATAGGGATCATTCTTATAAAAAAGAAAAAACTTTCTCATTAGCATACTTCTTGTTAATGAGGAGGTTTTCTAAAAAACAGATTAAACATGAAACGAAAGTATTTCCTGATTTTTTTTATCAGCATTACGCCTCTCTTTTTCGTGGGATGCAACGACGATGAATTAGACCCAAATGATAATGGAAACAATACTGATCCTAATCCGGATTATATCATTCCAGACTATCCCGACGATTATTCTGCAATATCATCGTGGAGTAACCGCAACGATTGGAATCTGGCCAACGTACACGACCCGTCGGTTGCCTATTATGATGGTTATTACTACATGTACGGAACCGATGCGTCGTATGGAAATGCACACGAAGGACACGGACATTTTCAGGGAAAACGATCAACCGATTTGGTGAATTGGAAATGGGTAGGCGGACCTTTTTATGATGCTCCTTCATGGGGAGCCGATTCATTAAACGCTATCCGTTCGCGAATGAAACTCGATCCTATTGCCAACGAAGATATCGTTTACGATTACTGGGCTCCGGTTGTAAGGCGCGTAAATGTTGGGGGACAAGATATCTTGCGTATGTACTACAGCATCGTTATTCATAACTATATCAAAACGGGTAATCCCACATCGGATGCATTTGATGGAAGCTGGACAGAGCGCGCCTTTATTGGCATGTGCGAATCAACCGATCCGGCCGGAGCAGTTTGGGAAGACAAAGGTTTTGTTACAACTTCATCGTCAGACCGGGGACTCGACTACAGCCGAGCCAATACAAACGATTGGAACGGATATTTCTACTACAATGCTATCGATCCTACATACATTGTATCGCCCGAGGGCAACCATTACCTGATACATGGTTCGTGGCATAGCGGTTTTGCGCTTTTGCAAGTTGATCCAACAACAGGAAAGCCACTCAATGCGCTGGGAAATCCATGGGCAGATAATGCCGGTGAACTAACGGCTCGTTATGGTGTAAGAATTGGAACACGTACAGCAGGATCACGCTGGCAAGGTAGCGAAGCACCTGAAATAATATACAAAAATGGTTACTACTACCTGTTTTTGGCTTACGATGACCTTGATGTACCATACAACACGCGAGTAGTTAGAAGTACAAATATAGAAGGACCATATCTTGATATTAAGGGGCGTAATTTTACCAACGGAGAAGGAGATACCTACCCCATTGTTACACATCCTTATAAATTTAATTTAAGTTATGGTTGGGTTGGTATTGCACACTGCTGCGTATTTCAAAAAGAAAATACCGATGAATGGTTTTACATGTCGCAAGGACGATTGCCGGCCAACGTTGGTGGCAACGCTTATTCTAATGCAATTATGATGGGACACGTACGCCGAATTGTTTGGTGTCCGGCATCAGCAAGCGAACCCGATAACCTGTGGCCAATTGCATTACCAGAACGTTACGCCGGCGTACCCAACGATTACGGTGCAATTACCGAAGACGAACTAGTAGGTACATGGGAGCACATCAACCTTAGTTACAACCATGATCAACAAGATGGTGCTACCAGTCTCACCCTCAATTCAGATGGAACTATGGCTGGTGCACTAACAGGTAACTGGAGTTATGATGAAACCAAAAAGCAACTAACGCTGGGTAATGTTATTGTTTGCGTTGAACGCGAAGTAGACTGGGAAGCCTCACCACGCAAGGTAACACTAGTATACGCGGGAACTGAGAAAAATCTGGACGCTACCTATTGGGGCAAAAAGTCTAAATAATGAAATCAATAACAAACATATTGGCTGTGTGCGTTTTGATTTCAGTTCTTTGGAATTGCTCTTCGGAAAAAAAGGATAAAAAAACACAAGTTCCGACCAATACTTCCGTAAAGAAACTCAAAATAAACAACCCTGTAATCAGGGATAAATTTACTGCCGATCCGGCAGCACTGGTGCATAATGATACCGTTTTTCTTTATGCCGGCCACGATGAAGCACCTGATGATTTCAACTTTTACCGGATGAATGAATGGTTGGTATATTCCTCTACCGACATGGTAAACTGGAAAGAACATCCGATTCCACTTAAAACTACAGATTTCAAGTGGGCAAAAGGCGACGCATGGGCAGCTCAGGTAATAGAGCGCAACGGAAAATTTTATTGGTATGTTACCGTTGAACATGGAAGTATTCCCGGAAAATCAATTGGAGTAGCTGTAGCCGATAGTCCTTTAGGTCCGTTTAAAGATGCTTTAGGAAAAGCATTAATTACAAACGACATGACCACTGAACAGACTCAAATAAGCTGGGACGATATTGATCCAACAGTTTACATTGATGACGATGGCCAGGCATACCTGTATTGGGGAAATACAGCCTGTTACTGGGCAAAACTTAAAGACAATATGATTGAACTCGACGGCGAAATTCACACTGTTGATCTGCCGAATTTTACCGAAGCACCATGGATTCATAAACGTGGCGACTGGTACTACCTGTCATACGCCTATCAATTTCCCGAAAAAACAGCTTATGCCATGAGTAAATCGATTACAGGGCCGTGGGAATACAAAGGTATTTTAAACGAGTTAGCTGGTAATTCAAACACTAACCACCAGGCTATCATCGAATTTAAGAATCAATGGTATTTTATTTATCACACCGGTGGCATTCAACCCAACGGCGGAAGTTTTCGCCGCTCGGTTTGTATCGACAAATTGCACTATAACCCGGATGGAACAATGAAACGGGTAATTATGACATCTGAAGGAATTCAATAATTTAATGAAATGAAGCAATCAATTCTCATCATAATAACTCTGCTCCTTTTTTCAGGAAAAGTGTTTTCGCAAATCTTTGTTCACGATCCGGTTATAGCAAAACAAAACGATAACTACTATTTGTTTTGTACTGGATTAGGAATAACCATTTGGTCGTCGCCAGATATGGAAAACTGGACAAAAGAAGGCCGCGTTTTTGATAAAACCCCACTGTGGGTTTCGGAAACACTTGACGACTTTGCCGGACACATGTGGGCTCCCGATATTGTATACCATAATGGTCAGTATTATTTATATTATTCCGTTTCAGCATTTGGTAAAAATACCTCGTGCATTGGTGTCGCAACAAACAGTACACTCAACCCCAAAGACACAGATTACAAATGGGTTGACCACGGAATAGTTATTCAATCGGTACCGGGAAGAGATGACTGGAATGCCATTGATCCGGCTATTGCTTTTGATGATGATGGCCAGGCCTGGATGTCATTCGGATCGTTTTGGAATGGTTTAAAACTGGTAAAATTAAACGACAACCTGAAAAGCATTGCGCAACCCGAAAAGTGGCACACCATTGCCAAACGGCAACGAAGTTTTGATATAGACGAAACCGAAGCAGGCGATGGAGCAATAGAAGCCCCCTTTATCTTTAAAAAGAATGGTTACTATTACCTTTTTGTATCGTTTGATTATTGTTGCCGCGGAGCCGAGAGCACTTATAAAATTATGGTCGGCCGCTCAAAAAATATTGAAGGCCCTTATTTTGATAAAAATGGAAAACCGATGCTAGCCGGTGGTGGCTCGCTGGTATTGGAAGGCAACGAAAATTGGTATGCTATCGGGCATAATGCGGCCTATACTTTTAACGGACAAGACTATTTGGTTTGCCACGGCTATGATGCTCACGACAATGCCCGGCAAAAGTTGATAATTAGGGAAATAACCTGGGACAAAGACAAATGGCCTGTTGTTGATCAAACAAAATAATAATTTGGCGAAAGCATGTGATAGCATTGTTCGCGTAAATATTATCAACTCAGTACTTTTCAAAACTTCAGCAAATCATTCTTTGCGGGTAGAAATCTTCACCGAAAAAGACTAATTTCGTACTTTCATTTTGGGGTTTCTACCCAACCATTTTGGATTGAAAATTATATTAGAAACATACAAAAAATAGCTGAATCATGTTAAAATTAAAACTCACCTTCTCTGCTTTTCTACTACTGGCAGTTTCGGTATCTTTTGCACAAAGTACACTCACTCTGCACACCGATCAGGCAGAAACAAAAATCAACAAAGAAATATACGGACACTTTGCCGAGCACCTTGGTCGCTGTATTTACGGAGGTATCTATGTGGGCGAAAATTCCGACATATCGAATACACGTGGTTTCCGCGACGATGTAATTGTTGCGCTTCAGGAAATGGATATTCCGGTACTACGCTGGCCTGGAGGATGTTTTGGAGATACCTATCATTGGAAAGACGGAATTGGCCCGAAAGAGGAACGTCCTTCAATGGTAAATATTCACTGGGGTGGAGTTACTGAAGACAACAGCTTTGGAACACACGAATTCCTCGATTTTTGCGATATTATTGGTGCCGAACCATACATCAACCTTAACGTGGGATCGGGAACCGTTCGGGAAGCTTCGGAGTGGGTAGAATACGTTACCTCATCGAATGTTAGCCCAATGACCGACCTGCGTAAAAAGAACGGCCGCGAAGAGCCCTGGGATGTAAAATACTGGGGAATTGGTAACGAAAACTGGGGATGTGGAGGAAACATGACTCCAGAATATTATTCTGATTTATACAATCGTTTTGCCAGCTACTGTGGTGGTGCAAGATATAAAATTGCCGGAGGACCTAATGTTGCCGATTACAACTGGATGGAAGTGGTAATGCAAAAAACAATGCGTCATCCTCAACTGGTTCAGGGAGTTTCGTTGCACGCTTATACTTTCACCAATGCATGGGAAGATAAAGGACATGCTACCGATTTTGGCGAGAAAGAGTGGATTTCGGTACTGAACAACACGCTAAATATGGAAACCCTGGTAAACCGCCATTCAACCATTATGGATAAATACGATCCGGCCAAACGCGTTGGTTTAATCGTTGACGAGTGGGGCGACTGGTTTAATGTTGAAGAAGGTACAAATCCCGGATTCCTGTATCAGCAAAACACATTGCGCGATGCATTGGTAGCAGGTATCAACCTGAATATTTTTAATAACCATGCCGACCGTGTTAAGATGAGTAACATTGCACAAACGGTTAACGTTTTGCAATCGGTTATTCTTACCAAAGACGACGAAATGGTGCTTACACCAACTTACTATGTATTTAAAATGTACAGCGTTCACCAGGATGCAACATTGATTCCGGCAAACCTGAAAACCGAACAATACGAATTCGACGGAAAATCAGTACCGGCGGTTCACGCTTCAGCTTCAACAAAAGATGGAGTGGTTTCAATTACGCTTTGTAACCTAAATCCAAACAAAAGCGAATCGGTTGAGATAGAAGTAACCGGAGATAATTTTGTTTCGGCAAACGGACAGATCATCACTTCGGATAAAATGAATAACTATAACGATTTTGGTAAAAAGGAAACAGTAACTTTAAAAGACTTTGATGTTGCCAAACCCAAAAACGGTAAGCTTACTGTTGAGCTTCCTTCAAAATCAGTTGTTTTGGTACAATTACAATAAACAATTATCGTACTTCAAAAATAGAAAAGGAAGCAAATTGCTTCCTTTTTTTATACCCGGAAGAATGTGATTAGTTTTAGTTGTCTTTTAACTACCCAAAACACTACAATTTTATTTTGTACCTTATACAATATGAATTAATTTCGCATATCAAGTTTAATTATTATAAATTAGGCTAGATAGTTTATCTAATAAGATATTACAACCAACTAAAATCAATTACGACTATGAACAGCTATGAATCGCGCCCAGTTACAGGATTAACGGCTTTCATCCTGCTAATCGCACTTTGTATGAGTAATAACCTGTTTGCACAAAATGCACCAAATCCGTTTGCAAAAGCTCCCGAGCCAAATGCAATAGTAACCTACAATAATCCCATTATTCCGGGGTTCTATTCCGATCCGAGTGTTTGCCGTGTTGGCGACGATTACTACCTTATCACAAGTACTTTTGAATACTTTCCCGGAGTTCCGGTTTTTCATAGTAAGGATCTGGTAAACTGGGAACAGATCGGTCATTGTATTCACCGGAAAGAACAAATTCCGAACAGGCTAAATATTTTTGCCGCCACGCTGCGTTACCACGACGGAACATTTTATATGATTACCACCAACGTTGGCGGAGGAGGAAACTTTTTTGTGAGTGCAACGAACCCGGCAGGTCCGTGGTCCGATCCAATTTGGGTAGATGTTCCCGGAATCGATCCCGATCTGTTTTGGGACGAAGATGGAAAGGCCTATATCATCAGTTCGCCTTTTCTTTTGTATGAAGTTAACTTAAAAACCGGCAAACTTTCAGAAGGCAAAAAAGTATGGAACGGTACCGGCGGCCGATATGCCGAAGGGCCACATATTTACAAAAAAGACGGATGGTATTACCTAATGGCCGCTGAAGGCGGAACCGAGGAAGCACACTCCGAAACCATTGCCCGCAGTAACAGCATTTGGGGGCCGTACACCGATAATCCGGCCAACCCGATTTTAACACAATGTAATGCTGCCGGCCAGAGTAAACCTATTCAGGGAATTGGCCATGCCGATATTATCCAGGCGCACGACAATTCGTGGTGGATTGTTTTCCACGGTTATCGCAATATTTCGGATAAAACACATCACATTCTGGGTCGCGAAACCTGCCTTGCCCCGGTTACATGGCCAAAACACGGCTGGCCTGTGGTAAACGGGAACGGAACGGTTGACATTGATATGACCTGCCCCACCCTGCCATTAAAACCGGTGGCCAAATCGCCATCGAAAGTTGAGTTTGATAACGACAAATTGGGTTTAGACTGGAACTATGTTCAGGCTCCGGTAGTAAATAACTTCTCTCTTACCGAAAGAAAAGGCTTTTTGCGCTTAAAAGGAGCTGCAGAAACCATTAGTACCAACAAACCGTCAACTTTTGTAGGCCGCCGGTTAAAAGACCACTATTTTACAGCTACTACTCAACTTGAGTTCGATCCAAAAAATGAGAATGAAGAGGCCGGATTGGTTTTGCTAAACAATGGTTCGCACTTCGATATACTAGTTAGCAAAAAAGGAAACGACCGAATTCTTACCGTAAAATTACAATTTGGACAAACCATTTACACATCAAAAGAATACACGCTAAAACCGGGTCCGGTAAGCCTGCGGGTTAGTGGCGACAAAACCACTTTTACCTTTTCGTTTGCACAAGGAAACGATGAATTTACCCCAGTTGAAACCGCCGATGCTAAGTTCCTAGCCACCGAAACAGTTGGTTTCTTTACCGGTATTTATGTTGGTTTGTATGCCACCGGGAATGGCAAAGCATCTGAAACCAACGCCGATTTCGACTGGATTGAATACCTGAAAAATTAATACAATTCTAATTTGATAGAGAAAAGCTGCTTCAAAATTTTGGGGCAGCCATTTAGTTAGTCTATTATTTTTCAACTTAAGAGTTAAAGTTTGTTTTTCTTTATTACGCCTGTATCTCCAACCAATAGGAAAAAAGTAAGCTTACAGTTTTCAGGGAGTAGCAAAGAGCAGTTTTGATAGCACCTTTCAGCTATCTCCTGATAAATTGGTTCCTCTTCACCAAAAGGTATGCTTTCAATAAGAGCGTTCGCCAATGTCATTTCTTTTACTTCACGAACAATGCTTGTAGAATAAGCACTTTCTTCCACCAAACCAGCAAGAAACTCGGGATTAAAAACAACATTTTTGCTGTGCGTATCCAGATATCCCTCTGCCAGCTTAACGGCTTTGCCAAACATTATAGCAAGATTTATTTTCTCTATTCCTTCATCAACCGCTAATTTAATGGTATCGCCTACAAGGTTACCAAAGTGTATAAATGCTACCGATGGCAAATTATGAAATTGTTCTTTCAACCGGTTTTCACTGCGTTTGCCTGATGTTAAAACAATCTCCCCGCAGCCATTTTCTTTTGCAACCTTAACCTGTTGTTTTATACTTGCCAAAAATGCTTCATTAGAATAAGGCATGACCTTTCCGCTCGTACCAATTATAGAAATGCCACCAACAACGCCTATTCTCGGATTAAAAGTTTGCTTAGCCAATTCTTCACCCTCAGGCACAAAAGGCTTCACATTAAAGCCACACTCCAATTCATACTTATCAGCCATTTGTGTCAGCATATCCGAAACCATTTTTTGTGGAACTGGATTAATGGCAGGTTTACCTACAGCAACTTGTAACCCCGGCAGAGTTACTTCGCCAATACCTTTGCCTTTCAAGAAACAAATTCCTTGTTGTTCAGAAAAGGAAAGTTCGCAGCCAATTTCTTTTGCATGAGTGACATCGGGATCATCACCGGCATCTTTTATCACCACACAAGAGGCTGATTCATCTCCCAAATCTTCAGGAAAAATTGCAAATCGTGTATTCTCTCCTCCGGGCAACTCCACCTCCACCCAACTTGGAAATTCCTTCTCAGTTAAAGCCAGAAAGCAGGCTTTAGCAGCAGCGGTAACGCAGGTTCCTGTAGTAAAACCACTTTGTAATTCACCTTCAGTTTTTAATATGGTTCTCTTTTTCCGGTAAAAGAGTTGCAAAAATATTTTTGGATTATTGGCAACATTTTTAAAGTTGGGCAAAACCGGTCGTTTTACTATCCACAGCGGAATATTCAATTGTTTTGCTACTTCAACCTTGGTATCGAAAAAACCCGATTCTCCGCTTTCTTTGCTTAGTAATACTTCGGCATTCAAATCCCGGGCAAGTCTCACCAATTCTTTGGCATTGGCTTCGGGTTGCATCGAAATCACGTATTTTTCAGGAATGCCTGTTTGCATTGCTTTTTCTTTGCTCAATTCAGTATCCAATATCCTGAAATAGCAATTTCTGATCTCCCAAATAGCTTTAAATTTCGCTATTGTTTGCACCCCTGTTAATGCCAGAATCGTTTTATGGTTCTGTTGCAGAAGTGCATTTGTCAGATCTTCATAAGAATCGAAATAGTGCAACAAATTATTGCTTTGTCTTTCTGGAAATTTACGTTCATAACGAATCACCTCAATTTGTAGTTCTGAAGAAACATGGAAAATATTTGCATGCAAATTTACAGCAAACGGGTGTGCAGCATCAACAATCAAACGGATACTATTTTCAGAACAGAAAGAATACATTTCATCTGCATCCATTCCACCATAAAGGCGCTTCCCTTTTATGTTTTTATGGGCATCGGTTTTGGTGGAATAGAAATATTCTTGTCCGATAATATCGAACAGCTCTGCAACCTTTTTTCCTTCTGTGGTACCTCCGAAAATTAAGATCATCTTTTTATTTATTTCCCCTTGCGGAAAGCGTGTGTAAAATTTTTGTCATACAATTTCGATACTCCCGAGCGGTTATCAATGGCTTTTCCAACCACAATCATAGTGGTCATCTTTAGCTTATTTTCACTTACCGTTTTTGCCAAATCGGCTAACTGGCAACGGTATATTTTCTCATCTTTCCAGGTAAGTTTATAGCACGCCGCCACAGGTGTCTCCGGTGGATAATGCACCAACAAATCTTCCTGAACCTTTTCGGCAAGCGAAGCACTTAAAAACAGACACATGGTACTTTGCGATTTTGCCAGCTTATGCAATTGTTCGCGTTCGGGCATAGGTGTTCGTCCTTCACTACGGGAAAGAATAATGGTTTGCACTTCTTCGGGAATGGTAAACTGTGATTTTAAAGCCGCTGCTGCTGCCTGAAACGATGAAATACCCGGCGTAATATGGTAACTCCAACCCAATTCATCCATTACTGCCATTTGCTCTTGTATGGCTCCGTAAATACAAGGATCGCCGGTGTGCAAACGCACCACAAACAGGCCGCGTTCGTAAAAAGGCTGCATACTTTCAATTTGTGTACTTAGATCCATACCGGCCGAACTTTTTACCACACAGCCCGGCTTGGCATAATGGGTCAGTTCTTTGGGCACCAGGCTTCCGGCATACAAAATCATATCCGCTATCTGCAAAAAGCGTTTTCCCTTTACCGATACCAGCTCTGGGTCGCCAGGACCCGCCCCCACAAATTCCACAAACCCCTTACGTTCGTTTTCGCGGTTTATTGCTACCGCATAAGTAAAATGCTTATCGCCAGCTTTTGCTTTTGTCTTTTCAATCAACAGATTATTTGCTGAAAGCTGCATGGCAGCAGCTTCGGCAACACCAAAACTTCCGGTTATCTCACTTACTTTTTCTGAAGGATTGGGAATATTCTGTTTCGAAAGTGTTTCTCCATCGAAAGTATGTAGTTCCACATCCCATTTTTTCGCTAACTCCAGAAAAGCCTTTTCATTTGCTTTTAAAGCTACCGTACCCAGGCTTTTAATCGAAGCAGTTGAAATACCTTTTTCTTGCAGTTCAGCAATCAACTCTTTTTCAAATTCGGCAAAAGATAAGTCGCGCTGACAGCCTAAACCTAATTGCAGAACTTTTGGTCGGTAGAAAATGGCTTTGTTTCCAAAATCATAAATGAATGGTGTAACAGCCAACACAACTGAATAATCTTCAACTTTAATGTCTTCAGCCTTAAAATACACATCAACATGTGAAGGAGCTTCTGTTTCCAAGGCCAGCGTTCCTTTATCGCGTACTTCCAACAAAAGGGCTGTTTTTTTGCCATTTATAAACATTGCCATTAAATGGGTGAGTTTGTCGCCACATTCAAGCTCCCAATTGTATTTTCTCGGAAGCACATCCAAAGCCCAAAGCCCCAAAGTATCGCTAACCGTTGTAACAACAGGCGTTGCTCCCAACAGATTTGCAATATCGGTAGCCAGTTGATTTGCTCCTCCAATATGCCCCGAAACCACAGGCTGCACAAATTGTCCGTTGGCATCGATATTTATCACTGCCGGATCGGTCTTTTTATCTTTCAAAAAAGGTGCAATTTCACGTACGCAAATACCCAGTGCTCCAATGAAAATCAGTGCTTCGTTTTCGCTCCAAATAACTTCATAATTTTTAGGCGAACGGGCGATTTTTGCTCCGAAGCCGCTCTTCAGGAGTTTCTCTGCAAGTGCTTGTCCTTTATCGGAATGTGTTATTATAATAGACATGTGTTATTAATATTAAGTATTGAGATTTTTTGAGGCAACCAGTATCCGAATTGGATTGAATTTATCGACGCTTACCTGCATTTCATTTTTAATTGAATAACTGTATTTTTTACACCACGAGGTAAACCCATCGTAGCTTTTTTCGCTTACTGAATTAAAAGCAATAATACCATCGTCGGAAAGATGAAAATCAATATCACTTAAAACCTCATCCATCTTACCTCCGTAACCACCTATAAATACAGCATCTGGTTTTACCAAACCTGATTTATTGATCTGCAAGTAATCGCCAATAAAAAGATCAATTCCCGGAGTTTGAAATTTACGGGCATTTCTTTGAATAATTCCCTCTGACTCCTTTCTTATTTCAAATGAAGTAACGCTTAAATGTGGATGCTGCAACCTGGCTTCAATAGAAACACTGCCTGTGCATGCCCCAACATCCCAAAACACCTTTTTATTCTGTAATTCCATAAGTGCCAGCGTTGCCAATCGGATGGGCATTTTTGTAATCATTTTGGGTCTGCCTTCCAATGGTTCAAAATCACTTTCAGCTATTCCTTTTTGGGGAATTACCTCATCCGTTTTTTCCAAATAGAAACAGTTTGGATGATTAAAATCGAGTTTTAGTGTTTCGTGCAAACTCAATTCTTTTACATGTTCTTTTTCACCACCCAAACATTCACCGTAGTAAATTTTATAGTTTGAATATCCAAATTTGAGCATACGTTGGGCAATCATTTTTGGCGTATTTTTTCGGTCGGTAAGGATTCCCATTTTCGCTGTCCCCAGAATCAGTGCCTTGTCAAATTCATGAAAGCTCCGTCCGGTAAGGGAAATGGTTTGAAACTCGCCATAAGGCAACTGAAAGCTGTGTGCCAGTAATTGTAAGGAATTAAAAGTTGGTAAACTTACAATTTCGGCACCGGGGAATTTTCGTTTCAAAGTAATACCAATACCGTAAAAAAGCGGGTCGCCCGAGGCAAAAACCACCCAATCGGAATTCGAATCTTCTATTTCTTTATACAAATTTGAAAGCGGAACAGTAATGTCGCTCCAATGAAATCCATGAGGAAGAAAACCTTCCACCAATTCACGATGCCTTTTCCCACCTGCAAAATATGTCGCCGATTGGATAATCAGATATTCGTTTTGGGTAAATTCAGGTGTTTGATCAGATATGCCTATTGTTGTGATTTTCATATTTCTCGTTTCTTGCTGATTTTCGCAAATTCCCGCTTATTATCGTAAAACTCTGCGAGAAATCGTATTTCTACACCCCCTCTCCGGGATGCATTTCTTTTGCCTCTTCCCAGCTTAATATGGCATTGATAATGGTTGCTGCAACATTACTACCGCCTTTTCTTCCATTTACAAAAACGGCAGGTATATCGGGACAACCGTACTTCAACTGCCACTTGCTTTCCTTAACATTTACAAAACCAACAGGGGCCGCAATAACACCAGCTGGCTCTGCCTTTCCGTTGCGAATTAATTTTACCAGTTCCATTAAAGCAGTTGGGGCATTACCAAAAGCAAAAATAGCATTGGGGTGTTCCGCTACTGCCAATTGAATTCCTGCCTGTGTGCGCGTAATATTTTTGTTAGAAGCCATAGTTTTTACCAGCTCATCATCTAAATAGCACTTAATTTGCAAACCCAGTTTCTCGGCAATAGCACGACGGATTCCACGAGTTACCATCGACACATCGGTAATAATTACCGGCGGATTATCCGAATACAACTTCCTGTGCAAACTTTCAACCACGTTGTTGCTTAGTTCTACCGATTCGTTTAAACTAAAATCGGCCGTAGTGTGGATACAATGCAGTGCCACCCAGGTATGCGCCAAACTGTTTCCTGTAGTATCAATATTTTCGAGAATAGTACGAAAACTCTCGTTCATAATTTTTCGCCCCAACTTATCCTCCGATTTGTTGGAAGAAGCATAATAGCCTCGTGGTGTAATCATTTTTTGCTTATGACTGAATGTTTGCGAGTTGCCAATTACCAACACAGTAAACATATCTGCTTTGGTAAGATTCAGTTGAGCCAGTGTTATTACTTCAATGCTTTCATCGGGGCGCCCAACGTTGCGGGCAATGCCAACAGGTGTTTGAGGTGAGCGAGCCTCCAGAAACAATTCGCGCAAACGCATTAACTGCCAAAAACGACCTTTACTTAGGGGATTGTAAACGGCAGTTACAAAATCGGCTTCAGCAGCAGCAACAATACGTTTCTCAATTTTCTCCCAAGGCGTTAATAAATCCGACATGGAAATGGAGCAAAAATCGTGACCAAGTGGTGCGCCCAGTTTTGCAGCAGCTGCAAACATGGCCGAAATTCCGGGAATCGTTTCCAACTCAATCGGTGAATCTTTTTCACTTTTCATTTCCCAAAGCAAAGGAGCCATGCCATAAACTCCTGAATCGCCACTGCTGATTACCGCAACAGTCTTTCCTCCTTCGGCTAATTCAAAAGCTTTTTCTGCGCGGTCGCGCTCTTTTTTCATGCCTGTATTTATCAATTCCTTTCCGTTAGTTAATTGCTTTACATGCTCGAAATACGGCCCGTAACCAACAATAACCTCTGCCGCTTCAATGGCAGCTTTTGCCTGCGGAGTTAAATATTTTTCATTTCCAGGTCCTATGCCAATGCTGAATATCTTTCTAGTCATAAAATAAAATTAAAGAGAAATATGGAATTTTGCGGAACTCCAAATCTTTATAATCAGAAGTGGAAAACTGTTGTGTCGTTCCCACCCGTTCAATATAAAAAAATGGTCGCTTGCAATTTTTCAGAAAAGCATACCAATTATCAAGTACACTCATTTTCATAACAACAAGCGTTGAATTATTTTCTAAAGCAGCTTCAATTTCATCGAAGCTTTTAGGGCGGGCAATTACTGAAAATTGCTGATTGCCCTCAACAATGGCTTGCTGTCCCTCGGCACCTGCGGCAATAAATGCAGGTATTCCCGGAATTAGCTCGCACTTTATTTTTTTCTCGTTGGCAATTTTCAGTAAATAACCAAAAGTGCTGTAAAAAAGCAGGTCGCCCTCCGAAACAACAACTACATTTTTCCCCGAGTTATAGTTCTGTTCAATTATTTCGAAAGCTTTGCCATAGTTTTGCTCACGGTTTTTGCCCGACATGGGAATCAACAATGGTTTGCATGGCACATTCAAATTCAAGCCATCCAAAATTCGCGCTGAGAAAGAAACCTGTCCACCTTCTGAAATATCGGTTGCAGGATAAAAAACCACATCAGCCGCCAGCAAGGCTTTTAACCCCTTGACCGTTATTAATTCCGGATCGCCAGGCCCCAACCCTACTCCTGTTAATTTTGCTTGTTTCATCTGTTTACTATTTTTTGATTTCTGAATTTAGAATGAAAAAAATTCATGTTCATTTCATAAACCCAGTTCTTTTAGTAGTTGCTGCATTTTTTCTTTTTCGCCCAAATAAAGATGCATGTATGATGCCCAGCAATTTTGTTTTCGGAAAACAGGCATTTCAACATTTTTGCCCCTGGCTGTTTTCACTTCAAAATCTGAGTCTGCATTTTCTCTACTTAATAAGGATGAAAAATGAAACTCGTGTCCGCAAACGGTTAAATCACCTTTCGAAAGTTTGCGATACCCCAAATGAAGTATCATGTTTTCGAACGATGTGTCGATGTCTAAAATTCCAGCCATTGCAAATTTTTTGCCTTCTTTTGTAATGATATTTTTACCGAGATACATCATTCCACCACATTCAGCAATCAGAGCTTTCCCATTTTCAACATGGTTTTGTATTGCCGCTATCATGGCTTTGTTTTCAGCCAATTCTTTTGCAAAAAGCTCTGGATAACCGCCAGGTAACCACACCAAATCAACATCGGGCAATAAGGCATCGGAAATAGGACTAAATTCGACAACTTCACCCAGTTCATTTAAAACATCGCGGTTGGCACGGTAAGAAAAATTGAAGGCTTCATCGTTTGCCAAGGCAATAGTTAAGTGTCCTTTGGTTTTACAAGGCTTTATATATTTAGTCTCATGAGCTTTGCTTTCCGAAAGCTTCAAAAGCAAATCAATGTCCACATGTTCTTCAATTAGTTGAGCTGCAATTTTTACAATGTCCATGTTTTTATGTTCGCCCGGCAAATGCAACCCCAAATGCCTCGATTCAATATGTAAACGAGTATCACGAGGAACATAACCCAACACATCAACACCAGCATCAATAGCAGCTTCTTTCAAAAACTGAAAATGACTTTCACCTGCAACCTTATTAAAAATTACACCCGCCAACTTTATGTTATTATCGAAATTTTTAAAGCCATACAATAGCGGAGCCGCTGAATAGGCCATGCTCGATGCATCAACGACCAAAACCACAGGTAAATCGAGCAAACGGGCAACAGCTGCCGAGCTTCCCTCATCCTTTTTGGCTCCATCAAACAAGCCCATTACGCCCTCCACAATGGCGACATCAGCATTGTTACTTTGTTTGTTGTAGATGGCTTTTACATGTTCCTCCAATGCCATCCACAAATCTAAATTATAGGATGCTTTTTCGGCAACCTTTGTGTGATGCATAGGGTCAATGTAATCGGGACCACATTTAAAGGGCTGAACTGTTATGCCACGGTTTACCAAGGCATGCATTAGGCCCAAAGTTACCATGGTTTTGCCTGAATTACTTTTTGGTGCAGCTATTAAGAATGATGACTTCATATTTACTTTTCAACGTATTTTACATGTGTCGTATCTTCCACTTCGGTTTCATCAAAAGAAGTCATGCGGTTTAGCATTTCCACGCTACCGCTAATGATGGGGTAAGCAACTGCCGCTCCCGTTCCTTCGCCAAGGCGCAAATCCAAATCCATAATCGCATCAGCGTTCATGTGTTTAAGCATGAGCTTATGCCCTCCTTCTTTTGAGGAATGTGCAAACACAGCATAGTCTTTTACGATTGGACAAATTTCGTAGGCTACCATAAATGCCGAGGTGGTAATAAAACCATCCACCACAATCAACTGCCTTTGAGCAGCAGCTTCCAACATTCCACCTGCAATGGTTGCAATTTCAAGACCTCCAAACCGTGCCAGGTTCTCTACCGGATTTTCAGAAATTCCATGCTTTTCAATGGCCTGTTTTAACACATTTGCTTTATGAGAAACCCCATCAGGACTTAAACCGCAGCCCGGGCCTGTGCAAGTTTCAACGGAAATTCCGGCAAAAACAGACAACAATGCTGTTGCCGGACTCGTGTTGCCAATGCCCATTTCTCCAAAACCAACAAGATTACTGCCTTCTTCAGCAAACCTGCTCACTACATCTCGTCCGTTTTGCAATGCCTGATCGCATTCGTCGCTTGTAAGGGCATGTTCGTGCAGAAAGTTACGCGAGCCTTTCCGAACTTTTTTATCGATAAGTTTGGGATGCGCAGGAAAATCATAATTCACCCCCGCATCAACAACGTATAAATCGAAACCATATACATCACAAAACAAGCCAATTCCGCCACCACCATTAATAAAATTCAATACTTGTTGCCAGGTAATATCAGTGCTAACAGGACTAACTTTTTCATCGGTAATCCAATGATCGGATGCCACCGTTAACATCACAGGTTTTTCCAGTTTGGGCGTGGTTGTTTGCTGAATAAGCCCCAGCTGCATCGCAATTCGTTCCATTTGTCCTAGTGAACCAATTGGTTTGGTTTTTTTATCCAACTTGTGTTGAAGCTCTGCTTGCAACTTCGGATTATGCGTGGCTTGTATACTTAAATTTTCTAGTGCTTTCATCTTTTGAAACAATGTTGTTTAAAGCTTTCAATAATTTATCATTCTCAGAGGAAGACTGGCTTGAAATCCGAAAATGATAATCGCTCAACCCTCTGAAATTAGAGGCATCGCGAATTAAGATTCCATATTTCTGAGCAAGTTCCTCTTTTAATTCGGATGCTTTGCAGGAAGTTTTAACCAGAAAAAAAGTTGTGTTCGATTGTTGTACTAAAAATCCATTGACTTTCCCAATTTCATTCTGCAATCGTTTTGATTCTTCAATTAACACCGGCAAGTTAAAATCATCCTTATATTCTCCCGATAAACAATACAATCCGGCCTTTTGGGCCAGCAAATTTATGCGCCACGGGATAATATTCTTTTCCAGTTCGCTGATAATCTCGGGATCGGCAACTACATAACCAATACGCAAGCCGGGGATAGCATAGCGCTTAGTGAGCGAACGGGTAATTATTAAATTTTTACACTTAGTAATAACGTTTATCAGCGATATATCTTCTTCAATAAAATCGATATATGCCTCGTCGATAACAAACAGCGTATTTTTATTTTGGAGAATTACATTCTGCAAGAAATCGCGGTTAAATACCTTTCCGTCAGGATTATTTGGATTACATAGCCAGACTACTTCCTGCGTATAGTTGAGCGTAGTTGAAACTTCGGTGTTCGATCTGAATTCCAATAAATGCTTATTTGTTCGGCAGGCATCCTCGTACTCCGAAAATGCCGGAATATAAACAAGCGACCGGCAATTCTTTTTCCACGCAGCAATTAAATAGAAAGCCTCAACAGCACCATTGGTAGCCAATACACTTCCTTGCGGTAGTTGGTTTTCCCATTCAATTAATTGTTCCAATTCTTTAGCCCTTGGCTCGGGGTACGAGCAACTATCTTCTAAACAATTAATTAAATAACTTTTTAAGCCCAAATTCATTCCTCCGGGACATACATTCGAGCTAAAATTAATGCTGATATTGTCGTATTTATAATGGTCGTCTCCGTGTCCGTAAATCATTGTTTCCTCCCTCCATTCAATTCATTTTCCTCGTAATATTTTTGAAAAAGACTCGCGCGTTTGCTTTTATTAAAGTTGCCCATACGCGATTGGTGGATTTTTTCTATTTGCTCAAGCCCAATTTCTGATATACAACTATTCTGGGTTGTTTCTTTCAAAACTTCTCCTTTTGCATTAAGTACAAGTGCAACAGGAGGAATCTTTATCAAATTTTCTGTTTCAGAATCAAGATTACATGCCACCACAAAACAAGCATTATCGTAGGCCCGAGCAGGTAAAAAGCGTTTAAATCGTTCAAGTTTTGTTACAGCTTCTTCTCTTGGAGAGGCAAAAGCCATTGCCAACACATTTGCGCCTTGTTTTACTTGCGCATAGCTTATTTCGGGGAAATGCGTTTCGAAACAAAGCTGAAGGCCGATTTTCAACTCACCTACTTCAAAAATATTTATTTCATCGCCTTCGTTAAATGTTTCCTTTTCGGTTGCCCCAAGGTGTGTTTTTCTGTGTATACCTATAAGTTTTCCTTTATGAAAAAGAAAATGAGAAATGTAATATCTTGATTCCACTTTTTCCGGAAAGCCTACTGCAAATGCAGCATTTACTTGTTCTGCTAATTTCAAAAGCTCCCGAAAAACAACTTCTTTATGAGCCAGAACATTATCTAAAATTTCAATATTTTTTGTGTAGCCTGATAAGTTCAATTCAGGGAAAAGAATAAAATCAGCTCCTTGCTTATCCAGCTTTACGATCCAGTCTTTGGTTATGGACAGGTTCTGCTGAACATTACCAATTTCACTTTTTGAACTTACCGCTGACAATTTCATACTTCGAGTATTGAATGTTGAGAAATGAGTATCGAGATTAATTTTTCAATGCAACTTTCGTTTACAATACACTCTCCGTTTTTATAATACACAAACGAGGTTGTGCCATTTTTTCTTATTTCCAGCCAATTTACATCCCCGTCGTTTTTAGGCTTGGTTTTAATCCCTTTTCGGGCAAAGGCACGACGTAACAATACATATTCAAAACCATGCCCCTGCACAGGCAGTAAGATTTTATAATCGTACCCAATACGAAACAAACCGGTACGGTTATCGAATTCAATTCCGCGATGCTCGAAAATAGATTGGAATTCGTTTTTTAGTAATAAATCTTCGGGACTACCTGCTAACAATGGTTTGTCGGATGCCAGTAGCCACAAACGGTCGGCCATTTGCAAGGCTAAATCCAAATCGTGAGTCGACATTAAAACCGATTTGCCCAATGAACTTGCAATCTGGCGTAAAAGCTGGATAATCTCAACACGCGCAGGCATATCAAGAAATGCGGTTGGCTCGTCGAGTATAACTACAGGTGTATCTTGTGCCAGCGCTTTAGCAATAAAGGCCTTTTGTTTTTCACCATCGCTCATATTCGAAAGGCGCTCTTTCTTTTTATGCAGGATACCACATTTTTCAATGGACTCGTGAACCACTTTTTTATCGTGGTCGTTTAAAATACCAAACGTTCCTGAATAAGGACTTCTTCCCAAACCAACCAATTCTTCAACAGTAGCATTGGGCACAACAACACGATCTGTTAGTACAACGGCAGCCATTTTTGCCAATTCTTTTTCGGGAAGGTTCAATAGCGTTTTTCCCAGCATTGTAGCTTCTCCTCCAAGCGCAGGCTGAAAACCACAAAGTGTGCGGATAAGCGTACTCTTTCCTGTGCCATTTTCGCCCAACAAACAAACCAGTTCGCCGGCAAACATTTGCGCATTTAAAGCTTCGTGTACCACTTTTGCTTTTTTGCCTTTACCATAGCCGATGGTGAGATTGTTGATATTTAGTATTTGTTTATTCAAGATGCTAATTTTCTATATTTTTTCTCGCTGATTTTATTTCTTCTACGTTTCAATCTGCAAGAAACTTTTATTCCAATCTATTTTCCTTCCTTCGTTTCCAAATAACCCAGATAACCACAGGTGCACCAATAAAAGCTGTCACCGAATTTATGGGTAATTCTTGTTCCATTGCCGGCAATCGGGCAATTAAATTACACAGTAATGCAGTTGCTGCACCAAGCAAAGCGGCATTCAGTATTAAATAAAAATGGTTCGATGTTTTTGAAAGTAACTTTGCCAGATGCGGCACGGCAATACCAATAAAAATAATCGGACCGCAAAACGACGTTACAATAGCAGTTAAAAAACCTGCAAAGGAGATAATTAAAAACCGTGAACGTTTGATGTTTAGCCCCAGATTGGCCGCATAACGATCTCCCAGTGCCAACAAGTTTAATGATTTGCTTAATAAAGTTGCCACCAGCGAGGGGATTACTGTAATTAACCCAAACATTGTAGCACGTGTAGAAGCCAAACGACTAAAACTTCCGAGCCCCCATATTACGTAATTGTGTACATCTTCTTCGGGACTGTAAAACTTTAATAAACTTACCAGAGATGAACTTAAATACCCAATCATAACGCCAATTATCAGCACACTTAAAGTACCTCCAATACGATGCGAAATAAACAGAATAAGCACCAAAACTCCACCGGCACCAATCAACGACGAAAGGATTACAGCAAGGTAACCCCAATCCCCCAGGCTCGTGAAGGTGAAACCCAATATGTTTCCGGTAAACAGCATCACAAAAGCAACACCCAGGCTCGAACCCGATGAAATTCCCAACACCGACGGGCCTGCCAGCGGATTACGAAATAAAGTCTGCATTAATAAACCAGCCACACCCAGTGCCATGCCTGCTCCCAGCGAAACAATGGTTTGCGGCAAACGGGTTTTCAGAATTATATTTTCGAAAATACGATTGGTGCCCTCGCCGTAAATCAATATATTTTTTACTTCGCCAATGGGGATTTTTACGGAACCCAACACCAAATTTAATAATGCAAGAAGCACTAACAACAAAGTTGCCAGTGCAATTACTATCGATATTCGGCCTATTCTATCAATCATTTTAAACGTTCGTAAAAATATGGTTTATAGCCTGGTAATAATTCAGGATGGAAATAATGAATATACTCTGCCAGTAAAACATCGGGTTTCATACCAGCCTGCTCGTAATATGGCTTTTCGCGAATGTTGCAAAGCAACACATTTTTTTCCTTAAAAGCCTTAAAATCGACATAACGTGGATCCTGCTCAGCCAAATCCTTTAGGGTTAATCCTATCTTTTCGGGATTGATAATCCGCCAGAAATCACTTCCGGAAGCTTTACTGTATATGGTTTCAAAATCTACAGGATAAGCTCCCTGTACATCGTCTTTTATAATATAATCAGCACCTGCATCACGGAAGTAGTGAGCATAAAAACTATTACCACCGGGCACATACCAACTTCCCGAACGCATTTTCCCGGAAAACACAGTTGGTCGTTTTTTTACATTTTTGGTTAGTTCTGTCAATTCACTGTAACGCGTTTCAATTCCCTGGAAGATAGAATCCGCTTTTTCTTCCTGCCCGACAAACAATGCAAGCATTTTTACCCACTCGGCACGCCCCAAAGGAGTTTCTTCATCGTAAGCGGCCATGGGCACCAGTGGAATTCCGAGATTACGCAGCACATCGAAACCTCCTACTTTAAAAGGCGATACGAAAATTACATCGGGATCAAGAGCGGCAACCATTTCCAGGTTAAAATTACCTTCTTTGCCAATTCGTTTCACTTCGCCGGATTCAACACGTGCTTTCATTCCTTGGTGAAGTAAGTAGCGGCTACTATTTATGGCAACAATATCATCAATTTCTTCCATTGCAAAGAAATAGCTCAACTGCGTGCTCGACAAACATATTATCCTTTTGCAAGGCACCTGAATGGTTTGTCCGTCTTTTCTTTCCGTCTTTTCTTTTACCAGGTTAAATGTGTCGAAAACACCATTTTCTCCCGGTTGCTGAATACTAAGCTTAGTTACATCTTTTGCCTTTTCGATTTTAAAAAGTTTAGCGTGAGAAAGCGCCACCGCTTTCGTTGTTGTTGCGTTCTCTTTTGTAGCTTTCTTTTGTGGTTTATTTCCACAGGCGAACATGAAAAGGCTAAAGATAATTAGGAATAAAACTGAAAATCGTTGCATATTATTTTACTTTTTTCTCACAAATTGCTACTGATTTATTACTCAGATTTTCGCAGATATCTTAAGTTGTTTTCAGCGAAAAATCACAACTTTTCATAAACCTCTTTTAAATGCTCCACCCAAATATCAACTACTTCGTCGTATTCAGCCAAACCTTTCAAAATCGTTTCCACTGTAAATCCTTCTTTTTCCAGAACCGATTTCCAACTGTCGTCTTCGCTGCCAGCCATATCGTTTTGAGCATGGTCTCCTGCCACCGTCATAAACGGAGTTAGCAATACCTTTTTTATTCCCCTGGTTTTTAGTTGCGAAATAACCTGCTCCAACTCAGGGTAGCCCTCAACTGTTCCAAGAAAAAACTTATCAGATTTCTGGCTTAAGTAATATTGAAATCCCGGATAGTAAATATTTGAATGATGGTGTGTGCCATGCCCCATAAAAACCAACGCACCGTTTTGATCGATTTTGTCTTTAAATTCGGCATCAAGAAAATTAACTAGTTTTTGGTTATCGGCATCGAGAAACAATAATGGCATACCAAGTTTTGCTACCTGCACACTTTTAGGCATAGAGTTGAAAGCTTTAACAGTTAAAGCAAGATTTTCATACTCTTCGCCCGGAATAACGTGCAACGATTGTACTGCCACGTGCGTAAATCCTTCTTCGCCCATTTTTGCCAAAGCCTCGGCTGGAGAATTAATTTGCTCCCCCCTTTTACTCAAAATTTTACGGATAATTTTTGAGGTATAAGCCCAGCGTATTTCGACTTCGGGAAACTCAGCTTTTACCTGCTCCTCGATATTGGCGAAGGCATGTTGTGCCTCGGGGTAACTAGAGCCGAATGTTACCAGCAGGATTCCTTTTTTCGTTTCGGTTTGGTTGTGAGCCCATGTGTTTTGGATATTTAGTGCCATAACAGAGATTAGTAAAATTTGGACAAAAACAAATTGCTTCATTTCTTTAATCGTTTTTTAGTTTTCAGAACCGTTTTGTGGAGCCATTTTTTGCTGAGCCAAACACCTGTAATGCTTACCGCAATCCCCCCCAGCGAGGTAATAACCAGCAATAGTTTGCGAAACCATTCGGCTTCTTCTTTTAAAAACTGAAAATTAAACTTATGTAAGCCCTGGTAGAGCCAACGCCTCAAACGAGAATTCTTTGTATAACGTTTTACCTGTTCTGCTGTAGCAGGATTAATATAAATCCAGGTTTCAGCAACATCATTAGCCACTAGTTTATAAACAGGTTCTGGCCAGTAAAACATAGCAGATCCGCTATAATAGTTATCATATTTCTCTTGCTGAGTAATAGAAAAAGTAGTTTCTCCCAAATAACTTTTTGCTATTTCTCTAATTTCAGAAATTGAGTATTGACTGTGTTTCTGTATTGAATCTCCTATTAGCTGATACGTTTCAGGGATTTGATAATTATCGTAATACACAAAATAAGCAGGAGTTCCATGCATATTTTCCCAGCTTATTTTTCGAATACCTTCTTTTTCCTCAAGAGCTTCGTAGATTTTAAAAGGATAGATTGCAGGTTCTTTTTCCAAATCAATTTTCTGCCCCCAGCTTATTTTTTTTTCGTTTTTTGTTGAAATAAAAACCAGCCAGTCGGGCACATCTACCAACGAAAAGAAACCACTTAAAACAAACGTAAAAACAAACACCCCAAAAACAAAACCGGTAATGTGGTGCCACTTATACAATGTTTTTTTGTAAGGTGTAAATCCATTGTTTTTCTTTTTTCTTATTAATCCTACAATTAATCCGGAAAAACTAGCCACAATGCCAATTCCCGATAGCATAAGCATCAAATTAAGCCACAAGCCTTTTTGTAAGCGAATTTGTTTAAAATAAAGCCAATGAGGAATAGCACCACAACGTGCAGTCCAGCGTTCTTTTCTGTTGGTTTGCTGAACAATTTCGCCTGTTTTTTCTGAAATATAGAGAACGCTATGTGCGGAGTCGTTCATGTAGCATTTGTAAAAAGGCAATAGTGGTTTGTAATAACTCCACGGAACCCATTGATCGAGATCGTTTTGTAGTTTAACCTTTTTCACCGGGCTTTCCAGAAATGAAGTTGCTAATTTACTGGCGTATTGTTCCGAAAAATTTTCAAGCGGCTTTAAGGTTCTGGCATCAAACGTTTTTTGTGCTTTCCGCCCCGTAATTACGCGGTAAATAGGCTCTCCATTACAAAGTTCGAGGTTTACTGTCCCGCTCCAGTTACTTGCAGGTGGAGCCAATTGTTTAAACTGATTTTTGGAGAAAGTAGCCAAATGGTCGAAACGTTCCTTACGACTAGCATGTGGAAATCCATCAAAAATCATTACAATACCGGAGATGAACCAAACCAAAAATAACAGGCTCAATACTGAACCTGTTATTTTATGCAGTTGAATTGCGAGATTTTTTAACCGCTTCATGCTGTTTTTATTGTGCAAAATTAATTGTTAAACCTGCAAAGAAAGTACGCCCAGGGTTAATTGTTCCATAGTGCGAACCATAAGGACTATCGTCAACATAATCGAAAATATTGTCGATGCCCAGCTGAGCTTCCAAAATAAACACACCAATATTTGCAAAGCGATGGTTGGTTGTAAGCTTCCAAATGTCGTAGCCTTTTGCGTCGTCATCGTCATAAAATTTATCGTCCTGAAAACGTCCAATAATATTGGCATTCAACTTATATCCTTTCCATGAGTGATTGTACGAGAAACGCACATTTCCATAGTTTTTAGCCACACCTTCCAAACGCTCGTTGTTGGTTTCGTCAGTGGCATCAACATAACTATAGCCTCCTCCAAGCGTGAAGCCGGCTCCCAATTTTGCATTTACAAGAATATCGAAACCCTCCGAACGTGAATCTTCAACATTGTAGTGTTGTCGACGCTTCTTAATTCCATTATCAGTATCGCCATCTTGCAAATTAACAGTTTGATATGAAATTAAGTCCTCAACATTGTTTACATACCCTGTAATACTTGCCGATAAAAATTTATTATTATACTCGATTCCGGCCGAATAAAAACGTGATTTTTGCGGATCAAGATCTTCATTACCCATGTACAAAGTACCACGCTTTTCATATGCGTAGTATAATTCTTTCAATGTTGGAGCCTTAAAACCATGTCCGTATGTTCCACGGAAATTAAAATTGCTTAATTTATATAATAACGAAACTTTAGGAGTGAAAGCACTACCAAACTCCTTATGCTTCACCGCTCTTACTCCTGCAACAACATCTAAATTTTTAAAAAATGTTATTTCATCCTGAGCATACAAAGCAACCGTATTAGCTTCAGCTTCGCCACCAACCAAACGGTCTTCCGATACCATTTTTTCCTGAAGATAATCGACACCAACGGTTAATATATTATTTTCAGAAATTGTATTTACATACTTCAATCGCGTATTATTCATACGCTGGTCGTTGTTAATCGACTTATCGCCATTTACATAATCACCTGATTCTTGATTGTATTTATAATAATAACGGAATTTGTCGTAGTTGTAATCCAGAGAGATAAAATCTTTTTTGTTTATTAAGAATTTAGCACCAGCATCAAAAGCTTTATCATCGTAGTAATAACCATATTTTCCAACAGATTCAGGTCTGAAAACATCTTTCTCGTAAACCGAATTTCCGGCATAAAATTCCAATTTATCGGTAGCACGGAATGTTAAAACATGGCTAAATGTATGGTCTTTGTATTTATTCTGTGTCATAGCCTCGGTTTCAACCAATTTATCTTCATCGAGTTCGTATGCACTATTTTGCCAACCATCACTGCTTTTGCGGTTAAAACTTCCGTTCCACGAAAATTTGCCCAAATTTAAATCAACTGTGTTGCTTTGTTGAATTGTTGCATATTTCCGAACACGTGTTGTGTTGGTAATATTCAATGTCTGTTTCGATTTTTTGGTAATAATATTTATCACACCAGCAATTGCATCTGAACCATAAAGCAAAGAAGCTGCACCTTTCAGCACTTCAATACGTTCAATGTCGTCAGGATTAATACGGTTTAGGTCGGTATGACCGCCAACGTCTCCATACATGCGTTTGCCATCAACTAAAACCAGAATGAAATCGTTACTTAAACCATTAATGGTCATAAACGAGCCCATAGTTCCCGGAGAGAAATCGAAAGAAGGACTGATATTCGACATCAATTCGTTAAAGTCAGAAGCACCGGTGCTCATAATTGCTTTTTTACTTATCAGCTCGGTTGGAACAGGAGCTGTTTTCAGATGATGGCGGGTACCCGTACCTGTTACCACAACTTCGCCAAGGTTGTTGTTCGACTCTTCCATTTCAAAATTCATGGCATTTTCACCCGCTTTAAGTGTAATGGTTTTCTTAATGCGTTTAAAACCTGAAAAGGAAATTACCAAATCGTAAGTACCGGGAACAAGACGCTTAATCTGGAACTCGCCTTTGTTGTTGGTTGCGGTACCTGTTGTTGTACCAGAAAAATAAACGTTGGCACCAGGCAAAGGTTGTTGGTTGTTTTTTTGAGTTACCACACCTTTGAGTACAACGTTTTGCGCATTGGCAAAAACTGCCGAAAAAAGCAGTACTACAACTGCTAAAAGAATCTTTTGCATCGTAAAATATTAATAATTAATAATTTCACCTTGCAATTCCGTAAACTAAAGATAATGTGCGAACAATAGAATAACTGTCCAAAACACAAACTTCTTTCCCGGAAGCAAAATGTTAAAATTTATAATGGCAGGTCTTCTGACTTATCCTGGTTTTTATGCCTTCCCATCTTGAAAATAATCAAGACAGTGGCTGTAGTTTAAAAACCGCGATTCCGAGAACTCGAAACCAGACTTACAGCAGCGGGAACTGTTGCAGATTTTCACTGCATTCCCTTTTAATCGTAATCGTACTAACGTACAATTAAAGAACCATTACTGCCGCGAAAGTAGATAATTTATTTTATGTAGCAAGAGAAGATTAAACCAGAAGACCTTATTTATTCTTAAAAATAATTTTGGATGTTTTAGACGATTATATTATCGGTATAACTATAACCAAAGAAAGCCCCTTTGAGTTGAAAATACGTGTTTAGATTGTTCTGTTTTTACCTGAAACTTTAGATACAGATTCGTTGAAATAAGAGAAAATAGTGCCTTCCATAAATTATTTGTAGCTAATTTAGACGCCAGCTAAAAAATTTGAACAAATGAAAAGAACACTTTTTCTTAAAGCAATCATGTTACTGGTTGTGATTACCGGCCTGGTGCTACAAACTAATGCAGCCAGAGTTCAACACTTAACTACTCACAGTCCGTCAATGGATAAAGACATAGAGGCAGTTGTTATTACGCCGGAAGGTTATTCTGAAAACAATTCATATCCGGTTCTTTATCTGCTACACGGTTATAGTGGCAATCAAAACGATTGGATAAACAGCGTGCCCGAAATTAAAAACTATGCCGATTTGTATCAGTTTATTGTCGTTTGCCCTGATGGCGCTTTTTCGAGCTGGTATTTTGATAGCCCTATTGATGAAAACATAAAATACGAAACCTATGTTGCGCATGAATTGGTTGACTGGGTAGACGACTCCTTTAGCACCATTGCATCGCGCGAAGGACGAGGCATTACCGGATTAAGCATGGGAGGACACGGCGCTTTGTATCTTGCATTCAGAAACCAGGATGTTTATGGCGCAGCAGGAAGCATGAGTGGCGGTGTTGATATTCGTCCGTTCCCCAATAACTGGGACCTTTCGAAAAGACTTGGCACTTATGCGGAAAATAAAGAGAATTGGGAAGAAAACAGCGTTATTAATCTCGTTTATAAGCTAACGCCCGGGTCGCTTCAAATATCAATTGATTGTGGCGTAAGCGATTTCTTTTACGGCGTTAATTGCGACTTGCATGAGAAACTTCTCGACCGAAATATTCCACATGATTTCACCACAAGACCCGGTGGACATACCTGGGAATATTGGGAAAATTCAATTGCTTTTCAAAGCGTATTCTTTCATCACTTTTTTGAGAAGGCGAAGGAAAAATAAAACGGATATAAAGTACGAAACAAATAAAAGCCTGATACTCATTTTGAATATCAGGCTTTTGTTGTGTTCTCCCCCCTATTTCCCCAAACTGCTTTTGAACGATAACAAATAAATTTGTATATCAATGCAACACTTTTTTTTATTGGGTAACTTTACCAAATGCTACTTATTCCCGTAAACTTCGCGTTCATCAAAGTAAGTGCTTGTCCGTCGGCAAAAACTTTCAGCTTGCTAAAAGGTTGAGAATAAAAAAAGATCTCTGTCATTACCAAATCTCCTCCATCTACAAAAATTTCAGCAGATGCCGCATCCACAAATATTTCAAGATCTACAGTCGATCCTATTTTGTACGGAGCAACCGAGATTCCGGAAAATTGATCTGAAAAACTCAGGTCTCCCGATTGTGTTCTATCAAACTGAAACTGCTTTGCCGATGCAGAATAGCTGAATGTAATATTTTCACCCAATTCATTTTCAAGCAGAATTCCAAATGATTCAGGCAATGTTTCTCCCATTTCAAATTCCAGAGATAAGCGACTTTGATTCAAGGTTAGTTCCTGTATATCCAATTCTTTAACTCCAGAGATTTTCAACGCCTCATCTATATTAATAGAGGTTGAATTACTCGTTAACAGCTCTGTTTCTTTAACCGGAGTCGATTTCAGCACATATTGATCCTCCTTTTTAATCAGGGAAAGCGTACGGGGTAAAGTCATTGCACTGCGCCATTTCTCAGTCGGTACAACCTGTGCATATGCCCAGTTACTCATCCAGCCCAGGAAAATCCGTCTACCGTCTTCTTTTGGAATATCAGACCATGTTACACCGGCGTAATTATCGCGTCCCCAATCCAGCCAACTGGTTTCTTTTGAGTCGGCAGTAAACCGGTGTCCATCAAAGTCACCCAAAAAATATTGTGTTCCGGAACCTCCATTTGGTCCACCCGGATTGGTATTCACGATTAATACCCATTTTGTTTCGTCGGTTCCTTCAACCTGCAGCGGGAATAAATCGGGACACTCCCAAACACCATCGTGTGTTCCGGCATCAATACCAAAATCGCTTTCGTGTTTCCAGTTTTTCAAATTATCGGAAGTATAAATCTGAACATGATCGTGTGCTGACAGTACAAGATTCCATTTTTGAATCTCTTCATTCCAAATTACATTCGGATCACGGAAATCGCGGTTTCCATCGTTTGGAATAACCGGATTCCCTTCATATTTTGTCCAACTTCGTCCTTTATCCAAACTGTAGGCAATAGCTTGCGATTCCACATCAACACCACCATCCTTTGCAATTTCAGGATTGTGATAGGTGAAAATTGCTATCAACGGTGGATTTTCAGCCGAACCAAATCCAGTGGTATTGTTCCAGTCAACAACAGCACTACCGGAAAAAATATACCCCAAACTGTCGGGATACAAAGCAATGGGCAAGTGTTGCCAATGTACCAAATCGGTGCTAATTGCATGTCCCCAATGCATGGGACCCCAAACCGTACTATCAGGATAATATTGATAGAAAAGGTGATATTCTCCTTCGTAATAAACCATTCCGTTTGGGTCGTTCATCCATGCCGAATCCGGAGAGAAATGGAATTGCGGACGATACTTTTCAATGTATGGTTTTGTTATGTTTTCGTTCTCAGCACTTTTTTTCGTACCGGAAGAACAGGCCACGGCAAACAGTAGTACTATTGCAGCCATAAAATTGAAATACTTGTGGTTCATATCATTACGTTTAATGGTTTATTTATCGTTTTATTCGAACTAGAATTCAGTAATTGTTCCTTTCAATAACTTAACGGTTCCTGTCTCTCTAAATAAGCTTACCTGAACCGATTCTTCGCTAAACGAAAACTTTCGCGACAGGGAAATCAGTCCGTTCATAGCAAATAATTCGGCCGAGTTCCTGTCGATAATAAGTGTCATATCCAGTTCTGGCTCGTTGGTTACATAAGGTGCATAATAGAAACCATCCCAACTATCGGGAAAATCGCGCTGTATTGAGGGGTCAGCTATGTAAAAATATCTTCGCTCAGCCTGATAACCCAGGATCAGCTCCTTGTCTTCCTTTGTTGTGATAGTAACGCCAAATGATTCCGCCATACCGAGGTATAAACGGCTATTGACATCGAAAGTCAATTCGATTCGGATTGGCAAATTCAGGTTCTTTTCGATTGATTTACCATCGGCTAATTCTGTTTCGTTAATTGTTTCTGTTGCAAATTTCTTAATGGCTACCGGTTCTGAAAATAAATAATAATCGTAAAATCTTTCTTTCAAGGCTAGTTGGCGGGCAAGCGAGAATTCGGTTGAGGAATTATTTGAGATATTGAATTTTTCGTAGATGAAATTGTATAAAGTTCCTATTAAAACAGGCTTTTTGTTGACGAGCCGGTAATCGGATAAAACTACAGCCTGGTAAAGATCGCTTCCATGATCAATCCATTTGGGTTTATTGTGCGACGCCTGGTAAACAAAGCCATCAAAACTGCCAACAAAATACTGAACACCGCTGCCTTCGTTAGGCGAACCGCTATCGGCACTGATAAAAAGCACCCAATTCGTTTCGTTGGTTTCCGTAATTTCCATCGGGAAAAAATCGATGCTTGTCCACGATCCAGATTTCAGCGCAACATCATCGCCAAAACGACTTAAATACTCCCAGTTTTTTAAATCTGCAGATGAATAAAAACGCACTTCATAACCAGAAAGTGTTAGCAGTATCCAGGCCTGTGTTTCATCGTGCCAAAACACTTTTAGATCCTGAATGGAGGCGTTAAAATCAGCGAGTGTAATGGTGTTTTCTATGTCTTGTTTCCATGAATATCCATTGTCGTTGCTGTATGAGATTGTAAGTTCTCCATAATTCTCAGCAACTGTTCCGAAAGCAATCAAAGCAGACGCTTCTGCACTGTAATCAGTGGTTTGATTCCAATCTGCTACGATGGTTTTAATATCCTGAATTCCGGCTTCTTCCGACTCAATACTTATTGATTTATTGCTCCAGTTTAACAAGTCATTGCTTTCAGCCTTGCCAAACTTCTCTTCACCGTCAACCGTGGAATTGAAAAACAAGTGATAACTGTTTTCGGCATAAATTAAAGCTATCGGATTCTGAAGCATTGAATCTACCGGATTAAAATGCAGGGAAACAGCAGCTTCCTCTTTTTTATTTTCTGTACATCCCCAGAAAACAACCAAAATCAGCAATAAAACAGGAACCGGACTTTTCATGAGAAGAATGATTTATTAGTAAAGTTACGAAAACAGATCATGGCCGGAAGGGTGACTCCCAGCCATGATCTTCATCTATATATTAATACCCAACATTTTGTTCGTACAAACCTTTTGTAAAGTCTATCTCACGCTGCGGAATCGGAAAATACTCGTCTCTTCCGGCAGTAAATTGCGCATCATTCAGGAAATCTTTTCTTGTTTTCTCTTTCTCTAGGTATGCATTCAAAGTTGGTTCTGCAATTCCCCAACGTACCAGGTCGAAAAAGCGAGGGCTTTCCAAAGCAAACTCCAAACGACGCTCCCACTGTAAAGCTTTGCGTGCGTTATCCTGTGTCCAGGCTAAATTCGTTCCATCGTATTCCGAAATCATATAATTTGATGGAGCAGTACCATCGGCTAAACGAGTTCTGCTGGTACTTTCAGAGGCACGATTACGAACCTGATTAATCAGCGGACGGGCCATATCCTGCTGTCCCAGCTCGATATAAGCTTCAGCCTGCATTAACAATACATCGGCATAACGAATGATATCGATGTTTTTTGATACACCCATAAACGGCCCTTGCTTTTTGTAGCAGGAACAATCGGCAGCCTGCTGTTCTTTCATACTTTGGAAGTAACCGTAAACACCCGGATCTCGTACCCAGCTGTTGCTGAAAATATAGGATTCCTCGTTACGGTATTTATACGGGTGACCATCGATACCAATGGAGTGATCGATACGCGGATCAACAGTTACACCATCAGGAGTAATATCTGCTGCACTCAGTTCAACATCGTTAAACGAATCGAACTTTGGTAAACCATTCTCATCGGTAGCAAAAGCATTCACCATATTCTGGCTTGGCTGATGGAAACCGCAACAACCGTATTGTGGAGCTCCGTGTGGGTAGTTCAGTCCATTCTCGAAGTTCAAACGTCCTGATGTTGTTCCGTCGCTAATTGAAAACTGAATAGCAAAAACCGATTCAGGGCCATTATCGTAACCACCCATAAAGTTTTCACCAAAATCAGCCTGTAAACTATACTGTCCGGATGCAATAACCATTTCGCACAGGTTAACAACTTCCTGCATACGGCTTTGGTTAATGTTTACCACCTGGTTGTTTTCATCTTGCTCGTAAGCCTGGTATAATCTCAGTTTTGCAAGGTAAGCGGCAGCAGCATATTTATTGGCTCTACCTACCTGCGATTGTGATTCTGGAAGATTATTCATCGCAAATTCAAAGTCTTCAGCGATTTTGTTCCACAATTCATCGTTTGAATATTCGCGGTTTGACGTTTGAAGAATCTCTTCGTTGCTCTTGCTTTCATCGATATAAGGAACATATTTGAACAACACTTTCAACATAAAATGCGAATGTCCTCTCAGGAAACGTGCTTCAGCAATCCTTGTCTGACGCAGCGCAAATTCTTCGTCGGTCAACTCATTCAAGGTGCGCAATGCCGAGTTGGCACGCGAAATAGCACGGTAATAATTTTCCCAGGTATAAGGCAAACCGGCCAACCAACTCTGGAATGGTTGAGTAAGGTTATATTGCTCGTAAAAGTTGTAAGGCTCAACATCGGAAACACCACCGCCTCCTTTGTAAGCATCATCAGAGCGCACACTACCATAAACCCACATACTTGCTATAGGGCCAATCATATCGTTGTTTCCAATTCCGGCGTAAGCCGCGGTAACTAAACCTTCAGCGCCTTCGGCCGTTGGGCTTCCGGCTGAAATGAACCCTTGCGGCTCAGTTTCCAGATAATTATCGCACGAGACAGCCAAAAGGCTTATCAGCGCAACTATAACTATTTTAATATTTTTCATTTTCATAATTCTTTAATTTGTATTGATTAGAATGCAACATTAACACCGGCAGAGAAAGTCCTTGGAATCGGGATGGTATTTACATCGGTACGTTCCGGATCCGGTCCCTGAAATTCATTGCTTTGAATCCAAAACAGGTTTTCGGCCATCAGGTAAAAGCGAACCTTGTCTATGCCAACTTTATCCAATACAGTTTTTGGCAACGAGTAACCAAGCTGGATGTTACGCAATTTGAAATAAGACGCGTTTACGTTCAAATAACTGGAAGTACGTGTTTCGTTATTGCTATCCGACAATGTTAATGCAGGAACATCTGAATCCGGATTTTGCGTAGTCCAGGCTTTGAAAACACCAGGTCCTACGTTATCGCGACCACGAATAAAATCGTTATAGTAAGTATAAGGATCATAACCGGTTTTTCCGGCAACTCCCGATCCAAAAACAGACAAATCAAAATTTTTGTAATTCACATCAATTCTTAAACTATACTCTAGTTTAGGAAGCAGTGTTCCAAGGAATTTCTGGTCGAGTGAGTTAATTGCACCATCATCATTCAAATCAGCCCAGCGGATACGCCCCGGGGCAGCACCAACCTGACTGGCATGTGCATCAACTTCTCCCTGATTTTTAAAAATACCGTCAGCTACATAACCAAAAATCGAAAGCTCTGAATGACCAAGAACTGTTTGCTCCGAGTTACCAGGATAAGCTGTTCTAACTTCTTCAGGAAGTTCAGTGATTTTATCGGCAAAGTGGCTGGCACTACCTGCAATTTCGTATGATAAGTCGCTGTTCACTTTTTTTCTGTAGCTCAACGCAAATTCCCAACCTGTGTTTTTCTTGGTTGCTCCATTCAGGAACTGTAGTTGGCCCTCACCTAAAGCCGAAGCTACCGGTGGCTGAATCAAAATATCGGTTGTTTTACGTGTATACCAATCGAATGCTCCAACCAACTTACTATCGAAAAATCCGAAATCGATACCCAGGTTCAATTCATCTGTTGTTTCCCATCTCAAGGCAGGGTTTCCGGCTTGTACTGACACAAAACCCGAAGGCAGATTTCCTGAATCCTGACCATCTAAAGCATAAGCTGAACCAACATTCCAGTAGTCATCAAAAAAGTCGTTGTGGAATATACCATCAACCTGGCTGGCCACAGCTCCGTAACGAGGTTCAAATAATCCAAGACTGGCAAAATCACCAACATCCTGGTTACCAACACGACCAACACCGGCACGAAATTTAAGATTTGAAATTTTTTCCATTCCTCTCATAAACTCCTCCTCGCTCAACCGCCATCCGAAGGTAGCAGCAGGGAAGAAACCGTAACGGTTATCGGCTCCGAATCGCGATGAACCATCGCGACGTAGTGTGAACGACGCCAGAAAACGTTCGTTGTAGTTGTAATCGATTTTTCCGAACTGAGAGAATAAACGGCTGCTTGTTGCTGTTCCAAAACTATTTCCGTTACTGGTTCCGGCGCTCAACACAAAAAACTCTTCAGTTTGCGAAGAAAATCCTTCTTTATATCCGGTGAAATCCTGAAAATTATCGCTCACCGCTTCAATACCGAAAAGGAATCCAAATTTACTTTTACCAATATCAAGCTTGTAATTAGCAGTGTTCGACCATGTTACACTAGTGAAGTCGCTATTGTAAATTCTTAAGTTATTTACTGAACGTGCAATAAAACCATTGCTAAAAGCAGGTTCAATATCTTTGTCTTTCACCATCGAGTAGTCAATTCCGAGCGTTGTGCGCAGTACAAGATTCTTTACCGGCTGAATTTCAGCAAATACACTGCCAAATAAATACCTGCGATTGGTATTGTCCCAACGGTTAATATACTGCATCATTACCGGGTTATTCCGGTCGGAATAACCTGATCCTAGTGGTCCTCCATAATTGCCGTTTAAATCGTACAACGGAATTGTTGGAGCCAAAGTAATTGCCAGGCCAGGCGTTGGAGCACTACCAAGGTCGGGAGTTTCCAATGTTTCGTTCGACGATACAACCTGTGCATTGATACCAAACTTCACTCTATTATCCAGCATGCTGGTTTGCCCATTGATACGGGCCGTAATACGATCGTAGTTGGTATATTTCAGCATACCGGTATTTTTAATGTAACCAATATTCATTAATACCGAAGACTTTTCAGTTCCGCCGGAAACAGTCAGGTCGTTATTGATTACAAAACCAGTTTCATAAGTTGCATCCTGCCAATCGGTATCGCCCGCAGGAACGTTCGTATCTCCACCAACATATGGCTGAACGCTTACGCCATTCAGAACAGGATTATTATAATCACCATTCCAGTCGAAGTTGTAAATTTCGCCGTATCCGCTTGTTGGATCAACACCGTCGTTTACCGATGCCTGCCACAAAGCCCGGCCACGATCAACAGCATTCAGCATATCATATCGTTGCGATTTTTCGCTTTGAACCGAAAAGTTAGAGTTAAATTCTACTCTAACTTCACCTTTTTTATCCGACCCGTTTTTGGTGGTAACAATTACAACACCGTTTGATGCACGTGCTCCATAAATTGAAGAAGCTGACGCATCTTTCAATACCTGCACCGAAACAATTGAACCGGCGCTCAGTCCCTGAAACACCTCTGGTCTTTTGGTTGGTACTCCATCGATGATATACAATGGGTTGTTATCTCCAAGCGTATTTACTCCACGAATAAGAATTCGACTGCTGGTTGCACTGGGAGTACCGGTTTTTTCAATATAAAGTCCCGGAACATGGCCCTGCAAAGCCTGCATGGGGTTACCCGAACTTAAACTTACATTTTCAATTGCGTCCATTTCTACCACTTCAACCGCACCGGTTAAATCGGCTTTTCGCTGAACGCTATAACCAACGGCTACAACTTCTGCCAAACCGATGGTTTCGTCCTCCATGCTAATATTAATAGATGTTCTGCCTGATACTGCTATTTCCTGTGATTTCATTCCAATAAAAGAAATCTGCAGCACTGCATCGGCACCCGCTACATCGATAGTGTAAACACCATCAACATCGGTAATGGTACCGTTTGTTGTTCCTTTTTCAACAATTGTTACACCTGGCAATGCCATGCCCGAGGCGTCTTTCACAGTACCCGAAACCGAAATTTCCTGGGCAAATGCGATTGTTGAAAACAAACTAAGCAGAATGAAAAACATTCCCTTAGTCGCATTTTTAAGTTTGATTCTTTTAACCATAATCAGATTAGTTTAATTAATTTGAATATTATTTCTTTCGATAGTTGGTTGGTCATTCGATAGGATTCCCTCAATTTCATCCATGTCGTATTTTGGAGTAGCACCGGCTTTCGATGCCACAAATGCTCCGGTAGCACAGGCAAAAGCCAGCGCTTCGGCAGGTTCTTTTTCATTTAACAGTGAAGCAATTAGTCCGGCAAGAAATGCGTCGCCGGCACCAACGGTATCAACAGCATTTACTTTAAATCCGGGGTGTTCGTAGAATTTTCCATTGCAGTACAACAAAGCTCCTTTTTCGCCTTTGGTTACACACAACATTTTAATGTTATAATGTTTTACAAACCATTCTATAAGGCTGCGCCCATCAGAATCAGGGCGGTTGTACCAACCTGCAAAAACCTCCAATTCTTCGTCGTTGAGTTTTACGATATCCGTTTTTTCCAAAAGCTTTTCAACTACTTCTCGCGAATCATATGGCTTACGAAAATTTACATCAATCAATTTCACGCCATCGTAATCCAACAAATTCATCAGTGTTTCGCGGGTTAAAGGATTACGCGACGCCAGTGATCCGTAAATCAGCAAACCAGCCTGTTTTGCTTTTTTCATAAGCGATTCATTTAGTTGAATATTATCCCAGGCCACGGGTTCACAAATTTCGTAGGTCGCGTTGTTGTTATCATCCAAATGCACCAATACTTCACTGGTAGGCAAATTATCGTCGGTTTGAATGTATGAGGTAGACATTCCCGAATCTTCAAGGAATTTTTTTAGCTCTGCTCCCGGTTCATCGTTTCCTACACTGCTGGCAATGGTAGCATCCAAACCGATCGCACTGAGGTGAAGCGCCACGTTCATGGGGGCACCTCCGGCTTTCGCGCCCGATGGCAAACGGTCCCAAAGCACCTCGCCAAAGCACAATATTTCGTTGTTCTTAATTTCCATGTCTGTTTAGTATTATTTGATTCGTTTTTTCATTTCCTGTTGAATTTCCTCCAGCGACTTACCTTTCGTTTCGGGTAATACTTTCCAGGCAAAGAAAAAGTGCAGCACCATCATTGCCGCGAAGAAGCCAAAGGAGATACCGCCACCGACGGTGTTGTTCAATACCGGGAATCCCCAGATAAGAGCTGCGGCAAAAATCCAGTGGGTAAAACTTCCCAGCGCCTGCCCCTTTGAGCGTACTTTGTTGGGGAATATCTCTGAAATTACTACCCAAAGCACAGCTCCCTGAGAGAAGGCAAAAAAGGCAATGAATCCCATCAGATAGATCATTACTCCGTAACCGCCAAAATCGGAGTAGTTATTGGTAAAAAATGACTTTGAAAGCAGACCCAGGAAAATGACCATCCCAACTGATCCGGCCATAAGGAGTGTTCTTCGCCCGTATTTATCGATAAGGAAAAGTGCCACGAAAGTGAACACCAAATTGGTAGCTCCTACCGAAATAGACTGAAGTAGCGAAGCATTGGTTCCAAATCCTGCCATTTCAAATACCCGTGGAGCATAAATCATAATGGCATTTATACCCGCCAACTGGTTAAAGGCAGCAATCAAAAAAGCAATCATTATTGGGAACCGGTAAGCTTTTACAAACAACTTTCCGTGCCCCATAGCTTCCTCTTCTTCTACCGATTGTTTTACAATGCGTACTTCTTCCTTTGGATTTTCAGCCTTAATGCACTGAAATACAGCCAATGCATCATCGGTATGTCCCTGATTTACCAACCAACGCGGACTTTCAGGAACCAGGCTCAATAATAAAAAGAAGATTGCAGCGGGAATAGCTTCCACACCAATCATCCAGCGCCACGAACCACTCTCGAAAATATTTGCCAAAAGGTAATTTACCGCAAAAGCCAGAAAGATGGCAGTAACCACAAAAAACTGGTTTAACAAAACCAGCTGTCCGCGTTTTTTTGCCGGCGATATTTCGGCTATAAACATGGGTGTAACCACCGAAATACAACCTAAAAGAACTCCGGTTATAAAACGGCAAGCCAGCAACATTCCCCAATTAATGGCAAATGCACTACCCAGTGTCGACAATGCAAAAAGACCGGATAATACGATTAATGATTTGCGACGCCCAGATTTTTCAGCCGGTTTACCTATTATAACAGTACCAACTATGGTACCCATAATGGCAACAGCAACTGTAAATCCCAGCCAAAAACTATTCAAGTCGAATAAGGTTTCCAGTTGCGATGTGGTACCCGACATCATAGCAATGTCGTAACCAAAAAGAAAGCCACCAAGGGCTATAATAATAGCAACAGAAAATACGTTTTGTGTCTTCATTTCGATTCAGAATTATTGGTTTAAAACTCTGAATCAAAGGTATGGGGGTAGGCTTTTCTCTGCTTTAAACAATGTTACCGAGTGTTAAAACCATGTAACATTATCAATCTAAATATCAATACGTTTGTACTTATGTAACATCAATATCAATTATGATACACGTTAAAAAATTAATAGCAGTTTTCTTTCACGTTATCGCGTAAATTAAGATATTGCTTATTTGAAATTTATTACTTTCACAAAACTATACTAATCAGACTAAGCTATATGACGAAGAAACTAACGATCCTATTTGTATTCGTACTCCTATTCTCCTTCTTTAGTCTTTCGTCAAAAGAAAAATACAAAGTTGGATTTTCGCAATGCACTACAGGCGATGACTGGCGCAAATCGATGCACCGCGAAATGATGATAGAACTGGCTTTCTACCCCGATTTTGAACTGGTAATTAAAGACGCCAACGATAATAGCAAACAACAAATAAGAAACATCAGACAACTGTTGGAAGAAAAAATCGACCTTTTAATTGTCTCTCCCAACGAATCGGAACCAATAACACCAATTGTTGAAGAGGTATATAATAGCGGAATTCCTGTTATCGTTATCGACAGGCAAATAGCCTCGGAGGCTTATACTGCGTATGTTGGCGCCAATAATTATTTAATTGGGAAAGAAGCCGGGAATTATACGGTAAAATTGTTAAACGGCAAAGGTAAAATCGTTGAAATTACCGGGCTGCAAGGATCTTCGCCTGCAATTAACAGGCACAATGGTTTTATGGAAGTTATTTCGCAATATCCCGATATTGAATTGGTTGCATCAGAATCGGGCAAGTGGAATTACAGTGACAGTAAAACGGTTATGCAAAATTTCATTGACCAAAAACTGGATTTTGATCTGGTTTTTTCGCACAATGACCGGATTGCCAGAGCTGCTTACGAAATAATTGAAGCGAACAACATGGGTAAGAAATTTATCCTGGGTATCGACGGATTATTGGGTGATGACGGTGGAATAGAAGATGTGATTGATGGTAAAATAGAAGCTACCTTTCTTTATCCTACAGGTGGAGCTGAGGCCATTCAACTGGCTGATAAAATTCTGAACAAGCAGCCTTTTGATCGTATTAATATTCTTGAAACGGTGGTTATTGATAACAACAATGCTAAAATATTAAAACTTCAATACGAGGCTGTTGCTGATCTCCAGGGAAAAATAGAAGACCAAAAATCCGTTCTCGAAAACCAGATCGCCCGATTTAAAGGTCAACGGAGTTTTTTAATAGTTGTACTGGTTTTACTTGCAGCCATTGTTATTCTGGTTATTCAAACCTTCAGAGCCTATCAAAACAAACGTTCGGCCAACCAAAAACTCGAGCATCAAAAACTCGAAATAGAAAAAAGAAATCAGGAAATTATAAAACAAAGAGACCAACTTATTGAAGTTTCGGAAAAACTGGAGGAGGCCACACAGACCAAACTTCGCTTTTTCACCAATATGTCGCATGAGTTCAGAACGCCTCTTACGCTCATCATAGGCCCGTTAGAGGATATGATCGAATCAGCAGATATTTCTGAACGTTTTAAGAAGCAGGTTTCCATGATGCACCAGAATTCACTTCGCCTGTTGCACATGATTAACCAGTTGATGGATTTCAGGAAAATAGAAAACAATAAAATGCAGTTGCAAGCCGCCAGTTACGACATTGTTGGTTTCCTTAAAGAAATTGTAATGCCCTTTTATGACCTGGCGGAGAAGAAGCATATATCAATTGTTTTGAAAGCAGAAAAAAGTCATTTAAATGCTTGGTTCGACCTTAATAAACTCGATAAAGTCATTTTCAATCTGCTCTCAAATGCCATTAAATTCACTCCCGCTAATGGCACTATTCAAATTACTCTAAAAGTAATTAAATCGTTAAAACAGAAGATTTGGGATGAAGAAGTAGTAATAAAAGTTTCCGACACCGGTAACGGAATTTCACCTGATCAGATTGACCATATTTTTGACCGTTTTTACCAAGCAGAAAGCTCGCAAGGTTTTATCGGAACGGGACTGGGACTTTCACTTTCGAAAGAATTTATTGACCTGCACCACGGAGAAATTGAAGTTAAAAGCTCCATTGGAGAAGGAACAACTTTCACTATTCATTTGCCACTTGGAAACGCCCATCTCAGCGCATCTGAAAAAATTGAAACACCTATAAACGAAACCAAAAAGAAGCAAATTCAACGAAACAAAGAAATAGATATCAATCCGGTATTAGATACGGAAGAAAAGAAAGTTGAGACAAATTTTGAAGAGAAACCGACGATTCTTTTGGTTGAAGATGAGTACGATGTTCGTGAATATATAAAAGACAGTTTGGTTGATCACTATCATATTCTGGAAGCAGAAAATGGAAGGCTGGCGCTGGACATAATCAGGGAAAATGAACCCGACATTATTGTTAGCGACATTATGATGCCGGAAATGGATGGGCTGGAATTAACCCACACTTTAAAAACCGATTTAAAAACCTGCCATATTCCAATCATTCTTCTAACAGCAAAAGCTTCGCAGGAGCAGAAACTTGAAGGACTGGAAGAAGGAGCCGATTCATACATTCCGAAACCGTTTAACAGCAGGCATCTGCAAATTAGGGTGAAGAAATTGCTAGAACTGAGAAAAAAAATGCAGGAACGCTACAAAGGTCAGCTATTTGTTGCAGAAGACGACAAAGATCTTTCGCGCTTCGATCGGAGGTTTCTGAATAAAATATCGCAAATAGTGGAAGAACACCGCGACAAGGAGGAGTTTTCGGTTGAAGAACTAAGTCAGCTACTGGGGCTATCGCGCGTGCATGTTTATCGGAAAATTAAAAAGCTGACTGGAATGTCAGTCAGCGAATTTGTACGATCCGTAAAATTGAAACTCTCGTTGAACCTGATAAAAAACAGCGGAAAAACAATGGCTGAAATTGCCTACGAAGTTGGATTTTCATCTCCATCGTATTTCACGAAATGTTTTAAAGACCAGTTTGGAATGTCGCCTAGTGAGTATGGGAGAAAGTGAAAACAAGAATTTGCAAGTTTTGTTTTTCCATCCTATCTCCAAAATATAAGCGTCGAAAACAAAATCACCGGCTTTTAGTGAATATACTGCTGGCTGCGTTTATGCCGTAAGCTTTTGACGCTTGTCTGAATTGAAATCAATTTGTTGAAGATTCGGGTAAACCTTATGACCTACACTTGTTCTTTTTCCTTATAGGCTGTATTCGTTGGTATGATTCCCTTTTACGTTGTCTTTCTTCATCCTTCTCTGCCTGAAGCAAACCTTCTTCTATTAACTATTTGTATTTCCCCTGCATTTGTAATTTACTATTATTCCCTCCTTGTTCAATTTAGCTTCCAGTTCATCCATAACAGTGCCTTGCTAACAATCTTTGCCGATATACAATTTACTGAGAATAGTAAAATAAAGGTCAAATCTGTAACAGGCAATAAAACTTAACCTTTTCATTTGATTTCTTTTATTTAGATTTGGGAAAGTTTGAAAAAGTTTGCAAACGAGTGAAAGTAATATGTATAAGTTGAATTTAAAAGAATACAAAAGTCTTTTTAACAATCTTTATGTATCGCTATGCCTTTTTGCTAATAAGTACATCGAAAATTTAGAGGTCTCAAAAGACATTGTTCAGGATGTCTTTGTAAAGATTTGGGAAGATAAAACTGAATTTTCTAATGAAAACAAAATTAAATCGTATTTGTACACGTCGGTAAAAAACAAATGCCTAGACTACATCAAAAGCAAACATTTTAAAACAACCGATCTTTTATCAATTGGCGAAATGGAACAACTCGAAACCGAACCTTTCTTTTTGCGTGAAGTGGTAATTGTTGAAACCTCAAAGATTATCGAAGAGGCCATTAGCAAATTACCTAACCGATGTGCCCAAATCATTCGTTTGAGTATCAAAAGTTTTTCAAATGAAGAAATTGCCAAAGAAATGAACATTTCAATAAATACCGTTAAGGCACAAAAAAAAATAGCCTACAAACGCCTCAAACCTTTATTAAAAGACTACTTCATCCTCATTGCTTTTATATTTGTAGCTGTTAATTAAGAACAAATTTGAACGCACATTAATTCTTTTAGAAATCGTTTCATAACATTCTCAATATCCTGTTATTTCAAATAAAAATAACAATTTTTCAAATATTTTAACCCTTGCGCTACATTTTGTCGTCATAACATTAAATAACCTTATTATATGTTACCCATGTTTAATAAAATCATAATCCTATCCAAACAAATAGCAAATGCGCTATTAAAGGATGAACAACCTACGGATTTAAACAAAACCGACTTGTTTAATGAAGATGATAAAACCCATATTCTTACAAATCTAACGGATGAATCTCTTATAAAACAACGTTTAGACATAAAAAACCAAATCGACAAAAAATCGGATTGGAAAAAAATAAAATATAGAATAGAAGTTCCAGTGCGCAATACATATTGGCGTTACGCCGCTGCTGCTATGGTTGTCAGTATTTTGGCCACGGCCTATTTCTTTAAGAGCAATATAACCGACTCTTCCTTTAGTAATACAACCTTTAGTAATACAACTCCAATCATTGTTAACAACGAAATCGAACCAGGAACAGAAAAGGCTACCCTTACCTTAAACAATGGAGAAGCAGTACCTCTCGTAAAAGGTACAACCTACCAAACCCCAAACGCAACCAGCAACGGTGAAGAAATTGTATATAACGCTACAGCAAATAGCTCATCACAAGAGTTGGTTTATAACTACCTTTCTGTACCACAAGGCGGTCAATTTCACATCAAACTGTCCGACGATACTGAGGTATGGTTAAATTCCGAAAGCCTGTTAAAATTCCCGGTGAGTTTCACCGATGGAGAGAGCCGGCAAGTGGAATTAGTTTATGGCGAAGCCTATTTTGATGTATCCCACAGCACCGAACACAAGGGGGCTGACTTTAGGGTGATTCACAACGAACAGGAAGTACAGGTTCTGGGTACTGAGTTTAATATAAAAGCCTACAAAGAAGAAACCAATGTATATACTACACTGGTACAGGGCAAGGTGGCTGTCAGTTTTGAAAACCAAAACAAAATTCTGAAACCAGGAGAGCAATTGAACCTAGATATTTTTACCAAAGACGCAAACATATCCATGGTTGATGTATACGATCAAATTTCATGGAGAAAAGGCGTATTCAGCTTTAAAAGGAAAAGCCTAAAAGAGATTATGCAGGTTTTATCTAGATGGTATGATATGGATGTGGTTTTTGAAAATACTGATTTGGAATCAGTAGGTTTTAGTGGTGTGTTAGGTAAAGAACAAAGTATTGATGAAATTTTGGAAATCATTAAAGATTTCGGAGTTATTAAAAATTACGAAATCCATAATAAAAGGGTCATACTAAAGTGAACTATAAATTGAAATTTAGAAATTATGATTTTATTATAAAAACATAAAAAGAGAGCGAAGTCAAACATTTGGCGATGACTCAACTTCGCCTCTTTAGCTAGTATTTATCAAACAATTGTCTAACAAAAAACAAAGCAAATTTATGGAAATTAAATTTAGCACAGGCCGTTATCTCATACAAAAACGGTTGCGATTATTGATTATTAAAACCTTTATCATTCTATTCTGCACAACGGCTTTTTCTTTAAAACCTGAAAGCAGTTTCGCTCAAAACAAGGTTAAAATTGATGCTGATAAAGAAGTAACGGTTGAAGATGTTTTCGACATTATCAAAACACAAACGGATTACCGTTTTATTTATCCGCAAGATTTATTTAAGGATGCACCAAAAGTACAATTACAAAAAGGTACAATTAGCGTAGATGAGCTTTTGAAAAGCAGTCTTTCTTCAAATGATTTTTATACAGTAATATCAACTGATAATAAAATTATAATTAAAAGTATAAACGCTCAACAACAAATTCAAGTTTCTGGAAAGGTAACAGATGCAAATGGGCTACCTATTAGTAGTGCAGTTATATTTATTAAAGGAACTACGACAGGCGTTATATCAGATTCTGACGGGAATTATAAAATAACAGTTCCATCGCGAGAAAATATACTTATTTTCAAGTTTTTAGGGTTTAAGTTTAAAGAAGTTTTAGTAGGTGATAGAACAAATATAGATGTTGTATTAGAAGAAGATGTTACAGAACTTGAAGCTGTTGAGATCGTTTCAACTGGTTATCAAAAGCTCTCAAAAGAACGTAGTTCCGGGTCTTTTTCTAAACCAGATCTAACAATAGCTAAAGAAAGAAACTTCTCAATGAATATAGTTCAAAAACTAGATGGATTGGTTGCTGGATTGACTATTAATAATTCTCCGGATGCAGCTTCTAATCCTTATTTAATTAGAGGTTTAACAAGTATTGGTACATTTAATTCAGACGACAATATAGCTACAGGTACAGGAACAAATAGAAATCCTTTATTCGTTGTAGATGGGATTCCAAACAATAACATTTCTTATATAAATCCACAAGATATAGAGGATGTTACGGTTTTAAAGGATGCAACTGCTTCATCTATCTGGGGAGCTAGAGCAGCAAATGGTGTTATTGTGATCACCACCAAAAAGGCAGGAAACAATAGCGAATTGAAGATTGAGTATGATGCTTTTACTAATATTCAAGGTCGTCCAGATCTTGATTATCAACCATACCTGAATAGCTCAGAATTGATTAATGCAGCAAAAGAAGTTTTTGATCCGGAATCATACTCTTATAATGAATTAAACGCTTATATTTTTGACGCAAGCGGTACCCCTCCACATTTACAAACGCTTTATGATGAATATCGAGGTGTTATATCTAGTGATGTTGCAAATGCCCGGCTGGATAGTTTATCGAATATCAATAATAGAGATCAAATTAAGAAATTATGGTATCGGAAAGCCATGCAAACAAATCATACTTTATCACTTTCATTTGGTGGTGAAAAGCATTCAGCTTACGCATCTATGGCATATACTGATACAAAATCAGATAGACCTGGGGATACTGATGAACTTTATAAATTAAATGTAAGACAAGATTTTAAATTTAATAACAAAATTAGGTCTTTCTTGATTACCGATTTCACAAAAACAAAATCTCTTACTAAGAATAATTTAAGTATTACCAATAGCTTTTTTCCATATCAATTATTTAGAGACGATAATGGTAATAATATTTCAATTCCTTTTATGGGTATGCTAACAGAAGATGTTAGGGCAGATTTTGAAGCAAGGTCCAGAATTGATTTGAATTATAACCCTTTAGATGAAAGAAATTTTTCAGACGAAACTTCAGAAGCTTTTAACACTCGTTTAATTGGAGGGGTGATTATTGACGTTTTTGATAATATTACGTTTAATGGCACTTATAGCTACACTCAAGGTTCTAATAAGGTTTCCAATTACACAAGTGATAAAAGCTATAGTGTGCGAAGTGAATTAGCCCAGTTTACCGTTGCAGATTCACCAGATGTCACTCCTATTTATTATCTACCCGAAACCGGAGGCAAATACAGTGAAAGAAACATTTCTAATAGAAATTATACCATAAGAAATCAACTATCATTCGATAAAAGTTGGGATGATAGTAAGCATCAAGTTAATGTAATATTAGGACAAGAAGCACAAGAACAATTAACCGAAATTACAAATTCAACAGTTCGTGGCTATAATCCATTATTACAAACTTATCTATCTGTGGATTATGCTACATTAAAAAATAATGGAATAGATAACCCGGTAATGCCAAACGCCGGGAACCAAAGTTTTTTAACAGATGACTCCTTTACTCGATCTGAAGTTTTAAGTCGATTTACTTCTTACTATATGAATGCAGGCTATACCTTAGATAAGAAATATACCATTAATGGAAGTTGGAGACGGGATAAAAGTAATTTGTTCGGATTAGATAAATCAGCACAAAATAAGCCAACATGGAGTGTTGGTGGTAAGTGGAACATCGGAAGAGAGACATTTTTTGAAAATGTCACACCAATTAATTTTCTGACATTAAGGGGAACATATGGTATTACGGGTAATGCACCTACACCAGGAACATCTTCATCATATGATATTTTAAGACCACAAACAAATTATAGTTTAACCGGCAACATCATCCCATTAACTATTCAAACACCTGGTAACCCAAATTTAAAATGGGAAAGTACCAAAACTTTAAATCTTGGTGTTGATTTTGGATTGCTTAATGTAATAACAGCTTATTTAGATATATATAAGAAAAATACAGATAATCTGTTGGGTCAATTACCGCTTAATGTGTTTTCAGGGTTTCCATCAGCTATTGGGAATTTTGGTTCTATGGAAAATAAAGGTTTCGAGTTAACATTGAAAACAACTAATATTCAAAATGAAGATTTTGGTTGGACTACTTTGTTCACCATGGCTTACAATAAAAACAAAATTACTGAATTATTATTACCTGGTGATGTAACAACAGGTGCTCAAAAAGTGAATTTGGCATACTTAAAAGGCTACCCAGCTTTTGCCATCTTTGCCTACGACTACCAAGGGTTGGATGGTGAAGGAGATCCTTTAATCCGTTTAAGTGATGGTACAATAACTAAAGAGCCAAATGTTACTTCGGCAGAAGATGTTTTATACATGGGAACATCGCAACCAATTTGGAGTGGTGGTTTCTCTAATTCTTTTAGATATAAAGACTTTAATTTAAGTATAAATACGGTGTACAATTTAGGTCATGTGATGAGAAAGGATGTAAATTCAAATTACTCATCACTTTTAGAAACGGTTCCTCATAGTGATTTTATAAACAGGTGGAAGAAGCCGGGTGACGAATTGATTACAGATATTCCTTCTTATGATCCTTCAGGAACTTTTACTGGAAATACCAGAGATACCTATTATTATACGAAAGGAAATACAAATGTATTAAGTGCTTCCTATATTAAATTAAGAGACATTACATTGTCTTACGGAATTCCAAAAAACGTTTTAGATAAACTTAAGATAGATGGTTTAACTTTCAGATTATCAGTATCAAATTTAATGCTATGGAAAGCTAATAACGCTGGCATCGATCCAGAATTTCAATACACCTATTATGGTACTGGTCGAAGAAATATTAAAAGAAATCAGGGAAGCATTGCTTTTGGTGTTCATTTATCCTTTTAATAATTACAAAAATAGTTACTCATGAATATTAAAATATTTTATATAAGGTTATTTGTTTTTTCATTACTTGCTGCATCAACGGTTTCGTGTAGTGATGATTTTTTAGAAGTGATTCCCAAAGGGAATTTAATAGCACAAAATACTGAAGATTATGATCTGTTATTAGAAGATCCTTCATTAAGAGAGTTGTCTAATATTACTGTTCCAATGGGAGATGAAGTGGCAGCTATCGATCCATTTTATTCAACTATTGAACTAAGACCTCGCAGAACTTTTCAGTGGAAGGCCGATATTTATAATCCAGATCAAAATTCACAAGAGCTTAAGCCATTAATGGCATCCTTGTATGTTTATAATAAAATAATTAATGAAATAAGTGACTCCAATGGTGGAACTGATTCAGAAAAGCAAAAACTTAAAGCAGAGGCACGTTTAGGAAGAGCTTTTAATTATTTTATGCTTATAAATTATTATGGAAAGCCATACGATGCGTCTACAGCTAGTTCAGATTTAGGACTTCCTATCGTTACATATTCAAATATTACTTCAACCAACTTCACTAGAAATACAGTGGAAGAAGTTTATAACTTCATTATCGAGGATATAGAAAGCGCACTACCCAATCTTCCAGAATCGGTTAGTAGCAGACATAGAGCATCTAAAGCGGCAGCAGAAGGTTTGCTTGGTAAAATATTAATGTTTCAGCATAAATATGATAGTGCATTAGTTCACCTTAAGCAAGCATTAACCTATGTGCAAAGCGCTGAAATTAATGTAGATCTTTATGATTATAATTTAGAACTTTTTGATGAAGGTGTATTTACACCAATAGATCCTTTTTTTGGTCCTTCATCCATTCTTTCAAAAAATAATGCAGAAGTAATTTATGACAGGTCTGTTTTTAATTCGTGGGCATTTATAAATAATGAATTTGTAATAAGTCCAGAAACAGCAAATTTGTATAATGATTCCGATTTAAGATTGTATTTTTTCTCCGATGCAGAGTTTTTTGGTTTTGCCCCTTACTACCCTAATGGCATGTTAAGAAAATTTGGTCCATTACAGCAACAATCGGGAGTATATTTACCAGACGTTTATTTATTAATAATTGAGGCAAATGCACGTTTAGGATTTTTGGAAGAAGCAACTACCGCACTTGAAAATTTCAGATCAAAAAGAATGCCTGAAAGTGATGCCTCTGTTCCAACAGAAATTGCATCAAATCAAAACAATTTAGTGAAATTTATTTTTGAAGAACGTATTAGAGAGTTTCCATTAAGCGGGTATAGATGGTTTGATATGAGAAGATTATCTGTAGATCCAGATTATAATAATCTGGTGAATTATACACATAATAAATATAGTTCCGACGGTGACTTATTGGAAAGTTATACACTAACTCCAGAAAGATTGGTATTAAGATTTGGAGGAGTAGTTACTTCACAAAACCCCGATTTAATTGAAAATCCGTAAATAAAATTATTGGGAGTATCCTAAAAGTACGGGCTATGCAAGAAAACCTTGCGGAATTAATTTAGTAAACTAATAGTAAAAAGATTATAATGAAAATATTAATAATTGTAATGTGTCTATTCATAAGCTGTTCAAGCTGGGCACAACAGGAAACAGTTAAAAAGTACAACTATCAGGATTTTAATTTAATTGTAAAAGTAGAAGATCAGGAGGTGTATTTTAATAAAATGCTTCAGGAAGCACCAAAGGATGAATCCAATACTAAACTGTACAACGTAATCCGTGAATCTATAGCATCTAATTGGTTAGCTAAGGGAAATGTTGAAAAATACAGATATTATATGCAAACAGTTCCTGAAATATCAAGTGTAGGTTTGATTAACTTAACCTATGTTTTACAAGATTTGGTGGAAGATAAAAAATACTTAAATATTGTTGAAGAAATTTCAGCAGGTCTTATAAACGATATTGAGAAAAAAGATAATGATGAAGATGTAATAAGCATTTTTCAATTACAGGTGTTACTAGAGGTAAATGCCATGGCTAATGCTGAATTAGGAAACGTTGATGTGGCTTTAAAAAATATTAAAAAGTCATCAGACATTAAGGATGGAGCCAGGGAAATAAAATATTTTAAAGACTCAAAAGCTAATTACTATAACCGATACGCTATTGTTTTATCAGCAGCGGGAGAGGACAAAAAGGCATTAGATACGCTTGTTAATGCAGTTCGGAATGCAGACTCAAATCCTAAATTGATTCAGACGCTAAGAAAGATTTATATAAAAGTACACGGGAGCGATAAAGGAGCTGATAAATTAATTACAGATTTGCAGGAAGAGGCTTATGAAAAGGAATACAAAGAAGTTGAAAAACTGTACATAGCAGAAAGCACGATACCATTTCAAGGTGTAATTCCAGACCCGAGTGATAGTGACAAAACATTTACTATTTTTAATGCTACTAAGCATGCATATGATATTTCCCTACCAGACTTGAATGGTAATACCATAAACTTTAGTGATTATAAAGGAAAGATTCTTGTTATCGACTTTTGGACCACCATGTGTACGCCTTGCGTGGCTTCTTTTCCCGGATTTGAACGTGTTGTTTCTGAATATAAAAATGACCCTTTCCAACTTTTTATTATCGATATATTTGAAGAGCAGGAAACAGTTAAAAGCTTTATAGCCAAAAAAGGGATTTCTCTGGATGTATTACATGATGAGGATAACGAAACATATGAGGTAGCTGCAACACCAAATAAAATAGTTTTCGATACTGAGGGCAATATCCGGTTTTATTCTATTTCTTATGCAGGTTCTACCGATAGAGAATATTATAAATTAAAGGCTATGATAGAAATTACTAAGGCTAAAGAAAAAAATTAAAACCAAAAAAATTGTTTTCATCTTAATGTTTGCACCGTTAAGAATAGTATCACGAGAATTTGACTTAGGTACAAATTGAAAATTCTGACAAATCAAGGTCGAATAATATTAAACGTTAAATAGGTATAAATGAAGAAAGGTATTTTAATTGTACTATTTTGTTCAATGGCTTTTATGGGATTCTCCCAGAATAATCAAATAGTATCATGGAAAATTGACACTGTAAAAACAGGTCCGCATACTTACGATCTTAAAATGGAGGCAACAGTAAAGGAGCCATGGCATATTTATACGCAACAAGCATCTAATGCAGGATTGGCAATGCCAACTCAAATAAAATTTAAAGAAAATAGCAATATTGAATTAATTGATGAAACGAAAGAAAGAGGAATAGAGAAGGGGCATGAGCAAAGTTCTTATTACTCTAAAGGAGCCATCTTTACCCAAAGCTTAAAGTTGAAATCAAAAGATGAAATAAATTTAAATTTTACGATAAAATATATGGCATGCACAGATGCTATGTGCTTACCTCCTAAAATAGAAAAGTTTTCGATAAGCTTTAATACTGCTTCTTTAGAAGCTTCTAAGATTGCGTTAGAAGCTTCACCTAATTTAATTGAAGAAGAAGCTGATACAAAACAAGCAAGCGCTTTTACACTTAAGGACGCGAAAGATAAAGAGCATAGTCTCAGTCAATTTAGTGGAAAATATGTTTTAGTAGATTTTTGGGCATCATGGTGTAAACCTTGTAGAGCAGAAAACCCCAATTTAATTAAAGCTTATAAGGAATTTAAGAGTAAAAATCTTGAAATAATTTCTATATCACTAGATAGAAATAAAAACTCCTGGATTAAAGCAGTTACAGAGGATAGTTTACCATGGTTAAATTTGCTAGATGAAACGAACTCTGAAAGTACAGTTGCAAACAGGTATGGTGTGACAACAGTTCCTTCAAATTTTTTAATCAATCCGGATGGAAAAATAGTGGCTAAAAACCTTAGGGGAGAAAATCTACAAACAAAATTATCCGAAATACTTAAAAATTAGTCTCTCAATTTTTGAGTAAAAACCGAGAAGAGCGGGGTGTTTAAAAGGTTTGAGATTACGCAGCTCTGGATGTAGAAGAACTATTTACTATGTGCCAAACAGGATTTAATTAAATCCTGTTTGGCACAAGAAATTTAGGCTCTTAGACGAAAGAGGATCGATAAACAAACACATAATGAATTTATAAAGAAAAGAAACACTTACCGCTAACACCGTACATATTGCAGGACGGGATTCGGTGGTATACCAACTGCGGATTCTCATATCGTAATTCCGTGTCCTATTGTAGAAAATCGATAGGTGTGAATAAAATAAATCAGCGAGTTACAGCGTTTAGCGAGACCTGTCGGATCTATTTAACCATAGGTCTCGATCTTATCACATTTTAGATGCTTTTAAAGCACTTTTTTTGATATTTAACTAAATAAAAAAAGCGCTTAAATCAATGATTTAAGCGCTTTTAATGTTTTGGATATTTCACCTTGTACCCGGGGCGGGAATCGAACCCGCACTCCGTTGCCAGAACTGGATTTTGAATCCAGCGCGTCTACCAATTCCGCCACCCGGGCAAACTTCCTTTGTGGAAAATTGGTGTGCAAAACTAATTATTTCACCTGAATAAGCAAAATATTATGCTGAAATTTGCTTCTTACTGTCGATGTATTTTACCACTTTTCCATAAACTATTAAGGAAACTGCTGAAACAGAAGCAATTCCTACAAAATAAAACCAGATATAATGTGCATTTACCGAAGCGGCTTCCCACTCGGCATGTGTATCGAACAACAACGGATCGGGACAATATTTGGTAAGTAACCAACCCGAAAGGCCAAAACCAAGGATAGAAGACAGGAACGAATGCAAATGACTAAACCCAAGATAAAGACCCTCTTCTCCTTTTGGTGCCTGCAACGAAAAATACTCCAGGTAACGTGGAGAAATAAACGTTTCGGCCAGGCCCTGGAAAACAATACCTACAATCATCATAAAAGCAACGGGGTGAAGGCCCAAAATAGGATCGCTGCCCATTAAGTGCCCCGAGGCCATACAAAGTGCCGAAACAGGCATTATAAACATTCCTACGGTCATTGAAAACAGCGATGTTTTATTGCGCATCAACTGTGTAACAAAACCTACAGTAAGAAAAACTACCAAGGGATTTACGTTAGCAAACCACGAAATAGCACTGCCCTCGCCCGCCAATCTTAATACGTATTTTGGCATGGTAGCATACAACTGCTGTTGCACCATCCAAAACCCGGTAATAATGATAATAAGTATTATTAAACGCGCATTGGAAAGCACTTTAACCAATGCATCGAATATCTGTGAAAAGCTCTTTGATTCTTCGTGTGAACGGCTTGCTTTATAAAACAGAGCCACCAAAATCACAGCCAAAAGGGTAACTCCTCCTGCAAAGTAGTTAAGCGTAACCAATCCTTCATTTCCCATGGCGTCGCGCAACGGTTTTACAATGGTTTTACCCGAAAAAGCACCAATATTTACCATCATATAAAAAATGGAGTAGCCCTGTGCACGGGTTTCTTTGGTTGTTTCGCGAGCCACGGTTCCGGTAATACACGATTTTATGAACGATCCGCCAATCATTATCACAATCATAATCGGTACAATAATCCATTTTAAATTGCTTTCACGAAGTCCGTAAAACTGTGTTGTTTTGGTATATTCTACCAAACCCGATGATTCGAGCATTGTTGGTAGTACACCCATCGAAAAATAGCCGATAGAAAGTAATGTAAAAGCAATCAACAACGACTTTTTAAAGCCTATTTTATCGGCCACAGCTCCGGTAAAAGTTGGCAAAAAATAAAGCCCTGCCGAAAACGATCCAGCGAGAATTGCAGCCTGAAAATCGTTAAATCCTAAAATTCGCGACAAGTACAGTGTGATAACAATAAACACACCATAATACGCAGCCCGTTCTAATAACTCCACTGCATTAGCCACCCAAAAAGCCTTCGGGAACTTCACTTTTACTTTCTTTTCCATGCTTGTTAAATGATAATTAAAGTAAGCAAAAATAGCAGCTTAAATCAAAGCACAAAATGACATCAATTTTTAAACATAATTTCAACCTTTTGCAAAATATTTCTTTTTCATACCTTAGCAACTACCGTTAGAACTAATTGTACATGAACTCATTCGAAGAAAACAAACTATTCGAAAATATTCAGCAGGGCAATGAAAAGGCTTTTGAAAAGCTGTTTAAACTGTATTACGGATACCTATGCAACTTTGCCACTAAAATAATTGACGATGATGTGGCTGCCGAAGAAATTGTTCAGGAATTTTTTGTGAAGTTTTGGGAGCGCCGCACCGATCTTTCAGTGGAATCGTCGCTAAAAAACTACCTCTTCCGTTCGGTAAAAAACCTTTGCCTTAACCACATTAAACATAATAAAATAAAATTACAGCACGCCCAAAAAGTGATTGCCGAATCAGAAACAAACAATTACAATAACGATTATATTGAAGTTGATCTGGCTGCCGACATTGCCAAAAGCATTGAAGAACTGCCTGAAAAACGTCGCGAAATATTCCGTTTGAGTCGCGAGGAAGGACTAAAATACCGCGAAATTGCAGAAAAACTAAATATTTCAATTAAAACAGTTGAGGCACAAATGAGTTTGGCAATCAAATCATTACGAGATAAATTAAAAAAATATAACACCTTCATCTTCTACTTTTTTGTTAGCAGGACGAAAAAGGCTTAGTCGATTAATTCAATAAATTTTCGTTATGAGGATGAAAAATAGAAAGAGAAAAGGGAAGCGCAGGATTTTTAGGGTGCAAGAATAGTGAACTATTTTAAGGTCTGAAAATCAGAGCATTTCCTTTTGTCAAAATAGTTTTCATTCGGAATAGAACAATTTTTTAATTTTCGGCTTAGGGGTAAATTAATTGTGTATTGTCATTAAAACGAGATGGGAAAAATGGAGAACATAGAAAAATTTGATTGGGAACTGGTTACCAAATATTTAAATAACGAAACCAGTTCGCAGGAAAATGAAGATATGGAGACCTGGATCAATCAATCTGATAAAAACCGGGCGGAGTTTGAGCAGTATAAAAACATGCTCAACAAAGTAGATTCCTATTACCAGGCAACAAAATTCGATAACGAATCGGCATGGAAATTTGTTCATACACAATTAAGCCCTGCTAAAGTTCGATCTATTCAGCTACAAAAAACAAGAAAGGAGGTTATTGCACAATTTTACAAATATGCTGCAATAGTTGTTATCGCACTTTTATTGGGTTCAGTTGCATATTACCTTGGTTTCCGCAACCCGGACAAGGCGTATTACGGCGAAGTGATCTCGGCCAAAGATCAGGTGCTGAACGAATATGTTTTACCCGATGGTTCGGTGGTTACTTTAAACAACGATTCGAAACTGCTGTTTCCGAAAAAGTTTAAAGGCAACACCCGCGAAGTTACCATCATTGGCGAAGCATTTTTCGATGTTCAGCGTAATCCCGAAAAACCGTTTGTAATAAACGCCGGCAATGCACAGGTTAAAGTTTTAGGTACCTCTTTTAACGTTAGTGCATACCCGGACGCAGAAACTGTTGAGGTTATTGTTGAAACAGGTAAAGTTCAGGTAATCAGTAAAAATGATAATCCTGAAATGGAAAGCCGCGAGGTATTTTTAGCTCCCGGCGAAAAAGGAACGCTGCATTTGTCGAATCTCGATTTGATGAAAACAGTAAACAGCGATCCGAATTTTCTGGCCTGGAAAACACACGACCTCATTTTCAACACTGTTCCGTTACACGAAGTGGTAGATTGTCTTGAAAAAGCTTACCACATTGATATCGACGTGATGGAACCGGAGCTAAACGACCTTTTATACGAAGGTCATTTTGATCAGAAACCGGTTGATTTTGTGTTAAATGTAATTCGGCTCACATTTGATTTGGATTTATCGGTTGAAGGCAAACATTATACTTTAATGAGCCGTACAAACAATCAGTAAAGCTTTAAAGTCATGAAACCAATAAAATGGAATAAAATAAAACTTATTATCCTAATGGCCTTGCTGGCTTTGTTAGTGGTACCTAACACCAGTTTTGCCCAGGATACAAAAAGCCAGGCACTCGATCAAAACATAAGTATTTATGCTGAAGACGAACCTTTATCGGATGTTATTGAAAAGATATGTAAATACCTGGACATTGATTACTCGTACAATGCCAATATGGTTGCCGATAAAAAAATCAGTTTAAATGTATCGAACAAGCCGATAAAATATGTGCTCGACAAGCTGATGAAAGATTTCTACCTGCTTTTTGAAATTGAAGATAACCTGCTGGTAGTGCGCGATTACGTTCCTATTGATGAAAGTATGGAATACGAAAATACCACGCAACAATTTGCCAGCACCAACCGTGGTTTTCTGTTCGATAATCCGCGCGATAAACAAATCACTATTAAATTTAAATCGGCCAGTAATTTAATTATCATTCCGGTAAATATTAACGACTCGGATACGTTAAATTTTATTCTCGATACAGGTGTTCGTTTCCCGATAATTACCGAGCTTCCGTTTATTAATAAGCTGAATTTGAACTATATGATGCCGATTAAAGTAAAAGGTCTTGGCGAAGGAGAATCGTTAACTGCTTATCGCTCGGGAAATAACGTAATGCATATCGACGGATTGACAGCACGTAACCAGGAAGTACAAATGATTATCGATGAGAACTTCCAGATTTCGCATCTGCTTGGTATTCCGGTTCACGGATTAATTGGCTTTAATCTGTTTAAAGATTACATTGTAAAAGTTGATTATCTGAATGAAAAACTGGTATTATACAAACCAGAATATTTTAAATACCGCGATCGCAAAAAAGATATTATTATGCCGTTACATTTTGATGGAAACAAACCGTTTGTGCGCACCACAATTGTTACCGACGAAATGAAAGAAGTTCCGGTAAAACTATTGGTTGACACCGGTGCCAGCGATGCGCTTTGGCTATCAGAAAGTTCAGACGAACGTATTAATCTGCCACAAAAACATGTTGAAACATTTTTGGGCCGTGGTTTAAATGGCGACCTTTACGGAACAAAAGGACGTATTGATGCCATTTGGGTAGGACCACTACTGCTAACAAAACCAATTGTAGCTTTTCCTAATTCAAAAAATATTGATAGCCTGATATCTATAAACGGCAGAAATGGAACTATTGGTGCAGAAATTTTAAGGCGTTTTTATGTTACAATCGATTATAGGAATAGCCGGTTAACACTGCGCCCAAATCAAAAAATAAAGGAAGACTTTAATTATAATATGAGTGGAATGGAAGTTACCAATCCGATGCCCGGACTACCCATTTTTACTATTGCCGATATACGCGAAAACTCGCCTGCACACATTGCTGGATTACAGGAAAACGACCAGATTATTCGCATTAACAGCAGTAATCACCAGTCGCTGGAATTAAACGATATTAACCTGTTGCTTCAAAGCCGCGAAGACAAAAAAATTAAACTCACTGTATTACGAGACGGAGAAGAGTTTAAAACTTCTTTTGAGCTGAAAAAGATGTTTTAATGAAACAAGTAAAACAACTGATCATATTTATTACCATCCTGTTGCTTTCTTTTACTACAAAAGGCCAGCAACAGGATGGCTCTATTTTCGAGCGCCGCATAAGTATCAGTCAAACCAATCAATCGCTCGATTTTGTTTTGGAACAGATCAGTTGGCAGGCTAATGTCTTTTTTTCGTACGATGCCACCATTTTCAATCCCACACAAAAAGTAAGTATTTCTGCCCAGGATAAGTCGCTGTACACCGTTCTTAATAGTTTACTCGATACCACTCAATATCGGTTTAACGAGTTGCAAAACCAGATTATCATTACCAAAAAATCAGACAGCAAGGTGTTGTCAGCAGCACAGGATTCGGTTCCGGCAAAGTATTTTTTCCTGTCGGGTAAATTAATCGAAAGCAGGAAAGGGAGACCCATTCCTTTTGCATCAGTATCTATTTTAAATAAACCAATTGGCACAATCAGTAATGCAGATGGTGAATTTTTACTAAAAGTTCACCCGTCGTACATCGGCGATTCTATTGCAATTTCGTGCATGGGATACGAGCAAAAGCTATTGCCGGCCAACCAATTACTCGACGAAGATCTTTTTATTCTTGAACCGGCTTCAATAAAAATAAAGGAAATAAAAGTTACCGCAATCACGCCAAAAAAATTGTTGAAGAATATGCGGGCCAATTATGAAAAGAACTATACGCCATCATCTAAATTAATGACCGCCTTTTACCGCGAAACTATTAAACAGGATAAAAATTATATTAGTGTTTCGGAAGCGGTAATGGAAGTATTAAAAGCACCTTATTGGGGGACCTCTCGCGGAGACTTGGTTCGCTTAATAAAAGGACGAAAAAGCCGCGATGTACAACCTTTTAAATGGCTGAATTTTAAACTAATGGGAGGTCCATTTACCATCACAGAACTGGATGCCGTAAAAACCGTTGAAACTTTTATTGATCCCGAATACGAGCATGTGTATGAATATCAGATCAGCGATGTGATTTGGTATGAAAAACAACCGGTTTATGTGGTAAAATTTCAAGCTCAATCCGGCGAATTTTACCCGCCTTTTGAAGGAGAAATGTATGTTCATCGTGAAACATTTGCACTAGTACATGCCAATTACCACTTAAATAAAGCGGGACTAAATAAGGCCAAAGAGATTATGATTAAAAAGAAACCGCGAAAAGTAAAAGCGCGGCCAACGTATGTACATTACCAGGTAAATTATCGGCAATACCAGGGAAAATGGCATCTGGCATCGGTGAAAGCATCGGTGAAATTTAGAATTCGTAGCAAAAGAGACCGCATAAACTCCGAGTTTCACAGCGTTTCGGATCTGTTGATCACCAATATTCAAGCTACCGATTTAAAACGTTTCAACAGAGACGAACGTTTTAGCCGCTACGATATTTTTGTGGAGGTTCTGGGTGCTTACGACGAAAAATTCTGGGAAAACTACAACATCATTAAACCCAACGAAAGCCTGCGAAATGCTTTTAAACAATCGCTGTTTAATTGATTTCTGCCCTTATTCCAAGGTTTTTGCGTAATTTTGTGGTTTATAATCAGAAACAATGGAACAATACAGTACAAGACAGAATAAAATATCAAGGCTCATTCAACGCGAAATGGCCGAAATCCTTTTAAAAATAAACAAGGAACGTTTCCCGGGCAAATTGCTTAGCGTTACCGGAGTGCGCATTACAAAAGATCTTTCTATTGCGCGTATTCACCTCAGTATTTTTCCCTCGGAATTTGCCAACGAAATATTGGAAGATATTAAACTTTCGGGCAAACAATTGCGTGGTGAACTAGGCCGGAAAACAGGGAAAAGTCTGCGTGTTATTCCTGATTTAGAATTTTACATTGACGACAGCCTCGATTATATCGACAATATTGATAACCTGCTGAAAAAATAGTTTCCGAAACTTTTCGTTTTCAAACAAAACAACTGCGTTTGAACTTACCACTTTTCATAGCAAAACGATACCTGTTCTCAAAAAAGAAACAAAATATTATTAACATAATATCTTGGATTTCAATGGCCGGAATAGTGGTAGGAACTATGGCTATAATCATCATTGTTTCGGTATTAAACGGTTTTACTGATCTGATTGGAGTGTTTTACAGCGACTTCGATCCGGACATTAAAATATCATCGGTTGAAGGAAAAATGTTTGATCCCAATACAATTGATATTGAACAAATTAAAGCCTTACCCGGTGTAATATCGTATGCCGAAGTGGTTGAAGAACTTGCTTTGTTACGCTATGGAAAACGACAAACTCCGGCCACGGTAAAAGGTGTTCCTGATAATTATCCGGATTATACCAATATCGACAAGCTACTAATTGAAGGCGAATATTACCTCAAAAAAGACGGTATTGATTACGCAGTTGTGGGTCGCGGAATTGCCAATAATCTGGGAGTGGGCGTTTCATTTCTTGATCCGCTACATGTTTATGTGCCCAAAAAGGGGAAACAGGTTTCGCTTAATCCATCGCGTGTTTTTAACCACAATTCTTTATTTCCGTCGGCAGTTTTTGCTGTGCTCGAAGATGTGGATGCCAAATACATGCTAGTATCAAAAGAATTTGCCTCCCGGCTTTTCGACAGTGGAAACAACATTTCTGCCATTGAATTGTCCGTTGCCAAAGAAGCCGATGTTGATGCTATTCAGAATAAACTAGAAGAAATTGTGGGAACCGGGTTCCACGTGAAAAATAAGGAACAGCAACACGATCTGGTTTTTAAAACCATGAAATCGGAAAAATGGGCCGTTTACTTTATCCTCGTTTTCATTTTACTGCTGGCCTCAGGGAATATGATCGGCAACTTAACCATGCTTTATATCGAAAAAAAGGAGGATATTTCGATACTTAGCAGCATGGGCTTACAGGAAAAACAGATTAACCGGATTTTTCTTTACGAGGGCTGGCTAATTTCATTGGCAGGTGGTATTTTAGGTACCATATTGGGTGTTTTTGTGTGCTGGTTACAAAATACTTTTGGCCTGATTAAATTGCCGGGGGCCGGTGGTTCCTTTGTTATTTCGGCCTACCCTATTCATATCATTTTTACCGACATCATTCTGGCTTTCGCTGCGGTTTTGATTATCGGATTTATTGCCTCGTGGTACCCCGTCAAATTCATATCTAACAAACACTTAGCACCTTCAAACATCAGCTAATTTACGAATTAAAAAAACTGATTTTCCTTAGATTTTCAGCCATATTTTTGTTTTAACTTGCACCTGTTATTAACTAACAAGCTTAAAATAAATGAAAGCAATTGTAAAAAGTAAACCTGAAAAAGGCATTTGGATGGAAGATGTTCCGATGCCAACCGTCAGACCCAATGATATTCTTCTTAAAGTACAGAAATCAGCAATTTGTGGCACCGATTTACATATTTATAAATGGGACGAATGGGCGCAACAAACCATTAAAACTCCGGTAACTATTGGCCATGAATACATGGGAACTGTTGTTGAAGTGGGTTCGGAAGTTGACCGTGTAAAAGTGGGTGAGCGTGTTACTGTTGAAGGCCATATTTCGTGTGGTTTTTGCCGAAATTGCCGGCGCGGGCGTCAACACATTTGCGATAATACCATTGGAATTGGAGTAAACCGCGATGGTGGTTTTGCTGAATACATTTCTGTTCCGGCGAAGAACGTTCTGCACATCGATCAGCGAATTTCAGATGAAATGATGGCCATTATGGATCCGCTGGGAAATGCAACACACACTGCTTTATCGTTCCCGATGCTAGGCGAAGATGTATTAATTACCGGAATTGGCGGACCAATTGGCGCCATGGCAGCAGCTATTTGCAAATTTGCAGGAGCACGCAATATTATCGGTACCGATTTGAGTAAATACCGCCGCGATCTGGCCCGAAAAATGGGTGCTACACGTGTTATCGATCCTACCAAAGAAAGCATTAAAGAAGCCATGAAAGTACATCACATGGTTAGTGGTTTTGATATTGGTTTGGAATGCTCGGGATCGCCGGTTGCCTTTAACGACATGGTAAACCACATGTACAACGGCGGAAAGATCAGTTTGCTGGGTTTGTTGCCCGAGCGTACACAAATTAACTGGAGCAAACTTATTTTTAAAGGATTAACTCTTAAAGGAATTTATGGTCGCGAAATGTACGAAACCTGGTACCACATGGAAATGATGCTAACCACCGGACTCGATATTTCCCCCATTATTACGCACCGCTTTAAAGCCGATGATTACCAGCAAGCCTTTGAAATTATGGAAGCAGGCGATTGTGGTAAGATTATTTTGGATTGGGAATAAAAGAATGGTGAATTTTGATTTACGAATTTTGATTTCAGTTGTGACTGGTTCTATTAGCTCTTTACTTCTAAAATCAAAATTCGTAAATCATCATTCGATATTCGTAAAAAATTACCATACCAAGCACAAAATCCTTATTTCATTTGTTGTTCCACCAATGTTCCACGTGAAAAAACACCCGGTGTTTCGGGAAATTTCCTGATAAACAGCAGAAAAACTACCTTTGCAGAAAATTAAAGAGTTTGAAAGAAGGATTAGTAATAAAATCGACCGGCAGCTGGTATACCGTGGAGGATGAAAACGGAAATACCTATGAATGTAAAATAAAGGGCAAATTTCGCATTAAAGGAATTCGGAACACGAACCCCGTTGCCGTGGGCGATCGTGTGGGATTTACGCTCCAAAACGTGTCTGCCGACGAAAATATCGCACAGGTTGGTATGATTACCAAAATCCACGAACGCAAAAACTACATTATTCGCCGTTCTATTAATCTTTCGAAACAAGCGCATATTATTGCTGCCAATATCGATCAGGCAGTTCTGGTAGTAACCATGCAATACCCGGTTACTACAACCACTTTTATCGATCGGTATCTGGCATCGGCCGAGGCATATCGTATTCCGGTTATGATTGTTTTTAACAAAGCTGACCGCTATAACGAAGACGAAACGGAAGAGATGAACCTGTTGATGCAGATCTATCGAAATATCGGCTATAAATGTCTTAAAACGTCGGCTAAAGAAGGAACCGGTATCGATGAGTTTAAAGAAGCTCTAAAAAACAAAACAAACGTAATTAATGGGCACAGCGGCGTTGGAAAATCTACACTCATTAACCTTATTCAGCCGGGGTTGAATTTGAAAACAATGGAGATTTCGGATTCGCACAAAACCGGAAAACACACCACAACCTATTCTCAGCTGTTTAAGCTGAATTTTGGCGGGTACATTATCGATACTCCGGGAATTAAAGCCTTTGGTGTTTTGGAAATGGAACCCTGGGAAATTTCGCACTATTTTGTTGAGATATTTAAATTTTCGGAGCATTGCCAGTATAACAATTGTTCACACACACACGAACCCGGTTGTGCCGTTAAAGAAGCCGTTGAAAAATATCAGATCGCCCCTTCCCGATTCAGAAGTTACCTGGGATTACTGGAGCCAGATGATAAACACCGACCGGCATTTTAATAAAAAAGAAAGGCGCAAGTTGAATCAACAAGCGCCTTCCGTAAAATATTCTTTTCCCTGTTTTTTTAATGATCCCTAAAATTCCATTTAGAATTATCGCTGTTAAAATCAAATTCAGCAAGCGTAGGAGTACTATCACCAGAAGAAACCAACGCCAGCTTCTTATTTGAATTTGGAATTACCTTTGGCATTATTCTATAAGTTCCATCAATCAATTGCTCTATTCTCCACAATTGCTCGTCGGCACCTGTAAATTCAGGAACTGCAATTACCTCTGCGTCTGCCGTAGCTGCCAATGCACGTTCAGTACCTTCAATAACTATTTTGTAGTAAGGCCCGCCTAAATATCCACCGGCTTCAGGTACTGCTGTAATTGTCCATCTTTGATGCGGACGGAACATGTAATCGCCAATTCTTACACCAATATCTCCGGTTGGCCAGGTGTCAATTACATCTTCTAATGTTTGCGATGGAATAGGTTTAACCGGTTCGTCTGAATCATGCCAAAATCCTCTTGTTCCACGTGGCATACGCACAAAATCAACCACCAGTTCCAATGCATAACCTCTTCTTTCCGATTCAATTTCGTAAGTTCCTTCTTTAAAAGGATCGCCTGCAACCGGCCAGTCATTTTTCCAAAGTAACGGACGAATACCCAGTACACTTCGACCACTCCTATCTAAATCGGCTTCAAAATGACAAGACATTTTTTGAACGCCTTCATCAATTTTTATTAATCCAAAATGACCAGGGCCAGTAACTCTTCCGCCGGCAGCAATAACCATCTTACCACCACCTTTAAGCATTTCTCTTCCCATATTATCAACGTACGGGCCTGTCACCTTTTTCGAACGTCCAACTACAATATTATAAGTAGAATTAGCACCATCGCAACAGGTTCCGTGTGTACCTAAAAGGTAATACCATCCGTTACGGTACATCATTGTTGTTGCTTCACAGTCGATGGCAATATCTATTGGTTCATTACCTTCAACACGTTTCCCTGTTTTAGGATCAAGCTCAATAAGGCGAATGAATCCAAAATAGGTTCCGTACGAACACCATAAACGTCCTGTGGTAGGATCAAGCAATAAGCCCGGATCAATGGCATCGTTATCTTCCATACCTTCTGATCTTACCACTTCGATAGGCTCTGAATATTCAAAATCAGGAGAATTTGGATCAAGCGTTTTGTTCCACATGGTTAAAATTCTTCCATCGTGTCCACCTCCAAGGCCACCACCGGTTGCGCCATAAACTACTAGGTAGCGGTCACCAATCTTCATAGCGTCAGGTGCAGCACCGCCACCGGGTCTTACTCCCCCGCCGTTCCATACCCAACCATCTTCAGATATTAAACCACCTCTACCTGTTCCAAAAGTATAATACTTTCCATCGCATTCCATTATTGTTGAAGGGTCGTGTATATATGGTTTCCCTACTTGTGCCATTACTGCACTACTAAATAACAATGATAAAAGGGCTATTGAGCCCAATATTCTGATTTGTTTCATAATGATTCCAATTTCGATTCAATTGAGATTTTAAATCGTTTGACTAAATAATATTATTCACAGGTAATTGTGATGTTTTTTACTGGTTCGCCTTTTTCATCAAGGAAACGAACACAAAAGTCGCTCATTCCGGGCCCGTTAATTACAACGCCGCGAACAATATTTTTCCCTTTTTTAAGGGTCATCCGTGGAGATACACCATCATCCATTACCATACGCCTGTCGCCGGAAAGAAGTAAAGCTTCTTCTCCGTTTAACCACCACATAGATGCCGAATTTGAGCCCACTGCCATTCTAACATTTTCCATGTCGTGAGGCGCATTAACAACCGTTACAGCCCAAAACACCACTCCGTAAATGGGTTTACTTAATCCATAAGCGAAACGGAATAACTTTACATTGAATAACTTACTGTCCAGTGCATGCCAGGCTAATTCCGTGTCCCCTACTTTTACTATTTCACCATCTTCAGGCAGGATAGTAAACTGATTGGGAAAATACAACGTATCAAATGCAGCACGAAGATAGCTGTCGGTAAAAACAGTATTACTACGGTTTGGCTTACTAATTGGCTCCAATAGCGACCAACGTTGAATAAATCCATCTTTGTCAGGAATGCTTTTTTTAGATGATACCGGAGTAAAATAACCATCAATACTTCTTCCTGTAGTATCGGTTAAAGCAGGATCGTCCATTTGACGTCCCATTCTTCCAGGTTGGGCTTTTAATTCAGAACCAACCAAAATAAAAAGGCTAAGCGCCAAAAAAAATGTCTTTTGTCTAATGTTCATAATTACATCTTTACAGAGTTTAAGATTTTGTTGTTTTATTAATCAATATCGCGAATCGTTATAATTCCATCACCGCACTTTTTTAGTGGTGAAAGCTGTGATCTTTTCTTCAAAAATAAGTCTATGTCAGTTTTTCGATTTTAGTTTTTGAATATTTGATTTCTATTTTTACACATATTTTTTCATTCCCGGGAATAAAAACACTCAATGACACTTAAAACAGAACAAATGACTATTGCCAATCTATCCATTTGTTAAGATTCCACATCCGGCAAACCGATGAATGACCACTTTTCGCTTTTTCGATTATTTAGCATTAAATAAAATTGACTATTTATAAAAACATAAGTTTAATCGAATCGATATATATCTTAGGAATTGGTCTTATATCAAACGTGTCTAAATTATACTTATCCCCGGTAAATAATTTTATGAAGGCAAATGGAAGTTAATTTTTCAAGAAAAAGAAATGAGGAACATTGCGAGATTTTCTATTAAATATACAATTATAATAGAATATATTTATTCTGCTGATTGTATAAATCCACCGCCTACCAATCTGTTGTTATGATAAAAAACGGCAGTTTGTCCGGGAGCAATCATGGCCTCAGATTCTAATAATTCGACCTTAGCCACAGTGTCGTTCAAAATATGTAAACTACAGGGGGTTTCCTGAAGCCTGTAACGCACCTTTACAATTAACTCAACACTCTTATTAACTATTTCATTATCAATAATATAATAATTTTCTAAAAGTAATTTAGAACGGTATAAATCATTGTATTTTGCCAACACTATTTCATTGTCATCTAGATGAAATTCAGCTACAAATAGCGGAAAATTCAGATTAAGGCCCAATCCGCGACGTTGTCCGATGGTGTAATTAAAAATTCCTTTGTGTTTACCTAAGATGTTTCCATTTTGATCGACAAAATTACCGGGGTGCGATTTGATTCCCCGTTTTTTTAGGAATTGCCGGTAATCATTTCCCTCAATAAAACATATTCCAAGGCTATCCTTTTTCTCCGATAAGGATAAAAAGCCCTTTTCTCTGGCGACATTTCTTATCTCTGTTTTTTTAAAGTTACCTAAAGGAAAAATTAGTTTATCGATTATCTCGCGAGGTAAACCCCAAAGAAAAAACGACTGATCTTTCTCCGGATCTTCACCCTGAAACAGATATTTCTGTCCGTTATAAATTCCAATCTTCACATAATGCCCGGTAGCAATAGAATCACAATCCATTGCCTTCGCGTATTTATTCAGGTATTTAAATTTAAGGTTCGGATTGCAATAGGCACACGGAAAAGGTGTACGTCCGTTTAGGTATTCATCGATAAAATAACGAACAACGTACTCCTCAAACTCTTTCCGTAAATCGACAGTAATATGTTGAATTTTTAATCGATCAGCTAAATCAGTTGCGTCTTTTAAAAAGTGATGATTTTGGTCATCGGTACCACTAAAAAGAAAGGTAACTCCTATAACGGTGTAACCCTGTTCCTGCAATAGCATCGCCGAAACAGAACTATCAATTCCTCCACTCATCCCCAGCAAAACGCGTTTATTCATTTCAATATAATTGTAAATTTATAACGGTATTCAATAAACTCTCTTTTAAGTTTTAGCTTGATCAGCTGATGAGATCCGTTTGTTCTATTCGTTTTCTTTTTGAAAATAATCGAACACTACGCCTGCTTTAGCTTTACCGATAGAAGCTTCCAAAGCATCAAGTTTTTGTAGTTTTATCTGTTTTACGGATTTGAAATCCTTTAATAACTTCTCAGTGGTCTTCTCCCCTATTCCATCTATATTTCCTAATTCAGATGTAATAAATGCTTTTGAGCGTTTATCCCGGTGAAAAGTAATTCCAAAACGGTGCGCTTCGTCTCTTAAATGCTGAATTACTTTTAGCGTTTCAGAATTTTTATTGATGTAAAGAGGAACAGAATCACCTGGAAAATAGATTTCCTCCAATCGTTTCGCAATACCAATAACTGTAATTTTACCGCGTAATTCCAGTTTATCCATAGCCTTCATTGTAGCTGATAACTGACCTTTTCCACCATCAACGACAATAAGGTTGGGCAGTGGCTTCTTTTCTTCTTTTAAGCGCTTATAACGCCTATAAACTACCTCTTCCATCGATGCAAAATCGTTTGGCCCTTCAACGGTCTTTATATTAAAATGCCGGTATTCTTTCTTTGCCGGCTTAGCATCTTTAAATACCACACACGCTGCAACAGGATTTGTTCCCTGCAGGTTACTGTTATCGAAACACTCAATACGCTCGGGTAATTCTTTTAATTGAAGATCCTTTTTAATGGTATTCAGTATACGATCCGTTCTGATTTTAGGATTTTTGAGTACAGCTTGCTTATCCTTTTCAAGACGGAAATATTTGGCATTACGCTTCGAAAGATCTAATAACTGTTTCTTCTCCCCTCTTTGCGGCACCCTAAATGTTACATTTTCGATTACATTTTCCAGCTTAAAAGGCACCAGTATTTCGCGTGCATTACTAAATATCTTCTGCCTTATTTCAATAATTCCGGCCAAAAGAAGTTCCTCAGTATTCTCATCTAACCCTTTTTTTATCTCTAAAGTAAAAGTTTGAATAATGGCTCCTTTTATAATCTTCAGGTAATTGATAAAAGCAAAATTATCATCCTCTTCTATCGAATACACATCAACATCTGTAATAACAGGAGAAACAACAGTAGAACGGCTCTGATAGCGCTTCAGTGAGTCATACTTTTCTTTAATTGCGGCTGCTTCTTCAAAGTTTAAATTCTCAGCCATCTCAGTCATCATACCCTCTAAATGCTTAATAACTCCAGATATATTTCCTTTCAAAATATCAGTTATATCAGCAATTCCCTGATCGTATTTTTCTACAGAAACGTGTCCTTCGCAAGGTCCTTTACAATTTCCAATATGGTATTCGAGGCACACTTTGTATTTACCTGATGCAATATTTTCGGGAGATAAATTATAGTTGCAAGTGCGTAATTTATATTCCGATTTAAACAACCCTAACAATGTACGAACGGTATAAATTGAGGTGTATGGTCCAAAATATTTAGAACCATCGCGAACCAGATCCCGGGTTTTAAATACACGTGGAAAAGGTTCGTTTTTTATACAAATCCACGGGTAGCTTTTATCGTCTTTTAAGCGAATATTGTAGCGCGGCTGATACTTTTTAATCAAGTTATTTTCCAACAACAAAGCATCCTGCTCACTCTCCACCACCATATGTTTTATATCGACAATATTGCGCACCAATAAAGCCGTTTTCCGGTGATCGTGATTCTTTGAAAAATACGAAGAAACCCGCTTTCGCAGGTTCTTAGCTTTTCCTATATAAATTATAGTATTTGATTGATCTAAATACTGATAAATACCGGGCTTATCCGGCAACACCGATATAAGCGTTTTTAAATGATCAATATTTTTATTTACCGTTTTGTATTTCAATTACTGATATTTTACCAATACCTGAGTTTCGTAATCTTTAAGAATCGATTTATTTGGCGTGTCTATAAATTCCAGATCGCAAATAAAACTAAAATAAATGTGCTCGACACCACACTTTTTTGCCAGATTTAGTGCTGCAACGGCAGTACCGCCTGTTGCCAGCAAATCATCATGAATTAAAACTATGTCATTTTTTTCCAATGCGTCACTGTGCATTTCTACACTATCCATACCATATTCCAATTGGTATGATTCACTTAAAACTGCACTAGGCAATTTCCCTTTCTTGCGAATAGGAACAAAACCAGCATCAAGACGATCGGCAATTGCTCCACCAAAAACAAAACCACGTGCTTCAAGACCAACAACTTTTGTGATTCCTTTCTCCTTGAAATTTTCAACGATTGTATTTGTAACAAACTTCACCGCTTCTTTATTTTTAAATAGCGTTGTTACATCTTTAAAGCTTATCCCCTCTTTTGGATAATCAGGAATCTCGCGTATTTCTCTTTTTAAATCCATTATTATACAATTGTTCCACGTGAAACATTATCGTCCTAAAAGCACCAGTAAAACATTTATATCGGATGGAGAAACACCTGATATACGTTTTGCCTGTCCAATAGTTTTTGGCTTAATCTTATCCAACTTTTGACGTGCCTCAGTAGAGATTGACTTCAACTCGTTATAATTAAATTTATTTTCAATATTTATATTCTCGAACTTATCTAATTTTTCTGCCAATTGTTTTTCGCGACTAATATAACCTTCATACTTAATCACAATTTCTGCTCCTTCGATTATTTCAATTTTTCGAGCCTCTGGAACCTGTTCGAGAAATGTTTTAAAAGGGGTAATTACTTCAACCAAATCAAATATTGAAATCTGAGGGCGTAAAATAAGATCGAATAATTTAACTCCTTGTTTTAACTCAGAGGTACCTTTATCTGTAAGTAATTGATTTACAAAACGTGGCTTAACCGAAAAATCCTTTGCATAAGCAATAATATCCTGTATTAAGGTTGTTTTTTCCTTCAGTAAATTCAGACGATCTAGCGAAGCAAGGCCTAAATTGTACGATTTTTCGGTTAAACGGATGTCTGCATTGTCTTGTCTCAGCAAAATTCTAAATTCTGCCCTACTGGTAAACATCCGGTATGGTTCATCCACTCCTTTCGTTACAAGATCATCAATAAGAACACCAATATACGCTTCATTCCTTTTTAGGACAAAGGTCTCTTTATTTCCTGAACATTTTAAATGTGCGTTTATACCGGCAATGATTCCTTGTGCACCAGCTTCCTCATAACCGGTAGTTCCATTAATCTGTCCGGCAAAAAACAAATTTTCCAGAATTTTAGTTTCCAGGGTATGATTTAATTGAGTAGGATCGAAATAATCATATTCGATAGCATAACCTGGCCGAAAAATTTTTGCTTTTTCTAAACCTGCAATTTTATGTAAACCTTTTAATTGTACCTGCCAGGGAAGCGAGGAAGAAAAACCATTCAAATAATACTCAATTGTATTCTCTCCTTCCGGCTCCAGAAACAACTGATGTTTTTCTTTTTCAGCAAAAGTTACCAGCTTTGACTCTATACTGGGGCAATAACGCGGTCCGGTACTTTGTATGGTACCGTCGAACATTGGCGAATCTTCAAATCCCTGTTGTAATTCAGCATGAACTTCTGAACTGGTATGTGTAATCCAACACGAGCGCTGTTTCAACTTCGTTTCAGTACCAGGTAAATACGAAAATTTATAGTGTCCGGTATCACCTTTTTGCTCAGTAAGCTTCGAAAAATCAATGGTTCTACCATCGATACGTACTGGAGTACCAGTTTTCATTCTTCCAGTCTTAAAACCAGCATCCAGCAACTGTTCCGAAATATTATAGGAAGCCGCTTCTCCAATACGCCCACCAGCAAGCTTTTCCTGCCCTATATGCATTAAACCATTTAAAAAGGTACCATTTGTTAAAACAACTGTGTTCGATTCAAATTCAATCCCTATTTTAGTTTTAACACCTGTTACTTTATTATCCTTTATAATCAATTGAACAACAGCGTCCTGCCATAAATCGAGATGATCTGTATTTTCCAGAATATTTCTCCATTCTTCAACAAACCTAAACCGATCGTTTTGTGCGCGTGGACTCCACATAGCAGGACCTTTCGACTTATTCAGCATTCGGAACTGAATGGTAGTTTTATCGGCTAAAATACCCGAATAACCACCTAGTGCATCGATTTCACGCACAATCTGACCTTTTGCAATTCCGCCCATAGCAGGATTACACGACATCTGACCATACTTGGTCATGTCCATGGTTATTAGTAATGTTTTCGATCCAAGGTTAGCAGCTGCTGTTGCTGCTTCGCATCCGGCATGTCCTCCTCCAACAACAATTACATCATATCTCTCCATCATACCTTCAGTTCTTTAAAATCTATTTTTTTAAGATAAAACTCTTCCATTTTCGTCATCTCCTCCTGCTCTTCGTCAGTTTTATCTTTATAGCCAACTAAATGCAGAACACCATGTAAAACAACACGATACAACTCTTTTAATTGCGAAATACCGTAATTTTCTGCATTTTCGTTCACTCTGTCGACACTTATAAATAAATCGCCCGAAATTACATTTTTCTCTACGTAATCAAAAGTTATTATATCTGTATAATAATCGTGATTAAGATATTGTTTATTCATATCGAGTAAAAACTCGTCGGAACAATACACAATTGTAAGCTCTCCAAGCTCAAATTTTTCATTAATAATGAGATTTTCAATTTGTTTTTTTAGAAAACCTTCATGAAACGATATCGGTTTGATATCTTCAAAATAAAACTCTATTGATTTCATTTACAGACAATTTCGAAACTTAAACTGTTTCCTTTTTTGTTAAATTGAACATTTTGGGCAATGCTTTTAATTATATGTATTCCGCGTCCGGTTTCGTTTAACAGATTATCCTTATGGGTTGGATCAGGCACATTTTCTACATTAAATCCTTCTCCTTCATCGGTAACCCGAACCTGTATGAGGTGGCTTTTACAATCGATATTAAGCTCTACAGTTTTTCTATGATCTTCTTTATTACCATGAACAATAGAATTTGTAATAGCTTCAGAAATACATAAAAATACCGGGTTAAAACATTTATCTGGCATATTGTGGAAATTAAAAATAGCCTTTACAAATTCTTCAACCTTTTTAATTTCGGTACTTACTGATTTTATTACCAATATATTAGATGGTTTATTCTTCACTCTGGTCTTGAATTTTATTTAGATAATTTTTGTACTTTTTATTGTAAAAATTATTTAATGTATTTGAATTACGGTTTAAATACTCAAGCGTAAAATTCTCTTTTTCTTTATACTCGAAAAACTTAACAGGGTTACTGTAGAACTCTTCAGCACTTTCCGATTCGCGTTTATCTTCGAATTCACGTTCGGTTTCAGCCTTTTCAGCTTCTAACAATCGTGTAGTTATAAGGTTTTGGCGAGCAATGGTTTCTGCATTAATCGATTTATTTATCAACTCTCTACGATTTTCCTCAAGCATCTGATCAATTTGTTTTAGGGTTTCCTGCGCCTGACTTCCAACCTGTCCGTTATTCATCAAATCGCGAAGCATCTGTTGCATCATTTCATGCTGCATCAAACTCTGCCCCATTTGTTTGCTCAAGCCCTGCGAATTCCCGTTTTTCATTTGTTCAATCATCTTTTGTAACTGCTGTTTTATACTTTCTGATGATTCTTTTAGATTCTCCATCCCACTGCCCATACCTCCGGGATTTTCACATTGTTGATCACCAGGCTGTGCATTTGCCATTTGTTTTTCCAGCTGCTCAAGCGATTCGTTTAATAAAAGTGCGAGATTATTTGTAGCAGTAATTACAAATTGCTGACTACTTCGGGCTTGCGGAAATAAGGCCTCTTCCATTTCCTGACCCGATTTTGTAAGGTTAATTTCCATATCCACTAATTCGTTATTTATCATACTCGAAATTTGTGGTGTACGTTTGGCCAACGCATATAATGAATCTCGCACAATTTTGCTTTGCTCCTCTATTCTATTTTGTTCTTTGTTCAGTTCAATCAACCTTGGATCTTTAGTACTAATACTACTTAAACCGTTTAGCACATCCTCTTGTTTAAAAGACAACAAAATCAGATTATCCAGAATTTGTCGAAGATTTTGTATGTTCTCCTGGTTTTGCTGCATACTACTCATATCGAGCATTTGTTGCATAGCAAACGCCGCATTTTTCATTTGTTCTGAAGTTTTCTGAATACTTTGGCTCGACTTTTTACGGTTCTTTTTCTCCAGATTGTGTTTACTTTCTTCCGAACTTTTTTGCATCTCCTCAAATTCCTCGTCAAAATCATCGAAACCAATTGGTTCTTCTAATTCCTTATTCATCTCAAGCGTTTCATTTAAGCGCTTTTCAATATCTTTTAATTTTTCCTGATGCTCTCCTATTTTATCGTTGATTTCATCGTAATTTTTCTCTTCATTAAGCTCTTTAGCCATGCTTTCCTCTTCCATGGCCATTTCATTCATTTCATCTGTAATTTCCTGCAGCTTTTGTTCTACCTTAAACTTCTTCAGCATTTCCAGATTTCTATCCAGCTGTTTCTGAAGATCGTCCATGGTTACATTCATATCACGACTAAGCTCATTTAGTTTTTTACTGTCAAACTCTTCAGCCAACTTGTTAAATTCATCCATTAACTCTTGTAACTCATCAGTAAAAACTTCATTAAGCAATTCCTCTATTTGCTTTTGTTTTTCGATAATCTCCTCCGAATTGTCGTTAAAAGAATTCAGATAATTATTCAGGTTCTTATTGTCCTGCTTTATTTTATCATAGAGCTTTTCCAGCTGATTTTGCTTCTGAACGATGTCATTAACCATCTGCGATTTTTCCCAGTCAGAGGTATTCGTATCCATATTTTTAATCTGCAGATTTTGCAAATTATTCTGAATCTCCTTTGATAATTGCTGACTTTCGGCAATCATTTTCTCCAGATTTTCGAACTGTTCCTTTTCGTTTGCCTCCAATTCCTTTTTATCAGGAAATACAAAAGTATAACTATCGGATGTAGTGGTTTTATAACCATTAATCACATCATTATCCGATACTGAAAAATAATAGGAAACTGCTTCGTCCGACTCAATTTCGTTAAAATCGTAACTAAAATAAAACTCCTGATCAGTCATATTTTTTGAAAAAGGTAAGGCGATAGCCGTATCTTTATTGGCAATATTATAATGAAATTTTAATGATGAAAAACCATAATCATCGCCAATAACACCTTTAAAAAAGAAACGTGTTAAACGTGTTGAGTCTTCAATTCGCACAACTTCTATATCAGGATAAATATCAGGGATCACATCTATATTGTACGAAAGTGCTAATTCTTCTACAGTGACTTTATTTCGTATATAAACATTGTAATTACTTGATTTATATACCTTTTTTTCTACCTCAAATATTCCTTCGCTTTGTATTGCCTTAACTCGGATAGAATCGTTAAACAACAATGTCAACGAATCAACATCAATTCCCGCAAACTGCCATTTCAAAATTGTTCCACATGGAACCTGCACATCTCCGATGTTCTCAAGCGTTTGCGATTCGCTTAATGTATAGCTTGGCGGATTTATATTTAATGTAAATGAATTAATACCAGGCTTAGGTAGCAACTGAAGCGTATAACTATCTGATTTATAATTCAAATCGGTAAAATAGAAGGTAACCGGATTAATAACCGAGGCCATCTCAAATTCGTAATTACCAGTTGCGGTCGTTTTCATAAGGTAATTATTACCGGCTATATTTATATATACGATTTGTGGAATTTCATCTCCTTTAGCAATAACTTTTACCGTATAAGGATCTCCCTTTTTTGCATTCAAATTTTCGTTTATTAACTGAAAAGAAAATGGTGCCGGTTTTATGAACTCCTTATTGTAATGTACCAACCGGTTTGTTGATTCAGTAAAAATACCTTTGTTTGTCAATAATATTCCTGAAGCAATTAATAAGCTAGTTATCAGGTAGATAGTTATTATTTTAATATCTTTATACTCAATAGCTTCATTAAAATTAAATACTTTTAGTTCTTCAATTTTCTGATCAATACTGGCAATTAACAAATCATTGGAATACTGATTTTCGTGCAAATCTGATAATTCAATGATATTCAATAATTTATCTTTTATCTCGCCAAAGTGTTTTTGAATCAGTTTAGTTGAGGATTTCAGATCGATAGGTTTTAAAACATGTAGTAACCTAAATAATGGAATAAGAATAAACTGTGTACTTAATAAACCAGCAAAAATCAAATAGCCGTAGAAAATGACTTTACGTGTAAACGATGAAAGGTAAATATAGTATTCAATCACAGAAAATACTGTATATAAGGAAATTAACAATACAAAAACCAAAACAGTTCCCCTTACTAACCGATATAAGCCGTATCTAAACCTAAACGCATTTAGTTTATTAACAAGTATGTTGAAATTTTCTGTCATTCTTCTTAAAGTACTTATTTTTCAAAGGTTTATTTTTTGCACCAATTGTTAATAATTGTGGATAAACATGTCAAAAAAACAAAAGTAATCTTTTAAACTAATTTTTGCTTTCTTCAATTTTTTCATCATATAATCCGACATTTCAAAAAGCATCGTTAAACTTACAGTTTTTTGATGCCAGTTTATTCACAAGAATTGCACCTGTTAAAAACCTTAGTTCTCTTTTTACGTTTACTATTAACAGTTGTTGAAAAGAAATGTTATTTCGTTACGAAAGAATAATTTAAGCTGTGAAATAGTTGTTGAAAACAGAAGAACAACCATGTTTACATATTCTGCATAAATGGTAAAAAATAATAATTAACAGTTACCAACAGGACATAATAACTAGTATTAATTTTTAAATTTGTTTAATTATTAATAATAATAGAAGAAGTTTGGACATACTACTTGTAGAAGACAACCTATTAAATCAAAAGGTGGTTATATTTAATTTGAAGAAATATAACTTCAACGTTACTGCAGTTACAAACGGACCCGATGCAATTGAAAATGTAATGCAGAACACTTACGATCTGGTGCTAATGGATATTATGCTACCCGGAATGGACGGTTACGAAATAACCCAGGCTATAAGGGAATACGAAAAAGCAAATGCCATTGAATCCCCGGTTCCTATAATTGCTATAACAGCTAATACGCTCGATAACGATCGGGAGCGATGTTTTAAGGCAGGAATGAATGAGTATTTAGCAAAACCCTTTACAGCTGCACAGCTTATCGAAAAAATACGCATCTTTATTCCCGAATAAGATTTGTGCTGATGGAAGATGGTTTAGATATTAGAGGAAATTCATATACGGATACCGAAAAAGAGCTGGATAAGCGTTTACGCCCCTTACAATTTGATGATTTTAGCGGGCAAAAGCAGATTGTTGAAAACCTTGAGATTTTTGTAAAGGCAGCATTAATGCGTGGCGAAGCTTTGGATCATGTTTTATTGCATGGTCCTCCTGGACTGGGAAAAACAACTTTGTCGAATATCATCGCCAACGAATTGGGAGTGGGGATAAAAATTACTTCAGGACCGGTATTGGATAAACCAGGTGATTTAGCCGGTTTATTAACCAATCTCGAAGAAAACGATGTGTTGTTCATTGACGAAATCCATCGCCTCTCCCCTATTGTTGAAGAATATTTGTATTCGGCTATGGAAGATTTTCGTATCGATATAATGATCGACAAAGGTCCGAGTGCACGTTCGGTACAAATCGAGCTGAATTCGTTTACGCTAATTGGAGCTACTACCCGGTCGGGATTATTAACCTCGCCATTGCGGGCACGTTTTGGTATTAATTCCCACCTGGAGTATTATGACGGCGATATTTTAACGCAAATAGTTAAAAGGTCGGCTGGTATATTAAACGTAGAGATAAGCGACGAGGCGGCTCATGAGATAGCTTTCAGGAGCCGTGGCACTCCACGAATAGTAAATTCATTGCTGCGTCGTGTGCGCGACTTTGCCCAGGTAAAAGGAGACGGACGAATTGATATGGATATTACCCGTCATTCACTGGCTGCTTTAAACATCGATAAATACGGATTGGACGAAATGGATAATCGTATTTTACGGGCTATTATAGATAAATTTAAAGGCGGACCGGTGGGAATAACAACCATTGCAACGGCTGTTGGCGAAGATTCCGGAACCATTGAAGAGGTGTACGAACCGTTTTTAATTAAAGAAGGTTTTATAAAACGAACTCCGCGCGGAAGAGAAGTTACCGATTTGGCCTATAAACATTTAGGCCGCGTTCGATACGGCGACTCCCCTAGTCTTTTTTAAGATTGTAGGATTAGATAGAATATTAGAATTTCGGATGATGATTAGCGAATGCTGATTTTAGGAGTAGATATCAAAGAAACCGATATGTGCTTTTCCTATCATCAATTTAAAATCGTTAATCGAAATTCTTTTACTGTTCTATAAACTTCACTTCGAATAACATGGGCCACAGTTTTCCGGTAACAAACATGCGGTTGTTTTTAGCATCGTAAGCAATTCCGTTTAACACATCTATCCGGTCGTTTGGGCGATGATACATGTCGATTAAACCTTCCATATTTATTTCTTCCAGAACTTTACCAGTTTGGGCATCAATTTTAACAATATAGTTGGTGGTATAAATATTGGCGTAAATAATTCCGTCGATGTATTCCAGCTCGTTCAGAACATTCATATTTCCACGGTTATTGGCCACCTGAATTGTTTTTACTATCGAAAAATCATCGGGATTCAACCATGTTAAAATATTGGTTCCGTCGCTCATTATCAGGTTAGTACCGTCGTTTGTTAATCCCCATCCCTGTTCTGATTTATAGGTAAAACTATCGATTACAGCAAAGGTTTCAAGGTCGTAAACAAAACCTTTTTGTGCATGATAAGTTAACTGATAAATTTTGTTATTTAAAATAGTAATTCCTTCTCCAAAATATTTGTCGTCCATATCAATGGATTGAAGAGGTTTCCCGGTTTTTATATCAATTTTCATCAGTTTCGAATGGCCGGTTTCACCTGTTCCTTCGTACAAATAACCGTTGTAGTATTCCAATCCCTGGGTGTACGAAGTTTTTAAATGCGGGTATTTTTCAATCACCTGGTAAGTCAGTTGTTTTGGAGCTATTTCAGAAATTACATTAATTGTTTTTGTTCGGCTGTTTTTTAATCCGTCGGTTTTTTCAGCATCTACTTTAAAACTGGTGTTTCCCACGTGATCCAGTTCAATGTCAGTAACTTCAAATTTAAGGTCGGTGCTTTCTTTTATTAACTGGCCTTCGTAATAAACTTTTACTGATTTTAAATCGCCATCGCGCAACCGGGTTTTAATATCTAAAGTCACTTTATCGCCTGAAGTATATAGTTGTTTGGACGGTTTAATACTTATACTGCTCACTGGCTTACGTGGGCGTTTATTCGATTTATTGGAGCACGAAAAAAAGCTCACAAGCAAACAAAATATTAGTACTATTGGGAAAAGGTTTTGCTTCATTACCTTGAAATTTTTGATTTCAAAGATAAAACATATTGTAAAACGTTGTTTAATCGAAAAGCATCAAAGCAAATGATTTTATCTTTGCCTAAAATTTCAACAATTGAATCCTTTTAAGAAATTAGCAAGCGATACGGCTATTTATGGGGTTAGCAGCATTGTGGGCCGCTTTTTAAACTGGTGGCTTGTCCCCTATTATTCGTTTATGTTTTTGCCGGGCGAATACGGTGTGGTAACCAATATGTACGCTTATGTGGCATTTTTACTGGTGTTGCTTACCTACGGAATGGAAACCTCCTATTTCCGTTTTGCCTCAAAAAGCGACGACCCGGAAAAGGTGTATTCCACATCGATGGTATCCTTGTTTTTTACCACTTTTTCGTTTGTATTGCTGGCAGCAGCCTTCCGGAATGAAATAGCCGGCTGGATTCAATATCCGAATCACCCTGAATATATTTTGTGGTTTGCCATAATTTTAGGTGTTGATGCGTTTACTGCCATACCTTTTGCACGGCTACGTTTAAAGAACCGGCCCATAAAATTTGCCTTTATCAAATTGGTGAATATTGGTTTTAATATTGGTTTTAACCTGTTCTTTATTTCGTTGTGCCCACGAATTTTAGCCAATAATCCAGACTCAATAATATCAACTATTTATTCAGCGGATATTGGTGTAGGTTATGTGTTTATTTCCAATTTACTGGCTTCGCTGATTACCCTGGTTTTACTGCTTCCCGAGATCTTTAGAATATCCTTACAGTTTGACAGGAAATTACTGAAACAAATGTTGAGTTACGGTTTTCCCATCCTGATTGTTGGATTAACGGGGATGATCAATCAGAATATCGATAAAGTGTTGATTCCGTTTTTAGTACCCGAAAATCAGGATCCGATGTTTCAGCTCGGAATTTACGGTGCCAACTACAAACTGGCGGTGCTTATGAATATGTTTATTCAGGCGTTTCGTTATGCATTCGAACCTTTCTTTTTTGCCCGCGAAGGATCAAAAGACGACCCTAAAATATATGCCGTTGTAATGAAATATTTTGTCATTTTCGGACTCATCATTTTCATTGGAATGGTATTGTTTATTGATGTGCTTAAAGGTATTGTTGATACACAGTATCACGAGGGATTAAAAGTGGTGCCCATTGTGTTAATGGCCAATCTGTTTTACGGAATGTATTTCACTTTGTCGCTTTGGTACAAACTAACCGACAAAACGCGCTACGGCGCTTATATGGCTTTAATTGGTGCCACAATAACATTGGTTTTAAACCTTGCTCTGGTTCCGGTAATGGGTTATATGGGGTCGGCAATTGCAGTGTTTGTTTGCTTTTTGGTTATGCTGCTTATCTCCTATTTTTTGGGGCAAAAACATTTTCCGGTGCCGTATGATCTTAAACGAATTGGCAGTTATTTTCTGGCCGCTATGGTTATTGTGGGCATCGCTCAATTTACGCTCGATTTACAGGTAATAATCAGATATTCTATCAATGTAGTTTTAACACTGGCTTTTATTGTGCTTGTTTTTAAATGGGAAATAAACGAGCTTAAGCGATTTATTCCCTTTATAAATAAGTCGTAATTGTTTGAATATTAATTTTTTACTAAAGGTAAATTCTACTGTTGTTTTTCTCCCAAACAACAATTATTAGGAATAAATGAAATAAATATCAAAAAGTATTAATTTTGTACAAATGAAGAATTTAGAGGGAAAAGTAATAGCATTGGCAAGCGATCATGCCGGTTTTGCTAAAAAGCAGGTGATTATTAAATTTTTGAGCGATAATAATATTGCTTTCAAAGATTTTGGATGTTACACCGACGAAAGCGTAGACTACCCGATTTATGCTCATAAAATGGGTGAAGCAATTGAAAGCGGTGAATACGAAATTGGTATAACTTTTTGCGGAAGTGGCCAGGGAATTAGCATTGCAGCAAACAAGCATCAGGGCGTGCGTTCTGCAGTTTGCTGGAAAGAAGAAATTGCTGCACTGGCGCGTCAGCACAACAATGCAAATGTGTGTGCAGTGCCAGGTCGTTTTGTGAGTGATGAAGAAGCCATTGCTATTGTTTCAACTTTTCTGAATGAAGATTTTGAAGGCGGACGACACGCTAAGAGAGTGGATCTGATTCCTGTAAAGAAATAAATGACAACGCATAAAAAAATATTTCTGAAGGATTCAAAAATTGCTTTTGATAAAAAACACCGTAAGACCTTAAATTTTAATATTTCGAAATACGATGAAGCTGTTGCCAAAGGCAAACTTCGTTATCGGAATATGGATTTGGCGAAACACCGTGCTTCTTATCTGAAAAAGAAAGTAGTTGCTAATCTTGCGCACTATCTCGAAACATTTGAAACAAATGCCAAAGCCAATGGAATTGATGTGGTTTGGGCACGCGACAGCAAAGAGGCTGTTTCGGAAATCATAAAAATTCTGACCGAAAATGAGGCAAAGCTTTTGGTAAAAAGCAAGTCTATGATTTCGGAAGAAATTGAATTAAACGAAAATCTTGAAAAGGCAGGTTTTGAGCCCGTTGAAACCGATTTGGGCGAGTTTGTCGTTCAGGTAGCTGGTGAAAAACCGTACCATATTTTAACACCGGCAATGCACAAATCGAAAGAAGATGTTGCCGAACTTTTTCATGAAAAATTTGAAACTCCCGAGGATTCTACACCAACAGAATTAACCCTTTTTGTGCGAAAAGTATTGCGCGAAAAATTCACTTCGGCCGAGGTGGGTGTTACGGGCGCTAATTTTTTGGTGGCCGATGTTGGTGGAGTGGCGCTTACCGAAAACGAAGGAAACGGTTTTATGTCGGTTGCTTTTCCGAAAGTACATATTGTAATTGCCGGTATTGAAAAACTGATTCCGTCGATCGACGATTTACAGCTGATGTTTCCCTTGCTTTCAGCCTTGGGAACCGGACAGCAGGTAACGGTGTATAATTCGTTAATTACCGGCCCAAAACGAGTTGATGAAGCCAATGGACCGGAGAAAATGGTGGTCGTTCTGCTCGATAATAACCGCACAAAAATTGCCGCCGAACCAAAACATGTCGATGCGTTGAAATGTATTCGCTGCGGTGCTTGTTTAAACGTCTGCCCTATTTACAAAAACGTTGGCGGATACACTTATAACACCACTTACAGTGGCCCAATCGGATCGGTAATTACGCCTTTTATGAAAGGCTTTGATAAATATAATCACTTAAGTTTTGCCTGCACGGTTTGCGGGGCTTGCACCGATGTTTGCCCGGTAAAAGTTCCGCTGCACGATTTGTTACTTTTAAACCGAAAAATTGCCGTTGACGAAAACCACGGAACTTTTGCCTGGAACAAGGGAATGAAAGCTTATGAATGGGCATTTAAAAAACGAAAAAACCTTGATAGGGTGAACGGAAAAGTGAAAAATACACTGTTAAAAGCCAATAAAAATGTATTGGGAAAACAAAAGAAATTTCCTGCTTTTGCAGAACAATCATACAGTAAAACAATCTTAAATTTAAAATAGATGCTATCGAATACATGTAAATATGCACTCAGAGCGTTGATTTATCTAGGTAAATTTTCGAAAGAAGACAAACGTGTTGGAATTAAAAAGATTTCGGAAGATTTAGGTTTATCGTCACCGTTTTTAGGAAAAATCCTGCAAAATCTGGTAAAACAAAAATTACTGGTTTCTACAAAAGGACCAAATGGTGGTTTTTCACTTTCGCGCGATGCGTCTGAAATTTCGTTGTGGGACATTGTTATAAAAGTTGACGGCGAAGAGTTTTTTACGAACTGCCTGATTAGTTTAGAGCCGTGTAAAACGCACGATCCGTCGAAACCACTTTGTCCGGTACACGCACAATACGAAAAGTTACGTCAGGATATTTCGCAGTTTTACAAAACCACTTCATTAGAAACGGTTGGAAAAGACATTGACAAATACGAAGATCTGGTAAAACTCTAATAGCAGAAGATCAGAAAATGCGTTCCAGCCACTTTTTATTTACAAACAGGGCGTAAAAAAAGGTGGCAAACGATAAACCGGCAGCATTGGCCCACAGGTCGTATATATCGCTGTGGCGGCTTGGCGATATTTTTTGCTGAACGTATTCAAGTATAATGGCAGCAACAAGTGTTAGTAGCGGTGTCCAGAAATAGAAGTTTGGCGTAAACTGTTTTACCGGCCTGAAGCTTAGCATACAAAGGATAAAAAACATCCCGAAATGAACGATTTTATCGAAATTAGGAATTTGTAAAAATGGTTTGTTTGGTAGTTGGTTTGCTGGTATAAAAAGCAGATAAAGCATTATAATAAACCAAATTGCAAGTCTCCAGTAGGGATCTATCTTCATGTTTTCAATTGTTTAATTTTAAATTTCCAGGTCTTTTATAATGGCGGGTATTTACATTCATATTCCTTTTTGTCGTCAGAAATGTTATTACTGCGATTTCTATAAAACAGTAAATACTTCGCTACAGCACGATTTTATCGGTGCCCTGAAAAACGAGGCTAAAGTACGTAAAAACTACCTTAACGACGAAACGGTTGATACCATATATTTTGGTGGCGGAACACCATCGGTGCTTACAGCTCCGGAAATTGCCGAAATACTGGCTGTTCTGAATGATGAATTTAAAGTTAATTCGGATGCCGAAATAACTTTTGAAGCCAATCCGGACGACTTAAGCAATGATTACCTAAAAGCCTTAAAAAAGGAAGGAATAAATCGTTTAAGTATCGGAATTCAGGCCTTTCAAAACCGGCATTTGGAAAAAATGAACCGCCGGCACAACGCCGCTCAGGCTGTTGAAGCCATTGAAAATGCAGAAAAAAATGGTTTCTCGAATTTAAGTGCTGATCTCATTTATGGTCTCCCCTATTTAACGCCAAAAGAATGGGAAGAAAGTCTGAACCAAATGTTCAGTCTTCCGGTAAAACATTTGTCGGCTTACCATTTAACTTACCACGAAGGAACTGCTTTTTACACTTGGCTGAAGAAAGGAACTTTAAAAGAGCTGAAAGAAACAGAAAGTATTGCGCAGTTTAATACCTTGGTTGACATGTCGCTGGCCAATGGTTTCGAGCATTACGAAATTTCAAACCTTGCAAAAGACCAACTTTATTCGCGCCACAACACAGCTTATTGGATGGGTAAGAAATACCTGGGACTAGGACCGTCGGCACATTCGTTCGATGGTGTTTCGCGCCGCTGGAACAACTCCAGTGTTGAGGCTTACATAAAAGCACTGTCTAACAATCAAACGTATTTCGAGGAAGAAAAATTAAGCGAAAACGACCAGTACAACGAATACATATTAACCCGGATTCGTACTAAATGGGGAGTATCAGAAACGGAATTAGAGCAACGTTTTGGCTGCGAAAAGGCAAGCTATTTTTCCCGTCAGTTAGCCAAATATAACGATACAGGCGTGCTGAAAATCAATGACGAAATCATTACGCTAACCCGAAAAGGGCTTTTTGTTTCCGACGAGATCATGACCGACCTCATGATTATATAATTGTTATCCAAACAGTTGATTCCTTTGGCTTCAATCATAAATCTTGTTAATCCTACTGAACGGACGCATTATTTATCTATCTTAGCGGTTCTTTAAAAAAAACAGATTGATGCAGGTTAAAATCGTTAATAAATCAAAGAATGAACTACCGGCCTACAGTACAGCATTTTCGGCAGGGATGGACTTACGCGCAAACCTTGATGAATCCGTGGTTTTAAAACCGCTTGAACGGAAATTAATACCAACCGGATTATTCATCGAATTGCCACAGGGCTACGAAGCTCAGATTCGTCCGCGTAGTGGTTTGGCTTTGAAAAAAGGAATTACACTTTTAAATACTCCCGGAACTATTGATGCCGATTATCGTGGAGAAATTGGTGTTATTCTCATCAACTTGTCGCAGGAAGATTTTGTTGTAAAGAATGGAGAACGCATTTGCCAAATGGTTGTTGCCGCACACGAAACTGTGGAATGGGATTTGGTAGAAGTGCTGGAAGAAACAGAAAGAGGAGCGGGTGGTTTTGGCCACACCGGAAAACATTAACATGAAGAGAATTTTTATAAAAGGACTTGGTATTGCATCTTTTTCGCTGAGTTTACTGTCTTGTTCAGGACCAAAACAGGTTACCGAACAGCAGGTGGCAAAAGCTGCAGTAAATACACCCACTACAGAATTAGTAGATCAAAAACAAATGGAGTTTGAGTACCTTTTTGTGGAGGCGCTAAAACAGAAAATGTTTGGTAACGCACAAAAAGCTATTCAGTTGTTGTCGAGTTGTTTGGAGATGGATCCTAACTCGTCGTCGGCCATGTACGAACTGGCAAATATTCATGCTGCCAATAACGATTTTACCAGTGCTTCTTTGCTACTGGAAAAAGCAATCAGCATAAATCCCGATAACAAGTGGTACAAACTGTTGCTGGCACAAATATATCAGCAAACACGAAAATATTCCGAGGCAGCCGATCTTTATGCCGTTTTGGTAGAAAAGGAGCCGGAAAATCTGGAATATATTTACATGAATGCTGCCTTGCTGGCCACTGCACAACGTTACGACGAAGCTATTGCTGCTTATGATCGTATGGAAAAAGAAACCGGCGTTAACGAGCAGATATCGGTAGCCAAACAGCAAATTTATGTGTCAACAGGGCAGATTGACAAGGCGTTTGAAGAGATCAATAAACTGATTGAAAACGATCCGAACGAAGCAAAATATTACGGTTTGCTGGCCGATTTGTATCAGAGTCAGGGCGATTCGGAAAATGCGTTAGCCAACTACAAAAAGATCCAGAAAATGGATCCGGAAAATGGTTTTGTACACTTTTCGCTGGCCAATTATTACCTTGAAAATGGTGATGTTGAAAAATCGTTCGAAGAAACAAAAGCTGGTTTTGAAAGCGATGCAGTTGATATTCAAACAAAAATGCAACTGTACATGATGTTAACGTCAAACCCGGCTCAATCGCATCTTAACGAACAACAACGCGATGAACTGATTGCTATTTTGCTCAAAAAACATCCCGATGAATCGTTGGTACATACCATTCATGCTGAATCGCTTCTTAAAGAAAATAAGCTGGCCGAAGGACGCGAAGCCTTGTTAAAAGCCGTTGAAATAGAACCCAACGATTATATGGTTTGGGAACGGATTATGTACATAGACAACGACCTGCAACAGTGGGATAAATTGTACGAACATACCGGACAAATCATCGAATTATTTCCGAATCAACCGCAGGGTTATTTCTTTAAAACCATTGCTTGTGTTCAGTTAGAAAAATTCGACGAAACCATTGAACTATGCAAAGAAGGATTGGATTATGTGGTTGACAATCCACAACTGGAAGCCAACTTTTTAATGCTAAAAGGCGAGGCTATTTACAAAAAGGGAAACAAAACCGAAGCTTTCAAAATATTTGATAAAGCCGTTCAGGTTGATCCTGAAAATTACCTGACGCTGAACAATTACGCGTACTATTTATCGGTTGCCGGTATTGAACTCGACAAAGCCGAGCGTATGAGTGGTAAAGTGGTCGAACGTTTTCCGGATAATGCAACTTACCTCGATACCCATGCCTGGGTGTTGTTTAAAAAAGGTGAATATACGCTGGCTAAATTTTACATGGATTCGGCCATGAAAAACAGCGAGGACGAAAGTGATACTTTACTGGAACACTATGGCGATATTCTATACAAAACCGGCAAGGTTGACGAAGCTGTAGAGTACTGGAAAAAAGCAAAAGCGAGTGGCAGCGAGTCGGAAACTTTGGACCGCAAAATTGTAGAGAAAAAATACATTGAAGAGTAGTAGGCGATGAAGTTTCTAAAATATTTCAGGATTTCCCTGTTTATGATAGCTGTGCTGGTTGTCGTTTCGTCCTGTAAAACACCATCTGAATTAGCTGTTGTTGATGCACGTCCGATAAGCACCAATAAATTACTAAAACGAATTGAGCAAAACGCATTCGATTACGAGTATCTTACCATTAAACGTATCAATTGTAACTTTTCAAGCAGCCAGTCGAAAGCGGCTTTTAAAATCAATCTGAAAGCTAAAAAAGATGACTGTATTCTGGTGTCGATAAGCAAACTGAATATTCCGGTTGGCCGTGTTCTATTGACTCCTGACAGTGTAAAATATGTGAATTACATCGACCGTAATTATTTTATCGACGATTATTCCTACCTCAGCAGTTTTTTGCACATCGACCTTGATTTTGCAACCATTCAAAGCATTATTTCAAACAATGCATTCTCGTACCGGAATGATCCGCGCGATAAGGATTTTAAAAATTTCGATGCATTAATTGAAGACAACCAGTATGTTTTACAATCGGAAAAAACACGGAAACTCAGCAAACTGGAAGAGAAGGAAAATAAAGCCGAGCGGCATTTAAAACGACTTGATGACCAAGCTCTTATTGTGCAAAAGATGTTTTTTAGTCCGGGTAGTTTTGCTTTAAACCGACTACTGATCAGCGATAAAACCAACGACCGGAATATGAACCTGGTTTTCGACGATTATACCGAAGTGAAAAATAAAGAATATCCGGGAAGCATCGAAATGAACTTTCATTCTCCTGAAGAAGAAATCGATATGAAAATTAAAATGAGTGGATTTTCAACCGACAAAATCTCTTCTTTTAGCATAAAAATTCCGCAAAAATACGAGGAGATTCGTGTAAAGTAATTCCTAAATCAATACATTCGTAAATATGATTTTACGAATAAAAATACTATTCGTCACGCTGGCAATATCGCTGGTGAGTTTTTCTGTGTTTGCACAGTCCATCGAGGAGTTGCAAAAACAAAAGGCTGAAGCTGAAAAGGAAATCGAATACACCACACGTTTGCTCAACGAAACGCAAAAAAATGAACGTTCATCGTTGAGTAAGTTGCGACTCATTAATACAAAAATTAACTCCAGAAACACGCTTGTCTCCAATATAAAACACGAAATAATAATTTATGAGCAATGTGTTACCAATAATGAGTTGGCTGTAAAAATGCTTAAAAACGACACTCAGCAGCTAAAGAATGAATATGCTGAGATGATCAGGATGGCGTATAAAAATCTGAATTCGTATGACGAAGTGCTGTTTTTGTTGTCGGCCGAGAATGTAAATCAGGCGTATCGCCGTTTGTTGTATTTCAAACGATATAAATCGTTTCGCGAAAATCAGGCTCAAATGATTAATACGGTGCAGGAAGTACTCGACGAAAGTATTCAAAAACTGGAGCAGCAAACAGTAGCAAAACAGGCGCTGATAGCAAAGACCGAAAAAGAAATGGTGGCGCTGAATCAGGAAAAAAGCACACAAAGCAGCGAGTTGCAAGAACTGCAAAATCAAAAAAGCAGTCTGCAAAAAACCTTACGACAACAACGGCGGATTGAGCAGCAACTGGAACGCGAAATCCAGACAATAATTGAAGAGGTAGCAAGTAAAAACAAAGAAGCCGGAGGTTCGGGTTTTGCTTTAACACCGGAACAAAAACTTATTGGTGATAATTTTGCGCAAAATAAAAGGCACCTGCCCTGGCCGCTGGAAAGAGGCGTAATTGTGGAGCATTTTGGCGTACATCAACATCCGGTTTTAACCAACGTACAGGTGCAGAACAACGGGATAAATATTGCCACCGATATGGGAGCCGAAGTGCGTGCCGTTTTTAATGGCGAAGTCAGCCGCGTATTTGGAATATCGGGTGGAAATACGGCCGTTATAATCCGCCACGGAACCTACCTGAGTGTTTATTCCAACCTTCGTGAGGTAGTGGTTAAAAAGGGTGATAAAGTATCTACAAAACAACCCATCGGAACGGTTTATACTGATACAAAAGATGGCAACAAATCGATCCTTAAATTTCAGATTTGGAAAGAAAGCACCAAACTCGATCCGGAGGACTGGATTGGCCGCTAAAAGTTGATTTTGGAATGATGATTAACGAATTTTGATTTGTGAAGTACGTTAAAAGAAACTTGGTCATCTGTCGCAAATCAACAATCTAAATTCATCATTCGTCATTCAACTTCTGCTTAATTTCTTTAATGTTTTGCAGTATTTCCATAGTAACCGGGTTTTCGCTGGCGGCATTGCGCATTTCTTCTTTTCGTAGGCCCAACTTGGTGTCCAGCCGCCCCAGAATCAAAGAAAATACCATAAACAAAACCATCATTACCGGGTAGGTGATCAGCTTGTTTTCATCCAGAAAAGTACGGATTGTTTCGTCTTTAAAATCGTTTAAAAACATAAAGGCGATCATTACAAAACTAATGTAGCCAATGTACATCCGGGCACGGTCAACGTATATTTTCCATCGGATAAATGTGCGTCTGTTTAGTTGAATACCAAAGAATTTCATATTATTGAAGTATTAATTTCATTTTATATTGTTTCAGAAAAGGAGCCATTCCAATTGCTTTCAAAAATTCCTGTGTTTGACCAGATTGGTCGGCCACATTTATCACCATCGGCGTGTTTGATGCCAGCCCGGCAAAATGACAAAAAAGCGAGGTTCCCAAACCTTTCCAACGATGTGCCGGTTCAACAGCAAACTGGGCTATTTTCCCGGAATCAGGATTTCCGGTAAGGTAGGCAATTTTCGTGTTATCGCGGTAAATACTCCATGTTTTGTATTGGCCTGACTGTATAACTGTTTGGGTGGTATTTTGCCAGGTGGGCTGCCAGTCCCAAAAGTGTTCGGGAAGAGTGAATTTTTCGGTTGCTTCTTCCACTATCAAAGAATTCTCTGGTTTGGAAATACTCGGGAAACCATTAAAACATTCCAAATCGTAAAGAATGGTAAATCCCACTTTTTTATAGGATTTTATTGCGGGAGTGTTTTTATCAATAACTTCAAGAACTACTTCTTTTACGCCACTTTTAACCAGTTTTTGACGAATAAATTCGTATAGCTGCACCGTTGCATTTTTGCCTCTGAATTCAGGAATTACGCCGGTTGCAGCATTGTATGCTATTTTTCCCGATGCGGTGTTACGCAAAGCATGTAAGATAAAACCTACCGGTTTACCTTCGCAAAAAAGGCCCGCCGAGTGCTTTAGACTTACCTCTTCTGAATCAAATTTATTCTGTAATTTTTCAGGAGTCATTTCAATCTTTACCAGATAATCGGCAAATGCAGCATTAAATAAGTTGCAGAGTTCTTTTATACTTTGGTTTTCCAGTGTTTGAAATTGCATTTTTTAGGTTAAAACGGTTCGAAAGAGGTTTAAGTATTAAACAAAAAAACCGGCCATTAGCCGGTTTCTGAAAATATATAACATGATTATAAATTAGCCACCCGGGTTAGTGCAGGAAGGTTCAAAAATTTAATTTTGCGTCCTTGTAATTCAATTAATTTATCATTCTTAAATTCTGATAATAAACGAATTACCGATTCAGTTGCGGTGCCAACCATATTGGCTAGCTCTTCGCGCGTTAACGAAATTTGAAGTGTATTTTGGTTATCCAGTTCAAAGTTTTCTTTTAAAAGTAAAAGTACTTCTGCCAGTCGTTCGCGAACTGTTTTTTGCGCAATATCGGTAATGTAATCGTTGGCCTCGCGCAATTCACGACACACAATTTGCAACATGTGATGCGAAAACTGCCAGTTGTTCTGAATGAGGTACAACAAGGTTTGATAAGGAACATGACACAAGGCGGCATCGTCGATTACTTTGGCAGTTGTACACGCCAACTCTTGGCTGAGCAACGACCGATAAGCAATAATTTCACCCTTTTTGGCAAAGCGAATAATCTGCTCTTTACCGTCGATTCCTGTTTTGAAGATTTTAATAATTCCCCTTGTAACACAGAAAAAACCGGTTAGCCGGCTACCCTCGCGATAAATGATGGTGCCCTTTTTATAAAGCGAACAAGTTTTTTCGTAATTCAGCCGCGTGAATTCATCCTCGGTTAACTTTTTAAAAAGTTGAAAACCACTCAAATTTGTTTCTTCTTCCGACGGCCTTTTAATTGCGCTTCTCATTTCCTGAACTGATTATATGTTTAACACTGGAATAACCTTTATTTAATTATGCCTTAAAAATACAATTATCTGCATTATTCGAAAAACTATTTATATAGATAATTAGATGTTGTATATTTGCGTACAAATGTAATGTAAAGTATTTTAAAATAAGGATGTTATGAAGCATATAGTAGATATGGCCTGGACCGATAAACTGGCTTTCGAAACAGATATGGATGGGCATAAGGTTGTTATCGACGCCACAGAAGAAGTGGGTGGGAGTGATTTAGGACCACGCCCCAAAAAATTAATGTTGACGGCTTTGGCCGGTTGTACAGGCATTGATGTGGTGATGATTTTGAAAAAAATGAAGGTGGAGCTTGATGCTTTTAATGTAATTGTTGAGGGCGAACTGACCGAAGAACATCCGAAATACTACAATAAAATGACTATCGTTTATCAGTTTAAAGGTAAAGATCTCCCGATGGATAAACTGGAGAAAGCGGTTAAACTTTCGGAAGAGAAATACTGTGGTGTTAGCGCCGTGTATCGTCAGGCAATGGAAATGAAAACAGAGATCAGGATAGTGGAATAAATTATGATTCTGTAAAATATATTGAAAGCAATCTTTTTACAAGGTTGCTTTTTTTATAATTTTAAAGGTCATTAAAGAATTCACTATGTTAAAATCGATAAATCCGGTAACAAACGAAATAGTAAAAACCTATCAAAAACACTCTGAGGAAGGTGTTGAAAAGATCATAAATTCAGTAGATAAAATCTGGCACCATTGGCGAAGTACATCCTTTCATCACAGGGCGCAGTTGATGCAAAATGCAGCCAGTATTTTACGCAGTAAAAAGGAAGAGCTGGCTTTGCTAATGGCTCAGGAAATGGGAAAAGTTAAAAAAGAAGGAATTGCCGAGATTGAAAAGTGTGCCTGGGTTTGTGAGTATTATGCTGCAAACGCCGAATCATTCCTCGAAAACGAAACCATAGTCACACAGGCCAGCAAATCGTATGTTTCGTACCAGCCGCAGGGAACCATTTTAGCTGTTATGCCCTGGAATTTTCCGTTTTGGCAGGTATTTCGTTTTGCAGCTCCAACGCTTATGTCGGGCAACACGGCCATACTGAAACATGCCAGCAATGTACCGGGATGTGCCGTGGCTATCGAAGAGATTTTCCGCGAAGCTGGTTTTCCTGAAAATGTGTTTCGCTCGTTGTTAATCGGAAGCTCGATGGTTGAAAATGTGATTAAGCACAAGGCCGTTAAAGCAGTTAGCCTTACCGGAAGTACACCGGCGGGGAAAAGTGTTGTCGCGTTGGCAGGAGCCGAATTAAAAAAATGTGTGTTGGAATTGGGGGGCAGCGATCCATACCTGATTTTAAAAGATGCCGACCTGGATATGGCTGCAAAAACATGTGCTACCGGCCGCCTGTTAAATGCCGGCCAAAGTTGTATCGGTGCCAAACGTTTTATTGTGGAAGAAACGGTTTACGCGCATTTTCTTGAGCTTTTTACCCACGAAATGAATGCAGCACACTTTGGCGATCCTTTCGACGAGGAAAGTACAATGGGGCCAATGGCGCGCGAAGATTTGCGCGACGAGTTACACCAGCAGGTTGTTGATTCAGTGAATAAAGGTGCAGAAGTAATTCTGGGAGGTGAAATTCCACATCGAAAAGGGGCTTTTTATCCGCCAACCATTCTTGAAAATGTGAAGCCGGGAATGCCGGCCTACGAAGAAGAATTGTTTGGGCCAGTTGCGTCGGTAATAAAAGTAAAAGATGAACAAGAAACCATACGCGTAGCCAACGACACCGATTTTGGTTTGGGAGCTGCTGTGTTTACCCAAAATCTAAAAAAAGGCGAACATATCGCCGAAATGGAACTGGAAGCCGGTGCTTGTTTTGTAAACGATTTTGTGAAATCGGACCCGCGTTTACCTTTTGGCGGTATAAAAACCAGCGGATTTGGCCGTGAACTTTCCGTACAAGGAATCAAAGAATTTGTGAACGTGAAAACCGTTTTTGTAAAGTAGCCGGTTAGTTTACTTTTTTCTTTCGCCAGGGCTTTAATGCGTAGATTTTGCGGCCAATAAACTGGCCAAGGAAAAAACTTCCGAAAAGAAAAGGAGCAAGGCCCCAGCTTAGTTGTATGTCGAAAAATTTACGGATTAAAATAATCAAGGGAACCGGTGCATGTATGGCTACAAACCACCAAAACGATAGCTTACGAAAACCACCGCGCAGGTAGCCAAACGGCAGGCAAACTAAAAAGGTTGCCAGACAGGTGTATAGTAGATGCCATTCGTAAGTATGCATTGTTTCTGTTTTTTAAGAAATGTTTTTGCGAACCAGGTATGCGAGCGTTTCTACCCAGCTTTTTTCGGTGTTTAAACTATCAACCAACTGCAGTTTTTCTCCGCCTTTGTCCAGAAGTTCTTCGCCGTATTCCACGCCAAGTTCCAGCGTTGTTTCCAGGCAGTCGGTAACAAACGAAGGTGCTGCTATCAGTATTTTCTTTTTGCCTTCTGCAAGCTTTTCTGCCAGCAATTCGTCGGTAAATGGTGTTAGCCAGTTTTTCGATAAGCGCGACTGAAAACCTACGGAATACTGCTCGGGTTGCAGGTTTAACCGGGCTGCCAACAAACGCGAAGTTTCATAAACCGTAGCTCGGTAACACATAGCTCCGTGTTCAGGCATTGCATTATGGCAACTGCATTGTTCCACTTTAATTCCCGGATGGCACTTTTCCAAATGCCGGTTCGGCAATCCGTGATACGAAAAAATAATATGGTCGTAATCCTGTAGCTTATATTGTTGAATTCGTTCGGCAAAAGCATCAATAAATTTAGGATCGTGGTAAAATTGTCCAACCTCACTTACCTCTGCTTTTATTCCCAGCTTTTTAATTTCTTTTTGGGCGGCAACCAACGATGTTTCAGTGGTTGACATAGCATGATGCGGAAAAAGCGGTAACAAAATCAACTTCCCGAAGCCCTTCTTTTTAATTTCCGCCAATGCTGCTTTGTAACCCGGATTTCCGTAGCGCATTCCCATAAAAACTTCGTAATCATCACCCAGTTCTTTCTGCAATTTTTGCTTCAACTCCTCCGAAATATAAATTAGCGGCGAACCCTTTTTAGTCCACAACTGCCGGTATAATTTGGTTGAATTTTTCACTCTGAACGGAATGATAATCGCATTTACCAAAAATTTACGAAGCAGATATGGAAGATCGATAACACGCTTATCGTTTAAAAACTCGGTGAGGTATTTCCGAACTGCAGGAACGGTTGGTTTGTCGGGACTACCAACGTTCATCAACAAAACAGCTGTTTTTGTCTTCATAAATAATCCGTAGCAAATTGGTTAGCAATTGTTCTTCCTTGTTTTATCCGGTCGGCCATTCCAATTCCGTCGCGCATATTTCCGGCCAGGGTGATGCCTTTAAACTCGGTCTCCAGATCGGTGATAGCCTGTACTTTTTCTTCACTTTCGAAACTGTATTGAGGAATGGCATGCGGATAGCGGAAAATCTCCAGAAGATCGGGGTTAAAACTGTCGAGCCCCATCATGTCGCGTACTTCGCGTTCGGCAATTTCTTTTATTTTATCATCAGAATACCCGAACATTTCCGGCCTTTTAATACCTCCCATAAATACAGAAAGTAAAGCACCGTTTTCGGGTGCGCGGTTTTTCAAAAATGAGCCTGGCAATAGAATACCCAGCACATTGCGTTTTTCTGCCGAAGGAACCAGTCCTCCAAACGATTTAATCGGGATTCCTTTCCAGTTGTTAAAACCCAGCACCACCTGCGTAACTTTGGCGTAGTTCATTTTATTAATCGCCTGCATTTTTTCTTTCGGGAAGAAAGGGAAAAGGCTTTCCAGCGCATGCGATCCGGCAGTTGAAACAACGTGAGTAAATGATTTTCCATCAGCTGAAAAATCCTGATCTCCGGATGTTTTTACCTCCAGATTTTTACAGCCCAACGTAATATTTTCGTCTCCAATATTTTTTACCAGCGCCTTTATCAGGTTATCCAGTCCGTTTTTAACCGAGAATACCTGGCGATTTGCTTTTCGTGGTGGTTCCTTTTTGCGTGCTTTTTTTTGCTTGATACTTCCACCAATAAAACTGCCGTAGTTTTGTTCCAGCCAATAAAGTTTAGGCAAAGCAAAACGTGTTACCAGCTTTTCCGGATCGCCGGCATAAACACCTGAAAGAAAAGGGTCTACAGCATTTCGCAAAAAGCTTTTTCCCATTCGGCGTCGCACCATATCGGCAATTGTTTCATTCGGATTGGTACCGGGTTTACGAAAGGGTTCTCCTAAAATGCGGAATTTGTCGTACCACGTAAAAAGGGGAGTAGTAATGGCTTTTAAGCCACCCATTTCCATTTCGTGCCACTTATCGCCCATCCAAATCCAACGCGCTTCGGCGCTTTTATTGGCATATTCGAGTTTACAATCGTCAGCAAGATCTTCGAAAAGCTCGGCAGCTTCTTCCTGCCCCATAGAACCGGTATTTGGACCCGATTCGAAAATAAAGCCATTTTTTCGATGCGTTTGAATCACGCCACCTGCACGGTTATTCTTTTCAAAAACCGTTACCTTAAAACCAAATTTTTTAAGGTAATAAGCTGTTGTAAGTCCGGTTAGTCCTGCCCCAATTACGGCAATGTTTAGTTGGTTTTTTTGCATGGTTTTTATAGTGCTTTTGAGAATTTTAAAGTTGCATTCCGCATGTTCGGATCAAGGCTGGCAGCAATATTTCGCACAAAAAACCGTCCTTGTTCGCTTACATGCAGTTCGTCTTTCGAAACGGATAAAAGTCCTTCTTCAATAAAACCGGCGAGGAACGATTCATCGTAAACAATGCTTTGTCTTATTATATCTGGAGACGTTTTTAGCACTTGTGCCGCTTCCTCCCACGAAATATAGTAGTTGCACATTACTTCGTTAATCACGTGGCGAATAATCTTCTCCGTTTCATTGAGCTGATAACCTTTTTCAATGGTAAATTTCCCGGCGTTAATCTGGTCAACGTAAGTATTGGTATCCTTAGCATTTTGCGCGTAAGCATTTTCCAGTTGGCTGATTCCTGTGGCTCCAAAAGCATAAACCTGGCCGGTAGTTTCGCGGGTGCAATATCCCTGAAAATTACGGTGTAACGTTTTGTTTTTAAAGGCAATACTCAATTCATCATCGGGGCGGGCAAAATGGTCGAGACCAATGGCATCGTAACCGTTTTCAGTCAATAAACGATAGCCAACCTCAAACATAGCCAGCTTTTTAGTTGCCGTTGGCAAACCGCGTGCATCGAGTATTTTTTGTGCTTTTTTTACCCAGGGCACGTGTGCATACGAGAAAGTTACCAAACGATCGGGCGACAAACTGATGGCGCGCTCAATGGTTTTTGCAAACGACTCTTCATCTTGAAAAGGAAGACCGTAAATAAAGTCGAAATTCACGCTGGTACCTTCGTGACTGCGAATCATGGCAACCAAATCTTCCTCGGGAAGAATCGACGGATCGCGGTTTACATTGTCGAGCACCTCTTTGTTAAAATCCTGAATACCCAAACTAAAACGGTTAAATTTCAGTGCTACCAAACGATCGATGTAATCTTTATCCAGCATTGCCGGATGACATTCCATGGCAATTTCCGGTTTTGGAATAAACTCGAAAAGTTCATGGATCACATTCATAATGTCTTCCACCAACTCAATAGACAACGAGTTTGGTGTTCCGCCTCCCCAGTGCACCTGCGACACTTTACGGTCGTCGTTCAGCAGCTTTTTCACCATGCGAATCTCTTTTTTCAGCGCATCAACATAAACTTCCATTTTGTTTTTGTCGCGTGTAAGGTGTGTGTTACAGCCACAGAAATAACAGATCTTTGGGCAAAACGGTATGTGGATATAAATGGAAATATTCTGTGGATTCTCTGAATTGGATTGTTCCAACACTTTTACGTATTCTGCCGGAGTAAATTCCGGTGAAAAAAAGTTGGCCGGCGGGTAGCTTGTGTATCGCGGTACCGGGGTGTTATATTTTTCTATTAACTTTTGTGATACTTTCATAGTACTAACTTAAAAGGTCTTAATTGGTTTCTTGTTCATACTTCAGGTAAAAACTTTTTCTGAAGATAAACGGCAACAGAGCAAGAGTAAGTATTCCGAGCCCGATTTCTATGGCAAACAGCCCGCGGTAGGTAAGCGTATCAGCCATTTTCCCGCTCATTATGGCAATAATAAGGCTGCTTAGGTGTGTAATTACTATCTGAATGGTAAAATCGGTTCCTTCGCGCCCTTTACGAACTACTTGCATGCTCATGGTATACACAAATACCGACGACATGGCGTAGGCTCCCCAAAGCAACATAACACCCAAATAAACCAACCACAATGCATGATTGGTGTAGGTCAGTCCGAAAAAGAAAGTGGCTACCAGTACATTGACTACCGGAAATATCCACACTGCTTTGGTAATTCCTTTTTTGCGGAGCAGAAATCCTGCAGGAATGGTCATGATAACACCGCACGCCGTTCCAAATATTCCTGAGATGATTCCGATTTCTTTTATGTCGTAACCCAGGTCAACAAAGTAGGGTTTTATCATGGTTAAAATCCCGATTATTCCTGAATAAAACAGGAACAATAACAACAAGTGACCGCCAATTTTTTTCTGCCTGAAAAAGTAGATAAACTCCAGTGGCGATACATTTTTTGTTGAACGATCGGATTCTTTTCCGTTGCGTGCGTTGTACAGCGACACGGGAATGAGCGCAAACAACACAAACAAGCCGAGCGAGCGTAACAGCCATAACCAACCAAAATAATGGTAGATAATGAGTAAAACACCGCTGCCCATCATGGTTCCGATAAAACTACCGGCCGATTGCATGCTGTTTCCAAGGCTGCGTTCGTTTTTGTTCAGAATAAGAATGGCGAAAGCATCGGTGGCAATATCCTGTGTTGCCGATGCCGTAAATGCAATTACCATCAGAATAATAATGGTGGTAAAATCGGTTTGCAGGTTTAAATAACCAACCGACATGATGATGAGCGCATAAAAAGCCTCCGACATGATGATCCACCTGCGGTAGTGCCGTTTGTTTTTACTGGTTTTATCAACCATTGGCGCCCACAGCATTTTCAGAATCCATGGCAATTTTATCAACTGGATATAACCGATGGATTCCAGCGAGTAGTTCTCCATTCGCATGATCACAGGGATCACCGTAGAGAAAAAACTCATCGGGATCGACTGCGCCAGGTAGAGGCTAAGCAGCGTATAATATTTTTTTATTTCGCTATTTCTCATTTTAGAAGTTTACCTTCAGATTTACGCCCGCTGTTCTGGGTTTTCCCAATTGGGTATAAGCATTATGAAGCGACGAAATCTCAAAATAATAGGAATTGTACGAGGTATCCAAAATATTCTTTGCCCAGATGTCGAATTGAAATTTACCGGAGAAGAAAGATACTTTGGTATCAACCAATCCATAATAATCCTGATACAAGGTATTGTTTAAATCCCAGTAATGTTTTCCAACTCCGCGATAGGAAAGATGAGCCACTACCTTTTCAAGGAAACTATCTTTAAGTTCAAATGTTTTATTTACGCTGGCATTAACCGTTGAGCGGGGCACGTATGGGATATAATTGTCGTTGTAATTCAAAGAGTCGTTAACCACGTAATCAGAGAAAGTGGCTTTTGTATAACCATAACCAAGGGTAATTTCCAGTTTTTCAACGGGGCGTGCTCTCACAAATAATTCCACACCTTTGCTAACTGATTCTCCGGCGTTGGTTTTCATGTTTCCGCGGCCTCCCGGAACCGGTACATCAATTTGTTGGTCTTCCCAATTGATGTAAAACAAAGCAGCATCGAAATACAAACGGTGGTTCGCCAACGACGATTTAAATCCCCACTCGTAGTTCCAACTCTGCTCGGCATCATATGAACGGTTTTCCAGCAGAACCGATGAGTTGGTGTTAAATCCACCCGATTTATAACCTTTCGATACTGTTGCGTAGGTGTTAAATTCATTGTTGAACTCGTATTTTAAAGCCACCTTCGGTAGAATTTCTGTAAATGTTTCTTCGTAATTGTCTGAAATTGCTGTATTCCACGGACCTCCGCCAACCGACATTGCCATTGAATAATCCAGCTTGTCTTTTTCCACATCGAGTCGGATTCCTGCAGTTAATGTCAGTTTTTCAATTAAAAAGTTGTTTACCGTAGACTGGTGGAATAGCGCAAAACCTGAAATATCGAATTTACTTCTGATATCCTGTTGCATATTCGAGCGGTAAAGATCGCCAAAGGTTTTCTGGTCCATCGTCTGGGCAAAACCGTAAGCACCAAATAACCAGTTGTAACGCTCGTTATTAAGCGATTTTGCCACAAATTCCTGCGACCACATATTCTGATTATCACCAATTTCGAAGAAGTAAATTGAGTCGGCAGTAAAATCCTGATCAACGGCCATAACACCATCGTAATACTGGTAACTGGTTGTAGAAATCAGTTCAAAATCTTCAGTTCGGTATTTAAAAATTAGCCCATCTGAAAACAAATCGCGTTTATAGCTGCTCTCCTGGTTGTAATTGATTTTGCCGGAAGTATTGGTTTCGGTATTATAAAGAGCATACGGAAATCCGTACTGCTCGCTGTTTTCGTAAGTCGCAATGTTTTCAAGGGTTAGCTGGTCTGATATTTTCCAAACCAGTCGTCCGCGAAGACTGAAAGAGTATTGATCGTCTGCCGGATCTCCATCAAACTCGTTGGTAAAATAACCGTCGTGCGCCATGTAGTTGCCACTTAACGAAAAGCCAATCTTATCGCTGATTTTGTTGTAATGATTAAGGTTTACATTGTAGTAACCATGTGTACCAGCCGAAAGGTTCATATTTGTTTCTTCGAAATAAAGCGGCGATTTACTGAATATATTAATGATTCCGCCCATGGTATTTCGTCCGTACAACGTACCCTGTGGGCCGCGAAGTACTTCAATTCGGTCGATATCGAAGAAGTCGAAGCCAAAGGTTGTTTTTTCAAAATACGGTACATTATCAACATACAATCCAACCGATGGCGAACCAAGACGCGAACCAATACCGCGGATAAACACCGGCGATTGTAGTTTCGAACCGTAATCCATCATAAAAAAGTTGGGCACTTTTGATGAAATATCAGCCAGACTGGTGATTTCGTCGTTGGCAATCATTCGAGCCGAAATAAGTGAAATTGATGCCGGAACATCTTTTACCCGCGGAAGTTCCTTTGCCGATTTAACGGTAACCTCGTTGATTAAAATATCATTCGTTTGGGTGGTGTCTGTTATTACCCTGATATTCTGGGCTTTTGTATAGCCTGCGATCATAAAAATGAAGACAAGCAAAAGATTGATTTTTTTCATTTTTTTAAGTTGTTCATCCACTTAACAAAATAGGGGGAGTTTTGTTAATCTTTTTACAGAATAGATAAAAGGGTCATTCCTATTGGAGAAATGGGGTATGGTTCTAAAACATAAAGTTTTATGCCATGGCAGGAGGTGGACGGCAAAACAGTAAGTCGGGAATTATATCTTTAGCATGAAAGCGGAGCGATTGATGAACTTTCCACTTTTGATTACTGGTAGGTTTTTCGCAATTGTTGTGGCTTTCAAAATCAATTTTAGCCTGATCAAAAAATACCAGTGATCTTTCGGCATTAGCTTTTGCTTGATTTACATGGTGCTCGATCTGAATCGATTTCTCGGCAATTTGTATTTCCCCTTCCTGAGCCTGTTCAACACCAAAAAGCAAAAACCAGGCATAACAAGCAATAAACACCAGGTAGGGGATATTGGTTGTAAATATGCCGACTGTAAACATTCTTGCTTTTTAATTTCAGTAAATCGGGCAAATATAATAATATATCGCTGGAAAAGCCCTTCAGTTTTGCTGTTTTAAAATATGCGACAAAAGGCTACATTTGTGCTTAATCAAGAAATAAACTATGAATTTTTTCAAGGCACTAATCTTATTATTTGTAATGACATCGTGTACACAAAAAGAAAAAGTTGACCTGATTGTTTCGGGAGGTTCGGTTTATACCGTTGATAAAGAATTTACAGTTGCAGAGGCATTTGCAGTAAAAGACGGGAAAGTTGTGGCTGTTGGTTCATCACAGAAAATTTTGAATAAATACGATTCGGAGAATCTGATTGATGCCGAAGGAAAGTTTGTTTACCCGGGATTCAACGATGCGCATTGTCATTTTAACGGTTATGCCGTAAACTTAATGCAATATGCTGATTTACGCGGAACAAAAAGCCCGGAAGAGGTATACAAGCTGTTAAAAGAGCATCACGATAAATTTGGTGGCGAATGGATTTTAGGTCGTAGTTGGGATCAGAATGATTGGGAAGACACCAGTTTTCCTGATAAAACAAAACTGGACGAGTTATTTCCTGAGATTCCGGTTTACCTCATTCGTGTTGACGGACATGCCGGCTGGTGTAACTCGAAAGCGATGGATTTGGCAGGAATTTCGGCCGATACTAAGGTTCAGGGAGGAGAAGTGCTGGTGAAAAATGGAGAACCTAGCGGAGTGCTGATCGACAATGCCATGGGGTTTGTTAGTATGTTGATTCCGGGAATAACACAGGATCAACAGGAAAAAGGTTTGTTGGAAGCACAGAAAAATTGTTTTGCTGCCGGATTAACATCGGTTACCGATTGCGGGCTGGATAAAGCAACCATACTGCTGATGGATGAAATGCAAAAAGCCGGCAACTTAAAAATACGGGTAAATGCCATGCTGAATCCTACGCAGGAGAATTTCGATTTTTTTGTGAAAAAGGGAAAAGCTTATAAAACTGATCGTTTATTGGTGAATACTATTAAAATTTATGCCGATGGCGCTTTGGGATCAAGAGGAGCTTTGCTGATGGACGATTATTCGGATGATAAAGGAAACAATGGCTTGCAGATTGAAACGCAGGACTATTACGATATGATTTGCCAGCTGGCGTACGATAACAATTTTGTGGTCGCCACACATGCCATTGGCGATGGTGGTAATCGTTTAATGTTGGATACTTATGGTAAGTTTTTGAAAAGGAAGAACGACCGACGTTGGCGAATCGAACATGCGCAGATTATTAATCCTGATGATTTTAAAAAGTTTGCTGAATTTTCTGTTGTGCCTTCCATTCAACCAACACATTGCACCAGCGATATGCCTTGGGCCGAAGAGCGGTTGGGAACGGAGCGAATAAAAGGTGCATATGCCTACCAAACCTTGCTGCAACAAAACGGATGGCTGCCTGCCGGAACCGATTTTCCGGTTGAAAATATTTACCCACTGTATACCTTTTATTCGGCGGTATTCCGCACCGATCATGAAGGTTGGCCCGAAGGCGGCTGGCACAAAGATGAAGGACTTACACGCGAACAAACGCTGCGTGCTATGACAAGCTGGGCTGCCAAATCATCGTTCGAGGAAGATGAAAAAGGACAGCTTGTTCCCGGAATGTGGGCCGATTTTGTGATTCTTGATATCGATTTGATGAAAGCAGAACCAAAAGAAGTTTTAAACACTAAAATACTAAGTACCTGGAGCGCCGGGGAAAAAGTATTTGAGTTGTAGAAAATGGGGTATTGCTTTTTTAACATCAACAGAGCTTCTATTATAATTTTCCCGGAAAGAGATATTGTAGTTTCTGAGAATAATTTCTCAGCATAACGCAACCCAACTAATGTTTTTGTAGTCTTGAAAAAAACGACAAACCAATGAAAAATTATTTGCCCTTTCTAATAGCACTTTTCTTTTTTTTATCTTCTTGTATATCAACCGATGATAATACCGACGAATTAATAATTGATCCGGAACAGTTTAGTTATGTATTAAACTGGAAAGAAACCGGAAGCAAAACCGGAGAATTGAACTGGGAAAATATAAGCGACGGGCAAGAGTTGAGTTTTTACAGCAATTTTGTTGATGAAGAACTTGGCCTTCCTGACAATGGAAAAATTCATTACGAGCCGAATTTGGATATAAGCATACAAAACAAATATTATTTTGAACGCACCGACAGCACATTTATCATTTATTCTTCGCCTCTGCCCGAATATGCTGATACATTAATTGTTGCTTACTCTCTGTTTAACGATTCAACTTTGATATTAAAAGATTCTTCTATATCTCCAGCGATTGCAATTAAGTATGTTCGTCTAAATTAACTTATAGAATTGAAAAATGAAGCGCTATTTAAGCATAATCATATTGGGTATTGGGTTTCTTTTTTCAATTGATGCGTCAGCACAAATTTCTATACTAGGCGGAGGGAATTTGAATACCGTAAATAGTGATGTTGAGTTGAAGAATAAGGAATCATTAATTGGTTATCATTTTGGAAGTCAGCTTAAATATTATCCGGTAAAGAAGTGGGAGAAATGGTCGTTAATCAATGAGTTTATTTTCATTAAGAAAGGGTATGTTCAGCAATTTGAAAAGGCTTATAATTTTCATTTTAATTATTTGGCATTGCCCATATTGGTTAATTATTCCCCAATCTCATTTCTATCTGTACAAGGTGGTGTGGAGCTAAGTAAATTAGCATCAACAAACGTAAAATACGGATTGGATACTTACAACACTTTTGATGTAGGTTTAGCATTTGGAATTACTGCATTTGATAATAGGAGAATAGGCATTTATTCGCGTGTAACTTATGGTTTAAGGCCCATGCTTGAATATGTTCAAATAGATGAAATGGGGAACTTTATAAAAGAAATAAACGACATACATAATTTTAGTTATTCGTTGGGAATTAAAATAAAATTGTTGAATGAAAGGATTGAATTTTAATAATGTAACTGTTTTACTCATTGCGATTATAACAGTTTCGTGCAACAGTATATTTATTCCTGATCCGATAGATCCTCGTTTACCAAAATATACTGAGTTGGGAAACAATGTCGCCGGCGCTTTGGTAAACGACGAAATATGGAGGGCAGAAGTAAATTTGTATTGGGGTTTAGCAGGAGTACACATCGCTAATAACGCTTCAGTATCTATCTGGCCGGAAAAAGATAGTATTGTGATATATCTTCCCGGGCAAAAAGGGGATATAAATGCAATTATTGAGTTTCACTTAAAAAGTGCAGAAGTGAATAGTTTTGAGGATCTGGTAAAATTGGAAGGATCTAAAATTGAACTTGATGGAGATGTTAATTATGCATGTTTAATTCAAGACGGAAATGTTGTAGATAAAGGAATTGGCCAGTTTTATCCTACTTACATTCACAAAATAGGTTCATCTTCAAAGGTAATATTTGCAGGAACTTTTGGCTTTTATGGAACCAATTCTATGGGTAAGGAAATGCAAATAACTTATGGTAGATTTGATTACAAGCTCGACAAAGAATCTGAATCTGATAGTTCTCAGAATATGCTTTTTAATCAAGGTAATTACGAATAGTTTTTGAAAACGTATTTTTTCAATTAAACGTATTCAATCTTTTCTAAAGATAGGGAATTTGATTGCAAATTTATTATTATACATTATCAATGGATAAAATTACATATTAGTAAGATTAAATAATTTATATTTGTAATAAATAGATTGTAATGCTTTTAAAATCTGATTTAAAAATACTAGTAAGTTCACAAGTAATTCCTTCTGACCAAGTTAGCTCCTATGTAAATAGAGAGTTAGTTGATCAAATATTGAATGAAAATAGTGAGTTAATTATTATAACGGGTTTAAAACGAACCGGAAAAAAATCTGTGCTATATCAGTTGAAAAACTACTACTCTGATGCTGCTTTTTACGTTAATTTCAGGCATCCCGGGTTTTATGGTTTTGATCAGAACGATTTTTTTAAGCTCGATGAAATCATTGCAGCAGCTGAAAGCAAAATATTGCTGTTCGACGGACTTACAACTATGGAAGGCTGGCAGGATTATATTCGTCAGAAACTGGATGAAGGCTTTCGGGTTGTTTTTACGACTTCGAATGCAGGAGTACTAAATACTGAAAAGGGCCGGAGCTTAACAGGTAGGTACATTAGCAAAGTGATTACTCCGCTGTCGTATGATGAATTCTGCTCGTATAATTCGCAGGAACGTGATGAAAGCTCGGTAAAAGATTACATGGAAAAAGGTGGTTTTTTTGTTCCCGAAACCAATCGCGACGAATTTTTAGGTCAGTTGTTTGATGACATTGTTGTGCGCGAGATTGGATTAACCAACGGTATTCGCGATTTAAGGGCGTTTAAACGCCTCAGTTTGCATTTACTGCGCCACGTTGGGGAAATGATTACCGCCAATCAGCTAAAGAATACACTAGGCATAAAAACGACTACTACAGCGGTTGACTATCTGAATTATCTGGAGGCCGGTTTTTTGATGTACTACGTTCCTAAATTCAGTTACTCGTTGCGCAAACAGTTGGTAAACCCACGAAAAGTTTATGTGGCTGATACGGGGTTTGTAAGTGCTGCAACATTTAATATTGCCGAAAAAACGGGTCAGCTACTTGAAAACCTGGTATTTCTGTATTTGCAATCGAAATTCACTGAACTCTTCTATTTTTCGGAAAACGGGTATTGCGACTTTATCGGTTTTGGAAAAGATCAGGCGAAAGTGGCGGTTCAGGTTTGTGCAAAACTGGAACAGGATAATCTGGAACAAGAGTTGAATGGTTTGCTGGAAGCTATGGATTTTTTCGGTTTCAAAAAAGGAACGTTGGTTACCTTAAGCCAAACAGACACTTTTATTCGCGATGATAAAACCATTCAGGTGGTGCCGTTTTATCAGTTTGCGACTCAAAAATAGCGCCTTACGGTTTTTGCGTAGTTGTTGTATTCCTCCCCGTAATTTTTATACATAAATCGTTCTTCTTTTAATATGAAGCAATGAATTCCAACAAAAGCAGCCAGGGTAAAAACAAGCAAATAGAGGCAGGGAAGAATCAGTACAACGCCTAAAAAGTAAATTCCGAGCGAAAGAAAGAAGGGGTTACGCGATATGGAAAAAATGCCCGAGGTAACTAATTTTCCTTTGTTGTTTTTGGCTAATCCCAAACGCAGTGAGGTGTTAAAATGATTAAGAGTAACCCAAAATAGTACCAGTGAAAATAAAATGAGTACTGTACCAAAAACTTCAGAAAAAATACTTTTAATAAGTCTGTAAGTCAGTAGTTTAGGAAGAATAGAGGTAGAAAACTGAAATGCAGCACGAATAACTTCAAAAAGCCAAACAAAAAGCAATAATCCAAACAAGGGAAAAAGCAGGTACATCGATTGTTTCTTTTTCCGCTGTTTAGACCAAAGCCGAATTCCTTTTTTTTGCAATTGCCACACCCGAAAATACAGTATTGCTACAAATGCTAAGAAACTTATAAATGGCACTATTTTTAAAATCTCCATGCCCGGTTGTTCGCTTTTGGGCTAAGTTAAATAAAAAGTGCTATTTCTGGTTATCGAATGAATAAGCGAGTTTTAACGAAAACGATGGTTTATAATCAGTACGTGTTAGTATTGAAAAATCATTACCTGTTTGTGTTGTTGTATGTTCGTAACTCGAAAAAATATCTTTGTATACCAGCGTTGTAATCCATTTTCCTTCGTTAAACTCTTTTTTTAGTGCTATGTTCGACACCCAAAAAGCATTGCGTTTTGATTGCGCGGTTTTGTATGGGCTATTGTAACTTAAATCCCATTTTAGCACAAACGATTTGGGAAGAATGAAGGAGTTGTTCCAGCGTGTATCGGTTTTAAATTGTTTGCGGGTGTATTGCGAATCATTAAAATCTACATTTAGCCGATAGTCATAAAGGCTGGTACTTAAATTGCTGTTCCACCACGAAAATATATTTACTCCCCCCATGATTTCTACTCCGGTACTCCACGATTGTCCTACGTTTTCGGGCGATAATATCAGTGTATTTTCACTACCGGCTTTGGTGTAACTTTGTATTACATTATCAGTTTTGCGTGTAAAAACTTCTACTGATATAAAGTTCTTATCCCACGATTTTTTATAACCGGCTTCTAAAGCATCGGTGTAAGCAGGTTGTAAATCGCCATTTCCGGTGTAATACGAGTAAGGCGATTCATATTGCTCAAGTGGTACCAGTTTCCAGTAATTTGGTCGTTGTATGCGGCGCGAATAACTCAGGTAAAGCTGGTGAGTTTCGCTAAAATTATAAGTTACATGCGCTGATGGAAAAAAATTGGTAAACCTGTTGCGGTCGGGAAGAGTTACCCGGTTGCTGTTTTCGTCGTCATAGCTGTAATCAGAACGACGATTAGTAAACTCAACCCTGGTTCCGGCTTGAATTGCGAACTTTTCACCTTCGTGTTTTAGCAACAGAAAAGGTGCATAAACATCCTGAATAAAATCGACAGTTTGGTTGAGTGGCGCATCGTTGTATTTTGTAATATTCCCATCCTCGTTGAAAGTACCGCTAACCGAAGTAATTCTCGGAATGTGGTCGGTAATAATTTCAGCACCGGTTTCCATGCTTAGTTTTTTGCTGATAGGCATTTTGTATTCCAGTTTTGCTTCAATTATGGTTTCTTTATGTTCCGATCCGATAAACCCTTCTCGATCAGTGCGGTTATCGTAAATCTGTTCGTCGTGTTGGCGTTCAGTTAAATCAGTAACATAGCCCGAATAATCGATATAAGCCGAAAGTAAATGCGAGCGGTTTTTATTAAAAGCATGTTCATAGCTTAGTGTTCCTCCAACATATTGGTAATTACAGGTGTACAAACTGTTTAACAGGTGGTCGGAATTGCTCGTGTTTCCGTTTATAATTTGTTCGGAAACCCAACCTTTACTGGTATTTTTTTGCTTTATTTTTAACGGGTTAATATTGCCCGAGAAGTCGATGTAGTCTTTATCAGAAATATCGTAGTTAAATCCCAGTTCTACATTTGAATTTTTTTGATTGTGTTTTGAATCGAAATCAGAATTGGTGATGTACGTTGTTGTTCCGTCGGTAATAGCTTGGCGGATGTTTTCGTTGTATTTGCTCCACACATCCTCCGACCAGTACGAGTTGATGTACCAGCCACTTTTTTCTGTTTTATTATCGATAGAAAACAGTGCATGATATGCACCAAAGCTATTAACTTTTATGGTGGAATTAATGGCGTATCCTTCCAAACGGTTCTTTTTCAGAATCACCTGTATAATTCCGGCAGTTCCTTCGGCATCGTATTTGGCCGAAGGGTTTGTAATTACCTCAATTTTATCAATTCGGTTAGTGGGCAGCTGGCGAAGCTTTTCAGTGCCATTGGCCACCGGATGCCCGTTAATATACACTTTAAATGTTCCATCGCCACGGTAGGTAAGGTTGCCGTCGAGATCTAACTGAACCGATGGAACATTTTCCAGTAGATCGATGGCAGCATTTGCGCCCGGAAAACTTCCGGCATCAATAACTTTACGATCTACTTTATAGCTCATGGCCGGTTTCGTACTTTTCACGGTTATTTCTTCAATATTTTCTGATAGAACCGAAAGTTCTGTTTCGCCCAGATTGCGGGTTCCGGGTTGTAGTAAAACATTGTTTGTTATTACCGCCTGATAACCAATAAAACTCATTTTTATACTGTACTTTCCTTTCTTCAATTTTTCCATCAGGAATTGTCCGTTGTCGTCGGTTATGGTACCCGAAACAAGTGCCGAATCAATTGATGAGAAAAGCGCAACATTGGCATAGGCAATGGGTTCGTGCGTTAATTTATCGATGATTTTTCCGGTTAAATTACATCGTTGGGCAGAAGCCAGATGCGTAAAAAAGAGCATAAGAATGGCGGTGAAAAATGCTAATATTGTTTTCATAACGAATAAAATGCTAATAAATATTGTGTTTTTGTTTTATGGTTTTGCTGTTGCTAAACAGCGAGTTAATCGGGTTATTTAAAAAGGAGGTTGTTGATTATAAATTGAACTCCTTTTATTCAAGTAATGATATTTAACGAAAGCTATTTCTGGCTTCATTTTTAATAGAAATGTGTATGAAAGGCTAAATATAACCGCTAACGAAAAGCATTGTTAGCGGTATTTTTGTTGGTTAATGTCTTTATGTTTGGTGCATATATTGTGTGCCCGAAATAATAAAATAGTTGTTATTTGTTCATTTTCTTAGTGAAAGAAAAATGATTTACTGTTTAAATATTCGGGAATGAAACTCCTATCATTAATGGTTGACCTTCGGGGCCTTTGCCATCTTTAAACAGAGATGTCATGCTATAATTGGCAAAAATACAGAAGTCGCCAAAGCCAATACGTCCGGTAAGTTCGTATTTCCACTGGCTAATGTTGTAACCACTTTTCGATTTTTCTTTGCCACCCTTGTAGTATTTGTATTTGGTGTGCGAGCCAAGGTAAAGGCTGCCAATAACACCACCAGCCAGATACATACGCGAGCTGCCCATACGAAGTGGGGTTTTAACCTCAAGCAATAATGGTGCTGTGAGATAATTTACATGTAATTTCGATTTTTTAATGCTATTCCCGTCGTTATCGTTGGGTAAGTTAACGGGGACAATTATTCCGTCGCCATTATATTTTTCAATGGTAACCGGATCGTTAAAAGTGTAGTCGTTAAAACTTATACCGAGGCCGGTAACTACGCCAACGGTTTTGCGTTCGTTTTTAAAAGCAAATTCAGCAAAATTCAGGTTCCATGAGAGAGATTTCCCGGGGTTTAGGTCGAGAAAATCACCATCATAATCACTAAAATCAGGATTGCTGTTGTAGATTGAATAATCGGTTCCGGTCATAATGTTCACACCGACCTCAAGACCTGCCCAATGCGGGTTAAACCGACCAGACCATTTTGGGCGGTTTTTGTCTTTTTCTACTCTAATGTAGGTTCCATTATGGCCATCAATAACTTTAAAGGTGCGACGTCCGATACGCACATGCGTGGTATCGCCCCAATCATCGGTAATTACTTCAACGCCACCGCCAACAGCAACCTGTACTTTGTTGTCGTTTTCAACAACAGTAACTACGTTCTTTTTTAATACTTTAACCTCGGTGGTATCGTTTTGCGCGAAAAGATTTGTGCTTAATACACAACACAAAATAAAGATCAATAATTGTTTCATAGTTTCTTCGTTTAAATGTTTCTGATGCTGTGACGGACGTGTGGTTTTAAAAGTTACAGGGAAGTTGACAATTTATTCTCGTGTTTCACTTCTTCCGGGAATAGAAAACGCCAGCAAACGCGATTCGTAGGTATAATTTACCACTTTTCCGTTGTTGTTGGTCTCGTATTCGAACCGATCATCGGAAATACTTGCAATCAGGTCGAGACCGGCTTTTGATATTTTACGTAAATTGATTTTTTCTTTAACGCGATCGGCTAATAGTATTTCTTCATCATAAGTTTCGGCAGGGTAAGTAATATACATGGTTGCCAGTGTTGCAGTTGGTTGTTCAACGTTTATCGAGGCGCTAATGGATTGCAGTTCTTCAGGAACGATAAGTGTTTCACGCATAGCCAGTAATTCATCGGGAGCCGAAGCAATATTGTTTTCTTCAGTAATATCTTCAATATGAGATTTTTTCGGAGTTATTTGTTTTGCCGGAACCGGAATTTCCGTTGGTGTATTCTCGGCAACTTCAGTGTTTATATCATTTTCCGGAGCTATAACCGGTGTTTCTTCAATTGTTTTCTGAGGTGCTTTTTTCACCTCTGCAACTTGCTGCGAAGTTTTTTCTTCAATCGTATTGTTACGATTTACCAGGTTAAAAATAACCAGGCCCAGAATTAAAACAGCCGCCACACGGCTTGTCCAGAGCAGAATAGTTTTGCCCGGTGTTTTTTTGTACAGCTTTTTCTTATTCTCAAAAACAATACTTTCATTAGCCGTTAAAATGGTTTTTGGGAAGGCAGCAGCCTGTTTTTTCTTTTCCGGATGATTGTCCAGGTAGGTTTTAAATTCTTTTACTTCTGCCTCGTTTAGGTCGCCTTCAAGCAGTGCAATGGCGGCGTTATCAAATGCTTCGTTGTTATCGAAATTGCTTTTATACAACTCAGCCTTATTGCTAAATGCAACCTTTTCAGGCTCTAATGCAATCGGTTCGTAAAGCTCCAGTTCTTGTTTCAGATCGGGGTTCGCTTTTAGAAACGCAATAAAACTATCGATCATTCCTTCATCGAGGTTTCCCTCCAGATAATCGATAAAATAGGCTTCGTAATTTGCTCTGTTAATTTCCTTCATGTTCTGCCCCCTCTTTCTATGCTACAGCCTCAATGCTGCCAATATATTTCTTCAGAAACAACCTTGCCCGGTAAATGTAAACCTTCACCTGCGATTCGCTTAAATTGGTTAGTTCGCCAATTTCCTGGTAGTTGTATCCTTCATAATCGCGCAACAACACTACCATTCGTTGTATTTCCGGTAGTTTGTTAACGGCCTCTTTTAGTATTTCGCTTAAGTCGGAATAATTGCTTTCGTGGCCTTCTTCCGGTAAGCTTAAATCTTCAGCAAACACCGAACGTTTTTCCTTGCGTATGCGGTCGATCATCGTGTGGTAGGCCGTGGTAAAAAGGTATGATTTTACTTTTTTGCCATCCACATTTTCGTGGTTTTTCCACAATTTCTCGTAGCTGTCCTGCACAATATCCTGAGCTGCATGTACATCCTTAATGCTTTTTAGCACAAAGCGGTACAGGCGGTCTGAGTACTCATCTACAGCAAGGTTATATTCGGTAATTGTCATTTTTTTCTGAACCTCGTTCGTAACATACGACGGACAAGTTCTGGGATAGTTACAGTAGAAATAAAAAAAGCTCCGATTTTTTTCGAAGCTTTTCATTTATAGTGATTTTGTTTTACTCAATTATCTCCACCCAACCATGTGTGTCAGGTTCATCGCCATACTGGATGGCTTGTAGTTTTCGGTATAATTTTGTCGACCATTCGCCGGCTTCTTCCTGATTTCCGTATTTAAACCATTTGTCGTTGTCGTTATCGTAAATACCTTTAATTGGCGAAATTACAGCAGCAGTTCCGCAGGCTCCTACTTCATCAAACTCGGCCAGTTCTTCGTACGGAACTTTGCGGCGCTCTACTTTCAGTCCCATTTCTTCGGCCAAAACGATAAGGCTTTTGTTGGTGATCGATGGAAGAATTGAATCCGATTCAGGCGTAATGTAAGTGTTGTTCTTTATACCAAAGAAGTTGGCCGGTCCACATTCGTCGATGTATTTTTTCTCTTTGCTATCGAGGTAAAGCACTGCCGAAAAACCATTTTTCTTGGCTTTTTTGCCTTCGTACATGCTGGCTGCGTAGTTTCCTCCAACTTTGTATTTTCCGGTTCCTTGCGGAGCAGCACGGTCGAATTCTCGGTAAATAACCAGATTGGTAGGTTTAAATCCTTCAGGAAAATAAGGACCAACGGGCATTACAAATACCATAAACAGGTACTCTTCGGCCGGAGCTACACCAATTTGCGGTCCAGTGCCAATTAATAGCGGACGAATGTACAACGCAGCACCCGACTCGTAAGACGGAATAAAACGTTCATTCATTTTAACGGCCATACGAACGGCTTCCTGAAATTTCTCAACCGGAATTTTTTGCATCAGAATACCATCGGCAGAGTTCTGCATACGTTTGGCATTTTCATCCATGCGGAAAACCCTGACCTTGCCATCTTTACCTTTAAAGGCTTTTAGTCCTTCAAAAGCTTCCTGTCCATAGTGCAATGCCGTTGCCGACATGTGAATATTGATGCTGTTTGATGAGCTGATCTCTAACTCTCCCCATTTGCCGTTGCGATAATAGCAACGAACGTTATAGTCGGTATCGCGGTATCCAAACCCAATGTTTTTCCAATCGAGATTTTCCATTGTATACGTTTTAAGTCTGCTTGTTTTATATTCTATTTGCAACTTTTGTTGCATTAGCAAAGTAAGCGATTTTTCTTTAATGAAAGCAGGAAATTAATCATGAAACCCGTTTGTAGTAAATGTTTTATAACGTACAGATAATTTGTGATATTTTTAATTGAATAAGATTTTGCTGTTTTTTCTTAAAATCTTACCTGAATGACCGGAATATTATTTCAAAATAACAAAAGCGCAGTTTTATGAATAATTGACCACCCGATTATAAAAATCGTTAGCTCCAGATGTTTTTAAATTAATTAAAGCGACAATCCACAAGAAACCTACTTTTGCCTTATCAGGCGGATTCTACTCTTTGGCTTAGCCCAAACAGTAGACAGAAAACCCAAGGCTGCGCCCACTTCACTCGGAAAAGCTACGCGATGCCGACTAAAATTCCTGAAACTCGTCATACCTCCTCAAACAACAGTAATTTTTTAACGCCGCCACCGCTTGTTTTCCGGTTCACCGGCCGAGGCCAAACTTCGATGCGGCTTACCTTACAATGCAGGAGCGGCCTCTTTTGGTCATTACATGGAGTTGAAATAAAATCTTAAGGAGAGCGGGAAGCTCCGAGGAAACGAGGAGATCACCCGTCCGAATTTAGGTTTTATGAATACGGAAGGGAAGGATCAAAAGTAGCCTTGACTTTTTTGCTTCGTTTTTGTGGCAAGACAAAAATGAAGGCCTGCGGCAGCAATAATGAAAATAGATATTTTAAATACTTAACAATCAGCGTTATTTTAACTTCTCATTGTTTTTATGGCGATCACCATCGCGACTGGTTTTTTTCTCTATATTTTTCAGAAATGCATCATTCATATCCACTCCGGTTTGATTGGCCAGACAAATCAGCACCCAAAGTACATCGGCCATTTCATCGGCAAGATTATATGCTTCATCCGACTTTTTAAACGACTGATCGCCGTATTTTCGTGCCATAATACGTGCCAGTTCTCCCACTTCTTCGGTGAGAATTGTCATGTTCGTTAATTCGCTAAAGTAGCGCACTCCAACGGTTTTTATCCACTCGTCAACTTGTTTCTGGGCTTCGGATATTGTAAGTTCGTTTTTCATTTGTCTTAAATTTTGTGGTTAAGGGAATTAAAAATCCTTTTGTTTTGAATCGATGATAATCGTTACCGGACCATCATTTATCAGTGCCACATCCATCATGGCTCCGAATTTTCCTGTTCCTACTTTTTTGCCGAGAGCAGTTTCCATGGCAGTTACAAATTTTTCGTACATCGGAATGGAAATGTCGGGTTTGGCGGCCCGGATGTACGATGGGCGGTTACCCTTTTTGGTGCAGGCTTGTAGCGTAAACTGGCTCACCACAATAATATCGCTGTTAACATCCATAACCGAGCGGTTCATCACACCGTTCTCGTCGTCGAAAATCCGCAACTGAGTCGACTTTTTAACCAGGTAATCAATGTCTTCCTTAGTATCTTCATTTTCAATACCCACAAGGATTAGCAAACCACTTTTTATGGCCGATATTTTTTCGCCTTCAACTGTTACCGAGGCTTCTTTTACTTTTTGAATTACAACACGCATCTGCTTTTCAATTTTTCGATGGCTAATTTATAAAAACAATAATCCTTTCTCAACTTTTATCATCTAGTTTTGTTTGAAGGATTGACAGAAATATTAAACAAAAATAATGAGAAGACTCGGATTACTTTTTCTTTTATTCAGATTGCCTGTAATTATGCTTGCGCAGAATGCTGCTGTAACCGGAAAAGTTGTGGACGCTGTTAGCAACGAGCCATTGCCTTTTGTTAATGTGTTGGTTTCGGGAACTTCGAACGGAACGGTAACCGATGAAACGGGGCATTTCGAGTTTAGAAACCTTACCCCGGGTTTTGTTCGGATTGAGGCCAGTTTTGTTGGCTATAAAAAAGCTATTTCTTCGGAGGTGGAAGTAAATAATTCGAGCACTGCGTTTGTTGAAATATTGTTGCAAAAAGCGGTATCAGAACTGGATGAGGTTACGGTAACTGCTTCGCCATTCCGAAAAACCATTGAAAGTCCGGTTTCGTTGCGTAGTATTGGTATTGGAGAAATTGAAAAAAGCCCTGGTGCCAACCGCGATATTTCAAAAATCATTCAGTCGTTTCCCGGTGTGCAGTCAACACCTGCTTTCCGAAACGATATTATCATTCGTGGTGGCGGCCCGTCAGAAAGTCGCTTTTATCTTGACGGTGTGGAGGTGTCGTTTATAAATCACTTTGCCACACAAGGTGCTTCGGGCGGTCCGGTGGGTATTTTAAATGCCGATTTTATTCGCGAGGTAAATTATTATTCAGGCGCTTTTCCGGCCAACCGTGGAAATGCTTTAAGTGGCGTGATGGAATTTTATCAGATTGATGGAAACGAGGAAAAACTGAATTTTCACGGAACGCTGGGAGCATCGGAAATTGCTGCAACACTGGATGGCCCCATTGGAGAAAAGACAAACTTTGTTGTTTCGGTACGTCAGTCGTATCTGCAGTTTTTGTTTAGCGCGCTGGAATTGCCTTTTTTACCCACATTTACCGATATGCAGTTTAAAGTGCGCACCCGTTTTAATAAAAAGAATGAGCTGACTTTAATCGGTTTGGGAGCCAACGATCTGTTTGAACTGAATGAAGATATTGAAGATCCCGACGACGAGCAAAAGTACATTCTTAGCGAAATTCCTGTGAACAAACAATGGTCATACACGGTGGGTGCAGTTTACAAACATTACCGCGATAACAGCTACCAGACTTTTGTGCTAAGTCGAAGTCATTTAGATAATAACGCTTACAAATACCTTGATAACGACGAGAGTTCGGAAGAGAACAAAATTCTGGATTACGATTCGCAGGAGGCCGAAAATAAGTTCCGTTTCGAGAACACTTCACGTATGGATGGCTTTAAGCTGAATTTTGGTGCCAACATCGATTTTGTAAGCTACAAAAACAACTCACAGTTCCGTCGATTTTATAATGATCAACCGGTAGATATAAGTTATAACACCGATCTTAATTTGATAAAATACGGCTTGTTTGCACAGCTGAGTAAGTCGGTTTTTAGCGAGCGTCTGGCACTTTCGCTGGGAGTGCGCGCTGATGCCAATAACTACTCGTCGAGCATGAAAAATTTGTTAGATCAGTTTTCGCCACGTTTTTCGGCATCATACACCTTAACCGATCAGTGGAGCCTGAATTTTAACACCGGACGTTATTACCAGTTGCCGGCTTATACAACGTTGGGTTATAAGGAGAACGATGTTTTGGTGAATAAAGGCAACAAGCTGAAATATATTGCTGTAGATCATTTTATTGGTGGTTTAGAGTATCGTCCAAAATCTACGGTACAGTTATCAGCCGAGGTATTCTGGAAAGGTTATTCACAATATCCGTTTTCGGTAAACGATCAGGTAAGCTTGGCTAACCTTGGGGCTGATTTTGGTGTTGTTGGCGATGAAGAAGTGTTTTCGATATCGGAGGGTAGAGCTTACGGAGCCGAGTTTCAGGCGCGTATTAATTCAACTGATGGTTTTAATTTCAACCTGTCGTACACTCTGGTGCGTAGTGAATTTAAAGACGGAGAAGGCGCTTATATTCCTTCAAGTTGGGATGCCAAACACCTGGTTACACTTACCACCACAAAAGATCTGAAACGCAACTGGCGCGTTGGTGCACGCTGGCGTTTTGTTGGTGGTTTGCCTTATACGCCGTGGGATATCGAAAAATCGTCGCTGGTTGAAGCCTGGAACCTGCAAGGCGAGCCGTATTACGATTATACGCAGCTGAATGCCAAACGTCTTAATCCTTTTCATCAGCTCGATATTCGTGTCGACAAATCCTATTATTTCGATAAACTCACCGCTAAGTTTTATATCGATATTCAAAATCTCTACAATTTCCAGGCGCAGGAAAACGATATTGTTGTTCGTGCCGAAGATGCCAACGGGAATTTTCTTACCACCGACAACGGAACGCGTTATGTGCTGAACGAAATTGAAAACAAGTCGGGAACTGTTTTACCAACCATCGGAATTATTATTGAATTTTAGTGAACGGAAGCATAATTCTGTTCGCTTTTTTCGTGATTGTGGCAGAATAGAACATATCAGAACTCTGTGTTGGTTTTTGTTGTTTTCGTGAAAAAGAGTTGCTAATTTTAGCAACCTGTAACTAAATCAACAAAAACTATAATCATAATGAATAGAAAACTACGTATGGGCATGGTTGGCGGAGGCTCCGGCGCTTTTATCGGGGCAGTTCACCGCACAGCAGCATTAATGGACAACCAAATTGCTTTGGTTTGCGGCTGTTTTAATTCCAATCCCGCCCGCTCAAAAGAATCAGGAAAAGAACTTTTCCTTCCCGAAGATCGTGTTTACGGCACTTACCAGGAAATGTATGAAAAAGAGGCGCAACTGCCCGAAGGCGAACGAATGGATTTTGTGGTTATTGTAACGCCTAATCACATGCATTTCGATCCGGCGATGAAAGCATTGGAACACGGGTTTCATGTGGTACTCGACAAGCCGATTACCTTCACGCTGGATGAGGCTTTGCAGTTAAAAGATAAAATTGATGAAACAGGATTAACCTTTGCATTAACACATACTTATGCGGGGTATCCGGCGGTAAAGCAAGCCAAACAAATGGTTGCCGATGGTAAATTCGGTGTTATTCGGAAAATTTATGTGGAATATCCGCAAGGTTGGCTGGCAACAAAACTGGAAGATACCGATAACCAGCAGGCCGGCTGGCGCACCGACCCAAAACGCTCGGGGAAAGCCGGTTGTATGGGCGACATTGGTACTCATGCACATCATCTTGTGGAATACATTTCCGGCTTGCAGGTAACTGAAATTTGTGCCGACCTAAATGTTTTTGTTCCCAATCGTTTGCTGGATGATGACGGATCGGCATTTTTGCGTTTTAACAATGGAGCGCATGGAGTTTTAACAGCATCGCAAATTGCTGTAGGCGAAGAAAATGCAATTAAAATTAGGGTTTATGGCGAAAAAGGTGGCCTGGAATGGAACCAGCACGAACCGAATACATTGATTTTAAAATGGATTGACCAACCGATGCAGATTTTAAGAACCGGAACCAATCTTGATGCTACGGCTGCATTGCACAATACCCGAACTCCGGGCGGACACCCCGAAGGTTATCTGGAAGCGTTTGCCAATATCTACCGCAATTTTGCTCTTACCGTTCGGTCAAAAGCCAACGGCGAAGCGCCAACACCAGAGATGCTCGATTTTCCGGGTGTTGAAGATGGAATTCGCGGAATGCAATTCATCGACACGGTAGTTAGTGCCGGATACAACGATGAGGTGAAATGGGTAAAATTTGGCGAAACAATCGATTAAATAACGATGAAAATCTGAACTTAAAACTAAAATAATAATGGCAAGACCAGTAACACTTTTTACCGGACAATGGGCCGATCTGCCTATAGAAACCATGTGTCAGAAAGCAAAACAATTTGGCTACGATGGTTTGGAACTATGCACCTGGGGCGATCACATGGAAGTTGCAAAAGCCGATCAGGCGTATTGTGATAGCAGAAGAGAATTACTTAATAAATACGACCTCGAATTGTATACGATTTCAACACATTTGGATGGCCAGTGTGTTTGCGATCCCATTGACAAACGGCACAAAAGCATAGCCAGCCCGCATGTGTGGGGCGATGGCGATCCGGAAGGTGTACGCCAGCGGGCAGCCGAAGAAATGGTAAAAACAGCCGAAGTTGCTAAACGCCTGGGAGTAGATACCGTGGCTGGATTTACCGGAAGTCCGATTTGGCATCTGTTGTATTCGTTTCCACCGGTATCGCCCGAAATGATTGAAGAAGGTTATGCCGAATTCGCTCGTCGCTGGAAACCGATTCTCGATGAGTACCAAAGCCTGGGAGTAAAATTCGCCTTAGAAGCTCATCCAACGGAAATTGCTTTTGATATTCATACCGCACACCTGGCACTTAAAGCACTGGATTATCATCCTGCGTTTGGTTATAATTACGATCCTAGTCATTTTGGTTATCAGCATGTGGATTATGTGCGCTTTATCTACGAGTTTTCCGATCGTATTTTCCATGTGCATATGAAAGATGTTTACTGGAGCGATGTGCCAACCGGAGTTGGTGTTTTTGGTGGGCACATGGAGTTTGGCGATAACCGCCGTTACTGGAATTTCCGTAGTGTGGGACGAGGAAAGATTCAGTTTGAAAACATTATCAGGGCGCTGAATGATATTGCTTACAACGGACCACTATCTGTAGAATGGGAAGACAGCGGAATGAACCGTGAAGCCGGGGCTGCAGAATCTTGCGAATTTGTTAAAAAGGTTGATTTTGCGCCATCGGATGTTGCATTCGACGATGCCATGCAAAAAGAATAAAATGAAGATATTTAAGGCCGGAAGCAAATCATTTCCGGCTTTCTTTTTTTGTAATTTCACCAAAATCAAATTAACAAAAAGTGACCGATTTAAAATATCACAAAACATTTGAGAAAGATGTGTTTGCCACCAACAACGGGATAAAATTGGTGGAAGCGAAACCCGGCTATGCAAAATCGAGAATGGAAATTAAACCTGATCATTATAATTCAGTAGGAATTGTGCATGGTGGGGCTTTGTTCACATTGGCTGATTTTACTTTTGCCGTAGCGTCTAATTCGCATGGCAGAGTGGCGCTGGCAATCGATGCAGAGATTTCGTTTTTTAAAGCCACATCATCGGGTATTTTAACTGCCGAGGCAAAAGAGATTTCGCTCAATGATAAACTCGGAACATATCTGGTGGAGATTACCAACGAAGCAAACGAGCATATTGCTCATTTTAAAGGAACTGTTTACCGAAAAAAGGACGAAATAGAATTTCAATAGTTCGCTGGGTTTAAGCGAATGTTTAAATAAAAACGTGATAATTTTATCCACTGATCTAAAAAACCGGTATTAAAAATGGATAACTTAAAATTATTCTACAAATTTGGGATCGGTTACGCGAAGTAAGCTCTTCGTGAGTTTACTGCAATGAATAAAGATTTATTTTCTAATACCAACTAAATAAAAATGACTAATAGAAGAAACTTTATTAAAACATCGGCAATGGCAACAGCTGGCGTAGGGATTGCGTCAAGTATGCCTTTAGCGATGGAATCGTGCTCAGGTGCAAACGAAAAATTAGTTTGTGGTGTGATTGGTGCAAAAGGTCAGGGGTTTTCTGATCTTCAGGCTTTCTTAAAACAAAAAAATACGGAGTGCGCTGCCATTTGCGATGTAGATGAGAACATTCTAAACAAACGTATTGCCGACGTTGAAAAAATTCAGGGAACAAAACCAAAAGGTTTTAAAGATTTCAGAAAATTACTGGAAGAGCCGGGAATTGATGTGATCATTATTGGTACACCTGACCACTGGCACTGTTTGCCTTTTGTTTATGCAGCACAGGAAGGAAAACATATTTTCTGTGAAAAACCACTGGCAAACTACATCGAAGAGATCAATATTATGGAGCGTGCCTGGAAACGTTATGGTACAATTGCCCAGGTAGGGCAGTGGCAACGTAGCGACAAGCACTGGAAAGATGCCGTTGATTTTGTTTACACCGGTGCGCTGGGTAAAATTCGTACCGTTCGTTGCTGGTCGTATCAGGGTTGGATGAAATCGATTCCGGTAATGCCCGACGGACCTGTTCCAGAAGGTGTAGATTACGATATGTGGTTAGGGCCTGCAAAAGCGCGTCCGTTTAATCCGAACCGTTTTCACTTTAATTTCCGCTGGTTTTGGGATTATGCAGGTGGTTTAATGACCGACTGGGGTGTGCACATTATCGATTATGGTTTATATGGAATGAAAGCCAAAGCGCCAAAATCGATTATGGCAATGGGTGGTAAATTTGGCTACCCCGATGATGCTTGCGAAACTCCTGACAGTATGCAGGCTTTATACGAATTCGACGATTATACCTTGTTGTGGGATCATGGTTTGGGAATTGATGGTGGTTACTACGGCCGCAGCCACGGTGTAGGTTTTGTTGGGGAAAACGGAACTTTAGTGGTTGATCGCAACGGCTGGGAAGTTATTCCTGAAGGTGGCAGAAATCCAAGAATGGAGCGCGTTGAATTGAAAAAAGGCGATGGACAGGGATTGAACAACCACATGGCTAACTTTATCGATTGTATTAAAGATGGCGATCAGAATACGAACTGTCATGTTGGTATTGCTGCCAATACAGCTCGTGTAGCTCACCTGGGTAACCTGGCCTTAAAAACCGGTCAGCGCCTGTATTGGGATGCCGATAACAGCAAATTCATCGATAACGATGCGGCCAACGAACTATTGGTGCCAACCTACCGCGCACCATGGGAGTTGCCTAAAGTTTAAAAAGATAAATACCAAATAGATGTAAAAAGCAGGCTCATTTCGGGTCTGTTTTTTTTGTTGAAAGTCGAATAACATTTAATAGGAAAATTTGCTTCATATTTTATAGACTCACCCTGATTGTGCCTTCTACACAATCGTCCCTCTCTTTGAGAAGCTACCCTTTATACACAAATATACGTTCTTTGATTTATTGTTGAGCTAACATTTTATTGTTGATAAAACATTGCCTAACTATCAGTAATACAGTGCTTTAATCTTGCAGGCTCTGACAATTATCACTATCTTAAAGTCGTGATAGTCAGAGAGTTTAAGAGGTTCTTCGATGGATTTCTCCCAGATATCCGAATCGAAAAACGAGCCAATAAAATTATGTCAGATATGCTTACCTTCGGTAAAGTTACTGTCAATAAATTTTGTACAACGAATACCGAAAAGATAGGAGCATATCGTATGTTTGGGAATAATAGTTTCAGCCATTTTGAATTAACAGAAGGTGTAGTTTCTAATTGTAAAGCCAACCAAGGTTCTACTCATCTTCTTTGTATCCAGGATACAACAGAGTTTAACTTTACCAGCCACCTACAACGGATTGGGAAAAAGGACAAGGATATTGGTCCGGTAACAAAAAATGATAATGCAGGTTTCTTTTGCCATCCGATGTTGGTGATAAACGAAAAGGATAAACTGCCTATCGGCTTGTCAAGCATTGATTTGTGGAACCGCAACTGGGACAAACAAGATAAATTTGAACGAAGTTATTGGAAACAAGATATCACAGAAAAGGAATCATACCGCTGGATTGAAAGCGCCCGAAAAACAAAATCTGTTTTAGACAAAGCACCAATGTTAACTGTTATCGGAGACAGGGAGTCTGATATTTTTAGTGAGTTTGTCCTTATCCCAGAAGAACGCACACACTTGCTCGTGCGTTCAAGAATAAACCGAAAATTGGCAGGAGAGGATGTGAAACTTTATGAAAAGTTATCGCAACAGGAACAAAAAGCTGTTTACGATTTAGAAATTAAAGGAAATAAAAAACGAAAAGCCCGGACAGCAAAAATGTCCTTAAAATATGTAAAGCTTAAAATAAAAAGGCCAGAAAAACTACATGATAAGAATCTTCCTGAATATGTTGAATTATGGGCTATTGAAGCCCGTGAACAGCCAAAGACAGTGCCCAGAGCAGAATCTCCAATAGTTTGGAGGTTATTGACTACGCACCCAATAACAGAGGTTGACCATGCAATGAAATGTTTGGAGTGGTACGGTAACAGGTGGTTTATTGAAGAACTCTTCAGAATAATGAAAAGTAAAGGCTTTGAGCTTGAAGCCTCACAGCTTGAAACCGGTGCTGCATTAAAGAAACAGGTTGTTATGGCACTTCAGGTTGCATTAACAATAATGGTGCTTAAATTATCGCTCAACAAGAAAGAAGCATTAAACGCTGAACTGATATTTAACCAACAGCAAATAGAGTTTATAGAGTTATTACTAAAAAATGAAATAGAAGGAAAAACGAAAAAACAACAAAACCCATATCCCTCCAGAAGTTTAGCATGGTGTGCATGGGCAATAGCCCGGCTTAGTGGCTGGAGCGGATATAAGTCTCATGGCCCACCAGGCTACATATCAATGAAAAATGGACTTGATACCTTTAATACTAAATATGAGGGATACCTTGTCGCAATGAAGTTCTTAAAAGATGTGTATAAAGGGTAGCTTTGAGAAGAGAGGGAATGAGGGAGAGTTAGCGGAAAATAGCATTACTTTCATTCCCGTTGGTGATTTTTGGGAATTATATATGTTTTTTATACCACTTAGTTACACGGAGAATACACAAAGTTACACAGAGATAATTTCACAGTCTTTGTGTTTCTTTGCGGTCCTTTGAGAAGCTTTGTGGAATAACTTCTTAAAGATTAATTTATAATTCTTTTGATGCCACTTTTAAGCATGGTAACATTAAAGTTCAGAAGTAATCCAAGGCGATAGCTACCCAATTTTAAATAGGTGAGTACCTGTGCAGTGTGAACTTCATTGAGTTCCTCCACTGTTTTTAATTCAATAACGACTTTATTTTCCACCAGCAGATCAATTCGGTAACCATGATTTAACTTCACTTCCTTGTAAACTATCGGCATAGGTACTTCTTTTCTTACCTTCAGTCCTTTTTGTTGTAATTCGTAAAATAAACATTCTTGATAAGCAGACTCAAGTAATCCCGGGCCTAATTGTTTATGTACGTTTATTGCACAGCCGATAATTGTCTTTGAGATTTCATTTTCTATCATGATTATAAGTATTCGTGAGATTGCTTATATGTTTGTTTTAATTTATAGAAAATTTCACAGAGTTTCACAGAGAATACACAAAGTTACACAGAGGCAAAGTTTTTTTCTTAATGGTTCTCTCTGAAACGTCATAGATAAACGCTGTATAACAACCTTTTTTCATTTGTGGAATTGTAATCACTATGTATATTTGAACGAAAGAAAAAAGAATGACATTGAGAAAACAAGTTGAGTTAATAAATTCGATCCCCAAAGCCGAATTACATGTACATATTGAAGGCACTTTTGAGCCGGAACTGATGTTTGCTATTGCCGAGCGAAACGATATCCGGTTAAAATATAAGTCGGTTGATGAGCTGCGTGCAGCCTACCAGTTTAATAATCTACAGGAATTTCTGGATTTGTATTATGCCGGAGCCTATGTTTTGCTTTACGAGCAGGATTTTTACGATCTCACAAAGGCTTATCTTAAAAAGTGCTACGAAGAAAAGGTGGTACACACCGAAATATTTTTCGATCCGCAAACACATACCGAGCGAGGTGTTCCGTTCGAAAATGTAATTAACGGTATTTTGCAGGCCTGTAAAGATGCCCGCGATGAATGGGGCATAACTTACCGGTTGATTCCAAATTTTTTACGCCATCTGAGCGAGGAAGATGCCATAAAAACCTTTAAAGAGTCGTTGCAGTTTGGCGAGTTGTTTACGGCTTATGGGCTCGATTCCAGCGAAAATGGGCATCCACCGGCCAAGTTTAAAAAGGTGTTTGAAATGGTACGTGCAGAAGGATTTTTAACGGTGGCACATGCCGGCGAAGAAGGACCGGCACAAAACATTTGGGATACAATAAATATGCTTAAAGTGTCTCGTATCGATCATGGTGTGCGTTCGATTGACGATGCAGAATTACTGGATGAATTGGCGCGTATTGAGATGCCGTTAACGGTTTGTCCACTGTCGAACCTCAAGCTGAAAGTGGTGAATGATATGGTTGATCACCCTTTAAAAAAGATACTGGATCACAATATTGTTGCCACAGTAAATTCCGATGATCCGGCGTATTTTGGTGGTTATATGAATGCGAATTTCCTTGCTGTTGCTGAAGCACTTGATCTCTCCAACGAAGATATTATAAAGCTTGCAGCTAATTCGTTTAAAGCGAGTTTCCTTTCGGATGAAGAGAAACAAAAGTGGCTGAGTGAGATTGCTAAACTGGAAATCTAATAATGAATGATGATTAACGAATTACGAAGGTCGAAGTACATCAGAACTTGTTCGGGCTTTCATAACGATCAATATTCAAAAATCGTTAATCGATATTCATCATTCAAGTCCCCTTCAGGGGATTTAGGGGTAAAAACTTTGTGTTTTTGTGTTTAACAGGTTACCGATTATCAATCCGCTCGGGATTCAAATCATGATTCTGCATCCGAAACCAGGCCATCTCTTCGTATTTAGTCCCCGGTTTTCCATAGTTTGAGAAGGGATCGATGCTAAGGCCGCCACGTGGCAGAAATTTTCCCCACACTTCAATATACTTTGGATTCATTAAAGCAATCAGGTCTTTCATAATAATATTGATACAATCCAATTAACCCGATTGACGGATTTTTGACGAGCCCGCACAAAATGTGCCTTCAGGTCCGCCTTCGGGAAAAAGCGTTAAGAAAATAAATGTAGAGAATGTAAAGAGATCAAGTCTGTTTGACGCTTGTTAGGCCTGAAGCATGTCTATAAGGGGAGTTTCTTGATTTTCTTTTAAAGTCAGTTTCCTTTCAGATGAAGAGAAACAAAAGTGGTTGAATGAAATAGCTAAGGTTGAAATCTAATGGTTTTTCTGTACAAACATTGTGTTGGAAAGTAAAGTAAAAATAGATAAACCAGATCTTACTTTACATAGATATAATAATTAGTAATGAATTGGTAATTACATCAACAATATCTATGGCTTAAACCCTATAAATATTAAAAGATAGTTATATATTGTATTCGTTAATTACTTATAACATAACCACATATTATGAAGAAAATAGTAATCCCAATAATTTTAATGCTTTTAGCATTTGGTTTAAGCGCACAGAAATGGTCTCTTCCCACAGAAATGGTATTAACTTACTTGGATGATTCCATAGAAAATAAAATCTCTGATCTTGATGTTGTCCTAACCTCTGAAATTGATGATGATAATTTTTATCAATTTTATGTCAGCTATTCTGGTAATATCGACACATTCAAGCTAAGACCTCTTAACTTGAATAGCTTCAAGCCAAAACTTAATGCATCAATTAAAGCTGTTTTAGGCACTTTAGCTGCGAGAAAAATAAAAAGCGATTTCATAATTGATAATTATATTGCAACCCTTTATGCAGAGATAGTTTTATATTATCGTACTGAAGAAGAAAAACCGCAGGTTGCAACAATTTTCTTGAAGGATTCTATTAAAGTTTATTTGGATGGTGATAAGGGTGATAAAGATACTTTAGTTGGACAACTTTTTGACCCAAAAGCAGAGCTCTCCTTTTATGAAGGTTTCATTGAAAAAATTCAAGTGTCTGGAAACCTGAAAACAAAAAATAGGAATGTACCAGTTAGTTTTAATAACAAGTACTCTATCGGTATAAGTTCCAGCAGAAATATTCAAAAATTAGGCAAGAATAATTTGTTCTCTGATGATGAATATGATGAATTTACGGTAAAAGAAATTCAAGATTTTTGGTGTACCAACGCTATCAATAAAGAGAGGGATAAACAATATGTGTCAAGAAAGAACAAGAAACTCTTAAAGCTAAATGTTGGAGATGTAATTAGATATGTTAAAACTGTTGATGTTAATGCGAATGATGTTAGTCCAGAGTCAATTTCAATAACACTAAATCAATCAAATAGAGAACATAAATTGTATAGAGTTGAAACTTCAAAATTATTTGAGGCCAGAATTTATACGGACTTGCTAGGTTTAATAGATGAATCAAATCCTAACGGAATTATTCAGATTGAATTTGACAAAAGATTCAACATTAATACCGGAAGGTTCGACTTATGGCCCAGATATAGAGGAGGAATTGGATTCATTCAATATATTGATGCTGTTTTTACTTATTCAAAAATTGAATCAGATAATCGTTTTCTACCTCCTTTCTCTGGACCCGATAATACTGGTATATATTCTTATACCCCTTTATCTATACTACAAAATAGAAATTATTCAGTTGGTGCAATGTTAAACCTGTTGTATTATGAGAATCAAAATTCCAAATTTGATTTCAATATTGATGCTGGTTTTCTTTTTGGAAGAACTGGGCTCAAAAGTGATTCAACAGAAACGGCCGATGAATTTTATGCCAATAATTTAGAATTACCAATAGACTTTGGATTTCATTTCACTCCTGAAAGACGAGTTCGTTTTTCTATAAAAGATCGCATTTCCTGGCTTTATATATTAAATAATGATTTGGATCTTATTAGTTATAAAAGTGAAGATCAATCTGCTCATAACTTTTTTAATACAGTAGAGCTGAATTTGAAGGTCGATATTTCTAACAGAGGTAAGCTATTCACAAGGTATAGGTTTATTCATGAATGGGCAGATTGGGAAAATAATTTTTCTCAGTTTCAATTTGGGTATTCTTTTTATATTTTAAAGGAAAATGGGGTTAAGAGTGCAATAAATGACTGAAAAAGGCAACAATAGTCCTTTGAACTATCCCTCAAGAGATCCAGCCACCTTGTACATTCATTCAGAGGTTACTAAGTTACCTCTTTAAGTAGAAAGATTATCAGCTACTATATTGAAAAATTAATTCTGTTTCCACAAGTTTGTTAAGGATGTATAACCTATTGTAAAGGTTGCTAATTTTACACTGGTTCTTGTTTTGGTTCTTTCGTCTAATAGAATTGGTTAACAAATTAGGTTAATTTCAGAAATTCATCTTTTAAAAGAAATGGAAGTGAGCCGGAGGTATTCATATCCCGGTTACTACTAATGAGAAATGTCGAAGTCTGATTTCCAGACATAGTGTTTTCGTGTTTAACAGGTTACCGGTTATCAATCCGCTCGGGATTTAAATCATGATTCTGCATCCGAAACCAGGCCATTTCTTCGTATTTAGTCCCCGGTTTTCCATAGTTTGAGAAGGGATCGATGCTAATGCCGCCACGCGGTAGAAACTTCCCCCACACTTCAATATACTTTGGATTCATTAAAGCGATCAGGTCTTTCATAATGATGTTGATACAATCTTCGTGAAAAGCACCATGGTTGCGGAAGCTAAACAAATAGAGCTTCAGGCTTTTGCTTTCCACCAGCTTTTCATCAGGAATATAGCTGAGGTAGATGGTTGCAAAATCGGGCTGCCCGGTAATGGGGCACAAACTGGTAAACTCGGGACAGTTAAACTTTACCCAATAATCATTCTCGGGGTGTTTGTTATCAAACGACTCCAATACATCAGGACGATAGTCAAAATCGTAATTCGTTTCGTTTCCCAGGTGTTTTAATTCGCTCATTGTTTTGTTATTTGTTGTCACACTGAGCGGAGTTGAAGACTGAATAACACACTTCGACTCCGCTCAGTATGACAGGTATTATTTATTCAATCCTTCTCTTTCCTTCAAATAGTTCTGTAGTCCTTTATTCCTCAGCTCACAGGCCGGGCATTCCCCGCACCCTTTTCCTTTAACGCCGTTGTAGCAGGTAACGGTTTCGTTTTGTACCAGTTCAAAAACACCCAGTTCATCGGCCAGTTGCCAGATCTCGCTTTTGTTCTTCCACATCAGCGGTGTATGAATCTGATACGGATAATCCATCGACAGGTTCAGCGTTTTATTCAACGACACGATAAAATCGTTCCGGCAATCGGGATAACCGCTAAAATCCGCCTGTCCTACACCCGTTACAAGGTGATGTATGTTATTTACCTTGGCAAAAATGGCAGCGTAAGTTAAAAACAACATATTCCGGCCTTCCACAAGCGTGTTGGGCGGTGTGTCTTCCGGTTTATGTTGGTCAACCTGCATGCTGTGGTGGGTTAGCGAATTCTGGCTGAGTTGTGCGATCAAATCCATCGGAAATACCTGCAAAGGTACACCGGCTTTTTGGGCAATAGCTTTTGCCGATTTCAGTTCAATGGCGTGGCGCTGACCATAGTTAAACGCTATAGCATAAACTTCGTCGAACTTTTGTTTTGCCCAGAACAGGCAGGTTGTAGAATCCTGTCCGCCCGAAAAAACCACTAAAGCTTTTTTATTTTCTGTTAATGTCATTTTACCTAAAGTGTATTAAAGCATTCTTGCATTCATAAATCAATCCTTCAGTCCCTCAAACTTCAGTTTAAACGGGTTGTACGAAACCTCGTAATCGTAAGTGTCAATACCTTCCAGTTTTTTAACTTTGCCAACCACCCAAATGGTTAATGGAAGCACGGCAATTTCGTACATGGTTTTGATAATCGCCTGAGTAAGAATCATGGTAAGCAGGGCATTCACCGGAAATAATCCGGCAAAAGCAATGGTGATAAAGATGGCAGAGTCGGCACCTTCGCCAACAAGCGTTGAGACAACTGCCCGAATGGAAAAGCCTTTTCCTTTGGTAAGTACTTTAAACTTGCTCATAACATAGGCATTCAGGAAAGATCCTATGAGATAGGCCAGCATACTGGCAGCTACAATTCGTGGGGTACTGCCCAAAACGGTTGCAAAGGCATCCTGGTTTTCCCAGAACGGTGCGGCATTTACACTGATTGCAAGCGTAAAAAATAACACAGCGAGTACATTCACTCCAAATCCTGCCCAGATAATGAGGCGGGTTTTTTGGTAACCCCACACTTCAACCAGCACATCGTTAATGATGTATGCCAGCGGAAAGATCAATACTCCAGCCGGGGCTGACCACGGGCCAATCATCATAATTTTTGAAGCAAGAATGTTGGAAATCAATAAGCAGGTGGCGAAAAGAATACCTGCAAGCATAAACAGAACGGATACTTTATTCTTCATTTTCTTGTTTTTAACGTGGTTATCAAGAACACGTGGTTAATACGCCGCGAAGATATAAAAAATTCAATATCAGTAAACAAGGGCTCTTTATTTTCGGGGATTGCTTTTTTTCCTGTTTGTAAGTAGTAGAGTTCGCCCCGATATTTTGTGAATTATGGAGCAAGAATTGGCTTGGATAGAAGCGGGACTTTTTTATTAATTGAAGAAACGAACTGGAATGCGATCATTTAGCTTCCGGGAAAAATTTCCTGAAAAGCCTTTTGCCGGTAATTGAAAATTTCCTCCAGCTTTTTGCGAATAACCAGTACGTTTGCCAGTTTTCCGAGAATACCCAGCGGCGGACTGTAACTCACAATGTCTTTCATTAATACACCGTTTTCCACCGCTTCGATGTGATGCTCGTGATGCCAGAGTTTATACGGCCCAACACGTTGCTCGTCAACAAAATATTTTTGGGGCACTACATGCGTTATTTCCGTAACCCAGGTGGTAGGAATTCCCAACAAAGGCCGCACCGTGTAAGCAATAATCATTCCTTCGTAAGCTGCAAGGGGTAAGTCGGGTGTGCGGATATCAAAACCCATGTAAGACGGTGTAATCCGCTTCAGATTTTGTGGCGTTGAAATAAAATCCCACACCTCGCCGATGCTGCTTTTTATAAATTGTTCGCGTTTAAATTGAAAGAATGCCATCTGTTAATTGTTTTCCTTTTGTTTCACTTTTATCAGTGCTGAAGTGTCGTATCCCCGGTCGGCAATTCGTTTTAGCAAATCGGTATAAATTTCGGGAGCCATTTGTGGAGTCCGGCTCAGTATCCACAGGTATTTGTCGGTACTGCTGCCAATTACTGCCCACTGGTAATCTTTATCCAGTTCCAGTACATAATAATCGCCATAAAATATCCAGAAAAAGGAGACCTTTAGTTTGGCCGGTTCATTTTCCGGATCAGGAATTTTTGCTTTCCCTATCGCTTCCGAATATTCACCGTCGAGGGTGTTTTTATAACCACTGTTTACTACCTTTATTTTGCCGTCGGGGCGTATGGAGTAGTTTGCTGTAACGCCCACCAGATCGCGCTCAAAACGATGATCGTAACGGGCAATCTCGTACCACGTTCCCAGGTACTTTTGAAGGTCCAGTTCCTTAACTACACTATTGTCTATCATTTGTTTTTGCCCCGAACAGCCGGTAAATAAACCACTGATTATAACGCTAAGCAGAATTAGCAAAACAGACCAGTTACTTTGATGTATTGTTTTTTTATACCCTTTTTGTTTAATCATATATTTAAAACACCAGGCAAGGAGTTTGGTTCGGTTAAAATGATAACTATAAACAAGGTGCCGAAGTGGTAGATGCCTGGCCCGAAGAGCGCGTTAAAACGGTATTGCCTGAAGTAATGCGCCGTGCCGGAGTAGATAGGTGCTTGGTGAAGGAGGGAGCTGCAAGCTTTCCAAATGACCAATCATTAACTTTTCTTTTGCCTTTCCACTTTTGCCTTTTACCTTTACCATATGGCCGACGTACACGACAAAAAGACCCGCTCGTATAATATGAGCCGCATTAAGGGCAAAAATACCAAGCCTGAAATGCTGGTGCGGAAGTTTTTGTTTGCCAACGGTTTTCGTTACAGGCTGAACGTAAAAACCCTGCCTGGAAAACCCGACATCGTTTTACCCAAATACAAAACTGTAATTTTTGTAAACGGCTGCTTTTGGCACGGACATAAAGGATGCAAGTATTTTGTTGTACCTAAAACCCGAACAGATTGGTGGCTAAATAAAATTAAGGAAACTCAAAAACGCGACCGCGAAAAGGAGATTGAGCTGAATGTTTTGGGTTGGAAAGTTATCACTGTTTGGGAGTGTGAACTAAAATCTAAGCAGCAAAAACAAACCCTTGAATTTTTGCTGACTTCAATTAAGCAGTAATATTTCCATGTGTGACTTATAGTCGGTTGACTGTTGAGTCACATCCTTCTATTTTTATGCTTCATGAATCCACAGGAAAAATTTGGCAAGAAGGTAAGGTTTTACCGGACGCAAAAAGGATTTTCACAGGAAGAATTAGCATTTAAAGCAGGATTGGATAGAACATATATTGCCAGTGTCGAAAATGGTAGAAGAAATGTTTCTATTCAGACAATTAAAAAATTCCTTGATGCCCTCGAACTAACATTTTCAGATTTTTTTAAGGATTTTGAATTATAAGCAGAAGTTTTATGGCTATCCCTGTTATTGATCTATTTGCCGGCCCTGGTGGTTTAGGAGAAGGATTTTCGTCAATTTATGATGACGCTGGAGATCGGATATTTGATATAAAATTATCTATTGAAAAAGATGAACATGCGCATGAAACGTTAAGACTCCGCAGTTTCTATAGGCAATTTAGAAGAGAAGATGTTCCTGATTTATACTATTCCTATATCAAAGAAAATGATATGAAGGAAAAGAATTTATTGTTTGAAAAGCTTAAAAAGGAATTTGCCAGAGAATGGGAACAAGCATGTAAAGAATCCTGGAATTATGAACTTCCTTTTAAAGTTGAAGAAAATCCGGATACTAAAGAAAAACAAGGTTATACTTTGAAAGAAATTAAAAGAAAGCATAACAAAATTGATAATAGAATAAGGGAAAGTCTTGACGGAGAAGATGACTGGTTGCTAATTGGCGGACCTCCTTGTCAGGCATACTCGTTAGTCGGTAGATCAAGAAATCAAGGCATCAGGGAAAAGGATCATCGGGTGTTTTTGTATAAAGAATATCTCAGAATAATTGCTAAGCATCATCCGGCAGTTTTTGTGATGGAGAATGTTAAGGGTCTCTTATCTGCAAAATTAGATGGAGAAAAAGTGTTTAGTTGGATTAAAAAGGATTTAAGAAATCCGGGAACAGTTTTTAAAAAGTTAAACTCTCCCACATACAAGGTTTTCTCCTTTGTTAAAGAACCTGATGAATATGATAAAATGGATTTTCCTATATATCACAATGATTCAGATTTTCTTATAAAGACTGAAAAATATGGAGTTCCACAAAGAAGACATCGTGTTATTCTTTTAGGAATAAGAAAGGATATTGATTTTAACGAACATGAAACTTTGATACCCTCTGAAGAAATAAGTTTAGATGAGGTGATTGGCAGTTTACCATTGCTTCGAAGTGGAATAGGAAGGAAAATCATTAATAAAAACGAAAAAGGAAATCATGTTTACCAAAAAATCAAGAATACACAGTCTAATTGGGAAAGAGTAATAAACGCTGCCGGAAGAAGGCTAAATGGCTTGTTTCCTGATTTTGATATTAGAGAATTGAATTTTCCACAGAGCCAAGGGAATAATTTTATGGGATTTGAGCTTGATGAAGAAGCAAATCCACTTTTTGAAGATTGGTTTCGAGATGAAAGACTGGAGGGAGTCCTTAATCATGAAACAAGAACTCATTTAAAGGAAGATTTAAGAAGATATCTTTTTTCCATTTTGTATCTACAGAAGAATGGAGACTTTCCGAAACTGAGAGATTATCCCGAGTGGTTATTACCTGAGCATAAAAATGCGAAAGAAGGAAAGTTTGCAGATAGATTTCGCACACAGAAACCTAATGAACCTGCGACTACCATAACAAGTCATATTTCAAAAGATGGACATTATTTTATCCATTATGATCCCGCACAATGCAGAAGTCTGACTGTTCGGGAAGCAGCGAGAATCCAAACTTTTCCTGATAATTATTACTTCTGCGGTAGCAGAACTCATCAATATCATCAAGTGGGGAATGCTGTTCCTCCATTTTTAGCAAAGCAAATAGCGGAAGTAGTGAAAGAAATTTTAAACTAAGCAAAATGAAATTTATTTCTGAACGTAATTATTTTGAGCCTAGAGCAAGACTACTTATTCAGTTGGGAGACAAGCTTATAAAGAATGAGAACATTGCATTATTAGAGTTGATTAAGAATGCATATGATGCTGATGCTAAAAATGTAAAGATAAAACTTAGTAGAGTACACGATAAAAAGAATGGAACAATTGAAATTCTTGATGATGGAGATGGAATGGATATTGACATTATAAATAATGCATGGTTAGAACCAGGAAGCGATAACAAAGCCATTAAATTTAAAAATAGAGAACGTACAAAAAAGTTTAAAAGATTACCCATTGGAGAAAAAGGTATTGGAAGGTTTGGGGTACATAAACTTGGGAATAATATTGAGTTGATCTCGAAGGTAAAAGGAGGACATGAAGTTTATGTGAATATTGATTGGGTAAAGTTTTCCCAGAAAAAATATTTGAAAGATGCAAAATTTGAGGTTTATGAGAGAACTCCTGAATATTTTATTGGTGGAAGAAAAGGTACGAGAATAATAATTTCAAACTTAAGAACTGCTTGGGATAGGAGAATGGTTCGAGAGCTTTATCGTTCAGTATTTTCATTAAATTCTCCGTTTAATAAGAAAGGTAAGTTTTCTGCCAATATAGAATTGGATGATCCATCTCTTTTCGAAGGTCTTCCAAGTTGGGAAGATGTTAAAGAGTTCTCATTGTTTTATTTTAAGGCTACTCTTAGCGGAAGTGAAATAGAGGAATTTACGTATAAGTTTACTCCATGGCCAAGTCTTACACAAGTTCAGGAAAGAGTAGTTACTGAAAAGGAGGATTTTATTATCAATAGGTCCGGACTCGTTCGAACAGTTAATAAGAAAGAAGAAACTATTAATCTTGGTAAAGACTATTCCGACGGGAAAAATGATAACTTAAGAATTGGCAAAGTAACATTGGAGGGATATATTTTTGATCGGGATCGTAGTATCCTCGAGTTGTCTCAAGTCCAAGGGAAACAGTTATTAAAGGATTATTTAGATGAACAAGGTGGAGTCAGAGTTTACAGGGGAAATTTGAGAGTTAATGAATATGGTGAAAAAGGCAATGATTGGCTGGGTTTGGATGGTCGACGTGTAAATACTCCAGCGAAAAGGTTAAGCAACAATATTATACTGTCAACAGTTGAGCTTGAAGATGAAACCAGTAATGCTTTAGTAGAAAAAACAAATAGAGAAGGTTTTATTGAGAACGAAGCGTTTTTTGATCTGAGGGATTCTGTTTTGTACGTTTTAGGGATTGTTGAAATATTGAGAGAAATTGATAAAGATGAAATAAGGCGAAAATATAATCCTTCGGAGAAGAAGGAGCCTGTAGTTTCTAAAATTACCCAGTTGAAATCATTTGTAAATAAAAAAATCAAGGATAAAAAAACTGCAGATGATATAAATAACCAACTTGATAAAATTGAGACAGAATACAATGAAATACAAGATATATTGCTAGTTAGTGCAGGGGCAGGATTAACTTTAAGTGTCGGCATGCATGAAATTCATAAGATTATCGAAGAATTGATTGCAGCAGTTGTTATTGAAGAGATTCCTGATAAAATTACAGACCTAATAAACCACCTTGATAACTTAATGAAAAACTATTCAGACATTCTAAAACAATCTGATACAGAGGAGTTGAATCTTCAAAATATACTTAAAGGGGCATTTTTTAACAATAGCTATAGGTTAATGAGTCATGAAATTACAACTGTTGACAGTTATATGAGTTTTGCTGGTGATCCAACGATAAAGTGTACCAAGAGGCTGTTGCTTGGAGCCATTACTAATATAATTGATAATTCAATTTTCTGGCTTGAGAAGAAATACAAGCGACTAAAGGAGATTGATAAATCTTATTCAAAGAAAATTTTCGTTGATATAGAAGAGAATGGCGATAAAGACTTGGAAATTATTATAGCAGATAATGGACCTGGCTTTGATATGCCAACTGATAAGCTTACTAAACCTTTTGTTTCATCAAAAAATGATGGAATGGGATTAGGATTGCATATTGTAAGTGAAATAATGAAAACTTTTGATGGTAAAATTGTTTTCCCCGAATTTGGAGATTATGATCTACCAGAAGAATTTAAACGAGGAGCAATTGTTGTATTAACTATACCTAAAAAATAATTTGATATGTTTTACCCAAATAATGGCAAAGTTGTTATCGTTGATGATCGTTATGATGATGTAAAATATTTAATAGCATCACTTTCTTCAAACAATATTCCTTTTACCTATTTTAGTGATGAAACAGGAGAAGACTTACCGGCTAAGCCTATACAGAATGTTAGGTTGTTATTTCTGGATTTAATGCTTCAAACAGATATTACAGGTATGCCTCCAAAATCAGTAGTATCAACTGCACTTGGACGATTGACCAGAATTATTGGGAATAACAATGGGCCATATTTTTTACTTACGTGGAGTACCGAATATGAAAAATATATTGATATTCTTTTCGAGGAGTTAGAAAAAGAAACATTTCCTTCAACACGTCCGATTAGTGTTATTACTCTTAAAAAGGCAGAACTTAAAGATAAAGGGATAAGCGTTATCACAGAAAAAATTAAAGAAACGATTGAGGAATTTGATTCATTAAAAGCTTTTTTTTATTGGGAGTCAATAATAAATGATTCGATAGGTGAGGTCACAAATGATTTTACGTCTGTTGTGCATAACGAGAATAATTGGAATAATCTTACTAAAAGTTTGCTTTATAAACTTTCTCATGCTTTTTGGGGAGAAATGATTAATAAACGCAGTACAAATAAATCCCAAGGAGCCTTCTCCACATTAAATCAGATATTTTCTGAAAGGATTAATTATAATGTAATTGATTCTACATCAAAAGTGTTTGAAGGATTAATCAATAAAAGTTCAGACAACTTAGATGATCTTTCTGCCCAAATAAATTTTAAATTGAATATGTCTGGGTATTTGTTAGGAGATAAAATATCAGGTGAAGTTTTTTTGCCTATAGATAATTCCTATAGAGAAATTCAAAAATTGAAAAACCGAAAATCTCTTGAACTTACCAGACATAGGGAAAACAATCAAAGTGGGCGTACTAAACGATTTAATTCAATAAAGGAGCTCAATCAATTTTTTAAAGGTAAAATTACAGAACAAATAGAACAAATGCCTGCATATGATAAATGCTTCAGAATGATTTTAATTGAGTCTCTAACAAAAAATAAGGACAGACCATTTAAAAGTATTTATGCAAAAAGTAAATTCATAGAATTAAATATTACTCCAAAATGTGATTCAGCGCAACAAAAGTTGAAAAAGGTTAGGTTGTTACCTGGAGTTCTTTTTCCTTCGGAATATGTCAACTATTTAAAAAGATATGCCGAATACAACTACATTAGTGATTTTACTTTTCAATTTCAAGGGAAGAACTACGTTTTTTTATTTGATTTTAGACATCTCTATAGTGTACTTCCAGAGGATATTAAACAGCCGGCCTACTTTAGGTTAAATGATAGATTATTTAATGACCTTCAAGTTAAATTAAGTAGTCATATAAATAGAATTGGTCTTTTATATATGTCCTAAAATGAACGCATCTGCCCCTTGTTGCAAATGAGGGGTGTGCCGTCTAACCATTCTATCGAAAACTGATGGTTCTCTGTTAACTAACAAATCCATTAAAAATAAACCACTATGGAATACTTCCAATCCGAAGAATTATTATTGGTGTTGTCGATGGCTGGTGTAGTGGTGTTGATATTGCTCTACCAGTATTTTAACCGCTACACCACATTAAAATCTCTGGAACACTTACTGCGCGAATACTACCGCGAGCAGGATTTGGAGGTAATCAGTATTTCGAAGCTGAACAGTGCAGATAAGTTTAAGTATGGCGTTCCGTTTAATCCTTTGGTTAGTCTTTATACCTCTGCCTTTAGATTTTTTATTCCACAGGCCGAAACTTACCACCGTATTATTGAAACAACAGATGCTTCGGGCAAGGAGCACATTCGTTATGTTGAAATTACGTTTACGGGCAAAAAAGGAATGGATGTAAATGAGTTCGATACTTACGAATTCTAGTAATCTTCTTCGCAAGACTTAAGCGAATAAATAAAGCCCAATCCTCCGACCCGTCAGCTGACGGGCCACCTCCTTTAGAAAAGGAGGACGAAGACTAATTCTTCGATTCCGGGGTATCGGAACCATCTACTTTGGGAAAGGAGGACGTTTTTTTGATATCTTTGGGTAGATAATCCTGTTTTGCAACTGGATTAAGAACCAAAAGATTATGAAACAATACACCCATGCATGGTTAGCCTTAATGGCCATTAAACGACTCGATCAGGAAATAATTCCGGATAATCTGAAAGAGAGTTGTAATTCACTGGTAAGCTGGTTTAAAACCTACCGCGACGATGTTGTAAAAGGAGCCTGGTATCCTGATGCTGTAATAAAAGATATGGCCACGAGCCATGTATTAAAATTCAAGCCTAAGCCCGATGGCGATAAAAGATTTAAAAAGCTGCCGGGTAATTATTATTTCTCGAAACGGTGGGATAACTTCAGTGCTGATGCTCATGCTTACGAAATTGTAAGCGGTAATCTTCCCGATCGTTGTGAAGCGCTTGCACATAGTTTGATTGATAACCTTAAAATGCAGCATAAAGAACATAAAGGGTCGCCCATTGCACCTACGAGCAACCACATAGCCAATCTGTTTTTCATGTTAAGCCATTATGTTGCCGATGCGCATGTGCCCCTGCATTGCGATGTGAGGCCATTTTCCGACGGGAAACATTTGCATGCCGATATTGAGAAATACTGGGACAATAAGGTGCGTAAATGTTATGAGATCGATTTTAAAAACAAACGGTTTTATTACGATAGAAATGGTTTCCCTTTACAAAAAGCCAATGCAAACGACGAGGTGATGTCGTTAATTGAAGATGAGATTAAAACCCGTAAATTTATTTTTGGGTGGGGAGACGACAATAACAATACGTGGGATTTTATGTCGGCTATTTGTCAGCATTCGTACCTGACGGCCTATAAAATAATACCGGCAAATAGAGACAATACACTCGACTGGGATGAATTTCTGAACCTAAATGTGAATCCTGATTTTGATGTATACAGCAAAGAACTTCTTTCGGATGCCATTGAATCGATAGCCAAAGTTTGGATACATGTATGGCGACGTTATTTAAATTGGCGTAAGTAAAATAGCAGTATTTACAAATTTCATCCTTTTCGCCACCTATCACGCTCAACTCTTTACCAAAAAATACTTTTTCCTAAAATATTAGTTGCAATTCTTTAGTAAAATATACTTTCTCCTAAAATACCACTTATTACTTTTTAGGAAATAGTTCTTTTTCATTAAATATCCAGATGCAAATTTTAGGAAAAAGAACCTTTTCATTAAATATCACTTTGATTTCTTTAGGAAAAAGTATTTTTTCATGAAATATCACAACGATATAATCCCGGGCGGCTACAAATTCCACAAGAAAAAGATCCGAACCGTTCGTCACAACAACGAAACAGCCCGGATCTTTCTAAACCTGCGGGTAAATAATCTTTTTACAACACCGAAACCACCGAATCGGTAGCAACAACATTTTTAACCATCAGGTTTTGCTGCGATACCTCGATGGCACGCAACAGTGTTTTATCAATCTGTTTAATGATGGGATAAAAACCTTCTTCGCCCATAATATTACGGGCCACATAGGCTTTTATTTGCGTATTAATAACCTTTCCCGATATTTTTAAGCCCTTGGCATCTTTCTTCACCCCCTTTTCTTCGGCATAAGCAATAAATTCGTTCATGGCATTGTGCTTGTCCATATAGTTTTCAAACTCGTCGGCTGTGGTGAACTTTGCGAGCTCATCGCGGTGCGAATCGGCATAAGAATAAGCAAACGAGTAGATCAATCCTTTGCGGTAAATCTTGGTAAAATATTCGGAATTTCCAGTGGTATCAACCGGAACAAAAAAATCGGGCATAATACCGCCACCGCCGTATACCACGCGACCGCCTTTGGTTTCGTAGCGCAGCGAATCAACAAAGTGAATACTGTCGGCCACCAACTGCTCCATATTATGAAAACGCTCGTAAATATGGTTGTAATACTCTTCGTTACCTTCTTCGTACGAGCTTTGAATACAACGTCCGCTGGGTGTGTAAAAACGTGCCACAGTAAGGCGTAATGCCGAACCATCCGTTAGTGGAATTTGCTCCTGTACCAGTCCTTTTCCGAACGAACGACGCCCAATCACCAATCCGCGGTCGTTATCCTGCATGGCGCCGGCAAAAATCTCGCTTGCCGATGCCGAAAACTCGTCGATCATTACATAAACACCGATATTGGCAAAGGAAGCTTTTGCCGAAGCATTGTATGTTTTCCGCTTTTGATGCAGGCCTTCGGTGTACAAAATAGGCTCTCCTTTTGTCAGAAATTCATCAACCATTTGTAACACCCCCACCAGCGATCCGCCGGGGTTACTTCTTAAATCGATAATTACCTTTTCGGCACCTGCTTCTTGCAGCTTTAGCATTCCCAGCATAAATTCGCGGTAAGTGGCATTTGAAAAACGGCTTACTTTTATAAAACCTGTATGGTCATCAATCATGTACGACACATCAACACTGTACAGCGGAATATCGCCACGGGTAATTTCAAACTCCAGCTCGTCATTGTAACCCGACCGAACTATACCCACCCGAACTTTCGAGTTTTTTTCGCCGCGCAAAAGCGACATCACCGTGTTGTTTTGCACCTTTACACCGGCAATCAACGAATCGTTAACACTAACAATGCGGTCGCCGGGCAAAACACCCACCTGGCTCGACGGGCCACCTGAAATCACCTCGATAACCCGTACCGTATCTTCCTGAATAGAGAACTGTACACCAATACCTGAAAAGTTACCGCTCATTTCCTCCTGCACTTCGTTCATGTCGCGGGCAGGAATGTAAGTGGTATGCGGATCGAGATTTTCCAGTATCTCAGGAATCGTATTTTCAATAATTTCGTGGGTATCTACACTGTCTACATAACCTCTGTTAACCAGGTCGAGAATAGCAGACATTTTATTGGGTTGCGAAAATCCTACGCCACGATACGCGGGCGTGGCATTGCGGCTCATTACATTTCCGATCAGAATTCCTGCTGCCACGGCAATGGCAATCAATACAGGTAAAACTATTGTTGTTTTCTTGTTCATAGGCTTTCTTCAATGGCCAGAGTATTGCTGATAACAAAGCCTGGCCTTATTTTAATTGTCTTTCACGGGCTGTTTCTCCCGTTTAAATATCAACCTGCTTTACTTCAATATCAGCACGTTTTAACAGGTTTATTCCATCTTCCAGACGGTAACTCTCGGTAAACACCACACGTTTAATTCCTGCCTGAATAATCAGTTTAGAACACTCTAAACAAGGCGAAGAAGTGACGTACAAAGTGGCACCATCACTGCTATTTCCCGATTTGGCTACCTTGGTTATAGCATTTGCCTCGGCGTGCAGTACGTAAGGTTTTGTTTTATTGTCTTCGTCTTCGCAAATATTTTCGAATCCTGCCGGGGTACCGTTGTATCCGTCAGAAATTATCATTTTATCCTTTACAATTAATGCACCTACCTGACGGCGTTTACAGTACGAGTTCTGCGCCCATATATCAGCCATTTTCAGATAGCGTTGATCAAGTAACTTCTGCTTTTCGTCTTTACACATATATGTTTCCTTTCTAGAATGGGTATTCGTTTTTTGAAACGATTACAAATGTAATACTGATTTCCGATAAATTCTGAAAATATAACATCAGGAAGCCCTTTGTTGTTGATTTTAAGAATTTTTAAAGATTAAATTCTTTTTAGAAAGAATTCGATCGTTGTATGAAGGCAGATATATTTTTACATTCATACTCTTCCTGACGAAGGCCATACTTACCCAACAAAAAACGCCGCATAAAGCGGCGTCCTCAAATCAATTTGAAATATTTTCTATTCTTTAATTAAAAGCCAAACATCAGCGTATTTAGGGAAAGCATTACGCACCTGTGCTACTCTTCCACGCGCTTCGGTTTCGCTCTTGTACGAATTAACACAAACACGGTAATAACCGGTTTCGCTGTGCAAAATGATAGGTGTAAAACCTTCATCGATAAGCGTTGTACGGTAATTTTTTGCGTTGTCTAACTGACCAAACGAGCCCAAAATCACAAAGAAAGTGTTTCCGGCATTTGCCGTCTGATCGGTTTCGCTGGTAAACGAAACCTGCTCCTTACGCATTGCAATTGGTTTTTCGTCGGCCACCGGTTCGGATTTTGTTACAGCAGTTGGCTGCGTATTCGTTTCGCTACCCGGTACGGTAAACACTTTTGTTGGTGTTGTGGTGTCGGTGGTATAGGCTGACTCAGCCTGACCCGACGATTTTTGAAAAATTTTACATGAAGATGCAGTAATTGCAAGAATCGCTAAAAGAACAACTATTCTATTCATCCGTTAAAAATTTTAATTCTGTTTTCTGTTTTAAACTCACCACGAAGATACACATTACACCTTCGTACGTTTTTGTAAAGAAACGCAAGTTTTGCACAGCATGTTGTTCGCAACTATAAAAATTATTTTCGGGAAGTCTATTTTTTACATTTGGCTCCGGCACCACCACCGCCAAAGAATAGCATCACGCCAATCAGGAAACCAAAATTATACCAACCTCCTGCATTGGGGAAAGCATAAATTTCGTAATCAGTAAAAAGACTGGCTATAAAACTAAACAGTAAAATAAAACCGTGAAAAACACCTTTTATAAATCCCGGAGGATCGCCAATATTCTCGAAAGATTGTGTTGCACATCCGGCAAAAAGGAGTGCTGCAGCTACTACCACTGCCAATAAAATAAATGTACGTTTCATTTCTATTTGTTTTTGATTTATACAAAGAGGAAAGTCCCGTTCTTCCCAAACAAGTTAGGTTTTAATTATAAGAAAGAAAAGCGGAATGAGCGAACTACTCCTGAATTATTTGCTGCATAAAAGCAACAAACTCCGGAGTATTAAGCCTTTCGTTGAGCATTACAAAATGTGGATTTATAAGATCGGCTTTGTTGTAAGCCATGGTTTCAAAGGTATCCTGACGAAAAACAGTTCCGCCAAATTCTTCCACCATCAACTGCCCGGGTGCAGTATCCCATTCAGAACAAGGGCCTGCTTTAAGATACATATCGGCGCTTCCTTTTATTATTTCGATTTGTTTTTTTGAACTGCCGCAGTGTAATATCTCCAGCTCAAAGGTGCTTTTCATTTTATCAATCAGTTCGGCTTCGCGGGGCTTAAAAAACGAACGACTGGTTGCCACTCTTATTTTTCCGGTGTATGGCTCCGGCCTTTGCATTTCTTTGAAATTTCCTTTGCTGTCGAACTCATAAATCCCTTCGCCTTTACTGCAATACCAGCCTTTTTCTTTCAAGGGTTCGTAAATCCATCCATTTATCGGGGCTGTTTTGTTAATCAACGCTATATTGATGCAGAATTCGCCGTTTCGTTTAATAAACTCTTTGGTGCCATCCAGCGGATCAACCAGAAAGTAATTCTCCCAGGTTTTACGAATATCGTATTCCGGGAAGTTTGTTTCTTCATCTAAAACGGGGATATCCGGGAAAATTTCTGCAAGGCCTGCGTTTATAATCTTACTCGATGCTTTGTCGGCACGGGTAACGGCCGTATTATCCGATTTTCGCTGTTCATCAAAGTCGTTACTTTCATACACTTCAATAATCGTTCTTCCGGCTTCAGCCAGCACATCAATAACGCTATGTACCTTGTTTAATTCCATTCAGCTTTAGTATTCACGTAAATTTACGTTATCTGATTTACCTAAAAAATCACTACCCGCAAAAACAAATGCTATTTAAATGTTTCTTCACAAACAGATCGACAAACCAATTTTATTGAGTTGCGTAATAGAATTACGACCTTTTAGCTGAAAAGACATTATGATATTCAATAAAAAACGGACTGAAGCAAAGAAGAGTTTATGGGAAGATACACGAAGAACAAAGCCGGAATTGGCTGGAACGGATGGAAAACCACCGATCTTTATACCTACGAAGTCGTGATTGTGAAGGATGATCAGGAAAAAACTTCCTGAAGCACTTTTAGCGATTTTATTTCACCCAGCGTATCAAAATGCAGGCGGTAATAGTCAACTAACTTTTTAAGTAGCGTATCGCGCATGCTGCGTTTTAATTTCAAACTATCCAGTTCGTTAATTTTCAGTAAAGCCAGTTTTACTAAAATTGCCGTTGCCTCTTTGTTGACGAACATCGGGTGCGAAGGTTCGAAAGGTACAACAGCACCCTTTTGCAAGTCGAGCCACCCCTCAAAACCGGTTTGTGTGGTATTAGGCATAAAACCAAGGTATTCGGTTAAATGAAACAGAAAATACAAATGAAAATTTGTTTTGCCCTCCTCCATCAGATCAAGATATAGCAAAGCGTTTTTTATAAACTCAAACAGTTCGGGGTAACTTTCCTGCTCACTGATAGTTTTATAAAGCACCTCGGCAAGAAAAATAGCCTGCGTTGATTTTACAATATCAAAAGGAATTTCCTGGTACGTGGTCAGGCTTTTCATCGCCCTTATTCGTTGAAGGTCGCGCGACTGCTTTTGGTAGGCTTCCAATTCAACCATAAACAAGGGCTGCAGCAAACCGGCTTTATTTCTCGATTTCCGGCTTCGGGCAGCATTTATCAGGTAGCTTTGCCGGCCAAATTCTTTGGTAAAAACAGTGGTAATAACACTGCTCTCTCCATATTTAATTGTGTGCAAAACAATGCCTTCAGTTGCCGTAATCATAACTCAGTTTAACTGCTGGTGAATCCCAATCAATGAATGAAAAGTATTTTGGTAATATGGGTTTCTTCCCCGTTCTCATCGTTACAAAATACCAGGTAAACTCCGGTTTTTACGCGGTTGCCATTCAGGTTCTTTCCATCCCAAACCGCCTGTCCGCCAAACGATGTAGTTTTGTACACCAGATTTCCGGTGATGTCGGTAATCTTCACATCGGTATTTTCAATTAATCCGGCAACTGTTACCGGCCCATCGTAGGTTTCGCGCACCGGATTTGGATAAACATAAACATCACTATACGAATCGGCTCCTCCCGTGGATTCGCCCTGGTAGGAGATCAATCCCTTATCGGTTCCAAAAAACACCTCGCCATTTTTCTGATTGATGGCAATTGACAGAATAGTATTCGAAAGCAACGGGCTGTTTTCAGTGGTGAAATGCAACACTTCTGCCTCACCTGTTTCCGACACCAAGTACACCCCTGAGTTTTGAGTTCCCAGCCATTTCCGGTTCGCACCATCAACCGCAATTGCAGTAACAGTTTCGGTTTCAAGCAGCGGATGATAAATACCATCATTCAAATCGAGTCCCGGATGTGTGGCATAAAACTTCTCCGAATTCCAAATTCGCGATGGGCTACTATACACTGCAACGCCTTGCCCGCTACCAATCCAAATGGCTCCATTCTGGTCTTCAGCAATGGAGAAAACATCATGCATCGGCGTAATAATATTGTCGGTACCATTGCTGAAATAGGTCTCCACCAACAGTCTTTTTTTCTGGTCGCCGGTTTTATTAATCACATAAGCATCATGTCCTCCCGGAATGAGCATCCATTTATCATCGTTTTCATTCACAATAATATCCGAAACATTATACCTGTTGGCAATTTCGGGCAACTCGAACGATTCCCACTCGCCCGATGGCGTTAATTTGTGCAAATTATGTGCGCACTCGGCATTGGTTATCCACAGGTTGCCTTCCGAATCAAAACTCATACCTCCAACCCGCGTGAACGGTTCGTTAGGCTGCTCGGGCAAGGCAGTTTCCAGCGGGCTGTTCAGGTTATAATAGCGTTCCACCAGCTCATCATTGCGGTATTCCAGCAATCCACCACCCCAACTGGCCACAAAAAAATGATCCGGATCGCGGGGATCGACTTCAACGGCCAATATATTATGAAATCCTCGAAGCTCGGGATGTGTTGCGTCCGAAAAATAGGTCCAGCCATCGCTACCAAAACGCTGAAAAACGGGGCCCTTATAGCCATTGGTACTTCCTGCGGTCATCCAAACCTCCGAATTAAAAGCACCAACAAAATACATGTCGTTATTGATTGGTCCCGGAGGCAAGGTTTGTTCAAAACTTTCGCTATAATAACGAACCAACACTTCTTTGTTATCAGCAATCCAAACCGAACCGTTTGCCGAAACACCCGCACTTTTTGGAGCGATACTTTCTACCGTTCGATCATTAAATTTGTAGTTATCGATACGTCCTATTTGCGAATGATTACTGTCGATGATAAAAACCACATCGCGACTGGCAATACACAGGTAGTTTCCATTGCTCTGCAGGTCGAATGCAAAACGTATTTCAGGATTATATGGCTCCCATGTTCCGTTATTCAGCATATACATTTCGTCTTGATACCACTCTCCGGCGGCATGGTTGACAATTACATTACCCGCATGATAAACCAAAAGATTAAAAATCCCATCGGGATGCGGAATATCATCCACATGAATCCAATTGGCAAAATTGGCCAGATTGGGATCATTCTTATCAGCCCGGTAAATTCCCTGGTTAGTAGCAGCAAAAATGGAACTGTTATCCGTTTCAATGTCGTTCACTTCCAACGACGAACCTCCATCGCCGATATAATAAGTATCTTTTACTTCCTGACGATCCAAATCCAACACGACAATCCCAAATCCACAGGCCAGATATGCCTCATTTCCAGAGAAAGAAATATTATTGATGACCTTATTTCCGACGACAGTTTTTCGCTTTATATCCGACAGGTTAACCACCTCGCCGTCGTCGTAAAGCAAATCGATGTTACTGTTTGAATAGGCAATGACCAGCACCTTATTTTGTTCGCTGTAGGCAATGGTGTTTACCCCAAAGTCGGACAACTGAGTGGCGTCACCAAGTTTATTTACGCTGTTATCTTCCAGATCGTAATAAAAAAGTCCGCCTTCGGTAACACAGAAGACTTTATCGGACGAAACAGCAATTTTGCTGGCTTTATTATACGAAAGATAGTCTTGCCAGGAGCCTTGTTCGCGCTGCGCTTGCGAAAGAAAAAAAGTCAGTAATAAAAATGCAGAAAGTAGTAATCTTCTTTTCATTTAATCGAGCTTTTTTAAATAGTCGACCAGTTTTTGTACAGCTCTCCCCCGGTGACTGATCTTGTTTTTGTCTTCGAGACCCATTTCGGCAAACGACTGGTCGAGTCCTTCGGGTTTAAAAATAGGGTCGTAACCAAATCCCGAGTCACCTCTCTTTTCCGTTAATATTTCGCCGTTTACAATGCCTTCAAATTGTTTCTCTTCGCCATCAATTACCAGCGAAATCACAGTTCTAAAACGTGCTTCCCGCTCATTTATTTTGGTCAGTTTTTCGAGCACCTTCTTCATATTGGCCTCCGAATTTTTGTCTTCGCCGGCGTAACGTGCCGAGTACACTCCGGGCTCACCATTCAGGGCTTTAATCTCCAAACCGGTATCGTCGGCAAAACAATTCATGCCGAATTTGTCGTAGATGTAATAAGCTTTTTGGCTGGCATTTCCTTCCAATGTGGGCTGTTCCTCGGGGATTTCGTCGAAACATTCAATATCTTTTAAACTAAGCAGGGTAAATTGATCGCCCAAAATAGCCTGTAATTCTTCCAGTTTATGTTTGTTGTTTGTCGCAAAAACGAGTTTCATAATCAAATAATTTTAGGTAAAAATAAGAAAATGGCTCTACTTTGCAGGCACATCCGAAGATTGCTTCTAATTACCGATACACATTTTCACTTTCAGGTTATCGATATCAAAGCGGGCATCTGTTCTGTTCCATAAATAAATATGAATTACGTCGCCCGAATGCAAGTCAAAATCAACCATTTTTACAAGTGCAAACCGCGACCAAACTCCGGTTTCGTACGAGAAATCACTTATTTCCCGGGTATAATATTCTACTTGCTCTTTATCCCGCGATACAGTAACAACCATATTTACCTCCGAAAACATTTCGGGGAAACGCAAATCGCCCAACACCGTAATTTTTTGCAGGTCACTATTATTCTTATCGACAGTAATATTTAATACTGCCCCCCACCTGTGGTTTTGCACAAAAGTGTAATAAGCATTTGCAGCAACAGAATCGGTTTTAATCCGGCTCTCGTCTATTTCCCATACCCGATTTGTTCCCGACTCAAAATCTTCATCATAATAAGTCTTTTTAAAATCGCCCTTTCGAGCCAGAATAAAGCCTGAATTTCCCGAAATTATTTCCTTTTCCACCTTCGGAAAATAGGACAAAAAAAGCTCCTTCACGTCTTTACTAATGACACCATTTATCCAGGCCAATGCAAATTGTGGCGTGTGCGTTTCAGCCAGCACCTTACCAAAGGCGGCCACATTCATATTGTCATCAAGATAAATTTGATGATCGGTATATGGTATCGCAACCTGAGTACCTGAAGCATAACTCAAGAAAGTGGTAACATCGTAGTTTTTTAAAGCTTCGAATTCTTCTGTAATCTCCGGCAATAATCGGCTAGTCTTTTTATGATAGCGCCATCTGTTAATACCACTAAAAGTAATAATCAGTAACACCAATCCAAATGCTGACCCCAGAATCATTCGTCGGTGTTTTAAATCCTCTTTCCAATGCAGAAACAGAAGCAGGCCTGCCAATACCAACATTAGCAGCATCGTCACAACAAATAACACGATTATTAACTTGTTACCATAACTGAATTGAACAACATGTTCACCTGCCGGAACAATGGTGCCCATTAAAGCATAGTTTGCCCGAACTATTTTTTGCTCTTTACCATTGATTGTTACTTTCCATCCTGAAAAGTAATTTTGCTGAAAAACCAACAACTGCTCGTGTAGTGTTTCGGTGTGTACAACAATTTTATTCGGGGAAAAGCTCTTAATTTCTAATTTATTTGCCTGATGCTGTTGCAGCGTTTTTCCATTGATATTCTGCAAGTCAGCGGGTTCTAACAGAACGGTCTTCGGGCCAATGTTAGCCGTATCTCCGTTTACCCTCACATCATCGGAAAAGAAAAAAAGCGGCTGCTTTTTCATTACTTCCAGCACTGCCGGAAAATCATCGCTCAACGTGGAATAACCATCTGATTTAAAAGAAATCAACCCATCGAAGGAGGGCCGTTTTGGAAATACATTGTTATTTCTCCAGGTAAATTTTCCGGCTGCATTATGATCCGAATTTTCACCAATCGGGCGCAATTCAGGAATAGGAAATCCTTTGGGTTCCGAATCTAAATCTGCTTTAAATTCAACAGGATCAATATCACTAACTACCGTGTAATGCAAATTCATCTGGGTTGAAAGAATTCCGTCGAAGGCAAACAGAAATAAAATAGCTATGGGTAAATGTTTTTGTTTGCGAACCAGCACTATAAAAAAGTATCCCAACAATAATAAATGAATAATGCCCTGCAAAATAAAAGCCTCATTAATTGTTGTTTTCTGCAAACGATCGGCCAATGATAAATTAAAGTCAAAAAGAACAAAAGCTTCAAGTCGTCCCACCGATCGTACAACAACGAATAAAATAATAATCGCTAACACGCCAATAACCGCCAGCAGCGTCTTTTTATTCGCGGATGTAATATCATCGATTTTACAATTAAGTCCCGCATAAGCCAGAAAACCAAATATGGTAAGTGCTCTGAAAATCGATGGATATTTAAACATGTTCATTAACGGGAAATGATCATACAGAAATTCCCTTAAGAAGAACCGGCTGCCCAGCGCGGTTAACAACGAAAATACTGCGAACAACAAAAAGATCACTCCTACCTTTTGTTTGATCTTTCCGGTTAAAGCATAAACTAAGAACACTAATCCGAACAGTCCGAAATAAGCATTCGACATGGAAGGATCGGTGTTAAAGAAATCCACATCGGTTGTTGTACTGTACGGAAACAGAAACGACCAGAATGAATGCAAAGAAAACGGATGTCGCAAAACGGCTTCGAGTGTTAAACCGGAATAACGACTTAAATAGGGTTGTGCCTGCGAAAACGCCAGTAGTAACACAAAACTTCCAACAAGTACAATGCCGGCAAAAATCAGATGAAAAACAAAAAAGCGCTTAATACTTTTTCTGAAGGATAAAACGAAATAGTAACAAAACAGACAAAGTAACAAATAGGAAAGAATTATTGTAATACCCGGGTAGCCGGCAAAAACCAGAACTAAATATACAAGAGCCAAACGCACCATACTTTTTGTTTCGGGCTGCCTTGCAAACTGCACATAGGAGACGATCACGAGTGGCAATAGCGCATATCCGGCAATAAACCCCAGATGTTGTGCATTTCCCACCGTAAACCCCGAAAGCATGTACGCAATTGCCAACGAAAGTGCAAGCGGCTCGTTTACATTAAATCGTTGCAGAAAATACCTGAAGTTGACTCCTGCAAAAAATACATAGGCTAGAAACACATACTGAAGGGTAATATTCGAGTAGCCAAACATGTTGCCAACGAGCCAGAATTCTGGGTTAAAAACCGAAACCAGATCGGCATAAAAAGGTACACCATACAAAAGGTAGGGATTCCAAAACGGAAAGATATTATTTAAAACCGCTTCAGAAAAAAAGTATCGGGCCGGTAAATAGGCATCCACAAAATCCCATTTCATGCCATTTTGAAGAAAGACTATCTGCCAGAAGGCCATAATACAAACCGCTAATAACAGCAGGCTTCCATACTTTTTTATAAAATGGTCTGTATTCAAATTAGCTGAGTAATTATATTAAAAAAATACCTGGACTAATGTTTCACAAAAATGAACTACAAAATAAGAAAACCTTTAAATTTTAGCATAAAAAAACCGCTTGATCTTAATCAGCGGCTTTTCCTATCGTAATAAATTTTTTTAATCGCAGGTGCAGGTTTCCAAACAATCAACAATCTGGCTTAAAATATTGTATTTCAAGTAATAATAGGTATTCTTTCCTTCGCGTTTTGAGCACAAAACACCTTTGTCACGCAAAATACCTAAGTGATGCGATGTAGTTGACTGCTCAATCTTTAGCCGTTCGTGGATCTCGGTAACTGTTAATTTTTTCCCTCCCTCCAGATGCTTCAAAATAGCAATACGCATAGGGTGCGCTATTGCCTTCAACATGCTGGCAGCAACCTCCAAACGCTCGACGTTTATCTCCTTGATATCTACCATAGTTATACCTTTAAAAATGCAAATATATAAATATTTGAGACTTGTTTAGTGCTTTTTTGCGCACGGATATCCAACATTTGTACAAAATCAGGAATTTTTAAATTTTTTAAATAAAAAATCTGTTTTTATTTAAAATTATTCTAAGTTCGTTCATCAAAAGAGAAGTTGCAAAAGGAATGACCACGATAAAGAAAATAAAGGCCCCCATTGAACAGGAACTGTATGATTTTGAGCCTTATTTTAAAAAATCCCTGCAAAGCGATATTCCTTTGCTGGCAACCGTTTTAAATTTCCTTTATCGCACGAAAGGCAAACAACTTCGCCCCATGTTTGTGTTCTTATCCGCAAAATTGCACGGGGGAACCAATGAATCTTCGAAATTGGCGGCCTGTTCGGTGGAATTATTGCACACTGCCACGCTGGTGCACGACGATGTGGTTGATGAGTCGTACGAGCGCCGCGGATCGTTTTCGGTTAAAGCGCTTTGGAAAAATAAACTGGCTGTTTTGGTGGGCGATTATATTTTAGCCCGCGGACTGTTGCTGCAACTCGAAAGCAAAAAATACAATTTCCTTCATCTCATTTCGCGCGCTGTTCAGGATATGGCCGAGGGAGAAATCCTGCAAATGAAAAAAAGCCGCAAGCTCGACATTGATGATGAAACCTATTTCGAAATCATCCGCAAAAAAACAGCTTCGTTAATTGCAACCAGTATGGCCATTGGCGCTGCATCGGCGGTTGACGACGAGGCGATAATCGAAAAAATGTACAGCATTGGGCAAGATGCCGGAATTGCTTTCCAGATAAAAGATGATATTTTCGATTACCAGTCGAAAGGCCTGCTGGGCAAACCAACGGGTAACGACATTAAGGAAAAGAAAATCACCCTGCCACTACTGCACGTTTTAAATGAAGCCGACCGAAGTGAACGGAAACGCATTTTGAGGTTGATAAAACGCAAGAATAACAGCTCTAAAGTAGTTGAAGAATTGATTCAGCTTGTAACGGAGAAGGGCGGCCTTGAATATGCCGAGCAAAAAATGAATGAATTTAAAGACCGGGCAATTGCCGGCCTAAAAGAATTCCCTGACTGTGAGGCGCGCGAATCGCTTATCGAGCTGATGAACTACATTGCCACCCGCAAAAAATAACCATTGTGTTTCCGGATATTTAAAACACGGCTATCATCAAAAATTAAATACTGTCCTTTTATACCCGCCAATCTTCCGGTAATTTCAGGGAGTTTATCAAAACCAATACTTTTTATTTTCACAGGAAACTGCTCAACCGGATAATTTATTTCGGTTACCTCATTTTCCGAATCCAAGTATTTCTGTAATTCCAACGGTAACAAATTCGCAATACGTTCTTTTTCCGCTGCCAGATCAAAATCTTTCAGGACTTCATTCTTCAGCATTGCCCGCCAATTGGTTTTATCAGAAAAATGATTCTTGAGAAATACCTCAATAACACCTGCAATATGTCGGTTGGGCGTTTTGGCAATTTTTATGGCATAACTGGCTCCCTGATCGATCCACCGTGTAGGAATTTGATGACCACGGGTAACACCAACTTTTAAAGCACTCGCCACGGCCAGGTACACAAAATGGTCGATCAGATCGTGTTTTTCGGCCCATTCCATATCGCGTGCAATTCCAAGATGTGCTTTCGATAACTCGGGGCGAATAATCGATTCGCTGGCTTCAGGAGCGGTTTGAAGACAATTGTAACAGAATCCCTGGCTAAACGATGTTTTCGTTTTCTTCCCGCACGACACACAGTTAATCTGTCCGTCAAATTGCATCGAGATTTCTTTCCCGATCAGCGCATTCATATCGATTTTCTCATTGCCAATGGGTAGTGTATATTTTACCGGCGCATTAAGCTCGGTAATCATTTTTCGGATGTTGCCTTCAAATTCCATGATGAATATTTTCTGGCGTGAAAATAATACAGAAGTAGCAGGATACAAGTAAAGTTTGGAAATTAATCATCAAAACCCGGTCGTTTGAATTCCATAACGCCCGGAAATGTTTTTAGCATTTGCTTTTTTATCTGCGTCAGTTCAAGTAAAAACTGCAAGATTTCATCTTCCATTTCGCTGAAACCAGAATAAAACACCGAAAGCGCATCCATCGAACGACTTATGGCAATTATGGCAATTTTCGCCGATCCCAGATTATCGGCATACAAGCCGTATTCATCGTCGGGATTGTTTTGCCGCTCTTCCAGTTCCAAATGTGAACGATGAACTTTGGCCCCTATAAAAGCACTGTACCATTGAATTACCTCTGCTGCATCACGGTATTTAAACATCGATTCATCATCGTCTACCATAACCAGCTTTTCTGCTTTGGCCGAAAAAAGCTCCTTATGCTCATTCATCCATTTATGAATGTTGATCCCGTAGTTGCGGGCTTGTACTTCAAGCGGTGTCTCAATGTGCTTCGGTAATTCAATATTTTCAACATCACTCAGGTCGATTCCTTCGTTGTCGGCATCTTCTTCAATCATTTCCATGGTCACTTCCCAAGTCAATCTAATTTGCTCCCAAAAGTTCTTATTCTCTTCATCGGGATTTTGCATATTACTTTCCGCTTTTGTTTCCTGTTCGTGCAAATAAGTCAAACATTTCTGCGTCATGGTACATCGTTCACACCAACGATCGCAATAATTATAAATCCCGGGAATAAGATCCTTCCTTTGCGCCAAATCAAGCAATGAGCGTTTAAAATGTTCTTTTTTCGACTCCATAGAAACTGATCAAATAGTAATGTTTAGAAAGTAACAAGGTAAATCGATAAAAAGTTGAAACGATCAGTGCCGCGGTTAAAGTTTACTGTCGTTTGCCACGCCCAAAATGCCCAAATAAAGCAGTTTTGCCGCATCTTCCATAATCTCGGGAGTTAACACATTCGTTTTATCGTCAGGCATGTGATAGTGCACCGGATACACTGAATTGCGGGTCCACAGACCAAATGTTTTAATACCGGCATCTTCAAAAACCGATGCGTCGGAACGTGGCCGTCTGTAGTTTTTGCTAACTGCCGAAGTTTCCATTTCGCGATGGATGTAGTTATTATTGGCATCCTCAAAATGACTGAATAATGCCGAGTGCGTTTTCCCTCCCGACACAAAAAATGCCGTTCCGTTTCCAACCATATCCAGATTAATCATCATTTTTGTTTTATCTACCGGAAACAGCGGATTTTTGCAATAATATTTCGAACCATACAAACCACACTCTTCGCCACCAAGAAGAATAAAAAGCACCGAACGTTTTGGTTTTACCTCTGATGTTGCCAAAGCTTTTGCAGCCCCCAGAATATCGCTGATTCCCGATGCATTATCAAGTGCGCTGGAGAACATAACATCACCCATTTTCCCCTGCCCATCGAGGTGACCGCCGATAATTATCACTTCATCTTTCAACCCCGGATCGGAACCTTCGATCATAGCAACCACGTTGCAAGCCTGTGCATCGGGGAAATAGTTTGTTTCAGCGCGGATGAACACTTTTTGTTCTGCCGGCAGTTCGAACGATGGCTCTTCCATATTTTTCAGTTGTTGCCGAATTCGCGGATAATCTTTTCCGGCATCGGCCATAATTTGCGCAACAACTTTTGGTTCCACATGTGCATAAACAAATCCTTCGAGATTTACCGTGTTTGGATTGGCCAGTTTACTGGCATAAATCATTCCCGCAGCACCATGTTTTACCGCATTCCGGAACTTGTAGCGATGATACGCATAAGGAGTCCATTTTGCCAGTGTCTCATCGTTTTTAGTGTAAGGTGTTCCACTTTCGAGGATGATAATTTTTCCTTTTACATCAACGTTATTATAATCGTCGTACCCCAGCTCCGGGGCCGTAATTCCGTAGCCCACATAAACGAGTTCGGCCTGTACCGTGCCACTTGCCGAGTTAGAGCCCGGCAAATAATCTTCCGGGAAATCGAGGAATATTTTTTCATCGCCGTTAAAATAAACCACCGAACCCAGCGAGCTTACCTCTGAATATTCGTTTGGGAAATACTGAAAATAACTACCGTTGTTTGCAGGCTGAACGCCCCACTCTTCAAATTTTGAAGCACACCATTTTGCTGCATCCAGATACTCAGGAGAGCCGGATAAACGTCCTTCGTATTTATCAGAACTCAGTTCTGTTGCAAACTCCATTAACTCGTTGCTCGAAATGGAATGAAACGCATTCAAATCCACTTTTTTCTGCGCACTTAAAATGCCGGATAACAGTACATTCAGTAATACAAATAAAAGCTGTTCCTTCATTTTTGATCGATTAAAAAAATAAAACTACAATTTTTATCACTTGAATAAAGTGACATTCAAAACTCAATCGGGAAGAATGATCAGAAAACGATGATTAATCTGCCTCATAATAAATCATTAATACCTCCCTAAATTTCGAAGATTATCAGCAAGGCTTCCTTATCAATGCTCGCATTTCCGGCTTCGTTATCAACAAAAAGATTTTTAATGCATGTATCACTTAAATAATCAATCTACAATAATATTTTTTATTAATTTCCACTCCCGTGTTGAAGGGAAAAATTGCCCGGTTGCTTTTCTCACTTTTTAACTGAAAAAAACCATTATAAATGTTTCAAGCTTTAATCCAAAATGCGGCTCTTCTTGTAACCTTTTCTTTCCTGTATGGAACCATTAAGTATTACCTGGCTCCCCAAAAGCTACAATTTCAGATTATAAGCGGTGTTTGGTTTGGGATAGTAGCTGTTGCAGCAATGCTTTTGCCTTACCAACACGAACCGGGAGTTATTTACGATGGCCGCTCTATTGTTATTACACTTGCGGGTTTATGGGGAGGAGGATTAGCAACACTGATTACTATGATTGTAGCAGGTACCTACAGGGCCTTTCTCGGAGGTGCCGGAGTATGGGCAGGACTTGCTACAATTGTTGCCTCGGGGATAATTGGCTTGTCTTTCAGAATTATTCTTCATAAAAAACCACAAAAAGCTCATACCGCTGTTTTCTATGCAGTTGGCATTATAAGCCAGCTTGGAATGCTCGCAAGTCAGCTACTTTTGCCCGAACATCCCATGCAAACCATACAACAAATATGGTTTCCGGTTATGCTTATATTTCCTGTTGCATTAACTCTAATTGCCAAACTATTCCAGCAAATCGAACGATATCTGTCGAGTGAACAACAGATCAGGAAAGCAGAAGAAATGTACAGAACAACTTTATTAAGTATTGGCGATGCCGTTATTTGTACTGATATAAAAGGCCGAATTACACAACTAAATCCCGAGGCTGAGAGGCTTACCGGGTGGAATGCCGGAGAAGCTTACAAAAAAAATCTCGAAGATGTTTTTCATATTGTTAACGAACACTCCCGTGAAAGGGTGGAGAGTCCTTTTTCGAAGGTAATGAAACGTGGTAAAGTTGTTGGACTCGCTAATCATACTATACTCCTGTCGAAAGATGGTAACGAAATTCCTATAGCTGATAGTGGTGCACCAATTATTATTAACAAGCAGATTGTAGGAGTGGTTCTTGTTTTTCGTGATCAAACCGAAGACAAAATACAACAACGAGCACTTGAAAAAAGTGAAGCACGTTATCGCGAACGTGAATTTTTACTTACAGAATCGCAACAGGCCGGAAATATTGGCACTTACCAATTAGACATTTTAGCGAACATCTGGACTTCATCAAATACCATGGACAATATTTTTGGAATAGACGAAGAATATTCCAAAACTTCTGAAAGTTGGAAAAACATAATTCATCCGGAGTATCAGGAACAAATGATAGACTACCTGCAATACGAAGTAATTGGCAAGAAACAGCCTTTTGATAAGGAATATAAAATCATTCGAAAAAGTGACGGAGTTGAAAGATGGGTACACGGGCTTGGTAAACTCCGCTACGATGAAAAAGGAAATCCGATTCAAATGTTCGGAACAATTCAAGACATAACCGAGCGCAAACTTTGGCAAGAAGAACTGGTAAAAAGTGAGGAACGCTTTAGAAAAGCTGTTCTGCTGGCACCAATACCTATTATGGTGTTCGATCAGGACGGAAGTATACTGTATCTCAGCCAGGGATGGAAACAATTTTCGGGTTATACTATTGATCAAATGTCTACCATTAAAGAATGGACAGAAAAGGTTTTCCCAAAAACAAAAGCCAAAGAAATAGAAGAAAGCCTTATTGAAATTGTCGACTTCGACCAAACAGTTTTTAGCGGCGATTATGAAATCACAACTCACAACGGAGAAAAGCGTTTTTGGAATTTCTACACCTCTCCGCTTGGCGAAAGCGGCGGAAAAAAACTGGCGCTCTGTATCGCCCCCGATATCACACAAAGAATGCAGATAAAAAAAGAGCTGGAGGCCAGCGAGCGAAGCTACCGTCAGCTTTTTGAGAACCATATTGCCGTTAAATTGCTGATAAATCCGAAAAACGGGCAAATCGTAAGAGCAAATAATGCAGCGGCAGATTTTTATGGTTATAGTGTTGAAGAGCTGGAGAAAATGACCATATTAGAAATAAACCCCTCGGCAAAAGAGTCATTAAAAGAAGCAGCTGCACAAGATGCAAGCCTGAAACGATATTACGCCGAATTAAAACACCGGTTGCGATCGGGCGAAATTCGCGATGTGGAAGTTTTTAGTACCGAAAACGACTATAAAGGACAAATCGTTTGGCACAGTATTATTCATGATATCACAGAGAAAAAAAGGCTAATGCAAGACCTTGTTGATGCAAAAGAAAAGGCAGAAGAAAGCGAACGCCTGAAATCTGCATTCCTCGCCAATGTAAGCCACGAAATAAGAACACCATTGAACGGCATTGTCGGATTCAGCAATATTTTGGCACAAGAAGAAAATATTAACGCAGCCAACAAAAGCGAATTTGCTGATATTATTAATCAAAGTTCTTCCGGGTTGCTAAAAATAATTGATGATATTCTCGACTTGTCGCGTCTCGAAACAGGTTTGGTCTCTTTTTCAGTTGAGCCATTTCAGGTAAATACCATGCTAAATAACTTGTATTCCATTTTTAAGAACAAAATGCAGAACACGCCGAATACCGATGTTGAGTTAATACTGCATGAGGCTGATAAATTGATGATGATTAACGGCGACAAAATAAGAATCACACAGATCATTTCAAACTTACTTGAGAATGCAATTCGTTTTACCAGAACAGGAACCATCGAATTTGGCGTTTCGAGCCATGATGATACACTGCTGAAATTTTTTGTTGCCGATACCGGAATAGGAATTCCTATTGATAAGCAGCAAGTCATTTTCGGCCGTTTTATGCAAGCCGAATCGGGCATTTCAAGAAAGTACGGCGGAACAGGCTTGGGATTATCCATTGTAAAAAAACTCCTCGAACTTATGGGTAGTGAAATTCATATGGAATCGGAACCGCGAAAAGGAACTAAATTCTGGTTTAGTCTGCCTTTATACAACAAACCTGCACAAAACAAAACAGATGAAAGTGAGGTTAACAAACAATTACCGTCGGAGTCTTTGTCAAGACAAAACAAAGTATTGGTTGTGGAGGACAACGAACAATGCCGTATGTTTTTGAAACACGTACTAAGCAGCAGATATCCCGCACTTTCGTTTGCCCAGACCGGAAATGATGCACTAAAGCAAATACAAAACGATCCTCCGGATATTGTTTTACTCGATATAGGATTACCTGATATAAGCGGGCTTGAAGTAGCAAAAAAGATAAAAGAAACCAATAGCAAAATAAAAGTAATTGCACAAACGGCCTTTGCCTCTACCACCGATAAAGAAAATGCGTTGAAAGCCGGATGTGACGACTTCCTAGTTAAGCCCCTGCAAATAAGAACCTTACTTGAAAAAATAAATAAGAAATTAGCAGAATAAACAAAGCATTCCTACTGTGATTTATTTCCACCAGGGCTCAGCCTATTTAATCCAAGCGGTATCCACGTCCAATTATTCAGGCAAACCTTCAAATCTTTTTATTTCCTCCAGCGCCTCATCCCAGGCCGCTTTACTCGAAATAAAAAGATGTGCATCGGGGCGTTTTTCCAACTTCGTATCTAAACTTCCGGCCGGAACCACCAAAAGTTTGCCGCCCATTTGCAGATTGGGAAGTGCCGAACCACATGTGGCGCAAAATGCTTTAGCGTGATTACTATCGGGCAGCTGAAAAACGCTGATCTCCGTTTCTCGTTTTATCCATTCCAGCTTTGCGTTTGTTGAAAATAAATTGGCTGCATGTGCCGATCCAGTATCTTTTCGGCAATAGCTGCAATGGCACAAATAAAAGCTTTCGAAGTTGCCAATAATATTAAATTGAACGCCTTTGCACAAACATGATCCCTGGTATTCCATATTGTAATTAATCTTTGTTTTGTTTTAGCTGCTCCCTCAATCTTTTTATTTTTTATCCAAAGTCACCACTTATCCAAAACCAGTTAGTTTCTCAATTCATTTAATGCTCTAAATGTTACCTCTTTTCTTGCGGATGGAAATTTATCCATATCAAAATTTTCTTTAGGCTCAATATTGGTTGCAAAAAAGTAGGTATTGCTTTGGGTTTCCAAATACCCAACAAACCAACCATTGTTATTTCCGTTACGAACTGACCAACCTGTTTTTCCGCTTAGCTTATGTTCCTCATTTTCTTCTATTACCATCATTCTTTTCATAATTGTTTCAGTACGCTCTGAAATTGGTAATTCATTTCGATAAAACCTTTTCAAAAAATCAATTTGTTCAAATTGGCTAATTTCAGACTCGCCTTCCAACCAAAAAATATCAATATTGGTTGAATCTACCTGCATATTTCCATATTCGAGCCTGGAGAGGTAGTCATTCATTCTTTTTACGCCAATAGCTCTTGCCACTTCCTGATAGCACGGAACACAGGAGTAATGAAATGCATTTTTTAAGCTTAAATCCTGCTCCCAGCTTTTGTAACTCCTTGGTTCACCATTCCATTTAAAAATTGTGCTATCGTTTTCTATCACTTTAGTTTCAAGCCCTATTATCGAGTTTGTAATTTTGAATGTAGAAGCAGGCAGTCTTCCTTTTCTTGCCCATTCGTAATCGTTTGAATAATACTTATTCTCATTTAAATTATAAAACAGGATTGAGCCATTAACATTTGCCGAATCAAGAATGATTTGAAATTCAGACCTGGTTATTTCTTTTTGTTCCTCTTGTTTCTCAGACTGAGTTTTACTGTTAGTACAAGAAGTTATAAAAATCAAAATTAAGATTGGGTAATATTTTTTCATTTCGTAAAAACTGTTGGTGTACACCGCTGGTGCGGATTTGTAATCCGTACCTCAGCCGGCATCTGAATTTTTGTTGATTTCAATTCTACCGAATTGCAAATAGGCGCGAGCGGGGTAATATATTTTAACTAAACGCTATTGTGAATTAACTTGCGTTGATTGTCTTACTGCCAGTTTCCATTCTTCGTCTGTTTTTATCCAAACATTGGTGAATCTCCTCGGAATCCAGTCATCATGGTTCATCGTCATATTTTTGGGTTGTTGTAATTCTTTACCCATCACAATTGCAATGTCTTGATTGAACGTGATTTTCTCAATTATCCTTTCAACTAATGGAAATTTATGCCCACTTTTCATAAGTGCAACGATTTCCTTCGGGGTTACAATTTTACCATTTGGATTGTTTACCACGTAGTTTTCAGACCAGATCTTTAATAAAGAGGTTGTATCTCCCTGATTGAGCAATTCAGTCCAATGCTTTTCTAATTGTCTGATTTTTATTTCATCACTTGATTGTCCAACAGCAAGGGTAGTTGCTACAATAAAACTGATTAAGAACAAAGTAAATGCTTTCATCATATTTATATTTTTGAACTAATATACGTTTTTACAAATGGATTTCCACTTTTTTAATTACCACACAATGGTCGCTTATAAGTTGTTGTTGCACCGCTGTTACGAATCGAAGATCAGCCTCAAGCTAATTTGTAATCCGTACCTTAACCAGCGGCTGAAAATTTGTTGATTTCAATGCTACCGAATTGCACACCGATTGCAATCGGCGCGAGCGAGGAAATTAATCTTTGTTTTGTTTTAGTTGTTCTTCCAAGCGTTTTATTTTCTTCTTTAATCTGAAAGTATCAAAAGAACTGGTTACTGCGCCAAGCATGAATCCTAAAAACAATAAGGATAGTCCGTTTGGATAATGTTGAAGTCTAAAAAATGCTCCCACCAGAACCATTACTGCTCCAATAGAATAAAAAATTCCAATTACTGCTGTTACTTGTTTTTCGGTCATATGTTGTTTGATTTATGTATTACTGATTGTTTCCAACACCACGCGAAGCCCCGAAACTTCGGGGGCGCGGCAGCAAGGGGGCACACCGATTGCAAATCGGCGCGAGCGAGGAAATTAATCTTTGTTTTGTTTTAGTTGTTCTTCCAAGCGTTTTATTTTCTTCTTTAATCTGAAAGTATCAAAAGAACTGGTTACTGCGCCAAGCATGAATCCTAAAAACAATAAGGATAGTCCGTTTGGATAATGTTGAAGTCTAAAAAATGCTCCCACCAGAACCATTACTGCTCCAATAGAATAAAAAATTCCAATTACTGCTGTTACTTGTTTTTCGGTCATATGTTGTTTGATTTATGTATTACTGATTGTTTCCAACACCACGCGAAGCCCCGAAACTTCGGGGGCGCGGCAGCAAGGGGGCACACCGATTGCAAATCGGCGCGAGCGGGGATATCATCTTTCCAGATCAATGCAGTCGGATAAAGTACTATACATACCAAGAATCATTTGTGCCATTAATCTTTGGTCGGCAATCGTCATTTTACCAACGGCTTTTTTAATCTTGCCATTTACATCATGTGCTTTAGAAACCCTAATTGGCTGCATAACATCCCTAAACTGTTTCTTTATTTCAAATGGTACTGTTTCCTCAGGAATATATGCAATATCCCCATATGCATAAATTAATCTTACCTTTAAGGAGGATGATCCAACTAAATTATACACGGCTCCAAAAAGCTTTTCTTTCATGTAATTATTGTTCATAAACATTGGGTTATATTTGACGAATTAGGGGACTATTTCAGGTTATCCGGATTCTTACCTATTTTCTTTGATTCGGAGTTTACCCTACGCTCTAACTTCTTAATACCTTCTTCAGGAGGTAATTCTTCAGGCTTGATACCTCTTTGTAATAAAATATCTCGCACCCCTTTGTTGTTGGTAATGTGTTCGCGCGATATTTGCTGTTCGGTATGCAGGCCTTTTTCTTTGGTATTAAATACTGTAATCTCGGCAGCAAAATCTTTTGCCTTTATGGTAATCGTTGGAAGAAAGTCGGCTAAAGCACGGCCTTTCGGCACACCCAACTGATTTTTCAAAGGCAATAGCTTCTTTTCGCGGATCGCCGTTTTGTGCTATCAGATAACAAGCGTATCTCGTTAGCATCATATCCGGGATTTCTTTACTAGCCCCTTTAGGCATAGCTATCGTTTTGTTGACGTCAACAAAATGATCAGCAATCAGGTTATCCGTTACTTCGCAAGCTGTTTTAGCTTTTGTTATTACCATATTGAAGTTACGCCACTCGGTATACCCCAACAGATGTTGCAAATCGCGGGCAAACCAAAACTCAATACCGTTTTCGGTGGTTTGCGAGTGGTCTTCAAAATTGTTCGACAAGCTTTTTATTATTTCACTTTTCATAGCTATTGTGTTTTATGTGGTCATTCTAGCTCTAAATTATCAACGTCTTTCATTAACCGGCCGGTTTCGGTGATGGCGACAATTATTTTTTTGTAGTGCATAATGTCTTCGAATGTTAGTGTGCGACCTTTACGGTCTTTTAGCCATTTTTGGGCGGGCTGGTAGCCGCCAATGTAAAATTCCCAGGCACTTTGCGGCACGTTGGCAAAATACTGGGTGCTGTTAATGTATACTTGGCCAACCACCCCGTCCTGCGGACACCCCTCCTGACCAGGAGGGGAAATTTTGAACTGTGGTTTTTCTACCTCGTTAGTTCCGGCCTCGGGGTAAGTGGTAATGGGCTGCTCTATCTTTGGGCTTTCGAGCAAATGGATTTGCCTCAATTCTCCACCCAGTTTAACCAACTTCCAAAAGGTTTCGGTGTTTTTAGGGTATGGTACACGCGGAAAATCAATTTTCAGAAACTCCTTGTATTTGGTGCGGTAGGTGGGCGAATGTAACACCGCATAAATGTAGTCGAGAATATCGATGGGCGCAAAGGTGTCTGTCACACTGAGCGAAGTCGAAGTGTCTACCTCGGGCGTAAACGTTAGGCCGGTGGCTTTGGCTATTTGCTGTACTATTTTGGGGTTTAAGTTGGGTTTACGCTCTTGTTGCTGGTCTATGGTTTGTTGACCTTTATTGTCTGGATATAAATACAAAGGGAAAACATATCCACCACCACGATAAAATATATTATAGTCAGCTAAAGAGTTAATACAATAAACTAAATTCCATTGCATATGACCGATAACTTGCCCTTGCCTTCCCAGTACAAGACCAATATTTCTGTGACCATTAAAATGAACCATTGCTTTTTGTGCCGGTCTGCTAATTAATTGCGGGTCGTAATAAGTATAATATTTATCGAATGGTCTGTAACAGCTGCTTTGAATGTTCTTTTCTTCGAATTTTACTTTTTTGATTGCAGAAGTAATTTTGTAACTACCAGAATCTTTAACTGAATATTCTTCAACAAATGAAGGAGTTAATTCCTCTGAAAGAAGTGTTCTAAACCTACGGTCTAACTCTTCTTTATTTAAATCATAGAATAATTTATCTCGGTCTGTTTTTATGCCAGAGTTTGAAGCTGTGAATAAATCGGTAATTTTAAATCCTTCATTATGACTAGACTGTTCGGAAAAATCCTTTTCAACAAAAAAGAAATATGGCTCAATCGGATGCAGACTTTTCCAATTAATATTTTTTAAATAATTGCTATTGAGGAAGTCATATTTTTCTTGACGACTTCCATATTTCTCAAAATAATGTAACGAACAAGCATTCTGCTTCTTATTCTTACTCGTTTTAACAAAGATATTTATACTTACACCTTGTTGGATATCAAATACATTTTCATCTTTGTCCGCCACAAGAGAAATTTCCTTCAGTTTGGCAAAACCGTGCAAATCCAAGATATAAATCTTGTCAAAATTCTCTAATAAACTTTTTCGCATTTGTCGATGCGTAATTCCATCAATAAAACTATTATTAGATATATATACTAATATGCCTTCGCCATTTTTCTCAATATAATGCTGCCCGAACCGTATAAACTTTATGTAATCATCGTCCAGGTTTATTTTCCTTTCATTCAAGTCTTTCTTATAATCTTTCAACAGGCCTTGTATCCATTCTGATTTATTGGTGCTGCTAACCGAATACGGCGGGTTACCAATAACACACATAACGGGTGTATCGCGTTTTATGTGGTTGGCTTCGTTGGCCTCGGTGCTTAGCCAGTTGGCCCAAAGGGTGCCGGTGTCGGGGTGGTGTTCTTCGAGGCTGTTGGTAAGGTAAATGTTAAAACGCTGTTGACCACTGCGTGCTGCAAGCCCCTTAGCTGAGGCAGGAGAATATTTGTAGCCGGTGTCGTGCAACAGCATATCGAGTTTTAGGTGTGCCATGGCGTAGGAGGCCATTAGCAGCTCGAAACCGTTGAGGCGCGGAATAAGGTGCTCATCGACATAAGCGCTCCAGGCACCCTGCATACTTTTAAATTTGCTGTGATAAATGTGCTTTACCACTTCGGCCAAAAAAGTACCTGTTCCGGTAGCGGGGTCGAGTACCTGTACTTTGTGCACCTCAAGCTCCTGCATTTTTTTACTTCCCTGCACGGGCACTTTTATTTTTGTTTTTGCGGTATCGGCCAATCCTTGTGGCAAATCGAACTCGGTTTTCAGGATATCGTCAACGGCACGCACAATAAAATTCACCACCGGCTCGGGCGTGTACCAAACGCCACGCGCTTTGCGTAGTTTGGCATCGTATTCGGCCAAAAAGGTTTCGTAAAAATGAATAATGGGGTCGTGGGTTTGTGTGCTTCGGCCAAAGTTATGCAGCAGCGCGTCGAGGTTTACCGCCCTAAAAACCAGCGCGAGGTTATCAACCGTGCGTTTTATCCGTTCGTCGATATCGGGTCCGGCAATGTAGGTAAACAGCTTTTTCAGAAAAGGATTGGTTTTGGGTATTAACTCGGCAGCCTCGTAACGGCTAAAGTCTTCGGGCGTTTGGTCGTGGTAACGCGCAGCAAACATTCCGTAAGCCAGCGTTTGCGCATAAATATCGGCAAAACCTTTTGGCGTGAGGTCGTGTATCAGTATGTTTTTAAACGATTCGTACTGATCGTTAAGCGTTGAGTTTTCGTCGTTTTCGTTGTCGGCAGTAAGTGCCCGTTCAACAATATTTTGCAACAGGCGTGCTTTGGCCGCCATCATACCGGCCAGCTTTTTACCCGAGCGAATGGTTTGCCCCACATAGGTACAAAAATCGCGTACAAGGTTTTCGAAATTGGTAAAGTTCTCGGGCAGTGGTTTAATGCTGTTCCCGTCAATTTCGCCAATACGTATTTCGTGTACCAGTTCGCCCTCTTTAAAAAACTGAAACCAGAGGTAATCGGTAATTATCAGGTTATCGAGCGCATTTTTATAGCGGGTAAACTGTTCTTTGTATTGTTTGTGGTTCAGGTCTTTGCCAATGTCTTTGGCTTCGATATAACCTACGGGTATTTTGCCTTTTGTAATTACATAGTCGGGGTTTCCGCAATCGGTAACTTTCGATGGTTCGTTGGTAATTTCCACTTCGGTAACCAAGCTGCGGATAAGGCTTTCCAAATCGCCACGATAGGTATGTTCGCTTGATATGCCCGATTGAAAACGATTGTTAAGTACGGCTAAATATTCGGAGACATTCATAGTAATAGGTTCTTTTTTTTTACGAAGCCCCAATTTAGCGAAAAATAGGTAATCTTTTTTTATTGTTAATAAAATGTGCGGGGGTTAAAGCCCGGCGTTGTAAGGACGCTTACTAACCCCGGCATTAATGCCGGGATTAAACATAGCCCGGCAGAACAGGGCTTTAGCCCGTAAGGCTTATTGCTGGCGGGTTTCCGAAAACCTAATGTTGCAAAAAACAGCTAACTATCTGATTCCAAGAGCTCCCCGGAGCGCTATTTGTAACTTTCGCAGGGCTACGAAAGCTTCACGGAGTGCTAATTACTGCTTTCGCAGGCGTACGAATGCTTCCCAGAGTGCTATGTACTGCTTTCGTACTACTACGAAAGCTTCTCCGAGTTCTCAAAACTACTTTCGTAGGGCTACGACGCTACTTTTGAAGGTTATTTGGTGCTTTCGTAGTGCTGCGAAAGCTTCCCCGACTCCTATTTACTGCTTTCGTACTACTACGAAAGCTTCACCGTGTTCTCAAAAATCCCTTCGTAGTGCAACAACGGTACTTTTGTCGGCAATTTGGTGTTTTCGCCGCGCTGTAAAACAACTTTAATCATCTCCCCGGGCATTTCGCAGGTGTACAACAAGGGCAAATTCTCTACTACACAGCCATCGATAAACATCACCAAGCGATTATTTACTTATCTGCTTTTTATGCTAAATAACACAAACCCACCTATTGCCTTTTACAAGCGTATGTTCTAAATTGCATCAACACACCAAATAATAAAAACCATGCACACTGCAAATAATCAACACAATACACATACACCCACAAATAATTACATTTAATATTTATGAATTTTATAGTAAATTTCCCTTTAACGCGCTTGCGCAACAACGACTATTTTCAGTATATGACTGATGTAAAAGGTCTGGTAAGGCAAGCCACCCCTGCAGCACTTAATGTGGAGGAAGAGGCGGTAGAATTCGACAACAGTTTTACCGCCCTGGACGAAGCAATTAATGTTGACCAGGGAAGTGTATTCACCGAAAAGATCCAGAGTGCCGACCTTAGGCGGACTATACCTGGACTGCACTAAACGCACGGGTAAAAGCAACGCTTTACAGCCCGATACCTGAAGAAGTTGAAGCTGCAAAACACCTTGAACGGGTTTTTAATTTGTACGGAGGCATCAGATACCTATCGCTAAAAGAACAAACAGCAGCTGCAACCAATCTGAATAACGACCTGAAACAACCGAAAATGGCTGTGCATTGCGAAACCATTGGCATTACCCCCTGGGTTTTGGCACACGAAGCGGAAAACACAGCCGTAAACGACCTTCAAAACCAACGCGACAGCGAAAAGGCAAACCGCAATTTCGCAAAGGCAAAAGAAGTTCGTTTGGCTTTTGATAAGGTATACGAAACACTGGTAAACCGGGTGAATGCCATGGTAACTTTGCGTATGGCAACTCCCGTAATCGAGAACTTTATTATCGAGGTAAACCAGAAAATTAAAAACCTTGAAAATCAACTCGCCGCCCGCCAGGGGCACAGTGACAGCGAAGACGAAGAACCTGCTGACACTGCGGCAGAGGAATAAAAACAAAAGTGGTGTATGTCGGTTAAAAAGCATCCTTCCAGTTGGGTTGGATGCTTTTTTATGCTATGGGTTAAACGGCTCAAAACCCAATCGCGTTTTGCTTTAATTATTTTCCTGCCGGAGGCCTTCATCTTTGCCTTAAAGCAAAGACGAAGCAGAAAATTCAAGGCTGCTTCTATTCAATATTGAAACTTGTAGGTGGATATTTTCAACTTCTCCACCGACTGTTACGAGTGATCCAACTTATACGGATCGGAGCCCTTGTCGGAAAAACTTTTCCTATCCCCCAATTTCAGCCTCAATACCAAATTCTTGAAATATCGTCAATGCCCGGTTTTGTTCCTCTTCGGTGGGCTCTTCCATATTAAACGCGTTGTATTCCGATCCGAGCTTGTTGTACTTGTTAGCCGCAATATTATGGTAAGGCAATAAGTTTACCACTGGCTTCTTGCCCGGTAGAGCAGCAATAAACTCTGCCATTTCGGTAACGGTATTGTGATCGGCATTTACATTACGGATAAACGGCACACGTATATTGATGTTCGCACCGCTTTCGGCCAGCACCCGAAGATTTTTCAGGATAAGCTTATTACTTACGCCAGTCCATTTCTTATGTTTGTCCTCATCCATAAGCTTCAGGTCAAACAGGAAAAGTTCGGTTCGTTTAGCCACTTCCAGCAAAGTTTCGGTGTCGGCAAATCCACAGGTATCAACAGTGCGGTGCAGTTTATTTTCTCCACAGGCATCCAGCATCTGGATCAGAAACTCAGGGTGCATCAGTGGCTCGCCTCCCGAAAAGGTAACGCCACCATTTGATTGCTCAATGTGTACACGCTCGCGTTCTATGATCTTCATCAACTCCTCCACCTCGTAGGGCCGCCCCGACATTTCGATAGCTTTCGTGGGGCATACATCGGCACAAATACCACAAAGGGTACACGCCTGGTAATCGGTAATAATTCCTTTTGGCGTAAGAGTAAGCGCATCTTCCGGGCACATCTTCACGCATTCCTGTGCCCCGATACATTTCGATTCGGTATACAGCTTTTGCACTCCCGGCGACTGGCTCTCGGGGTTGTGGCACCATTTGCAGTTCAACGGGCATCCTTTCATAAACAGGGTGATGCGAATCCCTGGGCCGTCGTTAATGGCGTATCGTTTTATATCGAATATTAGTGGTTGATTCATCTTTTTGTTAGCATTTCGTACTAAGCCAATTTCTGTCATTTCGACGAGTATGCGAGGAGAAATCTCTTTCAGTGTAAAAGATTTCTCAGTCGTTCCTCCTTCGAAATGACAATACAAAGTTTATTGTCATTTCGACGATAGGAGAAATCTGCTTTCTACAACGCATCATAGATTTGAGTATTCAAAAAATTCCAATTAGGATTAGTTTCACTTATCAGGTTTTCTTTTTTCTCTCTTCTCCATTTCTTTATTTCCTTTTCCCTGACAATAGCATCATCAATATTTTGAAAATGTTCGTAATAAATGAGAAAATGGCAATTGTATTTTTTAGTAAATCCTGGTATTAATCCGTTTTCATGTTCATAAACTCTTCTTTGTAAATCGTTTGTAACTCCAATATAGAGAACAGTCTTGTTTTTGTTTGTAACAATGTAAACGAAATAATTATGGTCTCTCATTTGATAAAAACTTTCAATTTCCGGGGACAGATTTCTCAGTCGTGCCTCCTTCGAAATGACATTTTATAATACTTCATTCTGTGTACGGTCAATTACTTCCTGTTGCAAGTCAGCATTCATATCGTTAAAATAATCGCTGTATCCGGCCATACGCACCAGCAGATCTTTGTAATCTTCAGGACAAGCCTGCGCTGCCAAAAGTGTTGCCGTATCAACAATGTTAAACTGAATGTGGTGACCTCCCAGCGAGAAATAACTGCGGATAAGGTGCCCCAGTTTCTCCACATCCTTATTACGTTTCAGTAAACTTGGCACAAAACGTAGGTTCAGCAAAGTACCTCCCGATTTCGACTGGTCGAGTTTACCCAGCGTGCGAATCACATTTGTTGGTCCGTGCGTATCGCAACCGTGCGACGGCGAGGTACCGTCGGAAATCGATTTTCCGGCAAAGCGCCCGTTTGGCATGGCTCCCAGCACCAAGCCAAAATACACATGGCAAGTGGTTGAAAGCATATTTAAATGAAATACTTCGCCTTTGGTATTTGGTTTCCCTTCTATGGCAGCAAGCAAGTCGTTGTATACCTGTACAGCAATGCTATCGGCATATTCATCGTCGTTACCAAAGAACGGAGTACGGTTCAGAATACGCTGACGTAACACTTCTTCGCCTTCGAAATTTTTGGACACAGCGCTAAGAATAGTTTCCATCGGGAAGGTCTTGTCTTCGAAAACATGCTTTTTCAACACCGAAAGACTGTCGGTTACCGTTGCCAGACCGGTACACTGAATATAGTTGGTATTGTAGCGCGGGCCACCATTGTAGTAGTCTTTTCCTTTTGAGATACAATCTTCAATAACCACAGAAAGGAATGGCGCCGGTGCATATTTGGCAAACATCTGGTCGATGTAGTTGCTTACGCGTATTTTCTGGTCGACCACAAAATTCAGTTGCTTCAGGAACGCTTCGTACAACTCATCGAAGCTTTTAAAGTTGAGCGGATCACCTGTTTCAATACCGGCCACTTTTCCTGTAACCGGATCGATACCATTATTAAGCGTAATCTCCAGAACTTTCGGAACATTCAGATAACCGGTAAGCAAATAAGCTTCTTTACCAAAAGCGCCCACCTCGATACAACCACTGCAACCACCTTCGCGGGCATCTTGCAGGGTCTTTCCCTGGTTCACCATTTCCTGAATGTACATATCGGGATTAAACACCGACGGATACCCGTGTCCCTGACGAATCAGTTTTCCGGCGGCCTGTAAAAACTCGTCGGGAGTAACTTTTGCAATATGCACCGAGTTACCCGGTTGCAGAATATGCAACTCTTCAATAACTTCCAGCATCATATACGACACTTCGCTTACGCCATCGGTTCCGTCGGGTTTTACACCACCAATGTTAATATTGGTGAAATCGTTAAACGTTCCACTTTCGCGCGCCGTAATTCCCACCTTTGGTGGCGCGGGGTGGTTATTTACTTTTATCCAGAAACAGCTGATTAATTCCTTGGCCTCATCGCGGGTCAAGGTTCCTTCGGCCAGTTCTTTTTCGTAGAACGGGGTAAGGTGCTGATCGAAATGCCCCGGGTTCATGGCATCCCAACCGTTTAATTCGGTAACCGTACCAAGGTGTACAAACCAATACATCTGAATGGCTTCCCACACATTTCGTGGCGCATTTGCCGGCACCCAACGACACACTTCGGCAATTCGCTTCAACTCGGCAACACGTTTCGGATCGCTTTCGGTTTTTGCCATTTCCTCGGCCAGATCGGCATGGCGCTCAGCAAAAACAATAGCTGCATCGCACGACACATCCATCGCTTTTAGTTCCTCCAGCTTTTCGGTGGCTTCAGGGGCGTTCATAAAATCTAAACGACTAATATGATCGTTGATTTCCTTTTTATAATCGAGCATTCCCTTTTTGTAGATCGTCCCATCGAGCGCGGTATGGCCGGGAGCGCGTTGCTCCATAAACTCGGTAAATACACCGGCTTCGTAGGCACGTTTCCACTCATTCGGAACATGACTAAAAATACGCTCGCGCATAGTTCGACCTTCCCAGTATGGAATTACTTCGCGTTCGTAAGTGTCAATATCTTCCTGCGAAATCGTGTATTGTTGCTGATCGCGTGTGTTCAGCACATGAAAATCCTCAACGCTGTGGCAGGTGAGTTCGGGAAAGGTAGGAACCGACTTTGGCACCGGACCACGTTCGGCAACAATCAACTCATCGTTGCCAATGTATATGGTTTTTTGTTTGCAAATTTCAAGAAAATTAAGGGCACGCATCATCGGCTCCGAGTACTTGCCATAGTTTTCCTTATAAAACTTTGTGGTGATCAGGGCACGTTCAATCGACAGCGACTCCTGCGTTTCAACACTCAGTTTACGCAAACGCTGAATGCGTTCGTTCATGCCGGGACCAATAGCATCAGGGTGCGGCGTATAAAAATTACCTTCAGCGCCTGCCGGACGCTCGGGTGTCTTTATGGTTGGTTCATCTGCAAAAGACATGGTAGATAAAATTAAATTATACAATAAGAAAAAGAAATGGGGTTAATCCGAAAGAGGATTCTAAGCATATAAGATCCAGCACTCAAATAAGCACCGGTAGCTTACCAGTAGATTTGATATTTTTAGTTTCGATATCACTTTACTTCTTTAATGTGGTAAATTTAGATAATTATTCATTTCGTACACACCGTATCTGCTTAAGATCATAAAAAATATAACATTTTCAATAATCGCTGCTATTAAGCTATAAACCAACAGTATTGCCCCCAAACACCGACAAACAATTGTAGCAGATATGCAATATTTTAAAGATCACGACTGAACAGATTTGAAAAAATACAAGGCTAAACCTATTTCGGGATTACGCCTAACAGCACACCAGAATTTGAATCTTTTTCGGTATGCTGTAAAATATGAGTTAAAGAGCATTCCCGGCAAATGATGCAAGCCGGATCAAGATCAATGCGCATTTTTTCTTGCTTTTTCGCAAAAAAAAATAGTACTCTCTTCTAGTTTTACCTTAATAACAGCAACTATTAGATTAGATTTTACTCAAAAAAAGGAGCTCTTAAAAATATAACAACAGCAAAGGAGTAAAGCACATATCACTTAAAAAAAGATTATGGCAAAAAAAGAAAATGTACCTCACGAAGGGGAAGCACACCTGATAAGTAGCAAAAAATACTTTGATGTAGACGGGCCTGTTTTTTGGCCGGCCGCAATTTTAATCGTTCTTTTTATAGCGATTACATTAATTGTTGGCCAACCGATGAACAAGGTCTTCTCCACCATCCAAACATCAATTTCGGATTATGGCGGCTGGTTTTTTGTAATCTCCGTAAATATATTCCTCTTTTTTGTTTTGTTTATTGCATTTAGCAAGTTCGGAAAAATCAGACTGGGAGGCGCCAAAGCCAAACCCGAATTCTCGAAAGGAGCCTGGTTCGCCATGCTTTTTAGTGCAGGTATGGGTATTGGTATTTTGTTCTGGAGTGTTGGCGAACCCATCAAGCACTTTATCCATCCTCCAAGCGGCGAAGGCCGAACAGTTGAAGCCGCCCGGATGTCGATGGAAATAACTTTTTTACACTGGGGGTTACATGCCTGGGGAATTTACGCTTTGGTAGGAATGGCTCTGGCATTTTTCACTTTCAACAAGAAATTACCACTTACTATTAGCTCCATCTTTTATCCACTTTTAGGAAAGAAAATCTACGGCCCGTGGGGAAAAGCAATTAATGTACTGGCTGTTGTGGCGACACTTTTTGGACTGGCAACATCGCTTGGTATGGGCGTTCAGCAAGTTAGTGCCGGTTTGGCTCACCTTTTTAACATGCCCGACACCATTACTTCGCAGGTTATTTTGATTATCGTCATCACGCTCGCCGCTACCGGATCGGTAGTTGCCGGGTTAAGCGGTGGTGTAAAACGTTTAAGTGAATTAAACGTAATTATTGCAGGAGTATTTCTGCTTTTTATGATAATTGTAGGACCAACACTCTTTATCTTCGATTCGCTTATACAAAATATTGGTGGATACGTACAGAAGTTTTTTGAACTATCGACCTGGACAGAAACCTATCAGCAATCGGACTGGCAAAACGACTGGACCGTTTTCTACTGGGCCTGGTGGATAAGCTGGTCGCCATTTGTAGGCATGTTTATCGCCCGTATTTCGCGCGGACGAACATTAAAAGAATTTGTGTTGGGCGTACTGATTGTACCTACACTCATTACTTTTTTGTGGCTGTCGACATTTGGAGGTAGCGCTATGTTCCTTGAATTGAATTCGATAGCCGATGTTGCCGGTGCCGTAACCGATAATGTTGCCACATCACTGTACGTTTTACTCGAACAATTTCCAATATCAACCGTAACCTCAACGGTTGGAGTAATCCTGGTATCCAGCTTTTTTATTACGTCATCCGACTCGGGTTCGTTGGTAGTTGATTCGTTAACAGCTGGCGGGAAACTGGATGCACCGGTCGCTCAACGTATTTTTTGGGCATTAACAGAAGGTGCAGTTGCTGCAGTGTTATTAATTGGCGGCGGACTGGGAGCTTTGCAAACAGCGGCAATATCAACCGGTTTACCATTTGCAATTATTCTGCTTTTTCTGGTGTGGAGTCTGCTAAAAGGATTGCGCGAAGAGCATCAGGATCTGATGGAAGTAAAACGCGAAAAAGAGCATCAGGAATACATAGATACCATTGCCCGAATGTTGCAGAAACGCGGAAAAATACAAACAACAACAAAACCACAAGAAAATAAAAGTATATAATAACCCTTTTAAAAAGTATAAACATGTATCAATTAAATCATATTCTGGTGTGCCTCGACCTTACCGATTTACCGACGCCTGGTTGCCCGAAACGCATAAACAATATTTCAACCAGCACAAGGAAAACCTGGAAATGCTGGGAATTACTTATCCTGAAGCGCGCACCGGCCTTGTTGTACCGGAATACAGCGAGCTACATTCGGTGACCGACCTAAAAAACTATCCGCACCCAATTATTGGGATTGATGCTGGTGCAGGTATAATGCAAAAGGCACAAAAAGCCATTAACAAATATGCTCAGGGAAAAGCGTTGCTGGCACTTTCAGAAGAAAAAATGGTAGAACAGCTGAGCGACTCCATTCAGCGACGAAAAGACATTGTGGTAACCGGCTGGGAACCTCACTGGATATTTGCACGATACGATATCCGTTTTTTGGAAGATCCGGATAATATTTTCGGCCAGAAAGAAAACATTTACACCATTGCCACTAAAAACCTTGAAGAAGAACACCCCAATGCTGTTCGCTTTTTTGAGCGCATGCAGCTTACTAAAAACCAGTTAAACAGCCTTGTTTATGAAATCAGGATTAGCGAAGATCCTGTTGAAGGCGTAAAAAAATGGATGGAGCAAAACGAATTTGTAGTTAACCAATGGATGAAAAACTTAACGAAAGAGCGTATAAAAGTTTATTGATCAGGAGCACTACTCATCTATTACACGCTGGAAACCGGCGTGACTCATTGTTAAACATACTTCGCCGGAAAAGCAGCGCAAGCATTTGATTCATTTTCCAGATTTAAATTTCAAAATAAAGTCCGAAAGCGAACAAAAGACCTATAAGTATTCTATTAAAAATGAAAGCCGGTTATAGAATCGACCCGTTATGAATGTGTTTTCCTTAATGTTTGCCACAGCTGCATACAGCACATTAAGCTTAATCTACGCAAGGTACAAAAACAAGTATAAACACGTACACAAAAAACAGACCCTCCTACTAAATAACTTAAAATCAAACGATTTGAAATAACTATATTGTTTAGAACATGGAAAACTTAGTACAAATCTGAAGAAATAAGGAGTGTATCTAAACGAAGAAAGGGCAGTTCAACAACTGCCCTTTTACTAATGTTAACCCCCAAACACACATCGTGCTGAACGCACGACCTTACAAAGGAACAAAAAAGTATTTAGTTATCAAAACATTGGTAAATATTTTTCGCTTTTTTTAGAACTTCTTATCTCAGAATCTGCTTTAGCAAGTTATTCAATGTATCTATTTTACAGAAAGTTTGCTATTGGCAAGCTTTTTATATCCTTTAAAATTATTGTAGCTTTGATAGCAATTCGAATAATTTAAACCAACATCAGGAATACTCCTATCTACAATAAGAATTTGGTAATGAACGTACACTTTATTCAGCACGAAACATTTGAGGCCCCCGGAGCCTTTCTGGAATGGGCAAAGCAAAAAAACTATACAAGCACGTTTTCAAAAGTGTATGAGAACCAGCCCTTGCCCCAAAAAACAGATGACATTGATTTACTAATTGTAATGGGAGGCCCTCAAAGCCCTAACACCACACAAGAAGAATGCCCCCATTTCAATGCAAAAGCCGAGATGACTTTAATACAAAAATGCATTCAGGCAGGCAAAGCCGTTGTGGGTGTTTGTTTGGGCGCTCAACTTATTGGACAGGCTTTGGGAGCAGAGGTTGAACATAGCCCTGAAAAAGAAATCGGCGTATTCCCTATACACCTTACTGAATACGGATTAAAAGACGAAAAAATAAATCATTTCGGCTCAACTTTACCTGTTGGACATTGGCACAGCGATATGCCAGGGCTTACCACAAACTGTAATATATTAGCCACAAGCATTGGCTGTCCAAGACAAATCGTTGCCTATTCAGGTTTGGTTTACGGCTTTCAGTGCCATATGGAGCTGACACTGGAAGTGGTTGATTTGCTAATTGCCGAAGAACTGGATTTTTTAAGCAATAACACCACGTACAAATTTGTCCAAAAGCCCGATGCAATCAGGGGGTATGATTATTCGGAAATGAATGATAAGCTGTTTTCGTTTTTAGATAAACTCGCAAATGAGTATACCCGCGTGAAGTAACTTCAAAATTGATTGCCAAAACTTTTTGCAGATTCCCCTTATGAATTTAGCGGTTCTTTCCACACGTTTGTCGGATTTTACCCCCAAAAAAGCAAAAGTGTAATTAGCAATGATTTCGATATGATATAAAAAGGGATTTCATCAGGTCTGATGAAATCCCAATCTTTGTAGTCCCGACGGGAATCGAACCCATATCTACAGTTTAGGAAACTGCTATTCTATCCGTTGAACTACGGGACCATAAATGTGGCGCAAAAGTAGTCAAAAACCTGCATCCCGGCAAATCGGTCTAAAATATTGTTGCTCTGTTTTTATTCACTATAATCTGAATCATTATCTTTGCACCTCAGTTTAAAAGAATAAGGATGTTAGACAAGATCAAAGCATTACAGAAAGAAATCGACGCTATTGTAGCTTCAAGCAAGGAAGAGGTAGAGGAGCTGCGTATAAAATACATCAGCAAAAAAGGATTGATTGGCCAATTATTCAACGACTTTAAAACGGTACCTGCCGAACAAAAAAAGGAGGTTGGACAAGCCATCAACACGCTTAAAACTTTCGCTTTAGAAAAAATTAACACGCTAAAAGAAGGTTTTAATAACAATGGCAGCGAAACTTCCGGACAGGATTTAACGATGCCCGGCGAGCCGATGAAACTGGGAACACGTCATCCGCTTTCGCTGGTTAAAAACGAAATTATTGGAATTTTTGCCCGCCTTGGATTTACTGTTGCCGAAGGGCCTGAAATTGAAGACGACTGGCATGTGTTTTCTGCTTTGAACTTTCCGCCGGAACACCCTGCCCGTGATATGCAGGATACTTTCTTTATCGAAAAAGATCCGGATGTACTGCTACGCACCCACACTTCAAGTGTTCAGATTCGTGTAATGGAGCGCACTGAGCCACCTATCCGTGCTATCTTCCCGGGGCGAGTTTTCCGTAACGAAGCAATTTCAGCACGATCACACTGCATATTCCACCAAATTGAAGGATTGTATGTTGACGAAAATGTTTCGTTTGCCGACCTGAAACAAACCTTACTACAGTTTGCCAAAGAACTGTTTGGTGCAGATACAAAAATCCGTTTGCGCCCATCGTACTTCCCGTTTACCGAGCCTAGTGCCGAAATGGATGTAAGCTGCTCGATTTGCGGCGGCAAAGGATGTAATGTTTGTAAATACACCGGCTGGCTCGAAATTCTGGGCTGCGGAATGGTTGATCCAAACGTATTGGAACTGTGTAATATCGACAGCCGTAAATATACTGGTTTTGCTTTCGGAATGGGTATTGAGCGTATTACAATGACACGCTACGGAATTAAAGATATCCGCCATTTCTTCGAAAACGATGTTCGATTCTTAAAACAATTTGAGTCGGCTACTTAATATGAAAATACATAGAAGATGATACAAAGAGGGGCTTTTTTAAGCCCTTCTTTTTGCTGTATAATACCCATATTTTCAAACGCCTTTTTCACAAATAATTCCATTCTATTCTGCAACACCCACGTTAACACGAATTTAACAAACAGCTTGCAGAAAACATGCTTTTAGGCCTGTTTAGCAAAAAAGCCATACCTTCGCAGCATACTTTTTAGTCATTTATTCAGACAGGGAAGATAGAAATTAGAAACAGCCCAATCCTGTTGAACACAGAAAATAACAATTAAAATATTTGCAATTTTAAGGATGGGCAACTAAATATATATTGAATGGAAACAAAAGCAAATCAGAATCAGATCGTCATTAAGATGAATACTGAGAATGAGAAAAAAATGCTGCCATTAAACTTTATTTTTACTTTGGCGGCAGGTGCTATTGCCGGAATGGCAATTATTTTCAGTCTCTTTTGGGGATTAGAAAAATTACTTGGAATGTAACCAACGGTACTATAGAACTGAAAAGGCTCGCAATTGCGAGCCTTTTTTATGCTTCATTCATGTCATTTCGAACAAAGTGAGAAATCTGTAGCCTGACAGTAAAAACTGTAATAGATTTCACAATCCTACTTCAAAACCTTCTCAATTGCCGCCAGCTCCTCATCCCTAAAAGCTACATTTTTTAGCATTTCCACATTATCGTCGATTTGTTTTACCGAACTTGCTCCAATCAACACCGAGGTAATTCGTTTATCGCGCAATATCCAGGCCAGTGCCATTTGCGCCAGCGACTGTCCACGCTCCTGTGCAATAGTATTTAAGGCCACAATTTTATCATGTGCGGTTTCAACATGTTCCTTTTTCAGAAAAACTTCGCGGGTTGCTCTCGATCCTTCAGGAATTCCTTTGAGGTATTTGTTGGTTAACAAACCTTGCGCAAGTGGAGAAAACGGAATACAACCAATTCCTTCTTCTTCCAACACATCCAGAAGCTCTTCTTCCACCCACCTTACAAACATCGAATATTTTGGCTGGTGTATCAAACATGGAGTTCCAAGCTCTTTCAGAATACGCGCAGCTTCTTTGGCAATATCGGCCGGATAATTTGAAATGCCCACATACAATGCTTTTCCCGATCGTACTGCCCGGTCAAGAGCCATCATCGTCTCTTCAAGAGGTGTATCGGGATCAGGCCGATGCGAATAAAAAATATCCACATATTCCAACCCCATGCGTTTTAAACTCTGGTCGAGACTGGCCAGCAAATTCTTGCGACTTCCCCACTCGCCGTAAGGCCCCGGCCACATCAGGTAACCCGCTTTACTCGAAATGATCAGTTCATCGCGGTAAGCCGAAAAATCCTGCCTTAATATCTTACCAAAATTCTCTTCGGCCGAGCCCGGAGGCGGGCCGTAATTATTGGCTAAGTCGAAATGTGTGATGCCCAAATCAAAAGCCCGGTGCAGCATCGCCCGGCCATTCTCAAAAACATCAATTCCGCCAAAGTTATGCCATAAACCCAATGAAACGGCAGGCAGTTTCAGTCCCCATTTCCCGCAGCGGTTGTACAGCATTTCATCGTATCTCGATTCTTTTGGAACATAGGTCATACTATTAAATTTAATTGGTTATTGCTCAAAATATATTCTGAATCGCTTAAAGTTATTATTCTTTTGCCACTTCTCTAAATCAATATCCAATCATCGTTTACAACAACTTCCCCAAATACATCCGGCACAAGATTTCACTCATTTTCTGAAACTAATCAGCATTAAAACCATATAAATAATATAGAAACTAAAAACGAATAGCCATGAGTGAAAAACTAGTTACAATCGTAGTATTACCTTTGGCGCGTGCCCATATTTTGAAAATGCGTTTAGAGGAAAAAGGAATTAAATGTGAGCTTGAAGACTTACATTTAATTGAAGGAGCAACCACCTCAACCGTTCGGGTTAAAATATTGGAAAACGACCTGAACGAAGCCTTTAAAGAAGTTGATTTGCTGTTGGGACTAAAATCGGGAAAACCGAAAAAAACAAGCAAGCCCTGCCAAATTCTTGTTCCCATCGACTTTTCAACCGTATCGGAAAAAGCTGTAGAAATGGCTTTTAACATTGCCGAACACCTGAATGCGAAACTGGTAATTATGCACTCGTACATTAGTCCGGTGCGCTTTTCAATACCTTACGGCGACGTTTATCCGTACGACACCACCCTTTTAAAACAAACGGAAGATGCAGAAAAAGAGGCCAACCGCCAGTTTAAAAACTTCCTGACCCCTATGGTGTCAAGTATCGGATCGGATAGATGGGAAAAAATAGATCCGGAATATATCGTTAAACCGGGTTACGCCGAAGAAGACATTCTGGCCTTTGCCAATGAACAGCCTACACGACTGATTGTAATTGGTCGCGGTGGCGATAAAACATGGCCCGGCACAGTGGGTAGTGTTACTGCCGATGTAATGTATAATGCGCCCATTCCGGTACTCGTTATTCCTGAAAATATGGAACCCAAACCGGTTAATGAGTTTAAAGAAGTGCTTTATGCTACCAATTTTGATGAAAAAGACTTTACCGCACTCGACAAACTTATGAGCATTGTAAAATCATACGAAGTAAGGGTTGTTTGTGCACATGTTGGACTTCCCGACGAATATGGCTGGGACATTGCCCGGCTGGAAGGAATGAAAGATATTTTGCACAAAAAGTACGAGAACAAGGAGTTTGAATGCAAACTGATTATGGGAAACAATGTATTAAACACAATTGAAAACACAATTAAAACCGACCCGGTAGATATTCTGGCTCTTACCACACATAAACGAGGCATGATATCGCGGCTATTTAACCCCAGTTTAGCACGAAAAATGGTGTTCCATACCGAAATACCACTATTGGTATTTCACGCTTAAAGGAGTGTATTTACAGCTTAGCAAAGAAAGTTTGACCGGAAATGAGATATAAAAACACTAATGATTCCCGGGAATCATCAACAAAGATGAGATTCAAAGCTAACTTTCAGCTAACTAAAGACACAATTGGAGTGAGGCTATAAATTTTGAATCAGATATTGCTATTGGCTTTCAAAAAAAGAAATATATTGCAACAGAATCGGAACCGCAGTTATGAAGAGACTTATAGGAACTATTTTCTGTTGTTTTTTAACCTACCCTCAATTTTCTGAAACGGAAAAATAAACACGTTTTGTATTTGTTTGTTAGAAAAACTAGTTAAATTGGACTTGCAAACTACACTAACCGTTTATAAAAAACTTTGACAAAATTATCTGCTAATACCAGATCCTTAGTGATCAGAACCCCAATAGTAACCCAATTGATGCTCCTTTTACTGCTTTTTCTGTGGCAAAATATAAGTTACGGTACTACTGTTATTGCAAAACAAGCAGATAGTTTGCGCCTTGTGATACAAAACAGACAAGGAGAAAAAAAAATAAACGCCCAGCTTGAACTGGCAAAACTTCTTTACGAGAATGAAAATGCAGAAGCAAAGATTACGGCACAATCGGCACTGAACAATGCAAAGCAGCTTAAAGATGAATCTCTTCAAATGCAAGCTTTTTTCATTTTAGGACGTATTAACCACGAAACCAACAATATCAACCTTTCTCAAGCCTACTTCGATAGTGCACTTGTTATAGCTAATGAACTGAATGACCTCTGGTACCAAAGCGATATATTATTGCGTTTGGGAATTAACCAGCACTCCCAGGGAGACCACATAGAAGCTCTCCAAGCTTTTAATATGTCGATACAGGCTGGACGCCTGGCAAAGAACTACCGTGCTGTTGGTGCCTCTTATTCGATGATGGGAACTGTTTTCAGAGTAAACGGCTTATACGACCGTGCGATTGAGTACATTATTAAATCGCGGTTGAATTACGAAAAAGCCGAATATGTTGAAGGTTATGCCTGGGCTGCCTATCTGCTCGGACGGATCTATGCCGACCTTCAGCTAAACGAAAAAGCAATGGACTATTACAACCAGTCACTTGCAACCTACAAAGGACTGGCTAAAGACGACCATAATAGGAGCGGAATCGTTATTTGCTACGAACAGATAGGCATTTTGTGCCTTAGAGCAGGTGATACGGAAGAAGCTCGCAAATATATTACAAACACACTTGAAATTCACAAGGAAAGTGGATCAAAATACGGCATATCAAATTCCTACAAAAACCTGGGTCATATTGAATATGCGTCAGGAAATTATGCCTTAGCAGAAAAATACCTGAAAGAAGCATTAGCGGCAAAAATAGAGATTGGCGACCAATTAAGTAAACCTTCAATTTATCAATACCTTGGATCGTGCTACTTAAACACCGGCCGCACCAATGAAGGATTAAATATGATTTTGAAAGGTCTCGACCAGGCCATTACCAATAACCAAAAACGTATACAACTTGATATTTATTTGGAACTTAGCGAAATCTACCTGAGTTTAAACGAGCTCGAAAAAGCCATGGATTGCCAGCAACAAATGATAAATATTCAGGATTCGATGTTACTGGGCGCTGTAAACATTAAAATGGAACAGTTACAAGGCATTTACGAGATTGATGCAAAAAACAGTCAGATTGCTGATTTGGAAAAACAAAATGAAATTAGCCGGCTAAAACTGCAGCATCATCGCATTTCAATTACTTTTATGATTATTGGCATTCTGCTTGCCCTTACAATTGCTGCTGTTATTCTTCTTTTTAATCGTCGGCTGAGTCAAAAAAATATTCAACTTGCCCAGGCCAATGCTGCAAAAGATAAGTTCTTTGCCATTATCGCCCACGATCTTAGGGGCCCGGTTCATACACAAACCGCATTTCTTGACCAGCTCTATCAGGAATTTGATTCGCTGGAAAAAGATGAGCTGAAAAAGCTGCTAAAATTACTTGGCTCGTCATCAGAAAACATTAGCGACCTGCTCAACAACCTTTTACTTTGGGCACAATCGCAGGTGAAAAAAATGGAAGTAAATACCACAGAACTTGAGCTTAAGGGAGTAATCGATGATACGATTGAGAAACTGGAACAATCGGCAAGTCTAAAACAAATAGCCATTTCTCTTGACACCGACAATCATCTAAAAGTATTGTCTGATGCCAATATGCTTCAAACAATTATCCGAAACATTGTTAGCAATGCCATAAAATTTACTCCTCGCGGCGGGTCTATCCATATTAAAACTTTCGCCTCGGAACAGAAAGAAATAACCATAAAAATTACCGATACCGGCCTGGGCATGGATACCGAAAAGATGAATACGCTGTTTGACATCAGCTCTAAAAACCACTCAGAAGGAACTGAAAAGGAAAAGAGTAACGGACTGGGACTTATTCTTGTAAAAGATTTTGTTGAGAAAAACAGGGGCACAATAAACATTGAAAGCGAGAAAGAAAAAGGCACATCGGTTACAGTTACACTCCCTCAGGCCTAGTTTCTAATCCCTTAAATTTCAGAATTAATTTAGCAAAGAGTGATTTTGTCCAGAACAATATGGGGCAGATTCCGTTTAAGTAAACCTGACAGCTATTAGTATGCTCTTATTATTATAAATTATATATATGCAAACAGTTACAACCGGGGCGGCCCAGGTTTCAAAGAACAACTCCTCCACATCAATTCCTTTTTCTGAATTTTTAGAAAACCTGAAAGAAAAAATGAAACAGGTTTTTCATGTGCGGGCCGATATCGATCAACTAAGTTTAAAACGCGGACTTCCACCGTTTGTAATGCGCGAAATTATGTCGGCAAATCCACTGTCGGTGGGTATTCCTACACAATATGGCGGCCGTGGCGGCGTAATGAAAGAAAACATAGGCCTGCTGGCCGCAGCTTCGTACGAATCGCTGGCGCTGTCGTTAACCTTTGGTATTAACTCGGCCTTGTTTCTACAGCCTTTTGGCAAGTTTGGACAGGACGAAGTAAAGGCGCCCGTTTTCAATCGCTTTCTAAACGATAAAGCCATGGGCGGATTGATGATTACCGAACCCGACTATGGCAGCGATGCCTTGAATATGCAAACATCGTACACCGAATCGGAATCGAAATACCACCTGAAAGGAAAAAAACACTGGGCAGGATTAACCGGCTGGGCCGACTTTTGGCTGCTTTCAGCACGTCAGCAATCAAAATCGGAGAAACTGCAACGCGACATCGACTTCTTTTTATGCGATGTAACAGCTCCCGGACAAAACATTGTGGTAGAAGAATTTTTCGAGAACCTCGGTTTGTATGCCATTCCGTACGGACGAAACCGTATTGATGTGCAGCTGCCGCAAACGCATAAACTGGTGCCCGAAACAACCGGTGTTAAAATGATGCTCGACCTGTTACACCGCAGCCGTATGCAGTTCCCCGGAATGGGCATGGGTTTTATTCAGCGTATGCTCGACGAAGCGTTAACACACTGCAAAGAAAGAATGGTGGGCGGAAAAAGTCTGTTTCAATACGATCGTGTACAACATCGTTTGTCGAAACTGCAGGCCTCGTATACCATTTGTTCGGCTATGTGTGCCAACAGCAGTGAAAAAGCCGGACTGGATGTCGACCTTTCATCGCAGGGAATGGAAGCCAATGCCGTAAAAAGTGTAATTACCGATTTAATGCAGGAAGCTGCCCAATCGGTGGTTCAGCTGGTGGGTGCAAAAGCTTATAAACTCAATCATATTGCCGGACGCGGTACTGCCGACAGCCGACCATTTCAGATCTTTGAAGGATCGAACGATATTCTTTACGCACAAATTTCGGAAGGACTGGTAAAAATGATGAAACGCGCCAAAGAGCGTAACCTGTTTCAGTTTTTGAAAGGTTTCGACCTTACTGATAAAGCCGTTCATTTTGTAAAAAGCCAGGTCGATTTTAATCTTGATCTTCAGATACCACAACGCAAGTTGGTTGAGATGGGTAAAATCATTGGCCGCGTAATTTCAATGAACCAGGTGTTAGACCTCTCGGAAAAAGGATTTAATAAAGAGCTGATCGATGGAAGTGTGACATTCCTGCAACAGGAGATCACCAAACTGATGTCGGCCTTTACCTTTAAAAACGAAGAGAAAGTGGTTGACGGCTACGATGAGAACACCTCGTGGATGAACTTTGTAGCGGGATAGTTGACAGATCGCCTGATTAAATTCCAATACATACCCGGATTCAACCCTTTCAGGACTGAAGAATGATATTATTCGCAGAATCCACCGGTTTTACCGGTGGTTATTCACTTTCAGTCCCTTCTGGACAGATAAGCATCTATCCAGAGAGGATTCCATTTCAATAAAAAACCTTCTCGTCTACAAATAAAAAAGTCCCGAAGGGAAGAAACTAAAATAAGCGTGTGTGAAACGCACGGCAGATAAAACAAAGCACTCTAGCCCTTAAGTCATAACTTTCTTTGGCCACTACGCTTTTGCCTTTAGCAAGAATACCAAATTGTTAACTAAAAACAAGCGCATTACTACTTTTTGGCACCATATTGTTATTTTTTGCGATAATTGCTAAATAAAACCATTATTACTATTGCATTTTATAAATCAATTAATTGAATAACCATGTCAAAGGAAAGAGTTTTTGAGTTTCTGGATAAAGGTGCTGACGACCGTCAGTTTCGTATTAAGTACGACAACTGCTTCTCGATGGAGGAATTTTGTAAAATGGCCGCTGAAGACGGGTTTGAGTTTTCGGTTGACGATTTAAAAGCGGCTTTACGCGAAAACGGCGACGATTTTGACTCATACGGAAATCCGCCCAAAAAAGGAATCTGGGTATAAGAATTGCCAGCGATGAGTACGAATTGCTTCACTCATCGGGAGAAGCAATCTACTTTTTAACCACACAAAGGCTCAAATAACCGCGAACATGGCATGCCGGTAACAAGATCACTTCGATCGCTGTGATTTGATGACAACTTCCAACAAAAAAGAGGCATACAAGGTACGCCTCTTTCTAATCCATCTTGTTGTAAAGAGATTATTTGCTATGGATCGTAATAAAGTTGTAGTTACAATGGCAAAAACAAACTCAATACCAATTTACCCTCCAAACAAAATAACACACACAAACAGTCACTTAAGTAATTAACTACTATTGCTCCATTATCAAAACGAAAATATTCTTATCGTATTGATAATTTCAGACGGCTCTAAAGCAAGGTAAATCTCATGGCTCCACAACAAACAACATACAACCCCGGGCGCTATTTTACACAACTTATGCCGGCAACTCAACACTTTGTTTGCCACTTTAATTTCTTACATTTGAAAGTAATAGCTATTGTTTTTCAGAGTGAGCCTCAAGCGAAACTCTAATATTACAATGGTTAATGCCGATAGTAAATTCGATTTCTAATCGGCATAACACTAAAAACCGTAAAACATGGAAGAGAAAAAGAAGCCTACAGAACAGGAAAACACTTCCGATGAAAAGAAAGACCAAAACTGGATTGAAAAGACAGAGGCAAAAATAGACGAAACCGCCGAAAAGATCCACAAAAGCGAAGCCTACCGCAAAGCCGATAAAAAACTGGAAGACGCTACTAAAAAACTGTTTCGTAAAGCAGGGCGCTTATGGGGGAAGTTGTAACAGTTAATAATTGCAAATCTAAAATAGGTTGAATTTTTTAACCACCCCATCCGCCGATGGCGGATACACCCCTCCTGACAGGAGGGGAAATTTTCGTACTATAGGCTTGTTTGCTATTTTAAAGTATGAAATGAAATACATTTATTTCTCCTCCTTTGAGAAGAGGTATTGAAAATCAGCACAGCTAAATTTCGTGCTACAAATTAAATTCTGTCTTCCAATTCAACTACCGGCCAAATTTCTCCTCCTTCGAGGAGGAGTACCGCTGATGAAACGCAGTGGAATCAGCGGGGAGGTGGTGAAATCTCTCCTCCTTACTTCTTTTTTCACCAAATTCAAGAATATCCTGTTTTATCACCTCCGGATATTCATATACCCAACGGTTTTCATAGCGCAACACTGTTACTCCCAGTTTATTTAATTGCTCATCCCTTTCCATGTCTCGTGCAATACCATTTAAATCGGCATGTACCTCACCATCTAACTCAATGGCCAACATTAGCTCGTAACAAAAGAAATCAACAATATATTTACCAATAGAATGTTGCCGCCGGAATTTATATCCGCCAATCTGACGCTTCTTTAGCATTTTCCACAGCGTGGCTTCGGCAGCAGTTGAATGATTGCGTAAATGTTTACGTAATGGTTTGTAAAACTTGCGGTTGTGGAGTTGCATTTTTTGTTTAAAGTTAATGATTCTGCTAAAGAACATCAACCACCCCACCGCTGTAAACGCGGTACTCCTCCCGACGAAAAGTCGGGACAGGCTCTCCTGGCAGGAGCTACCCTTTATACACATCTTTTAAGAACTTCATTGCGACAAGGTATCCCTCATATTTAGTATTAAAGGTATCAAGTCCATTTTTCATTGATATGTAGCCTGGTGGGCCATGAGACTTATATCCGCTCCAGCCACTAAGCCGGGCTATTGCCCATGCACACCATGCTAAACTTCTGGAGGGATATGGGTTTTGTTGTTTTTTCGTTTTTCCTTCTATTTCATTTTTTAGTAATAACTCTATAAACTCTATTTGCTGTTGGTTAAATATCAGTTCAGCGTTTAATGCTTCTTTCTTGTTGAGCGATAATTTAAGCACCATTATTGTTAATGCAACCTGAAGTGCCATAACAACCTGTTTCTTTAATGCAGCACCGGTTTCAAGCTGTGAGGCTTCAAGCTCAAAGCCTTTACTTTTCATTATTCTGAAGAGTTCTTCAATAAACCACCTGTTACCGTACCACTCCAAACATTTCATTGCATGGTCAACCTCTGTTATTGGGTGCGTAGTCAATAACCTCCAAACTATTGGAGATTCTGCTCTGGGCACTGTCTTTGGCTGTTCACGGGCTTCAATAGCCCATAATTCAACATATTCAGGAAGATTCTTATCATGTAGTTTTTCTGGCCTTTTTATTTTAAGCTTTACATATTTTAAGGACATTTTTGCTGTCCGGGCTTTTCGTTTTTTATTTCCTTTAATTTCTAAATCGTAAACAGCTTTTTGTTCCTGTTGCGATAACTTTTCATAAAGTTTCACATCCTCTCCTGCCAATTTTCGGTTTATTCTTGAACGCACGAGCAAGTGTGTGCGTTCTTCTGGGATAAGGACAAACTCACTAAAAATATCAGACTCCCTGTCTCCGATAACAGTTAACATTGGTGCTTTGTCTAAAACAGATTTTGTTTTTCGGGCGCTTTCAATCCAGCGGTATGATTCCTTTTCTGTGATATCTTGTTTCCAATAACTTCGTTCAAATTTATCTTGTTTGTCCCAGTTGCGGTTCCACAAATCAATGCTTGACAAGCCGATAGGCAGTTTATCCTTTTCGTTTATCACCAACATCGGATGGCAAAAGAAACCTGCATTATCATTTTTTGTTACCGGACCAATATCCTTGTCCTTTTTCCCAATCCGTTGTAGGTGGCTGGTAAAGTTAAACTCTGTTGTATCCTGGATACAAAGAAGATGAGTAGAACCTTGGTTGGCTTTACAATTAGAAACTACACCTTCTGTTAATTCAAAATGGCTGAAACTATTATTCCCAAACATACGATATGCTCCTATCTTTTCGGTATTCGTTGTACAAAATTTATTGACAGTAACTTTACCGAAGGTAAGCATATCTGACATAATTTTATTGGCTCGTTTTTCGATTCGGATATCTGGGAGAAATCCATCGAAGAACCTCTTAAACTCTCTGACTATCACGACTTTAAGATAGTGATAATTGTCAGAGCCTGCAAGATTAAAGCACTGTATTACTGATAGTTAGGCAATGTTTTATCAACAATAAAATGTTAGCTCAACAATAAATCAAAGAACGTATATTTGTGTATAAAGGGTAGTGGCAGGAGGGGAAACTTTCGTGCTCCCAGACTTGTTTGTTACTTCAAAGTATGAAATACATTTATTTCTCCTCCTCACAGGAGGCTACCCTTTATACACATCTTTTAAGAACTTCATTGCGACAAGGTATCCCTCATATTTAGTATTAAAGGTATCAAGTCCATTTTTCATTGATATGTAGCCTGGTGGGCCATGAGACTTATATCCGCTCCAGCCACTAAGCCGGGCTATTGCCCATGCACACCATGCTAAACTTCTGGAGGGATATGGGTTTTGTTGTTTTTTCGTTTTTCCTTCTATTTCATTTTTTAGTAATAACTCTATAAACTCTATTTGCTGTTGGTTAAATATCAGTTCAGCGTTTAATGCTTCTTTCTTGTTGAGCGATAATTTAAGCACCATTATTGTTAATGCAACCTGAAGTGCCATAACAACCTGTTTCTTTAATGCAGCACCGGTTTCAAGCTGTGAGGCTTCAAGCTCAAAGCCTTTACTTTTCATTATTCTGAAGAGTTCTTCAATAAACCACCTGTTACCGTACCACTCCAAACATTTCATTGCATGGTCAACCTCTGTTATTGGGTGCGTAGTCAATAACCTCCAAACTATTGGAGATTCTGCTCTGGGCACTGTCTTTGGCTGTTCACGGGCTTCAATAGCCCATAATTCAACATATTCAGGAAGATTCTTATCATGTAGTTTTTCTGGCCTTTTTATTTTAAGCTTTACATATTTTAAGGACATTTTTGCTGTCCGGGCTTTTCGTTTTTTATTTCCTTTAATTTCTAAATCGTAAACAGCTTTTTGTTCCTGTTGCGATAACTTTTCATAAAGTTTCACATCCTCTCCTGCCAATTTTCGGTTTATTCTTGAACGCACGAGCAAGTGTGTGCGTTCTTCTGGGATAAGGACAAACTCACTAAAAATATCAGACTCCCTGTCTCCGATAACAGTTAACATTGGTGCTTTGTCTAAAACAGATTTTGTTTTTCGGGCGCTTTCAATCCAGCGGTATGATTCCTTTTCTGTGATATCTTGTTTCCAATAACTTCGTTCAAATTTATCTTGTTTGTCCCAGTTGCGGTTCCACAAATCAATGCTTGACAAGCCGATAGGCAGTTTATCCTTTTCGTTTATCACCAACATCGGATGGCAAAAGAAACCTGCATTATCATTTTTTGTTACCGGACCAATATCCTTGTCCTTTTTCCCAATCCGTTGTAGGTGGCTGGTAAAGTTAAACTCTGTTGTATCCTGGATACAAAGAAGATGAGTAGAACCTTGGTTGGCTTTACAATTAGAAACTACACCTTCTGTTAATTCAAAATGGCTGAAACTATTATTCCCAAACATACGATATGCTCCTATCTTTTCGGTATTCGTTGTACAAAATTTATTGACAGTAACTTTACCGAAGGTAAGCATATCTGACATAATTTTATTGGCTCGTTTTTCGATTCGGATATCTGGGAGAAATCCATCGAAGAACCTCTTAAACTCTCTGACTATCACGACTTTAAGATAGTGATAATTGTCAGAGCCTGCAAGATTAAAGCACTGTATTACTGATAGTTAGGCAATGTTTTATCAACAATAAAATGTTAGCTCAACAATAAATCAAAGAACGTATATTTGTGTATAAAGGGTAGCACAGGAGGAGGGGACCAGCGCAGCTGGTGAGGTGGTAGTTTTAAAATAATAATGCAAGTAGAAATAAACACCACCCCGTCAGCGAATGGGTATTAAAATTTCATGGCAAATCAGGTGTCGCTGCCACCCCTCCTGACAGGAGGGGAATTTTCGTGCTATTGGCTTAATTGGTATTCCGGAAATTGAAAATCAGCACAGCTAAAACTTGTGCTACAAATTAAATTCTGTCTTCCAATTCAACTACTGCCCAAATTTCTCCTCCTTCAAGGAGAAGAGCCTGTCCCGACCGAGCAAAGCGAGCGTCGGGAGGATCAGCGCAGCTGGTGAGGTGGTGATGTAAAATCATTCTGCACCAATGCTTGTCGCCCCTGCTACGTAACATATTGACAACCAAGTACATTTTCCATAATTTTATACACGTTAGAAACCAAAAGCACGGTTAATCCAGAATTCTCTGAAATTACCGTAAAATTTTAACATCGATCCGATCACATGCTACAGGGCTAGCATGTACACGCCATTACAGAACGCTGGCGTGCATACGAAAAAGGCCACCTGTGCCGTCGAAAGCTTACAGGTGGCCCCGGAATTATAGTTATAAACCATAAAACATTTTGCAATATGGCAAAAATGAACGAATCGGGAAAGCGCGATTTTGTGCAGCAGATGATTACCATTCTGCAACAAAACACTACGCTTCTTACCGATGCCGGTTTCGACCCGACAGCCAAAATTACTCAGCTTGGTGCTGAGTTAACTGCTGCCGACGATGCCGAAGGTCGCCAAACCGATGCAAAAGCCGCTGCGAAAATTGCTACGCGAGAAGCAACGCAAACGCTAAAAACGGCTTACGAAGATGGTTCGGCCACTGTAGAAATCGTTGCCGCTTATCTGGGCAAAGACCACCCGTTGGTTCAGGAGCTCCGGAAGCTGCGCAAGTCAAATGGCAAGTCGGAGAAACCATCCGGCGAAGCTTAAACTCCGTCTTTTTAAAGAAGCCATCTTGTTTTGCAGGGTGTGTCTTATACTAAAATAGCTTGACTAAAAAAGTTAAGCAAAAATGAAAAAAATCAGCACTAACCTTTCGGATAATATGGAAGGTTTTAATCAGAAAAAAGTAGATTACAGTAATTACGAGACCAGTTTTCGGCGTTGGTTAATAGCCGAACTTGATTCCGGACGGATGAGTGTGACTGAAGCTCGTGAAAAATTTAATTTACCACATCGATTTGATAAGACGTACAAGCACTGGCAAGTCAAATATTCCGACGAAATCCACTTATCTTTGCAGTCTATGAGTTCAAAAGAAAGAGCAGATAACAAGGCCTTGGAAAAACGCATCAAAGAGCTGGAGAAGCAGCTGGAACTGGCGCAAATGAAAAACGTTGCGCTGAACACCATGATCGACATTGCCGAGAACGACTACAAACTCGAGATCAGAAAAAAGTCTGGCCCCAAGCAGTAGGTGTACTAACGCACATGTACCCGCTAACAAGCAAAGCGGTACTGTGCGGACTGTTTGGGTTTAGCCGTCAGGCCTGGTACGACAGCAAAAAGCGCCAGTCGGGGCTTCAAATGCAGGAAGTATTTATATTAACATTGGTAAAAGAGCTGCGTGGGGATCACCCTCGCATGGGGGCCGAGAAGCTCCATCATTTGATAGCGCCGCAGTTACAGGACCATAATATTAAATATGGACGTGACAAATTCTACTACCTTTTGCGCGAACACGGTTTATTGGTAAAACGTAAAAGAAGAGGACCTAAAACCACGAATTCGAACCATTTTTACCGTAAATATTCCAACCTGATCCGGGAGATAGAACTACTCAGCTCAGGGCGCTTATGGGTGAGCGACATTACCTATATCCGCACCGAAAAAGGCTTTGTTTACCTTTCACTGGTAACCGATGCCTATTCGAAGAAGATAGTAGGCTGGTGCCTCTGGCCCGATTTAACCAGCGAAGGGGCATTAAACGCCTTGCGTATGGCAGTTGCAGGCGAGGGAGTGAAACAAGGTCTCATCCATCATTCTGACCGGGGGATACAATACTGTTGTAACGACTATGTGAACTTTCTGAAGGGCTCGAAAATAAATATCTCGATGACCGAAAACGGCGATCCGTACGAAAATGCAATAGCCGAAAGGGTTAATGGGATTTTAAAGGACGAATACGATTTAAACCATACATTTTCTGATTATCGGGAAGCGCTTGAAGCCACAAAAGTTGCGGTGTACAAATACAACAACAAACGGCCTCACCGCAGCGTAGACTTCATGTTTCCAACAGATGCACACTTGCATACAGGAGTACTAAAAAAACACTGGAAAAAGCGGCATTATAAGGCGAATGCGGAAACAGGGGAAAGCCTGCAGAGTGTTCCTGCAAACCAGGATTAAAAAATAATACTGTAAGAAACTACAGGAGGATAAAATTTACCTGTCGCCAGTTTTAGGGCATACACAAAATCATGTCGGACTTTGCAGAAACAAAAAATGAAAACGCAGGAAAGAACAGTAAAGAAAAACTTAGTAGTTTTGTAAAACAGTAAATGAGAAAAAATCATTTACTCCTATCAGTAAAGAAAGTAATAATCTGTCAAGCTATTTTAGGAAAGGTCAGTGTTTTTTTTAGTTGCTGATTCGCGAAAGAGTCTCACCGCTTTTCTTCCCTTTCAAATGGTAATTTCCCCTTATTTTTTTACTCCGTAAACCGAGGGGCAAAGCCTGTGCCCCCGTTTTTTCGATCCGTGCTCCCTGGGGATGGCTTTGCGAAAACGGGGGCATGCTTTGCGCCCCTTGGGGATTGTTCCATGCCCCTGACTTTAAAAGTTGCTGAAAACCAAATTTGCTATTTTTAAGAAAAAACCTGTTATGTCCACAAGTAATTTCAGTCCGATTACGCCAGAGCAGCTCTACAATGGATTAATTGACGATCCCGGAAAAGAAATCAGAAAGCGGGTTGAATATATTCGGGAGAATAAAGTCTGCGAAAATAACTACATGAACATGTTTGGCAATATGGTACGCATCTACGGCAAACGCGATGCAAAAGATTATGCCAAAATGTTAGGCGTTAATGTGAAATATTTTGATGGGGCAATACGCTGTATGTCGGGTATGAGCGCTCACAGCTGGATAAACAAATACCTGTGCCTGGTGGCGTGCGATTTGGTAGAATATACCGATTTTACGTTTAAAACTATCGGAAAGATTTTAGGCTTCTCGCAAAGTAGTTTCTCGCAGTTTTTCAGAAGTCAGCAAAAAATGCAGCCGTGGGAATACCGTAACCTGAAGCGTCATGGCCGTAAACGGGGATTCTTTTACGATTAGACATTAGTAATTGGTGATAGGAATCCGAGAGCAGGGACTTGTAACCAGTAACAGATTTCTCCTTGCTTACTCGTCGAAATAACAGCAGCTCGTCACTTGTGTCTTCCGAAACTACTTCGATATTTCTAACATCCGTTGAATCGGGATGCGGGCTTTTTCAATTACGTCTTGTGGCAGTGAAACCTCGGGTTGTTCGTGCTTTAAGCAGATGTACAGCTTTTGCAAGCTGTTTAGCTTCATGTACTCGCAATCGTTGCAGGCGCATGTTGAATCGTTTGATGGTGCCGGAATAAATAGTTTATCCGGACAAGCTTTGGTCATCTGGTGCAGAATACCGCTTTCGGTGGCTACAATAAATTTCTTCGCATCGCTGTTTTGTACGTAATTCAGCAGGGCAGTAGTTGACCCGATGTGTTTTGCCAGCAGTAGTACCGGTTTTTCACACTCGGGGTGGGCGATAAATTCAGCATCAGGATTTTTGTCCATCAGGTCAATAATCTTTTCTACCGAATATTGCTCGTGAACCATGCAGGCTCCGTCCCACAACACCATGCTGCGACCGGTTATGCTGTTAATGTAGTTTCCAAGGTTTTTATCTGGTGCAAAAATCAGCTTCTCGTCTTCAGGGAAACTGTCGACAATTTTTTTGGCATTGGCCGATGTACAAACTATGTCGGACATGGTTTTTAATGCCGCCGTTGCATTTACATAGGTAATAACCTTGTGGTCGGGGTATTTGGCTTTGAATTCAGCAAATTTATCAGCCGGTGCCGACTCGGCCAGCGAACAGCTTGCTTTCAGATCGGGAAGGATCACTTTTTTATCGGGGTTGATGATCTTGGCTGTTTCGGCCATAAAATGCACCCCTACAAACACAATAATGTCGGCATCGACTTTTGCCGCGGCTTGCGCTAGTCCAAGGCTGTCGCCAACATAGTCGGCTATGTCCTGTAACGCTCCTTCAACGTAAAAGTGGCTGAGTATTACAGCGTTCTTTTCCTTTTTCAGGCGCTTAATTTCTTCAACCAACTTAAGGCTCGGATCAATTGTTTCTTCAATATAACCCTTCTCGTCCAACATTTTATTTATCTGAAGTTCTTCCATCTCTCTTGTTCTGAATAAACAGGGCGCAAAAATATAAATTCCTGCAAAAAAAACAGTGATATCGGTTAAATGTTTGGTTTTGAAGCATAAAAAAAGCCGCTTTAAAGCGGCTTTCTTTATATCGAGTTAAATTAATAATCGAGGAATGTTACATCTTATTCTGCACTTACATGGCTGAAATAGAAACCATGTGAAAGTTGATCTGATCCTTTATATGACCCTTTCGTTGCGATAACGGTTAGCGTATCCCCTACTTTAATACCTTTAGCAGCTATCAAACCTTTTCTGTCATCACCGGTTGCGCCATATTTGGGATAACAACCATATACATAAATTTCACTATCGCCGTCTTTCAAATAAAGATTACCGTAATCCGGATTAGTAATCGATGTTATTTCACCACTTACAATATAGTAGGTGTTGGAATCATCAGCTTTAGTCAGTACCTCTGCTATGGTAGCTTTAGTGGCGGTTATAGGCAGAATACTTTCCAAGATCGAACCACCTACTTGTGGAGATCCATTATATGCTGCACGTTTGCCAACAATTGTGATAATGTCGCCTTCTTTTACACCGCTATCGGCAAAATCTGCAATTTTATACACATATGTTTCTCCAGAGAAATCGCTCAGGTATAATTTTCCAGATGTATCATCGGAAATACTTGTAACAACACCAGATAGACGATATAGTGTATTGCCAACTTCAGCAGCAAGGAATTCTGCAATAGACACTTCTAAGATAGATCCTTCCTGGCTCAACATTGTTTGAGAAGTATAGTTTTTAGTTCCATCAGTAGTGCTGAATGTGAGAGTCGTTTCACGATCTCCGAGGGTATTAGCTTCTGCTTTGAATGTTACAACACTATTCGTTCCTACTGTTTGAATAGATGAAATGGATAACCATGATTCGGCATCAGCAGGAATATCTACTGATAAGCCTTCACCTTTACAGGTAACATATGCAACAAATTCGCCACCTTCGATAGGAAGTTGTGCATTTTCTGTTGAATCAACCTTTACCAATGATTTATTGATATTGATAACGGTTACATTAACCAATTCCACCGTTGTTCCGTAGGTTGTTTTTGGTCCCTGAACAGTAATTTCATCACCTGCTTCAAGCCCCCAGCTTAAAAAGTTTTTCTCACCACCTTTTGAATCAAGTGTACCATAAATATAGATAGAACCTGTTTCGTCCTCTAAATACCAGTTACCATAAGTTGTATTAGTTATTGATGTAACAACACCAGTTACTTGATAAGTCTTACTGTCAGGTCCGTCAATTACTTGCTGGCATGTAGCAGGAGCAATTGTTGTCAAACCCTGGATAACATTTATTAGCTGGGTTTCGTCACCACATTGAATTGAAAGCTCTGCTTTGCGACCATCGATGGCTGATTCAGCCGAAAATGTAAGCGTTGATTCACCGGCGCTGCCAGAGGTTGAAGAGATAGTTAACCATTCAATATTGCTCGTTACTGTCCAGCTATCGTTAGCTGTTACCGTAATGGATGTAGAGCCACCATCTACAGGAATAGATACGTAAGACGACGATACCTGAATTGTTTTCAGCAGTGTCACCGTGTCTTCATCTTCGCAACTTGTCATTAGGGCAAATAGCGCGATGAATATTGGAAATAAATATTTTAATTTCATATTGTCTGTGCTTTATAAATTAGTTGAAAATATATTTGATACCAATAGAAGCATACCAACACTGACCTATTGAAATGCCTGGTGTAAATGTTTTGGTATTACCATGGATTGACTCGGGTGTGGAGAATGTAGCCACACCGTCGGCATCAACACCTTCGTATTTGAGGATACGAGCATCCGAACCAATATCAGCATTCAGATATTTAGCTACGCCCCATTCAGAGTTGAAGAGATTCATCACGTTTTTAACATCAAAACTAAGTTGCAGTTTGTGTTCGTTGTTACCTGTTTTAACCGAAAAATCATGTTTGTAACTCAAGTCAACACGGTGTACCCATGGAGAGTAAACACTGTAGGCTTCTGCATACTCGCCTTGTTGGTCTTTCAAATAATCGTTGGCATGTACATAGTCCATAAAACGAGTTTGATCGTCTTCCGAAACAAAGCGGAATTCTTTGTTTGCCACTTCTTCGTCAGTAGGAACATAAATTGCATCGTAGTTGTAACCGTCACCGTTCATATCATTAACCGTCATAAATGATTCGTTTGCTCCACCGCGCCAACCTTCGTAGATAATGCTGTAGTGGTTACCGCATTTGTCGTGTGCTGTAATCGATGCCACCAAACGATCGGGTGTAGTGTATTGCGAGTTGTGCAATTTAATGTTGTTAGGACCTTCCACTGTTGGAACGTATGTAAATGCCGATTCCGGATTCGATCCCGGCATGCCAGTTACATCTTTTGCAACGGTGTGCGTGTAGGCAGCCATCAAGCTGATTTGCTCTGTTGGTTGAGCATTTAAAGTGATATTGGCTGACCAACCGTAACCGCGGCTTGTATTATCTAAAATGAATGCCTTTGTTCCGGTACGATAACCTGCCGGATAAACCGGACGATTGTCAACACCGTTAAAACGGGCAAAACCACCTACATTTGGAATACTCCAGTCGGAAATAGTAACACCGTTGATTGTTTTGTTATAGATTCCTTCTACTGTTGCAGACAACGGGAAAGCTGTTGGGAATGCATAATCAACTGCAAATGATGTTTTCCATACTTGTGGCATCTTAAAATCTGAAGAAACAGCCGCAATTGAAGAAGGAACTGTTCCGTCTTCAGGTGAAATAGTTGTAGGATAACCTAACTCAGCCAGTTTATCATATAGTGCTGCTATTGTAGCATTTCCTTCACCATCAGTTACCAGACCACCTGCAAATTCATCCATTGAGAAACCATTGTTCTCAGCATTTTTTTCATTTATTTGTGCCTGATATTGAACCATACCACCATTGGTTGGCATGTTAGTGAAGAACACTAGCGGTAGATTACCTGAGAAAAGACCGGTACCACCACGAACTTTCAGGCTTTTGTCGCCAGAAGCATCCCAGACAAAACCTACACGAGGAGAGAATATAATATTTGCATCAGGCCATTTTCCTGTATCAATACTACGACCGTTATAATCAAGATCTTTGATCGCTTGGTTCGTAATCAAATCATTATTGTTAAAGGTAAGTGCGTCGATACGAAGGCCGTACGAAAGTTTGAATCTTTCGGTAATACTCCAGTCATCCTGGGCATAAGCCCCGATTTTGTTACTTGTTACACGCGCTGCAGGATTCGCTTCTCCATCGTAGCCATAAGTTAAGTTTACAATTTCGGGTGTTTCTTCGTTTAAGAAGTCATCAAGGCTTGAGTATCGATAGTAACCGGTACCGTTACGCATATATGCATTATCGGCCATCTTATACTCGTAAGCAATACCACCAACAATTTTATGGTTACCTGAGTAAAAAGTCATTTCGTCTTTAATGTTCCATACATTATTGTGAACCCCGTTGTTCCAGGTAAATAGCTCGTAACCTAATGAGAGGTAGGCTTGATCGTCTTTCAAAATGTCGATAAAAGGAAACGGAGCCGATTTTGTTCCGCGAATATCGTCAAGTTTTGAGAATGTTGCCAGAAATTGGTTAGAGATGTTATCTGATAAACGACTGTTTAAATCAAAAGAAAAGGAGTGAACAAGGTTGTCCATCGAATACATTGAGTTGGCATATGACATTGAGGCCTTCGACATTCTGGGCTCCGACATGCGAGTACCTCCGTCCATTGAAGATGCGTTAGGCGATCTCCATGAAGTATTCTTTGTGTAGTTATAGCGTAATGCTAAACGATGTTTGTCGGTGATATTCCAATCGATACGGGCAAGCAGTTTTTTGTTATTTTCGTCTGCCGGGAAATTGGTAAAAGATCCTGTTTCGTATCCGTATTTACTTCTTACAAAATCAGAAACGGTTTGAAGATCGTCTTCTGTGGTGCGTGAAATAAAATTGTCAGGATCAGCAACACCATCAGTTGAAGCTCTCCAACGGTTGGCAACTGTAGGAGTTTCCTCCTTTTCGGCATTTATAAAGAAGAACAATTTGTTTTTGATAATCGGTCCACCAGCCGTGAAACCGTATAATGTGTTACGATCTTTTTCGCGGGCTCCGGCTATTTCCTGATCATAAACCGCATTCCCGCGCATGTTTTCATTTCGGTGATAAGTATAAGCGCTAGCTTTAAAGGTATTGGTACCTGATTTTGTAATAGCGTTTACTCCACCGCCGATAAAGTTTGTCTGGCGTACATCGTAGGGGGCAATAACAACCTGCATTTCTTCAATAGCTTCTATCGAAATGGGGTTACCGCCGCCAGGAAGATTATCACTCAACCCAAAGTTATTGTTAAAATTTGCACCATCCACGGTAAAGTTGGCTGTACGACCATCGGAGCCAACAAAGCTCATCCCATCACCGCCATAAGGTGAAAGACGGGTAATGTCCATGATGCTACGGTTTACTGTAGGCAAATTATCTATTTGGTCGTTTGTGATATTGGTAACTGCTCCGGTTTTCTCATTAGAGAATTTTGTACGGGTTGCCGAAACAATAACTTCGTCTAACGATAACGCTTCTTCTGTGAGTACAACATTCATTACATAGTTTTCACCTAAACTCAACGTAATATTGTTTTGCGTAAATGCTCCGTATCCAATGAAGGTAACTTTTACATTATAGGGGCCGCCTACACGCATACCGTTTAGGTTGAACCGACCTTCCGCGTTGGTTACAGTACCGTAAGTCGTTCCTGAAGGGGTGTGTGTGGCAACTACTGTTGCGCCTATAACAGCTCCTTCAGCATCAGTAACACGTCCACTCATACTGGATGTGGTTACCTGTGCCTGAATAATAGTAGCAGATAGAAGAATGAATGCTACTAATAAAAAACTGATTTTTTTAATCATAGATTTGGAATTTAAATAATTATTGAATAGAATTTATGTGCTTGTTTTTTCTTGTATTTGAAAGATAATGAGAGGTTTAGCAGGATGTGCCATTTTGTGTATTCTAACGTGGCTGTCATTTTATTTTTATGTACAATTTTTTTATTGACTATAAAATCAATCTCTCCACCCTAATTTTCTAAACATGCAGCAAAGGAAACTTTTCTTTCACTCGCTTTTGTTAAATAGATGTTATCTTATTGTGTATAATGCCTTAACTTTTTCCCCCACTTGTAACAAGATAAAATTCCTATTAATGCTCAGTAAAAACAAACCAACGCGAGTTAAGTTGTTAAACAAATGGCTTGAGTTATTAACATTATTATTCACATTTTAACATTTTTAATGAATTGTGCAATCGACTAAATTGCCTGTTATGGTTAAATAGGATTGAAATTATTTATTTTCTTAAAAAATAATTGGAAGTTGTTTTTATTTTTAATACACACTAAATCAGTTGTTAACATGATTGTGTATATTCTTTTTATTAAAAATATGGTACTATGTGTTGCAAAGTACCATATTAATAACATATATTTGTAATGCAAATAACAGTGTAAAAAAGAGTACAGTCTTAAAAAAAGTTCTTTGCAGATTGTAACGGAAATAAAAATCAATCGTCTTAAAAACGGAAACAGAAATACAAATAGAAAACAAAACGAAGAGTGAACTTCAAAAAAAATCGCAGAAACAAAAAGCAAAGCAAAACTCAAAGTCAAGGAAACAAACAATTGGAAATCAGAAACAAAAACAAAAAGCCATGAAAACAAAAAACAATGTTCAGAAAGCAATTTTACGTTCAGCAGCAGTAGTAGTCAGTTTTGTTCTTATTAGTTTTACAGTGAGCGCACAAACATTTTGGAAACGTTTATTGGAGAACACAGGATTTAGCGATATTGCCATGGTAATGGCAGCACCTGCCGATATTGAGGATGTGAGTGAGATTTCTATGGAGGCCGAGGCTAACTATTACTTTGCTAACGAAGTTGAGCCGGCAATGGAAGTTGAAGCTTGGATGACCGACGATTCAAGATTTAACACCACTAAGTTTATATACAGCGAGGCAACAGAAACAAGTCTGGTGCTGGAAGACTGGATGATGAACGAAACATTTTTTCAGCCGGTAGAGGAGGAAGCAGCGCTGGAGTTGGAAGCCTGGATGGTTTCGGAAAGTACCTGGAGTATTTAATAACAGGTAGGCTCGGTTAATTGTGATGAAAGTAGAGGACTAACAGATAGAAAGGGACATAAAATGAAGATAGAAAACACAAAAGCACAAATGAGAAAGGGAGTACTGGAATATTGTATTCTCCTCGTTCTCGACGGAAAGCCACTTTATGCCAGCGATATTATTCAGTCGTTGAAAGAAGCAAAAATGATAGTGGTTGAAGGAACTTTGTATCCCTTGTTAACAAGGCTGAAAAATGCTGGATTGCTGGCCTATCGCTGGGAGGAATCAACACAGGGGCCCCCTCGGAAATATTATGAGCTAACCGAAACTGGCCGTGCTTTTTTGGTCGAACTAGAGGGGTCGTGGAGCGAACTGGTTAGTGCAGTACAAACAATTAGAGACAACAAAGCTTAATCCATCCGAATAAATTCAAACAAAAAACAAGATGAAAAAGACATTTACAATAAATATAAGCGGCACAATATTTCATATTGAAGAGGATGCTTACGAGGGACTGCAACGCTACTTGATCAATCTGAAAAACCATTTTGGAGTTGATGAGGAAGGAAGAGAGATTATTGCTGATATTGAAGCACGTATTGCCGAGATCTTTAGTTCGAAGAATGCCGGTGAAAAAAAGGTGATTACCGTTGGATGGGTTAACGAGATGATTGAAACAATGGGAACTCCGGAAGATTTTGCCGAGGAAGAGGGTGAATATGAAGATGTTTCTATTGCGTCGGAAACAAAACGCAAACGGCGTTTATACCGCGACCCCGATCATCGTGTGCTGGGGGGAGTTTGCGGAGGTTTGGGAGCCTATTTTAATATGGATCCTGTGATTTTGCGTATAATCTTGGTAATCCTGTTTTTTGTAACATCGGGTGCTGCAGGTTTGGCTTACATAATTTTATGGATTGCCGTGCCGAAAGCGGTTAGTACAGCGCAGCGCCTTGAAATGCGCGGACAGGAAGCTACCGTGAAAAACATAGAAAAATCGATTAAAGAAGAGGTAAAAGAAGTAAAGGAAAGCTATCAGAAATTTAAAGAATCGGATACTTACTCGAAAGGAAAAAGGTCGATGGAGGGAGCCGGCGATGTGGTTTATAATATATTCAAAGTAATACTAAAAGTATTTGTAATTGTGTTTGGAGCATTCCTGGTTCTATCTGGTTTTTTGGGAATCCTTGGATTGGTTTCTTCAATGATTATAGGTCATTCGTTTGTTGAAGGAATACCTTTGGTTTGGGGCCCTGAAATTCATGTACCCAATATGCTGAACCACTTTGTTGAGCCGGGTGCAGTTACCTGGGGATTGATTTTGGTTGGTTTGATTCTAGGCCTTCCGTTGCTTGCTCTTATTTATATCGGAACCAAGTTGGTTTTCAGGTATAAATCGAACAATGCGGCAGTGGCCCTTTCAATGGTCGGAGTTTGGTTGGTATCGCTTTTTGCCTTGCTGATTATTTCGGTTAGCCAGGTGGGAAATTATAAACAAAGCTCATCGATTACCAAAAGCGAAACCATTTCGTGTGATTCGTGTCAAACCCTGTATCTCCGGTTAGCCGATGATAAACTGGATGATTACGCCGAAATAGATTGGGATGTGGAAGGTTTTAAAGTAGCTGTTATTGATGGAGAGGAAATTGTGGTTGGTTATCCGCAGCTGGATGTTATTCGTTCGTCGGGCGATGATTTTGTGGTAACGGTTCGTTACTCATCACGAGGTAAAACACGCGACGATGCAAAACAGTGGTGCGAAGAAATGGTGTATACTTATGAAAGATCTGATTCAACACTTTATTTCGACCCGTATTTCTTTATTGGCGACGAGGCAAAATGGAGAGGTCAGGAAGTGGACATAAAAGTACGGGTACCTGAAGGAAAAGCAGTATTCCTTGGAAACGACATGGATGAAGTCATTCATGATATTGAAAATGTCTCGAATACATGGGATGGCGACATGGTTGGGAAATACTGGGAAATGCAACCAGAAGGATTAACAGAGAGAATCGCTGATAAAGAAATTGATGACTAAAACAGATATTATGGAAAAAGATAGAAAACAGGTAGCCATGCTATTATATCTGGTACTTCCGGCAGTAATGCTTTGGGTGTCCTTCGGTGCCTTTTTTGTTTATGATATGGGGAAAAATGGCCTGCACGATATTAGTTGGAGCTGGATTTTTCAAAATAGTTTACCCGTAATAATCATTGCAGCTGCCATGTTTCTGCAGGGGGTAAGGTTGCAAAGAGCATATAAACAAAATACAAAGTAATAAGCACGTTAATTACCGAAAAATTTATCGTATGAAAACAATTACAACATTACTTTTTGCACTTGGTCTTATGTTGGCCGGATTGTTGGCGTCAGGCCAAAGCAAGTCGGATAAAATGTATGATGTATTTGCTAATAAAGAAGGAGTAACCAGCTTTTCGTTCTCGAAAGATATGATGGATGCCATTGATATCGATTTGGGTGATGAGGACGAGCAGAGCGTTACCGGCGATTTACGCCGGATTCGTTTTATGTCGTACAATCCTGAAAAGGGAAGTCTGCAAAATAGCGAGTTTTCTAAAAAAGCGATAGCTCTTCTTCCGAGCAAATATAAAAAATACGAAGATGATGGCGGCGATTCGGATGCGGCGATCTATCTATTGGGAAGGAAGAAGAAATATTCCGAGTGTCATGTTTTTATTACCAGCGAAAATTCGGAAGGCAACAGTTTTGTAGTATCGTTTTTTGGCGATTTTAATGTGAAAGATATCGATAAACTGAAGTCGCAGGGCTGCGATATGATGGAATAAGAAGTTAGAATATCATTTATTTGAAAGGTCGTTATAAGCAAAAGTGTTTATAACGACCTTTGTTTTGTGTTAGATTACATTGAATCATCGTGGTTTAGTGTTGTATTTTGTCCCAAAATGAAACAAACCGCATCAATCGAGGGGTTTGGATTCACACGCTTTTGTTAATTCTTTACTTTTGTTGGCTAATTCGTAACAAGTTGTAATTGTTACATTTGAAGCGAATAGTTGAATGTTGGTAATTGTGTTTCTTCGAATTTTAAAAACACAAGCAAGCGATTTTATGCAAAAGAGTCCAAAATAGTAAAGTTGCACTTTGCCCGAATAGCCAACAAAACTGTTATTGTTATCTGAAGGGAATAGCAGTAGGAATAAAAAGATAGAAAAGTAAGTGTAAAAGAGTTGTGAGAACTGTAACAGAGAAAAACATAATATTACCTTTTTTCCGTAAAATCGGGAATTGTATTTTGCCAAATGCAAAAACAATTACTTTGTTTGTAGGTTTTTTTTTGCTATTCTTATTTAATCAACAAGTTTCTTTTGGGCAAACTACACGAACGCTAACATTTACAAGCCCGGGAAAATGGACTGTGCCTGCCGGTGTTACCGAAATTACCGTTGAAGCCTGGGGTGGCGGAGGTTCCGGTGGTGGTTCAACTATTAACAGAAATGGAGGTTCCGGCGGTGGCGGTGGTGGATATTGTATAAATGTTTTTACTGTAACTCCTGGTCAAACAATAAATTATACTGTTGGTGCAGGAGGTACAGGAAGTAATGGAAATGGTACGTCAGGAGGGACAACTTTAATCCTGACGTTGCAGGCCAATGGAGGTGGTGGCGGTGGTGCAAACATGGGAACTATAGGTTCAGGAGGAACAGCTTCCGGAGGAGCAACAAACATCACAGGTGGCAGTGGGCTGAAAGGGAAAGGTAATACCGGAGGAAATGGTGGCACAGGAGCAAGTGGCGGAGCAGGAGGGAATGGTGTATCTAATGAAGATGGAGAACCGGGAACGGCTCCTGGCGGCGGTGGCGGTGGCGGTGAAGCTTATTATCATTGGGTACGGGGACGTGGATGGAGAACTGACTCTAAAAGCGGTGGTAACGGAGCCAATGGCCAAATAAAAATTACTTATACCTCATCTTTGCCTGATGGTTTCTGGTACAAAGCAGATGCAGGTGTATCCGGTACAAATTCGGTTACTACTTGGGCCGATCAATCGGGAAACAATAACAATGCAACAAATACAGGAATAGTATCATTAGAAAATAATTCAATAAATTTTAATCCTTCGTTGTATTTCTCAAATGTTAATCGTCAATTTCCTGTTTCAAACTCTTTAACAATTCAAAGTTTTATTATTGTAAGTAAAATACCGGCAAACGGAAACGATTTATCGGGTCTTTTTGGTGCTGATGGCGATAAAGGAATCAGGCTTAGTAACTCAGTTAACGCCTTGGGCCCCAATATCACTCCTTTTGAATCATGGAGAGGAGATAATAATACTGATGATTGGGTAAATACAACTAATGGTGGAACAGGGCGTATTAATGGTGTTGTTGATGCCAATATGCTTCACTCTTCAAAATGGCACATTGCTAACCTTTCCCGGTACCAGGCATTAACGGGAGATTATTATATTGGCGGATATTATTCGGGACGTTCTTGCACCGGAGAGATTGCAGAAGTTATGGCATTCTCTGGAGCTGTTGTAAATCAAAACCAGGTAGAATCATACATGGCTGTTAAATACGGAATTTCATTACCCGGAAATTATTATGCTTCTAACGGCACAACTATTTGGTCAACTACTGCCGGATTTCAAAATGATATTCACGGAATTGGGCGCGACGATAATTATGGATTAAACCAGCTTTCATCGAAAAGCGAAAACCCGGGAACTGATATTCTTACTATTCAAAGTGGAAATTCCTTTGTTACGCCAACAAATGCACAAACAGGAACAGCATTAAATGATAAACAGTTTTTTATTGCAGGGCATAATAATGGTTCAACATCTACGGTTTCAACATTAAGTGCAGGAATTAATACGATTGCAAGAAAATGGTATGCACAAACAACTAATATGCTGCCAACTGAAAGTTTTCAGTTTAATTTAAGTGGGACAAATTTTGGAGCGTACTGTAAAATAGGAGTATTAATTGCCGATAATGCCGCGCTTACAACTAATCGTCGGTTTGTTGAAGGAACGCTTAGCTCCTCTACTCTCACAGTAAATGATCTCGCTATTACAGGAAATAAATATTTTACTGTTGCCACACTTGCCGATACCGAAGCCCCCGTTGCCAATTGCAAATCAGACCTTACCGTTTATCTCGATGCCAATGGAGAAGCTGCTATTACCCCCGAGATGCTTGATAACGGAAGTACCGATGATTGCGGTATTGATACCATGTGGGTAAGCCCGTCGGTTTTAAATTGTCCCGGAACAGGTGAAAGCAGTTCTTCTTCTTCTTATTCAAAAGAAATAATATCAAGCGATGGTTACGCCGTAAAAATCAGTATAAATAATTTTTGGGTTGAGCCAGAAACCGCTGATTGTAATTATGGTTTTCACTACAATATTGGATACGATTATTCAATTGAATTCAGCGGATCAAATATTCCGGATAGCTTACTGACCTGTGATATTCAATTTCATTGCAGTTCTACACTATGGGGCGAACTTCCTCAAAAAGCAGAAAGCGGATCGTCTTATACTGGAACCCAATGGAGAGAACAAACAGATTGTGCAACGGTGACACTTGCTGATATCGGTTTTAATAATATAACCGTAAGACTTTCTGGGGCAGGTATTTCTTATCAAACTATTACTTTGCAAGAAGAATCAAGTAATCCTTCTTCTCAAAACGTTATCCTAACCGTAACCGATAATAGCGGCAACATCAGTACCTGTCAAACTACCGTTACCGTTTCAGACACTATTAAGCCAACCATAAACTGCCCGGCATCTGTTACCGATGAGGTAGATGTTGGCTTCGATTATGCCACAAATGTTGATTTAGGAGAACTTGCTGCCACCGACACTACCGATAATTGTACAATCGAAAGTGTTACAAACAATGCCCCGCTACAGTTTCCATTGGGCAATACCGATGTTGTATGGACAGTTACCGATGTCTCCGGCAATACGGCAACTTGTACGCAGTTGGTTACCATTATTGCGCGCGACACTGTTGATATGTGGGTTGAACAGCCAAGCCCAACATGTAATGCTGCCGAGGGAACGATTAACTCTTCGGGAACTAATATTACAACAGTTGTTACTTTTGACGTTAAAATGAAAACCAACAATGCAAGCTGGAATCCTGATTGGGAAATAAAATTTACACTTACACCATTCAATAACACAAACTCTGGAAATGTGCCAACCCTTAACACAGTTGCCAGCGTGGGTAATATGGGTAATTTAACTGTTTCGGGAAGTGTTTATACTTTAACAAACATACCCAGTACCAATGGAGAGGGGGCAGTAAGTATTAGTATGAATCTAGTTGGCAACAGATATGCTAATCTGGACGTAGATTTTATCATTACCGAAGCAAGAGAAATAGACAGCAATATACAAGATAAAGATTCGGATGATTGGCAGGCAACACAAACCGTAAATGCCATACCCAATACCGGGCCAATAACAACGAATTAATAACAACAATAACAAATATTAATTACCATTTAAAATTATCATTATGAAAAAATTAGTCTTTCTTTTAACAGCGGTGGTTATAACTGCTTTTAGTTCGGGTGTTTTTGCACAAAATACAGGCGGTGCACCGATTGTTGGTTCTTCACATGATTACTGGGTTAACGCAGGTAATGAGTCGAATCAAACATCAGGTATTGGCAATAATTACACATGGTGGGTGAGTACAGATGCTGCAGATTTAACAGTGCCGGAAACCGCTGGAACTGATTTTACTGTGAATTCCGGAACTTATTCTGGAACCGGAGGCGTTGACAATTTTACAATTGATATTACATGGAATAACAGTGCCGCAGGTAATACTTACTACTTGGTAGTTGAAGAAACTGATGCAGGAGGATGTAAAAACCTAAAAGCAATGGTAGTACAACCTGTTACTAGCCAATTCGCATTGCAATTTGTTGCATTAGCTGCTAACGGAGATGCAGGCAATGATCTTGATCGTTGTGCTCCTGATATTGCAATTTCAGCTTCGGGAACAACTATTTCCTACGATTATGGATCAGATACACTTGCATTTAAATTAATTGCGACCGATATTTTCTCTGCATGGGATTTTACCGGAACATTTAACAATAGCCTTGGAGCATCTACTTCAACGCTGGAATACCAGGTTGGAGGAACAGCTGGATCATGGTCTGCGTTTACATCGGGGGATGCCGTGTCTGTACCATACAATGCTGCCGGAACAGAAGATGTGTATGTTCGAGTAATAGTTGACAATGGTACTTCAGAAGAAGGAACAGCAGCACAAACCGTAGAGTTAACTCTTTCCAATATTGAAGGAACAGGAGAGGTTGCTGTTACAGCAATTACTAACGCAAGCGACGCAGACATAACAAACTCACCTGTTCAAACACAAACAGTTAAAGCACGTCCTGCTACATCAGGAATTGGTTCAAACTAATTTCTGCAAGTAGACTAAATTGAAGTTTAAGGCATTTTTCATAATGATATTAACCCTGCTGGCTGCCCTGAATGGGGCAGCCCAGCAGGATATTGTCGTATACGAAGGTGCTGAACAAAATTATTTTGTCGCAAATCATTCCGGTAGCGATTATTCCTGGAGGGTTTTGACAAGTATTACCCCTGACACGGATGCAGAACCAAGCAACTACGTTTTAACTTCTTCTGCCAATTCAAATGAAATTCGTGTGCGTTGGAAAAGCGCCGGGCTTTATTATCTCGATGTTATTGAAACCGATATTACAGGTTGTACCAACCGCAAAGTTGTGGTAGTAACTGTTTTGTCTGGCAACCGAAGTGTTGCTTTTGCAAGTCAGTCGAGTGCAATTTGTTTTAATCCTAATCCTGATGAATCAAGGTTATTGCGATTGCTCGATAATGACGGTGCGGAACTCGATCCATCAAAATTTCCGGTAGAGGTAAAAGCGGATATTAACGGATCAGAATTTCTATTTCAGATAGATAACAATGATCGGAGAATTACAGTTCCCGATAGTTTTATGCTGACTGCACCCGAGCACGATGAACAAATTGAAATAACACTGCTTGAAGCTACTGATGCAAGCGAACAAAGCTTACAACCACTTGCCGGAGGCGATGTACATCGGATAACCGTTTTTGCGCAGCCTAAAATAGTATACACTAGTACTGATAATAAGGTTAAAGCTGGTGGCGCAGGCTATTATGAAGCTGCAATAAAAACTGGAAACACTGATGGTGCAGTTTACAGTTGGAGAGTGGAGCCGTCATACGGAACGAGTACCGATTTGCAGGCACTAACCGGACCAACTGCCAATATATTATGGGACGGACCGGAAGCAACTTATATGCTTTACACCACAGCAACCGACGGAAACGGATGTGTGGCAGATACCATAAGCCAGCTGGTTGAAATTGAAAAAGCAGGCGGGGAAGCCTTAACTGTTTATGCCGGCCCCGATACCTTAATCGGAAGCTGTCAGTCTTACTCGTTTAACGCGGTCTATCCTCGCGAGAATACCTATACGTACCAGTGGGAGCCAACAGCAGGATTAAGCGATCCGACAATTCCAAATCCTGTGTTTACGCCGGGTGAAACAACTACTTATATTTTAACGGTAAGTTCGCTTTCGGGTTTAACAGCAAAGGATACAGTAACAATTACTGTGTCGGATTTGGCAGCTGATGCAGGCGAAGATTTTATGCTCGAAGACGGAGCAACTGCACTGCTTAACGGAACCGGAAGTTTTGGAACAGAAATTAAGTATAGCTGGACAACCGAAAACGGAGCTTTTGTTGCTGGTCAACAAACGGCCTCGCCCGAAATAAGTAGTCCGGGAATATATTATCTTACTGTAAGCGATATTTATGGATGTACATCAACCGATTCAGTGTTAGTTAGCCGTTTTATTTCGGCGCCAATTGCCCACGATGATTATGATACAACCGAATATCGAAAATCGGTAACCATCGATTTGCTTGCCAACGATGAAGAACAGCAGGAGCTGGATCTCTTATCATTGCAGATTATGCAAAACCCGATTAATGGCTTTGTTGATGTTAACGGTGATGGTACGGTAACATACACGCCAAACGATGGCTTTTTGGGCGGCGATGTATTTCAATACCGTATTTGTAACTACTACGAAAAATGCGATAACGCTAATGTTTTTGTGTATGTAACGGCGGCCGATTTCTTTATTCCGGAAGCATTTACACCAAACGCTGATAATGTAAACGACTATTTTGAGATTATTGGAATTGAGCTGTTTGAGCAAAATTCGATTACCATAATTAACCGGTGGGGAAAAACAGTTTACAAAGCCCATGGTTATGGCATTTCTACAACGCCGCGGTTTTGGAATGGTAAATCGAATCAGGGAGGCGACGATAGTGACTTGCCTGCCGGAACATACTTTTATGTATTGGATTTAGGAAACGGAGAACAATCAATTGCCGGCTCGGTATATATTGACAGATAATGGGAAAACGAATAAAAATAGCAGCATTTCTAATTCTTTCCCTTGTGGTTTTTCTACAAGGAAAAGAGGCTAATGCTCAGCAAGATCCCATGTACACACAGTATATGGATAACCTACAGGTGTTAAATCCGGGATATGCAGGTTCGAAAGGAGTTGGAAATATTCTGATGGTAGCACGCAGCCAGTGGGTGGAGTTCGATGGCGCTCCGGCAACACGCTCGTTTACCTACAACACTTCGTACGATGAGCAAAATATTGGTGTTGGTTTCTCGCTAATGTCCGACCAGATTGGGCCACTAAAACAAACTGGATTTTTTGCCGATTATTCATACTTCTTAAAGGTTTCTGAGAAATTTAAGTTGGGTTTAGGACTTAAAGGAGGAGTGAGTTTTTATCGTGCCAGTCTTGTTGCTCTTCAAACAGTTGATTCCGATCCCTTGTTTAACCACGATATTTACGAAAACTTTCTGCCCAATGTTGGTGTGGGTTTGTTTTTGTTTTCCGAAAATACTTATCTCGGGTTATCGGGACCGAAGCTAATTAATAACATAATTATTGATGAAGATGTTAAAACCGACTACATTAGTAAACAGCAACGGCACATGTATTTTGTGGCCGGGCACCGAATTGATTTTAGCGAAGATTTTCAGTTGAAAACAAACGGAATGATGCGTTGGGTTAGGAGTGCTCCTCTTTCGGTTGATGTGACTGTGATGGGAGGTTTCCGTGATAAATTCTGGGTAGGTGCCATGTATCGTTTTGGCGATGCGTACGGTTTGCTTACTCAATTTAAACCGTCGCCACGAATGACTATTGGTTACTCGTACGATGTTACTATTTCTGAACTTAGCGCTTTTAACAGCGGTACGCACGAAATCATGTTCAGTTACAATCTCGATCTTTTTGGCCGTGGTGGACAGGTAGCGCCGTGGTCGCCTGACAACCGCTGAAAAGTAGTTTCGGGGAGCCACTGCTGATACAAAATATTTCACAAATGGATACTTTCGCTGTTGAAAGCGTGCAGTTTTATATAAAACTGTAGTTTAAGCTTATCGCACATAGCGAAACAGATGCTGGTAGTGCAGCAGTAACAAAAAAAGCCGGGTTTTACCCCAGCCTTTGAATAATATTTCTTATACTTATTTTACCAGAACCTTTTGTGTAGTGCTGTTTCCGTTTTGAATTACACGTACTAAATAAACACCCGGCGTAAAGTTCTGCACATCAATCTCAACCTTGTTTTTGCGCAACTCGTTTGCCTGATATTGTAAAGTTCCGGCAATTGAATATACCTGAACTGAAGAAATGGTTTTATCCGAAGCAATTGTCATTTTACTTGATACCGGATTAGGATAAACCTTCAAATCGTTGGTTGTATTTTCTATTTCATCGATATCTGTTACAATGCTTGGCTCTTCAAACTGTTGTGTTGAATACAGCCGGTATTCGCCCGCAGCAAATGTAAAGGTTTGATTTGTACTTGATATTTCAATCGAATCGCCGCTGAAAAATTCGTAGTATTTTCCGGCAGAAGGAAAGGTAATGGCAATATTATTATCGGTAACATCAAAATTCCCGAGGCCAACAACATGATTGTTTCCCTTACTTAGTTTATACCATTTGGTTGCTCCAGCCAGGCTGTAACTCGTATTATCTGGCGAAAACACATCGTATTGTTGCTTTAACTCGTTTAGCTTGGCCATTACCTGAAACAAGTCTGTTCGGTTTTTCTCATCTAAATAGTCCCAGCGAACCGGTTTTTCGCTCAGCCGTCCGCCGTTCGAGTCAATAGAGTAATCGTAGCCAAGTTCGCCAAATTGCCAAATCATTTTAGGGCCTGGAAGCGGAATGAAAAATACCGAGTTTAGCTCCATTCTATCCAGGGCTGTGCCCAATTCTTTTATTGAATAACTTCCCTCGCTGTTACCATATTGGAGGTTTTTATACATCAGCCTTTCTTCGTCGTGGCTTTCCATATAGGTAACCAGGTTGGGTTTCGACCAGTCGCGCTCAGAATAAATTGCTCCTTTCAAGTCCGATTGTCCATTCTGGTTGAATCCCATTGAGGCTTCGTTGTAATTGTAATTCATATTGCCCCATAACAGGATATCGTATGCGGCAAGTTCTTTTTCTTCATAATTATCAGCCAGATGTTCGAAAATAACGAATGCATCCGGTTTGCGTTTCCATATTTCGTCGGCCATGCGTTTCAGGTTAGCTATACGTGCTGCATCATATGCACTTCCCCAGTCAGAAGGGCCGTAAACAGTATTCGAAAAACCTTTAGTAAAGTCGAAACGGAACCCGTCAACTTTGTATTCATTCATCCAAAAACTGTTAATGCTATCTACCAGTTCGCGGGTATAAACACTTTCATGATTAAAATCGTAGCCCCACTGCGCATCGGGGTTTTGGAAATTGCTTTGCTGGTTATACCAGGGGTTATTGGCTGCGGGGCGGTTATTGCTTGCATCCCAGTACATTTGCACAAAAGGACTTTGCCCGTAGCTGTGGTTCAAAACCATATCAATTACTACAGCAATTCCTCGTTTGTGGCATTCATCAATTAACCTTTTCAGTTCGTTTTTAGGGCCGTAATATTTATCCGGAGCAAAGTAAAACGAAGGATTGTATCCCCAGCTGCTGTTTCCTTCAAACTCGTTTACCGGCATTAATTCCAGCACATTTATACGCAGGTCTTCCAAATAATCGAGCTTTTCAATAACTGCATCGTACGTGTGTTGTTCGGTAAAATCGCGGATAAGCATTTCGTAGATTACCGTTTTTTCTTTTTCCGGGGAAGTGAAATTGTTTACTGTCCACTGGTATTCTTCTTGTCCGGGTTGGAGAACAGAAACAATGCCTTCTGTTTTTCCCGAAGGATAAGTTTTTAGGTTGGGGTAGGTAGTTTCATTAATGTAGCTGTCGTTCCAGGGATCTAATATTTTTTCGGTGTAAGGATCAGCAATTTTCAGATTGCCATCAATTAAATACTGAAAAGCGTATTCTTTGCCTTTTTCAAGATTTGGGATATCAAGCCAGAAATAATCACCGTCTTTTTTCATCTGGTAATCTTCAGAAAGTTGCCAGTTGTTGAAATCGCCAAGCACGTAAACAAATTTCTTTTCAGGTGCCCAAAGAACCAAAGCTGCTGATTGGTCAGAGGTATAATTAATTCCTTTCTTGTACTGGGTTGGTTTGGCCTGTGTGGTTACATCATTTTTAATGTAAACCGGAACGGAGTCATATTTTGTTTCGGAATTCGTTATAATTTTTGCGATAATCCAATGGTTTCCTCCCGATGTAAAAGAGGTGTTGGTGGTAATCTCTTTTCCGGTAGTTTGGGCAAGCTGTGTGTCATTAAACCATAAAGAAAGTTCGCCTTCTACTGAAGCACTGGCCGAAATGGTGGTCTCTTCGTTTTGCTTCAGAATGGAATGATCTGAAGGCGTAGAAACAACAAGCCAGAGCCCTTCCGGGTAAATGTCGACAAAAAGATCGTTGGTTTGTGTTGATCCGTCGGACGAACGAAAAACAAAAGCCAGTTTAACTACTTTCTCGTTTGAAGGAACCGAATAGTAAGTATTGATATCGGGGGTGATTTCGAGCTCATAAATTCCGTTTCCTTTGTTGGTAAGCTTAGGTTGAGAGCTGTTTTCTCCCCATGAACCAATTACATGTTGCCAGTCAGTTACTCCTTCAACAATTACACCCGTATGAGCGTAAAGGTCGCCGGTAAAGCTTCCGAGGCGGCTATCCTGCGACGAATCAAAAGTAACGATTACATTTTGAGAGGCCACCGGTTGCGTCGGCGCTGTAGTTATTTGCCCAAATACCGGGCTTAACAGTAATGAAAGGTAAATACCGAAAAGAAAACGAAAATGTGCCATCTTATAAGTTAAATATGAGGTTAAACAAGGGCTGCCCGATTGTCCGGACACCCCTTGTTTGATAAGTTATAAACTTAGTTTTTCGTAAAAGTTAAAGTTTTTGTGGCCAGACTAAATCTGATGGTGTAATTTCCTGCACCATCAGGAGTCGACATATTCGGGTCTCCTCCTTCGAAATTCAGCGTTCCGTACTTCAACTTAAATCCACTATTCCAATTGCCCGATTCTGCAAAAATCTTAAATGCATCATCTGCGGCCAGGTCGGTGGTAAGAGTCCATTCTTTGTTTGTATCGTCCCAGGTCATTTCAATACCCGCTTCTATATCCCATCCGTTAGGAGAGCCTACCAAATACATTTTTCGTGTAGCTATGGCTTCTTTGGTGTAGGTCATGTTATAAGTGTCAATGGTTAGCTTGTAATAACCTTCTCCCGGTGTTGAAATATTTGGTTCTCCGCCTTCAAGCGATAATTCGCCCGGATTATTTACGGCATCAAACTCTTTGTAGCCAGAGTTCCAGTTTCCGGTTTGGTAGAAGAATTTAAAGCCTCCCGATGCTTTCATATCAACGTATGTTACCCATTTTCCTTCTCCTGCATAAACCATGTTAAAGCCGTTATCGATTGACCAGCCAGCAGGCGTAGCATCTCCAACAAGAACCATTTCTGCATCCAAAACCGAATATTTATACGAATTTGCGTCGTTATCATACCAAACGGCAACCCGGTATAATTTGTAATCAGAAGAAGTGTTTGTACTTGGGATATCCCTGTTATCGCCTCCTAATAAACCACCTGTTGGATCTTCCGAGTCGTTAATTCGTCCCATTCCATTATCCCAGCTGCCTTTAACCGGGAAAAATTTGAAATTACCACTCTTTAACGGAACATATCCCATGTAAGCATTATGCCCCGAGCGCCATTTCAATTCAATTGCATTAGCAATATCCCAGCCAACTTCGGTTGCATCACCTACCAGGTAAATGGCAGCTTCTTCTATGGTGTATGTGCCTTTATTTAAATTCAGCGTTACAATGTAGGTTTTATCGCCACCATCGAAAGTTATGTTTCCATTTTTGCCTTTAGGTCCGATAATACCACCGGCTCCGTCTCCGCCCAGGTTACCCCAATCGAGGTCGCCCCAGCTTGGCTGACCAACAAATTTTAGCATTGCCCCATCTTTTATCGTTGTTTCGATAGAGTAAATGCCTTCTGCTTTTTTAGTCATTTGTGGAGAATTTTCAGGGTTCCATGCAGGTACATCGTCATTGTAGTCGCCAACCAGGAATACCTCAGCCGGGTTATTGGCGTAGGTTGCAGCACCAGATACATATGGAGCAATGGTAAGTTCGCTGTTTGCGAAGTCGGCTTTAACCTCGTACCAACCAGATTCTCCGGTAAATTTGAAGTTGCCGTCTTCATCGCCGGCAGCAACAATATTTGATGATATGCTTGCAAATTTTCCAAAATTGTACAGGTATCCATCGCTTTGTTTGTCGGCGAAGTGGAATGTTCCATCCTTGGTTAGCTGAAGATATTTAACAAATACATCTCCGTCTTTTACGGTAGCAAGCGAGCTGTTGAAACCAACCGATGTTGCTGTTCCGGTAATAAGCAAGGTCTCAGGAATAGGTACATCAAGGTATGGTGTTACTTTCATTGAGAAAGGTGTTGTGTACAAGTCGGCCAGATCCTCGTTGGAAGCAGCTCTGATCCGCAATTCAATTTCTACTTCTTCTACAGGAGCAAAGCGTGTTAACAATTTGGCATTAAGATCGCCAATAGTAACCGCCATTTCAGTTGCCGATATCCTGTCAAATTCAATCGGATCGGCAAAATCACTACCTTTTGCATCTATTTGCAGGTAGTAGCGTACGCCCACATTGTCGGCATACACGGGGGCCGACCACGCGAGATTTAGAATGGTCTCTTTTTCATTCTTTTTGAATAGTACTGTATCTATCTCAGAGGAAGGTACATTTGTCCACTCAGGAGGAGTTCCTTCAACTACAGATGTTACCGGCGGTGTCATAAAATCCTCTTCACAAGCAAAGGTGAAAACCGCCAGGATAATAATTAGAATATATTTTAGATTCTTCATTTCTATTCGATTTTACCTGTTTGATTAATAAAGTCAAGTGTAATAGTGCGTTCTCCTGCGTTCACGCTGACTCTTTCCTGATCGCCGCCATCTTCACGGTATGCTATTTTTCCATCAAAGAATAAGAATTCAGCATGCCACCAGTCGGAAGCAGAAATATACGGATGCGTAACATGAAGCCTTAATTCGCCACCAGCCAGGCTTTTTGTTAAAGTCATTGTCTTGTTTTCGGTGTCCTGCTGGAATTTATTCTCTTCGGTAACAGAGCTCGTTGGCCAGACACCTACATTATCGCCACAGATGTAAACACTGGCAGGCTCAATAAGCATTTTATTGGTTGCCAGATTTATACCAACAGTGTAGTAGCCTGCAGTTCCGGGAACAGGTATATCGTCGCCTCGGTTATCAACAGTACCCAAAGTATATTCGCCGTTTACCGGGTCTCCAATTTTGCCGATTACGCCTTTGTAATTTACATCAGAACAAAGCTTAAAGGTTCCGGTAGCTTCCATCCATACAATTGTCCATACAGCTTCCTCGCTATGCACCTTATTGAATTTCAGCTTATTGTTTTGAGCAATGCGACCAACACCATCACCAAACAGGTAGAAAGTGTTAGGAGCAAAAAGAATATCTAAGTAAGGCGTGGTTGAAAAATTTACAGGAGAAGAATACAGTGTATCAACCCCTTCCAGAGAATAGGTAATTATTCTTGCCGATACGGTAGCTTCTTCATCAACAGGTAGGGCCAGTGTTTCGGTAAGAAACTCATTAAGGGCTCCAACTGTGAAAGAGAATGCATTGTCGGATGCATTCGCATCAAAAGTTACCGGATTTGAGAAATCGCTTGCAACTGCAAACTGAAGTTTATGTGTTGCAACAATATTTACACCGTAAGATGCCGGTGTATAGGATATATTAATTGTTTCTGCTTTTTTATCTTTCGATATTGCCAGTGTGCTACCAAAACCTTCGATATTGGTTGCCGGTACATACGCTGAATCATTCAGTTGTATTATGTCGTCGTCCTCGCACGAGAAAACCAAAATGGCAAGGAACAGTATGACTATGTATTTAAACTTTTTCATCTCATTCAATTTTTCAGGATTAATAATTGATCTGTTTCAGATTTGGATTGGCATTTATATCCGAATTTGGAATTGGAAACAAATCATATTTGGCATCAACAGATGTACCTGCTGCAACGGCGCCTTTCCAGGGCCAGATGTACGATGCCCCGCTTAATTTTCCAAAACGGCGTAAATCTGTACGACGGTGACATTCCCAGTAAAGTTCGCGTCCGCGTTCGGCGAGAATGAAGTCTAAATCCAGTTCGCTTTGGATAATATCTCCCGAATCATCGCCATAGGCACGTTCTCTTATCTCGTTAATATAATCAACAGCAGTAGCCATATCGCCACCTGTTCCGCCGCGCACAACAGCTTCAGCATACATTAGCAGCGCATCAGCATATCTGAACATCGGGAAGTCGGTATCGGGATGTGATAAGTTAGAACCCACTGCACCATCAGAAGTAATGTTTTTAAATTTACGTAGTGCATAACCGTCTCTGAAATTGAAGATGTCTCCAATTTCCAGGTTTTGTCCTTCTTCCCAGAATAGAGCACGGCTGTCTGTTTCGCCGGTGATATCTTCAAAAAGGTTTACGAATGATTTTGTGGTACGGTTTCCGCCCCATCCTCCGTCAACTCCTGATTCGGCAGCAGGCATATCGCCACCAATGGTTGAGTGAATAATGAAAGTCATTCCGCCCCAGGTTTGAGTATGTTCTCCATCGCAAACAACAGGGAAAATAATTTCATTTGTCCGCTTATAATTATCGGACAAAAACAGGTTCTGATAATTCGGTTCCAGGCTGTAACCTCCACCAATAATTTTCTTTGTATAGGTTATGCACTCGGTATATTTTTCCGTACCAATGTAAGTTTCGGCATTTAAATAATGCTTCGATAACAGCATCCACGCGGCGGCTTTGTCAGCACGGCCGTATTCGTTGGTTCCCGGATCGGGCAATTCGTTTTCTATTGCGAGCAATTCTGTCTCAATGTAATCGAAAAGCTGTTGTCCTGTAGCCTGTTCCGGGAAAAAGAAAGAACCTACCGGATCTGCGTCGGTAACAAACGGGCCGGTGCCAAACATATCGAGCATGTGCCAATACGATAAAGCCCTGAGAAAGCGTGCCTCAGTGTTATATGCCTTAAACTCATCATTGTCGTTTGTTAGTTTAATAAGATTGTTACAATAAGCAATTTCCAGAGTAATCCGGTAATACATGGCTTTAACAAATTCGTTTGAAGGAGTCCAGTCCATATCGTGCAAATCACGCAGGTTGCCGTCGTTCCAGGCGCAAATAGCTTCGTCGGTTGTTAGTTCCTGATGGTTCCACAACTGGCGCAGGTACGATGAAAAACCTCCGTTAATACTACTAATGTCGGGGTCTTCATCAACACCTTTCTGTCCACCAACAACCAATGCTGCGTAACATTTGGCCAGCATTCCTTTGTACGACTCGTCATTATTCAGTTTATCGGCAGTAAGTAAATCTTCATCGAGTGGTACTGTGTCCAAATCGTTGACACATGATACAAAAGTGAATGAGGCCATTACTAGCACCATCACTATATATATAATTCTATATTTTGTCTTCATTGTTATAAAGTTTAACGGTTAAAAGGTAATGTTCATTCCAAACAGATAAACTCTCGGACGGGGATAAATGTCGTTGTCTATACCGTTATTAACCTCAGGATCTAATCCTGAGTAATCAGTAATAACAAATACATTCTGAACAGAACCGTAGAGCCTTGCATTGAAGTCTAATCCCAATGAGCTTTTTAGGATATCACGAAGGTTATAGCCTAGTGTAATATTGTCGACCTTTAAGAAAGATGCATCTTCCAGGAAATAATCGGAATACTGCTGTGCTGTAGTAAACTTCGAGTTATTGATTTCCGAAGGCAGGTTAGTCAGGTATTCATTTACGGTCATCTCCTGGTAGCGTGCACCAACAATTACGTTGTTGTAGATTTGCCCGCCAATGGCTGCTCTCGCATTAAAAGAGAAGTCGAAGTTTTTGTAGGTAAGCATTGAAGAGAAGCCCATAAAGAAATCAGGTGCCGGAGATTCTGCAAAGTATTTGTCATCTTCATTAATCTCGCCATCACTGTTTCTGTCAACATATAATCCTTCAATAGGCTTTCCGTTATCGTTGTACACTTGTTCGTAAACGTAGAAAGTATTTAAGGCATGACCAACAGTATTCTTCTGGATTTTATTTCCAACGCCAACGCCACTAATGTCTCCAACATCGACACCTCTGTAATCAGGGTCATCGTAGTTGGTAAGTTTGGTAACTTCGTTTTTGTTGCGAGTAAAATTAAAACTAAGTTCCCATGTTAAATCTTTTGTTGAAACAGGAGTAGCATTTAAGGCAATTTCTATACCTTTGTTTTCAAGGTCTCCAACATTAGTTACTAAAAGATCGGTAAAATTAGTGCCTCCAGGAACAGGAATTTCGTTTAACAAATCGTTGGTTTTGCGTTTATAAACATCAACCGAACCTGTAAGGCGATTATCGAAGAAACCAAAATCGAGTCCAAGGTTATAAGTAGTTGTTTCTTCCCACTTGATAGATGAGTCGAAACCATTGGGTCGTATTAAGGTGTAATAATTATCGCCCAGCTTATATTGAGTTCGGGTGTCGCTTAATTGATAAATGCCAAGGTATGGAAAATCGTAATCACTTAAATCCTGCTGGCCGGTAATACCGTAGCCAAGTCTTAATTTAAGATTACTAAAGGTGTTTGAATTTTTAATAAAAGGCTCTTCCGACATCCTCCATGCCAAAGCAGCCGAAGGGAACAAACCCCAACGGTTATCTTTATGAAACTTCGATGAACCATCATTTCTTAGGGTAGCAGTAAGTAAGTATTTGCCATTATAGGTGTAATTAGCTCTTCCAAAAAACGAAACCAGATAGTTTTCTGTTTCATCTTTTGAGTTTTCCATTACAGTGTTGAATCTGTCAACTTCGTAGGCTGAAGCAGCCGACCAGAAATGTTGCCATTCATATCCTGCCATTACATCAAAAATGCTTTTATTATCAGGCAGATTCTTTTTGTATGTCAGATAGAAATTGAACAGTTCGTTTTTTCTTTCCTGAGTATAGTTGCGAGCAACTCCCGACGATGCTGTACGTACCCACGATGCATCCAGGTCGGTATCGATATATCCGTCACTGTTTGAATTGTCTAAACCAACTTTAACGGTAGCAGTAATATCGGGAAAGAAGTGTAATTTATAGTCTAACTGTGCATCGACTATGTAGCGGTCAACATCCGAAATGTCTCTTTTTTGTTGGAGTTGGGCAACAGGGTTGCGAGTTCCGTTAATGTTTCGTGAACCATCGGAGGTAAGCCATGTTGTATAACCACCATATATTCCAGTATTATTAAATACCGACTGAGTAGGGTCGAAACGAAGGGCACCCCCTATGGCTCCTTTGTCTGCAAAACGGTTATCAATGTTCATATATTTTATGCCTGCAGTAATTGAAAGATGGTTGTTAAAGAAGCTTGGACTTACTTTTAACGTTCCAGTTTTCCTTTCCATCGACGAGGTTCTTAAAATACCGTATTGGTCGGTATAGCCAATCGAGGCGCGTACCGGAATTCCTTTCAGCGATCCTGATATGCCAAGGTTATGCTCGTGGCTTATGGCAGTCTGGTAAATTTCATCCTGCCAGTCGGTGTTTGCATTTCCTAACAGGTCAGGATTTATAGACGAGGTAATGGCAGCTCTTTCATTAACCAGTGCTCTGTACTGGTCGGCATTTAATACATCAATGTAATCTTTAATTTCGCTAATGCTTACTTTAGAGCCGATCTCAACTTTTAGCGGCTGGTTTTTCAATCCTTTTTTTGTTGTTATTAATATAACACCATTAGATGCACGAGAGCCGTAAATGGCTGTTGACGAAGCATCTTTAAGGATAGTAAAGGTTTCAATGTCGCTTGGATTTATCGAGGTTAGTACGTTGCTCATACCGTCTATGGTGCGATTATCAATCGGCATTCCGTCAATTACCACCAGTGGATCGTTGCTTGCGGTCATTGACGAACCTCCCCGAATACGGATTTTTGCGGCAGAACCTGGCGCTCCTCCTTCGGTTTGGATATGTACTCCCGGCACTTTCCCAGTTATCAAATCTTGTGGAGAACTACTTGATCCCTGGTTAAAATCGGAAGATGATACAGTTGCTACGGAACCGGTAGCATCTCCTTTTCTAATTTGTCCGTAACCAATTACTACAACCTCATCGAGGTTTTCCACTGATTGTTCCAACTTTACATTTACCAGGTTCGAAGCGGTGATAACTACTTCTTGTGGCTTATAACCAATGTATGAGAGAACAATGGTTTTCCCTTCTTCAACATCAATGCTATAATTTCCGTCAAAATCGGTAATAGTTCCTTGTGTAGTTCCTTTAACTACAATGGTAACACCAGGTAAAGGCTCGCCGTTACCGGCATCGCTAACAGTACCTGTAACTGTTTTTACCTGCGCATAACCAAGACTAAAGCTCAGCATGGCAAACAAAAACAAGACAACTTTAAGGTTTTTACGAATGATCCTCATTTTACATGTTATTAGTTTATGAATTTTCCTGTTTGTTAAATTCTCTTTAACTCATTAAAATAGGCAATAAATCAATTCGCTACAGAGACTTTGTATTCAACAAATGCTAAAATTCAAAAGCGAATGTATAACAATTGTTAAGAGAAAATTACGTTTTTTAACATGGTCGTCAGTGCAAACGTTTGCGGTGACGTTTGCGTTCAATATGTTATAAAACAGGTAGTTACTGGTCGCCTTCTTTATCCGGTCGAATTTGTATAAAGATTTGGGCTAAATTGCTACATTTGTGTAAAGCCTTAAACAAAGAGCAGTAGAAATCAATAATCAACTATAGGGGAATCAGAGGAATATGAAAAGCGGACTGGTAACAATAAAAGACTTGGCTCGTGAGTTAAATATTTCAGCGTCAACGGTGTCGCGGGCGTTGAAAGACCATCCCGATATCAGCAAAGAAACAAAGCGTGCTGTGCAGGAACTTGCCCAGAAATTGAATTACCAGCCCAATGCTGTTGCGCTAAGTCTGAAACAACGACGTAGCAATACTATTGGTGTTATCATTCCCGAAATCGTCCATTATTTTTTCTCGTCGGTTATTAGCGGAATTGAAGATGTAGCTTACGATGCGGGGTTTAATGTAATTATTTGCCAAAGCAACGAGCGGTACGAGCGCGAAGTGGCCAATGCAAAAACATTGCTGTCGAGCCGTGTTGATGGCGTTTTGGTGTCTATCTCAAAAGAAACAACAGATTACAAACATTTGTATAACTTCAGCAATAACGAGGTGCCCATGGTATTTTACGACCGCGTAGTACCGAATATTGTTGCCGATCAGGTAATTATCGATGATTTTGACGCCGCATACCGTGCAACCCGTCATTTAATCGACAGCGGAAGAACCCGTATTGCTCATTTGGGCGGGCCAATGGCACTGTTGATTGGACAAAGAAGAAAAGATGGTTACCTGAAAGCTTTAAGCGAAGCCGGTATTCCTGCCGACGAAAACCTGATTTTGGAAGCTGACTCGTTTGAAAAGGCACGGATGGCCATTATGAAGCTAATTAACCAAAGGAAAAAATTTGATGGTGTGTTTGCTACAAACGATCTAACCGCTATTGGAGCCATGCAAACCATTCAGAAAAAAGGTTATAAAATACCTGATGAGATTGCCATTGTTGGTTTTTCCGATGGCCGCTTTTCAGGGATTACAGATCCAACACTTACTTCTGTGGATCAGCATGGGTACGAAATGGGAACCCAGGCAACTCAAATGCTGCTAAAACGGATTCTTTCGGAAGACGATGAATATCCGGCTGAGACAAAAGTACTAAACGCGGATTTGATTGTTCGTGGTTCCTCTATTATATAATATGCCATTCAAATTTTATTATTTTTTGTAATTATTTGGTCAATTCTTACAACTAAACAAAAATATGTTGTACAATATATTTTCACTTTCCGCAAACGTTTGAAATGATCATTTTGCGGTTAAAGGTCTTGTTCTTCAGGTGTTCACATGGTAGGTAGTTTGGAATTTACTTCGATTCTGACTTATATTTGTACAGGCAATTTTTCAATTCACATACTTTGTGTTTAGCAGCAAAAGTTCTTTTGCTGTATTATCTTATTATTACATACAGCTTTGCTACAAATTAAAACTACTGTTATGCGTAAAAAACCTACGTTAAGTTTTTGGCAGATTTGGAATATGAGTTTTGGTTTTCTGGGTATCCAGTTTGGATTTGCTTTACAGAATGCCAATGTTAGCCGTATTTTCGAAACACTTGGGGCCAATGTTGAAGACATCCCGATTTTGTGGATTGCCGCTCCGGTTACCGGGTTAATTGTTCAGCCGATAATCGGGCACATGAGCGATAAAACCTGGAACCGCCTCGGACGAAGACGGCCTTATTTTTTGTTTGGAGCCATTTTCGCTTCGCTGGCCCTTTTATTAATGCCAAACTCGCCCACTTTGTGGGTAGCTGCCGGTACACTTTGGATTATGGATGCTTCCATTAACATTTCAATGGAGCCTTTCCGCGCCTTTGTTGGCGATATGTTACCTAACGAGCAACGTACCCGGGGGTTTGCCATGCAAAGCTTTTTTATTGGTACTGGTGCTGTTGTGGGATCGGTGCTCCCGTATGCGATGACCAATTGGCTGAATATTCCTAATACGGCTCCCGAAGGGGTAATTCCACCGTCGGTGCGCTGGTCGTTCTACGTTGGTGGTGTTGTTTTCTTTCTGGCCATTTTGTGGACTATTTTTTCAACCAAAGAATACCCGCCCGAAGATTTGAAGGCCTTTGAAGAAAACGAAAGACAAACAACCAATAAAGAAGAGGTACTTAATGAAGAGGAAGTGGTGGGCAGCCGTTTTGCCAAAGTTGGTGGAATAATGGGGATGCTGGGTTTGCTTATAGTAGTAGTTACACGACTAATGAAGCTGGAAAAGGAACTGTACATTCTTGGAGGTATTCTTTTTCTGTTCTTTTTATTGATGATGATGGCTGCTTTGCTAAAATCGCAAAAAAAGGATAAGAATGCTCTGGTGGAGATTTTTAGCGATCTATTACGTATGCCGGTAACGATGAAACAACTGGCGTTGGTGCAGTTTTTTACCTGGGTTGGTTTATTTGCTTTGTGGATTTATGCCACAGCAGGAATTACGAGCCATGTATACGGAACTTCCGATACAACCACAAAATTGTACAACGACGGCGCCGACTGGGTGACCATTCTTTTTGGCGTTTATAACGGAGTTGCTGCGTTAATGGCATTTGCTTTGCCCGTAATTGCAAAGTACACCAACCGAAAATTCACGCACTTCATTAGTTTAATAATTGGTGGTGTGAGCCTGGCCTCCATCTACCTTTTTAACGATCCGAACTGGCTAATTGTGCCAATGATTGGAATTGGCATTGCCTGGGCAAGTATTCTTTCCATGCCTTATGCCATTCTTACCGGATCGTTGCCATCAAACAAAATGGGTGTTTACATGGGCATTTTCAACTTCTTTATTGTAATACCGCAAATTCTGGCGGCAACCATTCTTGGGTTCATGGTAAAAGATTTGTTTGGTGGAGAGTCGATTTTAGCACTCGTTTTTGGTGGAGTATCAATGGTGATAGCAGCCATATTGGTACTTTTTGTTAAAGACGTTGCAACAGAAAATTAAAAAATTAAAAACACTGAGATGAAGAATTATATCATTCATCACGACTGGAAAATAGTTGAAGAGGGTTTTGTTCCCGAAAATAACCGGATTTCCGAAAGTATCTTTAGTATCGGAAACGGGAAAATGGGCCAGCGCGCCAATTTCGAGGAGAAGTATTCAGGCGATACGCTGAACGGAACATACGTTGCCGGGATTTATTACCCCGACAAAACCCGCGTGGGATGGTGGAAAAACGGCTATCCGGAGTATTTTGCTAAAATCATTAATTCAACCAACTGGATTGGAATAGGAGTTACCATTAATGGTGAGGAACTTGATCTTGCAAAAGCAAAAGTACTTTCGTTTAAACGCGAGCTCGACATGCAACACGGTTTGCTAACGCGTTGTTTTGTTGCCGAGTTGCAAAACGGTAACCAGGTTGAGGTTTGTTCGCACCGCTTTGTCAGTATTGCAGCCACCGAAATTGGTGCCATCCGATACACTATAAAAGCGTTGAACTTTGATGGCGAGATTAAAGTTACGCCTTATCTCGATGGCGATGTGGTGAACGAAGACTCGAATTACGACGAGAAATTCTGGGTAGAAGTTGCCCGTGCCGTTGGTGGTCCGGAAGGATACCTCACAGTTGAAACCTTAAAGACAGGATTCCAGGTAAGTACCGGAATGTGGTTTCAGCTGCTAAAAAATGGAAAAAAAGTAAACTCAGATATTACGAATGGGGAAAGGGAGAAATATATCGAGGCATTTCAAAAAGTCTCGGTAGAGAAGGGTGATGAAATAGTAGTTGAGAAATTCTCTTCTACTGTTTCGTCCCTTGATTATGACAAAGAGTCGCTTCCAGAGAAGGCGAAAGAAGCCGTTGATTTGGCTGTTGAAGCTGGTTTCAATGCCCTGTTCGAAAGTCATAAAAACCGCTGGCTGCAAAAATGGTCAACCAGCGATATAAAAATTGAAGGCGATATTGCTGCCCAGCAGGGTATTCGCTTTAACATTTTTCAACTCAATCAAACCTACTCGGGAGAAGATGAGCGGCTAAATATAGGGCCCAAAGGATTTACCGGTGAAAAATATGGAGGTGTAACATATTGGGATACAGAGGCATATTGTTTACCTTTTTACCTGAGTACAGCGCCACAAAAAGTTTCTCGGAACCTGCTGGTTTACCGTCGTAAACACTTGGAAAAAGCCATCGAAAATGCTGAAAAACTCGGCTTTAAAAATGGTGCGGCTTTGTATCCGATGGTTACCATTAACGGCGAAGAATGCCACAACGAGTGGGAAATTACCTTTGAGGAAGTTCATCGAAACGGAGCCATTGCCTATGCTATTTACGATTATATAAATTACACCGGCGATAGAGAATACCTTGCCCCAATGGGTTTTGAGGTGTTGCTTGGTATTAGTCGTTTTTGGAGCCAGCGCGTAAACTGGTCGGCTGATAAAGAGAAATATGTAATGCTGGGCGTTACTGGGCCAAACGAATACGAGAATAACGTAAACAATAATTTCCACACCAGTTACATGGCCGTGTGGACATTAAAATATACGCTCGAAGCCATTGAATACCTAAAAAAGGAGTTCCCATTCCTGTTCGAGGAATTGGTGAAAAAGTGGAAATTCAACGAGTTGAACGAAACCGCGCGTTGGAAGGATATCATCGATAGTATGTATTTTGCCAGAGATGAGAAGCGCGATATTTACCTGCAACAGGATGGATTTTTGGATAAGGATTTGACTCCGGTAGCCGAACTTCCGGCGGAGGATTTACCCATTAACCAAAACTGGTCGTGGGATCGTATTTTACGCGCTCCCTACATTAAACAGGCCGATACTTTGCAGAGTTTGTTCCTATTTCAGGAAAATTTTACCACCGAAGAGCTGAAACGACACTTCGATTTTTACGAGCCTTTAACAGTTCATGAATCGTCGTTGTCGCCATGTGTTCACGCAATTCTGGCAGCGAAAATAGGTTATCAGAATAAAGCTTACGAAATGTATTTGCGTACTTCGCGCCTCGATTTGGATAATTACAATAACGACACCGAAGATGGGCTGCACATTACCAGTATGGGCGGAACATGGATGTCGTTTGTAATGGCATTTGGCGGTATGCGCGTAGTTAACAACAAGCTTACATTTAGTCCTTTCTTGCCCGAATCGTGGAAGTCATATGGATTCCGTATTGATTTTGGAGGAGCACAGCTCGAAGTAAAAATGAAACATGGTGAGTTTGTTATAGTTAATCATTCTGCGGTTGATGTTGCTGCAACAGTTTGGGGAGTTGAGCACAAGATTGCAGGAAATTCGACACTAGAAATAGAAAAGTAGAAACGACTAAAACAGTATAAAATGAAGAAACTTATCACTTTGTTTATCATTTTGCTTACCCTTAATGTTGTGGGTCAGGAGATATCACGGGTTGAGCCGCCAAACTGGTGGGCCGGAATGAAAAATCCTGATTTGCAATTAATGATCTATGGCGAAGATATTTCAAAAACCGATGTAGTGATCGATTATCCGGGAGTGACTTTAGAGGCTACCACAAAAGTGGAAAACCCGAACTACCTGTTTGTCGACTTAAAACTTGCCAAAGATGTAAAAGCCGGCGAATTTGAAATTCAATTTAAACAAGGAGATAAGGTTGTAGATAGCTACAACTACGAATTGTGGGATCGTGAACAGGGTTCTGCCAACCGAGAAGGTTTCAATTCATCAGATGTAATTTATTTGATCACGCCCGACCGTTTTGTGAATGGTGATACCAGCAACGACGAGGTTGAAGGAATGAAAGAAGGCCTCGATCGCGATTATAACTATGGCCGCCACGGTGGCGATATTCGCGGAATCATTAATTCGCTGGATTACCTGCAAAACATGGGGTTTACTGCCGTTTGGTTAAACCCTGTGCTGGAAAACGATATGCCCGAAGCATCGTATCACGGTTATGCCTGTACTGATTTTTACCAGGTTGATCGTCGTTTTGGATCTAATGATGAGTATCGCGAATTGAATGAAGAGCTGGATAAACGCGGGATGAAACTGATTATGGACCTGATCTTTAACCACTGTGGATCGGAACACTGGTGGATGCACGATATGCCCATGAGCGACTGGATCAACAATTATCCCGAAATGAAGATTACCAGTCACCGCCGTACAGTGAATGAAGATCCGCACGCTTCGGAAGCAGATAAGAAAGCAATGGTTGACGGATGGTTTGTTTCGGCAATGCCCGACATGAATCAGAAAAATCCCTTTCTGGCAAAATACCTTATTCAAAACAGTATCTGGTGGGTTGAGTATGTTGGATTGGAGGGGATTAGACAAGATACGTGGCCTTATCCCGATAAAAATATGATGAGCGATTGGACAAAAGAATTGCTGGAAGAATACCCGGATTTTAATGTGGTTGGAGAAGAATGGACCACCAATCCGGCCATTGTCTCATACTGGCAAAAGGGAAAACTCAACCAGGACGGCTATAAGAATTATGCCCCGAGCATGATGGATTTTCCATTGCAGAGTGCCGTTGCCGAAGGGTTACGCAATGAAGAAAGTTTCGACTTTGGCTTGATTCAAATTTATAATGCATTGGCCAACGATTTTTTATATCCAAATCCGTACGACCTAACGATTTTCCCGGATAACCACGATATGTCGCGCTTCTATGTTCAGGTTGGCGAAGATGTTGATCTGCTGAAAATGGGTGTGGCATTCTTTTTAACTACCCGAGGTATTCCGCAAATTTATTACGGTACCGAAATTTTAATGCGTCACAATGGAAGCGAACATGGCGATATTCGTGCTGATTATCCCGGCGGTTGGGAAGGCGATAAAGTAAACGCTTTTACCGGAGAAGGATTGAGTGAAGCGGCAAAAGATATGCAGCAATATGTTTCTAACATCCAGAACTGGCGTAAAAATGCCGATGTAATTCACGATGGTAAATTGATGCACTTTGTCCCGGAAGATGGAACATACACCTATTTTCGTTACACTGATGACGAAGCGGTGATGGTAATTCTAAATAAAAATACTGAAGCCAAAACCATCAAAACCGATCGTTTTAATGAAGTGATGGATGGCTATAAATCGGGTAAAGAAATTATTTCTGGGAACACTATCTCTGATATTTCAGAAGTTATAGTTCCTGCAAAATCAGCAGTAATAGTTGAGTTGAATAAATAAGCTTTCCTAAGTTGCTGTCATTTCGAACCTGAGGTACGAAGGAGAGAAATCTGTTGCTCAGAGAGATTTCTCAGTCGTCCCTCCTTCGAAATGACAGTTTTTAATTTAAACAGTCATGAAAAAACTATCATCCATATTTTTAATGCTGGCTCTTTTGGCCTGTCATCCCTCGCAAAAAAAAGAGCCTGCACAGTCCGATTCGCCGGAAGGAAAATTAGTGGTTTACCAGGTGTTTACCCGTTTGTTTGGCAATACCAATACCACCAACAAACCTTGGGGAACCATCGAGGAAAACGGTGTTGGGAAGTTCAACGATTTTACCGACCGGGCTTTGGAAGAAATTAAATCGATGGGAGTTACGCACATTTGGTACACGGGGGTTCCGCATCATGATGTAATAACCGATTATACCGCCTACGGCATTTCAAACGACGATCCTGATGTAGTGAAAGGCCGTGCCGGGTCGCCTTATGCCGTGAAGGATTATTATAACGTAGATCCCGACCTTGCTATTGATCCGGCAAACCGACTGGCAGAATTTGAAGCCTTGATCGAACGCACACATAAACACGGTATGAAAGTGATTATCGACATTGTTCCTAATCACGTTGCCCGTAATTACCAGTCGATTTCGAAACCTGAAGGTGTTGCGGATTTTGGCGAGAACGACGATACTTCTGTGGAATACAAACGCGATAATAATTTCTATTACATCCCGGGTGAGGCATTTCAGGTACCGGAATTTTTGAATGGTTACCAACCGTTGGGAGGCGATGACAATCCGCTTTCGGATGGAAAGTTTGAAGAAAATCCGGCAAAATGGACCGGCAACGGTGCACGATTAGCTCAACCCGGATTTTATGACTGGTACGAAACAGTAAAAGTTAATTACGGCGTAAAACCTGATGGAAACTACGATTTTGATTTACTTCCCGAAGGTTTTGACAAGGAAGGTTATAAATCTCATTTCGAGTTCTGGAAGGATAAGGATGTGCCGGATTCGTGGAAGAAATTCAAAGATATTGCTCTTTACTGGATGGAAAAGGGCGTTGATGGATTCAGATACGATATGGCAGAAATGGTTCCGGTGGAATTTTGGAGCTACATGAACTCGGCATTGAAAATGAAAAACCCGGATGCGTTTCTGTTGGCGGAAGTTTATAATCCTGCCCTTTATCGCGACTATATTCATAAAGGGAAAATGGATTACTTGTACGACAAAGTGGAGTTGTACGATACCTTAAAACACATTATGCAAGGGCACGGCAGTACTGATAATCTTCCGGCGATTTACGATGGATTGGAAGATATTGAGCATCACATGTTACACTTTCTTGAAAATCACGATGAGCAGCGTATTGCCAGTGCCGGATTTGCCGGAAGTGCTGAAAAAGGTAAACCGGCAATGGTGGTTTCAACCTGTATGAGTACTTCGCCAACCATGATTTATTTTGGGCAGCATGTAGGCGAGCCCGGCGATGGCGACATGGGATTTGGCGATGAAACACGTACTTCGATCTTTGATTACTGTGGTGTGCCGGCACATCAACGTTGGATGAACAATGGCAAATTTGATGGCGGCCAGCTTTCTGATTCAGAAAAAGAATTGAATTTGTTTTACAAAAATCTGTTGAGTTTTTCTGCGCATTCTTCTGCGCTAATGGGCGAGTACAAAGAAATTCATTTATATAACCGCCAAAATACCGAAGGATACACGGACAAAGTATTTTCGTTTGTACGCTGGAATGGAGATGATCGTTTAATTGTAGTGAGTAATTTCGAAGATGTACCGCACAAATTTCAATTGAAACTGGATGAGAAAACAGTTAAGGCTTTGGAGTTAACAGACGGTTTGTATAACCTGACTGATCACCTTGGAAGTGGAAGAGAATTTGTTTTGGAAGTGAAAAATGGAAAAGGTAAGGTTGAATTGGCATTACCTGGCCTGGAGTCGTTCATTTTGAAAATGGATATACTCGCAGATGGAATTGAATAAAACAAAGTGCTACAAGTAAAGCAGAACAGATTATAAAGTTATCAGCGCAATTTGCGAGAAATTTATGCATTTCAAGAAAAAAACCACCATTCGGTAAACCTTTTTGCCCAACTGGTGTTTTACTGTTACAAATCTTTATCAAAAAGATTTACATACCATAAAAGATGGTTTGGTTTTTGGTTTAGTTTAGGTTTAGGTTGATTGAGAAAGGGCTGGTTATTGAACCGGCCTTTCGTTTTTTATAGCGGCTCTATTTTAAGCCCAACTTCTTTTTATTGGTAAGCAATTCAATCGATTCCTTAATTCTTTTTTGTTTGGTTTCGGGGCGTTTAGCTGTATTAATCCACATTATAAAATGATTTTTTTGTGTCTGACTCAGACTGTCAAAATAAGCACAGGCTTTGGTGTTATTGTTTAGCTCAGCTTTAAATTGATCAGATATTTCAAGTCCAGTTCGAGGAAAGGAATAAGCCCTTTCCCAATTCCCGTTTTGTTTGGCGGCTTCAACAAGTCTTAAACCCAGAGGTTTCATTCTTCCTTCTTGCAATAATTTGGCAATGCGTTTTTTATTCACTGACGACCATACACTGTTTTCTTTTCGGGGCGTAAATCGCCGGGTGTAGCTTTCATCGTCGATTCGTTTTACCAAACCGTCGATCCAACCGTAGCATAGCGCTGTTTTTACCGAATCGTCGTAAGAAATACACGGTTTACCTGTGTGTTTTTTGTAATAAAGCAGAAACAGTTCCTTTTCTTTATCGTGGTGTTGCTCCAGCCATTTTTCCCATTCGGTGTTGTTTTTGAAGTATTTTCTCTGCATTGTTCATAGTTTATAGAATAGCATACAAGTTATATAAAAAACACCCGCTTTCCATAACGAAAAGCGGGTGAATCAATGAGGATTATTCTTGTTTTCTGTTATTTATTTAAGTTCTAATGGAATCGAGAAAACTCCATAGGAAGAAGGTATTTCACCGCAACAGGTTTACCGCGCTGTTTCCCAGGAGTCCAGTCTTGCAATTCTGAAACGATCTGTACTGCACATTTCGCAGCCTCGTCATTGTCTTTTTCAACAACTTTAATGTCTGTAACTTTCCCTTTGGGATCAACAGTAAAGGTTACTGTTGCTTTTCCCCTGTTTTTTATGTTGTCACCATACATTACTTGTTTGTTATGAATCTCTCCCATAAGCATCTGTATTCCTCCCGGATATTTCGGCATTTCTTCCACAACAAAGAAGATTTTTTCTTCCTCATCGACAGGAGGTGGCGGCGGTGGTGGAGTTTCTCCATTTGCTTGTTTCCCTTTTCTCGCAGCAGGAAGTGGTGGTGGTGGCGGAACCATTTGTTCGCCAGAATAATTCGGATTGTAAAGTAGCAGTACTGCTTCCTCCATTTCAAAAGTGTACTTTGCCTTGTCCGTTCCGGAAGCACTAATCGTATTCTCAACAGTTTTCATGCCTACATACGAAACCACAACTTCCGAACTCAGGCTTCCATCGGCTTTTACCGTAGGGTTATTATCAACCAGTGTAAAAGTTCCGTTGCGATCAGACACACATCCAACAGTTGAGCCTTTGATAACAATTGAAGCTCCCGGAATTACTTTTCCGGTTTCCTTCGAAACAACTTTTCCGTTAATGGTAAGCTGTTTTTCTGATTGCGTTTTGGCAGGCACAAGCTTGTTGCTAACTATTTCAGTTTCCTTGTAGCTGTATTCCGGTTCGGCAAAAGCGAACAACAACAGCGCAAGAGCGGGCAGCACCCAGGTAAATCGTATCAGCCGTCGGGCCGATGTTTTCTTTCTCGTCATCATTTTTAATCGATTTGTGCTAAGGGCAAAATTCAGATTATTGGTAATTCCAATAATTTGCATGCCCATCAGCTGGTTTACTAATAAAGCCTGGTAGCGGCCTACAGTGTGTCCCTGCGCAAGAACACCTTTGTCGGCCAGGTACTCATGGTTTTGTTTAATTGCTCGTTCAAACAACCAAATAAATGGGTTGAACCAAAAGATGACTGTTAACAGTTCTATAAAAAGCAGGTCGAACCAGTGATTCTCACGAATGTGCACTTTTTCGTGAGCCAGAATTTCCGGCAGGTCGTCCTGTGTATGAAATTTCGGATTTATAAATACAATATTGAAAAATGAGAAAGGTAGTCCGTATTTTTCGTTTTCTACCACGCGCATTCCGTTAAACGAAGTTACGCGGTATTTTATCATTAAATGGATGAGAACAGCAGTTTGTGTAAGCAAACGTAGCAGGAAAATAGCTGCCCCGGTGAGGTAAATCAGCAGAATTGCCTGTTGCCAGCCAAAAGTTGTGGTACTTTCTTTGGTTCCTTTAAATACCGGAATGTTTTTGAAGGTATCGGCTATGGTATGTGCTCCGTTTTTTGCGCCTTCAGTTGCTTCAATCAAAACCTCGTAGCGAACCGGAAGCAGTGGAAGCAGGATGGCTAAAAGCAATGAGCCTAACAAAAACAAGCGGTTGGCTAGGTGAAAAGTCTCGTTGCGAAGAAACAACCAGTAAACCAGGTAGAAAAGAACAATTCCTCCGGATGCGTTTAATAGATAAAAAAGAGAAGTTTCCATGGCTAGTCTTTCTTTTCTTTGTTTAATTCGTTTTCTGTCATCTTTAGCATTTCTTCCAGCTCTTCCATTCCCAGGTTGTTTTCTTTGGCAAAAAATGTAGCCATTTTCGGGAACGAGCCGTTAAAATAGTTTTTCAATAACGACGAAAACTGGACTTTTGTGTAGTCTGTTTTACTAACTGCAGGTGAAAAAAGATTTGTATTACCAATTTTTTTATGGGTAACAAATCCCTTTTTTTCCAGAACATTTAAAACGGTTGCAACAGTGGTGTAAGCCGGTTTGTTATCGCCAAATTCGTCAACTACCTGTTTTACAACTCCTTCTTTTAAATTCCAGAGAATATGCATTACCTGTTCTTCTGCTTTTGTTAATGTCTTCATTTTATGAGTCGCTACAATTATCGTACTAAAATTATATTCTACTACAAACATAGTACTAATGTTTTAGAAATAAAACTATTTAAATAGATTTTCTACTATAAATGTAGTATTTTTAAAAAAAAGCATAAAAAAACCGCCTGAAATTCAGACGGTTGTATTGCGGACTGTTTTTTTAATCACCAAAGGTAAACTCTTCCGATGCTATTGCAATAGTTTCTATTTGCTCGCCGGAATTAGCGCTGGTTGCACCGTCTTCAAATAGCATTGCCTGCACTTCTATAGTATAGGTTTTTCCTGCTGATAATGATGCTCCCCATCTTCCTGTACTTTCATTAGCAGTAATACTATTACTATCTTTTGATATAAGACCGCCAGTATTAAAAACTGCTTTATGTTCATTGTCGAATATCTGAACAAAATAACCTTCTGCATCGTCAACCTTGTCCCATTTAACATAGACTGATTTGTTATTGGTTGTTACGCCAACAGAGTCAATTGTTGGGATATCCAAATCGGTGAAGGTGTGATTCTCAGTCTCGGTATATTCAACATTGTTGTTCTTTACCGAAAAGTCATAATTTTTTGTTACCGGAGCAGTAGTGGTAAAATCTTCCATCGACGGGTTGTAATAACGAGTGATTTTTAGTGTTCCTGTTGATGGAAGTACAAGCGTTGAATCGCCTGAAATTTTCACACTGGCCGAATCTATTTTCATGTTACCGTAGGCGTAATAAGCTAATGCAAATTTTTCTTCGCCACCGATTGATCTTTTAAGGGTAACAACCTCTGCTGTAAAACCAAATGGTTCCGGATCATCATCGTTACATGCCCAAAAACCGGTTACAATAAACGCTAGTAAAACTAATTTGCCAATTTTCTGAATGTTAATCATTTTGATTTGTTTTAAAATTTACTTTGAATTTTTATGAATTTATAACTATTCATTTGTCGCTTGACAGATGCAATTGAATAAACAATGGTTGCTTGGCAAATTGATTTTTTTTTGATTGTAATGAAATTCGAAGATTAGACTCCAAAAGGGCATAAAAAAACCGCCTGAAATTCAGACGGTTGTTCTATTGATTGTAGTTTTTTATTACCAGATAATTTCTTGCTCGGTAATGGCAATTTCCTGAATGTTTTTTGCCTCATCTAAACTGGTGGCATCGTCTTCGTATCTAATTGTCAGGAATTCTATCGTATAAACGTTGCCTGCCACCGGGGTTTCGTACCATGAACCGGTAGCTGTGTTTGTGCCAATATCTAAACGAGTCATTTGTTCTGGCAGGGCTACGCTAAAAAAAGCTACATCGCCGTTTTGGTCAATCAATCTGATTTGATACCCCTCTGCAACACTATTGGTTTCCCACTGCACACTTAAAACGTTATTAGTGATTACTGCCGAGGAGACAGGTGTAAAAGCAATATTATCAAAATCAAGTAAATCGGTTGTTTCATGGGTAATATCCTCATTTATTACTAAAAACTGGTAATTGCCCTCCACCGGATCAGAAGTACTGAATTCATTCAAACCCGGTTCTTTAAAATAAGTGTTCATAACTCCACTGGCTGCGGCTAAGGTTACCGTTGCACCACCGGGAACCGTAACTTCTGCCAGGCTCATTGGTTGGTTACCCCAGGCCACATAGGCATTGGCATATTTTACTTCATCGTTAATAGTACGTTTAATTATATAAACATCGCCAATAACCTCGAAAGGTGCTGAGTTGTCATCGTCGCTGCAGGCAAAAAATCCGGTAACAATTAAAAAGAGAGTTAGTGCTTTTCCAATTTTCACCATTATGTTCATATTTCTAATTTTTAAAGTTATTTCGGTTTAAATAATTTGTTTGATGGGTTTCTAACGATTTGGTTTTCTCAAAGTACGAATATCGTGATTTTTTCTAGAACAACATCTACTAAATGTATCTGATTGAGAGTATTGGGGAATTCTAGGCTTCTCGATAATATTGTTTTCTTGATGAAGCGATTAATTTCTTGCTTCGTCAAGAATCTCACGAAGTATGTAATCTGCTGTTTCCACATTCGGAACATTTGAAAAACTGAGTGTTAGTTTTCCATTGGTTTCTTTCATCCGGCCTTTCGATTTTCCTTTTTGTACGTACTGCACAATTTTAATAAAATCGCACGATTGGTAGAACGACGATTTTTGGTCGGCAACAAAGTAGCAGATCATTTTTTTGTTTTTCAGAATGATCCTTTCCATGCTTAAATCGATGGCTTTCCAGCGCAGTGGAAGAATATCGATCAGTTCGCGGCTTTCGCGCGGTAGTTCTCCAAAACGGTCTTGTAATCCTTTGGTAAAATTGTCCAGCGCTTCTTTACTTTCAATATTATCCAGCTCGCGGTATAGCATCATTCGTTCCGAGTTTCCCGGAATATAATCGTTCGGGAAAAGCAGTTCCATATCGGTATCGATGGTACAGTCGTTTACGTATTTTATATTCAGGAAAGCCTGCGACTGCGCTTTGTCTTCTTCGGCAAACAGATCTTTAAACTCGTCCTGTTTCAGTTCCTGAATGGCTTCATTTAAAATGCGATGATAAGTTTCAAAACCAATATCGGCAATAAAACCACTTTGTTCGGCACCCAGCATATTTCCGGCACCACGAATATCAAGATCTTGCATGGCAATGTTAAAACCGCTGCCTAATTCCGAAAACTGTTCGATGGCCTGCAAGCGCCTACGGGCTTCGGCACTAACGGTTGAAAGTGGTGGTGCAATCAGGTAACAGAATGCTTTTTTATTCGAGCGTCCAACGCGCCCACGTAGCTGGTGGAGGTCGCTTAGTCCAAAATTTTGGGCATGGTTAATTATTATGGTGTTGGCGTTAGGAATGTCTAGTCCCGATTCAATAATTGTAGTGGCAATCAACACATCGAATTTACCATTAATAAAATCGAGCATCACTTTTTCTAGTTTCGGGCCTTCCATTTGGCCGTGGCCAACCACTGTTTTTACGCCCGGAACAATACGTTTTATCGTTGCTTCAACCTCATAAATATTCTGAACACGGTTATGAATAAAGAAAACCTGTCCGTTTCTGTCCATTTCGTATAGAATGGCTTCTTTTATCATTTGCTCGTTAAAACCATGCACCTCGGTAACAATGGGGTAGCGGTTGGGTGGCGGTGTTTGGATAATTGACAAATCGCGGGCTCCCATCAGCGAGAATTGCAAGGTACGTGGAATTGGCGTTGCTGTTAATGTTAAAGTGTCAACATTTACTTTAAACTGCTTCAATTTTTCTTTTACCGATACGCCAAATTTTTGTTCCTCATCAATAATTAGTAACCCCAGGTCTTTAAACTTAACATCCTTACTCACCAAACGATGTGTGCCAATAATAATGTCAGTTTTTCCGTCGGCAACATCTTTTAATGCAGCCTTTACCTGTGCCGTAGATTTCAGGCGGCTGACGTAATCTATTTTTACCGGAAAATCTTTCAAGCGTTCGCTGAAGGTTTTAAAATGCTGAAAGGCCAGGATGGTTGTTGGCACCAAAACGGCCACCTGTTTGCTGTCGGTAACGGCTTTAAATGCTGCCCGGATAGCAATTTCTGTTTTTCCAAAACCAACATCACCACAAACCAGGCGGTCCATCGGCATGGTTTTTTCCATGTCTTCTTTTACGGCTGCTGTCGACTTTTCCTGGTCGGGTGTATCTTCGTAAATAAACGACGCCTCCAGTTCATTTTGGAGGTACGAGTCGCGCGAAAAAGCATAACCTTTTTCGGCTCGCCGTTTGGCATACAGGGCAATCAGTTCTTTGGCAATATCCTTTACCTTCGATTTGGTGCGGTTTTTCATTTTTTGCCACGCACCGGTACCCAGTTTGTTTATTTTCGGCTCGCCACCGTCTTTTCCTTTATATTTCGAGATGCGGTGCAGCGAGTGAATACTTACCAACAGCGAGTCGTTATCTTTATAAACCAAACGAATGGCCTCCTGCATTTTTCCGTTAACCTCGGTGCGCGCCAGTCCTGCAAATTTTCCAATTCCGTGATCGATGTGAACCACATAATCTCCCGGATGTAGTTTATTCAGTTCCTTTAATGAAATTGCTTCGCGTTGCGCTTTTCGGTTTTTTAATTTAAAACGGTGGTAGCGCTCAAAAATCTGATGATCGGTGTAAAAGCAGGCTTTCAGTTCATGGTCGATAAACCCCTCGTGAAGTACAAAGTTTACTGGTTTAAACGAGATTTCTACACCTGTATCTTTAAAAATTGTTTGTAGTCGTTCTATCTGTTTTTCCTGGCCGGAAAGAATAAAAAGCTCGTATCCATTCTTTCGATGTTCGATCAGGTTTGATCCCAATAGTTCAAAATTTTTGTTGAAAACCGGCTGGCTCGAATTGGTAAACTCTATTTTTTCGCCGGCAGAAAATGCCAGGTCGTTACCAAAATCAAAAATAGTTTCTGCCTTTAGTTGCTTTTCTAATTGGGCAGGAGTTAAAAGCAGATCAACAATATCTTTCTCTTCGCGTGCTACAATTGTTTGGCGGTGCAGTTCTGTAATCCGGTCAACAAACTGGTTGGTATTATTGCCAAACCACAGGCTTTCTTTCTTCTGAAATTCGATAAATGAAATCCGCTCGCCTTCTACCGAACTGTTCTGAATATTTGGAACGATGGTAATGCGGTTTAAACGCTCTTTCGAAAGCTGATTTTCTATATCGAAACTGCGTATAGAGTCAATTTCATCGCCAAAAAAGTCGATACGAAACGGATCTTCGTGCGAAAATGAAAAGATATCTACAATACTTCCACGTACCGAAAACTGGCCGGGCTCATAAACAAAGTCTACCCGCTCGAAACCGTATTCGTACAAAAACTCGTTAATAAAATCGATAGAAATTTTATCGCCACTTTTTACCTGCAGCGTATTACTTTCGAGGCTTTCGTTTGAGATCACTTTCTCGATAATTGCCTCGGGATACGAAATAACAAAGTAAGGTTTTTCGGCGGCTGATAACAGGTTCAGAACTTCGGTGCGCTGCACAATGTTTTCCTGTTCCGGATTATCGTATTGCACCGATCGTTTGTACGATGAAGGTAGAAACAGGGTGTTTTCTGCAAATCCCAGATTGTTCAGGTCGTCGAAAAAATAAGCGGCTTCTTCGCGGTCGTTAAGCAGTACAACACAATTTTTTTGAATTTCCTGAAATATTTTGGCAAGTAAAACGGTTTTGGCAGACCCAATAAGCCCATGCAGGTGAATTTTTTCACCTGGGGGGGCAGCGGCCTTTTTTACCACTCCGGCTATAGCACTATGCCCCTCGAAATATTTTAGAAACGTGGTTGTTTCCAAAACCTGAGTTTTGCGCAAAGATAGTTTTTAAGCTTTTTGAGCGATAAAAATGAGTGTAAAATTTATTTTAATCTTCGATTATCCACCCGATGGGAAGACGAGGTCCTACACCGTTACTGTGAATCGTAACTTTAAAGCTTCTGTCTTTTTTCATCAACACTCTCTCATCTACCAATTTTGCTTCACCAATATTAAAACTGGCTCCAAAAAATAAAGGTATATCCCAGCGTGTGGTAGCGTCGATTGCTCCAACCTCGTTATACACAAATACATAGTTGTCGCCGTTTTTTACTACTTCGGCCTGGGCAAAGCTATTTTTTGCAGGAAATAAAATACAGCATGCTAATAACTGTGATTGCTCTTAAGTTTTTCATTTTTAGTTGTTTACGGCTTTGTGAGTCAGTGTGATTTAAGAATTGTTTTTTATGAAAATCAATATCTCAGCAGAGTCATTGGCCGCATCTACATCTGTGTTCTTATAAACAATTGTTCCTTTTTTGTCGATTATGAATGTCCAGCGTGATGCTGTAGCCCCTCGCACCAAGTCAAAATTATGGCCATCAACTTCGCGTGTAATCGTACCCCCATCGCGCACCGGCACTCCGAATTCTTTGGCAATTTCACCACTTTCATCCGATAATAAAGGAAAATTCAGATCATTGGCTTTTTTAAAGAGCTGAAGTCCTTCAATATTATCGCCGCTAATTCCAACCACAACAGCATCGGCCGCATCAATATCAGTTTTCAGGTCGCGGTAGGCGCAGGCTTGTTTTGTGCAACCACCAGTCATTGCTGCCGGATAAAAATAAACCACAATAAGTTTGTTGCCCAAGTAATCGTTTACATTCCATGTTGAGCCATCGTCGGCTACGGTAGAAAACAACGGAGCTTTGTCGCCAATATTTAATTCCTGTGAAAAACTGCCAATAGATATGCTTAGAAAAAGTGCTGCAATTACAAATATTTTCATGACTAATTATTTTAATGTATGTCATTACTACATACGAGATTAAAAAATGTTTCTGTTTAGTAGAACTTTTTATGAACTATACTGTACAACATCAAAAAGCCATTCGGAAATATTTAATTTTAACAGATGGGACACGCTTATTCATATCGATGTGATTATTGTGGTTTTGCCGAAAGTTTTAATCAGGGGCATGGATTTCTGGTGCATTCGCAGTCGGTTAGCGATTACCTGAAACAGCGTACCCGCATCTTTCATTACAAAACTCACAATTTGCTTCTTAAAATGGCGCAGACTTCTGACAAGCTACATTTGAAAGCCGGTTTTCAGGTATATAAATGTCCGCATTGTAAAACTTTGTACGACAAAATAGAAGTCACAGTTTTTGAGAATGAAGAAATAGTGCATAAAAGTGAATTTCGTTGTAAGGACTGTAAAGCCCGACTAAAACTTACCAATATTCATCGCTTAAAAAGGGCAATTTGTCCGCGCTGCAGACATCGTACTTTTCATCGCGATTATGCGCAGCATGAGCTTTTTTCTTAAATTTTCTCTTCGCACTCTGCCTGATATTCAGCAAAGGTTTTGTTTGTAGGGAATTTTTTTGTGAGAATTTTAAAATGTTGCAGCCCAACTTCGGGTTTGTCCTCAATTTTCTGGTACATACGTGCCAGGAAGAAATCTGCTACGGTACTTAAGATCACATTATCTTCGGTAGCAAATTTTTCCATGCGCTTGAGTTTCTTTTCGCGGGCTTCCGATTTTTTGGCGTTGGCAAAAAAGTTGATGTTCTCAATGTACTGATACATGATTACATAACTTTCAAAAAGATTCTGTTCGTCGCCGGTTAGTGGCGGATCTTCTTTCTCAATAGCGGCAATCAGGTCACGGATGTCGGAGCGTGCCGAAAGCATGCCAAATATGTTAAATTTCTTTTTGTCGTAGCGCAGTTGGTACGAGCGAACAATAATCTGACGCATCTTTTGCTCGTAAGTATCGGTTTCGGGCAGCAACGATGCATCGATCAATTTGTCCAATTTGTTCGAGTTTTCTTTTGAATAAGTGGTTCGGTATTTCCACCAGTGCAGATCGAGGTTCAGAAAAGTACGGTAAAAATCGTTTAGCTGGTCCTTTCCATTTGTAAACGTTTTTTCAGCTTCAGTAAGGTTTTGCTGATAAATTAAGGTGAATATCCGATTGGCAATACTGTCGTTATTTGCATTATTTGCCCAGGTCGACAGGCTAAAGCACACTAGAAAAAATGAAAAAAATATCCGTTGAATCATCTCAAAAATTTTGTATAAAGTAAAAAGTTTCTTTGATGAAAACTTGCGGATGAAACGGAAAATTGCACAAAATGTTTGAAAACTTATTTTAACTGCTTATTGCACTCATCCAGCAGTTCTTTAAACTTTATATTTTCGGGGAAGTTTTTATGCAGCCATTGAAAATAGCCGACTGCATTTGTCGGATCGTTCTCGTATTTTAGCCATGTTTTCCCCAGAAAATAGGCAACTAGTGTTTTTGTAATCCGGCTTTCAGACTGGTATAAACCGGCCATGGTTGTTAATGCTTCGCTGCAGTTTTTTGTTTTGTCCGAAACAAAAAATGGCTTCAAATAATTGTCGAAATATTGAAATAAAGCGGAATACAAGCGGTGTAGTTCCTGCTGTTCAGGCGGTAACGCTTCGTTTGGTTTTAGCGCATTAAAAAGTGCTTTTGTCTCCTGCCGCGTTGAAATAGCTTTTATGAGCTTAAAACGTTTGAGTTCGTATCGTAATTGATAAGACAAGGTAACCAGCTGGATTGCCTGTTGAGTGGATGATGTTGGATTGGTTGGTGAAAGTTGTTGTAAATCCTGCTCAAAAGCCGGATAATCGGGAGTGTCGGTGCCGGTAACATTTTTCCAGTAACTCATGTCAACCGAAAGAACGGCGAAAAAAATGGAGTCGATATCGTCTTTGTTGGTGCGAAGCATTTCCTCAGCCCGGGAATAATGCTGGTTGTACATTTCGTTAAAAATGCGTTCAACAAGGCTGTCTTGCGTTGAGGCAAAACACTGGCTGCTTATGAACAGAAATAGTAGAATTGTAAGTTTTCGCATCAGTTAATTGGCTTTGTTTTCAAACAGCATTCCGTAATGTGGGATGCCATCTTCAAGGTATTCATCGGTAACAACTTTAAATCCCTGGTCTTCGTAAAATCTACGTAGGTACTTCTGGGCGCTGATTTTTATTTTATCGGGTTTCCAGTTCGCCAGAATATAGGTTTTGGCTTCTTTCATCATTTGAATTCCCAACCCTGTTCCGCGCTCTGATTCTTTCACCACAACACGCCCAATGGAGTAATCGTTAAATCGAGTACCCGGTTTTAGCAAACGCGAGTAAGCTACAATTTGTTCGTCTTTTACCAGAAACTGGTGGATGGCATCTTTATCCAGTCCATCTATATCGTTGTAAACACAGTTTTGTTCAACCACAAAAATCTCTGCCCGAAGCTGTAAGATGTCGTAAAGCTCGGATGTTGCTAATTCTGTGAAATGTTTGAATTTAAAAGTCATAATAACAGCATGGAGCGAAGCGCCAGGCGCAAAGCGATTTGTTGTGCAATGATAATAATTTTTGAGCTGTGACTTTGTTTGTCATTCCAAAAGTTGAAATTGTACGCAGCGTAGCTGTGGGAAGTGGTGATCTTAAAAAAACAAACTAGCCAGCATCGTAAATGCCAATCCGCAAACCGCAATTATCGATTCCATAACTGTCCAGCTTTGCAGCGTTTGTTTTTCGTTCATTCCAAAATATTTACCAACCAGCCAAAATCCGCTGTCGTTTACATGCGAGAGTAAAGTTGCACCCGATGCAATAGATAAAACTACCAAGGCACGCTGCGGATCGTTTAACCCAAATTCGCTCATAACGGGTGCAATAATTCCTGCAGCGGTTATCATGGCAACGGTTGCCGAACCTTGAGTTACACGCACAATAGCGGCTAGTATCCAGGCCAGTAAAATAGGTGGTAGCGCAGAACTGGCCATCGACTCGGCCATGATTTTTCCAATTCCACTGTCTACCAATACTTGTTTTAGAACACCACCGGCACCTGTTATTAGAATTATTATTCCTGCCGGGCCAAGTGCTTTGGTCGATAACTCCAGCACTTTTTCTTTGCCCATTCCGCGTTTTATACACAGGAAATAAATGGCGATGAGCGTGGCGATGATTAGCGCAGAGAAAGGATGCCCCAGGAATTCCAGAATATCAGTATAAATGTTTTGCTCCACCACGTTTTTCGAAACGGCCAGTCCGGTAAACGTATTGACCAGAATAAGAAAAAGCGGCACCGCAATAATTAATGCAATCAGAAGAAACGACGGGAGGTTATTATCATCGTACTCTTTTTCGGTTTGTATCATAAACTCTTCTGGTGGGGTGAGGTGTATCTTTTTCGAAATATATTTACCCCATACCGGCCCGGCAATAATGGCCGTTGGAAAACCAATGATTAACCCAAGCAAAATTACCCAACCCAGTTGTACATTAATAATGTCGGCAACGGCAACCGGCCCGGGAGTTGGCGGAATGAAACTGTGTGTGGCAGCCAGCCCGGCGAGTAACGGGATGCCGTAATATAACAACGATTTTTTTGTGTCGCGCGAAAGGGCATAAATAATAGGTACAAGAATGATAAAACCCACATCGAAGAAAACGGGAATGGCAATAATAAAACCAGTTACAACCATTGCCCACGATGCCCGGTCTTTTCCAAACTTTTTAACCAGGTAGTGAGCCAACGATTCGGCTCCGCCTGAGCTTTCCAGCATTTGCCCGAAAATAGCTCCCAGCCCCACTACTGTAGCTACAAAACCAAGTGTTCCGGCCATGCCGTCCTGAATTGACTGGGTTACTTGTTTAAGTGGCATGCCAGCCAAAATTCCCACATAAATGGCCGTAATAAGCAGCGATATAAATGCCGAGATTTTGAGTTTTAGTACCATAAAAAGCAGCAAAGCCACTGCCGAAAGCACCATGAAAATCAGAAAAGGTGTACCCATTTGGTTTAGATTTAGCGTTGCATAAAGTTAGAATTTGTACTTATTCTTCCAAAATTATAATTGGTGTCATCGGGATCTTGATGAAAAATGAAGCAATAATTTTTTAAGCGGAATATTTGTGCTCTATCAAAGAAAATAAAGGGAAGCAGGCGTGTTTTTACTGTTGAAGTAGTTCGACTTATTTTCCAATCTAAACCAAAAATTAAATCAGTTGTAGAATCATTATAAATTAGCTATTTTAGAACCCCATTTTTGCAGGAATATTTGTGTTCGTCTACATTTGTGGCGCTTTAAGCAAAATTCGGAATCAACCAAAAATAAATAATAGATTATGAGCAGATTTTTAACAGCCTCGATTGGAAGAAAATTTGTGATGAGCCTGTCGGGATTATTCCTGGTAGTCTTTATTGCAGTCCACTTGGGCCTCAACTTATTACTGATTTTTGACAACAGCGGTGATTTGTTTAATCAGGGAGCTCACTTTATGGCTACTAATCCCCTGATTAAGATCATGGAACCCATCCTTGGATTAGGTTTTATCATTCACATTGTTTGGTCATTCTTCCTTGAGTATCAAAACTGGAAAGCACGCCCGGTTAAGTATGCGAAAAAGAACATGAGCGGAGCAAGCTCGTGGGCATCGCGTAATATGCTGGTTTTAGGTGGTTTGGTTTTGGTATTTCTTATCATCCACCTTATTAACTTCTTTGTTAAGATGAAGTTTACCGGTGATCCGCTTTTGGCAGAAGTTACCATCAACGGCGAACACATGCACAATGCGTATGCTTTGGTTTCGTCCGCTTTTATTAACAGCCCTGTACTGGGTGTTTTTTACATTCTTGCTGGTGCTTTGCTGGGAATTCACCTGTCGCATGGTTTCTGGTCGGCTTTCCAAACCTTGGGTTTAAACAACAAGCATTGGTTAAACCGTTGGAAAGTTATTGGTACGATTTACGCAATTCTTATTGCAGTGGGTTACGCCGTTATTCCACTTTATTTCATGTTAGGATTGTATAAATAAAAAAGAGGAAAGAATTATGAGCATTTTAGATAATAAGATACCTGAAGGGCCATTAGCAGAGAAGTGGAGCAAACACAAAGCTGCCATTAAAGTAGTGAGTCCTGCTAACAAGCGTAAATTAGAGATTATTGTTGTAGGTACCGGTTTGGGAGGTGCCTCGGCAGCTGCTTCTTTAGCAGAATTAGGATACAAAGTAAAAGCATTTTGTTACCAGGACAGCCCGCGTCGTGCGCACTCTATTGCTGCACAGGGGGGTATTAATGCTGCAAAAAACTATCAGAACGATAACGACTCAGTTTTCCGTTTGTTCTACGATACAATTAAAGGTGGTGACTACCGTGCACGTGAAGCTAACGTTTACCGTTTGGCAGAAGTTTCTCCAAATATTATCGACCAGTGTGTTGCACAGGGTGTACCTTTTGGCCGCGAATACGGTGGTTTGTTGGATAACCGTTCGTTTGGTGGTGTGTTGGTAAGCCGTACGTTCTATGCACGTGGGCAAACCGGTCAGCAGTTATTGATTGGTGCTTACCAGGCATTAAACCGTCAGATTTCGAAAGGTGCTGTTGAAATGTACAACCGCCACGAAATGCTGGATTTGGTTAAGATTGACGGAAAAGCCCGCGGTATTATTGCCCGCGACCTTGTTTCGGGCGAGATTAAACGTTTCGGTGCACACGCCGTTGTTGTTGCAACCGGAGGTTACGGAAACGTATTCTTCCTGTCAACCAACGCAATGGGAAGTAACGGATCTGCAGCTTGGCAGTGTTATAAACGTGGTGCTTTTATGTCGAATCCATGTTTTGTACAGATTCACCCAACTTGTATTCCGGTTCATGGCGATCAGCAGTCGAAACTGACTTTGATGTCGGAGTCGTTGCGTAACGATGGCCGTGTTTGGGTTCCGAAGAAAAAAGAAGATGCAGTAAAATTGCAGAAAGGTGAACTTCACCCGAACGATATTGCTGATGAAGATCGTGACTTTTACCTGGAAAGAAGATATCCTTCATACGGTAACCTTGTACCTCGCGACGTTGCTTCGCGTGCTGCAAAAGAGCGTTGCGATGCCGGTTTCGGTGTAAATGCCGAAGGTAAAGCAGTGTTCCTTGATTTTAAATATGCCATCGAGCGTTTGGGTAAACATGTAATTGAAGCACGTTATGGAAACCTTTTCCAGATGTACGAAAAAATTACAGATGTTGATCCTTACAAAGCGCCGATGATGATTTATCCGGCTATTCACTATTCAATGGGTGGTACCTGGGTTGATTACAATCTGATGACTTCGGTTCCTGGTTTGTATTCGATTGGTGAAGCTAACTTCTCCGATCACGGTGCTAACCGCCTGGGTGCTTCGGCGCTTATGCAAGGTTTGGCCGACGGATATTTCGTGTTGCCATACACTATTGGTGATTATTTGGCCGATGAAATTATGACGCCAAAAGCCGACACAAATGCTCCTGAGTTTGCTGCGGTTGAAAAAGACGTAAAAGATCGTATTGAGAAACTGTACAACATTAAAGGTTCGAAACCGGTTGACTATTTCCACAAAAAACTGGGACAAGTTATGTGGGATTACGTTGGCATGGCCCGTAATGCTGAAGGTTTGAAAAAAGCCATTGAAATGATTAAGGAAATTCGCGAAGAATTCTGGAAAGATGTTCGTATTCCTGGCGAATTGGATAACCTTAACCCGGAGTTGGAGAAAGCCGGTCGTGTTGCCGATTTCTTCGATATTGGAGAGTTGATGGCTCGCGATGCACTCGACAGAAACGAATCGTGTGGTGGACACTTCCGTGAAGAGTCGGCTACCGAAGAAGGTGAAGCAAAACGTAACGACGAAAAATTTACCTACGTATCGTGCTGGGAGTATAAAGGAGAGGGCGTTGAACCGATAATGAATAAAGAAGATTTGGTGTTTGAGAATGTGAAGCTTACGCAGCGTTCTTACAAATAATCGATCGAATAATTATAAATCATAAATCTGTAAGATTATGGCTGATAAGATTCTTAAAAAACTCAAAATAAAAGTTTGGCGTCAGAAGAATGCCAAATCAAAAGGTAAATTCGAAACATATACAATCGAAAATATCTCAACCGGGTCTTCTTTCCTTGAAATGATGGATATTCTGAATTTCCAGCTTATTGAAGAAGGAATCGACCCAATTGCTTTCGACCACGATTGCCGCGAAGGTATCTGTGGTACTTGTAGTCTTTATATTAATGGTCGCCCACACGGACCAGACACTGAGGTTACTACTTGCCAGTTGCACATGCGTAAGTTCAAAGATGGCGAAACCATTACGATTGAGCCATGGCGTGCACGTGCCTTCCCGGTAATTAAAGACCTTGTGGTTGACCGTACTGCCTTCGAAAAAATTCTTCAGGCGGGTGGTTTTGTATCGGTAAATACCGGTGGTGTTCCTGATGCGAACACAATTCCTATTCCGAAAGACGATGCTGAAGAATCAATGGATGCAGCAGCATGTATCGGTTGTGGTGCCTGTGTGGCAGCTTGTAAAAACTCGTCGGCTATGTTGTTTGTTTCGGCAAAAGTTTCGCACCTGGCTAAATTGCCACAAGGTAAAGTTGAAGCTGCAAGTCGTGCTAAAAACATGGTGTCGAAAATGGATGAACTTGGTTTTGGTGGTTGTACCAATACGCAGGCTTGCGAGGCCGAGTGTCCGAAGAGTATTTCCATTACAAACATTGCACGTTTGAACCGCGAATACCTGAAAGCAAGAATTAGCGAATAATAAAATTCAAGCTATAGTTTTGAAAAGCCTTCTCAGTTTCTGAGGAGGCTTTTTGTTTTTAACCCTGTTAACTTCTTGCGAAGACCTAGGTAAAAAAGTATTAAAATAAGGCTGTTCGCTAAAAGTAATCTCCTGTTTTTAACAATAATAAACAGGAGGATGTGTATAAGTGTAAGGGCGAACACATGTATTCTCCACGCACAATCCATAACTTCGCACAAACACAAAGGAACATTATGCCATACAGACGTTTGCCCACGACGGATAAAGCCAGAATACGCGCACTTAACGCAGCGCTGGCAAAGGTGATTAAGAATGAGGAAAAACTAGCATTCTCCAATCATTCGGTTGAAGAACTTCAGAATGTTAAGAATGCTTTTGAGAATCATCTTACGCAATACGAGTTAGATACGCGACTTCAGTCGGAGAATATAAAAGAGTATAAAGAAGCTTTTGATCGTGCAAAAATGTACGTTTCGCATTTTATACAGGTTTTGCAATTTGCATCTGAGCGTGGCGAAATAAACGGAGGTATTAAGTACTACGGAAATCTGGCTTCGTTTGAGGGGAGAGTACCGCCACTAAACACCGAAGAGGATATAATTGAGTGGGGCAAAATAATGGTGGAAGGCGAGCAAAAGCGTAAACAAAATGGTGGTAGTGCCATTTATAATCCATCAATTGCACTGGTAAAATTTAAGGTTGAAGAATTGCATGATGCTTCGGTGTTTCAACAAACTTTAAAGCGAAATACCTTGCGTTCGTTCGATAAAATGCAGCAATTGCGTAAAACTACAAACGACTTTATAAGTAAGTTGTGGACAGAGATTGAAGAGAGTCTTGAGGCCGAATCGCCAAAAGCTAAACGTCAACTGGCACAGGAATATGGTATTGTTTATGTGTTTCGCCGTAGCGAAAAGAAAAAGCTTTCGGCAGAAGAAATGCAGACCGATCTTTTATTTGAATTTGCTTAAAGAAAAATTATTGTGTTGATATTTTAAGTCCCGGGTTGGTGAAAACTAATTCGGGATTTTTTATAAAGGAATTTCTTTGCCGGCATTATATCGTTTATACATCAGTAGAAAAACAAGCGTTAACGCCAGACTAACTCCGGCCATATAATAGCTGTCAGATGTTGAGCCAATTTTTTCGTACTGTGGATTCATTAAGCCGTTGTTTATAAGATATATGGCAATTACAGCAATGGCATTATTTAGAAAATGGGCGATAATGGGTAACCACATTGAGCCGCTCCAAACCAGTAAGTAACCAAATAAAGCACCGAGCAAAACTCGCGGAACAAAACCGTAAAACTGCATGTGCAAAGCGCTGAAAAGTATGGCAGAAATCCAGATTCCCCAATGGTGACTGCGCGTAATTTTGCTAAATATTTTTTGAATAACTCCACGGAACAAAAGCTCTTCGCCAAGTGCCGGAAGTAGTGCAACCATAAATACATTGAATGCAAGTCCGCCAATGGTTTTTACATTTAAAAATGCTTCGGTAATTTCGGCGGCATTTTCTTCTGCATTGCGCATCCATTCTTCCACTCCCGATAGCCATTCGGGGAAACTCATGTTGCTGTTCAGTTCACCGATAAGGTTAATAAACGGAGCGGCAAAAAACATCATTGCAACAACCAGAATTACACTTTGCGAATTAAAGGTTTTATTGAGATAAAGGTATTCGTTTGATTTGCCATGAAAGAGGTAGCCTAAAATAAACGGAGGAACGATAAAAAAGCCGATCGCCTGAACAACCTGGATGAATTTATAGAGGTTAATAACATTTTGTGGCGTTTCTGAATTTATGGGCGGAAGGTGCAAAACAGTATCGAAGCCCCAAACTGGAATGGCCACAACAAGCGACACGACAAAGAATATTAAAATGCTGGCTACCACAACAAATGCAGCAAAAAATAATTGTGAGAACGGTTTCAGATCTCTGAATGCAGTAAATTCCATTTTTGAAAATGTTTCGTGCAAAGATAATTTTTATTGAGAAACCTGTTTCGGAAAGATCGGTATCGATAAGTGTTGAGCCGACTATAATTCCCTGATTTTAATATTGCGAAATATAGTAAGGCCTCCATGATCCTGCAGTCCAATATGCCCCGATTTTGCCATGCCGTAGTTCGGTGCGTCTGCCCATTTACTGATTGCTTTATTTTTCAGCCATTGGTCGGTCCATAGCTCATATTCTACGACTTTAGTGCCGTTGAGCCAGTGTTCAACGTGCGGGCCATTTACAATTATTCGGGTAGTATTCCACTCGTCAATGGGTTTTACCTTGGCATTTTTCGGTGCATTCATTCCGTAATTGGCGGCTGAGTGCTGCCAGGTTTCCAGGCTGTCAGGCCATCCTTTGTCGTCTATCAACTGGTATTCTGGCCCCGATTCGTAAATGGCATTGGTAAGCCCTTCCTGAACGTGGTAAAAAACACCCGAGTTACTTTCTGGTGCCACTTTCCATTCCAGGTACAATTCAAAATTGGTGTATTGTTTTTTAGTGATAATGTCGCCACCATGATCGGAGCCATCACCAGAGTTATGCAATTCGCCGTTAATCACTTTCCAGCCGGTTACGGCACCTGCGTTAAAAGTTTTCCAGTTGTTGGAGGTTTTGCCGTCGAACAGCAACTCCCAGCCGTCCTCTATTTCTTGTTTTGTTAAGGTGTTTAGGTTCTTTTTTGTTGAACAGGAAAGGAAAATTATTGCACAGCAAGCGAGCAAAAGGTAACTATTCTTCATCTTTCTTTTTTTTGATTTAGGTTATAGAGTGTAAATGTACAAAATCAGTGGCAATCAAAACGATAAGTGAATTGTTTTTGGAGATCGGTAAAAATTCACTCAATTCGGTTAACTTTAAGGAAACAAAATAATATACGTGAAAGTAAATAAATCGATAATCGGGATGGTGCATGTTGGAGCTTTGCCGGGCACTCCTAAAAATTGCCTTACCATACCGGAAATTATTAAGGCCGCTATCAGCGATGCGCAAAAGCTTGAGCAAGGTGGGGTTGATGCTATTATGATTGAGAATATGCACGACCGCCCCTATTTGAACCGCAAAGTTGGACCCGAGGTAGTGGCAGCAATGACAGCAATTGCTACAAAACTCAGGCAGGTGGTTTCGCTGCCATTGGGAATACAGATTTTGGCCGGAGCCAATAGGCAGGCGCTGGCCGTAGCTCATACTGCCGGTTTTGATTTTATCAGGGCCGAAGGATTTGTTTTCGGGCATTTGGCCGACGAAGGAATGATGAACAGCGATGCCGCTGAGCTTTTGCGCTACCGAAAACTGATTGGTGCCGACAACGTAAAAATATGGACTGATATAAAAAAGAAGCACTCTTCGCATGCCATTTCGGCCGATATTTCCATTTCTGATATGGCAAAAGCTGCCGGATTCTTTTTGGCCGACGGCGTTATTGTTACCGGAAATGCAACGGGCGAAGAAGCATCGGTAAAGGATGTGCAGGCTGTTGTTGAGGTGGTTAGGTTGCCGGTGCTGATTGGCTCTGGAATTACGGAGCGAAATATTGCCGATTATTGGTCGTATGCCGATGCTTTTATTGTGGGGTCGTATTTTAAATCCGACGGCGACTGGCAAAATGAAGTGGAATTTGAAAGAGTTCGTTCATTTATGAGCCGGGTAAAACATTTGCAAGAAAATTGCTAATATTTATTTGATTAACTCCCTTAAAATCAGTTATGTTTACCTGTTTTGTGCTGGGAGTTTAGGCGCGTAGAATTGGTCAATGTGTCTGAAAAACAATGAGATACTAAAATTTTTTAATTTTATTTAAGTGTTAAATGTCAGAATATTTTTTTTGCTAGTATGCTATTAATTAATACCTATGCATACTTTTGATTAACAAATTGACAATACAGCAATTCCAAACAAACTTCGTACTAAATTTTAAAATTGACAACAAGAACGATTCAGGAGAGCGTGCCGGATCAGTGATTGAAGTATGGCTTTTGAGGTAACATCAGGCGCCGGATGCCAATTCATAAAGCATTCTTTAAAACTTATGGTAGTTGTTCTGTTTCACACAAAAAACTTTGAGTTATGAGTATTAAAAAACAATATTTAAAAAGTAAACCTGAGTGTAAAGTATCCTTTAGAGTAACAAAAACAGATGCACCAAATGCAGATACAGTTAAAATTCTGGGTGAATTTAATGGCTGGAACAAAGACGTTGAGCCAATGAAAAAACTGAAAAGCGGTGATTTTACACAAACGCTGAATCTTGAGACTGGGAAAGCCTATCAGTTTAAATATTTAATTGACAACTCGGTTTGGGAAAACGAAAGCGAAGCTGACAGCACTGCTCCCACCGGTATTGTTGAGGGCGAATTTAATTCGGTACTTGATTTGAATTAATCAAAGTCAATAAATTAAAGCAAAGGGATCTGTAGGTCAGCGAAACGATAATTTTCGCAGAACTAGGTTTGTTGTTTTGGTTCTCCCGATTTCCAAAAAGGGATGCAAATCAATAAGGTTGGTTTCACTGTAGATTGACAAAACATTTAGTCCGGACTGTCTGAACCGGATTTTTATAAAGGTATTCCATAAAGCCGTTTTATCTTTCCCGATGAAGCGGCTTTTTCTTTCTTTTATTTGAAGTCGGTTAAAGCAAGTTACAAAGTATAGAGTTGTATTTAAACAGAACCACAAATCGTATTAATTAATACAGGTGCATTTGGCTTCATGCCAGACGGGCAGTATCTTTTGCATTCGATCAAAAGGTACCACAAATCTTGTTAAAAATAACCTTTTCGTTTTTTCAATGCAACGAATTAGCCCGAGTGACGGATTTTTGACGAGCCGGCACACGATTTGCTCTAAGGTCAGCGGTGGCTTTTTTGAATACTTTTTCAGCTATAGAAAAAAGTATTTTCTGTCTGAAAAGACATTTGCTAAATCTGGTTTAGCAATCTAAAGTTAGAAGTAAATAAGGAAGTTTATTGGTGATTGGATGACGATTTTTGTACTCATTTCCTTCATTCTGTTACAAAATTCCCGAATCCTGTTTAACAGGACGTCGAAAAACCTAACAGTATGTTATTAGTCAGTAAATTAAAGAGCTGTGCATGCAACTCCGAAATGCTTTGGTCGCAATGTAAATTATTTGTAATAAGCTTTTTAGTTGGTTGCAATTAAGGTCTGTTCACCCTCCCCCGACCATCAAAATTTTTCTATATTTGCATGTTTTTTTAAATCAGTGGATTATAAGGTATTCTTATGAGTAATAAATTTCAGGAATATAAGCAGTTAGATTTAGCACAGATAAATAAAGATGTTCTGGCGCGTTGGGAGAAAGACGATACTTTTCATAAAAGTATTTCAACCCGCGAAGGGCACGAAACATTTGTATTTTACGAAGGACCGCCATCGGCAAACGGAATGCCGGGTATTCACCATGTGATGGCGCGTGCCATTAAAGATATTTTTTGTCGTTATAAAACCATGAAAGGTTTCCGTGTGCACCGTAAGGCGGGCTGGGACACGCACGGTTTGCCGGTAGAGCTGAGCGTTGAAAAAGCGCTGAACATTACAAAAGACGATATTGGTAAAAAAATTACCGTTGAAGAATACAGCGACGCCTGCCGCAAAGAGGTGATGAAATACACCCGCGAGTGGGAAGAATTGACACGCAAAATGGGTTATTGGGTAAATATGGACGATCCGTATGTAACCTACGACAACCAGTATATTGAGTCGGTTTGGTGGTTGCTGAAACAAATTTACAACAAAGGCTTGTTGTACAAAGGCTACACTATTCAGCCCTACTCGCCGGCAGCCGGAACAGGTTTGAGCTCGCACGAGCTGAACCAGCCGGGATGTTACCGCGATGTAAAAGATACAACAGCCATTGCCCAGTTTAAAGCTTTAAGAAACGAGAGATCGGAATTCCTTTTTGAAGGAGTGGAAACCGATTTGTATTTCCTGGCCTGGACGACAACTCCATGGACACTGCCATCGAACACCGCACTGTGTGTGGGACCAAATATCAACTACGTAAAAGTTCGTTCGTTTAATCCGTACACCGGCGATCCGGTTACCTTGATTTTGGCGAAAGATCTGTTCTCTGTTTATTTCAACTCGAAAAATGCCGAGCTGGCAATGGAGGATTATAAGCTGGGTGACAAAAAAATACCATACGAAGTTTTGGCCGAATATACCGGCGAGCAGTTAAAAGGCGTTCAGTACGAACAGTTGATCGACTGGGTGAAACCCGAAGGAAAAGCTTTTGAAGTTATAACCGGCGATTTTGTAACCATTGAAGATGGTACCGGAATCGTTCACATTGCGCCTACTTTTGGTGCCGATGACGACCGCGTTGCTAAACAACACGGAATTTCGCCACTGATCGTAATTGACACCGAAGGAAAACGTCAGGCTTTGGTCGACAAAAAAGGGCGTTTTTATCCAACTATCGATCTCGATCCTGAGTTTGTTGAGAAGTATGTAAATACGGGAAGCTATCACGAATTTGCCGGCCGTCCGGTGAAAAACGAATACGACGACAAGCTGGATGACGATGCTTCAACTGTTGATATCGACATCTCGGTAATGCTGAAACAGCAGAACAAAGCATTCAAGATTGAGAAGCACGTTCACAGTTATCCACACTGCTGGCGCACCGACAAACCGGTGTTGTATTACCCGCTTGATTCGTGGTTTATAAAATCAACCGCCGTTAAAGACAAAATGGTGGAGCTGAACAATACCATTAATTGGAAACCAAAGTCAACCGGAACAGGACGTTTCGGAAACTGGCTGGAAAATCTGGTTGACTGGAACCTTAGTCGTTCGCGGTTCTGGGGAACACCTCTGCCAATCTGGAGAACTGAAGATGGTTCGGAAGAGATCTGTATCGGTTCGATGGAAGAACTGATGACAGAAATCGACAAAGCGGTTGCAGCCGGTTTTATGACGGAAAATCCATTTGCTGAATTTAAAGTTGGCGATTACCAAAAGGCCAACTACGAAAAGATTGATCTGCATAAATCACATGTCGATAATGTTATTTTGGTTTCGCCATCAGGACAAAAAATGGAGCGCGAATCCGACCTGATCGATGTTTGGTTCGATTCTGGTTCGATGCCTTTTGCTCAGCGTCATTATCCATTCGAGTGGAAAGAGAACTTTAAGGATGTATTCCCGGCAGATTTTATTGCCGAAGGTGTTGATCAAACCCGTGGATGGTTCTTCACTTTGCACGCCATTGCAACAATGATCGATGAGTCGGTAGCTTTCAAAAATATTATCTCAAACGGACTGGTGCTGGATAAAAACGGCGTTAAAATGTCGAAACGTCTGGGTAATGCTGTCGATCCGTTCGAGACTATTGATAAATACGGTTCAGACCCACTGCGCTGGTACATGATTACTAATGCGCAACCCTGGGATAACCTGAAATTTGATATCGAAGGTGTTGAAGAAGTAAAACGTAAGTTTTTCGGAACACTATATAATACCTACAATTTCTTTGCATTGTATGCCAATGTTGATGGTTTTAAATATGCCGAGGAAGAAATTACTGTTGAGCAGCGTCCGGAAATTGATCGCTGGATTATTTCGTTGCTGAACTCGCTGATAAAAGAAGTGGGCGATAGCTACGAGAATTATGAACCAACACGTGCCGGCCGTGCCATTTCGGAATTTGTAACCGAAAACCTGAGTAACTGGTTTGTGCGTTTAAGCCGCAAACGTTACTGGGGTGGAGAGTATTCTACTGATAAAATTTCAGCTTATCAAACACTGTACACTTGTTTGGAAGTGGTGTCGAAATTGATGTCGCCAATTGCGCCGTTTTATGCCGATATGCTTTACAACGATCTGAATAAAGCTACCGGTAAAGCCGAAGATCAGAGCGTGCACTTGGTTGATTTCCCTGCTTATGCAGGAGAATTGATCGACAAAGATCTGGAAGAAAAAATGGCCATTGCGCAAAAAGCTTCTTCTATGATTTTGGCCCTGCGTCGCAAAGAAAAACTGAAAGTACGCCAGCCGCTGGGTAAAATTATGGTGCCGGTATTAAATCCGCACTTTAGAGAACAATTCGAGGCCGTTTCAAATATCATTTTGGCAGAAGTAAACGTTAAAGAAGTTGAGTTCTTAACCGATACTGCCGGGGTGATTAAAAAGAAGATCAAGCCGAATTTTAAAGCGCTCGGTCCGAAATACGGTAAAATGATGAAACAAATTGCCGGAGCGGTAAATCAGCTCGATCAGAATGCAATTTCAGAATTTGAGAGCAACGGAGAATTTGAGTTGGCAGTGGGAGACGAAAAGATTATGCTGTCGCTTGATGATGTTGAAATTCAAACCGAAGATATTCCGGGATGGACGGTGGCTACCGAAGGACAAATGACTATCGCTTTGGATATCAATATTTCGGAAGAGCTGAAGCAAGAGGGAATTGCCCGTGAATTCATCAACAAAATACAGAACCTGCGAAAGGATAATGATTTTGAGGTAACCGATCGGATTAAGTTGCGTATTGCAAAGCACGAAGCGTATAATGTGGCGGTTGAAAACCACAAGGAATACATTTGTGCACAAACACTTGCCGATGCGCTGGAGCTGACGGATAGTGCTAATTTGGCCAATGCAAAAGAGGTGGAAATTGACAAAGATGTAATGGCGCAGATTGAGATTGAAAAGGTGAGTTAAATATTTGTCAACAGGCACGGCAAATAATGGACTTTTTTATTACTTTAGGGCCTTGTTGAAAAAGTAGACGAACTTAAAACCCGCGAATTATGGGAGACAAAAATAGATATTCGGATGAAGAGTTGATGGAATTCAGAGCGATCATTCTTGATAAGCTTGAAAAGGCTCAGGAAGATTATAAAATGTACAAGAATTCAATCACTCAAAGCGATGGTAATGATATTTCTGATACCTCGCCAACATTTAAAGTATTGGAAGAGGGCGCCGCTACCCTTTCTAAAGAGGAAGCCGGGAAATTAGCTCAGCGTCAGTTAAAATTTATTCAGCACTTACAAGCTGCTCTTATTCGTATCGAAAATAAAACTTACGGTATCTGTCGCGAGACCGGTAAGTTGATCGCTAAAGAAAGATTGCGTGCAGTCCCTCATGCAACACTTAGTATTGATGCGAAACAAGGAAAATAATAATTAAAAGAAACGAATTGGGATTGCTCTTCGAAAATGTTGTTTAGAATTTTCGAAGAGCATTTCTGTTATAAAGGGTTAGCATATGTCGCGTTCCGTAAAATCACTGATAATTATATTCTCCATTTTAATTGTCGATCAGGTTCTGAAATTCTGGATTAAAACCAACCTATCGATTGGCGATGAAATTGTGGTGTTTAAAGATTGGTTTATCCTTCATTTTGTTGAAAATAACGGTATGGCCTTCGGTTTTGAGTTTGCCGGTGAATACGGAAAAATATTCTTAAGTGTTTTTCGTATTGTGGCGGTAATAGCAATTGGTTGGTATCTGTTTAAACTGGCCAGACAAAAAGAAGTGCCTTTTGGTTTTGTGGCTTGTATTGCGCTGATTTTTGCCGGTGCCATCGGGAATATTATCGACAGTCTTTTTTATGGAATGATATTCAATCACAGTTATGGTCAGGTGGCTACATTGTTTCCTGCTGAAGGCGGTTATTCCAGCTTTCTGCACGGAAGAGTGGTTGATATGTTATATTTTCCGTTGCTTGAAGGTCGCTATCCCGAGTGGATACCCAAAATTGGAGGAAATCCTTTTCTTTTTTTCCGTCCGGTTTTTAATATCGCCGATTCGGCAATTACAGTAGGCATTTTTTCAATTTTGCTATTCTATCGTAAGTATTTTAATAAGCCCGAACAAAGCAAAAGCGAAGAACCCAAAGCAGCGCAAACAGCTTAGGCATTCATTTCCTGAGGTTAATTACGATTTACCTTTATGCAGAGAGACTTGGTAACAGCCACAAAATCACTCATTTTGTTATACCTTTGCATAATCTACGATTTCAGAAAAAATTATGAGTCAACTTTATATCTATAACACGCTTAGCCGAAAAAAGGAAGCGTTTGAACCGCTCGTTGAAGGTCGCGTTGGTTTGTACGTATGTGGGCCAACAGTTTACAGCAACTCGCACCTTGGTCACGCCCGCCCGTTTATCACGTTTGATTTGTTGTACCGTTACCTTACTTTCCTCGGAAACAAAGTTCGTTACGTGCGCAACATTACCGATGTTGGTCACCTTGAAGATGAGGTGGAAGGTGTTGGCGAAGACCGCATAGCCAAAAAGGCGCGCCTGGAGCAGCTGGAACCCATGGAAGTGGTTCAGAAATACATGAACACATTCCATCGTAATATGGACGATTTAAATGTTACGCCTCCGAGTATTGAGCCGCGTGCTTCGGGGCATATCATCGAGCAAATTCAGGTTATTGAAGGCATTCTGAAAAACGGATATGCTTACGAGGCCAATGGTTCGGTTTATTTCGATGTAGAAAAATATAACAACGATTATAAATACGGAAAACTTTCCGGTCGTAATCTGGATGATATAAAAACCAACACCCGCAAATTAGACGGGCAGGATGAGAAGAAAAATTCTTTTGATTTTGCCTTGTGGAAAAAAGCGGCGCCGGAACATATTATGCGCTGGCCTTCGCGCTGGAGCGATGGTTTTCCGGGATGGCACCTTGAGTGTTCGGCAATGAGCACAAAATATTTAGGCGAACAGTTTGATATTCACGGTGGCGGAATGGATTTGACTTTCCCGCACCACGAATGCGAAATTGCGCAAAATACAGCTTGCAGAGGCCAGGAGTCGGTGCGTTACTGGATGCACAATAACATGATTACCATTAATGGGCAAAAAATGGCGCGTTCGCTCGGTAACTTCATCACGTTGGATGAGCTGTTTACCGGAACGCACGAAATTCTCGAGCAGGCGTATTCCCCAATGACCATCCGTTTCTTTATTTTGCAGGCGCATTATCGTAGCACCATTGATTTTTCGAATGAGGCTTTACAGGCCTCAGAAAAAGGTTTGGAGCGTTTGATGGCTGCCTTGAAAACTTTGAGTGAATTAACTCCATCCGATGCGTCGACAGTTGATATTGTTTCGTTAAAAGAGAAATGTTTTGCTGCCTTAAGTGACGATTTAAACAGCCCGATTGCTATTGCTCACCTCTTTGACGGCGTAAAAATAATCAACTCGATAAAAGCTGGTAGCGAGAAAATATCAGCTGCAGATCTGGAGGATTTGAAAGCATTTTACAATGCAGTGGTTTTCGATATTCTTGGTTTGAAGGAGGAAGGTGAAACAGGAAGAGGAAACAACGAGGTGTTGGGTGGTGCTGTTGAATTACTTATTAACCTGCGAAAAGATGCCAAGGCCAATAAAGACTGGGGGACGGCCGATAAGATTCGCGACGAGCTAAATGCAATTGGCATTGAGCTAAAAGACACTAAAGATGGTGTAGAGTGGAGTGTAAAATAATTGTAGAATGATGAATGTGGATTAGCGAATGCTGAAGGAAGATCTAAAGTCAGAAATCGTTAACCGGAATTCACAAATCAAAATATAAAGCTATGTTTTCAGGAATTGTAGAAGAATACGGAACTGTAGTAGCCGTTGAAAAGGATCAGGAGAATGTACATTTTACCTTAACCTGTTCGTTTGCCGACGAGCTGAAAGTTGATCAGAGTTTATCGCATAACGGCGTGTGTTTAACCGTTGTTTGGGTAGATAAAGCCGAAAAGAAATACAAAGTTACTGCCATTAAAGAAACGCTTATTAAGTCGAATCTTGGCCTGCTGGAAGTTGGATCGAAAGTGAATTTGGAACGTAGCATGATGATGAATGGCCGTTTGGATGGGCACATTGTTCAGGGGCACGTTGATCAGACTGCCAGGTGTGTAAAAATTGAAGAGGCCGACGGAAGCTGGTACTACACTTTTGAATATGACTTTGATATTGAAAAGGCGAAACAAGGTTATATGACCGTTGAAAAAGGGTCAGCAACAGTTAATGGTGTTAGTCTTACCGTGGTAAACTCAAAAGACAATTCTTTTCAGGTAGCTATTATTCCTTTTACACAAGAAGTAACCAATTTCCACACTTTTGAAGTGGGATCTGTAATTAATCTTGAGTTTGATATTATAGGGAAATACCTAAGTAAATTGAATTCGTACAGCAAATAGAAAAAACATATAGTGTTTTTAAGGAGGTCCGTTTTGCGGGCCTTTTTTTGTGTCTCCTGCCGGAGGCCATCATTTTTGTCTTGACACAAAAACGATACAAAAAAGTCAAGGCTTCTTTTGGTTAGTTCGTGAGATAAAGAAGTTACTTCGAAGCTTCGGCTTCGGCCGGTGAGCCGGAAAACAAGTGGTGTCGGTGTTAAAAAATTACTGTTGTTTGAGGAGGAACGACTGCCTGTCCCGATCGTAGCATCGGGAAGTTTCAGGAATTTTAGTCGGCATCACGTAGCTTTTTCGAGCGAAGTGGACGCAGCCTTGGGTTTTCTGTCTACTTTTTGGGCTAAGCCAAAGAGTAGAATCTGCCCGATAGGGCAAAGTAAGTTGTTACCACTGATTCTGTTTTATATCCTATAGATAGGCAATTGTCTCCTGTTTAATTTTGTGAACATAAGTCTGGCCGACCTGTTCTTATTAGAAAAAATAACTAACTTTTCAGAATGAAACGAACAGCTTTAATAACCGGAGCAGCAAAACGTATTGGTCGATCGTTAACAGAACACCTGGCAGAAAAAGGCTGGAATGTTGTGGTGCACTACAATTCTTCGGCAAAAGTGGCTGATGAGCTGGTAGAAGAACTTTCACTTAAATATCCCGGTCAGCAGTTTATTGCCAGGCAAGCTAATTTGTCTGAAACTGATGAGGTGGTTGCGTTGATACCTAAACTTGCTGCCGAAAAGATCGAGGTGAATCTGCTGGTAAACAATGCTTCAGTTTTTGATCGTGATTATCTGAAAGACACGTCAGTGGAGCTTTTTGATGCACAGATGAATGTCAACCTAAAAGCACCGTTTTTTCTTATCCGCGATTTTGCCAATTACTTCAAAACAGGCAACATTATCAATTTTGTTGATACGCGAATAACATCTAATGCATCGAATTTTGCAGCTTATTCCATCTCTAAAAAAGCGCTTTGGGAGTTAACAAAAATGACGGCATTGGAATTTGCTCCCGATATTCGCATTAATGCTATTGCCCCCGGTGTTACCTTGCCTCCTGAGGACGAGGATGGGAATTACCTGGAAAAGCTGGCGCAGGGTATTCCGATGAAAAAACCGGGAGGAGTGGAGCCGATTTTGAAAAGTTTGGATTATATTTTGGAAAATGATTCTCTCACCGGGCAATTACTGTTTGCCGACGGTGGCGAAAACCTTGGAAAAAACCTTTAAATATGGCTAAAATACGCGTAAAAGATTTGCTAATCAGGACCTACATCGGCTTTAATCCCGATGAATTGGTGAATAAACAGGATGTGTTAATCAACCTCGAAATAGAAGCTGACATTCCCGAATCGGCTTTGGAATCTGACGAACCCGAAGATATTTTCAATTATAAAGTAATCACCAAAAAAATTATTGTATTGGTTCAGGAGGGGCGCTTCAAATTACTTGAAGTGCTCACCAAGCGTATTCTCGATACAATAATGGAAGATGAAAAAGTAAAGTGGGCCCGTGTTGAGGTAGATAAACCACATGCCTTACGTTTTGCCGAATCGGTATCGATGGAAATGGAGGCCAGGAGATGAATGAGGTGATAATTGGTATCGGCTCAAACATTAACGCAGACGAGAATATTGCCAAAATGCTTGAAATTCTGAATCAGGAAGTGGCGATACTTGCGGTTTCTTCTATGATAAAAACCAAACCAATTGGAATTGAAAACCAAGTCGATTTTACTAACGGAGCGGTAAAAGTCAGCACAGGGTTAGACGAGCCGTCTTTGAAAAAGCTACTCAAACAAATTGAAGACCGGATGGGGCGCGACCGAACGGGACCAAAATTCGGACCTCGTTGTATTGATTTGGATATTGTTGTTTGGAATGGGGATATTGTTGATGACGATTATTATATGCGCGATTTTTTGCAGAAGAATGTTGCCGAACTATTACAATCATAGCATGACCTGAAGTCATACTATGATTAGTGTGTGATATTGTATCTATTAACTGTTCTTTAAAAACAATTCGTTTAAACCCGAAATTCCGCTAACTTCTTCAAGGTCGGTAACCACAAAATCGGCGCCGTTTTCAGCCAATTCTTTCTCGTTTTTTTCGCGGGCGATACCAAGTGTTAGTCCAAATTTGCCTTTTGCTCCGGCCTGAACTCCTGAAACAGCATCTTCAACAACAATGGCCTTTTCCGGAGTTGATTTCAACATATCGCAGGCAGTGGTAAAAATATCCGGTTCCGGTTTGCCATGTAATCCCAATTCGGCCGAAACAACACCGTCAACGCGGGCACTAAACATTTTTAGCATGTCAACAGCTTCCAAAACCGGTGCACAGTTTTTACTCGACGATGCCACCCCCAGTTTTATACCAGCTTCTTTCAAATCGTTTAGTATTTTTGCTGTCGATTCGTAAACCTCAACGCCATCTCGTTCAATTACTTCGTTAAAAGCTTCGTTTTTGCGATTACCTAGCCCACAAACCGTTTCCATGCCAGGGGCATCAGAAGGATCGCCAAATTCAATGCTAATATTTCGCGACTCTAAAAACGATGCAACTCCTTTGTAACGTGGTTTTCCATCAACAAAAGCCAGGTAGTCACTTTGTGTAAATTCCTTAAATGTTTCCCCTGTTTCTTCGGCGTTTTTTTGCAGGTATTCGTCAAACATCTTCTTCCATGCGGCGGCGTGTGTTATGGCGGTTTTGGTTATTACACCGTCCATATCAAAAATAACTGCTTCAAATGCTAAGTTTCCCATTTTTTAGTGCTTTGCTTATTTGCCGCAAAATTAGACATTTATTACAGAAGAGGATTTAAAATTGTATAAAACTGATATTTATCGTGTTGCAAATCGGTTCAAGCGCATTAACTTTGTTGTGTCGTAAAATTAATAAGTCATGATTAAATTTTTAATGGCTATTTACCTCCACAACCGAAGCTTCCTGAATATCAAAAACAGGGACGCTTACACTTTTCTGTAATTCTTTGCTTTCGTCATGCTGAATTGTTTCAGCATCTTAGAGATGAGATTCCGAAACAAGTTCGGAATGACGTTCTATAACATTTCAATATTATTTCGGATAGAATTGTTCTGGAGTCTTTTTACCTGAAAATCTATCCATCAAAAACAAGAATTATGGAATTACCATTTGCAGAATCATATAAAATAAAGATGGTGGAACCCATCTATAAAAGTACGCGTGAACAGCGCGAAGAGTGGATAAAAAAAGCAAACTACAACCTTTTTAATTTACGTAGCGAGCAGGTTTTTATTGATTTGCTGACCGACAGCGGAACCGGTGCCATGAGCCAGAATCAGTGGGCAGCAATAATGACCGGCGATGAAAGTTATGCCGGATCTTCATCATATTATCATTTAAAAGATGCGATCAGGAATATTCTTGGTTTTGATTATTTTTTGCCAACGCATCAGGGGCGCGCTGCCGAGAATGTGTTGTTCTCGGTGCTGGTAAAAGAAGATGATGTGGTGCCCGGAAACAGTCATTTCGATACCACAAAAGGCCATATTGAATACCGGAAGGCATCGGCTATCGATTGTACTATCGACGAGGCTTTTGATACGGAATCGTTGCATCCGTTTAAAGGTAATATCGATTTGGAAAAGCTGGAGGCCGTTTATTCAACACATCCGGCAGAGCAAATCCCGATGGTTATTGTAACGGTTACCTGCAATACTTCAGGTGGGCAGCCCGTATCGATGCAAAACTTGCGCGATGTACATGCACTGTCGAAAAAATACGGCGTGAAGGTGGTGTTCGACTCGGCACGATTTGCTGAAAATGCCTGGTTTATTCAGCAACGTGAAGATAAATACCGCAACAGCACCATAAAAGAAATTGTGGCCGAAATGTTTTCTTATGCCGATGCCATGACCATGAGCAGCAAAAAGGATGGTATGGTGAATATTGGTGGTTTCATTGCCATGAAGGACGAACAGTTATTGAAGGATGCTTCGGTTTTTAATATTATGTTCGAAGGATTTAATACCTATGGAGGAATGGCCGGACGTGATATGAATGCATTGGCTGTCGGTTTAGACGAGGTTACGACAGGATATTACCTTGAAAACCGCATTCAGCAAGTTGCCTATTTAGGTAACCGGTTGATTGAATGGGAAATTCCGGTGCAGAAACCTATTGGCGGGCATGCTGTTTTTGTCGATGCCAAAAAGTTTTTGGGACATGTTCCGAAAGAAGAATATATTGCACAAACACTGGCTGTCGAACTGTATCTGGAAGCCGGAGTTCGTGGGGTAGAAGTAGGAACATTGCTGGCAGATCGTGACCCCAAAACGCGCGAAAACCGTTATCCGAAACTAGAGATGCTTCGTTTAGCAATCCCGCGTCGTACGTATACCTATAATCACATGGATGTAGTGGCAGTGGCGCTAAAAAACATCTTCGATCGACGGGAAGAGATTGATCACGGATACCGAATTAAAAAGGAAGCGCCAATAATGCGCCATTTTTCTGTGGAGCTGGAGCATGCCGAAAAGGAGCGAAAAGAGTAAGCCAGTTAGTTACAATTGATCGGCGTAATGATGGGTGAATTCTTTAAAGCTTAATGCATAGGATTCACCCATTGCTTTTTCATATTTTGAACGGAACGATTCGAAATTGAACTTCGCTAAATGCGAGTTGTTCCTGTTTTGTAAGGCCCATATTTGCAGATAAAGTGCTTCTTCGTTCAGGTCGTCGTATTCTAAAATTCGTTGCGATACCTTTTCAACGTCTTTAGTCTTGTTCTCCTTTTTACAATCCGAAGCCAGTTTTAACAAGTTGTCAATTACCTGGTTCCCTGTAAATCCTCTTACTTCGTCGAGCCAGGCCCAATCCACTCCTTTTAATAGCCGGCCTTTTTTTACCAAATGGAAAAATAACTGCAACTGTTGCCGCGACATTCCTTCCGGGATTTTACATAATTGAATAGCCTCCACATAATCGCAGAAAAAATCTTCCGAAAGATTTAAATGCAGATAACCGTTTTGAGAGGTAATTTCTACCTTGTTGAAATGTGCCAGTATTTTGCGCAATTTGTTGAGTGTAACAGCGCGGTTGTTGGCCACTTTTTTGTCTTCGATTCCGTACCATAGCATTTCATTTACATCTGGAATAGGCGCTCCAATTCCATTCTTCACACTATTGATAAGCGTGAAAATAAACAACTCGCGCACTTTTGGAGTGAATAGATCGGTAACATCTTCGTTTTTGTTATTAATCGCCTTGAATTCGCCAAAAAGCTGAATTTGATTTTTTGTTGGCGTTTCAGGTTTATTGACCAATATTGAACGTTTTCGTACATTCATTTTTCGTAGCAGAACAAGAATCAGCACCAGAAAAATACAGGCTATGGATGCAAAAATGGCGAGAATAGTTTTAGTCGACAGTAAGGTGGCTTCATCTTCCGCAGGTTGGTAATTAATTTCTTCATCGAGTGCCAGGCGGTTAATTTCTTCGTTACCCAGCGGGCGGTTCCAAATATACAGGTTGTCGATATATCCTCTAAGACTGGCTCCACCTGAAAGGGCACTTCCAATAAAAATGTCGTTGGTGCCAGAATAAGGCGGATGGCCGTCGGAACCTCCAACATACTGGCCGTTAACAAAAATGGCTTGTTGGCCGGTTTCCAAAATATAACGCCAGGTAAGATGGTACCATTTGTTGGTTTCCAGCAATTCGTCTGACATAAAATCGTTGGCCCAAAGTCCGAAATATGGGTGCCCCGAGCGCAGTACAAGATGAAGTCCTCGTCGGTAACCTTGTTCGTCGTTTCCAAGAATTGCATTGTCTCCAAATTCCAGAATATCAATAAATTTCACAAAACAGCTAATAGTGAAACTGCTGTTAGGCAGGCCATACAGTTCGGGATGACCAATATTTACATTGGCATTTTCCGGCAAACGAAGCACGTTTCCACGATCAATATCCTGGCTAAAGGTAAAGCCGTTCCCGTCAAAAGTACGTTTAGGATTTACCACATCTGCCAGCTTGTTCTCGAAATGAAAACTGGCCATTAACCCCCGGTTAAGATCGAGCGGAGTTGCCAGTATTGAATACTGTTCGGGTTTTAGCATTTCGGCTGTTATGATAAGTTGAGAGGGTGTTAAACTAAACCCCGGAACAAACGGCGTTAATATCATTTCTTCGCCACCACGAACGGGAAAGCTGAATCTTCCACCGGTGATCAGTGTTTCGGCATTTTTCCAGAAAACGCGTTCAAAATTTTTTCCAACTGTTCGTACCTGTCCTTTTACTGCCTCAAACGAATTTAGTTGTTCAATGATAAATCCAAAATTATAGATGCTTCTTTCAACAAAAAGGAAATTGGGTTTTTTGCCGTATTTTATCCAGCTTTCAAGCAGAAAATTAATATACTCAGGAAACAGGTTCTTGTTTACCTGCGATGTAGATACTCCGGTAGGTAATCGGTCGAGATTGCTAATTTTGAAGAGTTCTTTGTTAATATTCGACTCTCTCTTAAGTATCGCAGAGTTTGGCGTTATCTGACTGGCTCCAATCTCAAGGGCGTAGTTGGTGGTTTCGTGTAAAATGCGGCTTTCGTTTTCTATATTTCCTTCAACAAAAAAAATCACTCTGCGGTTGGCCTGCACTAAATATTCTATCGAAGGCCATCGTTCGCCTTGTGGCAAGTAAAAAATCTGATCGGAAAGGCTACTCGCTTTAATTATCGAATCGAGCACATGTACATTGCCCGAAAAATTGATAAAAACCGGAATAACCTTTGATTCTTCCTCTTCCAATAACAATTTTATTTTTTCCAGAATTGCTGAAAATGGGACAGTGCTGTTTTGTAGACGTATTCCTACGGAATCAGAAATGACGGCTAATTCAATTCCTGTCCAGTTGTTACTTTTTATAAAGTCGAAAAGTCGGTTATTTTGGTATTCGGCGGGTGTTAATTGACCTATCAAAAAGGAGTTGTCGGCAAAATCATTGGCTTTGCCTGCTATGCAAAATGCAAAGCTGGCAAAAAGCAACAAGAATAGCTTCAATTTAATCTTATATGTTTTTCTGACTGAAATGATAAAGTACTTAATTTGATATTATTTTCAGCCCAAATATATTAAAATATAGATAAAATGACATTTGTTAATTAAAAAATATATTTATTAAAATGCTTTTTAATCAGGATATTACTGGAAAAATTAAGTAGAAATTAAGGGGTGGTTAAGATGCATATAGCATAAATATTAAGAAGTAGCTAATTACGCGCGCGTATAATTGTCGTTCAAATTGACTACGAATGGCTGATAAGACAATTAAACGCAAGCATTACATGCTGTTTATTGCGGGAGGACTGAGTGTAATACTCTTTTTGCTGTTATTTAATAAAACAGTTGACTATACTTCAACAAATGATTCTTGTAATTCATGTCATGTTCATCCACATGCTGAAACCAGCTGGAAACTTTCAGTTCATCATAATACTCCAAGCGGTGTTTCTATCAAATGTGTTGATTGCCATTTACCACCTGAAGATCAAACAGCCCGTTTTTTAACCCGTAAAGTTTATCATGGAGTTCATGATTTGTATGCTTACCTGACAATGGAGCCGGAAGAAATCGATTGGGCTGCTAAACGACCGGTTGAAGCATCGAAACATTTTGTTTACGAAGATGGATGTTTGAAATGCCATACCAATATGTTCCCGTCAACGCTGAATGAACAGGGGGCGCAGCAACATATAAAATATATCCGCGATCCGGAGAATAACTCGTGCATGCAGTGTCATCATGATGTTGGTCATTATCGTGGCGAAACCAATTTGCTGGTAGGTTTGGAAGAGACGGTAGACCCGACTGAAATCTATACTGAGCCTGCTAAAGTAACAGCTTTTGAAACCTTTGAAGAGCAAATACCCGGAACGGCGGTATCGTTTAATATGATTGCCATTCCTGGTGGTCAGTTTAAAATGGGAAGCCCGGTTGATGAACCTTATCGCGAAAGAGATGAAGGTCCGGTTCGCGATGTGGAAGTGGGTAATTTCTGGATGGCAGAAATTGAAGTTTCGTGGAATGAGTACCTCGCCTTTTTTACGGCTACCGGCTCGCAGGGACGGAAAGAAGCAATAGAAGTTGATGAAGAAACCGATGGCGTTTCGGGGGCAACACCACCTTGGGGAGCACCCGATCAGGGATGGGGAAAAGGAACACGTCCGGCCATTACCATGAGTCATCATGCGGCGCAAACGTATTGCCGTTGGTTGAGCCAGGAAACAGGCCGAAAATATAGATTACCTACCGAAGCTGAATGGGAATATGCAGCACGGGGAGGTACACAAATGCCCTATTTCTTCGAGGGATCTCCTAAAGATTTTGAAGCCGATGGATTTATCAAGAAATTATTTGGCAGCAATAAAGAAGTGATCAACCAATATGTGATATCGCAGTTGAACAGTCCGAACAGAACTCAGCAACCCGATGCCGTTGAGGCTAATCCTTATGGTTTGAAAAATATGCTGGGCAATGTGGCCGAGTTCTGCCTTGATTATTACGACCCGCAGGTGTATGGAAAATATCCGAAAGGAGTGGTGAAAAATCCGAGGGGACCAAGAAACGGAATGGAGCATGTGGTACGTGGAGCTTCGTTCCGTAACTCGCCCAAAGACTTACGTGTGGCAGCCCGCGATTTCACAAAAACCGACGCATGGTTAGTAACCGATCCGCAAATTCCAAAAAGTATTTGGTGGTATTCTGATACCAAGAGTGTTGGTTTCAGAGTGGTTTGCGAGTACAATGAAGAAATGTTTACAACAGAAGAAAATTAAATCAAAATACAATGAGTAAAGATCAACTATCACGCAGGAATTTTCTGGAGAAATCAGCATTAATAGGTGCTGCCGGAGTAATTGGTTTAAATGCACTGAGTTCTTGTAAAAACACCACAAAAGAGGTTGATTATGAATTTCCCCCGTTGCTTGATTTGGCTCCCGATGGTAAGGAACTGAAGGTAGGCTTGGTAGGTTGTGGAAACCGGGGGACCGGTGCTGCATTGAATTTTTTGGCAGCAGGACACGGTTTACAGCTGGTAGCACTTGCCGATGTTTTTGAAGATAAGGTTTGGGATTGCCGCGATAAATTGTTAAAGCAACGCGTTGAAGTGCCGGAAGCCAATTGTTTCTGGGGATTCGATGCTTATAAAAGTTTGCTGGATGTGGATTTAGATGTGGTAATTTTAGCTACACCTCCGCATTTTCGCCCAATGCATTTTGATGCTGCGGTGCAGGCAAAAAAACATGTATTTCTGGAAAAACCTGTTTGTGTTGATCCGGTTGGAGCGCGCCAGATTATGGCCACTGCAAAAAAAGCTGAGAACATGGGCTTGTCGGTAATTACCGGAACACAACGTCGGCACAGCCGCGATTATAATGAAACTTACCGCCAGGTGGCTTCAGGTGCTATTGGCGATTTGGTAGCTGCAAAAGCCTATTGGTTGCAATCGCACGTTTGGTTCCGTACCCGCGAAGAAGGTTGGAGTGATATGGAATACATGCTGCGTAACTGGAACAGCTTCTGTTGGTTGGGTGGCGATCACATTCTGGATACACACGTGCACAACATTGATATTGTAAACTGGTTTATGGGAAAAACACCCGAGTCAGCTATTGGTTTTGGCGGGAGACACCGCAGGTTAACCGGCGATCAGTACGATTTCTTTAGTATCGATTTCGATTTTGGAAAAGGTATCTCGTCACACAGTTTTTCGCGCCAAATTGATGGTTGTGCCAACCAACTTGGCGAAGTGATTATGGGAACCGAAGGTTATACCAATTGTAAGAATACAGTCTTCAACCACGATGGTTCGGTGAAATGGACCTACGAATATCCCAAAAATAAGGATGGCCGTTCTACCGGAGTTGTAGCGGTTTCTCCATACGTGCAGGAGCACATCCACCTAATAACTTCTATTCGTACCAATAAACCTGTTGTTGAAGCTTATCGTACTGCCGAGTCGACTCTTACGGCTGTAATGGGACGAACAGCTGCTTATACCGGACAAAAAGTTACTTGGGAAGATATGATGACTTCGAATGAAAAGCTGGGACCTAAAAAGTATGAAATGGGCCCGGTTGACATGGAATTTCCGGTACCAAAACAAGGAACTCAGCATAAAGCATAATACAGAATATGAAACTATCCGTAGTTATACCATTATTTAACGAAAGCGCCGTTTTGTCATTGCTGATAAACGAAGTTCACCATAACCTGATGGCTTTGGGTGAAGCTTTCGAAGTAGTGTGTGTTGACGACGGAAGTGCTGACGATACACTTCAACAGCTTCTTGAAATGAAATTGAAGAAGCCGGAGTTAAAAGTGGTATCGTTATCACGGAATTTTGGATTGCAGGCTGCCATTGCCGCCGGGTTGGAATACACCAAAGGCGAGTATGTGGTAGTGATGGATGGCGATATGCAGGATCCTCCGGAGCTGATAAAAGAGCTTTTCCAGAAAATAAGTACCACCAAAGGCGATGTGGTTTCGGCTGTTCGTTCGGAGCGTGGTGAAAAGTTTAGCAAGCGCTTTTATATCAATGTATTCCATAAAGTTTTTCGGAATATTTCGGAAGAGCAGCAGCTGGAGCAAGCGGGTAACTTTTGTATCATGAGCCGCCGGGCTGTTTCGGCTATTTTAAAATTTACCGAGCAAAACCGTTATTTCCCGGGCATCCGGAATTTTATCGGTTTTCAGCACGATACCATTGTTTACGAGCGCCCGGATAGAGCCGATGGTATAGCTAAAATGACCAGCAAAAAATTGTTTTCGTTGGCTGCCGATGCCATTTATTCGTTCTCGAAATGGCCCATTAAGCTGTGTTTGTACCTCGGTTTGTTGGGTGTTTTGATATTCTTACTGGCGATTGTTTACACACTGGTTTCAAAATATACCGGTTTGGCGCCAACCGGATGGTCTTCAACCTTTTTGGCAATCAGTTTCTTTGGGTCGGTACAGCTTACTTTTTTGGGGCTCATTGGCGAATACATTTACCGCATTTACAAAGAGGTGCAAAAGCGTCCGGTTTTCCTGGTGAAGGAGGTTTATGAATAAATTAACCGACATATTAACTGCACGCAATGTGTTTCGCATCAGCTTGTTTGTGGCTGCTGCGATTCTGCTTTGGTTAGCGCCCAAAGCGGCTGTTAATGTCGACGAGATGCTGCATTATCCGCACGCAGAACGTGTGGTTAACTGGTATTACACCGGCGGAGAAGATGCATCATGCCTTGATACTCCTGTTGACAACTTAAAATATTACGGACAGTCAGTTGACAACCTTACTGCACTGATCAATCGTGCGTTCTCTATCGACAATGAATTTTTTACACGACATTTTACAGGAGCTGTATTTTTCTTTTTACTGCTGCTTTTTGCCGGTTTGCTGGGAAAAGAAATTAGTAATTCATACTGGGTGGCTGCAACCGTAGTATTGTCGCTGATGCTCACACCGCGATTGTTTGGTCAGGCATTTGGCAATTTAAAAGATATTCCGTTTGCAGCCGGATATATCGCCGGTATTTATTTTATCATAAAGTATTTAAAACAATTTCCGAAAGTGAGCTGGAATACAGTGATTGGTCTTGGATTGGCCATCGCTTTTACTTGTTCAGTGCGTATAGGCGGCTTAATTCTTTTTGCCTACCTCGGATTGGGAATTGTGGTTATCTTTCTTTCGAAGCCTTTTTTACTTAAATATATCGTTTCAACTAAATCTTGTTTTGTAAGGTTAATGGGCCAGGGGCTGATAATAGTGCTTGCAGGTTATTTCCTCGGACTATTATTCTGGCCCTATGCCTTGCAGGACGTGGTGCGTCATCCGCTTGAAAGTTTATCGGTAATGGAGCATTACAAGATCAGTATTAAACAGTTGTTTGAAGGCGAGGTAATCTGGAGTTCAGCACTGCCCTGGCATTACCTGATAAAATGGATTTTGATAGCAACACCCGAGTTTATTTTGCTCGGGACACTATACTTTGGAGCCTTTTTAACCTATAAGTTTTCTAAACCGTTAAGCGAACAACTCATCATTGAGTTGTTCGTCTTTTTTACATTACTTTTTCCGGTGGTATATGTAATTGTTATCGGATCGAACCTGTACAGTGGGATGCGGCAAATGTTATTTGTAATTCCGGTTATGGTTGTTTTGGCCGTTACCGGTTTGTTTCAATTCATAAACCTAGATATTAGCAAAAAGGTAAAAGTTCCGGCTATTGCGTTATTTTTTGTTTTAATGATTTTGCCTTTTCAACACCAGGCGAAAACTTTTCCGGTAGATTATATTTATTTTAATGCCATTTTTGGAGGAAACAAAACAGCATGGAGTAATTACGAGTATGATTATTATTTCCATGGGATGAAAGAGGCAACGGATTATTTAATCTTCGAAATTGGGGATGAAGAAGCGATAGTAGCGATGAATTGTCAGTTACCAAATTATTTCGAAAAGATATCCAATATTGATTTTCAATATACACGTTACCTCGAACGAAGTTCTGTAGATTGGGATTATGCCTTGTTTGGTGTGAATTATATTCATCCGTATTTGCTAAAAAACGATGCCTGGCAATCGACGCGAATCGTAAAGACTTTTTATCACAAAGGCAATCCGCTGGTGGTACTTTTAAAAAGGCAATCGAAAGATGATTATAAAGGGATTGAGCTTTTGAAACACCGAAAATGGGATGAGGCCGAAGTATTATTAAAGAAGGAACTGGAAACTGACCCCAATAATGTTTGGATGTTTGTAAATTTGGCCAATTTGAAACTTGCACAGCGCAAGTATGCCGAGCTTGACCAATTATTGGTAAAAGGCAGGGCAATACATCCTTATTACGAGCCGTTGTATTTGCTTGAGGCGCAAAAATTCTTTGATCAAGGGAATTTTGACGAAAGTTATGCGGTTTTAAATGAGTTGATCGAGGTGAATCCGCGCTATAAAAATGCGGTACCACTATTAAAGAAAGTGAAAGAGAAATTAAATAAGTAATACGAATTTAAAAATTTAGAAGAATGAAAAGAGTAATTGCAATGATCGGATTGTTTATTATGAGTTTACCAACTATGTTGCTTATGGCGCAAGACCAGGGAACATATATTGACAATTTGGGGGCTCAGGACAGTTCGTATTTGGAAGAAGTGCCGTTGGCTGGTGCTGAACAAGCTTCAGGTTCAAACTCAACTGTAATTATTGTTGTTGTTGCAATAGTAGTTATCGCGGCGGCTGTTTTCTTTTTTATGAAGAAAAAGAAGAAGTAATTAAGAGTGAAATCTGATTACAAAAAAACCGGCTTTAATCAAGCCGGTTTTTTTATGGTATAAGGTTGTGTAGATTATATCTTTTCGATTGCCGTTTTTATACGGGCAATACTTTCTTCTTTACCCAGTAGCTCGCAAATAACAAACAGATCGGGGCCCATATTGCCGCCGACAAGCGCTAAACGAAGTGGATTCATTATGGCGCCAAATCCCCATTCTTTTTCAGTCATAAATGCTGAAAAAACTTCTTTTATGGCATCGGCTTGCCAGTTCTCAACGGTTTCAAATACGTTTACAATTTCACTCAACTGGCCTGACGTGTTTTCTTTCCAGCGTTTTTTCACTGTTTTTGCATCGTATTCAGTCGGAGCTACAAAAAAGTAACTGCTCTGATCCCACAATTCAGCAACAAACTCGCAGCGCTCTTTTATCTCGGCAACTACTGCTTTTATTTTTTCATCGCTGGCTTCAACACCTTTTTCTGCAAGAACAGGTTTGAATAACTCTGCAAGTTCCTCAACCGATTTTTCTTGAAAATAGTGTTTGTTAAACCATTTTGCTTTTTCAGGATCAAAACGTGAACCTGATTTCACTACACGTTCAAGGCTAAAGATTTTGCCCAGTTCTTCCAGCGAAAAGAATTCCTGCTCTGTTCCAGGGTTCCAGCCCAATAACGCCAACAGGTTGATAAATGCCTCAGGGAAATAGCCATCTTCACGGTAACCGCGTGAAACATCACCTGTTTTCGGGTCGGTCCACAACAACGGAAATACCGGGAATCCCAGTTTATCACCATCGCGTTTGCTGAGTTTGCCTTTTCCAACAGGTTTTAAAATTAGCGGGAGGTGGGCAAAACGTGGTTTGGTAGTCTCCCAACCCAATGCTTTGTACAATAAAACGTGCAGCGGCATCGATGGTAGCCATTCTTCGCCACGGATAACGTGAGAGATCTCCATTAAATGATCGTCAACCACATTAGCCAAGTGGTAGGTTGGCATCCCATCCGATTTAAAAAGCACCTTGTCGTCGAGACTTTTTGTGGTATTAAAAGTAACGTTACCACGAATCAGATCATCTTCTGAAACATCAGTGTCTTCAGGCATCTTAAAACGAATTACGTAAGCTTCGCCTGCAGCTATCTTTTTTTGAACTTCTTCTTCTGATAATTTGAGCGAGTTATTCAGGTTGTCGCGTGTGGCAATTCCGTAGGAGAATGTTTCCTTGTTGGCTTCTGCTTCTTTTCGTAGCGCATCAATTTCTTCGGGTGTGTCAAATGCATAATACGCCCAGCCGTTTTCTACCAGCTGGTCAGCATATTTTTTATACAACTCTTTCCTTTCACTCTGACGGTAGGGGCCAAAATTGCCACCAATTCCGGGGCCTTCAACAGGTGTTAATCCGCACCAGTTCAAACTTTCAATAATATAATCTTCGGCACCCGGAACAAAACGGGTTTGGTCGGTATCTTCAATTCGGAGTATAAATTCGCCACCGTGTTTTTTTGCAAACAAGTAATTAAATAAGGCTGTTCGCACACCGCCCATATGTAAAGGGCCGGTAGGACTTGGGGCAAATCGTACCCGTACTTTTGTGTCGCTCATTCTGTCGTTTTTTTATTCGATGCAAAGATAGAAGTTTTTAATGATTGCGTTTCGTGACGCCGGTAGAAGTGTTACTCAAAATTATCTGCCTTTTATCAATGTTTAATACTATTGCTTTCCATTACTTTGTGTAAAGTTTAAAACAACTGGAATCATGTACGGAAAAATTAAGAACGACCTTAGAAACACGCTTGAAGAATTAAAAGAACAAGGATTATATAAAAGCGAACGGATTATTACGACATCGCAAAGCTCTGAAATTGCAGTGTCGACCGGAGAAACGGTGCTGAATTTTTGTGCTAACAATTACCTGGGACTTGCCAATAATCCTGAGGTGGTAAAAGCTGCGCAGGATATAATGAACGACTGGGGATTTGGTCTTTCTTCGGTACGTTTTATATGCGGAACACAATCCATTCACAAGCAGTTGGAAGAAAAGGTTTCTGAGTTTTTGGGAACTGAAGACACGATTTTGTACTGTGCCTGTTTTGATGCCAACGGAGGAGTTTTCGAGCCACTTTTAGGTGCTGATTCGGCTATTATTTCTGATGAGTTAAATCATGCGTCAATTATTGATGGAGTGCGTTTGTGTAAGGCACAGCGCTTTCGTTACAAACACTCTGATATGGCGGAGTTGGAGCAATGTTTAAAAGATGCTTCGGGAGCGAAATATCGTTTAATTGTAACCGACGGAGTTTTTTCGATGGATGGAGATATTGCCAACTTGCCCGACATTGTTAAGCTGGCCAGGAAGTACGATGCATTGGTATTGGTCGACGATTCGCATGCAACAGGTTACATCGGAAAAACCGGCCGTGGTACTGCAGAACATTACGATTTACTGGGTGAGATTGATATTATAACAACCACTTTCGGAAAAGCTATGGGTGGTGGAAACGGAGGTTGTACATCAGGACGTCGCGAGATCATCGATATGTTGCGTCAACGTTCGCGTCCGTATTTGTTTTCGAATTCTTTGGCCCCGGCAACTGTTGGAGCCACATTAAAAGTTATAGAGATGCTTTCGGGTGGCGCCGATCTTCCTGCCAAAACAATGGCAAATGCTAGTCGTTTCAGAACGAAAATGGAAGCTGCCGGATTTGATTTGGTGAAAGGCGATACTGCTATTGTTCCGGTTATGGTTTACGACGAGCCACTGGCCATAAAGTTTGCCGATAAACTGTTAAAAGAAGGCGTTTATGTTATCGGATTCTGCTTTCCTGTAGTTCCGCGAGGAAAAGCAAGGATTCGGGTTCAGCTTTCGGCTGCACATTCGTTTGAGGAAATCGATAGAGCTGTTGATGCCTTTATTAAAGTAGGTAAAGAATTGGGAATTATTTAATATTTCATCGTCCGTTAGGGCGACAAATTAAGACCATATAAATTGTCATTTCGAAGGAGGAACGACCGAGAAATCTGTTAGGTCAGGGCTGTGAAGTAACAGATTTCTCACTTCGTTCGAAATGACATACAGTTTAAACTCACCCGCTGAATGCATTAAACTATTTTATTCCCCGAATAGACTGTGTTGAAATATCCTGGCCAATTTTATCCGCAGCTTTTTTGAATTGTGCAGCAGTGATCGCCTCTACAGAAACACTAATCGAGCCCCCGGCATTGTGAATACCAAATTCTGCAATTGAATTAGATTTTTCATCTTCATCAAATTCTTCACGAGAAACAGCTAAAAAATTTTCGTTTTTTATTTTCGATATATCTCTGAATTTAATAGCGAAAAATCCTTCTGTTCCCTGGTAATAATAGGTTTTTTTTCGTGTGTTGTAAGTGGCTTTGGTCATGGTTTTGTGCCTGGGCTTTTCTTTGATGTATTTACCCTCTTGCTGCGGAAAAACCAAAAGCAGCTTATAGCTGCCTTCGTCGAGATGTTTAAAGCTTACTTTTCCTTTTTCGCCAGTTACCTGAAATGCGATTAACTGGCCTCCTTTTTCCAGATACACTTTGGTGTTTTCGGCAGGTTTGCCAACAAAAATGGAAAGAATGCTAAAAAAGAGTACAATAAATAAGTTCATATTAGGCTTAAAGGTCGGAAAATTGAAGTTGAATAAAAATGTGTAAGGGAATTTGTTTTAAACAGTAGGTTGTCAACAAAGGGAGCAGTAACCGGAAATGTTGATTAATAAGAAGTCATGTTGAGCGAAGTCGAAACATCTCGTATTAAGATTCTTCGACTACGCTCAGAATGACATTCAATATACATCAATTAAAAAGCATCATCCAAAGTACGAATAGTCAGTACTTCGTTTAACTTTTCTTCCGAAATATCGGTTTTTAAGTTGATTGATACTTTTTCGTTGGGCAGCAAATCAAAGTAATTGTCGGAGAAGAAACCTTCTTCGTCTCCAATTTCCATGAACAGGTTTTTAGCCAGCTTGTCGGTTTTCAAAACAATGTCGAAGCCGTTATCAGCTTTTGTAATGGCATATTCCACCTGTGGAGCTTTTACTTTCAGCTTTTTAAATGGCAGGAAGTAGTAATTGTTTTTCGAAAGAACTTTTCCATTCTCAACCAACTCGGTAGTGAATACAGCATTTTTCAGATTTCTTCGGTATTTATAACGCCACTCGTTTTTGTTTACATCAAAATAGTCGTCGCTTGAGTTGGCAGGAATATCAACCAGGTGAGCTTCTTCCCAGATTACCTGTCCGTCGAAATCAATCATTTGCATACGAAGCTCAGCTTGAATTGGCTCCAGGCGGTCGTTAACAATCCCCACTTTAAACTTAATTCCTTCTTCGTACGGGCTAACCAAAACCTGGCTAAATCCTTTTTTTACGTAATATTGAAGTGCTTTCCATTTTTGGTAGTAGTCGGTTGAACTCCACGAAGCCACCGGCCAAACATCGTTGATTTGCCAGTACAAACTACCCATACAAAACGGCATTGCACGGCGGTGTCCCTCTAATCCGAATTTAATACCGTCGGCTTGCAATACGTGGTTTACATACAGGAACGACTCAAAATCTTTTGGCTTTTTGTATTCCTGAAGCATGTAATATTCGATGGTTCCATTACCGATTGACGAGCGCTGGTGCGACTTCATTACTTCCGAGTAAATATCATAATCTTCCGGCTCTGCATATTTGCGTACCGATGCCATTTCAGGAAAACTCTGGAAACCGTATTCGCTCATAAAACGAGCCAGGTGAGTGGCGTAAGTACTGAACGGTTCTTTGGCCCACCAAACGCCCCAGTAGTGTTCGTCGCCATTAACAAGGTCGGCCTGCACGCCAAGACCCGATGACGGACTTGATCCCCAGTAGCTGCGCGAAGGATCGTATTCTTTTACGACATCGGGCAAAGTTTTGTGGAAAATATCAACATAAGCCTGCCAACATTTTTCCGGCACATCGCTGCCTTGATCTTCAGCAACTTTTTTCCATCCCCAGGTGTTCCAGGCAGTCAGGATTTCGTTGTTGCCGCACCACATGGCAATACTTGGGTGATTGCGAAGGCGTTTTACGTTGTCGATAGCTTCGTGTTTAATGTTATCCAAAAACTCAGGATTATTCGGGAACATGGCACAAGCAAACATAAAGTCCTGCCAGATCAGAATTCCGTTTTCATCACATAGATCGTAGAAAATGTCGTTTTCGTAAATACCGCCACCCCAAATACGCAACATGTTGTTGTTTGCATTTTTCGCATTTTCAACCACTTTACGGTAATTCTCGTCGGTAACGCGGGGTAGAAACATATCGTTCGGGATGTAGTTGGCACCTTTCATAAATACGGGGTGCCCATTCAGTTTAAAATAGAACGAAGTACCATCGTCGTCTTTTTCGCGAACCAGTTCCAGCGTGCGAATTCCAATTCGGGTATCTTCAGTAACCGTGCGGCCTTTCACATCCAAAACTCCGGAAAGATTGTATAGATGTGCTTCTCCCAAACCGTTGGTCCACCATAGCTGTGGATTGGCAATTTCAAAATCAACTGAATACGTATTAATGCCAGGAGTTAAACTAACCTTACTTGAGGCCAGACTTTGTCCGTCGTTATTAATCGTAATTGTAGCTTTAGTTTTCTTAACTGCATCTACTTCGAAAACAGCTGTGAATGTTGCTTTTTCTTCCGAAACTTCGTGCTGAACGATTTGCAGGTTTTCGATGGTTGCCTGATCCCAGGCTTTCAGATAAATCGGTTTCCAGATGCCGCTGGTTACCAAACGTGGACCCCAGTCCCATCCAAAATGATAGCCGGCTTTACGGGTGTATATGCTAACGCGTTTGTTGCCTTCCACCTCACCGCGTTCGGCCTGGTCGTTTTCACCACCTGGATATACAAATCCGTTAGCATCGTATTTTTTTAATCCTTCAACGATTGGCGAGCGGAAAACAATATGTATTTCATTATCGCCTTCTTTCAATAAATCTTTTACATCAACCTGCCACTCGCGGAACATGTTATCGGCCGAGAGTACTTTTTCGCCGTTCACCGAAACTTCAGCGTAGGTGTCAAGTCCTTCAAAATCGAGAACAACTTTATCTCGCTTCAAAAATGTTTTATCAACCGTGAAAGTGCTTTTGTATTCCCAGTCTACTTTGTCTATCCATTGTTGATCCAATTCATTCAAACGATAAAAAGGATCTTCAATCTTTTCATTGGCCAGTAAATCGGTATGAACTGTTCCCGGAACCGTTGCAGGCAGCCATTCATTTTCGCCCACCTGATTAAAAGTCCAGTTCATGTTTAGTTCTTTTTGTACCATAAGGTCGGGGGCAGGTTTATTGGTGTTACAAGCTACCGAAAAGAGTAGCGCAAAAATGGCCAGAAGCGGCCAGCGGTTAATCGCATTCATAGTATATTAGTTTATTACTTTTCAAAATTGATAAAAACACAAGTAATAACCTAAAGATAGCTCCTAAATAAATTCAATTTTCTTGTTTTATAGATCCTTTGTTTAGAGACGGTTATAAGAAGAATGTAACAATGGTCTGGCATTCAGCATCATTTGGAATGAGTGCTGTTAATTTGGGAGAGGGTAAGCCATAACTAAAATTTGAAGTATAAAAACTGAGGTTGTAGTTTATTTGTCCTTTCCGGTAGTAGAAATTTTTAGTGGGCAATACAGCGGACAAAATCGAAATAATCCGGTGGCTAATGGAATGATGCCAATCAATCCCCACCAGCTGTCGAGAATAACTCCGATAATAGCAATTATCAATCCAACAATTACTCGCAATAGTCTGTCAATTGATCCTACGTTAGCTTTCATTTTTTGCTGTTTTAAGTTTGTTATGAAACAGCTGGATGGAGTATTATGTTCAAGGAGTGGAATCACGTGTGTTCCCATTATTAATAATTACGGGAATAATATGGAGAGGGACTTCCACACAAAAAAGCCCGGTCCGAAACGAACCAGGCTTTTCAATGTATTGTTGTAGTTTTTGATTATTCGCCACGAACAGCAGCAACACCAGGAAGCGTTTTTCCTTCAAGGTATTCCAAAAGTGCGCCACCTGCAGTAGAGATGTACGAAACGCCATCGGCAAATCCCAGTTGATTAACCGCAGCTACCGAGTCGCCACCGCCCACAAGCGAGAATGCACCATTTTTAGTTGCTTCAACAACAGCTTCACCAACTGCTCTTGTTCCTTCAGCAAAAGCTTCCATTTCGAAAACTCCAATCGGACCATTCCATAGAATAGTTCCCGATTTTTCGATCACTTTCTTAAAGTCTTCAATAGCATCAGGACCGGCATCCAATCCCATCCATCCGTCAGGAATTTCTCCAATAGGAAGTACTTTTGTGTTGGCATCGTTGCTAAATGCATCGGCAGCAACAACATCGCTGGCCATGTATAAATTCACACCTTTTTCTTTTGCCAGCTTCTCAATGTTCAATGCTGTTTCCAGAAAATCGTCTTCGCAAATTGAGCTACCAACTTTACCACCGTGAGCTTTCACAAAAGTAAATTTCATTCCACCACCCAAAATCAGGTTGTCTACTTTGTCGAGCAGGTTTTCGATGATAGTAATTTTCGACGAAACTTTTGCTCCACCCATAATTGCAGTAAGCGGACGCTGTGGTTCTTTTACTACTTTGTCGAGGCTTTTTACTTCACTCTCGATCAAGTATCCAAACATTTTGTCGTTCGGGAAAAACTTAGCGATTACTGCTGTTGAAGCGTGTGCACGGTGAGCCGTTCCAAAAGCATCGTTCACCCAGCAGTCGCCGTTTTCAGCTAATTTAGCAGCAAATTCTTCGTCGCCGGCAGTTTCTTCTTTGTAAAAACGCAGGTTTTCAAGAATAAGCACTTCACCTGGTTTTACATTCTCAGCCATGGCTTTTACTTCGTCGCCAATACAATCAGGAGCGATTTTTACAGTAGCACCACCAAGCAGTTCGCTCAGGTGATTTACCAATGGTTTTAGCGAGAATTTTTCTTCCGGACCATTTTTCGGACGACCAAGGTGCGACATGATGATTGGAGAACCACCACCTTCGATAATTTTTTTAATTGTTGGAAGCGCGGCACGCATACGAGTATCGTCGGTAATCTCGAATTTGTCGTTTAAAGGCACGTTGAAATCAACGCGGATAAGAGCTCTTTTTCCTTTAAAGTCATAGCTGCTAATAGTTTGCATGATATTATATTTTTAGTGTTTTTTGAAAAATTCAACCAAAGATAGAAATTAATAGCTCGAAAAAACAGTGGAATTTTAAGGCCTTTCATAATTTAATGTTGCGGTAAGATTTAGAGGAGTGTTGGTGAGGGGGAATTTGAGAATATTAGAATAGGGAATAGTGGAATGATGAGTAAATGAATTTCGAATGCTGATTAACGATTTCAGAATGCAGAAGTAGGAAGAAAGTTTGCAGTTTTCAGTCGCACCCAACAATTTTACAATAGAACAGTTTAGCAGTAGAAGTGTGAATGAGGAATAGATTAGAAACATTGAATTTCGATTTCAGACCTTCAAGAATTTTTTGAAACCTTGAAGTGTTTAAATCCTCATGATACCTATGTGCCTGTTGTGGTTCAAAAAAATTTCGTGTCTTAGCGTCTTTGTGTTTAACAATTTGGCAATAAAACAATTTGGCAATTTCTTCGACGTTCCGCCGCCGAACAGGCAGAAAATACTATTTTTGGCTTATGTTTTTCAAAGACGTAGTAGGACAAGAGAATATAAAAAGCCGCCTTATCCGGTCGGTACAGGAGCAACGAATCAGTCATGCACAATTATTTTCCGGCCCGTCGGGAACCGGTAAGCTGGCCATGGCGTTGGCTTATGCTCAGTATGTTTCGTGTAAAAACCGCAGCGAAACCGATTCGTGTGGAACCTGTCCGTCGTGTCACAAATACCAAAAACTGGCGCACCCCGATTTACATTTTGTATTCCCTATTTTTAATGCCAAACAGTTTAACAAGCCGGTTAGCGACGATTTTCTTCCGCAGTGGCGCGAGAAGGTTTTGTCCAATCCGTATTTCGAACTTAGCGACTGGCTGGGGCATATTGACGCCGGAAATGCACAAGGCGAAATTTACGAGCGCGAAAGCGAGTCGATCCTGCGAAAACTGAACCTGAAATCGTTTGAGTCGGAGTTTAAAGTGATGATCATCTGGCTGCCCGAAAAGATGAACATCGCCTGCTCAAATAAACTCCTGAAAATGATTGAGGAACCACCCAGTAAAACTCTTTTTATTTTGGTTACCGAAAACGAAGAAGGCGTTATCGGCACCATTCGTTCGCGGGCGCAACTGGTAAAGTTTCCGTTTGTTGATAATCAATCCATTCAGAATGCCCTGTTGAAAATTGAAGGAATTAATCCGGATATTATTCCAGATGCGGTTCATCTGGCTTCGGGAAGTTATTTGAAAGCACTCAGCTATTTGTCGCCATCAGACGATGAACAGTTTTATTTCCAAAAGTTTCAGGAAATGATGCGTTTTGCCTACGCCCGGCAGGTGAAAGAAATGATTGACTGGGCCGATGAAATGGCAAAGATTGGTCGCGATAAACAAAAAGCCTTTTTTGCTGCGTCGTTGCGTTTGGTGCGCGAGTATTTTGTATCGAACATGAAACGCAGCGAAATTGTGTATATGAACCGCGCCGAAAAAGACTGGGGCAAAAAATTCGCACCTTTTATTAACGAACGAAACATTGTGGCTTTCGCCGACGAGTTTGAACTGGCCATAAAACACATTTCCATGAACGGAAATCCGCGTATTGTTTTTATGGATACCGGTTTGCGAATGGTACGGTTGATAAAAAGGTAAATGGGAGGATCAGAATCCTAAAGATATTTTTGATTGAAAATAATTGATAGAATTTCTTTCGAATTGGGCTGAACCTCTAATGCTTTTCATGCCTAAATCGGCTTTTATACCTTTGTATCTCGTTCGTATTCCTCCACCAAATTCGGTTTGTTTAAACAGTGGATTCATATATTGTAAAGGATCGAAAAATTTATTTTGAGTGAGTGAAGGCGAAATATATTGACCGTGAATATAGGCTGATAACCACGAGTTAAAAGAATATTCGATGGTTGAAGTGATGCCAAGTTGATAATTGATAGACCATGGCGTTAAAACCGTATTTTGTTGATACAATCCGAAACCCAAATCAGTTTTTACTTTGTCAGACAGCTGGAAGTTCAGGTTGCCGGTATACTGATTGCTTTGTCCAAGGTTGGGTAGAATAGTTTGTGTTTGATTTTGTTCCAGTTTGATTTTCGGACGATCAGTCCTTGGGCAGGAAAGACCCCAGTCGTTTGATGAAAAACGATTTGGAAGGTTGTTATCCGGCGAAAAAAGATACTTCCCATTTAGCTGAGTGTTTCCCATTTCAGGTATTAACGGAATAGGTGCTAAATTCGAGGAAGAACCATTTTGCAGCATCAATATTCTAGTGCTATCCAATGTTTGTCCAACAGCAAACAATGCAAGTAAGTTAAATAGAATTGTGTATATTACTGTTATCTGGATAGAACTTGATTTAACTTTCATTTTGGGTAGCTAAATGCTTGTTACTTTTCTGGTAAATATAGAGTTAATACTGCAAAGCGGTGTGTTTAAAAAACTTAAAAGTGTTAAATAGAAAATGTTGTTTATTTGAGAAGTCACCCGCCGGCTGACGGATGACTTCTCAGTGGTATTATTTAAATTGCCAGATTGGATAAGAAAGTTGCACCTGCAGCATGTTGTTTCTGTTTATCGAACCATTGTAGTGCCCGTCAGGCGCTGGTTTTTTATCTCCAAATCCGTGTTCTTTAAATCCTCTGATATAATTAACCGACCATTTTAATTTATATTTCTGACTTCCGAGGCCAATTAGCCAGTTAAATTCAGGCTTTTCGTTTACTATTTCGTAATTCAGTAGCCAGGAAGTTTCGATACCTCCTTTAATAAAAAGATTTTGAGTTAAGAGCATTTTCAAATAAACGGGAACAATTACATAGTGCATCGGAAGTTTTTCCCAACCTTCGTTATTTTCTGCTTCGTAGTTATATTCGTACGTTGGATATTCGTTTCCATAAGGCGAATAACCGTATCCGAAATACCCCCCGGTAGTTACTGAATAATCAGAATAATATTGCTGCATTTGTTTGTAGCGGTAAGCAATTCCAATGCCGGCCGAAAGCCTCCCAAAAATACCCCGCGAGGCATAAATTCCAATTCCGGTTCCAAACCCGTTTTTGGTTGATCTAAAGTGATTGTCGGAGTTTGAGTATTCCTGGCGGTGTGGCATAAACCACGCGCCTTCGGCAGTTATCCCAATTTCGGTTTTTTCTTGCGAAAAGGAAAAATAGCCTGCAAATAACAGGCAGGTGATAATTGTAATTTGTTTCATTATTCTAATTGTTTGTAAGAGTTATCAGGGATGTCACCTTAATAAGGTGTCTGTCCAAATCCCAGTCCGACAGAAAATTGGTGAAATTCGTCCGGCTTAAAGTAGGTGCTGCTTAATTCAATACGCATATTTTTGATCTCGCCGCGATTGGCAAAAAATTTTAGCTCTGCACTGAATTTTTCATTTAACGGTGCCGAAACTCCTAATGAATGAGTGGAGTAGCTGGTTACTTTTACCTGACTAAACGCAGAGAATGAAATCAGGACGAGAAAAATCGGGAATAATAATTTTAATGTTTCATGGTATTTTTTCTAAGGAATCCAAATCTTTGCAGACAATCAGATTCCCAGTGTTTCTTATTTATTGATTATCCATACTGTTAATATTTTCAACGCGTTCAATAATCACCGTTAAGTATTTTGTCAAAAAAAACTCTGCGTTTTATAGCTCTATCCTAAAATTTATTTCTCTTGTTAAAACGGTGTCGAAATGCAGGGTTTTTCTTGTATTAACATAACAAATATAAATTATTATCTTTCTACCGGTGCAAAGATATGTTAAAATTCATGGCGGAATTTTTCCCATTCCAGAAAAGTCGCCCTTTTTAGATTCATTTTAAAAATCAAGCCACTAGCTATCAAATTGCTATTAATCATTACTTTTGTGGGCTACACCAGTTGTTCTCCGCGTGAGCTTTTGCGAACCGATGAATTACTATGGGAGTGTCGATCGATAATTGACGAATTGTCAGGAGTGAAGCGAGCTGGCTATTCAACTCAATTGCTAATCGGTATTAATTCATTATCTTGGCATTGCCAGATAAAACGGGCTTTTGGAGGAAAATCTGAAAGTCGGGGACTTAAGCCTAAAAAATGAAAGAAGTAAATACTACAGATAGAGGGATTTGTCAAACGAAAGTTGGAAACTGCGGAAAACTGCAGGTAACCGACTGGCTTGGCGATGTGCAGCCTGCCTACAAAGGCGAAGACATTGTTGAGGTGCGTTTTAAAAATACCCGAAAAGACTACTACAAAAACGTAAATAACTTAAAACTTAAAGTTGGCGAACTGGTGGCCGTTGAAGGAAATCCGGGTCACGACATTGGTATTATATCGCTGAAAGGGGAGCTGGTGTTTGAGCAAATGAAGCGCCACAAAGTAACCCTGAACAACGGCGAGTACCGCAAAGTTTACCGCCACGCCAAACCGGTTGACATTGACAAATGGAAAGAAGCTATTTCGCTGGAACACGAAACCATGATTGAGTCGCGGCAAATTGTAAAAGATTTGGGCCTCGACATGAAAATTGGTGATGTGGAATACCAGGGCGATAAAACAAAAGCCATTTTCTATTACATTGCCGACGGGCGCGTTGATTTTCGCCAGCTGATTAAAGTACTGGCCGAAACATTCCGCATCCGCATCGAAATGAAACAGATTGGTGCACGTCAGGAAGCTGGTCGTATTGGTGGAATTGGTCCTTGCGGGCGAACACTCTGTTGCTCAACATGGATGAGCAATTTTGTATCGGTAACCACCAATTCAGCCCGTCATCAGGAGATTTCGCTCAACCCGCAAAAGCTGGCCGGGCAATGTGGTAAATTAAAGTGTTGCCTCAATTTCGAGGTAGATGCTTACATTGATGCACAAAAAGATTTCCCACCAAACCATATTCCGCTCGAAACGGAACACATGAGCTATTCCTTCCTGAAAGCCGATATTTTTGGTGGAATTTATTGGTATGCGCCGAGAGGCAACGGCCCCGGTACTTTGATCGCCGTTCCTGTGAAACGGGTAAAAGAGGTGTTGCGTTTAAACCGTAACGGCAAAAAGCCCGAGAAATTAGTGATTGAGAAATACGATGCCGGAGCACAGAAGGAAGACACATTCCATAATGTGGTAGGGCAGGAAGATTTGGATCGTTTCGACCGGGCAAATAAAAAAAGCCGCTCGAAGAAACGAAGTAACAGGCGTAATACTAACCGAAACCGAAATCAAAATCAACCCAATGCGCAGGGACAGACCCCCGAGCGCAGGCAAGATAGCAGCCAGGGAAACGGACAACGACGCAAGCCGAAGCAGAATCGAGGAGGTAGCCAAAACCGGCGATCCAATCAAAATCGTAACCAAAACCGTGATTAAAGAAAACAACTTGCGTATTACAGCGTTTGATGTAATGATTTTTCGAAAAAAATAGTTGAAACAAAATGAGTCGTTTTTTTCAGGTTATACTTTTTGCGGGAATTATGGTGTTGATGGCTGCTTGCGATTCTCACAGCGTCTTCGATAAATACAAACCAATAAACAAAGGTGTTTGGAACAAAGATTCGCTGGTGGTTTTTAATGTGCCGGTTACCGATACGTTTCAAAATCATAATTTTTATATTAATGTGCGCAACAACGTTGATTATCGTTACAGCAACTTGTGGCTGTTTGTTACCATTGAGCAACCCGATGGCGAAGCTGTTAAAGATACCTTCGAAATGGTGCTGGCCGATCCATCCGGGAAATGGCTGGGTGAAGGTTTTGGCGGATTAAAAACCCGGAAGGCTATTTACCGACGAAATGTGTTTTTCCCCCGCTCGGGCGATTACACGATCAGTTTACAGCAAGGCATGCGAAACGACGAACTAAAAGGAATTTCCGACGTGGGTGTGCGGGTGGAAAAAGTCAAATAAGAGATCAATAGAATTTATTAATACAAGCAGTTTATTTTTGAAAAGTGGGAAAAGGAAAGCTGAAGAAATTTGATGAAATGCAAGGCTTTGAACACGTTGTTCAGGCTCCGTTTCATAAGGTTGGGCACGATGATTTTCAATTAAAAGGAAAATGGTCGGCCGAATTTTTTAAAAACGATCAGCCCATAATTTTAGAGTTGGGTTGTGGCAAGGGGGAATATACCGTTGAGCTGGCGGCAATGAATCCGAATATCAATTACATTGGGGTAGATATTAAGGGCGCGCGGCTGTGGAAAGGCGCAAAACTGGCTTATCAGCGCGAAATGACTAATGTGGGATTTTTGCGAACCAACATCGAATTGATTCCGCAGTTTTTTAACAAAGATGAAGTAGATGAGATTTGGCTTACTTTCCCCGATCCGCAAATGCGGAAAGCCCGGAAACGCCTTACTTCAACAACGTTTCTGAATAAATACCGGAATTTTCTGAAACCGGGCGGTGTAGTGCATTTAAAAACCGACAGCAATTTTCAGTACAACTACACGCTGGAAATGGCCAAACTGAATCAATTCGAAATATTGGCCGAAACCGATAATTTATACGAGTGGGAAGGTTTGACTGATGTATTGCGTATCCGTACCTTTTACGAAAAACAGTGGCTCGACCGTGGGATACCAAGTAAATACCTGGCATTTATTCCACACGATGGTGAATACATTGAGCCCGAAATTGATATTGAACGCGACGAGTACCGCAGCTTTGGCCGTAGTGCACGAGATTTATAAATAACCTGTCATTTCGAACGCAGTGAGAAACCTGTTACATAGTGAGAGATTTCTCTTCATTCTTCGTCGAAATGACAAAACTATATACGATGAGCGATTTCTTCAATCAGGTTTACGAAGTAGTAAAGCAGATCCCGCCGGGACGGGTAACTTCGTACGGAGCCATAGCTGCTTGTTTGGGGGCGCCCGGAGCAGCACGAATGGTGGGTTGGGCAATGAATGCCAGTCATTCGCATCACGAATTTGTTCCGGCACACCGGGTGGTAAACCGTAACGGACTGCTAACCGGTAAACATCACTTCGATAATCCTAATGCCATGCAGGAGTTGCTTGAAGCCGAAGGGCTGAAACTGGATGGCGACAAGATCCTCGATTTTAAAGAAAAATTCTGGGATCCGCAGGAGGAACTTTAATTGGGCAAAAGTTCATAATTCTAATTAAAACATTTCCGCATTTAAACTGTTCATCTAATTGCAATTATTAAATTTGCAGCTACAAATAACATTCAGTAAAAGTCAAAATAAAGCATTTTAAAATGACAGATATACCAAGAAAATTAATTGTCCCGAAAGATGTAACCGATGCCTTGCGCACCGTAAAATACCCGGGAAGCGATGAAGATGTGGTGCAACTGGAAATGCCACAGGAAATCCGCATTGCCGGACAACGAATCAGTTTTTCGCTGGTTTTTCAGAAAAGCAACGATCCAAATATTGAAGCACTTGTATTGGAGTGCGAAGTGGCTATAAAGAAGTATCTGGGCGAGCAGGTTGAAATTGAAGATAACATTGCCGTGAAATTCATTCATGACATGGAGCGTCCGGTTTTACCCAACGTTAAAAATATTGTGGCTATTGCATCGGGTAAAGGTGGGGTTGGTAAATCAACGGTTGCCGTTAACATAGCTGTTGCGCTGGCAAAAGGTGGAGCAAAAGTGGGGTTGTTGGATGCCGATATTTTTGGTCCCTCAATTCCTAAGATGTTTGGTGTAGAAGGCGAACGTCCGGCAGGAGTGAAAATCGACGATCGCGAAATGATCAATCCGCTGGAAAAATACGGTGTAAAATTCTTGTCGGTAGGCTTCTTTGTTGATCCCGACAGTGCTATTATCTGGCGCGGACCAATGGCATCAAACGCTTTAAAGCAACTGATTTCGGAAGGAAACTGGGGTGAACTGGATTATTTGCTGATCGACCTGCCTCCGGGCACCAGCGATATTCACCTTACTCTGGTACAAAGTGTTCCGGTAACCGGAGCGGTTATTGTAACTACTCCGCAGGATGTGGCGCTGGCTGATGTGGTTCGCGGAACTAGTATGTTCCAGAGTAAATCGGTTGATGTACCGGTATTGGGTGTGGTAGAAAACATGGCCTGGTTTACACCGGAAGAACTGCCTGAAAATAAATACTACATTTTTGGTAAGGAAGGTGGTAAAAAACTGGCTGATAAGTTGGGCTTGCCATTGTTAGGTCAAATTCCAATCGTTCAGAGCATTCGAGAAGGTGGCGATGAAGGAACTCCGGTGGCTGCCAACGGAGACACCATTACCGGAATGGCTTTTGCCGATGTGGCTGAAAAAGTGAAGCACCGTGTACATGTACGCAACATCCAAATGGCGCCAACCAAAAAGGTAAAAATTTCACGAAAATAAACCGAAATAGTAGAGATGCACAAACGTGCATCTTTACCTTTTTTCTGGATTCCAGTTCTTTTAGAATATAATAATCTCCCATCTCGGCAATTAATTCCTGCAGAACATTCATTTTTTCTTATTTTTACAGCGTTTACAAAATGCAACAATTCAGGATGTACAGGCAATAATCTTGTGATTCCTGAGTTTATTCAATGAGTTAACAAAAAACTGCTTGAAGAAACGATTTTTACATACCATATTCCTGTTCTTATTGGTTTCGATTTTTGCCGGCTGTTCTACTGAAAAAAATACCCGGGCATCACGAACTTTCCATAATGTTACCTCGCGTTACAATATTTATTTTAATGCCAATGAGGCAGTAAAAGAGGGTGTTGCAACCATTGAAGAGCGTATTGAGGATGACTTTACCCGAATTTTGCCTATTTACAAAGAAAGCGATCCATCGGCTACGCGACTGGTAAAATCGGATATGGATTATGCAGTTGTAAAATGTTCGAAGCTGATCGAGATTCATTCCATTACCAAAAAACCAAAACGTAAAAAGGGTGGTGGTTCACGTAAGTATCAGGAATTTGCCAGTCAGGAGGAGTTTAACAATTGGATTGATGATAGTTATCTCTTAATGGGGAAAGCCTATTTTTATCAACATAATTTTTATGCAGCCATCGATAATTTTTCTTACGTGGTGCGAAAATACCCCGACGAAGAAACTGCCGATGAGGCACAGGTTTGGCTGATTCGGGCCTACACCGAGCTGGAACGCTATATTGAAGCTAACGAAGTTATTCAGGCAATTCAGTCGTACGATGATTTCCCCAAAAGCCTGGAGCGCGATTTTGCCATTGCTACGGCTTTCTACTACAAGAAGCAGTTTGAATACGACAATGCTATTCGTTTGCTTGATATTGCCATCGACAAAACATTCTGGAAAAAAGATAAAGCCCGCCTGCAATATATTGTAGCGCAACTGTACCAGGAACTTGGCCAGAATGAGGCGGCCGCCGCGGCTTTTAGAAAGGTAGGCAAAATGAATCCCGATTACACCATGGCGTTTAACGCGATGATAAACGGTGCGGGTGTATTTTCGGGCGAAGGAAATTCGGAAGATTTGAAAAAGCAATTGAATAAAATGCTTCGCGACAAAAAGAATGTCGATTTCCGCGACCAGATCTATTATGCTTTAGGTAACATCTTTTTCCGCGAAGGAAACCGCGATGTGGCCAAGGATAATTACAAACAATCGGTAGCTACAAGTTTTAAAAATCAATACCAACGGGCCTTGTCGTCAATTACTTTGGCCAATATTTATTTCGAGGATTTGAATTACCGTGGTGCGCAGTCGTATTACGATAGTGCAATGATTATTATCGACGAAACGTATCCGAATTACGACGATGTATCGGCACGCTACCGGAGTTTAACGAATTTGGTGGATAATATTTTGTTGGTCGAACGTGAAGATAGTCTGCAAAGAGTGGCTCAAATGTCGGACGTGGAGCGTGAGCCGCTGATTACCAATCTGATGAAAGAGGAACAGGAGCGTCAGCGAAACATGGAAAATCTGGCCATGCAGGATGCACGCAGCCAGGGATATTATCGCTCAAACCGTTACCGTATGGGAATGGGAAATTCAGGTGGCGGAGGCTGGTACTTCTATAATCCGCAAACGGTGTCGTATGGTAAGGTAACTTTCCAGCAGCAATGGGGCCGGCGAACGCTTGAGGACGATTGGCGACGATCGAACAAGGCCACTGTGTCGATGGAAGAAGGTGAGGAGTTGGCAGAGGCTGAACCCGAAGAACAGCGTGTGGAAGATCCGCTGAAAAGGGAATTTTATACTCAGGACTTGCCTTTAACCGATTCGATGATGACAGCGTCGCACGAACGAATTCGCGATGCACTTTACAATTCAGGGAAGATATTTAAATCGGAATTTGAAGATTACGAACGTTCGGCTCAGGCTTTTGAAGAGCTGATAGAACGTTATCCAAATAACATTTACCTTCTGTCGGCTTATTTTGATTTGTATGATTTGTATGAATTGATGGGCGATAAAGAAAAAGCAAATTATTACCGCAGTCTCATTATTTCTGAATATCCGAAAAGTAAGTTTGCTCAGTTTCTGCAAAATCCAAATTTCTTTGTGGAGATGGCAGCCAAAACGGATAGCCTGAACCGTTTGTATCAGGAAACATTCAGAAATTATAAACAGGGAAGGTACCAAAACGTGCTGTCGCTTACCGGGCAAATGAAAAACATGGAACCGGATACTGTGATGCTTCCAAAAATTGATTTCATGGAAATGGTTGCCGATGGTGTTTTAACAGACGTGCACAATTTTGAAACCTTGCTAAAAGGTTATTTGGCGGAATATCCGGCAAAAGAGCCATCGCTACTGGCGACTGAAATACTAACACTTATTCAGGACAGTACCTTAACTGACTACCAGAAACTGGTGGATATGGGTTACATCAGCGAAGAAATTCAAAACGAAGAACTGTTGCCCGAAAATTTCTTTGCCGACGATGAGTTTGGCGGTAAATTCAGTTACGACGAAGATCTGTTGCACTATTTTGTAATTGCCTATCCGCGCGATGAGGAGGATAATATTGATTTGAATCGCCTTAAGTTTGATATTGCCAATTACAACATCGATCACTACACAAAAATTGATTTCGATATTGAAACGGAATACCTCAACGATAAACTGGCTTTTGTGTTGGTACGCTCAATGACCAATAAAGAAAATGCGCTCATTTATCACGGAGCAATTATTCGAAAAGCTTCGGTTTTCAAAACTTTACAGGGAATTGATTATATGAACTTTGTAATATCGTCGACCAACTACCGCGCGGTTATGGAAGAACGCTCAACAGCCGATTACATGAAGTTCTTTGTGAAAAATTACAGCCGTTTTATTCGTTCAAATTTCAGCGACGACGAAATGGATATCTCGCCTGAAGAGTTGATGGCGCGTGCCGCAGCAGAAGAGAATGCACTGAAGGAACGCGGTACTTTTGTTACGGTAAATGCAGGGCCGGCCGGATTGTACGATACACATGTTGATACCACACAAAATTTTGTGATTGCTGTAAAAGACAAAAACCTGTCGTTACGACCGTTAATGCGAGGATTTGCCGATTTTAACCGCGACCAGTTCCGGGCGTGGGGACTGAAGTTGCAGGCAAAAGAAGTGGGCGATTATCGCTTATTGGTGGTTCACGGAATTCCGGCACTCAACGAATCGATGTCGTATTTCCGCAGGGCAATTACCACACGTAGTTTGTTCGAACCGCTGGGACAATCTACATACCGTAATTTCCTGATTACGGATGATAACCTGCAGGCTTTGCTCGACGAGAACAAAGTGGAAGAGTACATCGTTTTCTTCCGCAACAATTATATTCAACGCCGGGCTTCCGATTCATCGTCGGATACCCAAAGTCAGACAGCGGCACCAGCCAACACTGCACAGACTGCTGAGCCCAATTCTGCTGTTCAGGCTGAAACGGCTTCGTTGGCCGATTCGCCTTACAACCAGAATATTGACGGACCACATCGTATTGTGTTTGTAATTCCGGCAACGGGTGTATTTAAAGATGCCTTTATTAACGGAATTGCGGCGTATAACCAGTCAAATTTTGCCAACTCGGGCTTTACCATCGAAGAGCAGCAACTGGATCAGGTTCGCCAGCTCATCATTGTTAAAGGTATGGAAGATGAGGCAACGGCACGTCAATACTTTAGTGTGGTGGTGCGCAACCGCGATCTGTTCGATCCGCTCGGAACAGCTCAGTACCGTAACTTCCTTATTTCGGATGAGAATTTTGATATTTTCCTTCGCGAGAAGAACATTACGGAATACATGGATTTCTACAAGCGGGTATATCTCAATAAATAGGGCCATTTATTACTTTCCCTGGGAGTGCAGAACTCTTAAAGTTTGTTAAGCACATACTTTAACGGCACTTATTTTGTTCTTATCTTTAATTGATCGGAAACGAAACAGAAAACGAAAAAAGAATTGTATGAACAAGCCAAGAATACTTTGGACAGACGACGAAATAGATCTGTTACGCGCACACATTATATTTTTACAGGAAAAAGGATACGAAGTTGAAACAGCTAATAATGGTCTCGATGCAATTGAGAAAGTAGAAGCAGGTTACTTCGATATTATTTTTCTTGATGAAAATATGCCGGGTATGACCGGTTTAGAAACACTGACAGAAATTAAAGATATTGCGCCCAATGTGCCGGTGGTAATGATTACTAAAAGTGAAGAGGAAAATATAATGGATGAGGCAGTTGGTGCAAAAATTGCCGATTACCTGATAAAGCCGGTAAATCCAAAACAGATATTGCTGACATTAAAAAAGAATATTGATCAGAAGCGGTTGGTTACCGAGCAAACCACATCGAAATACCAGATGCAGTTTGCCCAGATTGGAATGAAACTGAACGACCGACTGACTTTTGATGAATGGAAGGATATTTACCGTAAGTTGGTGTATTGGGAACTGGAGTTGAGCGAGTCGGAAGATTCGGCCATGGATCAGGTTCTTTCAATGCAAAAAGAGGAGGCCAATAAAGCTTTTTTCCGATTTATAAAAGAGAACTACCAGGATTGGTTTACGCGGGATTTTGAAGACCGTCCGATGTTGTCGCCCGATATTTTTAAACAGAAGGTTTTTCCACACCTCAACGACGGTAAAAAGATCTTTGTGCTGGTGGTCGACAATTTGCGCTACGACCAGTGGCGGGTTATTAGCCCCGAGATAAGTAACTATTTTCGCACTGTAACGGAAGATATGTACTGCGGAATTTTGCCCACAGCAACTATGTACGCTAGAAATTCCATGTTTGCCGGGTTAATGCCTTCCGAAATTGAAAAGTTATACCCACAATTGTGGCTCGACGACGATAACGAAGGTTACAAAAACCGCAACGAAGAGGAATTATTGCGTAAACAGCTGGAACGTTTTTCGCGTAAGGAGAGTCTGTATTTCGAAAAAGGATCGGGAGCTAAAAAAGAGCGTTGGGTGCAGGATAATCTGAATAATATTTTGGAAAGCGATCTTTCGGTGATGGTGGTGAATTTTGTGGATATGATTTCGCATGCCCGCACCGAAATGGATATGATTCGCGAGTTGGCCAACAACGAAAAAGCTTACCGTTCGTTAACCTTAAGCTGGTTTAAAAACTCGTCGTTACTGGAGTTGCTCAAGGCGCTTGCCGATGAGAATATTCGAGTGGTAATTACTACCGACCACGGTGCTATTCGTGTTGATAATGCGGTGAAAATTATTGGTGATCGCGAAACCAATACCAATCTGCGTTATAAGCTGGGTAAAAATCTGAACTTCAAATCGAAGAATGTATTTGAGATTCGCGACCCGCGGAGCATTTATTTACCATCGCGAAATGTGAGTACCAGCTATGTTTTTGCGCAGGGAACCGATTTTTTTGCTTATCCGAATAATTACAATTATTACGCGAATTATTACAAAGATACCTTCCAGCACGGAGGTATTTCTATGGAGGAATTGATTATTCCGGTGGTTACGTTAGATCCTAAGAAGTAGTTTTAAACACGAAGGCCACTAAAAGGAATCTCGAATGATGATTAACGATTTTTGATTGCAGAAGCAGGAGAAAAGTTAGCAGTCAACAGTCGCAGTTTACAGTTCTGTCAATTGGAATGGAGCAGTATCGTGAATGTGTTATTGAATGAATGAGTAGGCAGTTGGCAAAAAATCCTGACGGGCGAAACAATACAATTTAAAAGTTTTACAATTTAGCAATAGTAAACAATAGTTTTTGGTTGAGAAACAATCTAATGTGACCTATGTGTCTAATATGTTTCAAATCTTTGTGCCTTAGTGTCTTTGTGTTTTAACTCGTGCTTCGTTTTACTACAAAATCCCCTTTTTCGGCACCAACCTTTTGGCCGATTACCGGGCATTTTATCATTAGCAGGTAAAACAGGCGCGAATCGTTTTCATCCATCAACCCTTCAAAATTTCCCATACCTTTTGAAATGATCAGGTCGGCCGAGCGGTAAATTTCCAAAAACTCTTTACTTACCCGGTGCAGCAGTGTTGAAGGGGTATCATCGCCATTTGTGATTAAGGTGGTAACACTGTGCAGACCTACTTCTTTAGCTTCTTTTAAAGTTGCATCGTTTAAAATGGGTTGGTCGCGAACGGCAAATATCACGTTTGGGTGATCAATCGTTTCAAGGAATAGTTTATCCATTACAATTTCGCCGCAGTTATCGGCCAGGTATAAAATGGTTTTGGCTTTTTTTATTTCTGTTTTTAAAGCTTCAGAATCGTCAATGGCAAATTTGGTTTGAAATACCCGTTCGATTGTTCCATCAATATCAAAATGATGTGTTGGGCCAAAGTCTATGATGTTTCCGGCAATAGCGTATCGCAATGCCGTATCAAATTTATCGTCCGATGTTTCCACCTTTGTTTTGAACTCATTGTAACGAGCTAATAATGCCTGGTTGCTTTCTCTTTTTTCTGTTCCATACGGATCTTTTACATCTGATTCTTTTGCCAATTCTTTTAAAATATTTGCAGTAATTTCGGGAGAGAAACTATTGTTGAGGTTAATTCCTGCAATTGTTGAAATGGCCTGACTCACAATTTTATTTCGTTTTTCATCTGCAATTTCGTATTTGTCCATACGTTTTTGCAGCGCTTTAACCTGGCAAATAAGACATTCGTAGTTCATGCTTAAAAAGTTTGAAGCCGGAAATCAGAGGTTCTGGTTCCGAAGTTTGTAGCAAAAGTAAAAGAAGTTTTTGTTTTGAAATATGAACTAATGGTTATTATTGTTTTGTAGTATAATGTATTTTAAACTACTGCCCCTTTTTCATTTGCGCATAAAGTTTATTGGCAAAAATAAAGTCCTCCAGCTTTTGGTTACCCGAATCCAGAATCTCGTTTTTGGTGCCTTCCCATTCTTTGTGTCCTTGCGAAATAAACAGCACCGACTCGCCAATTTCTATTACCGAGTTCATATCGTGTGTATTAATAATCGTGGTCATCTGAAATTCTTTGGTAAGTGTTTGAATTAACTGATCGATAACCGTTGCTGTTTCGGGATCAAGGCCGGAGTTGGGTTCGTCGCAAAACAGGTATTTAGGATTCAGCGCAATGGCGCGCGCAATGGCAACACGTTTTTGCATTCCACCGCTAATTTCGCTGGGCGAAAGATTAAAGGCCTGTTTGTCAATGTTTACATGGTCGAGACAAAAATCAACACGTTTTTGTTTTTCTGCCGGACTCATTTTTGAAAACATATCAAGTGGAAAACGAACGTTGCCTTCCACCGAAATACTATCAAACAAGGCACCGCCCTGAAAAACCATTCCTACCTCGCGGCGCAGAAGTTTTCGTTCCTTTTGATTCATCTGGGTGAAATTGCGGTCGTTGTACCAGATCTCCCCACTGTCAACCTCAAAAAGCCCAAGTGTGGATTTTAGCAAAACCGTTTTCCCCGAGCCACTTCGGCCAATAATCAGGTTGGTTTTTCCTTGCTCAAATACGGTTGAAATGCTTTTCAGAACCGTATTCCCGTCAAAGGTTTTTACTATGTTTTTAAGTGTAATCATGTTAAAAGCAGGCGGGTTAAAATTAAATCGAAAAACAAAATCAGAATATTGGTATTTACTACGGCTTTTGTACTGGCTTTACCTACCTCAAGTGCACCGCCCTGAACGTAATAACCAAAATATGCCGGCACCGACGCCACTAAAAATCCGAAAAACAGCGACTTTATTAACGAGAAAGTAATGTAATAGGGATAAAATAGCCACTGGATGCCGGAAATATAATCAGGAATAGATATTACCCCCGCAACTGGCCCGGTAAGCATACCGCCCAGCAAACCAAAAAATACACTGATGATATACAGAAACGGGAAGACAAAAACCACTGCAATAATCTTTGGAAGAATAAGATAGCTTGCCGAGTTGATACCCATAATTTCCAGTGAGTCAATTTGCTCGGTAACACGCATGGTGCCTATTTCTGACGTAATATTAGAGCCTACTTTCCCGGCCATAATCAGAGCCAGCATGGTTGACGAGAATTCGAGTAAAAGTGTATCGCGTGTGCCTAAACCTACAAGCTCAACAGGGTAAAGGGGGTTTGCCATACTATAGGCAAACTGGATGGTCATAATTCCTCCAATAAAAATTGAAATGATAATAACGATTCCTACCGAGTTTACACCCAGATTATCTATCTCGTGAAACAGTTGCCTGATATACAGTTTGTGTTTCTCTGGTTTTGCAAAAACCCGTTTCAGCATCGAAAAATATCGGCCAATATGAAAGAAAAACCCCATTGTTTAAAGTTTCTTGCTAATGTAATCGGCTAAAATTACAACTTAATAACCGGAAACAAAATTTTTATGAATTTGAATCGGGCTGAGGCAAGAATAACAAAATAATTCTGTATTTTCAAAGTTACAATCATAGTATAGATTGATATTAGGAACAAAACAGATACAGATGGCTAACAATTTTTGTGTGATAATGGCAGGTGGAGTAGGAAGTCGATTTTGGCCACTTAGCCGCACAGCACGACCAAAACAGTTTTTAGATATTTTAGGAACAGGCAAAACTTTTATTCAACAAGCATACGAACGGTTCCAGGAGATCGTACCCAAAGAAAATTTCCTTGTTGTTACAAACGCATTATATAAAGATCTTGTAAAAATGCAGCTTCCGGAGCTTAACGATGAGCAGATATTGTTGGAACCCTTGCGGCGCAATACGGCACCATGTTTGGCTTATGCAGCGAATAAAATTGCGCTGATCGATCCGGAGGCCAACATTATAGTAACGCCGTCTGATCATTTGATTTTGAAAGAGGACGAGTTTAAAAAGCAAATCCGAAACGGGTTGGACTTTGTTGCAGAGAAACCGGCTTTATTAACGTTGGGAATTACTCCTAACCGCCCTGAAACTGGTTATGGTTATATTCAGGTGAAACGGAAAAAGGAGTTTAAGGATTTGGACAATCTCTATAAAGTAAAAACCTTTACTGAGAAGCCCAACAAAGAAATGGCGAAGATTTTTATCGACAGCGGAGAGTTTTACTGGAATTCGGGAATTTTTATTGCCTCGCTGTCTACCATGCTTGAGTCGCTACAGCAGCATCTTACCGAAATAGCGCTGAAATTTGAACATGGCCGCAGCAAAATGAATACTGCGAGTGAGGAGCCTTTTATCCGAAAGACCTACTCCGAGTGTCAGGCCATATCAATTGATTATGGTATTATGGAGAAGGCAAAAAATGTGTATGTGTTAACGGCTGATTTTGGATGGAGCGACCTGGGGACATGGAGTTCGTTATACGAAAACAGAGAAAAAGATGAAGAGGGCAATGTAATAAGAGCTGATAATGTGATGTTGTATGATACCGAAAATTGTATTGTCGATATTTCGAAAAATAAAATGGCAGTAATTCAAGGTCTCGATGGTTTTATTATTGCCGAACGAAACGATACTTTAATGATTTGCCGGCGCGAAGATGAAGATCAGATAAAGAAGTTTGTTACTGACGTTCGGATTCAGAAAGGCGATTCGCTGGTGTAACATTTTTAAATTATTGGCACGCAGCAAATAGCGCAGGGATAGGTGGATTGATAAAATTATAGCTGCGATAATCAGTTCTAAAATTCATTACAATAAAAAACGGGTAGCCATTTTTGACTACCCGTTTTCTGTTAAAAGCACTGGTTTATTCCGATACTTCTGTCTTTTTGGGCATATTGTCTTCTGGTAAATTACCGGTCCATTTTTTTATGGTGTAATTTATCCGAATGGTAATCATATACATTACTGGTGAAAGTAGTAACGTTAAGAAAGTGGCAAAGGTAAGACCGAAGATTACAGTCCACGACATTGGCCCCCAGAAAGCTACACTTTCGCCGCCGACGGATATTTGCGGATCGAAACGTGTATACAGTGTCAAGAAGTTAAAATTTAACCCAACGGCCAGCGGCAGCAAACCTAACACCGTAGTAATTGCTGTTAGCAATACAGGGCGTAAACGGGTTCTCCCGGCTTCTACCAGCGCATCAATCTGCACTTGTTTTGGTAAGAAAGCTTTTTCTGAATAGCCCAGTTCTTCGCGTTTGCGTTGCCGGGTCAGGTCAATGTAGTCGATTAATACAATACCGTTGTTCACCACAATTCCTGCCAGCGAGATAATACCAATACCGGTCATAATTACAACAAACTCCATCTGAAAGATTCCCAATCCAAGGAATACACCAATGGTACTGAACAGTACAGTAGCAATAATAATTGCCGGGCGAATAAGGGAGTTAAACTGTGTAACCATAATAATCATAATCATGGCTACGGCAATAATCAGTGCGTACACTAAAAACTCCATGCTTTCGGCCTGTTCTTTTTGTTCGCCTGAAAACTCGTAGGTGTAACCCTCCGGCATATTGTAATCTTCAAGTAGCTGTTCAATGCGCGTATTTATTTCGTTGGCATTGTAGCCTTCCATAACTCCCGATGTAATGGAAATAACGCGTTTGTGGTCAATCCGGCTGATTTTATCGTACGAAGTGGAATACTTGAATGAGGCTACTGATGAAATAGGAATTTTGCTATTGTTAACCGGAATTTTCTGGTTCATTAAAGTCGAAACATCGTTGCGGTATTTTTCATCTAATCGAACAAAAATGTCGTATTCGTCTTCGCCATCTTTAAACTTACTGGCTTCGTAACCATAAATCGAATTTCGGAATGCCTTAGCAATTTCTTGGGTCGAAAGATCGTATAACCGTGCCTGTTCGCGATCAACCTGAATAAGCATCTCCGGTTGGTTGGTGTTAATATTGAGTTGCAATTGGTCAATTCCCGGAATATTGTCTTCTTCAATTATTCGCACAAAATCATCAGTGATATGAATAAGCTGATCGAACTCATCGCCTGAGACATCAATACTAACCGGATCTCCGGTTGGTGGCCCCTGGTCATCCTTTTCTACGAAGATTTTTGCACCAACAAATCCATCAAGATTTTTGGCAATATCCTTCATAACAATCGATGTGTTGATACCATCGCGCAGTTTGTATTCAACAAACGAAACCGAAGTGAGTGATTTGTTCGGGCTTTCCTCATTATTAGAGAACATTCCACCACTCATACCTACTCCAACATTGGTTGTAACCGACTTCACAATGTGATTAACCGGCTTAATGGTTTCTTTTATAATATTTTCCACCTCGCGCGAAACTTCATCGGTTCTTTCTATTGAAGTTCCCAGTGGCAATTCTGTCGTAACATAAATGGTTGTTGGATCGGTACTCGGAAAGGTAACCATTTTGGGATTGCTTATGAAGAAATAAAAATAGATAGAAAATATTAGCAGCAAAGTAGTTCCGCCAAGATAAATGTAGGGCCACGGTCCGGTTAAAGCATGTCGTAACTGTTTAGTATACATGTTCTCAAGCCAAACCAGGAATTTAGTTTGAAACCAGCGTGCCACCGGTCTTAATACAAACAAGTTGGCTACCATTAAAAAGGCTACGGTTGCCAGAAGATTTCCCAATAAGAAAATTTGAGCCACGTAAAACAAAACAGATATACCGACAAATATTGCAGCATTTCGCAACACTTTTTTTGCATTGGCTTTACGGTTTATGTCATCCACTTTCATAAAGGATGAAATAAACGCCGGATTAATTATAAGAGCCACAAATAAGGATGAGGCCAGCACCACGATTAATGTTTGCGGTAATATTTTCATAAACTCGCCAATAATGCCTTCCCATGCTAGTAGCGGGAAGAAAGCGGCAAGTGTTGTTAATGTTGAAGAAATAATGGGAAAGGCAATTTCGCTTACCCCTTGTTTGGTTGCTTTTTGTAATGGATTTCCCTCGCTCAGGAGGCGGTACACATTTTCGACCACAACAATGGCATTGTCTACCAGCATACCCAGTGCAAGTATTAGTCCGTATAGCACCATGGAGTTTAAGGTAATTCCGCTTTGCTGCAGAATAACAAACGACAGGAACATGGACAGTGGAATGGCCAAGCCCGCAAAAAGTGCGTTACGGAACCCAAGGAAAAGGAATAGTATAAAGGTTACCAGGATCATTCCCAGAATAATACTGTTTTCGAGGTTCGAAATGGTATCTTCAATGTAGACGGTCATGTCGTCGGTAACAACTACATCAAGGTCTTTGGGAATTTGGCCACGTGCTTTTAATTGGTCAATTGCATTGATAACATTTTGAGAGGCAGCAAGGATGTTCTCGCCCGATTTTTTGGTAATCGACAAGGTTATCACCGGTTGGTCGTTCAGGCGGGCAATCGTTGCTTGTTCTTTATAGCCGTCAACTACGGTTGCCACATCGCGAATATAGACCGGTTTGCCCATGTTTACCTTAATAATGGTATTGGCAATTTGATCAGTGTTTGTGTAATTGGCATCGGTACGAATGGTACGGCGGGTTTGGTCGGCAGTAAACTGGCCGGCTCCCATGCTAATATTCTCCATCTGAATGGCAAAAGCCACATCTTCGAAAGTTAGCCCAACAGCATCGAGTTTATATGGATCGATGTTAATCTGGATTTCGCGTTCTTCAATACCCCGAATGTTGGCTTCCGATATTTCTTTGAAGCCTTCAAATTCGTCTTGCAATATTTCGGCATACTTTTTTAGGTCGCGCATGTTATATTCGCCCGAAACGTTTACGTTCATAATCGGATATTCCGAAAGATCGAAATCGGTTACATACGGATCATTGGGCAAGTCGCTGGGCAGTTCCGATTTTGCCTGGTCAACTCGGTCTTTGGTGTCCTGTAATGCCTGTTTTATGGTAACATTAGTGTTAAACTCAACAATAATGGTACTTACATCCTGGTACGACGCCGACGTTACTTCTTTCACGCCTTTCAGCCCTTTCAATTCTTTTTCAATGGGGCGCGTACACAGGTTTTCAATATCAACCGGCGAGTTTCCGGGATACATTGTTTGAATAAAAATATACGGAACAACAATCTCGGGCATGGCCTCGCGAGGCATTTGCTGATACGAGAAGATTCCGAATAAAACCAGCAGGGCCGTAAAAATATACACTGTGGTTTTATTCTTTAGCGCAAGAAACGTTGGTTGAAACTTGCGCGTTATTTCAGATTTATGTTTTTCAGTTTCTTTCTCCATTTTGAAGAATTTTTAGGTAGGTGTTTAATTGATCTTAACAGCGGTTCCGTTAACAACCTGGTTGTAACCTTCGGAAATAACTTGTGTTCCGGCTGTTAGGCCTTCAGTAATTTCGGTCATGTTGTTATTGCTAACCCCCGGTGTTACATATACTTTTTTAGCCACATTTTTCCCGTTGGCCTTTTCAACAACGTACAGGTAATGTCCTTTAAAATCTTCCTTAACGTAAAGCGAAGGCACTACAATGGCTGAATTGTTTACATAATCGCGCATTGAAAGAATTGAAACCAGGTTGGGTTTTATCTGGTTCGATTTGTTACCAATATTAATACGAATGCGGAACGTGCGGTTATTCGGATCGATGGTATTACCGATTTGGTTAATTTTTGCATCAACGGCTTTGTTCAGTGCAGGGAAATGAATTTCAACATTGTCGCCTTTGTGTACTTTGGTAAGGTACGATTCGGAAATGTCGCCATAAATTTTAATGTTACTGGCATTAATGACCTTGGCAAAAGGAGACTGTGGACTTCCAATGTTTCCTTTTTCCTGGTATACGATATCTACTATACCGTTGATTGGCGATTTAACTTCGGTCATTTCAATCTGAGTTCTCAGGCTTTTTATCCTTTTCTCCAGACTTTCTTTATTGTTTTTGGCTTGCAGGTACTCCATTTCAGAACCTATATTCTGATCCCACAGATTTTTTTGGCGCTCATAATTTGTTACCGCCAAATCCAGTTGTACCTGCAGTTCTTCAACCGAGCGCTCCAGTACGTCGGTATTCAGGCGGGCCATAATCTGGCCTTTTTTTACCTGCTGTCCTTCAGTTACCAAAACTTCTTTAATAATACCTGCCGATTCAGGGCTTACATCAACATCCTGTTCGGCTTCAACTTTACCGGTTACCTCAATAAAATGCTCAAATTTTTGGTTCTCTAAAAGTGTGGTTTTTATATTTACCAGTTCTTCTTTTTCGTTAGCGGCGAGTTCCATTTCAAGCGTATGGATTTGCTGTTCAAGTGTGTGAACTTGCTGCTTTAATTCCTGCAATTGCTTTCGTTTGGCGGCTTCGTCGGGAACGTTTGTATTTCCGCAAGCCGAAACTATAAGTGCGGTTGTTACTATGAATAAAATCTTTTTCATTGTATATAATTTTTTTGTTTTCGTTTATAATGCGCCGGCGGCTTTTTTAAGATTTAAATCGGCTTGCAGTAACGACAGGGTTGCAGTTACCAATTGTTGCCAGGTGGTTATGTACTGGCTTTCCTGTTGCGATAGTTCAGCACTGCTAATCATTCCGTTATTGAATTTAATATGGGTTTTATCTAAAATACTTTGTGCCAGATCGAGGTTTTCGCGTGTATTCTGAAATTGTTCGCGTGCCGTTTCCATTTCTGCCGATGCTGTTAAATAGTCTTTCTGAAGTGTGATTCCGGCATAGCGCATATCATTTTCAGCTTTGTCAAGCTTGATACGAGCTATTTGGACTTTCGCACGTTTGTTACCTGAATTGAAAATAGGAATGGAAGCTTTGAAGCCAATCAACGACGAAGGGAACCATGCTTCCTGAAGCAGGTTGGCTTTATTACCGTATGATGTTTTGCTGTAGCTGTAAAATGCATCAAGCTTTGGCAGGTAGGCAACTTTTTCCAGTCGGTATAATTTCTCCGAAACTTCAAAATTCGATTGCGCTATCCGGTAATCAACGTGTTCAACCAAATCAAGATCTACTGTATTGGTTTCTTTTTCCAAAGGCGAAACAAAAACATCAATATCATCGGTAAGTTCAATCTCCTGATTCATGTTGTAACCCATGGTGTATTTCAAAACGGTTTTGGCAATTTTTAGTTCTCTTTCTGAGCGAAGCACTTCGTTTTCGGCATTTTTCTGCAATATCCTCAACTGGTCAACATCCTGCTGTTCTCGAAATCCATTTTCGTAATAAACCTTTGTTTCTGCGTACAGATCAGTGGTGTTATTAAGATTTTCGAGCATAACCACGCGATAACGTTCGCTAATTAATACCGTATAGTAGGCTTGTGCCACAGCATTGCGAATATCAATCTCAGTCTTTTCGTTGGCTTGTTTGGCCAGATTTAAATACAGTTCGGCCGAGCTAACTCCAACAATCCACGAACCATCGAAGACTTGTTGCGAAACACTGAATCCAAAATCGGCACTATAGTCCTGGCCAAATTTTACAGGAATATAAGTGCCAGGGTCTTCTCCAAAAAATTCTCCGGGAAGTAAGGAAACCGGCAGATTCAGGTACATGCTGTAATTCGCGGTTCCTGATACTTGTGGTAATCCGGTTGTGATGGTTTCCCAAACTTGTTTCTGGGCAATGGTTACATCTTGTTTCGTATTGAACAAAACATACGAGTTTTGCATGGCATATTGCGTTGCCTGGTCGAGCGAAAACCGGGTGTTTTCTTCTTCCTGAGCTTTCAGCGACAGTCCTACAACCAACAAGAATAAAAACAAGATGATTTGTTTAATTTGTTTCTTCATACTGAACTTTGTTTAGCTGTTTTTTATAATATTTTATTCCTTTTTCAGTGCAAATAGCATTCATATGGTAGTCCATCATGCTATCGAAAAATGCCAGAGAGTTTACTTCATATTCTTCAAAAATTCCATAGTCAGGGTTCATGGTAAATAACATTCGGCCCACCTGAAGTTTTGCAATAAAATACGGATCGAGATCGGTACGATAGAGGCTCTGGCTCATTCCAAGTTTCAGGTTGTCGATGGTATTGGTAAATATTCGTTCGCGTTTTATCTCGTTTATCTTTCTATACAGCTTGGGATAATACTTTTTTAGGTCCGTCTCAATACTATTGTTATAGAACTTATAAATAAATGCAACATGTTTGCGTATGAGAAGAATGCTGTCGATGGCATTTTTATCATCCAGTTCCTTAAATGTTTTACTACTTTGATCAATAAAGAATTCGATAACCTGATTTACAAGGTCTTCCTTATCGGTAAAATATTGGTAAAGCGTTTTTTTCGAAATCCCGAATTCGCTTGCCACAGTGTCCATGGTAACTGCACGTATGCCTCTCTTAAAATAAAGATGGCCCACATTCTCGATAATGTATTTTTTCTTTTCTTCCACACTGCTAAAGTATGCTTATTTTATCAGGAAACTTTTTTTGTGTAAAAAGTTTTTGCATAACGATATGTTTAAGCTTCCCATTTATATAGACTTCTGAAAAGTAAAACAGTTTAACAAAACTATTTCATTTCGAAAAGTTTCCATGCTTATAATCGGTAAGTGGCGAATATTTACCAATAAACGCCGATTATATTATTGTGGAAAAAGAAAGGTTTTGGCGATGATAAGATCCTGAGGCCAGGTAATTTTAATGTTTTCGCGGTTACCATTAACCAGATGGATTTTATACCCCGCGTTTTCGAGAACAGAAGCATCATCGGTAAAATTCTCGTGCTGAGCTTTTTGGTAAGCTTCTTTTATAGTCTGTACATCAAAAGTTTGTGGTGTTTGCACAAGAAAGTATTTATTTCGGTCGACTGATTTATTGCCCCGTTCATCAGAATAACGAATAGATTCCGATGGAGGAACTACCGGCAAGGCATTGCCCGATTTTTGGGTTTCCGAAAAACAGTGCTCAATGGTTTCCCGGGCAACAAGCGGCCGAACTCCATCGTGGATAAAAACAATACCGTTGTCATTTATTTGTGCCAGTCCGTTTTTTACTGACTGAAAACGATTTTCCCCACCTAAAGCAAGTTTGTACGATGTTGTGAAAGCATGTCCTTTACAAAGTTTTTTCCAGTGTTCAACCTGTTTTTCGGGTAAAACCAATACAAATTCAATGTCGGGATCAAAACGTAAAAAGGCTTCAAAAGTGTATAGTAAAACAGGTTTTCCTTCAATTTCAAGAAACTGTTTTGGAACGGAAGCTCCCATACGGTTTCCGCTGCCACCTGCAACAATTAAAGCAAACTTTTTTAGCATCAATTTTGTTTTTTTGTTTACATTGAAAGCTAAAAATAGTGCAAAATATTCTACAATGGAGAAAGTTCTTGGATTTTTGAAGCAGCTGGCTGAAAACAACAATCGCGAGTGGTTTAACGATAACCGAAAATGGTACGAGGAAAGCAGAGAAAAGCTACTGTTTCTTACTGATGTGCTGATTAATGAAATTGGTGATTTTGATCCTGCAGTGCGTGGATTACAACCCAAAGATTGCGTTTTTAGGATCTTCCGCGATGTGCGGTTTTCAAAAGATAAACGCCCGTACAAAACCAATTTTGGCAGTTTTATTTGTAAAGGCGGTCGGAAAAGTATGAATCCGGGGTATTATTTTCATATCGAACCTGGTGGTTGTTTTATTGCCGGAGGAGTATATATGCCGCCGTCGCCGGTATTAAAATCGATAAGAAATTATGTGGCCGACCACGCCGAAGAATTTCTGGAAATTACGAGTGAATCCGATTTTAAAAAGCAATTTCCGGAAATGTATGACGATAAATTGAAGCTGGCTCCAAAGGGTTTTCCGAAGGATCATGAGCACATTGATTTGCTAAAGTATAAATCGTATATTTTTTCGAAAACGCTGGCCGATAGGGTGGTAACCAGCGATGAATACATAAAAAAAGTGGTTCAGTTTTACGAACAGCTTTATCCGGTAAATGTATTTCTATACGAAGCTCTTGCCGTGTAATTATTTTTATTCCATCTTAATTATACCCAAAGGGGGTTACTTTTTGGGTTTTTACGGAATATATATAATATAAGACCCTTATTTTTTATCTTCCCAATTTCAATGAAATGCCCCGGTTATTCTGACTGGGGTTTTTATTTATAACCATTCAATACAGAGGTGGTTAGCACTGTTTTTTGTTTTCAGAATGGAAAGAATAATTACTTTTGCAGCCATTAAATATCAAATTCTTATAATTTAAAAACTATGAAAAAAGTACTACTTGCAATGGCTTTTGTTGCATTTATGTTTTCTGTTAATGCTCAAAATGTACAGTTACATTACGATTTCGGCGAAGGTCGTAAAATGCTGACTTCAACAGTTGAAATGTTCCGTCCGGATGCTTACGGTTCGACATTCTTTTTCATCGACATGGATTATGGTGCTGATGGAACAGGAATCGACAATGGTATTTCGTTGGCTTACTGGGAAATTGCACGTGCTTTTAAATGGAAAGAAACACAGAAATATATGCCACGTGTGGAATATAACGGTGGAACAATGAAATTGGCACCTGAAGCTGCTCCCTGGGTTCCTATTGAAAACTGTTGGTTGGCTGGTGTTGAACGTACCTGGGCTTCGGCTGATTTTTCAAAAATTCTGACTTTACAGGCCAATTACAAATACATCAAGGATAAAGAAGATGCAGCTTTTCAGTTAACAGCTGTTTGGACTGTACAAATGGCTGAAGGTAAATTTACTTTTACCGGTTTTGCCGATTTCTGGAAGGAAGAAATGTACTGGGGAACTGACTACCGTTTCTTAACCGAACCTCAATTGTGGTATAATCCATGTAAAAACTTCTCGCTGGGTACTGAAATCGAGTTAAGCAACAATTTCGTTGGAGACAAATTTGCTGTAAAGCCAACGCTGGCTGTTAAATACACATTCTAAAACCTGAATTATGATCGATAAATATTTTAATATCAGTGGCCGTGGTTCCTCTTTCAAAAAGGAGATTATTGGTGGGGCAACTACTTTTTTAACTATGGCCTACATCATTTTTGTAAACCCATCGATTTTGGGCGATGCAGGAATGGATAGAAATGCACTGATTACGGTTACAATTGTAGCCTCTTTAATTGGTACACTTTTGGCCGGTGTTTGGGCCAAAGTACCTTATGCCATGGCTCCCGGAATGGGATTGAACGCCTTTTTTACCTACACGCTTGTGTTGGGTGCCGGTGTTGAGTGGCAAACAGCTCTTGGAGTAGTATTTATTTCTGGAGTAATATTCCTGGCGCTCACGGTTACGGGTATTCGAACAAAAATTATTCATACTATTCCGCTGGCACTGCGTTTGGCAACCGGAGCTGGTATTGGATTATTTATCTCTTTCATTGGCTTTAAAAACATGGGCTTGGTTGTTGCCGACCCAGCAACTTATGTTGCTTTAGGTGAGTTTACCCCAACCTTGCTGATTGGATTGGCCGGTTTACTGATTACTGCCATTCTGGAAGTGAAAAAAGTACGTGGTGGAATCTTCTACGGAATTATTATTACAACTATAATTGCAATAGTTGCCGGCGAAGTTCAGGCTCCTGAATCGTTTGTTTCTATGCCTCCATCAATGAGCCCGCTTTTATTTAAACTGGATATTTTATCGGCACTTAGCTTTGGTTTAATTGGTGCGGTTTTCTCGTTTATGTTTGTCGATCTGTTTGATTCGGTAGGGACTATTGTAGCCTGTTCGTACGAGGCTGGTTTTGTTGACAAAGACGGTAAAGTTGAAAATGTAGATCGTATTCTTGAAGCTGATGCTGTTGCAACTGTTGCAGGATCGCTGTTGGGAACAAGTACTACTACTACTTATATTGAATCTGCTTCGGGTATTGCTAACGGTGCTAAAACAGGTTTTGCGTCTATAATTACCGCAGGCTTATTCTTTTTAGCTTTGTTCTTTGCGCCGCTTATTGGTATTGTACCGGGTTACGCAACGGCACCTGCATTGATAATCGTTGGAGTGTACATGTTCAAGAATATCAAACAAGTTAATTTTGCTGATTTCTCGGAAGCTATTCCGGCATTTCTTACCATTGTTTTAATGCCTTTAACTTACAGTATTTCTATTGGTTTATCGTTTGGGTTTATCTCGTATGTTGTGTTGAAAGCAGTGGCCGGTAAGTATAAAGATGTTTCGTGGCTGATGTGGTTTATTGCCTTGTTATCGGTAATGAATCTTTGGTTTGGAGTATAATATAATTTGTACAGAAAAATATTTAAAGGATTGTCGTATGGCAATCCTTTTTTTGTATTTTTATTTTGTATTGAGGCATTAGCTCAGTTGGTTTAGAGCATTACCTTGACAGGGTAGGGGTCACTGGTTCGAATCCAGTATGCCTCACAAAAAAAAAGGAAGCAATTATCAGGATTGCTTCCTTTTTATCTTCGAATAAATTGTTTTAATCTGTTATATGATTTGTACTGAAATAAGCCATTTCCCGAACTATTTTTCCTTCATCGTTAAACGAATGGGAAAGCATTAAAGGCATCTCCACTTTCTTACCGCTTTCTTCATCGGTATACGAATAATTCCACCACGAATAAACTACATAGCCATTATTTAGTTCGTAAAAAATACAATCCGGGTATCCGACCTGCTCGAAATGGATATCTTTTCTGGTGGCAAAATGGCTGGCAACATCTGCAGCTCTTTCTTCCAGGTTCATAGTTTCATCGTAGCCACCGGCCAAACTACTGAAAATGGCGTCTTCTGTAAAGAATCCTTTTAAGCCTTCTACATCTTCAGCAACATAGGTGTTAAGCAATTTTCTAACTGTTGCTATGTGAGGATGGTTGATGTACACCTTTCCATTTTCGCGGGTAGTTTGTGCATTCCGTATGTCTTCGAAAACATTATTATTAAAATATTGAAAAAAGGCGGCTATTTTTCCGTCGTCGTTAAAGGCGTATAAGCAGTGCATGTGCAAATCCAGATTTATACCTGTTTTTTCGTTTGTTCCGGTGAGCAGTAGCCAGTCCTGAACCCACATTTTTCCGTCTTTATATTCTATTGCATCAGGATAGGCACCGGGGGTATCTTCAACATTAAAATTCACAAAGTTATTGGTCCAGTAACTCGTGTTTTTGCTAAAGTTTTCAGCCGAGGTTTTCCAATCATTACCGTTCCGTACAATCATTATCGAGTCGGCAAAAAAGGTTTTTACTTTTTCAGTGTCACCATTTTTAACGGCATCCCAAAAGTCTCTTGTTACGTCTATGGTTTCGTGTTCATTAAACACTGTTCCATTTTTCTTTTGAGCGAATGATGTACTTGCAAGGAGGGTTAAGATTAACAATACAGCAAAATTTTTCATAATGTAATCTTTAGTTAATTATTTAGAAAAATCTGGCTATTAATCACTTAACTCAATTGGCTATATATACAATTTACGCATTACTTTATTAAAATGAAAATAAAATCCTTCGTAAATCGCAGTAATTCAGAAAGATAGTATTTGTTTGGAAGCTCTTATTCTATATCTGCTGAAAGTAATATGTTGATATTGAATACAATAAAAGATAAAAAAGTCTGAAAAAGAAAACTAAAAAAGTATTCATTTTATTTGCCGCAAACTGACTTTATTTTGTCATTCGCTTGATTTTGACAAGATGGCATGCTTATTTTCAATTTCTTAGTCCAACATTTTCTTTTATTTTTGGTAAAGTATTAAATCAACTGAACTATGTTACAAAAGAGTAGAATGAGCTTTATAATAACCTCCACCTTGTTGTTGGTAGGTTTTTTATTTTTAACTGCACAAAGTTATGCCGTGGAGAAAGAACAAAATGATAACGCATTGAAGGGAAAGAAAGTACTTTATGTTTATGGTGGTTGGAGTGGTCACGAACCGAAACAATCGGTTGACGTACTTGTGCCGTGGCTAAGGGCTGAAGGTGCAGAGGTAACGGTTTCTGATAATCTGGATAGCTACCTGGATGAAGAATTAATGGAATCAGTTGATTTGATTATTCAAAACTGGACACTAGGAAACATTACAAATGAGCAGGAAAAGGGCCTTTTAAAAGGCATACGGAACGGAGCTGGTTTTACGGGCTGGCACGGTGGTATAGGCGATTCGTTCAGAAATAATACCGAATACCAGTTTATGGTTGGCGGACAGTGGGTAGCGCATCCCGGTGGGATTATTGATTATTCGGTACAAATTACCGATAAAAACGATCCTGTAACAAAAGGATTAAGCGATTTTCGCATGCATTCAGAGCAGTACTATATGCATATTGATCCGAATGTAAAAGTGCTGGCAACAACTGAATTTACGTCTGAGTATTCTTCATGGATTGACGAGTGTGTTATTCCGGTGGTTTGGAAAAAATATTACGGTAACGGACGTGTATTTTACAGTTCGCTGGGTCATGTTATGACGGATTTTGAAGTACCGGAAGCGTTTGAGATTATGAAACGCGGAATCCGTTGGGCAGCAGAGAGCAAATATGCTCCTAAAGAAAAGTGGGTGAGTCCCGTTTATAAATAAAAAACCGCTCCTTTTTCAAAGAACGGTTTCTTTATATTTCTATAAAATCGAATTATCCATTTAACGCTTCGGCACCACTTACAATTTCCAGAATTTCTCCTGTAATGGCTGCCTGACGTGCTTTGTTGTATTCCAAAGTAAGCGATCCGATAAGATCAGAGGCGTTATCAGTTGCCTGATGCATAGCCGTCATTCGGGCGCCGTGTTCGGCAGCATTCGAATCAAGTAAAGCTTTGTAAAACTGAATTTTTAACGAACGCGGAATAAGCTCCTGTATAATATGCTCTTTTGATGGTTCGTAAATGAAATCGAAGTTGTCATTATTTTCACTTTCTTCCATTTTAACCGGGAGAAACTGTTCGGCAGCCTGAACCTGAACAGCAGCATTTTTAAATTGGTTGTATACCAGTTCAATGCGGTCGTAGTTTTTGTCGGCAAACGATTTCATGCATTCTTCGGCAACACTCGAAACATTATCAAATGTAAGCGCATCGAACAAATCATTTTCGTCGGCCACAACTTTGTATCCGCGGTGTTTTAGCTGGCGTGCTCCCTGTTTTCCGATGCACATAAAATCAAGGTTGCCTAATTGCAATTGTTGTGCATATTTTGTGTTGGCCACCTCAATGGCTTTTTTAGAGATATTGCTGTTAAAACCACCACATAAACCGCGGTTTGAAGACACCAGTATCAAAAGTACCTTTTTAGGTTCGCGTGTTTGTGTGTAAGCCGAATCCTCAACATTTTCCAGGCTGGAACTCAGCGAAGTCAGAATCTCTTGCAGTTTTTCTGCATACGGTCTGATTTGAAGAATGGCATCCTGCGCTTTTTTTAGCTTGGCTGCCGAAACCATTTTCATGGCACTGGTTACCTGCCGGGTAGTTTTTACCGATGCTATTCGAGTGCGTATTTCTTTTAATCCAGCCATATTTTGGAATGTTGAAGTATCAGAATATTGGAGTGCTAGAATTGTTCCATTCTAATATCCCAATATTCTAACCTTCTATTATTTATTTATATTTCTCTGCTGTTTCTGCAGCCACTTTTCTAATGGTCTCTTCAATTTCAGGAGTAAGTTTTCCTGTCTTTAGCTCATCAAGAATCGAACGGTGAGACATTTCCATAGTTTCAAGGAAATCGGCTTCAAATTCTTTCACCTTACCAATTGGTACATTACGAAGTAACTCGTTGGTTCCGCAATAGATAATTGCTGCCTGATGCTCGACTTTAACAGGAGAATACTGTCCCTGTTTCAGGATTTCTACGTTTTTACGTCCTTTATCAAGAACACGCATTGTTGCGGCATCCAAATCGGAACCGAATTTAGCAAACGCTTCCAATTCGCGGAATTGCGCCTGGTCGAGTTTCAAAGTTCCTGAAATCTTTTTCATCGATTTAATCTGAGCACTACCACCAACACGCGATACGGAAATACCTACGTTAATTGCCGGGCGAATACCCGAGTTAAACAGGTTCGATTCCAGGAAGATCTGTCCGTCGGTAATTGAAATAACGTTGGTTGGAATATATGCCGAAACGTCACCAGCCTGCGTTTCAATAATAGGAAGTGCGGTTAACGAACCGCCACCTTTTACTTTATCTTTTAAACATTCGGGCAAGTCGTTCATGTCTTTTGCAACTTCATCCGATTCGATAATTTTTGCTGCACGTTCCAACAAGCGTGAGTGCAAATAGAAAACATCACCCGGATAAGCTTCACGGCCCGGTGGACGACGAAGCAATAGCGACACCTCACGATACGAAACGGCTTGTTTCGATAAGTCATCGTAAATAATTAATGCATGGCGACCGGTATCGCGGAAATATTCGCCGATAGCAGCACCTGCATATGGCGCGTAAAACTGCAATGCGGCAGGATCAGATGCGGTTGCCGTAACAATTACTGTATAGGCCATTGCACCGGCTTTTTCAAGCGTGGCGGCAATATTTGCAACAGTAGAACCTTTCTGCCCAACTGCCACATATATACAATAAACCGGATTTCCTTGCTCGTAGAATTCACGTTGGTTAATAATGGTATCGATGGCTACTGCTGTTTTCCCTGTCTGGCGGTCGCCAATAATCAACTCACGCTGACCACGGCCGATCGGAATCATCGCATCAACAGCTTTCAATCCTGTTTGCAGCGGTTCTTTTACCGGCTGACGGAAGATTACACCCGGCGCTTTCCTTTCCAAAGGCATTTCAAAAAGTTCGCCGCTTATTGCTCCTTTTCCATCAATTGCTTCACCAATGGTATTTACCACACGGCCAAGCAAGCCTTCACCAACATTAATCGATGCAATACGGCGTGTACGTTTTACGGTATCACCTTCTTTAATTTCTTCTGTAGGACCTAAAAGTACAGCACCAACATTGTCTTCTTCCAGGTTTAATACAATGCCTTTCATTCCGTTTTCGAATTCGATCATCTCATTCGATTCCACGTTCGAAAGTCCATAAATACGTGCAATACCGTCACCAACCTGTAGTACGGTACCAACTTCTTCTAGTTCGGCTGCCGATTTAAATCCTTCGAGTTGTTGCTTCAGAATTTCAGATACTTCAGCAGGTTTTATATTAGCCATCTTTTATTATTTTTTGCTTGTCGCTTTCGTTTATAATTCTGTTTCTAACAAGGTTTGTTTAACCTTGCGTAATTGGGTTGCCACGCTGGCATCGTACTGTTTATCATCCATTCGCAATACTAGTCCACCAAGAATTTCGGGATTTACCTGAGCCGATAATTCAATAGTAGCATTCAGCTCTTTTTCCAACAGTTCTTCCACCTTTTTTAGTGAGGAAGCATTAACTTCAGATGCTGTTGTAAGAACTGCTGATTTAATATTGAGGTCTTTTCGGGTAAGATCGAGAAAATTGCGGCAGATACCCGGAATGTGTACTTCGCGTTTGTTTTGAACGATCAGCAGTAAAAAATTAAGACTGATCTCTTCAATTTTGCCTTCGAAAATACTTTTTACCAAGGCAGCCTTTTTTGATGATTTTACGATGGGGCTTTCCAGTAAAAGAATAAAATCTTGCGATGATTTACAGATATCCATCACCAACTGGATATCGGCTTTTAGCTTATCGAGCAGTTTTTTCTCTTTAGCTGTTGAAAAGAAAGCTTTGGCGTATCGTACACTTATTGCGCTCTGATTCATACTTAATTCAGCTTGATGTCGTCGATTAGTCCGTCAACCATTTTTTCCTGTTCACCTTTGTTGCTTAATTCTTTGCGAATCACTTTTTCAGCAATACTTACCGAAAGTTCTGCCACTTGTTTTTTGATATCGTTAATGGCAGCTGTTTTTTCAGCTTCTATTTGCTGACGTGCCTGAACAATGGCTTTTTGTGCCTCTTCAGAGGCTTTATGCTTGGCTTCGGCAACAATTTTATCTTTTAACTCTTTGGCCTCTTTCAGAATTGCTTCTCTTTCGCGACGTGCTTCAGCAATAATCTTTTCGTTATCGGCTTTTAGTCCGGCTACTTCTTTTTTAGCTTCTTCGGCCGAATTTAAAGCAGTTGCGATAGAATCTTCACGCTCTTTTAAAGCGGTAAGAATTGGTTTCCATGCAAACTTCGCCAATACAAAGAGTACGATTCCAAAAATGATGAGCATCCAGATAATGGTGCCCGAATTTGGATTTATTAATTCCATAATTTAAAGTTTTAAACCGGCAACAGCATCCCGGGCAATCCCCGGGATGGCTGCCAAATTTTTTTTGCTACACAAAAATGATAAGTACGCAAACAATTACGGCAAAAAAGGCAACACCTTCAATAAGTGCTGCGGCCACAATCATGTTTGACCTGATGTCACCGATTGCTTCCGGTTGACGGGCAATTGCTTCCATTGCACTGGCACCGATACGTCCAATACCAATACCGGCTCCAATTGCTGCCAGTCCTGCACCAATGGCAGCTCCCATTTCGGCACCACCTGCTTTTCCGGCTAACTCTGTCGCTTGTAGCAATACTGTTAAAATAGCTGATAACATAGCTTTTAATTTTAATTATTAATGATGATCTGCTGTCGCCATTCCAAAATAGAGCGCCGAAAGCAGTGTGAAAACATACGCTTGAATAAATGATACTAAAACATCGAGTAGTAATATAAATACCGAAAATGCGATGGACACAGGGCTGGCTGCTAAACCTACAGCAGACCCGAATAAACCGCCGAATACAAAAATGAGGCTAACAAAAACCATTACAATTAAGTGGCCGGCAAGCATGTTTGCAAAAAGTCGGACCATAAGAACAAATGGTTTTGTAATAACCCCCGTCAACTCAACGATAGGCATTAACGGAATAGGGAATTTTAACCACCATGGAACATCTGGATTATAAATCTCTTTCCAATAGTGTTTGTTTCCATTTATAGTTGTTATAAAAAAGGTAAACAATGCCAATACCATTGTTACTGCAATGTTCCCGGTAACATTTGTCCCAAAGGGCGGAAAGGGAATCAACCCCATCAAATTCGATATCAGGATAAAAAAGAAAAGGGTGAGTAGAAATGGTAAGTATTTTTCGTATTTATCCTCGCCAATTACGGGTTTTGCCACTTCGTCGCGGATAAAAAAGATAATCGGTTCTAAAAGATTTTGTACACCTGTTGGCGCTTTTCCTTTGTTCTTTTTCGCCAGCCTTGCTGTTGCAAAAACCAGCCACATTAAAATAATTACCGATATTAAAATACCGGCAATAGTTTTTGTTATTGAAATATCGATGGGGGTTCCAATTTCATGCCCTGCGGCATCCAGCTCAACTACTTTGCCTTTTAATTCTTCGCTTTCCGAGATTCGGAAACCTTTGTAGGCGTTGTGCCCGTGATGAAATTTCGATGATAAAAATACATGAAATGCTTGTCCGTCGTGTAGCTCGGGGTGTTTGCTGTAAACAATTATCGGAAGAGGAATGCTAATGTGTTTATCGCCAAAAGAGGTGACATGCCAGTCGTACGAATCGGATACGTGATCGATCACAAATTCTCCCGCATTAAACTTTCCTTTCTCGTGTGCGTCTGAAGCATGTGCTTCGTTTTCTTCTGAATGATTTTCTGTCAGCTGTGTCTTTTCTTCCTGGTGTCCGTCCTGAGCCTGAAGTTGGCCATAACCTAATAACGAAAAGGCAAATAATATGAAGATTGCTTTGGTAAGCTTAAGCATGATTAAATAAGTTTTACTTTCTAATAACTTGTCTGTGCGCATTAGCAACTAACACTTACTGATACATGATGTTATTGTGTTGTTAAAACGTCTTTTGCTTTTTTACGGTTCACAAATTTAGAAGATTTTTTGATGCATGGGTGAAATTTGACGCATTTCAGCCGATAAATAACAATGTGTAAAGCTTGTATTAATTTGGAGGAAAGGTGTGGGTGGTCTTATTTTTTACCTGTTGACCTCGCTAATTTGGTAATCTCAATTACTTCAAAAGCAGTGTAGATAATGTATAACAACATTAAACAAATAACAAACGGAAGTGCATTTTCCTTATCAAGGGCAACGTAAATAACAGCAACCACCGAATATAAAAGAAGTTTAAACGTGGTTACGATCATACTGCTTCGGGTAAATTTTGCAGCATTTTTTTGAGCCATTTTAAATTGATAGCCATGAATACCAACGGTAGTTATATAAAAGAAAAGCAACAGAAAAGGAAGTACCGGCAAATAATACTCAGGGAAAGCCAATGAAAATACTAACCATCCAATTAGTGCAATGGCCAATGTTATTCCGGTAAGTTTTACGATGAATGATTTCATTTATTTTTTGGCTTTTTTGATTTTTTATCCAGTTTCAACAAATTTCTTAAACCATAAGTAATAGATGCAATAACCCCAAATAGTACTAGTGCGAGTGTAAAACCTTTAAATTCGTTATTCATCCATTGGTCGATCTTGTAACCAAGAAAAGTAAATCCCCCGATAATGGCCATCATTTCGAAACCGAGGCTGGAGTATCGAATAAACGAATTAGCTTTGGTTTTATACGGTTTTTTCTTTTGCATCTTCTTTTACGGGGGAACTGGCTCCTCCCATGGCGCAGGTGCCGGAAAAGGTTGCTCCGGGTTCAATGGCCAGTTTTCCGGCAACAATGTCGCCTTCAATTTTTGACGCGGCTTTCATGTTTAAAAGCTCATCAACAAAAACTTTTCCTTTTATAAAACCGACAATCTCTACATTTTTGCATTTTACCTGGCCATCAATTTTGCCTTTTGGGCCAATTACAACCCTGCCTTTTGCTTCCAGGTTTCCAATCAGTTGCCCATCGATGCGGATGTCGCTACTTGCCGAAATGTCGCCTTTTATGAGTGTTCCTTCCCCTAATATGTTAATCGCTTGATCGGAGGTTTCTCCAAACGTTCTTGTGTTTTGTTTCGCCATGTTTTCTAACTTCTTAACTGTCCCTATAAATTGGGTGCCTGAAGATACAATAAAATGAATTAGAACCACAAAAACAAAACGCCAAAATTTTACTTCTATTGTACGCTTTTACTTCGAATCGTAAGCCCATTTTAAATAGGTGCTTCCCCAGGTAAATCCGGCACCAAAGGCAGCAAGAATAATGTTATCGCCTTTTTTCAGTTGCTTCTCGTAGTCCCACAAACAAAGCGGAATTGTAGCTGCCGTGGTATTTCCGTATTTGCGGATATTGATCATTACCTGGTCTTTGCTAATCCCCATTCGTCGGGCGGTAGCTTCGATAATACGCATGTTGGCCTGATGTGGAACAAGCCATGCAACATCTTTAGAACTGATGTTGTGTTTTTCCATAATTTCAACGGCAACATCAGCCATGCTCGATACTGCCGCTTTAAAAACAGCTTGTCCTTCCTGGTATAAGTAGTGCTCTTTGTTTTTAATTGTTTCTTCCGAAGCCGGTTTTAACGATCCGCCGGCTTTAATGTGCAGATGATGGCGTCCCAAACCGTCAACGCGGTTTATGTAGTCGATAACTCCAAGGTCTTCTGACGTAGGTTCAATCAGTACAGCTGCAGCTCCATCGCCAAATAGCGGACAGGTTGTGCGGTCTTCGTAATTAATGATAGCCGACATTTTTTCGGCGGCAACAATTACTACTTTTTTGTAGCGCCCCGATTCGATAAACTGTGTTGCTGTTGACAGTGAAAAAATAAATCCTGAGCAAGCAGCATTTAAATCGAAACTCCAGGCGTTATGAATATTTGTTTTGTTTGCTATAATATTGGCTGTTGCCGGAAGGTTCATGTCAGGTGTAATGGTAGCACAAATTAATAGATCAACTTCTCCTGGCGATGTGCCTGTTTTTTCCAGCAAGTTCTCTACTGCCCTTGCTCCCATGTCGCTGGTGGCTTTTCCTTCTTCCTTTAATATCCTTCGCTCCTTGATTCCGATTCGCTGCATGATCCACTCGTCCGTGGTGTCAACCATTTTACTGATTTCTTCGTTTGTTAACCGGTATTCCGGGAGGTAGGCTCCAACTCCTGTAATTGCTGCCCTGATGTTAGCCATTGTTCAAATACTAATTTTGTTTACTGAAAATAAAAGTTTCGGTCATTTTTTACCGGGGTTAAATGTAGAGCGATTTATAGGAGGCAGCAAAGAAATACCAATAGATATGGTGTGAGGAGGTGAAAAAATGTTCTTAATGGCAGAACAATTTATAACATTGTTCGAAAAATCAGAAAATAGGAAATGCGGATGGGTGGTCACAAAAAATCCATCTTCGGAATTTTCCGAAGATGGATTTTTGTTAGTTAAATCCGGAGTATCCGGATGTTTATTTAACTATAATGCAATTTCTTTTTCAATTACTTGTTTTCCTCTGTAGTAACCACATTCAGGACATACTGTGTGGTATTTTACAGTTGTTCCACAGTTTGAGCAAGTAGCCAGAGTAGGGGCAACTGCTTTGTAGTGCGTACGTCTTTTATCCCTTCTCGCTTTCGATGTTTTATGCTTTGGATGTGCCATTGTTATGTATTTTTAATTATTATTCTTTAAATTTTTTAATGCAGCCCAACGCGGATCAATTTCTTCTTCCTCATCTTCGTCCGCTTCGTGCTGTGTAATATTGTTTAATCTGTCAATCATTTCCTGGTTGCAGCCGTTTTCTCCGCTTTCATTCGGATGAACATGCCGTAACGGAATACTTAATGTAACGTATTCGTAAATAATTTGAGCCAGGTTGATGGCGTGTTCTTCGGGTAAGACCCATATAACATTGTCGCCTTCTTCAAACTCATCTTCTTCGCCAAATTTTACAAATAATTCGGTTTCTAAAGACACGTCTTGCTGGTAATTGTCAAGGCAGCGGTCGCATACAAGCTCTAACCATCCTTCAAGTGCAAAGCTTAATTTCAGAAATGCACTTCGCTTTTCAAGTTCAACATTTACGCTAACTTCTCCGTTGTCAACCAGACTTTCCTTAAAATGCTCAAAGAACCTATCGTTTACCTTAAATTGGTAATCGTGCAGGCCTTCTTTAAGACCTTTAAACTCAATATTATATTTGCTTTCCCAGCTCACGATTCCAAAAAAGTGGATGCAAAAGTATAAATTTTTTATTAACAGTTAAAGAAATTGCAGAAATATTTCAAAATTCTTTCTAAATCAAAATAGTTAAACCTGAGCCATTTGCATAAGTGCTACGTTCGGTGATTGAACACTGCCGGGTTGAGCTTATGGTTTTGTTTTTATTTGTACAGAATAATCCTAAATGTGGTTCCCTTTCCCATTTCCGATGATTTGATAAAAATTTTGCCCTTGTGGTAAATTTCAACTATACGTTTTGCCAATGAAAGGCCTAATCCCCAGCCGCGTTTTTTTGTTGAGAATCCGGGATGAAATATTGATTTCTGATGATTTTTTGAAATACCACAGCCAGTGTCGGTAAGGTCAATAGTTACCTGTTTTTCCTTTTCTTTTACCTGAATGGTAATGGAGCCGTGATTGCTCATTGCATCGATGGCATTTTTGCATAAATTTTCGATTACCCACGAGAACAGTGCAGCATTTAATGGTGTTTCAATGTAGGCGTTAGTATCGTAATTTAGCGCAAATTTTACTTTATCCGACGAACGTCGTTTCAGGTACGAAACGGCCGAATTTAATACTTCGATGAGGTTAACGCGCAGTAATTCCGGTTTTGACCCGATTTTAGAAAAACGTTCGGTAATACGTTCCAGTCGCGACGTATCCTGCTCCAGTTCTTTAATCAGATTGGGATCAACATCTTTCAATTTTAGCAGTTCAATCCAGGCCATTAGCGACGATATTGGAGTGCCCAGTTGGTGCGCGGTTTCTTTCGACATGCCCACCCACACCTGGTTTTGTTCGGCACGGTTGGTAGCCACAAATGCAAAATAGGCAACCAGAATAAACAGAATAATAACTGCCAGCTGTATAACCGGATATAGTTGCAGATTGCGCAGAATTGTTGATTCGCGGTAGTACAGCATCAACTCGTGACCATCGCCTAAATCGATTGGGATTGGAGCTGCATAATCCTGCATTTTTTTTAGTTCGCGCTTCAGTACTTCTTCTTTTCGGTCTTCGCGATAGGGAATGTTACGGTCGGTATTAAAAGTTCCGTCAGGGTTTAATATCAGGATGGGAATTGTTGTATTTTTTTCGCTAACCATACCTAAAAACTGGAGATAGCGAGTTTGTAGCTGGGCCATTTCGGGAGTGGTAATTTCGATGGTAGCATTATTAATTCCCTTTATCGCATCGGCCCAGATTTCAACCTTGTTGCGTTCTTCGTTGGCCATTTTTCTCGTTAGCCAGTTGGTGTAAAGTATTGATGCGACTCCAATAAGTACAGCAAAGATGAGCAGTAAAATTTTTCCCCGTCGTCTTTTTAGATAAATGTCCAATTCAAATGGTTTTTAAGTACACTTTTCAGAACGACTTAAAGATAAAAATATTATACCGATAAACGGAATGCCGGGATAAAGGAATGATAGAGAGATCGGGTATTTACTGTTTAAACGATTTCTGTTTTGCCAACTAATTTCTTTACGGTATTAACAATACCTTGTGTATCGATGCCGCATTCCCGATAAAGCTCCTCTGGAGTTCCGTGTTCGATAAACTTATCAGGAATTCCCAGTATTTTTATTTTATTGGTGAAACCGTTTTCAGCCATAAATTCAAGAACAGCACTTCCAAATCCGCCCAGAATACTGCCGTCTTCTATGGTTATAATCTGGTCGAAACTTTGCATAACTTTGTTAAGTGTTTCAGTGTCGAGCGGTTTAACAAAACGCATATCGTAGTGTGCTGCTGAAATATCGTTTTTGGCCAGGAGCTTTACTGCACACTGAGCAAATATTCCGGTTTTGCCTATCGACAACAACGCAATATCAGTACCATCGTTTAATTTTCGGCCTTTACCAATTTCAATTTTTTCAAATTCCTTTTGCCAATCGGCAATTATGCCACACCCGCGCGGATATCGGATTGAAAAGGGCTGAGTATTTTCTTCCAACTGCGCCGTGTACATCAGGTTGCGCAGCTCAATCTCGTCCATCGGCGCCGACACGATCATATTCGGAACTGAACGCATATAAGCAATATCAAAAACTCCGTGGTGTGTAGGTCCGTCTTCTCCAACCAGACCTCCACGGTCGAGACAGAAAATTACGGGTAATTTCTGAATGGCAACATCGTGTATCACCTGGTCGTAGGCGCGCTGCATAAATGTAGAGTAGATATTGCAAAACGGAACCATGCCTTGTGCGGCAAGTCCGGCCGAAAAAGTAACGGCATGTTGTTCTGCAATTCCCACATCGAAAGCACGACCCGGCATTTGTTCTATCATTTTATTCATAGAACATCCTGTCGGCATTGCAGGCGTTATTCCCACAATTTTATCATTTTTTTCAGCCAGCTCAACCAAAGTATCTCCAAATACATTTTGAAATTTTGGTGCTTGATCAACATTGCAATCGCACTTGTAAATTTCGCCGGTTTCTTTATCGAAAATACCTGGTGCATGCCATTTGGTTTGATAAAGCTCGGCCTGTTTAAATCCTTTACCTTTTTGGGTAATTACATGTAACAGTTTTGGTCCCGGAATATCTTTCAGGTCGTTTAGTGCGCTGGTTAAATACCGCACATCATGTCCGTCAATCGGGCCAAAATACCTGAAATTAAACGCTTCGAAAAGATTATTCTCTTTCAGGATCATATTTTTTAGTGCGTGCTGGTTTTTTTGGATAAACCGACGTGTTTTCTCTCCAAAACCATCCAGTTTTCCCAGTCCTTCCCAAACATCGTGTTTCATTCGGTTGTAGGTGTCGGACTTTGAAATGTTGAGCAGGTATTTATTCAATCCTCCAACACTGGGGTCGATGGCCATGTTGTTGTCGTTCAGAATTACCAGAATATCTGCATTTTCGCCTCCGGCGTTATTTAATGCTTCAAAAGCCATTCCTCCGGTCATAGCGCCATCGCCAATAACGGCAACCACTTTGCGTTCTTGTTCGCCTTTAATTCTGGAAGCAATGGCCATTCCTAAAGCGGCCGAAATAGATGTTGACGAGTGTCCAACACCAAATGCATCGTATTCGCTTTCAGTACGTTTTGGGAATCCGCTGAGTCCTTTGTATTTTCGGTTGGTGTCGAATTGCTTTCTTCTACCGGTAAGAATTTTGTGTCCATAGGCTTGGTGACCAACATCCCACACCAACTGATCGTAAGGTGTATTGTATACGTAATGAAGGGCAACAGTCAGCTCAACTACTCCCAAACTAGCCCCAAAGTGACCCGGATTGGTTGAAACCACATCGATAATAAAATCGCGCAACTCCTGACAAACGTCTTCGAGTTGGTCAACCGGTATTTTTTTTAAATCGTCGGGATTGTTTATTGAATCAAGCAGCTTCCCCTTCGCGTCTTCCATTTTTCCTAAAATTACTGAAACAATAACAACTGTTCTGCTACAGTTTGTTCACTGCAAAAGAAATAAAATTACTTGTAAAAATTATGAGATCAAAGATGTTATATAAATGAATTGATTTGAATCAGCCCTTCGAGCGTGAGCATAGGCTCGCAGGCATTAATGTTTTTTGTTAACGGAGCAATTACTGCACTTAGCCCTCCGGTAGCCACAACATTAAGCGATACGCCTAATTCTTTTTCGGTACGTTCTATCATCGAATCTACCAATCCTGTGTATCCGAAAATAATTCCCGATTGGATGGCATGAGTAGTGTTTTCGCCCAAAACCGATGGCGGAGCGGTAATATGAATTTGTGGTAATTGTGCTGTTTTTCCGGCAAGAGCACCAACTGCAGTGCGTAGCCCGGGCGCGATGGCAACGCCTAAAATTGCTGAATTTTTTCCAATGGTAGTAAAGGTTAAAGCAGTACCAAAATCAATTACCATGGTATTGTTACCATATTTTTGATAGGCAGCCGTGGCATTTGCAACCAGGTCGGTTCCTATTTCGTATGGATTGAGTATCTTAATGGGTAAACGATCGTAAATTTCGGGATTAAGATGATTGATTGTTGCGTTGTCGAATAATCCCGATAACATTTCGCGAAAAGGATGAACAAGTGAAGGTACCACACTGCTTAAGATTATTCGCGATATTTCGGTGCGGCAGATTTTTCCTGCAGTTAACAGCGACCGGAAAATAACCTCGTATTCGTCGGCTGTTTTCAGTTGATCGGTTTGAATGCGCCAGTGGTTTACCCATTCTTTTTCTTTGTAAATTCCAAAAACAATATTTGTGTTTCCTATGTCGATTGCCAGTAACATAAATTGTGTATTTAATTCTCAAAAGTACCTTTTTCTGTTGTGAGTTGCGAATGATTGCGGGTTTTTTGAGCAATTCGGCTTTGTTGTTTTCTAAATAAATAAATGTTATTTTTAGAGCTGCGCTAATACTATTCTAAAATTATGCAAGAGACAGATGATCCTTTAATTTTTCTGATCGAGGACAGCACCGTTTACAAAGATCTTATTGTTGGTTATTTGCAATCGAAAAAGTTTTCGAATCTGAAAGTTTTTAAAAACGGAGAAGAATGTCTCAGGCAAATTCATTTAAAACCTGATGTTATAATTCTGGATTATTCATCGGAAGAAACGAACGGTTTGGAATTTATGCTTCAGGTGGTGCGCGAACACAGCCAAATCGATTTTATTTTTCTGAGTGCGCAAAGTAAAGTGGATACTGCCGTAAAAATTATGAAGTTGGGTGCTGCCGACTATATCATTAAAAACGATCAGGCGCCGAAAAAACTGGTTGAATCCATTGAGCGATTGAAAGATTCTACAAAACACGAGGAAAAGAGATATAATTTTAAGCTGGGAATAGTCGTTTTTTTTATTGTATTGTTCCTTATTATAATGATCATAACATTTATATCGGCCTTTTTCGATGTGGGATTGTGATGTCCAAAGTATTGTAAATTTATTTCCATATCTGTTCAATTACCCATTCATTATAATTACTGTTCAATTGCTCAGTTGTAAAAATGCAGAACTGTTAACTGCGACTACCAACTGAAAACTTTCTTCACTTTTTTTATGCGATATGTCAGCTCTTCGGGGTTGAGGAGCTGAACGTATTTCGAAAAATGTTACCTTACGTGCTTCATCAAATTAAGGCGATATGGCATTTGTTTCGGTATTAAAAAAATACAACCGCAGTTTTTGGATAGCTAATACTATTGAGTTATTTGAACGTTGGGCATGGTACGGCTTCTTTATGCTGTTTGCCAATTATTTAACAGGGTCGGCAGATATGGGAGGACTGGAGTTTTCTCAGGAACAAAAAGGGTTGATAATGGGGATTGGTACCGGTATTCTTTATTTTTTGCCGGTAATAACAGGAGCCATTGCTGATAAATATGGCTATAGAAAGGTGTTGTTTATTGCTTTTATGGTGTATACGTCGGCCTTTATTTTATTGCCGCATTTCGATACATTTGTAGGAGTATTTGTAATGTACCTGTACCTGGCGCTGGGTGCGGCACTTTTTAAACCTATTATTTCTGCAACAATTGCCAAAACAACTACTGATGAAACAGCGTCGATCGGTTTTGGCATTTTCTACATGATGGTGAATATTGGCGCCTTTTTTGGACCATTAGTTACTCTAATCTACAAAGGACAATCGGAATTAATATTTTATATTTCTGCTGGGATTGTAGCCTTAAATTTTATTCTGTTGTTGTTTTATAAAGAACCAGACCGAACCATAAATACTGATTCAATTTGGGTATCGATCAGAAAGGTATTTACTAATATTGCCTTGGTGATAAAGGATTTTAAGTTTGTATTGTTCCTGGTTATTGTGGCTGGTTTCTGGACAATGTATAACCAGCTTTTCTTTACACTCCCGGTTTTTATTGCCCAGTGGGTTGATACAAGTGCCGTGTATAATTTCTTCCATCAGTATTTACCATTCTTTAGCGAAAATTACGGGATTGCCGAAACCGGGCAGATGGAAGCGGAGTTTATTACCAATTTTGATGCGATGTTTATCATCGTATTCCAAATCATTGTATCAGCTGTTGTAATGAAATGGCGTCCTTTGCGCTCCATGATGTCGGGGTTTCTGGTGTGTGCTATTGGAATGGCGTTGACGCTGGCAACACAGAACGTCCTTTTTACGCTGGTTGCAATTTATATTTTTGCCATTGGCGAAATGGCGGGGTCGCCAAAGATTACCGAATATATCGGACGTATTGCTCCGTCCGATAAAAAAGCGCTTTATATGGGCTATTCATTTATTCCGGTGTTTTTGGGTAATGTATTCGCCGGTATTATTTCAGGTAGTGTATATGGCAGAATGTCTGATAAAAACGTTTTTGTAAAGCAGGAGGTAGCTGAAAAAGGTATTCAGTTGGCCGACGGGCTCACGCAGAATGAATACTTTAATGCAGCAGCACAAAAAATGGGAATGACTCCTACAGAACTTACGAACCAGTTGTGGGATAAATATAATCCGTCGCAAATATGGATGGTCATCCTGATTATCGGACTCGTAGCTGTAGTGGCACTTTTTTTATACGATAAGTTTATAATGAAAGGGAAGCGGCAATAGTCTGTAGAATTTTCAGCTCATTACTTTACAATAAATCGCCAAGGCTTGCTAATCCAGGGTTCGCCGGCATAGTCGATTCCAATACGAGGAGCGGTTACAAATTTGGGTTTCAGCTCTGAGTTTTCAACCCATATTCTATCTGAAGTAGCCAGGTTCTCTCCATAAAAGGATTTGTCGAGTCGAAGTGTCCGGCCCACTCGTCCGGGCCCGGAAATACCTTTCACACCCCGAATTAAAACCGCAGAAGAATCACCTGCTTCACCGGTAACAAAATTCAGCATCCAATGCATCCCGTATATCAGGTAAACGTATACCAATCCACCTTCATCAAACATTATTTTGGTGCGGGGTGTTAAGCCTTTGTTGGCATGGCAGGCTTTGTCTTCTCCTCCACTATAGGCTTCGGTTTCGGTAATCACAAACTTTTGTATTGTGTCATCTTCAAAACGTCGTACCAGTATTTTTCCGAGTAAATCGGGTGCCACCTTGGTTACTTCGCGTATGAAAAAAGAATTTGGTATTCGACTGGAATCTGTTCTCATATTTCAAATCTATCAGACCGGGAATATGCGAAATAAAAATCTAATGACTTATTCTGGCGCTAAAATTATACTTTTATAGTTTATTAAAAACAAGCTAAACGGTATGCAAACCATCCACATGACTGACATTTACGGGCAATACCTCACCATGAAGGCAGAGATTGACAATGCCATTAAGGAGGTAATTAAATCCACCCGGTTTGTTAAAAGTGGGAAGGTACTTGATTTTGAAGCGAAGTTGGCCGAATATCTCAATACCAATGTAATTACGTGTGGAAACGGTACTGATGCACTTCATCTGGCCTTTATGGCTTTGGATTTAAAGCCTGGTGACGAGGTAATTACTACTCCTTTTTCGTTTGTATCAACTGTTGAAGTTCTTATGTTGATGGGACTAAAACCCGTTTTTGTTGATGTTTGTTTGGGTACTTTTAATATTGATGAAGCACAAATAGAAGATGCTATAACTTCTAATACTAAAGCAATTTTACCAGTGCATCTTTTTGGTCAATGTGCTAATATGGAAGCAATTTCGGATTTGGCCGGAAAGCATGAGTTATTTGTGGTTGAAGATGCTTGTCAGGCATTGGGTACAGATTATCTGCTTTCTGACGGCACAAAAAAGAAAGCCGGAACAATCGGGCATATCGGTTGTAATTCCTTTTTCCCATCAAAAAACTTAGGTGCTTTTGGTGATGGAGGGGCTGTTTATGCAGAAGATAAAAATCTGGCCGATACAATTCGCAGCATTGCCAACCATGGCATGAAAGCCAAATACGAATATGAAAGAATTGGCATTAATTCGAGGCTCGATAGTATTCAGGCTGCAATTCTTGAGGTGAAGTTGAAGTATATTGATAAGCATATAAAAGCAAGACAAACGACGGCGCGTTTTTATGATGAACATTTAAAAGATTTAAGTGGTGTTAAAATACCGTTGAGGGCTGAGTTTAGCACACATGCCTTTCATCAATATACTATTCAGGCTGAAGGAAGGGATGAGTTAAAAATGTATTTGGATGCAAAAGGAATTCCTTCGATGGTTTATTATCCAAAAGCACTGCATTTACAGGATGCTTATAAAAGTTTGGGGTATAAACTCGGAGACTTTCCAATTGCAGAACGACTTACTCAAAATGTTTTGTCGTTGCCAATGCATACTGAGCTGGATACCGAACAGATGGAGTATATTGTTGAGGCAATAAAAAATTTCTCGGAAAGGAGTAAAAGAAGGTATTATGAATAAAGAATATTTCTCGCACGAAACTGCTGTTATTGATGAAGGAGCACAAATTGGTTCCGGAACAAAAATATGGCACTTTTCGCACGTTATGGGTACAGCTCTGATGGGTAAAAACTGTATTCTTGGACAGAATGTTTTTCTTGGAAACAAGGTAATTTTAGGCAATAATGTGAAAGTTCAGAACAATATCTCGGTGTATGAAGGAGTAGTTTGTGAAGACGATGTTTTTCTGGGACCTTCAATGGTGTTTACCAATGTTGTTAATCCACGTAGCAGTGTTGAGCGGAAAGATGAATTTAAAGCAACACTGGTAAAGCGTGGGGCCACAGTTGGTGCTAATGCCACCATTATTTGTGGTGTTACTTTGGGCGAATATTGTATGGTTGGTGCAGGAGCTGTAGTAACAAAAGATGTGAAAGCTTTTGCCCTTGTAACCGGGGTGCCTGGCAAACAAACAGGGTGGGTGAGCCGAAGCGGAGAAATTTTGGGCGATGATTTAATTTGTCCCAAAACCGGAGAAAAGTATAATTTAGCAGGCATAAATCTGGAAATAGTAAATGATGAATCATAAGGCTAATATTTTAAAGAAGGTAGAACAAAAAGAGCTGGTAGTTGGTATAATCGGATTAGGTTATGTTGGATTGCCTCTAGCAGTTGGATTTGCTGAAGCTGGTGTTCATGTTTTAGGCTTTGACAAAAACGAAACCAAAGTAAAAAAGATAAACAGCGGAGAGAATTATATCAAAGATGTCAGGGATGTAGCACTACGTGAAGTTGTTGAAAATGTAACTTTTCATGCGACAACCGATTTCTCTGAGATGAATAAATGCGATGCGCTTTTGATCTGTGTTCCAACTCCTCTTGATCGCTTTAAAAAACCGGATATGAGTTACATCCAATCTGCCTGTGAAGAGATAGGAAGGTACCTAAAACCCGGCACTTTTATTAGTCTCGAAAGCACAACTTATCCTACTACTACAGAGGATTTTATGCTGCCGATTATTGAAACCGAATCGGGGATGAAACATGGCGATAATTTTTGGCTTGCGTATTCCCCGGAAAGGGTTGATCCCGGGAACAAAAACTTTGTTACTAAGAATACTCCCAAGGTTTTGGGAGCCTTAACAGAAGATGGATTGGAGGTTGGTCAAGCCATATACCAATTCGCAATCGACAATATTCATCCGGTAAGTTCACCAAGGGTGGCAGAGATGGTAAAAATTCTTGAAAATACTTATCGTTTAATCAATATTAGTTTAATTAACGAGTTGGCGCTTTTATCAGGGAAAATGGACATTAATATTTGGGAAGTGATTGAAGCTGCCAAAACCAAACCGTTTGGATTTCAGGCATTTTATCCGGGGCCTGGTGTTGGTGGGCATTGTATCCCACTCGATCCTTTTTACCTCGAGCACATTGCCAAAAAATTTCAGTTCGACTTGAGCATGATACATGCTGCAGGTCATATTAATATGCGTATGCCGCACTATATGTACATAAAAATTGCAACGGCTTTAAATCGGCAGAAAAAAGCAGTGAACGGTAGTAAGGTGCTTTTTCTTGGCGTGGCTTATAAACCAAATATCGATGATGAGCGCGAATCACCGGCTCTTGAGATTATTGATGCCGTAATACAGAAAGGTGGTGAGGTAAGTTATCACGATCCTTTCATTGAGGAGATATTAACTGAAAATGGGAATTCGCTCAGGTCGGTGGTTTTAACTGAAGAAACATTAAATGAAGCAGACTGTGTGGTTATTACCACCAATCACCATGTTTTTGATGCAGATTTTATTCATGCCCACTCGAAACTGATTGTCGATATGCGTAATGTGATAGAGGAAGCATCGGACAAAGTATACAAGCTATAGATTTACTTTATAATTCTCCGTGATCTTCTGCTTAAAACTTGTTTTCACTTTAGCGCAACATAAGCATGGATTATAGTGAGTGGCACAGAGATTACATTAAACAAAAGAATGAAACGTTTTGTAGTAATAGGGGCAGCCGGGTATGTCGCTGAACGGCACATGAGAGCCATTAAGGAGACTGGCAATCAGCTGGTTTGTGCTTCTGATCGTTTTGATGTGATGGGCAAAATGGACAATTATTTCCCCAATGCAGAGTTTTTTATGGAGCACGAAAACCTTGACCGGTTTATGGATGATCAGCGCATGGCTGAAAAGCCGATTGATTACGTAAGTATATGCACGCCCAATTATATGCATCCTTCGCACATTCGTTTTGCGTTAAGGAACGGTGCCGATGCCATTTGTGAAAAACCCATGGTGATACATCCCAACGAAATGCGGATTATCAAAGATATAGAAGCAGAAACCGGAAAACGCGTTTACTCCATTTTGCAACTTCGTCATCATCCGGCCATTGTCGAACTAAAAAGGAAAGTCGACCTCGCCGGTAAGGATAAATTTTACGAGATTGATCTAAACTATATCACCACCCGAGGAAAGTGGTATTTTAAAAGCTGGAAAGGCGATGTGCAAAAATCAGGAGGGATTGCTACCAACATAGGCATTCACCTGTTTGATATGCTGATCTGGATATTTGGCAGTTTGCGCGAGTGCAAGGTAAATATTTACGAACCATTTAAAGCAGCCGGAACTTTAAAACTCGCGAATGCCGAGGTAAACTGGAACTTAAGTCTCGATGAGCATGATTTGCCTGATCAAGTAGTACGAGCAGGAAAAAGAACTTTTCGTTCGATTAAAGTTAACGATGAAGAAATCGACTTTACTGATGGCTTTACCGACCTTCATACCGAATCGTACCGCCATATTTTAGCCGGGAATGGTTTTGGAGTTGAGGATGTGAGGGAGAGTATTCAGTTGACAGAACAAATTCGAGCCTGTGGGAGTTTATGATATCTTCTCCATTCATTCTTAAAGGGCTTAATCTAATAGTTCCCTGGCTTTGTTATGGGGGGCCGCTTTTCTCCCCAGTTGAGCGGCCCTCTCTATACAAATATTTTTCATTCAATTTATGAAGAAAGGTTTCGATATAAGGCGCATGGCAGATTTCATTTTCAATCAATTTTCGCATTTGCGCCTGTTTTAATGCTTTTCATTAACCCCGGGCGACACTTCCCGCCATCCGGCGGTTTGTTCGCCCGAGGCTAAATTATTACGGACTTTCAGCCCTGTAATATTTTATCGACTGTGGTTTTTTTGCAAACAAGGGGCTGCTTGAAGTTATGATTTTACCAATATCCCCAGTTTTTCGAGGTATTGAGCTTCGTCTTCGGTGAAGACGAGTTTGCCAAGGCGTTTAATATCGGCCACTATATCGGCCAGTTCGTCCATTTTGGCGTTTCTGACTTTAACATAGTATTGTGCATCGCCGCTTTCTTTTTCGCGTTTGGCACGCAGGTCATCTAGCTGTTAATATTTGTTTGGTATTCAGCTATATTTTTCTGTGTATGGCCAAAGGGAACTAGCTTTTCCATTACATCCGGATGTTTAATGAGTTCGGTGTAGAATTCTTTTCCTGCCTGAACAAAATCGGCATAGCGTGCTATTTTGTTGTTATATAGCCCCAGTTTTAAAGCTTCCCGGGTTTCGGGGCCGTACCAATACTGGAGCGAACGTGTAATGTTGCTGTAAATTTTACGGGCAGCATCAACCGCATCGTTAAAATCGATACGTGCCGCGTCGTATTCGGCGTGTTCGATTTTGTTTTGAGCAATAATGTCTGTGGTTTCCTGGTACAGTGTTTTGTTGCTTTGGTGTTTTGTTTCGTCGTATCCAAAGGGTGCAAAACGTGTGCTGATAATTTCATCGTCGGCCGCATTAAAAATTGTAATACGACAATCTTCCATAAAGTTGTTAATCGATTTTCCTTTCATCGGTTTTAAATTTTGAAATTAATATTCGGCGGAAAGACCATGAGTTGAAGGTTGATAAATAAAAGGGATTCAATTGCATGGTGCATTTTCGCGTTAACAGATGAAAAGTTACGACAATCATTTATTTTGCACAATAGTTATTAATGTGTTTTTATATTTCCTGCTTATGTTATATAAAAGCTTGACTTTTTGTATAGAATGACAGGTGACAGCGTTAAAAGAGTTGTAGTCAGGTAAAAGCAAGTAATCCGTGGCTGATTTGAGGTCCCGTAATTGAAAATGAAGCTGCCCCAAATGAAAAAGTACCTTGCCCAAAAGTCGATGGAGGTGTGGTTGAGGTAAATGTACCCCTGGTAAATTAAAAAGGAGGTGTGGTTTAAGAAAAACTACCACTGGATTTGAGAAATGCTATACAGGTTGCTATAAAACAGGTGTGGTTTGTGAGTTTGGTGTTTGATGTTTTTCAGTTATAAGGATGCAAAATCCTTCTGGAAGAAGTGGAGAACAAGGCGTTTGGGATATGAATACGTCCATGAATAATCTATACACATCAGTGAATGGGAACAATAGCGATAGTGTGAATTAGAACGAGATATGATGTATCGCAAAGAGATTTTGTTGAACTCAATCACATACTTTTTGCTTTCAAGTTTAGAACTAATATTTGAACGAAAGAATACCGACTCGAACTTCCCTATGTATCAAATTGTATTTATTGTACATTTGTGGTTAAAGAAGATATTATATATTGGTAGGTGTATGTTAAAACTCATCGGAAGAACTGCAGAATTGTTTGAAAAAGATGTCTCTGAACACGAAAAGGAGTTGAGGTCTATCGTTTCTTCATCCGGATTTCTTGTAATAGGTGGAGCTGGCTCCATAGGGCAGGCTGTTACCAAGGAGATATTCAAAAGAAAGCCTAATAAGCTCCATGTTGTTGATATTAGCGAAAACAATTTATCTGAACTGGTTAGAGATATAAGAAGTTCATTTGGATATATTGAAGGAGATTTTAGAACATTTGCGTTAGATGTAGGTTCGGATGAATATGACGCATTTTGGGAGGCTGATGGGAAATACGACTATATTCTAAATTTGTCTGCATTAAAACACGTACGTAGCGAAAAAGATCCGTTTACTCTAATGCGAATGATTAAGGTAAATATATTTAATACCGACAAAACCATAAAACAGGCAGTTGCTAAAGGCACCAAAAAATATTTTTGCGTTTCAACAGACAAAGCGGCTAATCCGGTTAGTATGATGGGAGCATCAAAACGGATTATGGAAATGTTTGTAATGCGAAGATCAAAAGATATTGACATATCAATGGCTCGTTTCGCCAATGTTGCATTTTCTGATGGGTCTTTATTATATAGTTTTAACCGACGACTTGAAAAACAACAACCTATTGTGGCGCCAGACGATATTAAGCGTTATTTTGTATTGCCTAAGGAATCAGGCGAACTATGCTTAATGTCGTGCATTTTTGGTGAAAATCGTGATATTTTCTTTCCAAAGTTGAGTGACGAACTGCATCTGATAACATTTGCCGATATTGCCAAAAGGTATTTAAAAGAAAAAGGATATGTTCCATTTATTTGTACTAATGAGGATGAAGCCAGGGAATTAACCGCAACCATACCCGAAGATGGTAAATGGCCTTGCCTTTTTACAAAAAGTGATACCTCAGGAGAGAAAGCCTTTGAAGAATTTTATACTAATAATGAAGAGCTTGACTTGGCACGTTTTAAGAACTTGGGTATCATCAAGAATCGATTAGTTTATAATGAGGACAAACTCATTGGATTTGAGAGACAAATAACCAAAGCATTAAACGAACATAAATGGACTAAAGAAAGTTTGGTCGATTTGTTTCACTCCATGATTCCAGACTTTGTTCACAAAGAGACTGGTAAGTACTTAGATTCAAAAATGTAATATCACTTCCCAATGAAAATTATTGAAGATATAATAAACCTATTACTACTACCAATAGGGCTTAAAGCTAATAAAATTGATAATAAGAAAGAATATAGAGCGGTTAAGAAAGCAAGAAGAAAATATAAAAGACAAGAAAAATACAAGTCTTCTATTATTATAATAGGTAATTACCAAATATCAATAACGAATTTTGACAGCGCTTCACAAATGTACACTGATTTATTCGTAAACGAAACACATGCTGTGTGTTTTGACTCAGCTAATCCACTAATCTATGACCTCGGAGCAAATATGGGGATTGCTTCACTGTATTACAAAAGCAGATACCCAAATGCAGAGATAAAAGCCTACGAGCCTAACCCTATTGTATTCAAAGCTCTTGAAGAGAATATTAAGATAAATAATTTGACTAACGTTCACGCCTATAATAATGCGATATCTAACGAAGAAGGGCATCTTGTATTTTATTGTGATAGGGGGGGGCAGGTAAGTTCATTCCTCAAACCGAATGGATTTCAAACAATACCAACAAAAATCCCAGCTATACGTCTCAAAACATTAATTGAAAACGAAACTCAACAAATAGACCTTATCAAAATAGATATCGAAGGTGTAGAAGTTAAAGTATTACAAGATTGTGGGAACTTACTTAAAAAGGTAGACCGATTAGTTATTGAATATCATTCATATAAAGAAGGAGAACAGGAATTGTCGAGACTCTTTAAAACATTAGAAGACAACAATTTCAGATATATCATCAAGAGTGGCGCTTTTGCTGATTTCGATTTGAGTAATCATGACTACAAAAGGTCTCATTTTGATATTATTACTCATATTGAAGCAATAAAAAATGACCTGCTTAAATCAAACTAATGGGAGAAATATTATTAATTGGAAGTAGTGGTTTTTTAGGAAGCCATTTTGTCCATTTTCTAAACGGGAAAGGATTTGACAGCACAAATATTTATCATATAAATAATGATAATGCTGAATATATAAACTCAAAAAACAAATTTAAGGTCGATCTTAATAATTTTAGTGGTTTATGTTCGGTGCTAAAATCCGTAAATCCAGAATACATTGTGAATTTTGCAGGACAAATTTCAGGCTCAAAACTCTCTCAATTTGTTAACACAAATTTTTTGGGCCCCCTTAACCTTTTAGAATGTATTAATTCTTTTGACTGTAATGTAAAACGAATTGTTTTGATAGGATCGGCAGCTGAATATGGTATTAACAAAAATTTTCCACTAAAAGAAGATGCTTCCCCATTATACATAAATGATTACGGTTTTAGCAAGCATTTGCAGAAACTCCTTTCCAAATATATCCTACAACGAGATGGTCTGCCAATAGTAATTGCGAGACCATTTAATATTATTGGCTCAGGTATGTCCTCCAGTTTAGCTATCGGTACATTCATCGATAAAATCAAGAAAACACCCAACAATGGAGTTGTAAAGGTGGGGAACTTGCAAGCCTATAGAGATTATTTAGACGTTGAAGATGTGTGTACAGCCATTAAAAAAATCATGATTAATGGAAAAAATGGTTCTGAATACAATATTTGTAGTGGGAAGAAATTTAAGATGCAAGATATTTTAGATATGCTAATATCTATTTCTGGAAAAAAAATAACTGTAGAAAGTAAAACTCCTAGTAATCAAGAACCAGATGAAAGCTACGGAGATAATAGCAAACTGAGAGATGAACTAGACTGGGGTAGTGAGATTAGCTTATACGACTCTCTATATAAGGCCTACCATAACAACAAAGAGACGACATATGGCACATAAAAAGAATCTATTCATAGAAAGTGAAGAAAAGATTATTGTAGCTCTAAAGCAAATGGATGCTTCGATGCGCAAACTCCTCATCGTAACTAAATATGGTAAATATTTAGGATTACTTAGCCTTGGGGATATTCAAAGAGCCATAATTAACAACACTCCTACAAGCGAAAAGATCGCAAGGATTATGCGGAAAGAGAATCGTGTTGCTTTTAAAACCGATTCTTTTGAGAAGATAAAGAATCAGATGCTAACTTTTCGAATAGAATGTATGCCTGTGTTAGATGAGAATAATGAGATCGTTAAAATCCACTTTTGGGAGGATATCTTTGGCGAAATACACAAAAGCGAAGTAAGTAAACTAAATCTTCCTGTTGTAATCATGGCTGGGGGCAAAGGCTCCAGACTTAAACCTATTACCAATGTGCTTCCAAAGCCTCTGGTTCCTATTCATGAGAAGACCATTATTGAGGATATAATGGACCGGTTTGTTGGCGCAGGATGTTCGTCATTTTATATCTCGGTAAATTACAGAGCTGAAATGATTAAACATTATTTTAAAACTTTAAACAATAGTAATTATCAAATCGAATTCTTTCAAGAAGATAAACCTCTAGGGACAGCTGGTTCCATGCATCTAATTAAAGATAAAATCAACTCTACTTTCTTTGTGTCGAACTGTGACATATTAATTGACCAAGAGCTCTCAGATATTTATAAATATCATGAAGAAAACAAGAATAAAATAACTATTGTCTCTGCATTGAAACACTATAAGATACCTTATGGTACCATTGAGACAGGACCAAATGGCCAGCTAGAAAGTCTAACTGAGAAACCTGAGATAACATATCAAATCAATGCAGGATTGTATATCTTAGAGCCTGAGTGTCTGGACATCATCCCAGAGAATAAGTTTTTTCACATCACGGATCTTATCAAAGAGCTTAAAAAGATGAATTACAATGTTGGTGTTTTTCCTGTAACTGAAGGAAGCTGGGTGGATATTGGGCAATGGAGTGAATACTCAAAGTATATAGAAAAATAAACGATGAGAATTTTAATATTAGGAAAACCAATAAACTATGTTAATCAACTTGTAGCTTCGCTGAAGCAAGAACAAATTTCCTTTTCTGCTTCTGTGATTTGTGATGATGGCATCAAATTGACTGATAAGAGCAAGAAACTGTACGATGATGGAATTGAATTCAGAATAACCTTCAAATCAATAATCTTTGGTTTAAAAATCTTCCCGAAATTTGCATTGTTCTCATTTTATTCACTATTGTTTTTTTTTATAAACTATAAACAAGGACTAAAAAGTTTTAAATGTGTTCTGGATGCTTTTTATTACTTAGCGGCAGTTCAGCATGCCAGGCCAACTCAATACGATATTCATAATGTACACTATTTAAGTATAAAACGAGCTATCGTTCTCCTATTTTTGCCTAGGAAGAGTCACATAATTATATCACTATGGGGAAGTGATCTTTTTCGTGCTAATGGACTAACTAGCAACTATTGGTTAACCAGAGCTTATCGTAGAGCAAATGTTATTCAACTCTCCAGTGTTGAAATGGAACAGATGCTACTATGCAAATATGGCTTCGACTTAAGAGACAAAGTCCGACATGCATTGTTTCTTCTCGATTTCAAATTGATCAAGCTTATCGATACATATCGAGGAAACACAAATGCTCTAAAAGCATTTAGAGAAAGATATCATATAAAGAATGATAGAACATGTATTTGTATAGGTAATAATGGTAATTCGGCTAATAACCACATTAAGACATTAAAGGCAATTGAGAAAGAACTAAAAGGCCAAAATATAACAATCATACTACCGTTGACATATGCACTAAGCAAAGAGTATGAGACAAAATTAGAAAACTACATCAACGCTTCACACCTCACAATAATTTGCTTTAAAGATTTTCTTTCTTGGGAAGATCTAGCCATGCTTCGTATTGTATCAGACATATTTGTGACAATGCAAAACACTGATGCAATGAGTGGAACTCTGCAAGAGGTATTATACGCTGGGAATATTGGGATTTCGGCCTCATGGTTACCTTATGGTCGTTTTAGAGAAAGTGGTGCGGTGTTTTTTGAGTGTTCATCATTTGATCTTTTAGGTCAACAGGTTGTGTCAATTTTAGAGGATATTAATGAATACAAGAAGAAGTGCCAATTGAATCCTCAGCTCATAGGTGAATATTTTTTCAATAGAAAAGCTTCAGTAAAGGAATGGTTAAACGTGTTTTCAAAATAGGATTATGGCAGAAATAGCGATTGAGATAGACAGAAAAGGTAAGCATTTCATGGCAGAAATTGTTGGTGACATAAAGTTTTATGCAGATACGTTCATCTTCGAGAATGATGATCTTTTTTTATTAATGAATGGGGTTAACCTTTCTTTTTCAACATCTAACAAACAAGAGAACATTAAGCATTGCATTGAACAGTATAAGACAATCGGAGAGTGTTTTTTTAAATCATTTAGGGGGAGTTTCTGCGGAGCATTGTTTGATAAAAAAGCGAATAAATGGATTGTTTTTACAAATCAAATTGGGGATCAAAAACTATTTTATAGCCAAACTTCTGACTCAATTATTATAAGTTCGGATATATTTAGAATTATAGAAGAACTTAAAACTCGTAAGGAGTCATATTCCCTTTGTTTAAACGCGGCGTATAGTTTATTGTCATATGGTTATATGACCGATAGTTCGACTTTAGTAAAGGAAATTTCCCGGTTAACTGCTGGCGAGTATTTTACTTTTGAAAAAGGAGAATTGAACTTAAAGAAATATTATACTTTAGACAATACGCCAAATTATAAACTTTCGGAACAAGATTGTATCGAACAAATAGATGTTTTGTTCAGAAAAGCTATTCAGTTGGAATTCGATAAAGATATCCAATATGGTTACAAGCATATCGCATCAATGAGTGGCGGACTGGATTGTAGAATGACCAATTTTGTGGCATACGAAATGGGTTACAGAGAAGTTACTAATATAACCTTTTCTCAGTATGGATACCTTGATATGACTATTGCACATGAGATGAGTACATATCTTGGATATGAATGGTTGTTTAAAGCCTTGGATAATGGCAATTTTTTGAAAGATATCGATGAGATGGTTAGACGGACAAATGCTGTTATCCTTTATTCCGGCTCAGCACATGCCAACAATATGATGAATATGATTAATTTCTCTAATTATGGCGTCTTACATTCCGGACAACTTGGTGATGTTGTGATTAGCTCTTTCTCTCGCAAGAATACAGAAAATCAACAGAAGCTTAAGGCTTCATCAAGTAAATACACATCTAAAGTAAAAGATAATTTTTCCCGATTTGCGAATAATAATGAAAGGGCTAATTTTTATCTAAGAGCATTTAATGGAGCTTTAAGTGGGAATTTTTTAGCGCAAATACACACAGAAGTATCTTCTCCATTTGTAGATATTGAGTTTCTTAATTTTTGTATGAGTATTCCGATAGAATATCGGGAGCAGCATAAGATATACAAAAAATGGATTTTACAGAAGTATCCCGATGCTGCAAATTTTAAATGGGAGAGTATTAATGCTAAAGTATCAGATAAAACTGTCCCATTTAGGGGGAAAAGAGTTCCTCTTAAACAGTTTCCAAAATATCTAATGGATGGAATCAGATACCATATAGGGAAAGATGCCAGATTAAGTTCGAAACGTGGAATGAATCCTTATGATTACTGGTATAAAACTAATCAACAATTAAAAGAATATCTTCAAACTTATTTTGATACCCATATAAACTTGATTGAAGATAAAGAGCTAATGCATGATTCTAAGGCTCTTTTTTTAGGTGGAACCACAATTGAGAAATCTCAGGTACTTACCTTGCTTTCTGCCATTAAACAGTTAGAACTGTAGCATGCTTAAAGATATAAAAAAGGCGACAAAACACACCTCAGTTTATGCAATTGGCAGCATTGCAACTAAGCTGATTGGCTTAGTGTTGATACCCCTTTATACTGATGCTGATTATTTGTCACACTCTGATTATGGAGCACTTGCAGTATTAGAAGCTACTTCTCAATTTTTAATTGGTATTCTTACAATGGCTATGGTGCAGAGCCTTACTCGTTGGTATTGGGATAACCAGTATAAGGAAGTCCAAAACACTGTTTTCTTCACAACTTTGTTTTTTCTGATTGTAACACTTATTCCAGTTGGAGGAATATTGGTAATGTTATCGGATAAGATTTCTTATCTTCTGTTTGATTCGGAGAAATATTCATTTCTTCTCAAGCTTACTATCGCTGCATCATTGTTGCAAATAATAAACAACCAGATACTCTGTTTAGCTAAGCTGCAAACGAAATCATTGCTTTATATTTCAATTCAGATTTTTAAGCTCACTCTTACCTTGGGGCTTATTCTTTGGGGAATATTATATAAAGGACTTGGACTAACTGCTATTTGGCAAGCCACACTTTGGGGAGAAGCGGTATCGTTATTTCTTTTCATTCCTTATACGGTAAAAAATTCTAAATTATCTTTACAGTTCTCAATATTACGCGAGATGTTAGAGTATGGATTCCCGTTAATGTTGGCATCTGTTTCAGGTGTTTTATTAGCAACCATGGATCGATATATGTTAAGTTCTATGTCAAGTCTAGAGAAAACAGGTATCTACTCTTTGGGCTTTAAGATTGCAAACACGTTAAAAGTTGTAATTACGACTTCTTTAGGCCTCGCTCTTTCTCCATTAAAAATGAAACGTATTGGTCATGCAAGTAATCAGCGCTTATATTCTAAGATAAATACCTATTCGTCGTTTATCTTTATCGTAAGCTTGATTGCTTTGTCTTTATTCTCATTAGAACTTATTAAAGTGTTTAGTGGTTCAAAAATATACTGGCAAGCCAATAGCATTGTTCCAATTATTTCCTTTTCATTGTTGTTTGGCCTAATGAAGGATAATACTCTAATTGGACTTAATATAACAAAAAAGACAAAAATTATAGGGAGTTTAATATTTGTTACAAGTCTTATTAATATTGGTCTTAATATATTATTGATTCCAACGTTCGATATATTTGGGGCTGCCTTTGCAACGTTGATATCTCAGGTTTTTTTCTTCTCCAGTGTAACATACTTTGCTCAAAAAGCTTATCCCATTCCATACGAATGGAAAAAAATTGGCTTAATGATTGGATTGGCATCTGTTATTGTATTGGTTGGGATTTTAATTTCGGAGACAGCACTTATATGGAGACTTGTGATTAAATCACTTCTTTTAATCACGTTTCCTTTCATCTTGTACTTCTTCAGTTTTTACGAAAAGGTGGAGATTGAGAATATCAAAAGGATAGTAAACAATTGGCGTAATCCAAAGAAGCTACGAGAGAATATCAAAAGATTTATAAATTAATTGATACATTTTGCGAATATTGCTCCACTCCATTGTTTTTGCTTTCTCAAAGGCTTTTTGTACCAATTTATTCCTCAACTCGTTATCTTTGATCAAACGATGTAGAAGGTTTGAGAATTGAACAAAGTTATCGCAAAACAGCATTTCATTATGTTCGTCAAATACTCCCCAAACTCCTTCGCCTTTGAAGCCAATTATGGCATTTCCTGTAGCTGCAGCTTCCAGGTAAACCAATCCAAATGTTTCCTTGCTGCTGGGTAAGGCAAAAATATCGCTTTCTTTCATGTATTGAAGTACATCTTCTCGCGGAACTTTGCCGAGCAATTCAATCTGTTTTTCTTCAGCGGATAGTTCGATAATATCTTGTCGTTTACAAACATCACCAATCAACCGAAGTTTAATTTTGTTATCGCCGGTATAATTTTTAAAAGCATTAATGACCCAATCTACATTTTTTGTACTCAAACCATCAGCAACACTCAGGATAATAATCTCTTTTGGGTTGGATTTCTTCTCTTTGCAAAAAACTTTATCCTCAATTCCATGTGGCATAATTTTACATACCACATTAAAACTCGAATCAACAAATTCTTTGTATCCTCCATTGGGGACCAAGACTTGTTTTGCTGCAGAAAGAATCTTTTGAGCTTTTTTATAATCCGGATTATTTGGGGAGATGAGTTCGATGTATTGTTTGTCTTGATTTCGAAAAGTGAGTACATAGGGAATGTCATATTTCTTTTTAATGCGGTAGGCTATCTGTCCATCGGGGAAGAGGTAATGCGCATGTACCAGATCAGGTTGTCCTTTTGTTTGAAGATATTTTTTTACTGTTTTAGGTAGAAAATACAAGGGCCAGTATTGCATGTATTTAAAGGGAAGCTTGATATAGGGTATGGATTGTATTTTAAATCCTTCAAACGTCCATTCTTTTAATTTATACAAATAGGAGAATCGGGGATTATTACGGAACCAGAACGGTACTATTTCTTTTGGAAATAAAAAATCGATGTTGCAAAATTCGCTTACATTTTGGGCAATGTCGAATATAATCCTATTGGTTTTCTTTTTGGGAGTTGGAATGTTTTTTGCAATATAGAGTATTTTTAATTTCTCCATAATCCTTTGTTTTATCTATTAAAATACTCTTCCAGCATAAACTCCCGTTTTTTGAAGTTATCGGTTTCGATAAACATTTTTTGCCAAATGGCAATACCAAGTGCTACCCAAATATAATTGTAATGCCAGCGTAATTTTGGATATGGTTTGTAGTTGATGATTTTTTCGATGTACTGATAGTTGAAGATTCCCTGTTGTTCAACAAACTCTTTGGTAAGTATATTTTGTGCTACTTCCTTTAAGTCTTTTTTGAATTGTAGATATGGATTTACCGTAAAGCCCCATTTCTTTTTGGTAATAATTTTTGGAGGTAAATGGTTTTCCATTGCTTTTCGGAAAAGGTATTTGGTTTGGTTTTGCTTGATTTTAAGGTGTACCGGAATGCTATTGGCAAAATTAACCAAATCAAGGTCGAGGAAAGGAACGCGCTCTTCTACTGAGTTCGACATCGACATTCGGTCTTCCACCAGTAAGTAATCGTTTATCATTTTGCTTTGCATCTCAACAAACAATACTTGTTCAAGGGCTTTTAGGGTGTTTGCTTTTTCGAACAGACTATCGAAATATTGGTGAACTTTATTTAAGTGTAGCGCTTGTCCCTGGTATTTACCTGCATAAATATTCTGGTAAAAAGGTTCATCATAATCCCATGTATTCCGCATTATGAGATAAAATTTTTCTACATTACCTAATGCCAGTAACATTTGCACTCCGCGACGGTATTCGTCTATCGGGAGTTTTCCGGATGCATTTTGCAACTTAAAGATGATTCTGGATTTCCATAGGGCAACTTTTTGCATCCATAAGGGCATATGGGCATGAGCAGCGTTAAAAGGATTGGTAAACTTATGAATATCGTAACCTGCAAAAAGTTCATCACCTCCAAGCCCTCCAAGAACAACCTTTACATGGTTGCTTACAAATTTCGACATGTTAAACCCTTGCAGTAAGTTGATTTTTGGTTCCTCTGCATGCCAAATTACTTCCGGGAATTTTTCCATTGGATTCATCTGCAGGCTTAAGGTGTGGTGGTTAGTGCCAAAATATTTGGCAATTTGTTCTGCATCCGTGAATTCGTCGGTGGGTTCGTTAAAGCCAAGGGTGAAAGTATTTATTTGTTCTACCCCGAGTTCGTGCATTTTTTGTACAATGGTAGAGGAGTCGAGTCCTCCGGAAAGGTAAACGCCAACAGGTACATCACTTACTAACTGTCTTTCTACAGCCTGTTTCATATAAAAATGCATCCCATCAATGGCTTCATTCTCTTTTATATATTGATTTACGTTGTTGTATTTTAGTTCCCAGAATTGTTTTATTTCGATCTTCCCTTCCGAGAATTTCAGGTAGTGGGCCGGAGGTAATCGTTTTATGTGTTTAAATAAAGTCTCGTCGCCTTGTGTATACCTTAGATTTAATTGTAGATGTAAAGCTTGTTTATTGAGTTCGCGGGGAACTTGCGGATGTAGCAGTATACTTTTTTGTTCGGAACCAAATACCAGTAGAGCGTCGTTGTGGTAGTAATGTAAAGGTTTTATTCCGAAATGATCGCGAGCTAAAAAGAGCGTGTTGTTGACAATATCGAGCAGGGCAAAGGTAAAAATCCCGTTCATCCTGCTAAAAAATGCAGTGCTGTATTCCTCAAATCCGTGAAGGATTACTTCGGTATCGGTTTGAGTTCTGAATATATGTCCCTTGGCCTGCAGCTCCTGACGTAATTCTTTAAAATTATAGATCTCGCCGTTGAATACTATACAAATCGAGTTGTCTTCGTTATAAATGGGTTGGTCGCCTGTGTTTAAGTCGATAATGGCCAATCGCCGGTGACCCAGGGTAAAATTATTATGGGTAACCTGTGTTGCTCCATCCGGACCACGATGTTGTATCAGATTGAGCATTTCGTCCATCAATTTAGTATTGTTGCTGTTCTTTTGGTGTATTCCCAGGATGCCACACATATTACAAACGATTGAGTTTCTTTAAAGATTGATATTTTAACCGATACATCCTCAGAATGTTGAGGAATTTATCTACACTTTTAATTTTTTCATAAAAACGAATTAATTCTGGGTGCTGAGTTAGTTTAATTAATACTTTCAGTTGCATTCCTATCAACCGAAGATAACTTACGGTGCACGGATCATCCTTTGGATAAACAGGAATCTCAGACAAACTGTAACGAATCCAAAATCCAAGATTGAGCTTTTGCCATTGGTTTGCAATTCCTTCTACTCCTTCGTCGAATAACCTTTTCGCCAAACGGTGTGAATCCGGATCAAGTTTATCGGGAACTGCCCTGACAAAATCATAGAGCCCGAATAGTGCAAAAATATGTCCGTCGATTATCCGGGTTGGATATTTTGCCACGTATTCTTCGTAAAAGGTTTCACCTCTATTTCTGCGGATAGCCACACCACCCTCGTTAATGTCTTTGGTGAATGGGATAAGTGCTTTTTTACAGCATTCGAAATATTTTTTGTCGCCTGTTAGCTGCCAGGCCCGAAGCATAACCGATAGTGCACGGCTTTGGGCAAAAGCCGATTTCCAGGCTCTGGTAATAAGATGCTCAGGCTTGGGGACATCGGTGAGCCAATATGTTCCAAGAGTTTCTTCTTCGGCGCGGTTATTATAAAACCATTCGGTAATACGCAGAAAATGTGCTTTTTTTTCCAAATTTCCCGTATGCAACCAATTATGGTAAATTGCCAGGGCGTATTGCCCTATCGAGATGGGATAATAATGAAGTTTTTTTTCTTCTACATCTATATAGCTTGTATTAAGAGGAACGCCATTTTCGTCGAAATGGGCAATTAAGCGGTTGAGTTTTTTTGGATTATCTTCAAAAATCAGGTAATATTCCTTTAGTTCCCTACTCTTATTATCTTCAGACAACTGTAAGTCGGGACGATTGAAAAGGTCTCTTTTCAATTTTTTGAGCATAAAGAATACTTTTCCAAGTTGCTTCATTCTTCAATTATTTTATTAAAGATCTCAGATAACTTCTGAGTAATTGATTTTCTACTTAATTTTTCTATTTCGCCGGTATTACAATTCAAGAGTTGTTTCCTCTGCCATCTCGTGATTTGATCTAGCAAGATACGAGATGGATCATCTTGAAAGGAAACAGTTGCACCACTATTGCACCTGCCGATGATCTTCTCCACTTCGCTTCCATCGGGGGCTATTGTCAAAATGAAATTATTAGATGCCAGATATTCATATAATTTTCCGGTCAGAATACCTTTTGTATTTCGTGGAATAAGCAAAATAAGCATCTCCGAGTTGATCATTTTTTTTATTGCAGTGTTATGCGGAATATAAGCATGAAAATGAATTGGTGCTTTTAACTCACTCGCAGCATTCTTAACCGATGTATCGAAGACTCCAAAAAAATTGATATCGAGTAATGCTTGAATTTTTTGAGGTAACAGACTAATACTTTTGAATAAATGTATAGGATTCTGGCTTTCCGCGATGCTTCCAATGTAGGTTATTCTAAATTTTTGACCTCTTTGATATTTGAATTTCTCGAAATCTTCAGCATCGAATCCATTGGGGAGGATCTTAAATGTTACTTGTCGGTCTTTCTTTAATAACTCGGAGAAGCCTTCACTGACAATTGTACAAAGGTCTGCATTGGAGAGGGTTTTGTATTCAAGCCATAGGTTGTATCTCTCCAATATCTTTAATCTTGGCAGTTCTTTATCCCAGAAGGCATCGGTCCATGGATCGCGGAAGTCAGCTACCCATTTTAATCCGGTTTTTCTTTTTAGCTTTAAGCCAATTAGTTGTAACGAGTGGGGAGGGGAAGAAGTGAAGATAATATCCGGTTTTTCTTCCTTGATAATTTCTATCCCTTTCTTCACAGCTGCACGTTTCCATCCACCTCGTGCATCCGGAATAAAAAAATTAGCGCGAACCCATTTAATAAGTTTAAATCTTAGACCACCTTCGTTTTTTGTCAGTTCAAATGAACTTATTGCTTTTTTACTTCCAAAAATCTTCTTATACAAGTCCAAGACAGAGAAAGTAGCGATTTTATGAATTTTTAAATCCTTGGGAATATCTTTTAATAAGGATTTATCGATAGCGTGATAGTCTCCATTTTCAACCGTGAGAATGATTGGTTCCCAGCCAAATTCCGGAAGATACTTGGCGAACTTAAGTACTCGCTGTACACCAGGGCCTCCGGCAGGAGGCCAATAATATGTTATTATTAGTACTTTTTTGGTCATTCTTATCGACTTTCAAGTTTCTTTCCGTAGTAGCCTTTTACAAATCCTTCCGCTTCCTTTCTTCCCAGAATTTTAGTCTGCCATAGAGCTTTTATTAATCCAAACCCATAGGCGAATACCTGAATGTTTAATGTAACAGGTGAAAGTAAAGCAACTTTCAGGTTTTTATATTGTAGAAGGGATTGAAAAAACGCAGTAAATATAATTCCCAGATAGCTAATGCCGGTGAATATCCACAGATAGCTTCCAATTACCGGGAAAATAGTGGTGAAAACGAGCAGAAAAACGAGCCCAAATACGACCATGGCAGGCAATAGGTGTACTGGTTTCAACATGGAGGGATGTAGCAGTGAAAGATTGATCCGGGCAACTCCCCAGTTAAAAATCTGGCGATAAAATTTAGACAGACTGGTTCTACGTTTATGATATACAAAAGCATTTGCAATTAATCCAACGTTGTACCCCGCATCGTAAATGCGTTGCGAGAAATCCATATCCTGGCCATGACGCAGTTTGTTCATACCTCCTATATTCTCAAAAATCTTTCGGTGTATGCCCATATTAAAACTTCGGGGGTAAAATTTACCCACGCTTTTCTTTTGTCCTCTAGTACCTCCGGTTCCCAACTTCGATGTCATGGAGTAGGTAATAGCTTTTAAAAGAGGGCTGAACGATTCGTGGCAAGTGTCTGGGCCACCAAATGCTTCATAGTTGTTTCTTTGAAGTTCCTCATCAATCGTGCGTAACCAATTTGGAGGAAACATACAATCGGAGTCCACAAAGATGAAATATTCTCCTTTTGCATTTCGCATTCCGTTATTACGAGCTTCTCCCGGACCTTTATTCTCCTGATAAATTGAGTGTGTATTAAGGTTGGTTTTTGATTTATAATTATTTATGAAATCCTTAAAACCATCTTTTGAGCCATCATCTACAAAAAGAAATTCAAATTCATCTCGTTCAAAGTCCAGTCTTTCGGCACTTTCCAGTAACTCACGAATCTCATCGGTACGGTTGTATACTGCTATGATAATTGTATAACGCATTTTATTTCCTTAGGCTTTTACATCTGATTGATCTTGTTTGTTTATCGCTCTGTAAACTGAAAGCCCGACAATAATAAGTACCAACGCCATAATTAAATAATAAAAAATCATAGAAATAGAATTGGCTTTTGTATAATGTGGAGGATTGAATATAAATTCAATTTTATGTTGCCCTCCCGGAACATGCAATACACGTAAAATGTAATTACCTTCAACACATTCAGCTGGATGTCCATCAATTAGGACGGTCCAGTCGGGATAATACACTTCTGAAAATACGGCTATTCTGTCTCCTGATGTTTGTGAGGAGTAAGTAATATGATCTGGTTCTCTTGATTCAACAGTAATTGTATCTCCTTGAATAGGAGGGGTATATGGTGATATTTTAGATTTGTCTTTAGTGTTCAATACTACCTGGCTTGGAGCATTAAAATTATTTAGGGCTTCCATTTCTTCATCCGGACTATCAGCCCAAATTACAGAACCGACAAACCAGGCAGCTCCTAATGCGGAAGGATTAATTTGCAAACCATTTTGGGTAATAAAGTACTTGGTGTTTAGCATGTTTAAAACTTGCATGTTGCCCTTGCTAATCTGTCGCTCAATCAGGTCCTGATAACGTCGTAATTTTGCTGCATGGTAGCCTCCAATAGAACGGTGTGTCCCGGTTATCCCGTTATCTTGAAAAGCGGCAGTGGTGAGATCGTATACTCTGTAAAAAGTATTCTTTTGAATAATATATTTCTGGATATCTTCTTGTTCTGCTTGATTTTTTGGTTGGAATTGGCCATATGCCTCATTAATTTTTTGCTCCAGATCCGGATTGTTCTGAATCTCTCTTGCAAAAATTTGTTTGTCGATATCCGTTAATCTGTATTCATTTTCAATCAGGTTTTGTTTGGTAAAATCATCTTTGTTTACATAGCGTTGACCTATTGTCCAAACATCAATAATTGAAAGTATTCCAATGAGTGCTATTAATGTATTGGCTTTTATCTTTTTGTTTTTAAATAAGTATATGCTGGCTAGTGTTAATACGGCAAAAACTAAAGTTCTAAAAAATTCCGTCCTGAATACATAAATCCTAAGAGATGTAAGTGCGTTTACAATTGCATCTATTTGATTTGCTCCGCCCTGTGCCCGGTAATTATCAAAAAGGGCAATTTCCTGATCATTTAAATAGCGGTTGAATAGTTGTGGAAATGCCAGATTCAGTAATAAAAGAAGAATAAACCCAAGTCCGGCCGCCATATACATTGGTACGGGTTTCTTACCTAATGTGAGTTTTGAATTATGGGAGAGTAGCTCTGGGTTTTTTATAAGCTTGGAAAGCGTGTAAAAAGCGAAGAATGTTATGAAAATAACTGCAATAGCCAGAATGGAGACAGGGGTTCTGAATTTATTGTACAACGGAACATAATCGATAAAAATATCAGTGAAAATGGAGAAATGTTTCCCCCAGGAAAGTAAGATAAATAGAATTACTGAAACTAAAATCCCCTGCTTCATTGGTCCTTTTATAATAAACAGGCCGATAATAAATAGGAATACAATAACTGCCCCAGCTGTATTGGGGCCGCCACTTCCACCCTGGTCTCCCCAATATTGGTTCATATTTCCAATTGTTTCACGCATCCTTGGATCGACATGTTTTAATAATTCACGATCTTGTTTTACGTAAGCACTTGCTCCTCCTTTAACTTTTGGGGCAAATAGCATCATACTTTCAGATCTTCCACTACTCCAGGCATTAATATAATCGCGATCCAGACCGGATTCTGTTTTTACACCTTTTTTACCTTCCGTTAATTCACTTTTCCCTCTGATTGTTTGTTTGTTGTAACGATAAAGGTTTGAAAGTTTGGAATAGTTTGGTCCGATGGCTACCAATGCTGCAATGATTAACAAGGTAGAAGCCTTTATGAAGTCTGATAAGTGATTTTCTTTAATGTGATTATAAAGTTCAACCATTCCTATACAAACCAATCCAAGCATAAAGTAATAACTCATCTGAATATGGTCGTGTGCTATTTGTAGGGCGAGAAAGAATGCTGTAAGAACAAAGCCAAGAAGGTATTTTTTTCGATAGGTTAATAGTACCCCTGCTAGTACTGGTGCTATATAAGCAAGGGTTCTCACTTTTTTAAAGTGTCCGGCATTTATTATAATGAGATTATATGAAGTTAGTCCAAAAGCCAGAGCACCGGCCAAAGATAACCAGGGATTTGCACCTAAGGCGATAAGTAAGATGTAAAAACCAAGCATATACCAAATAATAAAATTAACTTCTTGTGGTATTCCAAGTTTGACAGGATAATTGTAGATGCGTTTTAGTTTTGACGAGCTGGGATATGACGTTCCAACATAATCTGGCATTCCCGAAAATAGGGATGGTTGCCATAGAATTGATTTATTTTCATATTTTCTTGCGTGAAGAACATCTTTTCGACTCCCATAATCTTTTACAATGTCATCGCGTCGAAGAGTTTCGCCTTCCCAGGCCGGATAAAAATATACAGATGAAACAAGAATCATTGCGGCAATCGCAATAATATGCGGAACTGTAGTCTTCAGAATTGATTTAAAATCCATGGTATATTCGGAATTTTGTTTCGATATGATAAAAAAAATATGTGATAAAATTGCACAAATTTTATCACATATTATAATTAGGGAGAAAGGTAATAAATCTGTATTCTTACAACTTCCCAAACAACTTCTTATAGCTAACCTGCTCGCCAATAATTTTACCCAAATCGGCAATGGCAACACGTTCCTGTTCCATAGTGTCGCGGTAGCGGATGGTAACCGTATTATCTTCGTTGCTTTGGTGATCGACAGTTACGCAGAACGGAGTACCAATGGCATCCTGACGACGGTAACGTTTCCCAATTGAGTCTTTTTCGTCGTACTGACAGTTAAAATCAAATTTCAGCTCGTCGATAATCTCGCGGGCTTTTTCCGGAAGTCCGTCTTTTTTTACCAGCGGCATAACAGCCAGTTTTACAGGAGCCAGTACCGGAGGTAATTTCAGTACAACACGTGTATCTTTTTCCATTTGTTCTTCACAATAACTTGCCGAAATTACCTGCAGGAACATGCGGTCGACACCAATTGATGTTTCAACAACATAAGGAACGTATGATTCTCCCAGTTCAGGATCGTAGTAGCGAATTTTCTTGCCAGAATATTTTTCGTGTTGCGACAAGTCGAAATCGGTACGCGAGTGGATACCTTCCACCTCCTTAAATCCGAATGGGAATTTATATTCAACGTCAACAGCAGCATTGGCATAGTGCGCAAGTTTCTCGTGTTCGTGGAAACGGTAGTTTTCATCGCCAAAACCAAGGGCACGATGCCATTTCATCCGTGTTGTTTTCCATTTCTCGAACCAGTCGAGCTCGGTGCCGGGACGAACAAAGAATTGCATTTCCATTTGTTCGAATTCGCGCATACGGAAAATAAACTGACGTGCTACAATTTCGTTACGGAAAGCTTTACCAATTTGGGCAATTCCAAACGGAATTTTCATACGTCCCGTTTTTTGCACATTCAGGTAGTTTACAAAAATTCCTTGTGCCGTTTCGGGGCGAAGGAAGATTTTTGATGCGCCTTCAGCAGTCGATCCCATTTCGGTAGAAAACATCAGGTTAAACTGTCGAACATCAGTCCAGTTGCGTGAGCCTGATATGGGGCAAACAATACCTTCGTCTTCAATTATTTGTTTTAATTCTGCCAGATCGTTATCATTCAGTGCATCTGAAAAACGCTTATGCAGATTATTCCATTTTTCCTGGTTGGCCAGAACACGAGGATTGGTTTCGCGGAATTGTTTTTCGTCGAAGGAATCGCCAAAACGTTTTGCAGCCTTTTTAACTTCCTTGTTCATTTTTTCCTCGTACTTCGCCAACTGGTCTTCAATAAGTACATCGGCACGGTAGCGTTTTTTCGAATCTTTGTTATCGATTAACGGATCGTTAAAAGCATCAACGTGGCCCGATGCTTTCCAAATTGTTGGGTGCATAAAAATGGCTGAGTCTAAACCAACCACATTTTCGTGCAACAGCACCATGCTGTCCCACCAGTATTTTTTGATGTTGTTTTTCAGTTCAACACCCATTTGTCCGTAATCGTACACTGCTCCCAATCCATCATAAATCTCGCTCGATTGAAATACATAACCGTATTCTTTGCAGTGCGCTACTAATTTTTTGAAAATATCTTCTTGTGCCATCTAACTATAATTTCTGAATTGTGAACGCAAAAATAGGATAAAATTCTAAAGTACAGGGGAGAGAGCCGGAAGATTAAGGATTAGTGATTAAAGATTAATAGGATATTTAGGGAATGAGTTAATGAGGAATGATGAATGGAAAATCTGCAGAGATTGGATTAGATTGAAAGAGGATTGATTTTAAAATTGAACACGATTGTTAAACTGTAACAAGGAAATTGTATTCTTTGTCAGGCTGCTCTCTCCCCTGTACTTTAGATGTTTATTGACTAGTGTTTTGCTTACTGAAATTTGTTGGTTGCCTATTCAATTATTGTCTCTGACAGCTCAATCTTTCATTAAATCAGTTCTTCAGTCCATGCTTCACTAATCTACCTCTTCGAAATCAACATATTCGCCATTGTCCGGGGTGTTTCTCTTATTTGTGCGTGGGGCTTCAATGGTAACTTCTCCTTCGGGGCGTTTGGGTTGCTGCTGTTGTTGCTGTTCGCGCATTTTCTGCTGCATATTCTTCATCCCTTTGTCAATTATTTTCGGAAAGATATAGCGCACAATAAAGCGAAATCCGAAGTAGATAACAGCAATTATAACGAGAGTTCGGAGGAAGCCTACCAAGTATAGTGTAATAAATAAAGTCATAACAAAAACTAATTTGGCTGCGTGGGAAATAATAAGTTTACACCAAAACGCAAATTTAAATTTTTTGCTTTAGATGGTTGCATCAGTCTGGTAATATTATTTGTTGCCAGATAAAGTTGCACTCCTCTGCCCGTGTAACTGCATGCAAAACCGGGTAATACCTGTTTGAGATTATACAGGTTTAACCCACTGCTTAATTCGAAACGGGTTCCTAAAAGCAGATTAAAATAAGCCGATAAATAATTACTGGCTACTCTGTCGTAGTAAGTAAGATTGTCGGAGAAGCTTAGCTTCATTTTATCGTTTAACTGATGTGTTGCCATCATGTTTAGTTTTGCCGGCAGCAGTTCGAATTGACGTTGTGTAAAAGCTTCAGCTATTGTTTTATAAGGCAGGGAATCTGTTAGCGCATCTAGTGCATATTTGGGGGCAAAATAGTAAGGCGCTTCTGAATCGGATGACTGATAGAGATTATACTCCGCATAATCGATCGAACCGATAAATTTATTGTTAAAAGCCTTATAGTTTAAGGAGGTAAAACCAATATCGGTAACCGCCAATGCAACGGTGGTTTGTTTGTTTAGTTGGTATGTAAAACCCAAATCGATGCCGGCTCCCATATTTTTAAACTTAAAAAAGTAATCTCCGGCCGTAAAATCGGAATTAATGGTTGTTTTTCCGTTTAGCGGATCGTATTGCACATTTATTGGTCCCGAAATTCGGTAGTTTCCGTTTGGAATAACTTGCAGAATTTGTCTTTCTTCATCGGTGTGTATCACAATGTTCAGGTTGTTTATGTCGTAAAAAAAACGGCCAAACAATATTTTAGGACGTATTCCAACGCTCAATTTTCTGGTAACTTGTTTGGCATACGAAAAAGCCAGTTCTCTGAAAATTTGTGTTTTAAAAGAGATGGGGCCAAATTCTTCTTCCTGCCCATAATAGGGAAGCAAGCCCTGGTCGATGAATTTCAGAAACTTGTGATCGAAATTTCCCGAAACCAGAATTCGTTCTGATAGGGAAAAGCTTAAGGTTCGTTTATCGTTTGTGTGGCTTAAATATACAAGTGGTAGCGTTGCAAGTGCTTCAGCATCGCCGGGTTCGCCCAGAGACTTGTAAAAATGATCGAAGCTATAATCAAAGTTTTCAGTAAACAAATAATCGAAAGAAAAATTAGCATTCCAGTGAAGTGTGGCACCTGATAAAAGAGGAAGACCAATTACCAGCTTTTCGGTTTTATTATGAAATGCCGGATTTGACTGCGACGATTGACTTACCTCCGACAAAAACTGTAGTGGATTTCCGTGTTGTGCTGTTGCAGGTATTCTGCAAATTACAGCAAACAGAATTACTATAAATCGTATTTTTGTGGGAAAATTCCTCATACCAATTAATAGAACGCAAAAATATGGTTTCTATTGAATTAGCGTAATTATAGGCATGAAAAAAAAGGCGGAACAGGCCGCCTTCTTTATTTGTATGTTAATTTCTATCGTTGGTTTACATCGCCACCGCTCGATTCGTCGATGTCTCTGATTTGTGGATTCCCATGATAATTGATATCCGACCCGCTACTGGCATCGGCATGCAGTTCGCTGCTAACACTAACGGTAACATCCGATCCGCTACTGGCGTTGGCATAACAAATTACCGACTCAAGGCCGCCGGCGTTAATATCCGAGCCACTACTGGCATCAACACGAAGTGTTTTTACTTTGCCACTTAATTTGGCGTCGCTGCCACTGCTGGTATCAACCGACAGATTTTTGTACAATACCTCTATCTCCAAATCGGAACCGCTGCTACTGCTTACTTCAAGCGATTCTCCTTTAAGCGTATTTGTCGACTCCACATCAGACCCCGACGATGCTGAGAGCTCGTTTAACTCTTTTACGGTTACATAAACTTTTCTTGGATGGTTGCTGCTGTTCCAGTTAAACCAGTTTCGTTTTTTCATGTAAATCTTAAGCGTTCCGCCTTCAACCTTGGTAATTAAATCATCAATAATATCATCGTCGGCAACCACTTTTACTTCTTCGGTGTTGCCCATTGTCAGGTACAGGTCGATTCCGGTTGACACTTCTATGGCATTAAAACCTCTTATCTGGCGCGTTTGGGTTTCGTTGCGGTTTCCGGCAAGTACTGTTCCGTAGCTGGTAACAGCTATCATAAGTATGAATAGAATTTTTGAGAATGTTTTCATGTGCGTTATTTTTTGTTTTTTGAATTGAGACTGTTAAAAAGACGCTGCTATTTCTGGAAAGTTACAGTACCTTCTAATTTTTTATCACATTTCCGCCCGACGATTTGTGTATTTCTACACTTGGCGAATTGCCATTATAAAAAACATTTCCGCCGCTGCTGGCGGTTGCCTGTAGTTCGTTTTCGGTGTTTAGCCAAATGTTTGCGCCGCTGCTAGCATTTGCCTGGGCCGATTTTGCTTTTAAATCTCCGGCTTTAATGTTCGATCCTGAACTGGCTTTGGCATTTATCGAAACGGCAGTTCCTTCGAGAAAAATATTCGATCCAGAGTTGGCCTTTGCACTTACCTCGTTGGCATTGAGCGAGAATTTTAAATTGGCACCCGACGAAACAGCGAGGTCGATACTTTTTACGTTTAAAATGTTTTCGGAGTAAACATTGCTGCCCGATGATGATTTTGCAGACTCAAGTTTTGGGAGCGTAACAAACACCTTTTTGCTGGTTGCTTTCCTGATTCTGTCAATAGCTTTTATGCGAAGTTCTTTGCCGTGCAATTCGGTAACAATGCTATTATGGAGATTTTCATCGGCCTCAACAATAACTTTATAATCGTTTCCCATGGTAACGTAAACGTTCATTCCGCGACTTACATTTAATTCGCTGAAATCCTCGATATTTCTTTCTTCGGTGGTTACATTGCCATTTCCTTTAACGGTTGACTGCAACAAGCAGGATGAAGTTCCAAGAGCCAAAAAAATACCGGCAAGGACGTAGATAATGTGTTTCATGATAATTTGTTTGGTTTATAATTCTCATGCAAATTATTAGAAATAAGATGAAAAGTGGTAGTTTTTTCGTTAAACCGGGGTGTTTTGTCGGTAAGCAGGAATTGAACTAAAAGAATGTAGAATGATGATTAATAATTTTTGATTACATAATCAGAAGAAAAGTTTTCAGTTCTACAATTTAGCAATACTCGAATAACCTTAAGTGTCGAAACTATATAACGTGTCTTATAATGTTTCAAAAAAATATTGCGTTAAAAGTTTTAATTGTAAAAAAGCCGGCAATCTCAATTACCGGCTCCAAAACATCTATCTATTAACCGTTAAGCACCTTGAGTAGAACGGACTACGGCTTATTGGTTGTATGGAAATTCCAATCATTATTTGGGGATTTAGACGGTGCTGTTATGAAATGGTTTAACGCATTATTTTTTTTACGACCTTTAACTTTTCGGCGCCGAAAATGTTAAATCATAAGCATAAACGATTGGTTTTAGTATAAATTAACGTAATGGATTGCCGGGTTGCGTTACTGATATCAGGCAAGATTTGTTACTTTTGGCAGTTCTGTGCAATTGTGCAGACTGTGAATTCAGAAAAGAAGAGATTATGAAGAAAAGATTATTAATAGGAATAACGATAATTGCGGTAGTTGGTATTAGCTTTTTTAGCTTTACCCGCGACGAGAAGAATTTTGAGATTGCAAAGAACCTGGATATTTACTATGACTTGTTTCGCGAGTTGAACATGTTTTATGTTGACGAGGTGAATCCGAATGAGCTGGTAAAAACCAGTATTGATAAAATGTTATCCTCTCTCGATCCTTACACAAATTACATTTCGGAGGATCAGATGGAAGATTTTCGATTTATGACTACCGGCGAATATGCGGGTATCGGAGCGTTAATTAGCAAACAAAACGATAATATTATTATTGCCGAACCTTACGAAGGATTTCCTGCACAGAAATCTGGGATTAAAGCCGGTGACATTGTTCTTGAGGTTTCGGGGAAAGACACCGAAGATATGAACACCGAGGATGTGAGCTCGCTTTTGAAAGGACCGGCCAATAAACCTGTTACTATAAAATTGCAGCGCCCTGGTCAGAAAAAGCCTTTTACGGTTGATGTTGTTCGGGAAAAGATCAGTATTGATGCTGTTCCTTATTACGGTATGATCGATCAGAATACAGCTTACATTCGTTTGTCGAGTTTTACGGCCAACTGTAGTGAAGATGTGAAAAAAGCTTTTCTGGAACTAAAAGAGAATAACCCTGACGGATTGATTCTCGATCTGCGCGGAAATCCCGGAGGTTTGTTAGCTGAAGCTGTAAAAATCGTAAACTTTTTTGTGCCTAAAGGCGAAGAAATTGTGAGCACCCGAGGTAAAGTAAAACAATGGGACAAAGTGTATAAAGCAACGGCTGAACCATTGGATACCACAATGAAAATTGCTGTTCTTGTTAACAGCGGATCGGCTTCGGCATCCGAAATCGTTTCAGGGGCTATTCAAGATCTCGACCGCGGAATTATTGTGGGTACACGCACGTTTGGAAAAGGATTGGTACAAACTACACGCGATTTAAGCTACAATACAAAACTGAAAGTTACTACCGCTAAATATTACATTCCGAGTGGCCGTTGTATTCAGGCACTGGATTATTCGCACCGTAACGAAGACGGCAGTGTAGGACATGTTCCTGATTCACTGATTTCAGAATTTACAACGAAAAAAGGCCGCAAAGTATACGATGGTGGTGGTGTTGTGCCCGATGTAAAAATCGAAGGCGACAAACTGAGCAGTTTGAGTATTGAGCTGGTTACCCGTTTTAAGATTTTCGATTTTGCCACAAAATATTCAAACGAAAACGAAAGTATCCCGGAGCCGGAAGAATTTTCTATTACCGACGAGATTTATAAGCAGTTTGCCGATTTTGTTAAGCAAAGCGATTTTAACTACGAATCGGCATCGCAAAACGATTTGAAAGAATTGGTGGAGACGGCAAAACAAGAAAAATATTACGAGCTGGCGAAAGATGAGTTTAAGGCACTGGAAGCCATGATTGAGCCGGATTTAGACAAAGATTTATCGGTATTCAGACCGGAAATCAGCGATTTGCTGGAAAGCGAAATCGTTTCGCGCTTTTATTATCAAAAAGGATCGATAAGAGCATCGATTAACGACGATAAAGGAATTACAAAAACTATAGAAGCATTACATTCTGAGACAGCATATGCAGCTTATTTTAAGCCAGGGCTGGTAGTTGGAATGAATTAAGAAATATTTCTGCTACAGGAAGAAAGGAGATCTTTTTAAAAAGGTCTCCTTTTTTTCAACCATACACTTCATTCATTGTTGCTATAATAAAACTAAATCATTATTGCCCTTAAAACTTTTCAAATCTGCCGGTTTTTAGTACTTTTCTAACTCCAATAGATTGATAAAGAGTTATGGCAATTAAAGAGATTTTAGATACTGAATTATACAATAAGGGAGATTTTACAATTACCGTTTACAACATATTTCTGATACTTGTTGTAGTTCTGATCACTTTAATAGCGCTTAAAATTATTCGCAGGTTCTTCAAACGTTTCATAAATAAGCAAGAAGCCGAGCGGCGCTCGTATTGGTCCATTTACCTGATATTGAAATATGTAGTTTGGGTAATCATTATCGTTTTTCTTCTCGAATCGTCGGGGCTGAAAGTTTCTGTTTTACTGGCCAGTATTACAGCTTTATTAGTTGGGGTTGGATTTGGTATTCAGCAGTTGTTTAGCGATATCGCATCGGGGATTGTATTGTTGGTGGAACGAAACCTGCAGATCAACGATGTAATTCAGTTGCAAGATGGAACAGTGGGGCGGGTGATTCATATCGGGCTGCGTACATCGCGATTAAAAACCCGCGACGATATTATTCTTGTTGTACCCAACTCAAATTTTGTAAATGACAAAATAATTAACTGGAGCCAGATGGACTACAACACCCGTTTTTCGGTTGATGTTGGCGTGGCTTACGGATCGGATACAAAACTGGTAACTCAGATTTTGCTCGATTGCGCGGCAAAAAACAACAATGTTTCACGTTCGCCAAAACCGTTTGTCAGGTTCAATAATTTTGGCGATTCTGCATTAGAATTCCAGGTTTTCTTTTGGGTACGCGAATCGTTTTGGGTGGAAAACACCAAAAGCGAAATGCGCTATGCCATTGATGATGAATTCCGAAAAAATGGAGTTCAAATTCCTTTTCCACAGCGCGATATACACATTAAGAGTACAGTTGAACAAACTAAGTAATTTTATTACAAACAGTTTTATATGAAGAGATTTATAAAGTTTATTATCCCTTTTCTTTTGCTGCTTTTGGCGGTTTATTTTAAAATATTTGTGGAGAAGCGCGATTTGGTCGATCCCGAATGGTTCGACTCCTTCGATAAAATCGGTTCAATTTTACTGATCATAAGTATTGCATGGGCTGCAATTGCAGTGCTGCGCGCATCTAAAAAAGTCATCCTTTCAAAATACGATACTTCAAAGAAAGATAACTTACGCCAGCGAAAGTTTCTTACGCAGTTTAACATCATGGAAAGCATCATTTATTTCATGATTATTTTAATATCTATAGGAGCCTCGTTAATGTTATTTGAAGACGTGAGGCAGTTGGGAGTAAGTCTTTTCGCATCGGCAGGAGTTGCCGGTATTATTATTGGTTTTGCGGCACAAAAGCTCATTGCAACTGTTTTGGCTGGTTTGCAAATTGCCATTACTCAGCCCATTCGGCTCGACGATGTAGTGATTATTGAAAATGAATGGGGACGAATTGAAGAAATTACACTTACCTATGTGGTTGTAAAAATCTGGGATCAGCGCCGTTTGGTGGTGCCATCTACCTATTTTTTCGAAAAACCATTTCAGAACTGGACACGTAATACTTCCGAAATTCTGGGGACTGTGTTTTTATATACCGATTATCACGTTCCGTTCGATGCCTTGAGGGAAGAATTGACTCGTTTACTAAACAGCACACCATTGTGGGATAAAAGGGTAAACGTTTTGCAAGTTACCGATGCCAAAGAATACGGAGTGGAAATTAGAGCCTTAATGAGTGCAAAAGATTCGCCAATTGCCTGGGATCTTCGGGTTTTTATTCGCGAGAAAATGATTGAATTTATCCAAAAGAATTACCCCGAAAGTTTACCGCGTACGCGTGTTGTTTTTGAACAGGGAGAACAAAAGTCAACCACCGTACCAAACAAACCAAAAGGCCGATGAAGATCTATTTTGCCGGTTCAATACGTGGAGGCAGACAAGATGCCGCCCTGTACGAACAAATTATTCAATACCTGAAATCGTTTGGAGAAGTGCTGACTGAGCATGTTGGCGATCCGGCATTAACCAGTGCCGGTGATGATGGTCTAAATGATCAGTTTATTCATGATCGAGATTTAGAATGGCTTCAAAGTTCAGATGTAATTGTGGCTGAAGTAACCACTGTTTCAATGGGAGTGGGATACGAAATTGGCCGTGCCGTGGAAATGCGTAAGCCAGTGTTGTGCTTATTTCGCGAGGAGCCGAAACACAAGTTGTCGGCCATGATTTCCGGCTGTAGCGATGTTGAGCTAATTTATTATTCAAGTATCGGGGATGTTAAAAAAACGTTGAAGAAGTACCTGCTATCTTTAAAGCCTTCTAAATAACTCAAGGTTAACAATAAGGGAATAGATTTTTTAATTTTTCATTGCGTCCTTTTGACAAATTAAATTATCTTGTGTCGAATTTTGAAAAATATTTGATCACTAAAAAAATCTAAACCAATGGATTCAAAAAAATCTAATCAATTAGATCGAAGGAAATTCCTGGGTCTTTCAGCACTGGGTTTATCCAGTTTGACCATCCTTCCAAGTTGGACAATCAATGGAATTAAAATTGCACCAAGCGACAGAGTTACAATGGGTTTCATTGGCCTTGGACAGCAAGGGATGAACGACTTTCGTAGTTTTTCGGCAGTTCCCGGAGTGGAAGTTGTTGCCGGTTGCGATGTTGACAGTATGAAAACAGAACGTTTTAAACGTACTGTTGAAGAATGGCAACAGTCGTTGGGATTGGCACCTCGTGTTGACAAGTATGAACAATATGAAGAACTGCTTGATCGCAAAGATATTGATGCAGTAGAAGTTTGTACGCCAGATCATTGGCATGCTTTAATGACAATTCATGCTTGCCAGGCCGGTAAAGACGTTTATGTTCAGAAACCACTTTCTTTTACCATTGCCGAATCCGAAAAAATGGTTCGTGTAGCTAAAGATGCAAAACGTGTTGTTCAGGTTGGTAGTCAGCAGCGTTCGAGTGCTGAATTCCAAAAAGCTATCGAATTAGTTCAAAGTGGCGCTATCGGTCATATCGATAAAGTTTATGCAAAGGTTGGTGATCCACCATCTCCGTTTGATTTACCTGAAATGAAAGTTCCCGGTAACTTGAATTTCAACCTTTGGATGGGGCCATTAAATGATCCAAAAATACATTATCATTCAGATCTTTGTCCTCCTATTTCACTCGATCCGCCGGAAAAAGAAAAACTGTGGGGGGCATGGCGTTGGTATCGCGAAACCGGTAACGGATTTACTGCCGACTGGGGTGCGCACATGTTTGATATTGCACAGGCTGCTATTGGTATGGACGGTTCGGGGCCTGCAGTAATTATTCCTAAAGGAGTTGATGGCGCCGATTATCTGACATTTAAATACCTGAACGGTGTTGTAATGACAGAACAACCGTACCTGGAAGATATGCCAAATGCACAGGGTATTAAATTCATCGGAGACGATGGTTGGATTGAAGTAGCTCGCGGATACCTGGCTTGTTCAAAATCAGATTTAGTTCCTGATGAACTAAGAGGCCGACGTCCGAAAAATCTTACTGCAGAAGAGCGCAAAAAAATGTACGAAGAAATGCAGAAAGCACAGGCAAAAGGCGGTGGCAGCTTCGAGATCAGTTCGCCACATATGGAAGATTTCATCAGCTGTGTGCGTTCAAGACAAAAACCAATTGCTCCAATTGAGGTAGGGGCAAGTACAGCTATCACTTGTTGTTTAGGAAACATGGCTACAGAATTACAACGTTCGGTAAAATGGAATCCTGCAACGCACAGCTTCGGAACCGATAAGGAAGCCTGGAACCATCGTTTGTATGATTACGATTATCGTGGTTCGTATAAGCTATAAATCAACCAACTAATAATCTTATGGATAAAAGAGAATTTTTAAAAAAAATGGGGCTTCTTACCGCCGGAGGTATGGTGGCTGGCTCCATTAAACCTGCCAGTGCTGCCGCTATGGTAGCTAGGGGCAAAAAGGAAATTGGTTTACAAATTTATTCTCTGGGACGAGAATTAACTGCCGATGTTCCAAATGGTTTGAAAAAAATAAAAGATATAGGCTACAGCACCATCGAGCTGGCAGGTTACGGCAATCGTAAAATGGGTGAGTATTCAGTTGAAGAATACAAAAAACTGGCTGATGATGCAGGTTTGGAAATTACCAGCTCGCATGTAAACCCTCCTACTCGTGATATTATGAAAGATAAACTGGGTGAAATTGCTGATTTCTGGAAACAAACCGTTGAAGACCATGTGAAATTTGGGATGAAAACTTTGGTTCAGCCAATGATGCCAAATGTGCCAACACATGATGCCGTAAAAGTGGTTTGCGAATCGTTTAACCAGGCCGGTGAAATTGCAAAATCAGCCGGAATCAAATTTGGTTATCACAACCACAGCATGGAATTCGGACGTATTGTAAAACCTGAAGATAAGGACAAACCTCACAATCCATGGATGCCTGTGGGTGATGTAATTTACGACTTGTTCCTGAATGGGACCGATCCGGATTTGGTATTCTTTGAAATGGATGTGTACTGGACGGTTATGGGTGCTAACGATCCGTTGGAATACTTCGAAAAGTATCCCGGCAGATTCCCGGTGCTGCATATAAAAGACCGCTCAGTTCTTGGCCAGTCCGGAATGATGAACTTTAAAAACATCTTTAATAAAGCTTACGAAAATGGTCTGGAAGGTTTTTATGTGGAACTGGAAGGAATCAGAGATGGAAGTATGACACAGTTTGAAGGTGTTGAAAAATGTTTCGATTATTTAAATGATGCTTCATTTGTGAAGTGATCTTAACCAAATTAAATAGATAAACGGGTGCAATTTCGCATCCGTTTTTTTGTGTCTATCCCACGGGAGCCAGCACATTAAAAGGATACCACGGCAGATTTCGTGCAATCCAAAACAGAACAACTATGGCTAAAACAATTAAGGGCGTTTGTTTTTTGTAAAACAGGTTCGGAAGTTTCCACCCGAAAGCTTTGTTTAGTAAAGGATACAGATAATGGTACAAAATAAAAAGCACTGCCGGAAGAAATAAAAAGTTGTAACCCACAACTCCGGCAAAATCTAGATGCAACAAACTGTGCAGTGCGCGTTGTGAACCGCATCCCGGGCAATAGCCCCCGGTTAACGAATGAAACAGGCATTGCGGAAAAATTGCGTGTTGTGCTGGGTCGAGTATAAAAAAAATGACTGCTACCCCAATAATTACGAGTAGCAGTATACTATTGATCGTTCGCGTCATCTACTAAAAATCAAAAAGCACCTTCCATAATACCCGCAAATACTCCAAATAATGTAAGCAGTACGCCTATTAGTACCCAAGCCATACCCGCAGCAAATGAAATCCATGACCACAATTTTGCATTTCTACTTGCCGATTGCGCGGCTTCATAATTTCCGGCATTCCAGTATGAATTTACCTGCGCGGCAAAAACAATAGCTACTATGCCAAAAATTTTACCACAAAATAGAGTGGTAATGATAGCAAATGCTAAATAGTTGGGTGGTGGTGCTTGTGGCTGATTAACTTGTTCGTTCATGATAAGTAGTTTTATTAAAACTTCGTGACGAGCAAAGTTAAGCGAACAATTAATTATTACAAAGTATATGTTGCGAAATACCTCTTGATTTGTTGGGGCTATATCTCCTTAATGTTAAGTTAAATCTTAAAATATATTAAATCAACCGTCGACTGATCTTCATAACTTGTAGAAAAATCGAATCAAATTACTTTTGCTTTCCTTATGGATTAAGGAGCAGAAGGCACTTTTTCCATAGATTTTAAGTTTTGGTAAAATGCCATCCGGGAGGGTGGCATTTTTTTAGCTATCTGTTTTGCAGTAGTAATGTCTCTTCGAAATGGGACGATAAAACTACCCAACAGCGCTTAACTACGTTAACAACTCTTTAACACGGTTGGGTTAAACTAAATAAGGAGCAAGTGGTCTTAATATTGTGAAACAGACAAAAGGAAACAATTAAAACAGTAATGAAGTACTTGAAGAACGTAATTTTAATCGCCCTTTTATTTATAGGGGTGAATTCTTATGCATTTATTGAAGACCCGGTAAAAGAGAACGATACAAGCGATGATGGAAAGGGTAAGATTGTTGGTACGATTGTAGAAAAGGGAACGGAAACCCCCATGGAGTTTGCCAATATAGCCGTTTACAAAGAAACCGATTCAACCCTCGTAACCGGAAGTATAACCAACGAAAAAGGCCTATTTGAAATAACAAATTTAGATTATGGCGACTATTACCTGGTGGCCAATTTTATCGGTTTCGATGAGGAGAATGTGGTGGATATTAAGCTCAATCGCAGCAATCGTGTATACAATCTGGGCGAGATCAACCTTGCTCCTTCAACCGTTGCAATTGGCGAAGTTAACGTGGTCGCCGACAAAGCCGCAGTAGAATATAAACTCGACAAAAAAGTAGTAAATGTAAGCCAGGTAATCAGCGCTATTGGAGGTACCGCAGTTGATGTTTTGGAGAATACACCTTCGGTTCAGGTTGATATTGAAGGAAACGTATCGTTGCGCGGATCGGGAAATTTTACCGTACTAATCGATGGCCGTCCGAGTGTTTTAAGCGGTAGCGATGCACTGCGCCAAATTCCTTCTTCAGCAATCGAAAATATTGAGATTATTACCAACCCATCGGCAAAATACGAACCCGACGGGGCGGCAGGTATCATTAACCTGGTAATGAAAAAGAATTCGATGAACGGATTGAACGGTATTGTAAATGCAAGCGTTGGAACGGGCGAAAAATACCGCAGCGATTTTATGCTTAACTATCGCTTTGAAAAACTGAACCTGTTTTTTGGAGCCGATTGGCGCGATGAAATAAATAATGGGGAAACGGGTTCGGAGCGCGAAACTTATTACAATGATACGACCGAATTTTTGAATATGCATGGCGACCGCAAGTGGATTCGAGGCGGACACCGTTTTAAGGGCGGTGCCGATTTTTACCTGGGTATGAACACTACCTTAACTCTTTCTGGCGAAACCGGAACTTCGGAACGTGGAAACGAAGGTGGTGGCCGAACAGAAAACTTTACGATTCCGGCGTCGGAACAAATCCTTTCAATTAGCGAAGAAACCTCGGAGCGCAACAACGATTTTTACACGCTAAACATGAACTTTCAGCATAAATTCGATGACAAAGGACACCGTATTGAGGCTACTGCATATTATTCGGATGAGACGGGAACCGACAACGAAATAGAAGCAGAATTGCTTGCCGACGGGAATTTTAATCCTACCGACGAGTATCTGTCGAATGTTTCGACATTTGAAACCGAGGATGAGCAAGACATTCGTTTAAAGCTCGATTATACTTATCCGTTTAGCGAAGATGGCCGTTTGGAGGCCGGTTACCAGGGGCGTTTGGAAAGTGAAATGGAAACGCTTGAATTTCGCGATTACGATCAGGCAAACGACATGTGGATTATAAATGACAAATATTCGAGTGCTACCGATTTTCAGCGCGATATACACGCTGCTTATTCTACCTACAGCAATAAGGTGGGCAAGCTGGCCTATATGGCCGGTTTGCGCGGAGAGCTGACCGTTCGTGAAATAAAAAATACAAGTGCCGAGAATGTTTCGTCGCTAAATCGTTTCGACTTGTTCCCGACTGCACATTTTTCGTATCCAATAGCACAAACTGCCGATGTTACCGCAAGTTACAGTCGACGGATAAACCGCCCGAGTGGCCGCGACCTTGACCCAACACCGAATTATTACAACCGTTATACTATTCGTTACGGAAATCCCGATTTGGAGCCGGAATACACAAATTCGTATGAACTGGGGTTTCTGAAACGTTTTGGAGAAACACGTTCGTTTGTATCGGCCGATTTGTTCCGTAGGGTTACTAACAATAAAATCGACCGTAGACAGGAACTGGGCGAAGACGGTATCTTTTACATGTACACCGACAATTTTGATAAAGACTACAGCACCGGTTTTGAAGTGACCGGAAATATGAGTTACAAGAAATGGCTGACGGTGAATGCCAGTGTGAATGTTTACGATTATAAAATTAGCGGTGAGATGAATGGCGAATCCATCGACCGGCAAAGTACCAACTGGGGCGGGCGAATGAATACCACCTTTAAGTTTACTGAAAATTCGCGTCTGCAGGTAAATGCATTTTTCCGTGGTAAATCAGTATCGGCGCAGGGCGAAAGCGGTGCCATGTTTTTTACCAATATTTCGTACCGCCAGGAATTTATGAATAAAAAGCTTTCGGCAACAGTTAGCGTTCGCGATCCTTTGGGAACCGCTAATTTTGAACGTACAAGCTATGGCGACGATTTTAAAAGCTGGTTTCGTTTTGAGCGCGAACCACGTGTAGTAATGCTTACATTAAGCTACAGGATTAACAACTTTAAAGAAGATCGTGGCGGCGACCGAGGCGGCGGCAGTGGCGATATGGACATGGGAGGCGGAGAATTTTAACAATAATACGCATAGACAATTCTATTGGATGCCGTTCTTTTTGAAAGAATGGCATTTTTTTTATCTGCTGATAAGGTACTTATTCCATGCGGGTTTTGAAGGTGCTTAGTACTAATAGAACTGAAAATTTCGTTCATTAACTGAAAAATCAGTTGTATGTTTGTCTTCATGTTGAGCAGAGTGTCATTTCGACGACAGAGGAGGAGAAATCACAATTCTTATGAAAAAGATTTCTCGTTCGTTCCTCGCTCGAAATGACAGCAAACTTGAAAAGAAGGAAAAATGAAAAAACTAACAAAAAAGGAAGAGGAATTAATGAAGATCCTCTGGAAACTGGAAAAAGCATTTGTAAAAGACATTGTTGAATTGTATCCCGATCCGAAGCCGCATTATAACACCATTTCGTCGTTGGTGCGCCTGCTACAGGATAAAGGAATAATCGGTTTTAAACAATACGGGAACACCTACCAATATTTTCCGCTTATTTCGATAGAAGAGTACCGCCGTTCGTTCATGAACCAGGTGGTGAGCGACTATTTCGATAACTCGTACAAAAGTGCTGTGGCCTTTTTTGTAAAAGAGAAAAACCTGTCGGAGGAAGAGATCGACGAACTGGTTAAGCTCATTAAAAACAAACAGTAATGGAAGAATTTTTACTTTATATAGGAAAAGCAGCACTGGCGCTTGGTGCTTTTTACCTGGCGTACCTGGCGCTTTTCCAGCATCAGAAGCATTTTCTTTTTAACCGGATTTATTTGCCGGTGTCGTTTCTTGTTAGTTTCCTTATTCCGCTGATTACCTTTACCAGAGTAAATTATATACGGCCGCTTCCGGTAGCATCAACACAAAGTTTTGCCTACCTGCCCGAAGCTGCTTTGGCTAACGAACCACAATTTGTCTTTGAGTGGTATCATTACCTGTTGGCAATTTATACGTTCGGAATCGTTGTATTTTTGCTGAATTTGTTGATCGGGCACCTTAAAGCCATAAATATTATCCGTTTTAGCCGACTTAAGGAATTGTTTGGAGCACAAGTAAACCTGACTAAAAAAGATGTTCATCCATTCTCTTTTTTCTCGCGGATAGTGCTGTCGGAGAAAATGCTGAAAAATCCCAATCTGAAAATGATTGTCGATCACGAAATGATTCACGTAAGAGAACATCATACGCTTGATATCCTATTTGCCGAGCTCTTGTTTCTCTTCCAGTGGTTTAACCCCTTTGCCTGGTTAATCCGCGATGCGATGCGAAATAACCTGGAATACCTGACAGATCATCAGGTAGCCCAAAATCATAATGCCGAAGCTTATCAATTGGCCATGGTAGGATTAGCGCATAAAAAAGGAGTAGCTCCCTTTTTGACTGCGCTTAACGGCTCACAATTAAAAAACCGTATTATCATGATGAAAAAGAAAACAGAAAACCGTTACGGCCTGCTTAAACAGCTGGTTGTACTGCCCCTGCTGGCCATTTTAATTATGGGTTTGTCGAACAAAGAAGTACGAACCGAAGTGCTGCACGATGCCGGACAACTAAAAGTAGTTGTTGATGGTGTTGAGCTTCCTGCGGATCATCCCGACCTGATGAAGCTTGATTTTGCCAATGGATTTAATGGAGGCGAAATAATAAAAGCGCTTGGTTTGGAAGACAAAGTGGTTGCCAATACAATGTCGTTTGATAAGAATCCTAATCAAGATGGAGTTTATTGCATCCAAACCAGGGATTATGAAGTAGGCACCGTTCCCGAGTTTGACAAAATGTTGGGCAAGCCGGATGTTCGTGTTCGAAGCAACAATTTTACTGTAACAGGGGCAGTCGAAAATGTATTGGGAGAGGCGATCGTGAATGCCAGAATCGTTAACAAAGAAACGTTGGAAGAATTTGTTGCAGATGGAAATGGTAATTTCGAACTTGCCTTTAACGGGATAGAAAAGCCGATAGTTTTAAGTTTCTCGGCACCCGGTTATTATAAAAATGACGTTGTTTATTACGGCAACAAAAAAGAATTGAGGATAGCTCTTGCTGAGAATGACCCGGAGAAAGAACTAACCATTTCAGGAAAAGTTACCGACGAAAAAGAAAAAGCATTAGCGGGAACTGCAGTGCTGGTAAAAGGAACTACTGTTGGCACTGTTTCAGATTTTAATGGAAACTACAAAATTGAAACAAGCGAAAACAGCACCCTGGTTTTTAAAATGATTGGTTATGCAGAGAAACAAGTTGCCATTGACGGAAAATCAGAGCTGAATGTTCAGATGGAAGCTGATGGAAGCGAAAAAAAGGGAGATATCGAAGTGATTGGCTATGGAATGCAGAATTCCAAGAAAGATCCACGTGAAAGTATTCAGGCTTACGGTTTTGCAAACGATCCTGAGAATCCTCCATTGTACATTGTGGATGGTAAGCCGGCAGCTGAAATTGAATCAATTGAGCCGGAAAAAATTGAATCTATCACCGTTTTAAAAGATGCACAAGGCAAAATTGTATATGGCGATAAAGGAAAAAACGGAGTAATTATTATTACAACAAAAGCCACTGCCGGGGATAAAACAGGCGATGTAAAAGTGATTGGTTATGGCACGCTGAATAAAAAGAATGACCCGCGTGAAAGTATTCAGGTTGATGGTTTTGCAAACGATCCTGAGAATCCTCCATTGTACATTGTGGATGGCAAACCGGCAGATGAAATTGAATCAATTGAGCCGGAAAAAATTGAATCTATCTCTGTTTTAAAAGATGCACAAGCTAAAATTTTATATGGCGATAAAGGTAAAAATGGGGTAATCATTATAACCACAAAAGATGCTGCCAAAGCCAGAATGGACGATGCTGTAGTATTAGTAGATGGTGTTCCTTACGATGGCGATATAAAGGATATCGACCCGGAAACTATAGAATCAATGGAAGTGCTGAAAGGCGAAAATGCCACTAGAATATACGGTGTGGCAGCTAAAAACGGAGCCATATCGATTAAACTGAAAGGTTCGGCTGATTTTAATGGAAAATCGCCGCTGATTTTTCTCGACGGTGAAAAATACACAGGCGATATGGGTGATATTGAGCCTGAAAATATTCAATCAATCGACGTTCTGAAAGATGCATCGGCTATTGAAACTTATGGTGATGAAGGGAAAGATGGCGTGATCCTTATTACCTCAAAAACAGAAGAAATTACTTCTGAACTGGATTTGCGGAGATTTATTGCAAAGCATATAAAATATCCGTTAAAAGCACAAGAATTAAATTACGAAGGAACAGTTCGACTTTTTGTTACTTATAAAACTGACGGGACCATACATTCTATGCACGATAAACATAAAACAAAAGCTTATGATGTTGATGAAATCGTGGTTGTAGCGTACAAGTCAGAAGGTGCTAAAAATACAGCAAGTAATGAAACTCCTGTTATTCAAAATTCTCTTAATTCAGAAGCCCGAAGGGTAATGAAACTTCTTCCAAAGATTGACATAGACGAGTTCAAAGGAACGACCGTAGCAATTACTGTAAAGTTCGTACTTCAAGAAAAGTAAATAATAAGCTTCTTACTCGCACAAAATAACTAAGCGGGCGACTATCATTTATTTGTCGCCTGCTGATTTTGTGTAACACTGCTTACGATTATTCCCAACGGCACTTTAGCTCATTCTCCTTTATTATCTGCAAGTGTAAAAAACGATAGCGAATAATAACCTGATTAAAAGAATTTTTAAATTAAAATCTAATAAAATGAGATTTCAAACATTGATCTTAGCTGTAATTTGTATTCCTATTTTGTTTAGTTGTTCAAATCAAAAAATAATTGATCTTCCATTAAGTCCACAGAATGGATATGGCTATTTTAACTCGGCACTTGGTGGTATTTCCCCTTATTCAGAAAATGAAAATAATCCATGGGAAAAAACCTATTTGTCGGTAACAGGAGCTCCAGAAAACTGGACTGACATTAAATTCGGAGACATTGAGACAGATATCTATCAATCAGTTTATCAAAACAATTTACAAGGAAACATTACTAAAGAGTGGTATGAAGAGTTACAAAAATCGTGGAATTGGAAACCTGACACTCTTGAATTGTCAAAAGAACCATTAAAAACTAAAATAGCATTTGCCTTTGGGAAAGATTCAGCAGGTGTTACAAATATGATAGTTGATGCAAATAATAATTTGGATTTTAGCGATGATAAAAGCTTCATCCCATATAATTTTTCACCAAGTGAAGAAATAAACAAGGATTCTGTTGCATTGAGCAATGCTATAAATGTTTCATTCGAACGACTGGTTAATAATAAAAAACAATTGATAACTGCTCCTCTTTTCATTGCACATATGAGTCAATATAATATGTTTATGTGCAATTTCCCACAATATTCAGAAACAACATTCAACGGAAAAAAAATTGCAGTGTGTTCTGACCATTTTTCAAATTTATCATACCAAAACTCAAGTATAGCATTAATTAATGATAGCATAAAAGATGGAGATAAAATCAATAGTAAGAATTTAATTGAGAAAAATGAATTCATTGAAATTAAAGGAAAACTTTATAAAAACATCGGTGTAAACACAAATAGCAATACGTTGACTTTAGAAAAAATGTCATTACCAAAGAGTGAATTGAATTCTACTCAGATAGGATTTAAGTCATTTTCTTTTGAAGGGAACGATTTTATGACAGGATCCCAAATATCATCAGAACAATTAAAAGGGAAATATATATTGCTTGATTTTTGGGCAATTTGGTGTGGCCCTTGTAGACAAGAAATCCCTAACATGAAAGAACTTTATAAGAAAACCGATAGAGAAAAATTTGAAATAATTGGTATTGTTGGAGATAGCCCTTCGGATGCACTTAAAGAAATAATCATAAATGATTCTATTACCTGGACACAGATGCTTTCAACGGATTCCAATAAAATAAAAGAGACTTATGGAATTCAAGGATATCCAACTACTTTCCTTTTAAACCCAAAAGGAATAATTATAGGAAAAAATTTGAGAGGAAAAGAATTAGAAGAAAAAGTACTCGGATTGATAAATTAATAAACACCAGCAAGTAGCATGCGGTATAGCTAATAAGGGTTTCAGTGTTTTTATGGGCATTGTAATCCGCTCCAAATTTACTATAATTTGATAAGTAAAAAGCCCGCAATCTCTTACTAACCATATCACCACCGTTTAAAAGAGGTGTCCCGATAGTATTATCGGGATGGAGGATTGGTTGAGATATGTGAATTTTTTCAAATCGGATAACCAATCCCCTTAATCCCCCTTCGGCAAGGGGGACAAAAAATGCCATCCGCGGAGAAACCTCAAACAAGGATGGCATTTTTAAAAGCTAGTAGCTCGTTACCAGAGGCTAGTAACTATTTCTTTTCAATTATAGCAACCCAGCCACCACCGGGAGCCATTTTAACATTTACGGTTGAGGTTGCGGTAACTTCTACAGTTTCCTGCGCAAAGTCGGCGGCATGTTTATTGGCGTTTAGGCCGTCTTGCCAAACTTTCATGGTGTAAGTACCGTCGCCAAGGAAATCGAGTTTTAATTCCATTTCACGCGGATCCCAGTCGGTTAAAGCACCTACAAACCATTTGTCGCCCGAGCGTCGAGCTACGGCAATATAGTCACTCACTTTGGCTTCCAGCACTTTAGTTTCGTCCCAAACCGATGGAACTGCCGCAAGGAATTCCATACATTCCGGCTCGCGGTAATAGTTCGATGGATTATCGGCCAACATTTGCAGCGGGCTTTCAAAAACCGGGTATAATGCCAACTGGTGGCAGCGTGTTCCCTGGCTCATTGGCTCGGTAAACACCTGTGCGAAATTCTCTTTTGTTTTGTTGATCATTGCCCCCGGAGTATAGTCCATTGGTCCGGCAACCATACGAATAAAAGGCAAAGTTACATCGTGCTCCGGATCGGGTAAGTTCGACCATTTGGCATTTTCCATTCCTTTAACTCCCTCGTAAGAAATTACGTTAGGGTAAGCACGCCTCAAACCACTTGGTTTATAAGCTCCATGGAAATCAACCAACAAGTTGTGCTCGGCACATTTGCGGGCAATTTTCTCGTAAAAGTTTACCATCCACTGGTCGTCGCGTTGCATAAAGTCCATTTTAATCCCTTTTGCTCCCCAAGCTTGAAACTGATCGAGTGCTTCCTCCAGTTTGTCATCCATGGCTTTCCAAACCACCCAAAGAATTACGTCAACATTCTTTTCTTTTCCGTAATCAATTATCTCTTTTACATCTACATCTTTTTCCTGTTTCAAAATATCAGAAAGCACATACCAGCCTTCGTCCAGAATGATGTATTCCAATCCGTATTTCGAAGCAAAATCGATGTAATATTTGTAGGTTTCGGTATTTACACCGGCCACAAAATCAACACCGTAAATATTATTGGCATTCCACCAGTCCCATGCAACTTTACCGGGTTTAATCCAGCCGGTATTCTCCAATTTGCACTCAGGAGCCAGTTTGTAAATCATTTCTGTTTCTATCAACTGTCCATCATTTTCGGTTATTACCATGGCACGCCACGGGAATTCGCGCGGACCGCTGCATTCGGCAATATAATCGGCATATTTTGTTGGTTTTACATCGCGGTCGCGCAGCTGTTCGGTTTCCAGCACAACACCGGGGTATTTTCCAACCAAAGCATATTTGTTATCGTCGCAACCACGCAAATACATTCCCGGGTAATCCATCAGGTTCGATTCCGAAATGTAGGTTTTTACGCCGTTTCCGCAGTCAACCAGCAAGCCCGTCGAAGCAAAACGATTGTTGCCAATATTCGATAGCGTTTCGCGCAGATATTCACGCTCCTGGTGGGTCATCATACTTTCTTCTTCCGGAAACCAAAGTTTGTTGTCGGTCGGAAACGCGAAAGTCGCCAACTCGCTTTTTACCTTGTATTTGCCGGTTTTATCTGTTACCCAACGGTAGGCAGCGCCATCGTCGTATGCCCTGAATTGCAACGAATAACCTTTAAACTTCAACGTGAGTTCCTTGTATTCATCTTTTATCGTAGCGCTTTTTCGTTTCACAACCGGCGTAAGTATCTGCGATACGCTGTTGGTTTTTGCTTTGCGTACTTTGGCATCCACTCCCCAAACTGTGCCGTCGTATAGTTCCATCGAAATTTGCGACGGCGCAACAATTGTACGTCCGTTTAGCAATACCGAATAGGTAACGGTTTCGTTAACATTTACCTTAACCTGTATTTTTCCCGAAGGCGATTCAACCAAATACTCTTTGGCCGAAAGGGAGAAGACAAGGGCTATAAGGGTAATCAATAGCGGTAATCTTTTCATATTAATTGGTTTTAGAATTTAACTCCGAAATTACGAATTTAATAGAGCCCGAAGCTTACACATATGTTTTGTTTTTTATTAAAGAAGATGCAAAAAAATGATATTATACCTATCTTTCAGTAACTTTAAAAGTTAGGTTATGAAGAATATAGTTACACTGATAACAATGATGGTTTTTGTTGTTTTTGCGCAAGCTCAGGATTTTGAGAAGGATGTGTTCGCCACCTCAGAAGGCGATTTGGAAATTACTTTTATTGCGCACGGAACACTAATGATGCAATTTAACGGGAAAGTAATTCATATCGATCCGGTGTCGTGGTATGCTGATTATGCCATCATGCCAAAAGCCGATTTGGTTTTGATAACACATGAGCATGGCGACCATTTGGATGCCAAAGCAATTGATGCGATTAATAAAGAGGGAACTCAGGTGGTACTCACAAAAACTTGCAACGAGAAATACGCCGGTACTAAAGTACTTAGCAATGGCGAATCGGGAATTTTTGCCGGAATTGAAGTTGATGCAGTGCCCGCTTACAATATTAAACACGAACGCGAAGCCGGACAACCTTTTCACCCAAAAGGAGTAGGTAATGGTTATGTGCTGCACTTTGGCGATAAAAAAGTATACGTTGCCGGCGATACCGAAAATATTCCGGAAATGGCAGCGTTGAAAGACATTGATATTGCTTTTCTGCCGATGAACCTGCCTTATACAATGACTCCTGAAATGGTGGCTGACGCTACCAAAATGTTTCAGCCCAAAGTTCTTTATCCGTATCATTTCGGAGAGACAAATACCGACGAACTGGTTGAATTATTAAAAAATCAAGACAAAACTGAATTAAGGATTCGAAACTTAAAATAAGGTAGAAATTCTTTATACCTTCAATGTGCGAAATTGTTTTGGGCAAACACAATTGTGCGTTTCTGAATGTAGGAGCTCAAATGGTGATTGTTCTTATCGGGTAATGTTTTTAAAATCTTTGATATTATGAAGAAAACAGGAATTATCATCGCATTGATGATGGGGATGTTTACTGTGCTTTCGGCTCAGGAAGCTAGGGTTTACAATGGTTATAAAGAATTGGTGGCTGCAGTAAAGCAGGAAATTGATGTCGTGGAACCGGAAGGATTTCATGAAAAATATGTGGAAGGATTGAAAAGCCGTAAGCCCGATTATATTTTAATCGATGTGCGCACAAAAGACGAATACCAGGCCGGACATATTCCCGGAGCTTATTTAGTGCAGCGTGGTGTTTTGGAGTCACATATTGCAAAGGAAAAAGTTTGGGAAGATTTTCGTCACGCACTTCCTGAAAAAACAGATACTATAATTTTGTATTGCCACAGTGGCAGTCGCTCGGCGCTGGCAACAAAATCGCTAATGATGTTGGGCTACAAGCATGTTTATTCACTTAATGGTGGCTGGAACGCCTGGCACGAAAATTACCCAAAACTGGAAAGGTTTTAGTGAAAAGTAAAATCTGCAGCTAGATTACAGGCGGAGTAAATAGCACTTATTGTCTTGACAACTTATTTATCGTATTTTTTACATCCGCGCGCAACACAAAATGTTGTGGCAGCTAATCCTATTGCTGCAAACGAAATCAGACTGATATAGAATACCTGACTGGGTAAATTCGCATAACACGAAATAAAGCCAAGAATTATGGTAGCAAAGAACCCTAAAATTCCCCAAAGTCCTAAATTGTAGCTGATTAATGTTACTATTTTATTCATGGTATAGTCTTTTTACAATTATACGGCAAATAAAGATCATTGGTTCATTTAACTTTGTGGGAAAAATCTCGTATACTTGTGATATTTATTACATCAAAGTCTATCTTATGAATTTGTCGACCAATAGCTGTGTTAATTGTACACTAAAGTCAAAGCCCGTTTCAGTTCTGGATGATAATGAGTTAACTACGCTCGGAAAAGGTTGTTCAATGATTCAGTACGATAAAGGAGAACTTATTATTAAAGAAGGAGGACCGGTACAACATATTATCTATTTACGCGAAGGATTCGTAAAATTGGTAAAAAAGGGTGCCGGAGGAAAAGATTTTATTTTAAGTGTTTCTACAAAAGGGGCTTATCTCGGTCTTCAGAATCTCGACAAGGAAACAAAATCGAATTATTATTCGGCTGTTGCACTTACCAAATCGGAGGTTTGTTTTATTGATCGAAACCATTTTACTGATTTACTAAAAAGTAATGGCGACTTTGCTGTTAAAGTTTTGTCTACGGTTTTTAAAGATGAAATGAATTATTTTGATCGGTTGGTGAAGAATGTGCAGCATCAATTACCCGGGCGCCTGGCCAATACCATAAGTTATTTAGCACATGAAGTTTATGGCCAAAATCCCTTTGCATTAAACCTTACACAAACCGAAATTGCTGCTCTTATAGGTACTTCGCGCGAAAGTATTTCAAGGATTTTAAAAGAATTTCAAGATCTGGAGATTATTGATTTAAAGAAAAATGTACTTACTATTTTGAACGAAGAACGGCTTGAGGAAATTAAAAACAAAGGCTAATTCTCTATCGATAATTTTACGATATAAAAAAGACCGATAACCCAAACTGGTTATCGGTCTTTTTTATATCGTAATTTTTAATTATTTGATCTCAATATTGGTATCAATAACCATTCCCGGGTCAATCGTACCTAACGATTTAAACTGAATATTAGAGGAATTTAAAATTGAGTTCATATCGTTGGCATCTACATTTGCCATACTCATAAAATTAGACGGAACTACTACAATTCTGAAAGTTTGGTTCAAGGTATAATTGTTTGACAAACTTGACAGATCCACATCGCCATCTAAAAATACTGATATGTCAACAATTTTATCGTTTGCATAATCTGTGGTATAATCGAAATTATACTGCAAAATTGCACCAGAATCAAAATACTGGGTTTGAGGAAGTGGACGCCAGAATTCAAAACCGTCTTCGTTAGTCCACAAAACATAGGCAAGGATTACGTCTGAATAATAAGGAATGAATCCTTCATTTTCAAAGTTAAGAGCCATTTGGTAACTGTTTGCGGGAGTAAAATCACCGATAAATTCAAAAGTGGTTCCTTCAAAATTGTAACCATCTTCTCCCGGGATTCCCGGAGGTCCAACCGGTCCTTCGCACGAGGCGAAAATACCAGCTACAACTATTAATAAAAACGCAGAAATTTTTTTGACGGTAAATGTTTGTTTGTTTTCAATTGTTTTCATACTTATAGACTTTTATAATTAAACTTCATTTTTTAGTGTTAAAACAAGTATAGTGCCAAAAAAACCTTCGACTATAGCCGAAGGTTTATATTGAATTGATTGATCAATCTTAAAATGATTGTTATGTCGCTAACGTTCAAGTGTTCCCGGTACAGGTACGCTGGCCGTTTCCATGTAGCCAATATCGCCCATAATGAAAGTGTCAGGACCAAGTTTCATGTCCGAGTTCATCATTTCGTCCCAGGTAACTTCTTTTCCGGTGTATGCCGAAACACGTCCCATAATTGCCACCATTACCGAATTGGCAGTTTCTTCGGCCTGGTTCCATGGTATATTCTCGCGAATACAGGTGATCAGGTCCTTATGTTCCTGAACGTATGGGCTGGTTGCATGGTCTTCGTCCGAGAATAGAGTATTTCCCTGCAAGTCGGTAATTATTGCTGTTCCTCCCTGCGAGGTAAATGCTTTTCCTTTAGTACCATGCATTACTTCGTTTACCGCATTTGTACAACCATTAATCTGGCGGCAGGTACTTAAAATCTGGCGTCCGTCGTCTAGTTCATATCGAACGGCAAAATTATCATACTGATCGCCGGTTGGGCGACGCTGACGTGAACCAAAACCTAAAGCTTTTATCGGATGTTTGCCAAAAAACCAGTTGGCTACGTCGATATTGTGCACGTGCTGTTCAACAATATGATCGCCCGATAGCCAGCACCAGTTCACCCAGTCGCGAATCATCCATTCCATTTCGCTCCATTCGGGCTTGCTGTTTCTGTACCACAATTGTCCTCCATTCCAATATACTTCGGCAGTGGTGAGTTTGCCAATGGCATTATTGCTGAGTTCTTTATATATGTTTAAATATTTATGTTGGTGGCGGCGTTGTGTACCCGTAACCACTTTTAATCCGGCAGCATCGGCCATTTTGGCTGCAGCCAAAACCTGGCGAATTCCAACCGGATCAACAGCAACAGGTTTTTCCATAAATACGTGCTTACGTGCTTTTACAGCCGCTTCAAACTGCTGAGGACGGAATTTGGGTGGTGTTGCCAGAATTACAATATCAACACCCGAATCGAGTACTTTTTCATAAGCATCAAACCCAAGAAAACAGTTTTCAGGAGGAACTTCCTGTCCGGTTTCGGTTTTAATTTTTTCCACACAACTATCCAGCCTGTCCTTAAAAACATCGGCCAGCGCCGTTACCTGAACGGTTGAACCACCGGCTTCCAAAAAATTAAGAGCTGCACCGGTTCCCCGTCCGCCACAACCAATAACTCCGGCTTTTAAAACTGTTCCTGCAGGTACTTCATCCAATAAAGGCGGATATTTGTATTCTCTTGGCATCCAATCGTATTCGGCGCTTGCAGAAGAGCTTCCGCCAGAGCACGATGACAAAGTTCCGATTCCCATAGCCCCTGCTGCTCCAACTGTTGCGGCTCCGGCTAAAAATTTCCTTCTTGAAAAATTGTTGTTACTCATGTTATTAATGTTTTAGTTGAATTTAGGATTCAATTGTTATAAGTTATTTTCCGGTATTCTCATCATATTCGCACACCACTCGGAAGCCAATGTAATTACAGTCTGATAGCCACCAGATACTCTTTGGCATTTGCGGATCGGTTTTCATCCATTCTTCGCTACGGGTGTAATCGCGGGCAGCACTTCTTACTTCGCCAACCGAACTTTTAAATGTTCCGCCACGAATAACGTGTTCCTCACCCGAGGCTGGTCCTTTGGGGTCGCTAACACCATCGCTTAGTTTCGAATAGGCATCTTCGGAGTACCAATCAGCACAGTATTCTGCGGCATTGCCAAGCATGTTTTTCAGACCATACGGATTGCCCTCAATAACATCGGGTTTGGCCGTTTTCAGTCCGCTGTTTTTTTCGTAAACAACGTAGTTATTAATAATGTCGCTTCCTTTTCCGAATAGTTTTCCAATAAAGTTTTTGTCTTTAAAATCTTTTGGCTGTCCTTCAAAGAAGAATGGAGTTTCGGTTCCTCCGCGGGCTGCATATTCCCACTCGGCTTCAGTTGGCAAGCGGTAGGTTTTTCCGGTAACTTTCGATAACCATTTGCAGTAGGTTTCGGCTGAATGGTAACTCATCGTAATGGCCGGGCGGCTTCCCATTCCCCAGTTTTGGTCGGGCTGCCCGTAAGGTGGTGTAGGCCCTGATATCGCATCAACATCTGCTTCTGTACGAGATCCTTCAGTGTCGGTGGTTCGGCCTTCGGCGGCAGTGGCACCATAAAAGGCCAGGTATTCATCCCAGCTCACTTCTATTTCGGCCATAAAGAATGGACTTACATTTACTGTTTTTTGCGGACCTTCATCGCTTTCGCGCAATTGTTCCGATTCCGGACTCCCAATTTTGAAACTTCCGCCCGGAATGGCTTTCATATTAAATGCAATGGTTGTACCCGGAACTGTTTCGGTATAGTCTTCATGAACCTTTACTTCGGTTGCAGAAGTATAATATTCTTTTGCTTCGGCACCTGTGCTTCCAAACTCAACATTTTTGGCATGAAGCGCATTCGGATCGTAGTGCCCAACATTCAGGTGGCAGTTGATGCAGCGCAGTTCCTCTTGGTTTTGCGAGTAATAAAGGTGAGCTTGTTGACCTTCGGAATTAAGTGTTAGCGGAAATAAATTATTGTGACAACTTATACACGATTCTTCAAAAACAAAATGCTGTGCCTGCTCAAGCGAAGATTTGGCTTCCCAGTTAAAATCGGCACTGTCTTTAAACAGATAACCGTAAGCATCGCGGGCTCCGGCCTTTATTTTCTCTTTTAGGTAGCCTTGTCCTTTTGGCGGAAGGTGACATTCTACACAGCCAATATGCATTCCTGTTCTGTTCTCGTGATGAACAGAGAGTTTCCAAGAATCAAAAACATGGGGATGAACGTGACATACTTCGCACGATTCGTTTGTAGAGGTAGCTTCAATGACTTTAAGAGAAGAAATGGTAACAGCGATACCAATTATAAATCCGATAAAAATGATCAGTAACAATTTTTTTCGAAGGTAGTTACCAAAAAGTTGAAATTTGGACATTGGTTATTTTAGGTTTATTGATTTACAATGCAGGTAAAAATAATAATTTATACGGCTAAAATCCTGACTTTTGAAGGATTATAAATATTCAACTTGATTTTAATCTTCAAAAAGTTGTAGATAATTCAGCCACTTATCTTTAGTTAAGACGCAGGCTTTGCGAAAAATACCTATTTACAAAAAAGAAAGGTTGTCTCGAACGTGACAACCTTTGGAGATGATTTCCTGAGAGGAATACAAGAGAGATAGGGAAATATTTTTTATACACCTGCAAGTTATGGATGTTTTATACAACACTGATTATCCAAAAATTATCAGTGGGTTAACGAATTATTAATCAGCAACAAGTAACTTTTAACTAAACATTAAGTGGTTAAATTCAGAATTTTGTAACTTTCAGCTATGAACCTTCTCAAGCAAAGTATTTCAGATGTGTTGGGCCTGTTTTTCCCCGAGTTGTGTGTAACCTGTGGGAAACGGCTGGTAACGCAGGAAACTCTTGTTTGTTTTAGTTGCTGGCACGATCTTCCGGCAACCAATTTTCATTTAAAAGAGGAGAATAAAGTGGCTCAGCTATTCTGGGGGCGGGTTGATATTTCGGGGGCAACAGCTTTTTTTAGCTATAAAAAAGGTAGTAAATACCAGCAACTTATTCATTTTGTGAAATACAAAGGATTAAAAGAGCTGGGGTATGAAACCGGAAAGAAATTTGGCCCGAAATTGTTGGAATCTCCACTCTTTGCCGAAATTGATGTTTTAATGCCGGTGCCTCTGCATCCTCGAAAAGAAAAGAAGCGCGGTTTTAATCAAAGTGAGTGGATAGCTAGTGGAATTGCCGAAGTTTTAGAAAAGCCGGTTGATACCAAAACGCTGTACAGAAAGGAATACACATCGACCCAAACAAAAAGAAACCGTTACGAACGTTGGCAAAATGTTGAAAGTGTTTTTGGGTTGAATAACCCTGAATCGGCTAGAAACAAACACATTTTGCTCATTGATGATGTCGTTACCACCGGGGCGACGCTGGAGGCTTGTGCTATTCACTTGTTAAAACAGCCCGGAACAAAAGTCAGCATTGCCACGCTGGCTTATGCTGATGTTTAAGCGTTGGTCTTATTCCCTGAAAATGTTAATAATACTTGTGAGAATCCTTTTTAAACAATGTTTCCCTTCAATCTGTTAAACCAACAGAATAACTGCATTTTATCATCAAAACAAATAGAACAAAATGAAAATTACAAAATTGTTTTTGCTCGCCCTCGTGGTTATGGGCTTTATGGCTTGTAACCAGAAGCCGGCAACCACCAAAGATGCTAACGTAAAGTATTACCGACAGTTGCTATTTAGCGAAACGCCCTGGGATTTGGAGCGTGGATCGTATGAAATTTCAGCTGAAGAAGCTGAGAAAGTGAATAACTACAAATTCACCTGGAATGACGACGGAAGACTGGCATCGGTAGAATACAACCGTAACGGATTGTTGCTGGGATATTCAAACCTGCGAGCTGCAAAAATTACCTATACCTACGATGGTAACAAGCAGATTAAACATTTCTTTAACGAAAAAGGTGAACCCATTGAAAGTGCAGGTGCGTTTACGCAGGAATATACGCTTGATGATTCGGGAATGCGCGTTGCAATGCGTTTCCTCGATAAAGAAGGAAATCCAATTGAGAATCGTAATAACATTCATAATTACGTATGGTCGAAACTTGACAATGGAATGATTCGTGAATTGCGTTATAACCTGGCCGAGGAAGAAACCATCATGAATCCGTTTTGTCCGTTTTATGAGTTGCGTTTTTCGTATGATGGAAATGGTTATGTTACCAGAATGGCTAACTACATTGAAGATACCATGTACAACTGTACCGCCGAAAATTGTGGCGATGTTGGCGTTTCGTATTTCTTATTCGAAAACAACGACAAAGGCGATGTGCTGAGCTTTTCGGTACACAGTACAACCGGGCAGCTTTCGAATTTATACTGGGGCTGGGCCAAACGTCAAAATGTTGTTGATGAATATGGAAATGCGGTAAAAACGGTTGTTTATGATCAGGACGATGAATTGCTTGGTGGAAAAGGAATTCCGGTAACCGAGAATGAATACAACGAATATGGGGAGTTGGTGAAAAGTGTTTCGAAAGATGCCAATGGAAATGTGGTGAACAACCCGAATAACGGTGTGGCTATTGTGGAATACAAATACGACGATCAGGGCCTTAGAGTAGAAACCCTTCGTTACGACAAAGAAATGAATATTGTTGAAAGTCAGAGCTAATACCTATTATTTATGATCAAGATAAAACCGATTTTAAGTTTTTTTACATTGGCAGCTTTTGTCGTTTTGCTTTCCTGCTCGGGTGGGCAGAAAAAAACTGAGCAAACACAAACCAGTGTAAAAGACCCCAACCCAAAAATTGAGGTAAATGCCGAGGCAAAATTACTGCTAAAAACGCTGAATGAAATGGGTGATTACGCTAATAGTCGTAATTTTCCGTCGCTTATAAAACCATCGTCAGTTTATGAAGAGCTGGATGGAAACATTAAAATTATTGATGTTCGCAACGAAGACGCTTTTAACGACGGGCACATAAAAGGTGCTGTTCGTGTCGATTTTAGCGATCTGCCTGCGTATCTCACCAACGATATCAAACCGTTTGAATACGACAAAATTGTGGTAGTATGTTATTCCGGTCAGATTTCAAGTTATGCCACTTCGTTGTTACGACTGGCAGGCTACGGAAATGTTTATGGCATGCGTTGGGGGATGAGTGGCTGGAATAGACACTTTGCTGAGGATGTGTGGCTGGCTAATGTATCTTCTGATTATGAGGATCAGCTTGAGACGGAAGATCACGATAAAGCACCGATAGCGGATCTTCCAAAACTGAACACCGGAAGTACGGATGGCGACGAATTGCTGCAACAACGCATTGAGGCTCTTTTTGCAGCCGGTTATAGCGATGCTTTGGTAAACGCTGGTGATGTGTTTGAAAATCCCGGACAGTATTATTCGATTAATTACGACCGGAAAGACAAATACGATTCGGGTCATATTCCGGGTGCTGTGCGTTACAAACCTGGTGGAACGCTTGGGATTGTTTCAGAGATGCAAACTATTCCGGTAGATAAGGAAGTGGTGTTGTACTGCAATACCGGGCACAATTCGGGCTTTGCAACGGCTTACCTGCGTTTGTTTGGTTACGATGCCAAAACGCTCACCTTTGGTAACAATGCTTTTATGTACGATAAAATGAAACAGGAAGAAAGTACTCTTTCGTGGCTGCCGTTTACCGAAGCCGAAATTCATGATTATCCGTACGTTCAAAATTAAATTGAGATAGTTCAAAAAGATATTATTCCAGCCTGATCGTAGTATCGGGCTGGAATTTATATTTTAACACCTCCGGATTTTCTTCATCAGAGAGAATATAAACTCCATCAAATTCCAATTGATTCAGAATAACCCAGGCCTTTGAACTTGTGGATATATCGGAGGAATAAAGCAGAATTTTTCCATCAAGCGAAGCCAGTTTCTCCTTATTTTCTTTTTCAAGAAGTTGGTTAAAAGGTAGTACCAATGAATTTGGGAAGCGCTGGTTTTCGGCATCCAGTTCAACAACAGAGTAGCTGCCTTTTAATGCGCTTAAATCCTGCACTGAAACCGTCATCTCGGTGGTTAATGCCTCGCTTACATTTCTTTTAAACAGGTTCGAATTAAATGTTCGAACTAAAACCAGTACAAGAAGTATGAGCAAAACACCTAAAATCCATGTTATATTTTTCTTCATTTTATAACTGTTTTATTCACAACCTCCATCCAGCTGCGATTCTTCCAATCGTTTCGCTTCAAGGTATTGCATTTTTAAACTGTCGGGTAAACTATTAATTTGTGTAAAAGTTCTTCGTGCTTTGTAGCGGTTTTCGAACAGCGCATTTTCGCGTGGTGTAATTCGTTCACCTTCAAACTTGCTATACATAACTGTTCTGTACCATTCATTCATTCCGCCTCTCATCACAAATGAATTCGCGTAGCCCAGGCCGCTCACGATGGTCCAGGCCAGGTTTGCTGTTTCATCGCCATTTGCGTAATAAACATTTCTTACTTTATCCTGATTCAGATATCCTTCCCAGTTAGGGTTGAGCAAATCATTAAACGGAATATTGATCGAACCCGGGATGTTACTTTCCATAAACTCGGAAGTGTTACGCAAATCAATCAGTTGGATGGTGGTATCTTCGTTATTTACCAAACGAGCCACTTCATCAACCGAAAAATACATGTCGGAATTCATCGATATTTCCAGTAATTCGGTGGGCTTTAGTTGAAAAGATTTAGCTGCATTAAAAGGCAGAAAGGCCAGAATCAATCCAACTCCTACAAGTAAAGCAGATATTTTAAGTCGTGCATTCATCGTTGATTAAATTTCTGAGGTGATATCATTTCGTGCATATTTCTTTTCGGCCAGTTCGGCTAACCAGAATAGGACAACCGCAGCCACGATCAACAGAAAAGTAAAAACTCCGGGAGATACTCCCAACCATTCATCAACGCGAATCGGGCCTTTGTAATTCGCACCGGCCAATGTCTGTATCATCGGGTAGGTTTCTGCAAAAATAAATGCACCACTTAAGCCGCCAACCAGAAAAAAGAGTGCATCGATTTTCCCGATCGATAAAGCGCTGATTCCCGTTCCCGGACAAAAACCGCCCATAATAAATCCGGCTCCCATAATTACTCCGCCAACAAGTGTTGCGGTTACGTAATATGGATTTACATACACCATATTTAAATCGAGCAGGCCAAAATAGCTGAGCAATTGCGAGCCTGCCAGCGCTACTATTGCGGCGGTAAAAAACACTTTCAAAACAGTAGTGTCGTAACCGTAAAACATGCCAGCCAGTTTACGGCTCGATGAAAATCCAGCCTGCTCCAGCGCAAAGCCAAAGCCAATCCCGATAAAGAAACCGATGCAGAGGTTAAGCCATTCCGGAAGGTCGTTAAGTATTGTAATCGGTCCCATAATTTTTGAATTTCTGAGTTGTTGAAGGATTGAGTTTTAAATCCAGAGTTTTCTGAAAAACCATGCAAATAAGAAGGCAGAGCCAAAAATCCCGATCATGGTCATAAATCCGGCTACCGAAAGTACTGCCATTCCGGAGAGTGCTGCGCCGCTGGTACATCCACGAGCGAGTTGTGCTCCGTAAACAAAAAACACACCGCCAAGAAAAGCAAACAGCAATCGTTTCCCATTTGATATTTTTGGAGACTTCTCAATTTTGAATTTTAAGCGACCCGAGATAGCTCCAGAAATCAATCCTCCTAAAAACATGCCGAGCACCTCAAATGCCAGCCAACTTTTTAAGGGATTTTTACCGTCTTCGAAATATTTACTGTAGTACGGCGATTTCATGGCGTGCTGGTGGTCAACCGTCTCAACAGCCGCTACAACAGCGTATTTTAATCCGCCACTGGCTCCCAGTCCGCGCCCCGAAAAAAACATGGCGCTTAAAAGTACCAGGCCAAGCAGCACCCCCGCCAGGTACGGATTCATGTATTTTTTTCTCATCGTAGTAAAAGGTTTTGGTTAAACTAACCAGTCACTCTAAAGACAAATCAAAGGAGTTGATTGTTTTAAGAAATGCGGAAATAATCAGCAGTAAAGTCTCTAATGTAGAGTTTTAGCCAATTATGGCCGACATAATTTTAACATAAATAATTAGTTTGTAAGCTATGTGTTTTATATATTTCGGCACCATATTTGATAATTTAGCATATAAAAAAACAAAAGTCATGAGAACCTTAGCTACACTATGTTTGGTCATAATTGTGTCCTTTTCTGCTTTTGCGCAGGATAAAATTATTAAAAAATCAGGTGATGTTATTAATTGTAAAGTTACGGAACTGGGAGCCGAAGAAGTAAAATATTATTACGAAGGAAACGACAAACTTATTTTTGGGATTGATAATGCATTGGTAGCCCGTGTTGAGTTTGGAACCGGAGAAGTTGTTGAAATTCAGAATAACACCTTTGATGATCCTGCGTATTACACCGATCAGTCGAAGAATGCTTTAAAAGTCAATTTTCTGTCACCACTATTTGGTACCACCGAGTTTGTTTACGAAAAGAGTATAAGGCCTGGACGGTCGTGGGAAACGGCTCTCGGGATTGTTGGCTTTGGAAATGACATTGATGATATTGATCCGCGTGGTGTTTATGGGAAATTTGCTTATAAATTTATGCGAAATCCAGATTCTTATATGCATAAAATGCACTACTCACATATTTTAAAGGGCGGTTATATTGCTCCTGAAATTGCTTTGCGCTACATGTCGTACGATAGTTATCGTTACGATTATTATCACTCAACTTCAAATACTGACAGAGATAGCCAGGTAACCTTAGCCATAATGCTCAAATTCGGAAAACAATGGGTTTTTGATGATGCCTTTCTGGTAGATGTATTTTGTGGCATAGGTTATGGTGTTGGCGCCGACGATTATGATTCGTTGCCTTACGGATTTCTCGTAGCACCTGATGATTTTCCGATAGCCCTTACTAGTGGATTGCGAATTGGTTGGGTTTTTGGAAAGTAAGCTCAACAACTTTTGCTTTTGGTTGTTTCAACACAAAAAGCAAAGATGGAATTAGAGATCAGTAAATATTTCAAGGGAGTTCGGCCGGGCATAACACTTCCTTCGCCCTTAATGTTGGAAATTCTGAAAGAGGAGGGAATGCGAAAAATGGTGAGCGATCACTACGATCTGGTTGTGCAGAGTCCGATCAAAGATCTTTTTCCTAAAAATCCGATCGCACTTGAAAAGGCGAAAGAACACTCGGCTGATTTTTTTATTCAGATATGCGGAGGCCCTGATTATTTTAACCAAAACCGTGGGAAACCACAATTAAACAGAAGACACTTACCGTTTAAAATTACTGCTGAAGCGCGCATTGAGTGGTTAAATTGTTACAAGCAGGTTTTAGGTAAACTGGATTTGCCCGACGAAGTGTTAAAATCGTTTTGGACCTACCTTGATGATTTTTCGAAGTGGATGGTGAATAGCTAGATACAGGATAGGCGATTAAGTATTCAGTGGAAAAATTGTTGGGAAGTAGGATATTGGTGAATGAGTAGGTGGCTCAAAATAGTTTTGGTAATTCAGCCATTTTTAAATCTCATTCAATCTCACTATCTCAGTGCTAACTTTCAAAGAATAATAATTTTGCGTCTCAGTGCCTTTACAGGAGGGGCTATTAGCGTCTTAGTCGGTAATATAAAGCCAGCGAAATTGCGTTGTTAAATTGATTGTTGAGCCAGTAATAATTGGTTCCACCGGGTTTCTCGCGAATCGGAACTACTGAAAGTGCATAACGCAAATCTACCGAAGCATGTTCTAAAAAATCGAACTGAAAGCCAATAAACGGTTGCAGGTCGAAGTTTTTAAACGGGTGCTGATCTTCGGGCGGAAATTCGCCGTAAGCACCAATTTCTTTCGAGTGGATAAGGATTCCAGGGGCAATACCGCCAATAATCATACTGCGTTCATTGGTTCGAAATGCCATAAACAGCGGAATGTCGATATACCCCAGGCGCATAACGTATTTCTCTATTTCCGGTTTTTTGGGATCGTATTTTCTTCGCGAACCTTTTTGCGAATATTTAATTTCCATGCCGGCAACAATGGTAGGTGCGATATCGGTTTGTACAAATATTCCGGCTAAGATACCTGCCTTGTTATAGCCTTTAAAAGCATCGCCTTCAACCTGTGTCCCGTTAAAGCCTGCAATTATTCCGGCGTCAAAACGCTGGGCAACAACAAAATTTGCAGCTAAAAGAAATCCAAATGCAATTACTATCGGCTTCATTTATTTTAGTTTTTCCAGTTCCTTTTTTAATAGCTCTACCCCAATTTCAGCTTTTTTTTCGATATATGTAACATTTTCGTGGTAAACTTCCGGTCGGTTAGGGTCGATAACAAAAATCGGCGTTCCTTTTCGCGCATAATTTACCAGGCTTGCAGCCGGATAAACTGCCAACGAAGTGCCAATTATCACCAGAATATCGGCCTGCTGTACAATGTCAATTGCATTCGGTATTTCAGGAACTGCTTCGCCAAACCAAACAATATGAGGGCGTAACTGGCTTTCTTTTTCACAACAATCGCCCAGTTTAAGCTCCCAGTTGTCGAGTTCATATATCAAATGCGAATCAATGGTGCTTCGGGCTTTCATTAGTTCGCCATGTAAATGCGTAACCTTTGTGCTTCCGCCTCGTTCGTGCAAATTGTCTACATTTTGGCTTACTACCTGCACATCAAACCATTTTCCCAGCTCGGCAATTCCGCGATGTCCGCCGTTGGGCTGTGCATCAAAAAGTTGTTTTCGCCGTTCGTTATAAAAACGCAAAACCAGCTCCGGATTGCGCGCCCACGCTTCGGGAGTGGCAACTTCGGTAACATCATATTGCTCCCAAATTCCACCCATGTCGCGAAATGTTTTTAGGCCACTTTCCTGGCTCATACCGGCTCCCGAAAGAACTACTAGTTTCTTCATCATTACAATATGCTAAGGCATATAAATGTACAATTAATAATAATCGCATTCAAATCGGGGCTGATAATCTGGTGCTTATTTGAAGCGGCTTTTAATTGTGGATATTATTCGGCTTAAAAGGTGTTAGTTTCATGCTATTTCTGATATTTTTGTACTGATGATTGATCATGCGACGATAGACCGGATTATTGATGCTGCAGAAATTTCAGACGTAGTAGGCGATTTTGTTACACTCCGAAAACGAGGCGTAAACATGCTTGGTTTGTGCCCGTTTCACAACGAGAAAACACCATCGTTTACCGTGTCGCCGGCCAAGGGAATTTTTAAATGTTTTGGATGCGGAAAGGGAGGAAACTCGGTGAACTTTATTATGGAGCACGAGAATCTTACTTATCCCGAGGCGCTGAAATGGCTGGCAAAAAAATACAATATCGAGGTTCAGGAGGAAGAGGAGACTGAAGAGCAAAAACAGCTAAAAGATTCGCGCGAAAGTTTGATGATAGTTTCCGGCTTTGCTCAGAAATTTTTTACCCGCTATTTGTGGGAAGAAAACGAAGGCAGAACTATTGGACTGGGCTACTTTCGCGAGCGTAGTTTTCGCGATGATATTCTGAAAAAATTCGAAGTTGGTTTTGCTCCTGATGGCAAAACACCATTCACCGAAGCGGCACAAAGACAAGGTTATAAGCTCGATTTTCTGGAGAAAACCGGATTAACCATAAAACGCGATGAGTGGTTGCGCGACCGTTTTGCCGGGCGTGTAATGTTTCCAATTCATAATCTGGCCGGGCGCGTAATTGCTTTTGGTGGTCGTATTCTAACAAACGATAAAAAAACGGCCAAATACCTTAATTCGCCGGAGTCTGATATTTACCACAAAAGCCGGGTGCTGTATGGAATTTATCAGGCCAAACGTGAGATGACCCGTACCGATAAATGTTACCTTGTTGAAGGATATACCGATGTAATGTCGTTACACCAGGTGGGCATCGAGAACGTTGTAGCTTCGTCGGGAACTTCGCTAACACCTGATCAAATCAGGATGGTACGCCGTTTTACGCCCAATATCACCATTATTTACGATGGCGATGCAGCGGGAATAAAAGCTTCGTTGCGTGGAATTGATATGGTTTTGGAAGAAGGCATGAATGTAAAAGTACTTCCATTGCCTGATGGCGAGGACCCTGATTCGTTTGCTAAAAAAATGGGGGCTTCCGGTTTTCAGGAATATATGGAGCAAAACGAGACTGACTTCATTCAATTTAAAACCCGACTGCTTTTAAAAAGTACCGAGAATGATCCGGTTGCCAAAGCGCGCCTGATTTCTGATGTTATCCGGTCGGTATCCGTAATTCCTGATTCCATTACCCGCTCGGTGTATATAAAAGAATGTAGCCGTTTGCTTGGTGTTGCCGAGGAAGTGTTGTATACCGAGGTACGGAAACAAAAACATCAACAAACCGAAGAATTCAGGAAAAGGGAATTTCGCGAGCAAAGTCGTCGGCAGGCTGCACCTCCGCAACCTGCGCAGGAAGAGTCGGTTGTTCGGCCTGTAAAACTTTTCGTAGAAGAACTGGAGTTTTTGCGTTTTTTGCTTAAATATTGTTCAACCGATTTGTTTGAAGAGGAGGATGAGGAAACGCACGAAACCCGCACTTTGTTGGTTGGAGAGTTTATGATTGATGAACTGGAGGCCGATGAGTTGGTGTCGGAAAACGAACTGTTTAAAAAGGTGTTTTACGAAGTGCGGGAGAATTTATATAAAGAAAACTTCGATCCGTGGAAGCACTTTGTTTATCATCCCGATGCTTCGATGAGCACATTTGCCACCGATCTGCTTTCCGAAAAATATACTGAAAGTAAACGTTGGACCAAAGCCGGTGCTTTTACCGAAAAAGAGGAGGATATTCTTGATGTTCTAATTCCCAGGATTGTGAATGAATACAAACTGCGGAAAATTAAGCTGATGATGGCCGATATTGAAAAGGCTATTGATAAAGCATCGGCAGACAACGATTTTGATAAAGTGATTGAAGAACAGTCGACATATATGAACCTGAAACGGGCTGAAAAAGAGTTAGCTAAAAGCCTCGGAAGCCGAACTATAAATTGACCATATGCGAACAAATTTTATCGAAGACCGTAACGAAATCGACAAAGTAATCCGTGCATGCAAGACCTGTTATTTTGCTATGTCGGTGGATGATAAACCGTATGTTTTACCGCTGAATTTTGCATTGGAGGGCGACACTATTATTCTTCATTCGGCAATGGAAGGGCGCATGTGGGAAACCATAAAAACCAATCCGCAGGTATGCATAAACTGGACTCTGGGCGAAGAACTGGCCTGGCAGGATGTGCGTGTTGGCTGTAGTTATCGGGTAAAATCGAAGACAGTAAATGTGGAAGGCAAAGTGGAGTTTATCGACGATTTTGATGAAAAATACCGTTGCCTTGGATTGATAATGAAGCAATACAGTGACAAGGAATTTAAGTTCGGAACGCCGGCGGTAAAAAATGTCGGAGTTTTTAAAGTGCATATTGAAAATATTACAGGGAAAGAGTTTGGCGCAAAAGCTCCAACACCTTGGAAATCATAAACCAGATCAATGATTTTTGTAACAGGAGGTACTGGGTTGGTTGGAGCTCATTTGTTGTATGAGCTTTGTAAAGCGGGTAAAAAAGTAAAGGCTTTAAAACGTAAGACTAGTAATTTGGAGCAGGTTAGAAAAACTTTTGCTTACTACACCGATGACGCTCAGCAACTGTTCGAAACCATTGAATGGGTTGATGGCGATATTCTGGATTATTTTTCACTTGAAAAGTTACTGAAAGGCGTAACGGAGATTTACCATTGTGCGGCTATCGTTTCGTTTGAAAGTAAGGAACGGCAACGTATGATTTCAAATAATGTGGAGGGAACAGCCAATCTTGTTAATGCGGCCATCGAGAATGGTGTAAAAAAGATTTGCCATGTAAGCTCCATTGCTGCACTGGGAAAAATGCAAAATGGTGATCCGGTTACAGAAGAAACCAACTGGGTACCATCGAAGAAGAATTCGGCTTATTCGGAAAGTAAATTTTATTCTGAAACTGAAATATGGCGCGGAATAGAAGAAGGTTTGGATGCCATTATCGTAAATCCGTCGATTATTTTTGGCCCGGCCAACTGGGAGAATGGAAGTGCAAAAATCTTCAAAACCATTTGGGATGGGATGAAATTTTATACCAAAGGCGTTACCGGGTTTGTTGATGTTTTTGATGTTGTACGGCCCATGATAAAACTAATGGATGCGGAGAATTTTGAAAGTTGCAAAAATCAACGCTATATTTTAAGTGCGGAGAATTTGAGCTATCAGCAGGTATTTGCGCAAATTGCTGAAACATTGCAAAAGCCAAAACCAACGATTTGGGCAAGCGATTTTTTAATGGGTTTTGTTTGGCGGGCAGCTACTTTTGCCAGCTGGTTTACACGAAAACCATCGTTAATTACCCGCGAAGCTGCAACGGGTCGCAATGCTGTTAATAATTTTGATGGATCAAAAATCTTCCGAATGATTACTCACGAATATCTACCAATTGCGGAGTCGATCAAAAAAACGGCCAGTTTTCTGCAGGCAGATATGAAATAACTTTCTGGAAAAAGAAAAGGCAGGTGAATCCCCGCCTTTCAAAAACTCTAATTTTTTATCATTCCTAATGAATGCCCGGTAACTATAGAAGTCTTCCCAAACTTTTATAGTGATAAAATGGTATAGTTATCTACTTTCAACAAGTAGTATTTAATTCATTTTCAGTCCTGCTACCTCGCAAAAGGGCACGAATGGGCAGCTCTTCGTCCAAAAAAAGCTGCCCATAATAAAAACAAAAAGATAAAAAATAAGGGTTTGTAGCTGCCAATGTATGGTGTTGTTTATTAATTTCCAAATATTTCAACAAAAAAGTGGAAAAAAACAGGTTTAAGAGAATGTTTTTAATCTTTATTTATCATAAAATATTTAAATTGCTAAAATGTTCATATCGTCTGGTAGGTTCAAAAACGAAGAGAATGAAATTAACAAAAGGTTATTTAAAGCCTTTTTTGTTTAACTTAATATGAAGTATTGAGTAGTTCCTTTTTCGATTATTTAAAGGTTAATGATAAGATGGTTTGGGGGAGTTTTTTATAGTTAAAAAAGAACTTTTTTGAACTCAATATTATTTCAAAATTATGTGTTACGATATAAAAACCAAGGTAGAGCAGCATTTAAACAAGTACGGTATTATGGCAACGAGGAGATAGGTATGTGTAGAAAAGGCTATGATACAATCTGCCGTCGATAGTCTGATAAAAGCGCGTACAGCTAGATGATTGCCAGGGAGAGAAACTGTTAGTGATTCTCCGGAAGCAATCGAAGAATTTATTCATCCCGAACTTTGTTTTAGAGCTTGACTTTTATGGGGGCTGATAAACGACTCTCGTTACTTAAGCGGTCGAGTACCGAGATGCGCAGTTCGTATTTTTTCTTTTTGTGATTTATCCGGTCTAATTTTATTTCCTGATTTTTTGTGATATCGTAAATATATTTACAATTATCCGCATCAAATTTTTCTCCTTTTTCATTCAGGTAAAGCACAAAACTCCAGGCTTTGTCCATTTCGTTTTGCGTTTCAAGGGCTGTCCATTTAAACTTTCTGCCCCGTTTTTTAATTTTAACAAGTGGTTGTGGTGCCTGATTATCGAGCCAGGGCATTGGCGGAACGATAGCCGGAAACTTGTAGAAGTCCAGTTTTAAACTGTCTTGTAAACCCAGTAAATCGCCATTAAACCATTTACTGCTGTAAAATGATGAGCCTTGAATTTCGGGAATTGAGCGCAGTATGCGTATTTGTTTAGTAAGCTGGTCAGGCTCTGTCCACTCTTTGGTTTGCGAAGTACTGCTAACTTTATAAGGAGCCTGTCCAATGTACATGGTACGTCCGTAAGCATGATTTTTCCACCAATTTGCCAGTAGCTGAAAATCAACAGTGGGGTGCCCGATTTGCCAGTACAGTTGCGGTAGTGTGTAATCTATCCAGCCTTCTTTTTGCCACTTTATAATGTTGGCATATAATTGGTCGTAATTTGTCGTTCCGGCTTTTGTATCAGAGCCCAACGGGTCGTCGGTTTTATTTCGCCACACACCAAACGGACTGATCCCAAATTTAACCCAGGGTTTGGTGGCTTTTATCGAGTCGTTCAGCATTTTAATGGTTATATCTACATTCTCGCGGCGCCAGTCGGCTTTGTTTTCAGCAGTAAATCCACGGTTGTAGAACTTGAACGATGTTGTATCAGGAAATTCTTCTTTTAACGGATAAGGATAAAAATAGTCGTCGAAATGAATAGCGTCAACATCATAACGTTTAACAATGTCTTGCACCACGTTAGTAACAAATTCTCTGGCTTGTGGCAGTCCCGGATCGAAGTACAATCGGTTGCCGTATTTTATAATCCACTCAGGATGACGAAATGCAATGTGATTGATTGAAAGTGGATCGTTAAGATTTTGTGCTACTCGGTAGGGATTAAGCCATGCATGCAGTTCCATGCCGCGTTTGTGGCATTCTTCGATCCAGAATTTTAGCGGATCATAAAAAGGTAGCGGTGCCTGCCCCTGAACACCGGTAAGGTAACGCGACCATGGCTCCAGATCCGATTGATAAAAAGCATCGGCAGCGGGGCGCACCTGCAAAATGATGGCATTCATGCCCAAACTTTTATGTAAATTTAAAATATCGATGATTTCACGTTTTTGGGCGTCGGTACTTAGCCCCGGTTTCGAAGGCCAGTCGATGTTAACAACCGTAGCTACCCAAACGGCTCGAAACTCGTATTTTGGTTGCGCTTGAACCACGAATGAAACGAGAAGGCACGCAATAAGAAGGAATAGTAACTTTTTCATACGATTGTAATTAATTGTTTTACGGCATCGTATGGTATCCGAACCTGATTGTTGAATTTTGGCGTGTTGGATTTAGATGCTCGTTTCATAATAAACACATTGTTGGACACAAAAATAAGAGAATGTTATCTTGTGGGAAACGAAAAGGGTAGAATTTACTGTGTGAGTCTTTCAACTAAAAAAAAATAATATCTTTGTGCCAGATATACGAAGTAAAAAATAAACGATATTTAAGAGAAACACCAGGCTTGTCGTTCTGGCAAGTTTGTGGTTTATTAGGTTTAGTTGGTTTAGGTTAAAAAGGCTGTCAGAAGGGCAGCCTTTTCTTTTTTTATTCGTCTCTTTCTTTCATCGCGTTACTTTTTGTGTAACACTGTTTTTGGACAAGACAATCTTTGAAATAAAAAAGGCTGCCGGATTACTCCAACAGCCTTTGTATCGTTTTTTTTGATTGAGAACTACCTTTTCATTATTCCGTAGCACATAATTTTAAGAATAATATCAACGCTTCGTTCCAGATTTACATCGCTGTAGTTTCCTGCGGCAAGTGGCATTTCCAATCCTTTAATGGCGGTGGTAATACCAATGGCAGCGAGGTTAAAGTCGTAAATTTCAAATTCATTTTTCCGAACACCTTCTATCAGTATTCGTTTAATCATCCGGATTTCGTCTTGCTCGTATTTTATTTTTACCTCGTCGATAAATCCAACAGCGGTAACATCGTTTTCAATGGCATGATAGAAATTTGCCAGATTGCGGAATGTAGCCATTTTAGTTAAAATGTAATCGCGCAATTTGTCCACCGGATCGGTGTTTCTGTTAATTACAATCTCAAGTTCGTAAGCCAAAATATCAACCTCTTTCATAATGACTGCTTGAAAAAGATCTTCTTTACTTTTAAAGTAGTAGTAAAGCGAGCTTTTCCCTTTGCGAACGGCATTGGCAATGTCGTCGAGTGTGGTTTTTTTGTAGCCGTATTTGCTGAAAATTTCACGGGCAATCTTCAGGATATTTTCCCTGTTTACATCCTTTTTATTCGCAGTTTCCGTTGAATTTTGCATGAATTGAAATGTTTTTGTCTGTGTTAAAACTTCGCCAAATATAACTATTTATTTTAGCCATTATTATTTTTTAGAACATTTTACTCTTGCAGACGATAATCGTTTTCGTTGATTGAATGCCCTAAATTGACTGAAATTTGTTTTAATAATATTCGAATACCTAGCCTTTCTCCTGCTCTGCCAGTCTGAAGTCAAGCTGTTTCCTTTCAAGATTGGTGCGCCAGACACGTACATTTATTTTTTCGCCTAACTGAAAACTTTTATGCGAATGACGACCCACGAGCGCATAATTTTTTTCATCGAAAATATAAAAATCATCATCCATTTGTGCAATCGGAATCATGCCTTCAATTTTATTTTCCAGCTCCACGTAAATTCCCCAATCGGTAACACCCGAAATCGTTCCCGGATATGTTTTGCCAATATGATCTTGCATAAACTCCACTTGCTTATACTTTATCGACGCGCGTTCGGCATTGGCTGCTTTGGCTTCCATGTCGGACGAGTGTTTACAAAGCCCCTCGTATTTTTGCTCATTAACCGAGCGTGCTCCGTCTAAGTATTTTTCCAGCAGGCGGTGCACCATCATATCAGGGTAGCGCCTGATTGGCGAGGTAAAGTGTGTATAATAATCAAACGACAGTCCGTAGTGTCCAATGTTTCGGGTTGAATACGCTGCTTTTGCCATTGTTCGGATGGCCAGCGTTTCTACCACATTTTGCTCGTTTTTGCCTTTTACTTCGGTAAGTAATTTATTTAGCGAAGTAGAAATGGCACGTGGAGTAGACATTTGAATGCCGTGACCAAAGCGTTTGATAAACGTGTTGAACGACGAAAGTTTGTCTGGATCGGGTTTGTCGTGAATACGGTAAACAAAGGTTTTTGGTGTTTTCTTTTCCGGAACTTTGCCAATAAATTCAGCTACTTTTTTGTTAGCCAGCAACATAAATTCCTCAATCAGGTGGTTCGATTCTTTCGATTCTTTAAACGATACAGAGACTGGTTTTCCTTTCTCATCAATATCAAATTTCATTTCTACGCGTTCAAAAGCAATCGATCCGCTATTGAAACGCTCGTCGCGCAATTTTATCGACAGTTCGTTGAGTTTTAGCACTTCTTCCGAAAAATCGCCCTCACCAGTTTCTATAATCTTTTGCGCTTCTTCGTAGGTAAATCGCCGGTCGGAGTGGATGGCTGTTTTTCCAAACCACTGTTTTTTCACTTTTGCATCATCGGTAATTTCAAAAACGGCAGAAAAACACAATTTATCCTCGTTTGGACGAAGCGAACAAACACCGTTCGATAAGCGCTCGGGAAGCATTGGAACTACCCTGTCGACCAGGTAAACAGATGTAGCGCGGTCTTGTGCCTCGTTTTCAATAATGGTATTTGGCCGCACGTAATGCGTAACATCGGCAATGTGTACACCAACTTCCCAGTTTCCGTTGTCAAGTTTTTTCAACGACAATGCATCATCAAAATCTTTAGCGTCAGCCGGGTCGATGGTAAATGTGGTGGTTTTGCGCATATCACGCCGCTTTTTAATCTCTTCTTTCGGAATTTCCAGCGGAATTTTTTCAGCAGCCTTATCTACATTTTTCGGGAATTTGTGTGGCAGTTCAAACTCTGCCAGAATAGCGTGCATTTCAGCATCGTTATCGCCGGTATCGCCCAGTACTTCAATAATTTCGCCAAAGGGGCTACGCGCATTTTGTGGCCAGTCTTTAATTTCGGCAATGGCTTTTTGCCCGTCTTTTGCCCCGTTTAGTTTTTCTTTCGGAATAAAAATATCAAACCCAACTTTCCCTGAAGGAATTAAAAAAGCGAAATTTTTGGTGGTTTGTACTGTTCCTACAAATATTGTTTTTGCCCGTTCCAGTATCTCGGTTACTTCGCCTTCCAGATCGTGTTTCTTTCTACGAGCATAAACATGGATTCGTACTTTGTCGCCTTCCATGGCGTGGTTTAGGTTTCGCGATGAGACAACAGCCGGTTGCTCCAACTCGTCGCTAATGACGTAGGCAAAACCCTGTGGCTGCATTTCAATAATACCCGTAACTTTTCCGGTGCGTGCTTTCAGTTTAAATTTTCCCCGCGATATCTGATCAACGTAACCATCGTCGGCCAATTCCTGAAGAGCAACGTTAATCAATTTGCGTGTTTCCGGGTCTTTGATACTCAACGAGCCTGATATCTGGCGGTAATTAACTGTCTTGCCGGGGTTTTCGTAAAGCGTTGAAAGTATGGCGTTTTTTAGTTTTTTCTTGTTGTATGTGCCGCCGCGTTTCTTTTTGGGCAGCTTATTCTTTTTCTTTCTTCCCATGTTGTTTTAATTATTACAAGCAAGTTAAAATAATTATTATTCATGTTTCAATAATAAATGCGGAAGTTGCGAACAATATCAAAACTTCGAACCTGAGTTCGCTTTAAAATGATACACAGCTTTAGCTATTTTTAGACAGAAACTTTCACCGGTTTTCGAACTACTATCGGGGATAATACGAGGAGATTGGGGGAAGTTTATGGCAAAAAGAGCAAAGCCTATCAGGAAAGTTCTTCTCGCTCCATTTTTGCATTTATGACTTTCGGTGAAAACATTTTAAAATCGAACTCAGGTTTCCATATGCTTATTTCTGAATATTTAACAACTTGGCACCTCCTATATTTACAGGAATTTGTATGTTTGTAAACCCTTTTAAGGGTTCGGTATTTTGCCTCCGAACGCCTTGAAAGCAGAGATTTTAAGCCTATGAAGTTAAAGGGAAAACTACCGTTTTTTATTGTTGCAATGATGGCCTGGGTTGTCATTATTTCATCGTGCGCCAATATGGGGATGCCAGCCGGAGGACCACGCGACTCGGTGCCGCCGGTTTTGCTGGAAACCAGCCCGGAATACCGCGCATTGAATTTTGATAAAGACAATGTTAGATTTACATTCAACGAATATTTGCAAACGGACAAAATATCGGAGCAACTGGTAATTTCGCCTCCTTTGGAGAAGCGTCCGTTGATAAAAACCAAATCGAAGACCCTGATCGTAGAATTCAACGAGGATTTAAAGGACAGCGTTACCTATTCGCTCGATTTTAAAAATTCGATTGTAGATAATAACGAGCAAAACCCGCTTAAAAACCTGCGTTTTTCGTTTAGCACCGGGCCCGAATACGATTCGTTGCGGGTGGCTGGGCGCGTAATAAATGCCTTTAATCTTGAGCCAAATGAAGATGGTTCGTTGTTGGTATTACATTCAAATCTACACGATTCAGCCGTGTTCAGGGTGCGCCCCGATTACATTGCAAAAACTGATGAGGACGGTTTGTTTATGATCGATAATATTGCTGCAGGAACTTATAATTTGTTTGCCATTAACGACATGAACAACGATTTGATGTATAACGAAGGAGCAGAGGAAATTGCCTTTCTGGATACATTGGTAATTCCTGAAGCGCATTTTCATGCTGAAGCTGACACAGTGGTTAGCGGCGTTGATTCAATGCTGGTATTGGGGCATACACATTTTTCTCCCGAGCCGTTTTATATGCGCTATGCGATGGAAGATGTTTTTGAGCAGTATGTTGAATCGACCGAACGCCCGAGTCGGAATAAATGTTTGTTCGAGTTCAACGAATCGATTGCCGATACGTTTTCTGTAAACCTTATTGATCATGAAGCAACAAGTGACTGGCAACTTTTTGAATATGGGCAGAAAAAAGATTCGGTACTGATGTGGATAACTGATACAATGATTTCGCGCTACGACTCGCTTTATATGCAGTTATGCTATACGCAGCTGGATTCAGCCGGGATGCCCTACGTACAAAACGACACGGTTTTAATGCATTATGCCGACCCCAAGGTGGAACCGGAGAAGAAGAGACGAAAACGAGGAAAAGAAGATGATGATGAAGGAGATGCGAAGCCGGAACCAATACCACAGTTTAGCTGGCAAACCGATCTGCCATCGACCATGGAGCTGAATGGAGTGATTCGCTTTGTTTCGCCCGAACCTGTTGAAAGCTTTAATACTTCGATGGTGAAGATGTACCATACGACTGATACATTAAAAACTGCCCTGCCTATAAATGTAAAAGAGGACACTACGGAATACCGCAGTTACTCGATTCATTACGATTGGGAGCCACAAACAGAATACAGCATCGAAATCGACTCGGCAGCATGCGTAAATATTTTTGGAATTACCAGCAAGGCCTATTCTAAAAGTTTTAAAACACGCGAAGAAGATTATTACGGAAGTCTGGAATTTGATTTCTCGAATGTTAAGATGCCGATGGTTGTACAGATTCTGAAAAATAACGAGGAAGAGGAGGTGTTGCGTCAAAAATCCTTTACCGAAAATGGCGCGGTGTTGTTTGAATATCTGGCGCCCAAGAAGTACAAAGTAAAAGTAATTTACGATGCCAATGGAAACGGCAAATGGGATGCCGGAAGTTTTCAGGACAAAGTGCAGCCCGAACGTGTGGCCTATGTACAGGAAGTGATTAAATTGCGCTCGAACTGGAGCGAAAGTCACAGCTGGGATTTAACGCCCGATCCGCTTTTCAGCAAAAATGTTCGCGATAAGGAAGAAGAAGAACGGAAGCGGAAAGAAGCACTGGAGAAACAACAAAAAGAAGAGGAAGAGCAACGAAATAATAGTATGATCCGACCGGGAAACAGCGTTACCGGTGGTTTTCAACGGAGATAAGCAGAACAGCTGCATTTCGGTTAAATTTTTTACCTTTAATAAACTTTATTAATATAATTATGGCAAGTGTAAGAGACCTTAAAAAAGATATTGATTTGATTATGTCAATGGCTTTAAGCGATTGTTTTTACGTAATGGAATATAACAACGAAGTAGATGAAAAAGCGGTATACGAAATTGCCGGCGATATTGTAAAAAGTCATAGCGAATTGCGTTTGCGTGCTATTCATCCTGATGGAAAAGATAATCCGAAACTGATTAAAGCGTATTACAAGAAGGTCGTGCAGGATATGTTGGCTGCTGCCGATGCCGCTTTGGAAAGATTGTCGGCCGAGGTGAAAAAAGTAGCCAAGTAGTTAGATTAGATCAACATGAAAATTTTGTGAGCAACCACTTTGCCTTTATACCAGGTGGTTAGCTCCCATTTTCCCAACTTGTCGTCAAGTGGTTCCCAAATGCAATCGCCCAAATAAAACTCAAAATCATTAGTTCTGATAAATTGTTCGCCTGTAAACGGAGGTCTTACATTCCCCTCTTCATCTTTAAATGGCGGATGATCGATCTGAAAATCGACTTTCTCTCCCTTGCCATTTTTAATGTGCAACACGTAGCCAAACTCCGTTCCTATCTCAGCTTTAATTTCTGTGGTAAAATCCAATATCTTCGGAATATCCCTGCTTGCCCGATCCCATTTCGAGTACTCGCCGTAACTGTAGATTTTAAATGTTGGTCTGCGTCTTGCCATTGTTAAATAAAATGCAAAAATAGCAATTGTTCTGTTCTTTATTTAGAAAGGTTCTTAATTTTGCTCGCTCTAAATTAATAGAGTGAATTTAATAAGAAAACATACCAATTTTCTTTTTGTACTGATTCTTCCGGTGTATCTGTACATCGTTCAAAATTCAATACAAAATGAGCATACCCATGTTTATGCAAATGGTATTGTTGTTACTCATTCGCATCCAATATCCCGTTCGGACGGCCCCAATAACAATCATAAGCACTCGCAACGGGAAATTAATCTTTATGCTTCACTTCATTTTGGTCTGTATGAAACTCCGGATTTTGTTGAATTCGACTTCGAAATTCCTGCCACTCACATTGATTACCTTATTCTTGATGAACAGGAAGTAGCAATTCCGGTTTCGTTGCACATCATTCCGCGGGCACCGCCTGTATAATTTTCAAATACTTATTTGGTGTTGCATTATTTGCAACAAATTAGTCGTCACCGTTCAGGTGGTTTGTCTTTCATCTGTGCTGTGTTTTAACGATGGCTAAGGCGGCGTATTCCCGCTATTTAAAAAAAGACATATTTAGTAGTTTGAAAATAAGATTATTATATAGAAATTATGAAATCCATATATGCAATTTTATTGCTATTCATTTCATGTCAGATTGCCTGGGCAGAAGGGCTCAACGACGATAAAAAAGACAAGACTGATGCCATGCTTTTTGGCGATGTAAAATCGGGCGAAGAACATATTCCGTTTGCAACAATAACCATTAAAGGAACTACCATTGGAACGGCTGCCGATGCCACCGGTCATTTTAAAATGACAAATTTGCCACTTGGAAAACAAGTGGTTGTAATATCGGCAATTGGCTATCAGCCAATGGAGAAAGAGGTGAAAATGGAAGCTAAAAAAAGTGTTACTATTTTGGCCGAACTTAAGCCTGATAATATCGGAATTGAACAGGTTGTGGTTTCGGCCGACAGAAATGCCAAAAGCCGGAGAGAAACGCCAACCATTGTGAACAGCATCAACCCAAAATTATTTGAACGGGTACAGAGTGTTACGCTAGGCGAAGGACTGAATTTTTCGCCCGGATTGCGAATGGAGAACAACTGCCAGAACTGTGGTTTTTCGCAGGTACGAATGAATGGGCTGGAAGGACCCTATTCACAAATTCTTATTAATTCGCGCCCGGTTTTTAGCGGATTGGCTGGTGTTTATGGACTGGAGCTGATCCCTGCTAATATGATTGAACGGGTGGAGGTAATTCGTGGTGGCGGATCATCCATGTACGGAAGTAATGCCATTGCCGGAACCATTAATCTAATTACAAAAGATCCGGTAATGAACAGTTTCGAAACCTCGGTAAATAATAGTTTTGTGGGAGTAGGAGAGGGCTACGATGCAGCCAGCGATTATAATATTAATATTAATGGCTCGTTTGTAACCGACGATTATAAAACAGGGATGAGTATTTTTGGGTTTCACCGAAAACGCGATCCGTTTGATGCCAATGGCGACGGATTCTCGGAATTGTCAAGAATTAACAATACCACAATCGGGGCTCGTTTATACCAGCGTGTAGCAAACCGTGGAAAAGTTACTATCGATTATTTCAATATAAACGAAGACCGACGTGGTGGAAATAAGTTCTATCTTCCACTGCACGAGTCGGATATTTCTGAAAGCGTTCAGCACCAAATAAATTCGGGAGCTCTGAATTTTGATTTGCTGCTTCGCGATAACGATAAATTCTCGGCATTTGTATCAATGCAGGGGGTTGACCGTGATTCGTATTATGGAGCCAAACGAGATCTATCAGCATACGGACACACCGAGGATTTGACTTATGCTGCTGGTTTGCAATACATTCGAAATATTGACTATCTGCTGTTTTCTCCGGCAACAATTACTTCTGGAATTGAGACAAATGGTAGTTCATTAGAAGACGAAAAACTGGGGTATTACGATCGTGCAAAAGATGTGCAACACGGAAATACTCAAATTGCCGATCAGAGAATGACCAACTATGGCGCGTTTGTACAATCGGAGTGGAAAACCGAGAAAGTGGTTTTTAGTGCCGGTTTGCGCTATGATCATTACAACATCGAGGAAAAAATACAAAACAACGATGATGTGAGTGGAAATGTTTTAAGTCCGCGTGTGAGTTTGCTGTACAATATTTTTGAACACCTGCAATTCAGAAGTAGTTTTGGCCGTGGTTTCCGTGCTCCGCAGATTTTTGATGAAGACCTTCATATCGAAGCATCAAGTGCACGTCTGGTGCTTCATGAGAATGACCCGAATCTGAAACAGGAATCGTCAAACAGTTTTACAGCATCGCTTGATTATTCGAATGAAATTGGCAATTGGCAATACCAGTTGTTGGTCGAAGGATTTTACACCCAGTTAATCGATCCGTTTGCAAATGAATACGGAGATGACGAAAACAGAGTCGTTGTCTATACCCGTGTAAATGCCGAAGACGGTGCCGACGTGAAGGGAATGAATATTGAACTGAATGCGTCGCCATCGCAGAAATTCCAGCTTCAGTCGGGGTTTACCGTTCAGAAAAGTGAGTATAAGTCCGAACAGGAATTTAGCGAAAAACGCTTTTTCAGAACGCCCAATACCTACGGTTATCTTAGTGCAAATATTAGTCCAACACCTGTATTCGATATTGCATTTACCGGAAATTATACCGGGAAAATGTTGGTACCTTATTTTGGACCTACCATTGAAAAACCTAAGGAAGGAGAACCTAAGAAAGGAGAACTCAGGGAAAGTAATTCGTTTTTTGATACAGGAATAAAACTTTGTTACCATTTCCGCTTGTCGGATTACATGGAAGTGGAGTTGAACGGCGGAGTGAAAAACATTTTTAACAGTTACCAGGAAGATTTTGATTTGGGAGAAGATCGTGACCCATCGTATGTGTATGGCCCCTTATCTCCAAGAACTATTTATTTTGGGATAAAAATAGGAAACTTGTATTAGATTTTAAATACATACATTAAAAGCTGTCCGGCGAATGTGTTGGGCAGCTTTTTTATTTCTAGTTACATAGTTTAATGCAAAAGAAGACCGACCTGGGTTTTTCCGGGCCGTATATATAGCCACTGTTGCGTTTTTTTTCTTTGTCGAAATCTTCTTGGTAAATAACTTAATTGTTTTGAATAAAAATTGGGCAGGTTTGCCACCGCATAAAAGATTGTTATTTTTGTTTCGTTTTAAAACAAAATTGAAAATGATTTAGCTGTTTTCTAATTATCTTCAATTTTGAGAAATGCCGATATCTGAAAACAAAACTATTGGGGACTAGTGAACCTGTAGCTTCATGTTTTTAATCATTGGTATAATGGCAAAACCGAAAATATAAAGTTTATGAGTAGCCAGATTGATGCGATGCAAAAAGATTCGAAAGACATGAGAAACAATATAATTGTTATTGTTCTTGCTGTGGTATTGGCGGTTGTGTTAGTGTTGTTCTTTTTGCAACGACGCGATCATAAGGTGATAATGAACGAAATCACTGCTGAAAAGGATTCCATTCAATTCCAGTTAACTGAAATTGCTGCCAGTTACGATTCGTTAAAAACCGAAAACGACACTATAAATGAGCAATTGTTTGTGGCTCAGGCCAAAGTAAAGGATCTGTTGTTGGAGGTAGAGCAGACCAAAAAGGTTAGCTACTCGAAAATTTCAGACTACCAAAAGCAGGTAACTACTTTAAAAGGCATAATGCGTGATTTCTACGTTCAGGTTGATTCTTTAAACCGAGCAAATGAACAGTTAAGGGCTGAAAATCGACAGGTAAAAGAACAATATGTCCAGTCTGAACAAGAAAAGCAACAACTGAGTAAAGAAAAAGAACGGCTGCAGCAAAACCTGAAACGGGCTGCCATGCTCGAAACACGCCAGTTGGTGGCAGAGCCTTTAAATACCCGAAGTAAGGAAACAAAATTTGCCCGCCGTACAGCTAAAGTGCGTATCTATTTTGTATTAGGGCAAAATGCAACTGCTAAGCGTGGCCCAAAGCAGATTTATGTAAGAATTATGCGTCCCGATCAGTTGTTGATGGTGAAATCGGAAAACGATGTCTTTCAGTTTGAAGATTTGAAGATTCAATATTCCGCCATGCGCGAGGTAGTTTACGAAGGTCAGGATTTACCGGTGGCTATTTTCTGGGACAATACCAATGAACCTGAAATGATGCCCGGAACCTATACCATTAATTTGTTTGCCGACGGAAATGAAATTGGCGAAACAACATTTGAAATCCAGTAATCCGTTAGAAACGAGATTTCTTTGTTTAGGCACGAGCTGACTTTTCTTAAAAAATCAAACCTTTTCAGTGATTCAATACCTGTAAAGATCTATTCTATGGCAACATTTCTATTCGATAAAATAATATTTGGGCCGGTAAAAAGCCGCCGTTTGGGGGTTTCGCTGGGAATAAATTTATTGCCCACCGAAGCCAAAGTTTGTTCGTTCGACTGTATCTACTGCGAGTGTGGTTTTACGCCGGGTGAATACAAGGAAAAGGTCACTTTTCCGTCGCGTGCCGATGTAAAAATGCGATTGGAAGTAAAACTGCATGAAATGGTTTCTGCGAACGAATTACCCGATGTAATTACCTTTGCCGGAAATGGCGAACCAACATTACATCCCGAGTTTGCCGGAATTATTGACGACACCATTGCCTTGCGCGATGAGATTACACCAGATGCCCGCATTGCTGTGCTTTCTAATGCAACAATGATCCATCGTAAATCGGTTTTTGATGCTTTATTGAAAATAAAAGACAATATTCAGAAACTGGACTCAGCCTTTGAAGAAACGGTAAAATTGCTCGATTGTCCGAAAGGGAATTTCAAGCTATCGAATACCATCGAGCAATTGATTGCTTTTAATGGGAAGGTGATTATTCAGACCATGTTTGTGCGCGGAAGCTATAAAGGCAAAACCATTGATAACACTACAGAGGAAGAGATTTCTGCATGGATTGATTTGCTGAAGAAAATAAAGCCCTTGCAAGTAATGATTTATACAATTGCCCGCGATACGCCAATTGATACTTTGGTAAAAGTTCCACTTGATGATTTGAATTCCATAGCCGAAAAAGTTCGCGAAGCCGGTTTTGATGTGCAGGTTTCAGGGTAACCAGGAGAGATTGCAAAAGATACCATTTGCAGGCTCAGTATGGTTATTCAAAAAATGCATCCTGCTGTCATTTCGACGAAGAATGAGGAGAAATCTGTTCATTGCTGCAAGAGATTTCTCAGTCGTTCCTCCTTCGAAATGACAACAAGACTGACTGACTTAAAGCGTAGTTCGATACCACTCTGAACTTCGTCCCAACATACGTATTCCAGCAACAAAACCTTTAAGTTTTAACATATCGTCGCTTTCCAGCCAGCTGTAGCAATCGTAGGTTTTCCCCGATTTAGGGTCGTAAATTTTCCCGTTTATCCATTCTTCTTTTTTTGCATCGTATTCAAAACCATTTAATATCTGGATGCCCACCACCGATCTGTTGCGCAATGCCGGATCCGGGTTTTCCTTATCCTTTGGTGCTTGTCCGTTTTTGTATTTATCCGGAATCATATAAACAATGGTTCCAATGTACTTTCCATCCTGTTTTTCAACCTCAATCTTGGTCGTTTTTTCATCGTTCCACCAAACGCCAACAATTTGATCGGCCTCTTGAGCCTTACCTGCCAAAGCATAAACTCCAAGGAAAAAAAGAATTACAAGCTTCTTCATAATGTCTGATTTTGAATTATTTTTAAGGATTAAATATAGAAAATTCGGAGAGTAATCCATCCGTTCCAAAAAATCAATTTCAAAATGAATATCTTAAAACGTGTATTGTTAGGAGTACTTGGTTTTCTTATTCTTGCTTTAGTTGTTGGCTTCGTAGTGCTACAGAATATTAAAACTTCGGCAGTGCCCGATTATAACGAAGACCTGAAACTGGAAGGCCTCACTCAACCGGTTTCCATATTTCGCGATGAGCATGCTATTCCGCATATTTACGCCGAAAACGAAACTGATTTGTACCGTGCTGTAGGTTTTGTTATGGCACAAGACCGGCTGTGGCAAATGGATTTATTGCGCCGTGTAACGCAAGGACGATTATCTGAAATATTAGGAAAAGATCAGCTGGAAACCGACCTGATGATGCGCGCACTTCGTATTCAGGAGAAATCGGAAAAGATACTGGCTACTTCATCGCCTGAAATCGTAGCTGCGCTTGAAGCGTATTCTGATGGTATAAATCAATACATCAGAAAATATCCGTTGCCACCCGAGTTTAAAGTGTTGCAGTATAAACCTGAAATCTGGGAGCCGGTGCATTGTATTAACCTGATTGGCTACATGTCGTGGGATTTATCGATGGGCTGGGGAACCGAGTACTTTCTGCATCAGTTGCGTGCAGAAGTTTCCGATGAGAAGATTGCTGAGCTGATTCCCGATCTGAAAAACCATAAAACCGCTATTTATCCCGAATTTGGGAAGATTAAGATTGAGGCATCGGAGACGCTGTTATCTGCTACCGAAAATTTAACGGATTTGGGTGCAGAGATTTTTAACGGAAGTAACAACTGGGCGGTTGCAGGCAAAAAGAGCCAAACCGGAATGCCGCTTTTGGCCAACGACATGCATCTGGGGTTGTTTGCTCCGGGCATCTGGTACCAGATGCACCAGGTTGTTGATGGGGAAATTAATGTAACAGGCCTTGTGGTGCCCGGTCAGCCTTTTGTAATTTGCGGACACAACGACAGCATTGCCTGGGGAATGACCAATGTTATGGTGGACGACCTCGATTTTTATGCAGAGAAATTAAACGAAGATTCAACAAAATATTGGTTCGATGGTGCCTGGCATGATTTACGGATTAAAAAGGAAATCATTAAAACGAAGGAAGGAGAGAAGTTTGAAGAGGAACTGAAGTTTACGCACCGTGGCCCGATGGTGAATCGGATGAAGAAAGAAAAGCAAACGCCATTGTCAATTCGTTGGCTGGGCAATGAAATGAGTAACGAGATCCGCACTGTTTTTTTATTGAACCGTGCCAATAACTGGAGCGATTTTCGTAATGCCATGAGCACTTTTAAGTCGGTAAGCCAGAATGTGGTTTACGCCGATGCGAAAGGAAATATTGGGTTGCAATGCAGCGCTGGAGTGCCCATTCGCGAAGGCTCAGGAATTCAGATCTATCCGGGCGACAGCAGTAAATACGACTGGCAGGGATTGGTGCCTTTTGAGGAATTGCCCTACGAGTTTAATCCGGAAAGAGGTTACGTATCGTCGGCTAACAACAAAACCGTACCCGACGATTATCCCTATTACATCAGTCATTGGTTTGCAACGCCAAGCCGGATCGACCGGATTAGAGAAATGTTGGAAGCAAAAGAAAAACTGGGTATCGACGATTTTAAGGCCATGCAAAGCGACTGGAAATCGAAAAAGGCGGAGCAGATGACACCGATTTTTGTTGAGTCGTTACAAAAGCAACCCGATTTAAATGAAACGGAACAAGCGGCTTTCAACAAATTGAAAAGCTGGGATTATAATCTTACACGCGAAAGTCAGGCGGCATCGATATTTGAAATTCTATACCGGAAATCGATGGAGAATCTGGTTAAAGATGAGCTATCGCCTGAATTATTCGGGGGAATATTAGGGCAGAAAATGTTATTGGAAAACCTGATGATAAACCTCTTGGCTGAAGGACAATCGCAATGGACTGACAATGTTATGACTGATAAAACAGAAACTTTTGATGATATTATTGTACAATCATTCAACGAAACTGTTGCTGATCTTACTAACAAACTTGGGCCCGAAGTAGAACGGTGGAAGTGGGGCAGTATTCATACATTCACTTTAAAACATCCGCTTGGCGTTGTTTCGGTTTTGGATAAAGTACTAAAACTTAATCGCGGGCCTTTTGAGGTTCCGGGAAGTTATCATACGGTGTGTCCTTATTCGTATTCGTTTACAAATCTTTACGAAACTTCTCATGGCGCATCGCACAGGCACATTTACAGTACGCAAAACTGGAACGATTCAAAAACCATTATCCCAACCGGAACAAGTGGAATTCCGGCCAGCGATTTCTATCTCGACCAAACAGAACTGTATCTCAATAACGACTACCATCCAGATCTGTTTACAAAACAAGATGTGGAAAATAACGCCCGGTTTGAAATGCAATTGAATCCCGAGTAGCTTATGTAACATGTGCTATTGAAGATAATTCGCTTTTTGTGATAAACTAAACTCTTGTGCTGTTTGTTTTCCTTGAAAGAGAAACACTGCGTTATGAGTAAAAAATCACCGGCACCAATTTATGTTGTATCCGGCGGTACAGGAATCGCTGGAAATAACCTGGTTCAGGCTTTATTAATTCAGTATCCTGAAAATAAGATACCCGTAGAGATTGTAGGAAGAGTGACGAGCGAAGATGAGGTTTTCGATATTATTATGAAAGCCAAAGCCGATAAAGGGCTGATTGCTCATACAATGGTTAATCCTGAGTTGAGACTCAAAATTAATGAGCTGGGAGAAGAATTTAATGTTCGGGTAATTGATTTAATGGGCGAACTGGCCAACTATTTAGACGATACGCTGGATGTAGAGCCAATGGTGCATCCGGGCTTATACCGCGAAATCAATTACCAGTATTTCGATCGAATTGATTCCATTGAATTTACTTTATCGCAAGACGATGGAATGAGCCCCGAGCGATTACGTAATGCTGAGATTATTTTAACTGGTGTTTCACGGGCCGGAAAAACGCCTCTTAGCGTGTACTTGGCTATGTACGGCTGGAAAGTGGCAAATGTACCGCTGGTACCCGGTGTACAGCCGCCCGACGAGCTATATCAGGTTGATCCTAACCGCGTATTTGGACTACATATTGGTGCCACCCAGTTAATTGCTCATCGCCAAAAAAGGATTGCAAGTTGGGAGAATCACCATGTCGATTCTTATGTCGATCAGCGCGCAGTGCGCGAAGAAATTCGGAAAGCCATGTTTGTGTTCGACCGGGGAGGATTTACGGTTATCAATGTTTCCAATAAACCAATTGAGAGCACGGCCAACGAAATTCTGGCCTACATGTCGAAACGTTTTTCGCATCGTGGGCGAAAACTGGAATCGCCGTATCACGGCCCGGAGGAATTGCCACCAAAATAGAATTTGATGTGGGTTGGGATTCAGCAGGCGACTCGAAATCTCCTGCTGAATTGCTTATAAAAACAAAAAGCGTTGTTGTAACTTTTTTCAGCCTTCAGGTTGAGGCGAATCTGCTACGCCCAAATTCTCAAGCATTTCGATAAATTTTCGATTTCCCAATCTTTTCAACAGCGTAATCAAGCACTTTTCCCTGATAATCAGTAAAGATTGTTATTGGTGTACCACCAATTTTATATTGCTTAACGAGTTCTTCCGCTTTGGGATCATCAACATTAATCATTACCGGTATAAGCTGCGAATTGATGGCTTTCATGACTTTCTTATCCGCAAAAACTTCACGCTTCATAATTCTATAAGGTACGCACTATTCCCCGGAGAAAAACAGCAGCAAATCTTGGAGTCTTTGATGTAGAAGACTCCTTTTGCATATCAATTACTAGAAGGGCTTTGATTGTTTTCATTTTCTTTTAAATCAGATAGGAACTGTTCTAAACATTCTCTGATTGCGGCAGAAGCCATAAATCGGGATGCAGTCTTTCTTGTTACAATGGCATTGGAGCGAAGAGGGGCATTTTTGTCTCCATCAACAATATCACAACAATAAATTGTCTCCATTGAATCGATACCGATTTTTAGCTGGCATAGTCCATGTACCTTGATTTTTCCAAATCCGATAAGTCGTGAATCAATTGCTTGCAATTTGATTTCAATGGTCTTTGTCGCACTGCTGTCAATAACGATATGAGCTTGATTGAACAAAGAGTCAATATAATCTTTGAGTTTAAATACTGTCTGAGCTGAAGACAATTCCGAAGTATTTTCAATTTCCAATGGAGAACATTCAATATTTTTTAATTGTGAATTTTCTCTGTCATCGACAAGTTCAACTCTGAAAGATTTCTCCTTAAAATCAAATGTATTAGTTGTTTTATAAATAGGAAATTTGCGACCTGGAAGAAATCCATGTTCCGGAATTATTTCTTCTCCGAATAATATTGGAATAATTATTTGAGAGTATCCAGAACTAATGCTAAAAATTATAAGAAGTATACCTATAGTCCATTTTTTCATCTTATGCGTATTAAATTGTAACCGTGCCAGATTTTTAATTTAAGTTCTGGCTAATGTAAAAATAGTGTTTTATTCTCAGTTGGTTATATCTTTTTATTTATCATTTTTGGTGTCCATTTTACATTAGTAAAAGTATTTAATGAGCTCTTTGGCAAGCTTGGTTTAGCGTTGACTGGTGTGGCCTGACAATGTGCTTACAAATAGGGGAGGCTTGTGTTAACTGCTAACAAACTTGCTTAAGGATTCTAGTAATTGTGGCTTATCTTCCATTGTAATCTTTGCAACGGCATAAAACTCACTTATCTATTTTAACGAAGGCGGCATCTTTTGCCTTTGTTGCATCTTGCGATTCCCCTTTTACTATCAAATATTCTGCTCTTTTACCTTCTAATTCACCTATTAGGGTATCGGCGGCAGTTAAATCGTCTGCTGTAATTTTTAGCCTAATTAGTTTGCTTTGGATATTCGGATCTTTAAGGGCTACAGAATAGAATTTCTTTACTGTTTCTAACCATTTTATGTATGCTTTTGATAAGCTTCCGGCAACCCCCAATTTATCTAGGCTTTTTGGGCGTTAAGGATATAACTTTTGCTTTTTTGTGGTGCATTCTTAAGTTCTCATCTTCTTTATCGTGCCCGGTTATTTTTTTATAATTTTTTTGGTTACCATTCCTTTGTCTTTAATGATAATGGAGATGAAATATGCACCAGAATCTAAAAATGAAATGTCGACAATGTCATTTTGTATCGTATCATCAATCAATATTTTTCCGTTCTCATCTGTAATTCTGAAATGTTTATTTTCAAGATTCTCTTCATTTGGTGTTTTGATAATTATCGATTCATTAGCAATTGTTGGGTAAACGATAACATCAAATGTATTCTTAAAAAATTGCTCTGAAGTTAAAATGTTGTTATCAGGAGACCAATAATTTCCTGAAATTACAATCATTGATAAAAGTTTTATTGTGTTGGAATAATAATCTCCATCAATTAAATCATTATTAGAGAACAAATTTTCGTAAAGACTATTTAACCATGTCTGATTTGAAGTGTTTAGCATGGCTCCAACAGTTAAAGGCCCAACAAACGTTGCATTGTTCCAGTTGTAAATGGCTGTTCCATTTAGATAATACCCGTTTGATATGTTGTTGACATTAGAATCGCTTGTTGACATTAACCATGTATTTATTTTATTGATTGCGGTCTTAGCCCTTAAGTCGCCATTTAATAAATAATCGGTTCCTAAGCGCCAGGGAACACGGCAAGCATTGTAATAATAATCTCCATCATAAATATCTTCTAAATAATTTGCTCCTGCCGGACTTGGAGTTGTATTTGCATTTATAATAAAATCAGGAATTAAACCTGTTGTAGTGCTATAGTTGGTTTGCATATTTTCGATTAGTGAATAGCATGTATTAATTACATTATTCCAGTTGGCATTATTCGTTGCAATTAAAAAAGATCTGAAATGATTCGGAATAAAATCTGAAGGTCTGGTACCATAAAAATAACTAGGGTCGCTTGCATCACACCAATCACCAAGTTTAACTGTCCATGTGGTCTGATTTATTTCATCTTGCATTATAGCGTTGATAATATTTGTTGCTTCACCTAAATAATTGACGGTTCCGTTACTTCCCCATTGAGCATGAGCCAATAATAAACTGAAGGCTATATCAATATCGCCATCACTGGCAGCATCGTCATCTGAACTTGGTGCATCATTGCACGTAATTTGTTGCCAATCCATTAAGCTGTTATTGATATTGCTTGGGTGTGCTTTGTAATAGTTATATAAACCATCGAAATAAGTTTGAGCATTTGCATCATAGCCAGCAAAATAAGCAATAATCATCATGCCATAACCATGAGCTTCTGAAATAGTTTTTGCTCCATTTCCACTAAGAATATAATATTCATTGGTGTTTCCACAGTCGTTTTTGAGATATTTCTGTTTCCATTCATCATAAAATGAACTGGTATGATTATCTAATTCTGCTTGAGTATAATTATTTGGTTTAATGTGCTTTGTTGTATAAAGCGTATGATTTGGAAATGGAAAGTTGAGTGATTGCCCTAATGAGCAAAATTCATTAATTAAGATCAGTACTAGAATGAGTGTTATTGTTTTCATATCATTGTTATGGCTGGATTTTGTTTAATCAATTTTCTTGTTTCTATAGTCTTATCCCAAAATTTTCATATGAAAATGTTCCACTCCCATGTTTTAATTGTCCTTTTAGGTACAATTCGGAAAAAGCATTGTCCATATCCTTAATAATCGATAAAGGAACATTCAAATCGTGATGTGGAGGCAAAATTTTCTTTATCGGTAGCGACAACAATTTCTTTATTGAATTCATATAAGCAATAGGATCCGTTGACGGAAAATCTGCAAACAATACATCCATATAAATCAAATCTCCGGTATATAAATAACCCTTATCTCTTTCAAAAAAGCACATATGTCCCGGTGAATGTCCGGGAGTATGCAAAACCTGTATTGTTCGTCCTCCCAATTCAATTGTATCATTATCTTTTAGCACTCTTGTCGGAATCCCTTTAAAAAGGTTGTAAGCGTTAACATCAAAATCTTTTGGAAAATCGCATGGTTCTTCTATCAAAAAGTTTCTAACCTGTTCTATTGTCAATGGAAATCCTCCATTTATCCATTCAGTTTCTGCTTCGTGTACATAAAAGTCAGAAAAGTATTTATGTCCGCCAAAGTGGTCGTAATGTACGTGAGTTGTAACTACCGTAACAGGTTTGTCTGTCAGTTTTTGTACTTGTTCCAAAATATTTTCAACTCCAAGTCCTGTGTCGATCAATAAGCATTTTTCTGTTCCATTTAGTATGTAACAATGTGTTTCTTCCCAATGTTTATATTCACTTATTATAAATGTATTATCATCAATTCTTTCAATTGTAAACCAGTCGTTTTTGTTATTATTAATCATTCTTATTTCTTTCTTAATCTTGCCCATAACGGTTGTATAACATAGCCAGGTGAGTTATTTCCCTTTTATCATTTTTCAAGGTGTTGTTATATTCCCAAATCGGAGGGATAACAATACCTATTATGTTTCGTTTGTCAATTGTTATTTCAGGGTGGCGTATTCAACGGTTTATAGTTTTAGTGCATTAAATGTAAACAATTATTAAGCAACCCCACAGCCTCATGATAAAAATACTTGCCACCACCGCCAGCTGCCAGTCCGCGATGTAATCTTTCTGAAAAGAAGACACCATTCGTTTATTTGCAGAACAACCATTTCGGAAGAAATTTTTTAATCTGAAACGAAAGTTTTCCCGATTGGATGTGTCAAATGTTTATAATGGCGGCTATAGTTATTTACTATGTGTCATAAATATTTTTTCATCTTTTCGTACAAACAAAACGAGTAACTGTTTGTAAATTAGGCATACATAACTTGATTGTAAATTCTTAAAACCATGTTAAGACTAACAAAATTCAGTTTGGTTTTTCTGTTATTTGTGGCTGGCAACGTTTACGGACAAGACGAGTTGTTAACCATTCAGCAGGCCGTAGAACAAGCTATTTCTAACAATGCCGGGCTCAACCAAATGCGCTCACGTTTGGTTCAAAAAGAAAACGAGTGGCGAACCAACACTGGCATCTCGGCTCCCGAAATCAGTTATTTTAAGGAAGGTATCAGCGATGATCCAACTGCTCCTTTTGCCGAAAAACGTTTTGCTATAACACAGGAGGTGGATTTCCCGTTAACGTCGGTTTATCGGGTAAAGGCTTTAAAACAGGAGGCTGAAGCGCAACAAAATGTTATTGAGGCTAAAGAGAAAGAGATCAGTTCGCAGGTAAAAGGTAAATACATTGAAGTGGTGTATGCCTTATATTTGCAGCGCTCGCGAGAGAATCAGTTAAAACTCGCACAAGATTTATACAATGCGGTTTATACCAAGTTTGAAACGGGATTAGGAAACGGCATTGATTTGGCCAATGCCGAAATTCAGTTGGATGAGGGCCGAAATGATCTCGACCAAAGTGAGTGGATTTTACACCAGGCACGTTACGGACTTTTTAATGTTATGGGATTGCCCATCGAACAGCAGAAATACAGTATTCAGTTTGCCGACACCTTGTATGCAACCGACATTGATATTTCGCAAATTCAGGCGCTTGCCGTTCAGGAAGAGCAGCCCGCTTACCGTGCTTCGATGAATATGTTGAATGCCTCTCATTATTTTTTGAAAGAAGCAAAAAGTAACATATTGCCCGATGTTCGATTTAGTTTATACAAACAGGATTATGGAACCGGATACGATTTTAACGGATTCGAAGTTGGTTTAAGCATTCCAATTTGGTATCCGTTCGATCAGAAAGGAAAAATACAAATGGCTACCGCCCGAAAAGAGGAGCTGCTTTGGAGCCAAAAGGAAATTCAGTTAAACATGAAAAAGGAAATTGAATATGCCTGGCACAATTATTCGGTGAGCCGGTCGATTGTGAATCGTTATCATGATTCGATGCAGGAGCGTTCATCGAAACTGCAGAGCATGTCGTTAAGAGCCTACCAACTGGGTGAAATTGACCTCCTTGAATTGTTGAATGCGCAACAGATATACTTAAAAAGCGAGCAGCGTTATTTAACTGCTCTGCGCGATTATTATATGCAATTGGCTGCCCTCGAGCAGTACCTCAATCAGGAATTAATCTATTAGCAATACACAAGTAAAACGATATGAAGACCAAATTTATTCACCTCGGAATTGTAATGATCCTTTTCTCATTTGCAGCCTGCAATTCAGGAAATGAGCCGAAAGAAGAAAAAGCAGTGATAGAAACTGATGTTCCGCCATCGTTAAAGGATGGCAAGGAGAAAGTGGTTACGATCAAGTTGTCGGATAAAGAACGCGACGAACTTTCGATAAAAACGGAAGTGATAAAAAGCGAATTTGTCGATCATCAGATTTTGGCACCTGGAGTTGTTTTTCCCTCGCCGGGGCATTCCAGTATTATCAGTACGCCAATTAACGGACAGGTAACTGCCATAAAAGTTTACGAAGGCAGTTGGGTGAATAAAGGGCAGGAATTGTTTCGTATTCAAAGTCTGGAATATGGGAACCTGATTTCGGAATATTTGCAGGCTTATGCACAGGAATCGTTTCAGAGAAGCCGACTGGCTCGTTTGGAACAATTGGTTGAAGAACGGATTAGTTCTACCAGTGAACTGGAGCAGGCAACAGCAGAGTACCAGCGGGCGTCGGCGTCGTTAAAATCGGCCTATGCCAAGTTGCGGGCAGTGGGTGTTCCCGATTCGGAGATTGCACAACTTTCAAACTCAGGAAATTTTGAACCGACACTAAAAATTGTAGCGCCAATAAATGGAATAATTGAGAAGAATTTTGTGGAGCTGGGGCAATCGGTAAATGCGCTGGAAAACCTTTCCCGCGTGCTCGATACCCGACAGGTTTTGATACGCGGTTATGTTTCTCCCGGAGATGCTGTGTTGGTAGAACCCGGCAATTTTGTTGATATTTCAAAACGCGAGCAGGAAGACATAACGATTAAAGGGAAGATAACTTCCATTAATCCCGGATTGGATGAAACCAGCCGCTCGGTGGTGGTAAATATTATTATCCCTTCGGAAGATGGCTGGCCAAAACCGGGCGAGAATCTGAGGTTGGCAATTACTTCCGGATCGCAAAAAGAAACAGTAGCTATTCATTTGCAGGCACTTACTTACGATGGCGATCAGCCCATTGTTTTTGTGAAAAAAGATGGCAATACCTTTGAGCGCCGTCCAATTGAAGTGGATCAAATAAAAGGCGATTATGTGTTTGTTGCCTCAGGACTTAGTGCCGGCGAAGAAGTGGCTGTTACAAAAGTTTTTAGCTTAAAAGCGCTGTCTCGTTTCGATATCATTTCTGAAGAATAAAACTTTAAAAATCCTGGGCTGATGCTTCAAAATATAATTTCATTTAGTGTTCGTCAAAAATACGTAGCCTTATCATTGGTGGTGCTAATGGCAATTGCCGGCTATTTTTCGTTGATAAACCTTCCCATTAACTCACAACCGGATGTAACGCCGGTGCAGGTTTTGGTAATTACAAAAGCCGGCCGCTATTCTCCCTTTGATGTGGAGAAGCTGGTAAGTTATCCGATAGAAACGGCCATGAACGGTTTACCCGATGTGGCTGAAGTTCGGTCGATTTCGCAATTCGGACTTTCGGCGGTTACCGTTGAATTTGATGAGGGAACAGATATTTATTTCGCCCGGCAGATAGTTAGCCAGCGGCTGCAATCCATTGTTGATGAATTGCCGCCGGGAGTGTCAAGCCCTTCGCTGGGGCCAATATCAACAGCCCTTGGCGAAATTTATCAGTACGTGGTGAAAGGTGAAAATTACTCACTCTCGGAATTGCGCGAAATTCAGGATTGGTTGATTGCCCCGCAACTAAAAATTGTACGAGGAGTAACGGAGATTAATTCGTTTGGCGGATTTGTAAAACAGTATAATGTTATCATTCAGCCGGGTTTGTTGCGCACCTATAGCATTGGCATTTCTGATGTTATGGATGCCATTGCACAGAACAACAGTGTGTCGGGAGGAAATTATATCCAGCACAATGGCGAGCAGTACATTATTCGTGGAGTCGGGCAGATCACCAGTATGGATGATGTGCGAAATATCATCGTAAAAAACATCGATAATAAGCCCATTTTTATCAGGGATATTGCAAACGTTGTTGAAGGAAAGCAGATCAGGCAGGGTGGTGTTACCAAAGACGGGAAAGGCGAGGTAATTACCGGAATTGTTATGATGTTGCGTGGCGGAAATGGCCGCGAAGTTATCTCTGAGATCGAAGATAAAATTGAAGAAATAAACCAGAGTTTGCCGGAAGGTGTAAGTGTTGAAAGATTTTACGATCAGTCGGACCTGATAGAACGAACAACTTCCACTATTTCTACCAACCTTTTGGAAGGTGGATTTTTGGTAATCGTGGTTCTATTGTTGTTGCTTGGTGAAATTTCAGGTGCACTGATTGTAGCCATGGTAATCCCGTTCTCGATGTTGTTTGCTTTTATAGGAATGCGCGAGTTTGGGCTGGCCGCCAACCTGATGAGTTTGGGAGCCATCGACTTTGGAATGGTGGTAGACGGTTCGGTGGTAATGGTGGAAAACATTGTTCACGATTTGCAAAAGAACAAGAAAGAGTCGAAAGATGAGATTATTCGTAAAGCCGCTAATCATGTCGTGCGCCCGATCTTTTTCGGGGTACTTATTATTTTAATGGTTTATGTACCGATTATGACCTTCAAGGGAATGGAAGGAATTCTGTTCCGTCCGATGGCGATAACCGTTGCTGCTGCGGTGTTTGGATCGTTATTGCTGGCACTTATTTTTGTTCCGGCTATGTCGGCCATTGTATTTCGCAAAAAGGTAAAAGTACGCCGAAATTATCTGATTGAATGGATGCGGCCACGTTACCAAAAGGGACTGGAAAAGAACATGAACAAAGTTTGGTTTGTGGGATCTTCAGCCCTGGCAATTTTTGTGGCCTCTATATTTTTAATGACACGTTTGGGAACGGAATTCTTACCCGAGCTTGATGAAGGTTCTATTCTGATCGAGCAGGTACGGATGCCATCGGTAACATTGGAAGAATCGATGGAAAATGCTAACTGGCTGGCCGGAAAGATCATGGAAAATATCCCTGAAGTGGAAACGGTTGTTCCAAAAACGGGTCGGTCGGATTTGGCCAACGACTGGATGGGAGTACACCAAACCGATGTATGGGTGGTACTTAAACCCATTGAAGAGTGGTCGAAAGGCGTAACAAAAGAAGACATCATAAGCAGGATAGAGCCTTATTTGCAAACTGAACCCGGTTTGGCGTATAACTTCACCCAGCCAATTGCCATGCGCGTTGATGAATTAACCAGTGGTGTGAAATCCGACCTGGCAGTTAAAATTTACGGCGAAGATTTGGATGTTCTCGACCAAATTGGAGAGAATATTTCCGCATTGCTTTCTGGTTTGCCGGGTACCGATAATTACTATGTTGAGCAGTCGGCCGGACAGCCCTACTTAACCGTAAATATTGATCGGGAAGCGGTGGCGTCGTTTGGTTTGAATGTAGATGATGTGCAGAAAGTAGTGGAGGCTGGTATTGGCGGACAGGAAGCCGGACAGTTGTACGAAGGGCAACGACATTTCGGTATCGTAGTGCGCTATCCCGAAAATATACGTGACCAATTACCTAAAATTGCAGAGGCTCCGGTGCATCTGCCGGGTGGTGGTTATATTCCCTTAAAGCGTGTGGCAAATATTGAATTGCAGGAAGGCCCGCGCGAGATTCAGCGCGAAAATGGCTGGAGGCGTCTAATCGTTGGTATCAACATTAAAGACATCGACCTGGGAACCTACGTTTCGCAACTGCAGGAGCAGATAAATAAAAGTGCCAGTATCCCATCAGGCTATTTTATTGATTACGGCGGAACCTTCGAAAATCAGCGCCGTGCCATGCGTCATTTAATGCTGGTAGTGCCGCTTTCCATTTTTATCATTATCGGGTTAATGTACCTGAACTTCGGAAAAATGCGATACGCAATACTGATCTTACTGAACCTGCCATTTGCCTTGTCAGGAGGAGTGTTTCTGTTGTGGGTACGAGGTATGTATTTATCGGTAACCGCAAGTATTGGATTTGTAGCTTTGTTCGGAGTCGCGGTGTTAAACGGCATTGTACTTGTCGATCATATAAATATGCTGCGGAAAGAGAAAAAGGGCGATCTGAAAAAGCTGGTTATTGAAGGATCGGTAGATCGTTTGCGGCCGGTATTAATGACGGCCCTGGTAGCGAGTTTGGGGTTTATTCCAATGGCATTTAATACCGGCCCCGGTTCCGAAGTGCAACGTCCGCTGGCAACCGTGGTAATTGGTGGTTTGGTAACCTCTACATTTTTAACACTAATGGTTTTGCCAATTGCTTATTATTGGATCGAACGTAAAAAGTCACCGGCAAAAGAGGCGTAGCTGGAACGGAAAATAGTGATAGCCTCGCTCAAAGTAAGGCTATTACTGTTCTGATAAAAACGCTGTCTTAATATTTACAGTTTGACAAACGATTTACAAAATCGCACTGGTGGAGGAGTGTGATATATTTTTAGTTGAGCAATATTTTAGTTGTCAGGATTTTATCATCTGTTGTTAGTTTTAAAATATATATTCCTTTTGCTAATTTGTTAGAATAAATAAGTGTTTTGTCTGAACTAACTTTTATTTCCTTGATAATTTTTCCATAAACATTAAAGACCTCAATAGTTTTAATATTTTTCCCTTCAACAACAACTTTTCCATTTGCCGGATTTGGGTATATGTTAATATCTATATCTTCACTAGCATCAGATACTCCAACCGCATTATCGAAATTTGCCACCAGCGTTTTACTGGTAGTTACTGTAAAACTGTAATTTGCATCTGTCGAGACTTGTGTTCCGTTTTCTGTCCAGTTAACAAATTTGTAACCGGTTGATGCAGTTGCCATCAAATTTGCAGTGCTCCCTGAAATATATTGTCCTGCTCCGCTCAAAGTACCACCGTTAGCCGGGTTTGCGTTCGTTGAGACATCATATCTGAGCTCCATTGTATTTCTTCTTTTAATAGAATTACTCCTGAAATCGTTAACCAGGGATTCAACTTGAGCAGTATTCAGTTCTGTATCTTTAGAATGATAAACCCAGTCTACTTTCATTGTACATGTTCTTACAGATGTAGACGCCCCTAATCCTGTGTTATTCTCTCTGGGCGAAATCCAGTTTGCAAATGCGATCTGCATCAATGTTTCAGGATAAACGCTATCATTCTTGTTTGAAAGAGTATGTTCACTCTGCAACACCCCGTCGATAAAATATTGTACAGTTTGCCCATTTGTTGCCTGAAATAATAATGTGTGCCAACCCGAGAAATCGGATATAATGGGTGTAGATGCATTATTGGGGTCCCACGGTTCTTCCCGAAATGTTTCCCACGTGGTTAAATACATCTTTTTTCTATAATCGCCACCTCCCCATATGTCATAAGGTAAATATTCAAAATCACATTCGGAATAATCTGGGTCATTTGGGTAGCGAAGTGTATTTATACAATAAAATGTTTCAATGTATCCGTCATTATAGGTGGCAGGGGTATTATCGAAATATACTTTTGCGGCATATGTTCCTTCAAGAAAGATTTTTTTTGATTCGATTCTAGCTAACTCCATGCTTCCAAAGCTGTTTGAAGTTTTTGTTTTGAGTAAAATAAATTTATTATTTTCTGAGTTGGGATCTGTCTCAAATGTGATGTTTTCTTTCTTATAATTGGCATTCGCCGGGGGGCCGCTTACCCCGTCAACAATGTTCCATCCAAAATTAATTAGCTCATTATCGTTGTATTTTGAATAGTAAAAATCATCGAAAAACTCGTGGATAGTATTAGTTTCAGAATTCCCAACAGTGACTGTCCATTTAGCAGCACTGCTATAATTCCAGTTCGAATCATAAACAACGCATTCAACAATAAATGTTTCTGGAGAGCTGAATGTTTTGCTCCAGCCGTCGGTGTCGCTATTTCCCGACATACTGTGTACTGCTACATTACTGCCGTTCAGGTACCATTCGCAGCCAGATAGATCTCCATCAGAGTCTGACGCTCCTGTTATAAAAGTTTGAGAATTGCCTGGTAATAAAGTGATACTACTTGAAGTGGGAGTACTTTTCCAGGCTGTAGGATTAGCCGAGTATGCACTGAGGTTGAATAGATACAATAAACTAAAGGCTAATATCCAAAATATTGATTTTGAGAAATGGTCCTTCTTTGTTTTATTTTTAAAGGTGTGGTTAATACTCATAATCAATAATTTTTGGACTCTTTTTTCAATTGTTGCACGGTGTGGATCATTATGTTGGCTAACGTTCACTTGTACAAAAGCGGTTTGGTGTTTTTATTCATTTCATTAAAGCATCAATAAAAATATCTAATTGGTTTTTAGTTTCATTGTTAATTAGGTTGCCTTGGTTGTCATATTTTCCTTTTATGCCTTGAATTAGTAAACATGTTTTATCGGTAAATTTTGCCATTGCAGTTTTCATAATAAGTTGCAATTCGTTGTGCATAACATTAGATAAGAAATTTATGTCCCTATATGTTTTTGCTTTTCAACTGTTATTTCAGGGCGTATATTCAATGGTTTAAAGTATTTTGTGCAATAAATGTAAACAATTAATAAGTAAAACCGACTTCTGCAGCCATCAAAAGTTTTCCCTTAATCCTGCTAACATCGATCTCGCCTCAAAATAAGTAGTTATCACCCGGGGAAAGGTGTTATTGCTTATTTTTTGTTGGTTATCAACGGAGAGCTTTATAAAATGGTAGTGATGGGGATATTTTTGTAGGAAAATCTATTTTTCGGTGATTATCCTAGTTTCTGATCATATAAACCGTCAAGCGCTAACAACGAAATTGAAATCCCCGCGCAAGTTTTTCAAAGCTTTTGTGTCATACTTTAAAAATTCAACAAAAGCATAAAATTTGTATAGATGAAATCGAAGTTTAGCTGGCGCGCTTTTATAAGTTTTGGATTAAGTTGGGCAATTTTAGTAATCCTGATTTCGGGTGTAATTTTGTATGTAGCTCCCCCGGGACGCTACGCCCATTGGGTGAACTGGGAGTTGGCAGGTTTGTCAAAAGAGGGTTGGCAGGCCATTCATACCCTGTTCTCGCTGGCGTTTATTGTGCTTTCCATTTTCCACCTATTTTCGGTAAACTGGAAAACTTTTGTTTCCTATCTTAAATCGAAAACCAAAAAAGGGTTCAACAAAAAAAGGGAACTTATTTTTTCCATTGTAGCGGTGCTGGTATTCTTTTTGGGCACTGTTTTTTCAATTCCGCCTTTTCGAACGGTTATGGATTTAGGCGAAACTGCCACCAATTCGTGGGAGAAAACCGAAAAGCGGGCACCCGTGCCACATGCCGAGTTATTAACGCTTACCGAACTGGCTCACCAGTTGAATATGGAGTCGGTTGATGAAGTAACCCGAAAACTCGACAGTCACAAAATCGTCTACAAGGATATTCATTCGCAAAGTTTGCAACAAATTGCCAGGGCAAATAGCTCAACGCCACTGGAAATATACGAGATCATTACAAAGCAACCGGCAAATGAAGGCCAGGGAATGGGCGTTGGACGAAAAACCATTGAAGATTTCTCGAAAGAACTAAATAAAAGTACCGATGAGTTGATGCAAATTCTGGAAAAAAACAACATCGAAGCGAAACCGACCGAAACTCTACGCACAATTGGGCAGAATAATAACCTTTCACCGCGCGATGTTTACAAAATCCTTTCTGAATAATTACCTGTACCTTGAAAAAGTGGTATTTTTCTAAACAGAATGTCTGACACCAAGATCATAGAACAACTAAAACAGGGAAGCGAAGCGGCTTTTAAAAAGCTGGTCGGCATGCATCAGAAACTGGTGGTGAATACCTGCTATGGTTTGGTGCAGAATCGCGAAGATGCCGAAGATATTGCGCAGGATGTTTTTATTGAGGTGTTTCGCAATATTGAAAAGTTCAGGGCCGACGCTAAACTATCAACCTGGTTGTACCGAATTGCGGTTAACCGCTCGTTAAACCACATTCGCGATAATAAAAAGCACAAGTGGTTTCATTCGTTCGGGGATGAGGTGGCAGCAAAAAAGAGGGAAGTAATGCAGGTGAGTACTCCGCAAACCGACGAGCCGGAATATGACCTGGAAAAACAACAGCGGGCAATTATTCTAAAGGCGGCCATTAACAGTTTACCGCAAAATCAGAAAGTGGCTTTTACTTTAAGCAAGTACGAAGATTTGTCGTATCAGGAAATTGCAGAGGTGATGGATTTATCGGTTTCGTCGGTTGAGTCGCTTTTGTTTAGGGCAAAAAAAGGGCTGCAAAAGAAGTTATACAAGTGCTACAAAAAAAAGTGCTTGTAAGCGCAAGTTTTTAAAGATGAACGTGTCATACTAATAACTGTATAAAATGATGAAGTGTAATAGCGTACATAACAAGTTGATTTTTTTCCTCGAAAAGGAGCTACCCGTTTCCGAAATGGAACAGGTGCAGCAACACCTGGATGAATGTTCGGAGTGTGCTCTTTTTGCAGCGGAAATGAAAAATACACTCCAGATTTTGGATAGCGATAAAGTAACAGATGAAAATCCATTTTTTTATACCCGTGTAAAAGCACGACTTGAAAAGCAGGATGAGAAACAACCTGAGGCACGTCCGGTTTTGGTTCGGATTTTACAGCCTGTGGCATTTTCAATAATACTGTTACTGGGTATTTACGGCGGGTTTAAGTTAGGACAAGTGTCTAAGGTAACTACTGCCGACACTGGTTTGAGTGAGAAGGAGATGGTTCCTTACTGGAACGAAATGGAAGACGAGCCAATCGAATCATTTTTAATGGAATAACAAATGACAACAAGGAATACATATCGCATATTAATCTGGCTGGTTGTGATTCTGGCAGCAACAAACCTGTCGATGGGAATTTCGTTTTGGTACCACAAACAACAGGATAAAAAAGCTATAGAACAACAACAGCATCAGGATCAAATGCCCTCGGAGCAACGGACGCGTTTTTTTCGCGAGCAACTAAACTTGCAACCCAATCAGGTAGACTCTTTTAGGGAACTGAACAGAAACTACAACCGGAGTGCACACCGGATATCCCATCAGCTTGCTTTACTTCGAATTGACATGGTGGAAGAAATGGGAAAAGCGGCGGTTGACACCACAAAACTTCATGCAATTTCAGGCGAAATTGGGGAGCTGCACAAAACTTTAAAGGATTTAACCGTAGATTATTATCTCGGTATGAAAGCTGTTTGCAACGAGGACCAACAGGAGAAGCTAAAAGATATTTTTCTATCGATGACAAAATCAAAAGAAGACATTTCGTTGCCTCAACGTGGCGGCCGACGCTACGGACGGCAAAACAGAGAGTGAATAACAATTAAATTTTAAGACAATGAAAACAAGCAAGTTAATTAACGTTGCCTGGGTGTTCTTTGCCCTGGTGTTAACAACAACAAGCGTTTTTGCTCAACGCGGAAGAAGAGCAAACGCAGTGCAAAACAATCAGAATCTTCCGTGTCTGGCCCAAATTTCGGATCTCTCCGAGAATCAAAAAGAAAGTATTAAGGAACTCGAAATCAGCCATCAGAAAACGATGGCAGAATTACGCGTAGAACGCCGTTCAACAGTAAATGCTGTTGAGAAAAGCGAAATCAGAACCGAAATGCTAAAAAATGTAGAGGCACACCGTAATGAAGTTAGAAGTTTACTGACTGCCGAACAGCAAGAACAATACGACCGGCTTCAGGTAAACAGCACATACGGTCGAAATCAAAATGTAGGAAGGGGGAACAGAAACTTTTCCGGGAAACGGGGAGGTCGGGGAAATTTTGCCCGTGGTAATGGCCGTGGAGCCTGTTATTCGCAACCTGCTTATCAGGGCCGCAATTATAATGACAGCCCAAATTACAGAAACAATCGAAATCCCTGGTAATGGTTCGGGAAACAACCAATACTAAATCGCCGATTCAGATACCCAAAAATGAAATAACAAGTGAAAGAAAGTTTAATTGATAAAATTAGTAAAGATGAAAACAGTAGAAAAACTCGGAATTTTAGTATTGATGGCGGGAACATTACTTTTTACTTCCTGCTCGGAAACAGAAGGAATTGATGATTCGTTGACATTTGTCGATAAAAGTGCGGAGTTGACTGCCTTATGTCAGGACAGCTGCGCTTTCGATGGAGAGCTAAGCGACACGGATATTGCTGGATTGCTGTTGATGCGCGAGGAAGAAAAACTGGCGCACGATGTTTATATGCATTTCTACGGGGTGTATGGCCAGCAAATATTTCTGAATATTGCCAACAGCGAAAGTAGTCATACAAGCGCGGTGCTTACACTTCTTGAAGGATATGAAATTGTAGATCCGGCGCTGGAAGGCGAGGGCCAATTTGCCAACGATCAATTGGGAGTATTATATAATTCATTGATTGAGCAGGGATCGGCAAGTTTGACAGATGCGCTGAAAGTTGGTGCAACGATAGAAGACTTAGACATTGCTGATTTACAAAATCTTTTGGCCGAAACAGCTAACACCGATATCATTCGTGTTTATGAAAACCTCTTGAAAGGATCGGAAAACCACATGCGTGGATTTGTTCGAAATCTGCAAGCGCTTAGCGAAACCTATAGCCCACAGTATATTTCAGTGGAAGAATTTGAAGCAATTCTTGCTGCAAGTAATTCTATGGGGTATGGTGCCGGTGGTCAGGGCTACGGCAACGGTGGAAAAGGTTATGGCAACGGCGGACAAGGAAATGGAATGGGAGGATACCGAAACGGTCAAAACAGATAAAGAAAGTAATCAGAGTTGATTGTTTATGATAAGGAGGCTGTCTTTTTTTAGGCAGCCTTTCTTATTTTCAATTTTACTTTTATTTTGAATCCTATTTTCAGGCGTGTTCTTCACGTAAGTATTAAAAATAGGATGAAAATGATTCGTACCGCTACATAATTGCTAATAAAGTATAAATTTGTAAACTCAAAATTCGAAAAGTTAAAAGGCTGTAAAAAGCCAAACAGACAAATTAAAGGCAGAAAAATAAACATCATGGCACGTTTAAAAATCAAAGAGATTCTGAAGAATGGAGAAACAGGCAGCGAAGTAGTTGCCAAAGGTTGGGTAAGAACAAAGCGCGGAAGTAAAAATGTAAATTTTATTGCGTTGAATGACGGATCTACTATTCATAATCTTCAGGTGGTGGTTGATGTTGAGAGTTTTGACGAAGCACTATTGCACGATATAACAACCGGAGCCGCAATTGCCGTTACCGGGGAGTTGGTAGAATCGGCCGGAAGCGGGCAGAGCGTTGAGCTGAACGCAAAATCAATTGATTTGCTCGGAAAAGCTGATCCGGAAAAATATCCGATCCAGCCGAAGAAACACTCGTTGGAGTTCTTGCGCGAAAATGCGCACCTGCGTTTCCGTACAAATACTTTTAGTGCTGTATTTCGTATCCGACATGCTATGGCTTTTGCCATTCATAAATATTTTAACGATAAAGGATTTAACTATTTGCACACGCCAATTGTAACGGCCAGTGACGCCGAGGGAGCCGGACAGATGTTTCGCGTTTCAACTTTGGATGCAAAAAATCCACCATTAACCGAAGATGGCGAGGTTGATTACAGCCAGGACTTTTTCGGAAAAGCTACCAACTTAACAGTTTCCGGTCAGTTGGAAGGTGAATTAGGTGCATTGGCGCTTGGCGAGATTTATACTTTCGGCCCAACATTCCGTGCCGAAAACTCGAATACAACACGTCACTTGGCAGAGTTCTGGATGATTGAGCCAGAAATGGCTTTTTACGATTTGAAAGACAATATGGATCTGGCCGAAGAATTCCTGAAGTATTGTATTCAGTATGCTTTGGATAACTGTATGGATGATCTGAAGTTTTTAGCCGATCGTTTAAAGCAAGAAGAGAAAAACAAACCGCAAGATCAGCGCTCGATGGATTTGATCGAAAAGCTGGAGTTTGTGTTGAAAAACGATTTTGTGCGTTTGCCATACACTGAGGCGATTGATGTTCTGAAAAACTCGAAACCTTATAAAAAGAAAAAATTCCAGTTTCCGGTAGATTGGGGCGTTGATCTGCAAAGTGAGCACGAACGTTACCTGGTAGAGAAGCACTTTAAGTGTCCGGTAATTCTTACTGATTATCCGAAAGACATTAAAGCGTTCTATATGAAACAGAACGACGACGGCAAAACAGTTGGAGCAATGGACGTTCTGTTCCCGGGTATTGGTGAGATTATTGGTGGATCGCAGCGTGAAGAAGACCTTGACAAACTAACTACCCGGATGGAAGAGATGGATATTCCGGCTGAAGAAATGTGGTGGTATTTGGATACCCGCCGTTTTGGTTCGGTGGTACACAGTGGCTTTGGCCTTGGCTTCGAGCGTCTTATGCTTTTTGTTACCGGAATGGGCAACATTCGCGATGTAATCGCCTTTCCGCGTGCGCCTAAAAATGCTGAATTTTGATGGTGTAATTTAAAGATGCTACTCGGAAAAAAATGTTATTTTTACGAGGTTAACAATTGGGATTATGGAGCAAAAACTATCACTACAACAGAAGCTGCTCCAAAAGTTATCACCTCAGCAAATTCAGGTGATCAAACTTTTGGAAATCCCAACTATGCAACTCGAGCAGCGGATTAAAAAGGAGCTGGAAGAAAATCCGGTTTTGGAATTGGAATCGGATAATCCCTCGTCGGCTGACGAACAACTGGATGACAGCCGTGATAATAATTCGGACGTTGACAACGAAGAGTTTTCGATGGATGATTATTACGAGGACGATGAAATTCCAACTTACAAGTTAAACGTAAACAATTACTCTAAAGACGATAAATACATTGATGTTCCTTTTTCGGTAGGTACAAGTTTTCACGAGTTTTTGAACGAACAACTGGGGCTGGCCGATTTGGATGATGAGGAGCAGCAACTGGCCGAATATATTATCGGAAACATTGATGACGATGGATACCTCCGACGCGATTTAATGGCTATCAGCGACGACTTGGCCTTTAATATGAATCTTGACGTGCCGGAGGAAAAGCTGGAGAAGATTTTATTGGCAATTCAGGAGTTTGATCCTCCCGGAATAGCAGCCCGTGATTTACGCGAATGTTTATTGTTACAGCTCAACCGGAAAGAGGGCCAGAATTTTAATTTGGCAAAAACCATTGTCAAAGATTTTTTCGCGGAGTTTACAAAAAAGCACTACGATAAAATCAGAACCAAACTGGAGCTTTCGGATGAGGAATTAAAAAAAGGTATCGACGAGGTGCTTAAGTTAAATCCAAAGCCGGGCAGCTCATACAGTAATCCTTTAAATAAATCGAATCAGCATATTATTCCCGATTTTATGCTGGAGTTGGTTGACGGGGAGTTAAGTCTTTCGTTAAATCAAAGTAATGTTCCGGAGCTAAAAATCAACGACACCTATTCTGAGATGCTTAGAACCATGAGCCAAAACCAGAAAGCACAAAAAACCGACAAAGAAGCGGTAAGTTTTGTGAAACAAAAGCTGGATTCGGCCAAATGGTTTATCGATGCAATACATCAGCGACAAACTACTTTGTTGCTTACTATGTCGGAGATTATCAGCTTTCAGAAAGAATATTTTCAGGAAGGCGACGAAACAAAACTTCGTCCGATGATTTTAAAAGACATTGCCGAGAGAACCGGGCTCGATATTTCAACTATATCAAGGGTTTCGAACAGTAAATACATTCAAACGCATTTTGGAATTTACCCACTGAAATATTTCTTTTCCGAAGGTTTGGCAAAAGACGACGGTGAAGAGGTATCAACGCGCGAAATCAAAAAAATTCTCCAGGAATGTATTGAAAGCGAGGATAAACGCAAGCCTTTAACCGATGAGAAACTGGCGAAGATTCTCAAAGAAAAATCGTACAATATTGCGCGAAGAACTGTTGCAAAATACCGCGAGCAGCTGGGAATTTCGGTAGCTCGTTTACGAAAAGAGTTATAAGATGTCGGAGAGAATAGCCCGAATTATATCCATAATATTTCACCCGGTATTGATTCCGACGCTTGGCATGTTTTTGCTCCTGCATACCGGATTTTATTTCGATCTGCTTTTATGGGAAGCTAAACGTTTTGTGCTGCTGGTGGTGTTTTTTACTACCTGTATTTTGCCGATGCTTTCGGTGGCAGTACTCTCACTAAATCCGCGTTTTAATATTAATATGCCCGGCAGCCGCGACCGTCTAATTCCGTTGTTAAGCGCATCGGTTTTTTACTACCTTGGTTTTATTTTATTACGAAAGGTACAGGCTGTTCCCGAGTTTAAACTGTTTATGCTTGCTTCGGTGTTGGTGCTTGTTGTGTTGCTTATTGTTTCGCTAAAATGGAAGATCAGCAACCACATGGCAGCCATTGGAGGTTTAAGCGGAACCTTGTTTGCACTATCGTTTCGAAATGGGGTTAACCCGGTTTATTCGGTTTTAATTGTTGTGTTACTGTCGGGGTTAATCGGAACTGCACGGCTTATTCTGGGTAAGCACGATCTGAAACAACTGATAGCCGGCTACGGACTTGGCTTTCTTGTACTTTATCTTGTACTTTATCTTGTGTAACCTGTACCAATAAAAAAGGGACTTTAAAAAGCCCCTTTCATTATATAATGTCTTATACTTTTATTCAACAAATTTATAGCCAATTCCTTTGAGCGTTTTGATGTGCTCGTTGCCAATTTTTTCGCGTAGCTTACGTATATGAACATCGATTGTTCTGTCGCCAACCACAACGTTTTCGCCCCAAACCGAATAGTAAATCTCCTCGCGGGTAAACACTTTACCTGGTTTCGAAACCAAAAGCGAAAGCAGTTCAAATTCTTTTCTTGGCAAAATCATTTCATTATCGCCAATACGAATAAGGTAGCGTTCTTTATCAATAACCAGGTTGCCAATTGTTACGGTGTTGGTATCAACTACTTCAACAGGTTGAGTAGCTTCGCCGGTACGTTTTAACAAGGCTTTTACGCGGCTAACCAAAACTTTTGGCCGAACCGGTTTGGTGATGTAATCATCAGCTCCGGCCTCAAAACCTGCAATTTGAGAATAGTCTTCGCCGCGGGCAGTTAAAAAGGCAATAACGGTGCTGCTCAATGCCGGAATTTTTCGAAGCTCCTCACATGCAGCAATTCCATCCATTTCCGGCATCATTACGTCGAGTATAATGAGATGGGGTACCTGTTTTTCTGCAACCTTTATAGCTTCTGCACCATTTCTGGCGGTAAATACCTCGTATCCTTCTTTCTCAAGGTTGTAACTCAGAAATTCGAGGATATCCAACTCGTCATCAACTAATAAAACTTTAAATTGATTTTCACTCATAGCATAAAATTCTTGACAAAAGTAAGTGCTGCTTATTAAAGAACAATTAACTTTCCTTTAAACAAAAAATAAAAACAAAACTAAAATAGTGCTTAATTGAACCAAAATACAAATTAATCGGCACTCTTGCGTTTTTTTTTACGGAAAGTTTTGATTGGGCTACTTTTGCTTTTCGAGTGTAAAATTGAATGTAGTTCCCTGATCAAGTACGCTTCGGACGTTAATAGATTGATTATGAGCCTCGATAATGTGTTTTACAATCGAAAGTCCAAGCCCTGTGCCACCTTGTTCGCGCGAACGCGATTTATCAACACGGAAGAAACGCTCAAAAATACGTCGAAGGTCTTTTTTTTCGATACCAATTCCGTTATCGGCGACTTCAACAATTATGTTATCATCTAAATCGTGAAACGAAATGTTTACATATCCGTTTTGCTTGCCATATTTTACCCCGTTAACAATAAGATTGGTGACTACTTCGAGAATCCGTTTTTTGTCGGCGCGTACAAAAATAGGCCGATCGGGTTTATTAATGATTTGTACCGATATCTGGCTTTCTGATGCTTGCCAGTGTTCCATTTCAATTACTTCCTCAACGGTTTTTACAATATCAAAACGGGTCATGTTTAGCTGCAGCTCTCCCGATTCCAGTTTGGTGATCGATTCCAGGTCTTCAACAATAGACACCATCCGGTCGATACTTTTTTCTGTGCGTTTCAGGTAAAGTTTATTAATCTTGGGATCTTCCAATCCGCCTTCCAAAAGCGTAAGCACATAACCCTGGATATTAAAGATTGGTGTTTTTAGTTCGTGCGATACGTTTCCAACAAAATCTTTGCGGTATTTTTCCAGCTCTTTAAGTCGTTCAATTTCTTTTAATTGCGACTTGGCCCATTCTTCAACCTCGTATTTTACATTTAGCAGCAAACTGTTCGAGTCGATTTTTTCCTCCATCTTTTTCCCGCTCAGTGGCAAATCGCGAATGGTGTTATACAAAGGCCGAATCCGGTCGATAATGTATTTCTTGATAATGTATAAAATAGAAAAGTAGGCGGCTACAAAAAAGGCCAGTGTAGAAATGGTAATAACCAAAATATTCTCGCCAAAGTAGTGCGCCAACAGTGCGATGCCGAAAGCCAGAATGGTTAAAGTGATTGCAACCAGTATGGCAAGGAATTTCGAAGAGTATGTTCTCATTTAATGTTGTTATGTTATTACTATTTGTTATTCAAAAATCAAACTTTGCAAATTAAGGTTTCAAATGCCGTATAAAAAAGTGGTTACTAATTGGTTAATGGTAATTTCATGGTTAGTTAATATTTTATTAATATTACAAAAGGATTAAAATTTTGACAAACTTTATATTTGCCGACCTTTACAAAAACCAAATTTAAATGGAAAACTTTTATCTGATTCTTGTAATTGTACTGTTTGCATTAGCAATTTCAGACCTGATTGTAGGAGTAAGTAACGATGCCGTAAATTTTCTTAATTCTGCAGTTGGTTCGAAAGCAGCGCCCAAGTGGGTAATCTTTTTAATGGCTAGTTTAGGAGTACTTATAGGTGCTACTTTTTCGAGTGGAATGATGGAAGTTGCGCGGAAAGGAATTTTTCATCCCGACATGTTTGTTTTTTCCGAGATCATGATCATTTTTCTTGCAGTAATGATAACCGACGTTATTCTGCTTGATATGTTCAATACTTTTGGGATGCCAACATCAACAACGGTTTCAATCGTTTTTGAATTACTAGGTGCCGCTGTGTCGGTATCGATAGTAAAGATTAAGACAGCCGGAGGATCTGTATTGATGGAACTGTCGCAATACATCAATTCGAGTAAGGCGCTTGCTATTATTACCGGAATATTGCTTTCGGTGTTTATTGCCTTTACCGTTGGTGCCATTGTACAGTATTTAACCCGCCTGGTGTTTACTTTTAAATACCGCGGGCCAATGAAATATTTTGGTTCAATCTTTGGCGGTTTAGCCATTACAGCCATCACTTATTTTATTGTTATAAAAGGAATGAAGGGCTCAACCTATGCAGGTATTGAGCTAAGCAGCGGAGAGACCATTCAGGAATGGTTAAAACACCACACAGCATTAATGCTTTTATACAGCTTCGGATTTTGGGTTGTTCTAATTCAGTTATTAAAATGGGTTTTCAATATTAAGATATTAAAGATTGTAGTACTGGCCGGAACTTTTGCGCTTGCAATGGCTTTTGCCGGAAACGACCTGGTAAACTTTATTGGTGTGCCGTTGGCCGGTTATAATTCGTTCCAGGCCTGGATTGCCGACGGAGCTACTAACCCCAATACCTTTTCGATGGCAATGTTGGCAGGTAAAGTGGGTACGCCAACATACATGTTGTTAATTGCCGGATTGGTAATGATTGTAACGCTGATTATGTCGAAAAAGGCGAAATCGGTGATTGCAACATCGCTCGATTTATCGCGTCAGAATGAAGGAGACGAACGTTTTGGGTCGTCGTTTGCTGCGCGTGTAATTGTTCGGGGAACCACTAAGTTTAATAAACGACTGGCAAATGTAATGCCCTCATCTGTTACCAATGGGGTGAGTTCGCGTTTTGAACCACATTCTTATGTTAGTGAAGATGATCAGGATCCACCTTCGTTTGATAAGGTTAGGGCGTCGGTAAACCTGGTGGTTGCAAGTATATTAATTGCTATAGGTACTTCACTTAAACTGCCATTATCAACTACATACGTAACATTTATGGTTGCAATGGGTACTTCGTTATCTGATCGTGCCTGGGACCGCGAAAGTGCAGTATATCGAATTTCGGGTGTTTTTGCAGTAATCGGAGGATGGTTTTTAACTGCATTAATTGCTTTTACCGTTTCGGGTATTGTAGCGCTGATTATTGCAGTTAGCGGCAAGTTTATGATTTTCGTATTCGTAATAGTTGCTCTTTTTATGGTTATACGCACACATGCTATGATGAAAAAGCGCGATCAGCAGGCCGCCGAAGAAGACGAAGAGATTGAAGAAGCCGATGCGCATGAGCAGATTCTGGAGAAAAGTGCGAAGCAAATGGTAAATGCTGTAAAATCGAGTGACCTGATTGTTACCGATGGTATTGAAAGTTTCCTGAAAGAGGATAGAGCAGGACTGAAAAAGGTAGAGGTGGCGAGTAAGAAATTCTCGAAAAAATCGAAGAAAAACCGTGACAAGGTTTATTCAACGGTTACAAAATTTACCGAAGGAGCATTGGATACCAGTCATTTTTATGTACAAATGATGGAGCATAAACGCGAGATGGCACATGCTGTGCATTTTATGCTTGAGCCTATGATTAAACATGTTGAAAACAACCATAAACCATTTATTGAAGAGCAGCATGTTGAATTGCAGGATGTAACAGAACGTATTGATAGGTTCTTTAAAGCGGTGCTGAAGGATATAGAGGGTAAAACATTTGAAGACCTTGAACAATTGATTGAAGAACGCGACGACATTCTGGATCAGATTCATAAAATGGAGAAAAACCAGATAAAACGTATTAAAAATAAAATGGTTAATACGCGAAACTCGCAGTTGTTCTTCAAATTAATTTCGGAGCTGGAGTATTTGCTACTACACACCGTGAATCTGTTAAAAGCATATCGTGATTTTATCACAAATACACTTCAAAAGAATAATTAAATATTCTGGAAACAATATTTTAACAAGCCGGGAAATTATCCCGGCTTTTTTTGTGCTTTGGTTTAAGTATTAATGCGCAGTAGATCAGTGTTTTTTGAACAGCGTGTAATCGTAAATTAATTAAAATGTAATCAAACTGTAACATTTTAATTGCCTGATTAGAGCAACTTTGCCGCCGGTGACAGCTAACAAAAAATAAGAAAAATAAGAATCAAAAATCAAGACTTTACACGTCATTAAATACTACTAAATGGAAAATTTTTATTTGGTTCTCGTTGTTGTACTATTTGCTTTGGCAATTTCCGACTTAATTGTTGGTGTAAGTAACGACGCAGTAAACTTTTTAAACTCTGCAATTGGCTCTAAAGCAGCACCTAAATGGGTTATCTTCTTGATGGCAAGTCTGGGGATTCTGGTTGGAGCAACCTTCTCAAACGGAATGATGGAAGTAGCCCGAAAAGGGATCTTTCATCCCGATCAGTTCTATTTTGCCGAAATCATGGTCATATTTTTGGCTGTAATGATTACGGATATTATTCTGCTCGACATGTTTAACACTTTCGGAATGCCAACTTCAACAACGGTTTCCATTGTGTTTGAATTATTGGGCGCTGCGGTTGCCGTATCGGTGGTTAAAATTAAAACAGCCGGAGGATCGGTTGTTGCCGAACTCTACCACTACATAAATTCCGAAAAGGCGCTGGCTATAATCGGCGGTATTTTGCTTTCGGTGTTTGTGGCTTTTACAGTCGGGGCAATAGTGATGTACCTAACACGTCTGCTGTTTTCGTTTGAATACGGAAAAAGTTTAAAATATTTCGGTTCGGCTTTTGGAGGTTTGGCGATTACAGGCATTACTTATTTTATGCTGATTAAAGGTATTCGGGGATCGTCGTTTGCCGATATGGAGCTAACTGGAGGTGGAACATTATACGAATGGATTCAACAAAATACAGCAATAGTGTTGTTGTTGAGTTTTGTGGGGTGGACGGTAATTATTCAATTGTTACAATGGGTTTTTAAAATTGACATTCTGAAAGTTATTGTGCTGGTAGGAACTTTCTCACTTGCATTGGCATTTGCCGGAAACGACCTGGTAAACTTTATCGGAGTGCCGGTTGCCGGTTTTAAATCGTTCCAGGCCTGGGTAGCATCGGGTATGAGCCCCGAAGCCTTTTCGATGGGAAAACTGGCTGGGAAAAGCAGTACCCCGGTTTACATGTTATTAATCTCGGGACTGGTAATGGTAGTTACGCTTATTATGTCGAAAAAGGCGCAGGCAGTAACAAAAACCGAGATCAACCTGGCACGTCAGTCGGAAGGAATGGAACGCTTTGGTTCGTCACTGATTGCAAGATTAATGGTACGTAGTAGCATCAACTTCAATAAATCGGTTAGCCGCTCAATGCCAACAAGTGTTCGCGAGTCGGTAAGTCGCCGTTTTACACCTGTTCCTCTGGGCCCGGCAAACGATCCTGATACGCCTGCTTTCGATAAAATTCGTGCATCGGTAAACCTGGTAACAGCCAGTATCCTTATTGCCATTGCAACTTCGTTTACCTTACCTCTTTCTACTACTTACGTAACGTTTATGGTGGCTATGGGAACTTCATTATCCGATCGAGCTTGGGATCGCGAAAGTGCTGTTTATCGTATCTCGGGAGTATTTGCTGTGATTGGCGGATGGTTTTTAACCGCAATAATTGCTTTCACTGTTTCCGGATTGGTAGCGTTGTTAATTTCGGTAGGTGGTAAATTCCTGATTTTTGTATTTGTAGCCATTGCTATTTTTATGGTAATTCGCACACAATTCTTGTTCAAAAAGCGTAACAACAAAGCTATTGAAGAAGAAGAGGAGGCATTTAACGAAACTGATGGTGTTGAAAAAGTAATGCAGAAATGTAAAAAGCACTGTATTAATGCATTGGTTTCATCGAATAAAGCTTTTTCTGGTGGAGTTGAAAGTTTCCTTCAGGAAAACAGAACTGATTTGAAGGAAAGTATTTTGTTGAAAGATAAGCTGAATTCAAAATCGAAAAAAATAAAGAGCAAGATATTCGATACGCTTTCAAAAATTGAAGACCATGTTGATACCGGGCATTTTTATGTACAGGTAGTCGATTATCAGCGCGAAATTGCCCACTCGCTAAACTTCCTGATCCAGCCTTTATTCGAGCATTTGGATAATCAGCATAAACCATTCTCGAAAGATCAGGCAGAGGAGCTACAGGAACTGGCTGCAAAACTCGATGAGTTCTATAGCATGGGACTAACAATGATAGAGGAAAACACTTTCGATAAACTGGACGATTTGATTGTTAAACGCGATGAGATTGTGGATTACCTGAAAAAGACAGAGAAAAACCAGATTAAACGTATTAAAACGAAAGATGTAAATACACGTAATTCGATGTTGTATTTCAACATAAACAGCGAAACTAAAAACCTGTTGTTGCATTCAATTAATCTGATTAAAGCACACAGAGATTTTGTAAGCTACTCGGTTGAAAAGAGTAAATAATAAGTAACAATATACGATTTGAAAAGGAGGCTTTTTTAGCCTCCTTTTTTGTTTTCCGTCTTTTTGTAATTACAGAACCATTACAAAAAAATTACCGATTACTACCTTTTTTTAATTCCCTTTTAACTGTTATGCAACCGCTTTCAGAGAGGTAATAACCAATTTTGCTGCGTAAATAAATAACCAAATTTGAAATGAAAAAATTATCTCTTCTTTTATTTATTCTATTGTTTGTCAGTATGTTTAGTGCAATGGCAGAAGGCGAAGACGAAAATGCCGCAAATAAAGGTACCATTGCCGGTAGGATTGTCGACACTGAAAACCTTCCTTTGCCAGGAGCGGCTATTGTAATTGAAGATTTGCATAAAGGGGCTGTAACCGATGTAAACGGATTTTATCGGATTGTGGCTCTTGATCCAGGTGATTATAAAGTAAAAGTTTCGTACATAGGATTTAAAGAAACAGTTAAAACGATAAATGTTACTGTTGGAAAAACAAGCACTCTTAATTTTCAACTTCAGGCCGGTATTGATATTGAAGAAGTGGTGGTAAACGGTGCGTTACAGGGGCAATCAAAAGCTTTGAACCAACAAAAAAGCAGCATGAATATTACCAACATTATTTCTTCTGATCAGGTAGGTCGTTTCCCCGACCAGAATGTTGGTGATGCCTTAAAACGTATTCCCGGAATCAATGTACAGTACGATCAGGGGGAAGCGCGTTTTGGAAACATTCGCGGAACATCGCCCGAGTATAACTCGGTAGCTATTGATGGCGACCGTATTCCGTCGGCTGAGGCTGAAACACGTTCCATCCAGCTCGACCTTATTCCTTCGGATATGATTCAAAGCATTGAAGTAAACAAGGTGGTTACCGCCGATATGGACGCCGATGCCATTGGCGGTTCGGTAAACCTTGTAACAAAATCAAATCCTTACTCACGTCGTATTACCGGATCGGTTGGCGGTACTTACAATGCACTTCGCGGCAAAGTGGCTCCAAACTTTTCGTTGTTGTACGCCGATCGGTTTTTAAACAACAAACTGGGTGTTACACTAGCGGGGTCGGTGCAGGACCATATGATGGGATCGGATGATTTGGAAGCCGAATGGAACGACGAGGGAAAAATGAAAGAAATGCAGGTGCGTACCTATCTGATTGAACGTTTACGCCAGAGTTACTCGGGGGCGCTTGATTATAAATTTGATGCCAATAACAAAATCGAGGCAAAAGTAATGTACAACCACCGTAACGACTGGGAAAACCGTTACCGTGTTGTTTACAAAGATTTGGATGAAGATGTGGCAAAAATTGAACGCCAGGTGAAAGGCGGAACCAATAAAGATGCACGTTTGGAAGATCAGCGAACTTACCATATTTCTTTAGGTGGCGAACACCAGTTTGGTGCCCTTGAAATCGACTGGAAAGGTTCGTACTCAAAGGCCAACGAAGACCGCCCAAACGAACGTTACCTACAGTACAAGATTAAAGATGTGGCGTTCAGCCAGGATCTTGCAGATACCGAAAAACCACAGGTGATTATTAATACCCCGGAAGCGCAGGATTTTAACAGCAACTGGAAATTTGATGAATTGACAGAAGAACATCAGTACACCGAAGATATCGACAAAAAATTCAAAGTCGACTTTAAACTTCCTTTTCAGAATGGAACAAGTGTTTTGCGTTTTGGTGCCAAATACAAAGGTAAAAGCAAAAAACGCAACAACGATTTCTACGATTATTCGCCAAATAATGAAGACAGTTTTAATAACGGAGCTTTCAGTAATACAGTTGTTAAAACAAAAGATGATTTCCTTGCCGGAGATTATGCGGCCGGAACTTTTGTTGATATAAAATATTTAAGTGGTTTAAATCTTAATTCAGACGATTTTGAAGGCGAAGTAAACCTGGAAGAACTTGCCGGAAACTTTGATGCATCGGAAGATGTAACTGCCGCTTACCTGCGTTTCGACCAGTCGTTTGGCCGTTTGGATGTAGTCGCTGGTGTAAGGGTTGAAAACACTTCAGTTAACTACTCAGGTAAAGAGCTGATTCTGGATGATGAAGGAGACGTTGAGGATCTTGTGGATACCAAAGAAGTGGATAACGACTACACAAAGGTGTTACCATCGTTGTTGTTAAAATACAAGATCGATAAAAATACCAACATTAAAGCAAGTGTTACCAATACTCTGGCTCGCCCAAAATATATCGACTTGGTTCCGCGTGTTGAAATCAATAATGAAAAAGACCGTGTTGAGATTGGTAATCCCGATCTTACCCCAACTACAGCATGGAACTTTGATTTAATGGCTGAACATTATTTTGAGTCTATTGGTTTGGTTTCGGGTGGAATTTTTTACAAAGACATCAACGATTTTATTGTTGACGGAATTCAGTCGGATTACGATTATCTGGGGAAAACCTGGGGAAAATTTACCCAGCCTATTAATGCCGGCGATGCTACCTTGTTTGGTGTTGAAATGGCCTTCCAGCGTCAGTTCGACTTTTTGCCGGGCTTCCTTCGCCAAACCGGATTTTATGCCAACTATACCTACACCAAGTCAACGGTGAGTAATTTCCAGATTGAAGACCGCAACGACGATGATCTGACTTTGCCCGGAACACCAGAAAATACCTTGAATGCATCGTTGTACTACGAAGGCAAAAAGCTATCGGCTCGTGTGTCGTACAATTACGCAGGTGCTTTTGTTGAAGAATACAGCGACAAAGCTTTCGAAGATGTGTACTACGATAAGGTTTCGTACCTCGATTTTAATACCAGCTACCATTTCAACAAAAACTTTATGTTGTTTGCTGAGCTCAACAATATTTTGAATACGCCGTTGCGTTATTATCAGGGGGAGTCGCAATACACTTACCAGGCCGAGTTCTACGATATTAAAGTAAATTTTGGCCTGAAGTTTAATTTTTAGAAATCGTAATTATCGCATAGAATAGATTTTAGAAATTTAAGCTGAGGACACTTTGTATTGTGTTCTCAGCTGTTTACATAAAATTTAACGACGATGAATTGTACCTGTAACCGTATTTTTTTAGCAAGTGTTTTTCTATCCGCTATGCTTGTAACCATAATTGGTTGCGAAACGAATCGCCCCAGCGAAGGCTCGCGTAAAGCCGGCGAACACATTAAAAATACTGTTGTGGCAGTAGCCGAAACCGATCCTGTTCCGCAGGATAAAGACGAAGATTCGGCTGACGACCCCGCTATTTGGATCGATACAACCAATGTAATAAACTCGTTTACCATTGGTACCGATAAAAAAGGCGGACTGGCCACTTACGATCTTAATGGGAAACAACTGAACTATTACGCCGATGGCCGTATGAATAACTGCGACCTGCGTTACGGTTTTCAACTGGGCGATAAAAAGGTTGATGTGTTGGCAGCAAGCAACCGCTCTTCGCATTCTGTTTCTTTGTATATCGTAAAAAAAGGTGGTGTGCTGGAGGCGGCAGAAGCGCGTGTAATTACTTCCGAAATGCAGGAAGAGGTTTATGGTTTGGGCATGTACCGAAGTGCCAAAAGCGGAAACTATTTTGTGTTTCTGAATAGCAAAGCCGGAGAGGTTGAGCAGTGGCAACTGATAGCCAAAGGGGATAAAATTGATGCTAAATTGGTTCGCTCGTGGAACCTGGGTACACAAACCGAAGGAGTGGCTGCCGACGATGAAACCGGTGTAGTTTATATCGGTGAAGAGGTAGCCGGTATTTTTAAGTTCGATGCTGAACCCGATGGTTCTACCGAAGGAACATTGGTGGCGATGAGCACTGAAGAGAATGCTGATATGCACTACGATATTGAAGGACTGGCTATTTATGCCACCGACAGCGTGAATGGTTACCTCGTGGCTTCGTCGCAGGGAAGCTATAGTTATGTGGTTTTCGAGCGCCAGGGCGATAATAAATACCTCGGCAGTTTCCGTATTGTTGATGGCGCTGTTGATGGTGTGGAAGAAACCGATGGAATTGAGATAACAAACGTTCCGCTGGGCGCAAATTATCCCAAAGGCATGTTGGTGGTTCAGGATGGTTACAACTACGACAACGAAGTACTGGTAAGCCAGAATTTTAAATACATCTCGTGGGAAGACATAGAAAAACAAATTCTAGCGCAGGAATAAATTCAGTCCGAACATTCGGTGAAAATTTTATACGCCATACAGGGTACCGGGAATGGTCATTTGGCTCGCGCCACCGAGATCATTCCGGTTTTAAAAGAGATAGGAGAAACGGATATTCTTGTGAGTGGAACTCAGGGCGATATCCGTTTGCCTTTTCCGGTAAAATACCGGCTTTATGGCTTTAGTTTTATTTTTGGTAAAAAGGGTGGTGTAGACATTTGGAAAACCATTGCCAAAGCCCGTCCTTTTCGGTTGATAAACGACATTAGGAGAATACCCGTTCATCAGTACGACGTGGTAATTAACGATTTTGAACCGGTTACAGCCTGGGCCTGTAAACTGCGAAAGAAAAGGTGTGTTGGACTTAGCCATCAAAATGCGGTTTTGCACCCCAAAGCACCCCTACCATTAAAAAAAGATGCGTTTGGAGAGTTGGTGTTAAAGTATTACGCACCAACAACATTTCGTTATGGGTTTCATTTTAAACAATTGGATCAGCAGAATTTCGAGCCGGTTATTCGCTCTGCTATCCGAAATGCAACTGTGGCTGATAAAGGACACTATACTGTTTATCTGCCGGCTTTTAGCGATTCGGAAATTGAAAAATTGCTTAGTCCTCATAAAAATGTTCGTTGGGAGGTTTTTTCAAAACACTGCCCGAAAAGTTACACCAAAGGCTCCATTCAGTTTAACCCGGTTTCGCTCGATGGATTTAACCGTTCTTTTGTTGGTTGTTCGGGAATATTGTGCACTGCCGGTTTTGAAACCCCGGCCGAAGCCTTGTTTATGGGTAAAAAGTTGTGTGTTATTCCAATGAAAAACCAATACGAACAAGCTTGTAATGCTGCTATGTTAGCCGAAATGGGGATTTCTGTTGTTTCAAAAATTAATGCTTTTCCTGAGATTCTATCTGACTGGTTACAGCAAAAGGAAGCTATCCAGATTCCATATTCCGACAGCACACGCGAAATTTTAGAAGGACTAATAAGCTGAGCTAAAGGATGTAGCTAAAAGCAAAAGTGTTGTCTTCCTGTTCAAGGTATTAATCGGGTTTGAACCGCAGTAGGGTTTGAATTATAATCCCGGCCTTCTGCTATATAATATAAGAAAAAATTGTGCAGATGTTTACTATAAGCCCTAACTTGAAGTGAATTATATGTTTAACTTCGTATTCCCTACACTACAAAATGATCGTCCTACACATGTAGGACGAGACAAATGTAATGTAGGAAATGATTCTGACGGTGTAGGACGCCTGCTTTTCGATGTAGGACGACCAATTATTGGTGTAGGAACGGTTATTTTCGATGTAGGAGCACATTTTTTCGGTGTAGGACGGCTAAAAAGCATCGGCGGACGTACTTTTTCTAGCTGCGGAAAGCTTACCGCCAACAGCGGAGTTTTTTACCCTGCCAACTACTATTTATATAAGTTTTGATTACATTTATAACGCTAAAACCAAAAACAAGTGAACACGCACCCACAAATAATATAAAATAATAACTCAACATAATAAGTGTTGTTATCTACCGCTTTAAGTGGGATAACTACAATTGATGTTATATACTAGTTAGGCGTAATTATAAAATGACGAATACCGAATTATCATATTGCAAGATTTGTAAAAATAGAGGAATAAAATATCCTCTTGGAATGGTCTGTAAGATTTCCCAGCAAAAGCCACATTTTGGACAAGATTGTATAAATTATAAGTTTGACAATGATGAGTACCAAACGCTAAAAAATAACAAGAAAGCATTTTACAGTGGTTTAAATGAGCAAGGAAATAGCTTAGGAAGAAAAGTTAATTCTAACACTATATCTTACGAACAAACTCATATTTCGGAAAGAAGCAAATCTAAATTAGGGGCAAAGCTTCCTTTGATTTTGGAAATTAAAAGGTCAACTATTCACTATTTATTCTACCACATATTTCCAAGTTTGTTCTTTATCGTTGGAATACTTTATTATCTCAGGAAAAATATGAATGATGAATTCATAAAAGTTTTGATTATCGGCTCAACAACCTTCTTCATTGGAGTAATAATTTGGGCTGCCATGAAAATCAAAAACAATAAACCCAAAATGATTTTAAACAAAAAAGGAATTAAGATAGATGAAAAAGAATTGATTATTTGGAGAGATGTACTTATGACCCAAATTAAAACAAAACAAGAAAAATTTAGTCATGAGTATTTATGTATATCACAAATTAGCAAGACCAAAGATATAGAAGTGGACATCGACAAGCTAAATATCTTGGGTTGGCAGTTAGGACATTATATTGAAATGTATAAAAGAAAGTATCAACAATTATAAATAACTACGCCTAACAAAGTGTAAATTTCATTGCGGTTTTCGTGCTGACAACTTACTATTGAACTCGCAACAACAATATTGCGGCTCGACAGGAAATCACACCGCAATCCGCAACGCAACTTACACAAACCGTTATAGCCAATAATAAAGACAGAATGATAACTGAAAATAAATTAAAAATATTGATTGAGGCTCAAGAATCATCAGTTCTTGATTTTAAAACGAAAATGTATGACTTCTCAGATAAAGAAAAGGCTACAAGTGACTTTGTTAAAGATGTAATTTGTATGTCTAACACAATCCGAAAAGAAAGTTCATTTATAATTATTGGAGTTGAAGAAAAAGATAATGGAGAAAAAGTGTTTCATGGATTAGATGCTGACATTGACGATGCAATTTTGCAAGACAAAGTAAAAAATAAGGTTTATCCTCGACCAGTTTTTTCATACTACAAATTAAAATGTTTGGAAAAAGAGTTTGGCATTATTGAATTTCCTGTTACGAAGTATTCGGCACCATTAACTCCTACGTCCAAATTAAGAGGACTGGAAATCGGTAAAGTTTATTATCGACATGGAACTTCAAATTCAGAAGCTTTAGGGCATGAAACAATTAAAATCAATGATTGGTTGCAATCTTTACCTTCTCTAAATAGTGGAAAATCAATTCAAGAGAAGTTGAGTAGTATTCTTCAAAAATTAACTTTAGGAGAATCAAAGCTATCTGTAATATTGGCAGAGCTATATGGTATTGGGAAAGAATTTAAAGAAAATAAAATAATAGATTTCTGTTCATTGGAGTTGCAAGGTCCTGCAAAAGAGATTATCGACAAGGATGCTGAAAAATTCAAATATCGTCTTGTAAAATGCTTTATATCAATTGACACAATAGAAATAAGTCCTTTCGCTACAGAAGACTTGATTAGACAAGAAATGAAAAAAAGTGATGATTTTTTCGATTTTAAGTTGCTGTTTAGCCATTCTATAACTGATATTGAAAAATCTATAGATAAAATTGTTAATTCACCTAACACAGTTTTTGCAACTATAAAAATGAGTTCACGACAAATATTACCTAATTCAAATGGGAAAGAGTACCCTTTGACTGCATTTATTTTTAAAGATGATTTTGTTAATCTATACCAAAATATTAGACAAAAAACAATTGACCTAATAATGACAATATAACAAACTGGGCATAACACAGTACATATTGCAGGGCGGGGTTCGGTGGTACGCCAACTGCGGATTCTCGTTTCACAGTTCCGTGTCCTTCGGACAGGAACGCTCTTCGAAATCCGCCCCGACAACATGTACCAACCGTTATGCATAACTTTGAAAAGTTGATCACAGCTTTATATTTTAGAAATATTTTTAAAAACAAAACAAGCAATAAATATGAAGAAAATAGTTTTTTCAATTTTGATCATTTTTTTGATTCCAATAATAAGTAAGGCACAAAAAGATCTGGGTATAAATAATTCACAGTTGATTATTCTCAACAATCCCATTTCATTTGATAATTTGATAAAGCAATTTGATGGTAAAGTTATTTACCTTGATCTGATGGCTTCATGGTGTAAACCATGCATTTCCGAACTTAAAGAATCGAAGAAAATGGAGTCATATTTTAAAGAAAACAATATTGTCAGACTTTACATTTCTCTTGACAATGCGGAAGATATTAAAAAGAGTATTCAGATTCTAAAAAATGACACGATCAGTGGCTACTTTACATCATTTCATTCAACTGAAGAGTCAGACAGCATATTTTCTAAAGATATAGTTTCATTATTCTTGACAGACGAAAATGGAAACTTAAGTATATCGATTCCTCAATATGCAATTATAAATAGGAAAGGAGAAATTGTTGTAAAAAAAGCTGAGAGACCAAGTAATGCCGCAGCATTGACAAAGCAATTGGATGAATATAATAATTAAGCTGAAAATGTTTTTAGTTTAGTTTATTTACAAATTGGGATGTAGAAATAGGATTGAATATGAGAATGTGTATAAAAAAACTAAGCCTAACAAAGAACTGAGCTTAAACCCAAATAGAAGGGCTATAATTTTATTTTTTAACAGACTGCCGTTGTGCATAGTTTCTGAATCAAGAAATAATCAATTCCTCGTTGGTGTGCGATTGTATCGCGTTCCGTTTAACGTTTAATATTAGTAAAATCCGGGGCTGTACAATCGATTTAAATATAGCCCCGGACTCTTTATTTGCGTATCTCGTTTCAAGTTGTGTTATCAGTCTAACATTTTACTTCGCAAGCAATGTCCAGCCTTGTGTCCAGTCGTCTTCGCCAAAAGCGCCTTTAAAGTCAACAATCTGAAACCACGGCAATGGGAAATCGTGTAAATCGCCCTTAATTTTTTCTTCGGGTAAATAGCTTCCCGATTCGGTGTTGATCAATGGATTGACGGTTTCGTTTTTCGAGGTGTTAAACGCTGCTTGCCACTCGTTTTGCATCTCGGGTGTGTAATTGCCGGTGAGTTTAAAAGTGGAGCCGGTAGTGTTGGCAATCTGGTAAAAAATATTGTTTTTTACGCCCAGTTTTCCGTTTTTCCATTGGCTAAAACTATCGTGTTGTTGGTCGCTTACTTCAAGTAAAATGCCGTTTCTTTTATTCATAAAAACAGAGTTAGCGATCAATCCTCCGGCGTTGTTATCAAACAGAATGGTATTTCCGCCGTTCGAGTCGCCGTTGCCCACCATTGTAATGTTAAAAATATTGGGCAGCGAGTGGGGCAGTCCGTAAACCGGATCAACGCCTCCGCCTGCTTCAATTAGGTTGTCGCCAACCAGGCCGTTTTGCACACCCAGCCAAAACTGGCCATTACCCGACCATCCCAGGTCGTAGTCGAAAGCATCGTCGTCGCATCCCGATACCACCATATGTTGCAGGTTTACCGTTCCTCCAAATATTTCAACACCATCGTCGGCATTGGCAATCACCTCAACATAGTCGATTTCGGTTGCACTTCCAACACCACCAAGGGTTAATCCGTTAATTTCGTTGCCTTCGCCAATATTTGTTCCCCCGTGGCGAATCGAAACGTATTTCAGAATTCCCGAGTCGTCGTTTTCATTTAATCCGCCATAAATTCCGCGTGGTTCGGCCAGTGGTATACCTTCAATCGATGCTTCGCCGCCGGTCAGGTTTATTGGGGCGTTTCCCAATAGTATTAGGCCTCCCCAAAGGCCTCTCACGTTTTTATCGATCGAGCCGTTCAGATCGTCGCCTTCAACGGTAAAGATAATGGGCTCGTCGGGTGTTCCGTTGGCAATAATTTTTCCGCCGCGCGCCACAATTAATGCACTGGCATTTTCGGCTTGCCCTACCCTGAACCGTACTACTGTTCCGGGGTCGATGGTAAGTGTTTGCCCGTCGTTTACAAAAACAAGTCCTTCAAGCACATATTCTTTATCTTTGCTCCAGGTAACGGTTCCTGTTCCAAAACCGTTATCGGTAATCGTTTCGCCACTACCTTCAAGCAGGTAATCGCTTTTTCGGCACGATGTAACAATAAAAACGGTAAGTAGTATTATAAATATTTTTAGTTTCATCAGTGCTGATTTTAGAGTTTAACTTCAAGGTTCAGGTAAATAAATGCTTTGTTATCAGCGTTGGCAGCATAAGGTACCCAGTCCTGGTAGTTTAAAGCAAACTTGATGTTTTTAATGGGCTGAAACTGAAGTCCGGCAACCAGTGCACTTCCGTCATCCGAAAGGTTCCACGGGGTTTCCTCTCCGTCTAATTTGTTCGAGCTAATTTTGTCGTAACGGGCAAATAGCTGGTAGCGTTTGTTAATATTGTATTTCCCATATAACGAAAATCCGTAGCGGTTGTAGCCTTCGTCCCAGCCATCGTTTTCGCGATAAATTCCTTCGCCGGCCAAATTCGCTTTTCCGTTAAAATCATACGAAAGAAAAGCGTGATAAGTTGACTGGGAAATGTTGTCGCTGGTGATGTCGTAATACAATCGCGAACTAAAATTTTCGAGGAACTGAATACTTGTGCCAACAGCATATTTAAAAACACCATCGCTTTGAACGTTGTTGTATCCTTCGCCGTTTGCAATGGTGAAATCTATATCCCACACATCCGATATTGTGTAATTAATATTCATTCCAAGGTCGGCAGAAGCACCCAGCTTGTTCTCGTCGGCCAGTGTTTTCATCAGGTAGCGTCGTTCCCACACTTTTTCCATTTGCTTAAATTGCTTTAAGCCAATTAATCCGAATTCAACTTTTAGTTTTCCTTCAGAGTAACGCAGGTAGGCATTTTTGAAATAAGCGTAACGACGCGATTTGGCGTATTCCGAAAGGTCTTCGGGGCTACCAATATCGAGGTTGATTTTGGCATAAAAGTTCGGGCTGAAATTGTATTCGTAACCCAAATAGCCGCGTACAAGTTCAAATGCCGATTCGTCGCTTGACGCATCGGTAACTCCCTGGTGGAAATTGGCAAAAATGGTTGCAAATCCTGCCCCGGATGGAACAAAGTCGTCATCCTGAGCAAAACCCCGATTGATGAGAACTATCATCAGGGCAATAATTAGTAAAGTCTTTTTCATACGATTTAAAGTCTTTTTCTTTTTTGTAACATCGTATGTAACTTGCATGAGGTTTCTGTTGCAGATTACAGAATTTTCTCCCGTTGGTTTCATACGCAGTGTTTATAAAAATCGGATGCAAATATAATTTTTAATCAAAGTGTAATTCATTCTTAATTGCTCTGTAATAGGTATTTGTATAAAAGTAATCGAAATGTAATGAAAATGTAATAAAAATGTAATTGCTTCATAACTTATAGGTAATATTAATTCGGATGTTAGTTGTAATTGCTTTTTAATGTGGTTAACCGTTCCTTAATAATTCGAGTATTTTTACTATTTTTCCATTTTTATTAGAAAGCACTACATATTTTTAAATACGCCATTATTCATATCATTCCCATAAATTGGTCAATATGGAAGAAAATCAAAAAGTTTTAATTGTTGACGACGAAAAAGATCTCTGCGAAATATTGCAGTTTAATCTTGAAAGTGAGGGGTTTACAATAGATATTGCCAATTCGGGAGAAGAAGCACTTGAAATGCCACTTGAAGAATATCAGCTCATCTTGCTGGATGTGATGATGGAAGGTGTGTCGGGGTACAAAGTGGCAAACATCATCCGGAAAGACCGTAAGTTGCAGGTGCCCATTATATTTTTAACTGCAAAGGTGGAGGAAAACGACATACTTACCGGTTTTAATGTAGGTGCCGACGATTACATTTCAAAACCATTCTCGATTAAAGAGGTTGTTGCCCGAATTAAAGCCATTTTAAAACGTGGTTTAAAAGCCGACGAAGAATCGAAAAAAGTGGTGTATAAGGAGCTTAAAATTGATTTTAAGAAAAAGGCAACTACCATTGAGGGTGAACCGGTAAACCTTACACGTAAAGAGTACGAAATTTTATCGCTACTCATGAAAAATATGGGACAATACATTAGTCGCGAAGAAATTCTAAAGCGAATTTGGAAAGACGATGTAATTGTAACCGAAAGAAATGTGGATGTTAACATCGCACGGTTACGTAAAAAAATCGGAGACTACGGATCGAACATCAAGGGGAAATCGGGTTACGGTTATTGTTTTCAATAACAAAAACGCAATAAATTGTCAGTGAAGAAAAACTTTAGCGCTCAAATATTCTTTTATTACAGTGTAGTATTTATAATATTTACCGCTACAGTTTTGGTGTACCAGTACGAACGCGAAAAAGACTTTCGGGCCTCGCAGCTTGAGGCATTACTGAATAACACCTCGGAAATTACTTCCCGGTTTATCGAACAGAATGATTTATTTACCACTAAAAAATTCGATCAGGTTGCCGAAGTCGTCAATCTGTTTCCGCAAAACAATACACGTATAACGGTTATCAACAAAAAAGGGCAGGTGCTTTACGATAATTTTGTAGACGATTATCAGGAAATGGAAAATCATCTTCACCGGCCCGAAATTCAGAAAGCAATCGACCACGGCATTGGAGTGAACATTCGGGTGTCGGCAACAACAAAGCAAGAGTTTTACTATTACGCCAAACAGTATCCGGAGTATTTTGTACGTGCCGCACTGGTTTACGATGTTGAGGTAAAAGATTTCCTGAAAACCAGTCGTAACTTTATTGTGTTTATCGTTGGCTTGTTCTTTTTTATCGGGCTGCTTTTAACGTTGGTAACACTTCGCCTGTCGGGAACAATTAAAAAACTAAAAGACTTTGCGTTAAAAGCAGGAAACAACGAGTTGGTAGAGTACAACAATGAGTTTCCGGATAATGAGTTGGGGATCATCAGTTCGCAGATTATTACCATTTATAATAACCTGAAGAAAACAAAGGATGATCTGTCGACCGAGCGAGAAAAGTTATTTAACCATCTTGATGCGCTCGACGAGGCCATTGCTTTTTTTTCGGACAAACGAAAAATTACTCTTTCAAATGGTCGCTTTGTACAAATTGTAAACCTCATGTCGAAAAAGGAGGTAACATCTTCGGGTAAAATCTTGAAGTTGCCCGAATTTGAAAAACTAAATAAGTTTATCAATAATGAGTTGGTTAATCCTGAGTTTGGTAAAAGCGATAAACTGCCACAATTGGTTTATACGGTATCGAAGAACGAAAAATACTATAAAATACAAACGATAATTTTTGCCGACAAAAGTTTTGAGGTGGTGATTACCGATGTTACCCGTTTAGAAAAACGCCGCTTGTTAAAACAGCAACTTACATCGAACATTGCACACGAACTAAAAACGCCGCTATCGTCAATTCGCGGGTACCTGGAAACCATTCTCGATAACTGGCCCATACCACACGATAAACTAAAGTACTTTCTCGAAAAAGCCTTTTTTCAATCGGAGCGTTTAACAACATTGATTAACGATGTTTCTCTGATTAACAACATTGAGGATGCAGGCGAATTGTTTGAAATGAAACAAGTTGACCTGAAGCAAGTATGCGACGATATTTACGAATATTTTCAAATTAAAATTGAAGATAACAACATTGAATTTATTGAGGACGTAGAACCGGAAACGGTTATAAATGGAAACGAATCGTTGCTATTCTCCGTTTTCCAAAACCTGATGGAGAATGCCATAAACTATGGCGGTAAGGGAATACAAATTCATATCCGTTGTTATCATCAGGATGACAATTATTATTATTTCTCATTTTTTAACTCAGGCTCTGAAATTCCCGAAGCTCATTTGCCCCGATTGTTCGAGCGTTTTTATAGGGTCGATAAAGGTCGGTCGCGCGCAAAAGGTGGCACCGGACTTGGATTGGCAATTGTGAAAAATGCCATTACACTGCACAAAGGAAGGGTGTCGGTAAAAAACAGGCAAAAGGGCGGTGTTGAGTTTCTGTTCTCACTTTCAAAAGAGTAGTATTTGTAATTCGCTAAAAGTTTACAAATAGTTTACCCTAATCCACTTCAGTTTACATTTAATTTCCTGTTTGTATATTCAAAATACAATATAGAATCGCTGTAGTGTGCAGTTATTCAGCAGTATATGGTGTTGTTACATTTTGATTAAGCAAATGTAATAATAGTTTAAATGAGGATTAATCCTGCTGTAACATTAAAGGTTTTGCTTTGCCGCTGAATAACAAAAGAAAATAGTCATTAACACTGCAAGTTAAAGTTATGAATAGATTGATTATTAGCATTCTGCTGCTAATTCAGGGCTTGGTGGTCACAGCACAAACCGGAACAATTAAAGGAACTGTAACCGACGCCAAAACAAAAGAGGCCCTAATCGGGACCACTGTATTAATTAAAGGAACAACACAAGGAACAACTACTGATTTTGATGGAAATTATGTAATTCCAAAAGTAACAGCGGGAACGCATACTATTGTGGTTTCGTTTATTTCGTACGATACTCAGGAATTTCAGGTTGAAGTTACTGCCGGCCAGGAAACAACGTTAAATGTTGATTTGGCTCCGGCAACACTTGAAATTGAAGGCGTTCAGGTGGTAGCAAAAGCAAATCGTGAGTCGGAGAGTATGTTGCTGTTGGAACAAAAAGAATCTGTAGGAATTAAGGAAACAATTGGAGCCCAGGCTCTATCGAATCAGGGGGTTTCTGATGCTGCATCAGCTGCTACAAAAATTACCGGTATTACAAAGCAAGAGGGCGGAAAAACATTGAATGTGCGTGGTTTAGGTGATAGATATAACAACACTACCTTGAATGGATTGCCGTTTCCGTCGAATAATGCAGAAACAAAAAACATAAACCTCGAACTATTTGATACTGATATTATTGAATATATAGGTGTTGAAAAGGTATTTACTTCACCCTTATATGGCGACTTTGCCGGAGCAAATGTTGATATTGCCTCAAAGAAATTTAGTGGAAAACAGTATTTGCAGATTGGAATAAAAGGAGGAACTAATACAAGTGTTTTCGATGCGGAAACATTTTATTTACAAGATGGCCCTGGGTTCTTAGGATTTAGTGATTTTGACATGGCTTCATCTCTAGGTAGTTATGATTTTGAAACTACATGGAATCCGCAGAAAAAGTCTTTAATGCCCAATATTGGGTTCTCATTAAATGGCGGAAAAACTTTTAAGTTTTCAGGATCTAAGCTAAATGCTTTTTTTACAGCATCTTTTGAGAACGATTATTCATACAGCGATTTAATTCAAAACAGGGTTAACGGAAGCGATGCCCCCCGGAAAACATTGTCTGGAGAAAAATATAACTATAATACCCAGACTACGGCAATGGTTAACCTGAACTATGAGTGGAAAAAGAATAGTCTTTATCTCAACTCCATGTTGCTAAATTCTTCCGAACAGGAATTGCGTAATTTAAGAGGTTTTGTAAAAGACCTGGCGGAGGATAGTGCTTTAATTCGTCGTGCGGATTTTGAACGCACAACAATTCTTGTTAACCAGTTATTAGGAGCGCACCAAGTTAATGAGAAAACGGATTTCGAATGGGGAATATCCTACAATAATGTAAAAAATATTATACCTGATCGTCGCCACCTTTCTTTAAACGGGCTAGACGAAGATGGCTGGGCCTATTTTACCGATGACAATGAGTCGGATAACTTCCGTTATTTTCACAACTTTGTTGAGGACGAATTTGCTGCGAACTTGAGTTTGTCTCGTAAATTTGGTGAGGGGCTTACTGATAATAAAGATTACCGAGGTAAGTTAACAATTGGGTATTCTGGTAAATATAAAGTGAGAGATTTTAAATCTACCCAGTTTAACCATGATATCTACCGTAACCGTAACATTTTTAATCCACCACCTGATGGATATCTCGTGCGGGTTGATGTAATGGATATTGATGCATTTCTAAACGATGAAAACCTTGAAAGAGCTGATGGTTATGGTTTTTATATGAAAACCTTTTTCGGAAACACAATTCGTCCGTCAACTTATAAAGGAACACAATTTGTAAATGCCGGTTTCCTTTCGTTAGAACTCAATATCTCTGAGAGATTAATGGCTTTGCTTGGAGCTCGAGTTGAAAATGTCTATCAGAAAGTTGAGTATGTAACAGCATTGGCTCCTGAAGGAGGATCGGGCGATTTTAACGAGTTGAAAGTATTGCCATCACTGTCCTTAAAATATTCATTAAACGACAAAAACAATTTGAGGTTTGCGGTTGGACAAACCTATACTTTACCTCAATTTACCGAAATGGCCTTATTCCTGTTCGAGGGTATAACCGAAACTTCATTGGGGAATCCATATTTATATCCATCGACTGTTTATAACGGGGAGTTAAAATGGGAAATGTTCCCTAACAGAGGAGAATTAGTTTCTATTTCAGGCTTTGGAAAATATATACTTGATCCGATCAACAAGTTTGTAATGGCATCGGCTTCAAATGATTTTACATATGCAAATACCGGAGATTGGGCCTATGTATATGGACTTGAAATTGATGTAAAAAAAGATATCCTTAATTTGACAACAGAAGATGGATTGAGAAAATTATTTGTTTCCGGCAACCTTTCATTGATGGAAACAAAACAAGAGTTAAATGGAGAGAAAGTTAGGGAGGAAACAAAGGATAAAAATGGAAACTCTCAAATTTCAGTAAACTTTAATACCGATGAAGACGGTTTGCAAGGAGCAGCCCCTCTTATTGCAAACGCAGCTCTGGGGTACCGCACCGATTGGAAAAATGGCGACAATTCTCTTACTACTTCAGTAGTGTATAACTATACATCAGACCGGATATCACTTATCGGAACATCATCATTTGGAAATCAGGTTGATAAGGCTCTTCATACTGTTGATTTTGTATTGCGTTCGAAATTCAATAAGCTGGGGGTTAGCCTGAGTGCTAAAAACTTATTGAATCAGGATGTTCAACGAATGCAAGAAAACCCGACACAAGATCATCTTGTGCAGTCTTATAAAAAGGGAATGAAAATAAGTTTAGGAATAACATATAGATTCTAATATTAACAAAAAATCAAATTAGAGATGAAAAAATTAATTTTAGCCATGTTGGCAATTGCCCTATTAGCATTTGCTGGTTGTGACGACGACGATGATCCTATTGATCCTGATGGACCAGATCCTGTGAACCTGCAAGGTGAGATTTCTGATTCACAAACTTTAGATGCAAGCACGAAATATGTTCTTACAGGATCACTTACTGTAATAGCGGGTGGTTCGCTAACTATCCCTGCTGGAACGGTTATTGAAGCTAAAGGAGGACAAACAGCTTATATTGCTGTTGCCCAAGATGCCAAGATTTATATTAACGGTACAGCTGAAAAACCAGTTATTATGACCAGTTCTGAGAAGACTCCTGGATCATGGGGTGGTTTGGTAATTTGTGGTAAAGCCCCAACAAATAAATCGGATATATCAGCAGGAGCAGAGGTTTCCGGGCTTTCTTACGGAGGCACCGTTGCTAACGATAATTCAGGTGTAATTAAATATTTACGTGTTGAATATACCGGATATAATTATACCGAAGAAAAACAATTTAATGGGGTTTCGTTTTTTGGAGTGGGTTCTGAAACACAGGTTGATTATGTTGTTTCATACAACGGGAAAGACGATGGTATTGAATTTTTTGGTGGTACAGTTAATGCGTCTCACTTAGTTTCAGTCGGTAGCGATGATGATGGTATTGACTTTGCTGACGGATGGTCGGGAACTGGTGAATACTGGGTTTCTTTAAACTCTACCAAATCAGGAATTGAAGGATCAAACAATGGCGATAACGGTGCTGCTACACCAATGACAAATGCAACGTTAAGAAACATTACTGTTTATGGAATGGGTGAAAAGCCTTTCTATTTAAAAGAAGGTGCTGGCAATATCAACATCGACAATATTGTTATTGGAGGTCTTGTAGATAGTAAACAACAGCCTATTTTTTACACTGACTCTGATGATATTGACGCGAATGCTCGTGTTGCAGCAGGCGATGTAGTTGTTACCAATGTAAGCTTTGTTGATTTAAAGGATGGTCAAGCAAAGTCAATTGATGGGTTGACTTTTACTGAAAATCCAGGTGCAAAAGGAGCCGGAAATGGTGTTAATAAACCAGATTGGATGCCTGATGCATTAAATAAAATTGATGAATCAACTACTATCTTTAATGATGAAATGGAAGGCGTTACTATTAATTTAGGTAAGAGTAGTGCGGGGACTTTTGAAATTTCTGATGATGTTGAGTTAAATGCAGCTAACAACTATAAATTACTAGGTAAACTTGTTGTAAAAGACGGCGGTTCTTTAACTATTCCAGCAGGAACTGTTATTGAAGCTAAAGGAGGTCAGATTTCATATATCGCAGTTGCTCAGGGCGGCCAAATTTTTATAAATGGAACGGCTGATGCTCCGGTGGTTATGACATGTGATACAAAAATAAAAGGCGATTGGGGCGGTTTGGTAATTTGTGGTAAAGCACCTACAAACAAATCAAACGCATCAGCAGGAGCTGAAGTATCAGGTCTCTCTTATGGAGGAAATGTTGCTGATGATAATTCAGGTGTAATTAAATATTTACGTGTTGAATATACCGGATATAATTATACCGAGGAAAAACAATTCAATGGCGTATCATTTTTCGGTGTGGGTTCTGGTACTGAAGTTGATTACCTTGTTTCTTATATGGGAAAAGATGATGGTATTGAATTCTTCGGTGGAACAGTAAATGCGTTTCACCTTGTATCTGTAGGAAGCGATGATGACGGTATTGACTTTGCTGATGGTTGGTCTGGAAAAGGTGAATACTGGTTTTCTATGAATTCTACAAAATCAGGTATTGAAGGATCAAACAATGGCGACAACGGTGCTGCAACACCTATGACTGATGCTACACTGAAACACCTTACTGTATATGGAATGGGTGAAAAACCTTTCTACTTAAAGGAAGGTTCTGGTAAAATGAATATTGATGACATCGTTATCGGAGGTTTAGTTGATGGGAAAAGTCATCCGTATTTCTATGCAGATGCAGATGATGCAGATGCAAATGCACGCATTGCAGCAGGAGATGTAGTAGTAACCAACTGTAAATTTGAAAATATTGGAGACCACGCTAAATCAGTAAGTGGATTGACAGTGGGCGAGAGCAGCAGTGCAACTGGTGCCGGAAATGGCATTTCAAAACCAGATTGGATGTCGGATGCATTAAACACAGTCGACGGAACTACAAAGGTTATTAACTAAAGATAAAAAGCTATACGCAGTGTTTAATGGCAGGTAGGTTGCAGAGCCTACCTTAACCCCGGATGAGAGTCCGGGGTTTTTTTATAGTGTCGATGCCGAAGAACTGTAAGAAATAGTGAGGCTCAGTCCTGTATATAAAATCGTAGACTACATAAAAATGCTACAATCATGAATTAGAGATATATTACATACTGATTACTTAATAATTAAATTAAGCGATAATAAAACGAACTATAGTTTTAATTAGTAAATTAGTATTGAAGAAATTTAAGATCAACTAATTAAAATCTCTAATCATGAAAAATTTATTCATCTTTGTTTTAGTAGTATTACCTTTTGTATCATTTTCTCAAACAATTGAAATAAAAAATTTTAAAGTGCTTAATGCTGCAGGAACGAGTTATCCAGCAGGGACAAAATTTAATTTTGAATTTGATATAAAAGGAAACTATAACGATGGTGCTATATATATGCGATTTTATAAAAACTCAGTTACTCCAAGCAATTGTATCTACTATTATCCATATAATACTGACCATGATTATGACGACCATTCTTACTATCCAGATTATAAGAAGTTTACGAGTTGGTTTTATTCACGCGATGGCTTTTCTACTGATGGAATAACGTATTATTTGGTAGTCGATTTTGGACATATGCCCCTTCAAACATTTAGTTATACATGCGAGACTACAGGTGACTCCGATTTAAGTGTTGAAATAAAAAATTTTAAAGTGCTTAATGCTGCTGGGACTAATTATCCAGTAGGGACAAAATTTAATTTTGAATTTGATATAAAAGGAAACTATAACGATGGTGCTATATATATGCGATTTTATAAAAACTCAGTTACTCCAAGCAATTGTATCTACTATTATCCATATAATACTGACCATGATTATGATGACCATTCGTACTATCCAGATTATAAGAAGTTTACGAGTTGGTTTTATTCACGCGATGGCTTTTCTACAAATGGAATAACGTATTATTTGGTAGTAGATTTTGGACATATGCCACCTCAAACATTTAGTTATACATGCGAGACTACAGGTGATCCCGATTTTAGTCTTACAAATGTAGAGCTACCTGTAGTGGATGGAAGTACACAACTACCGACTTTTGATTACAATAACACGGATGTAAATAATATTAAGGTTACTGTTAAAAATAGTGGAGGTGTTGGCAAACTTGATAAAATCGGCTGGGTCTTTACAAAAATACAGCAAAATAGTATCGATAATTATATATACAATGCGGTGGCAACAGGAGTCCTTAATAGTGGGTTTGCTAATATTGCGACAGGTAGCTCCCATACCTATGATGTCAATATTAATATTCCTTATGATTATTATTCGTCAGGTCATAATATAAGATTCATGGGTGAATTTTATCTCTGTGTGATAGTTGAAAGTGGAGCCTACCGAGAAGCTCATGCTGAAAAAATATATATTAAAGATTCTTTTAAATCGGGGCTTATTCCAATTTCTTTGCTTAAATCTGGTTCGATTGACCCCCGTAGTAAAGAGTCACAAAGCTTATTAGTATACCCAAATCCGTCAGAAGGTGTATTTAATCTAGAGTTAGGCTATAATGGCAATTATACTGCAAGAGTCTTTAATTTAGCTGGTCAAGAAATATGGGAACAAAAAGTAACAGGAGATAATAAAGTCCAGATTGATCTGAAAAACTCGGCTCCTGCTACGTATATCCTCGAAGTAATTGATCAGAATGAATCTGTTTTAAAGAAAAAATTGATCATAAAATAGTTCTCGTTTCAATCTGTTTAATGGGTGGTTAATCAGGTAATTGCGTGTTGGTTATTCCGAGCGCTTTTTTATGTAAAAGTTTTAATGGCAGGTAGGTTGCAGAGCCTACCTTAACCCCGGATGAGAGTCCGGGTTTTTTTTTGCTCTTTACTTTGTTGATCAAGATTGCTTAAAAATTACAGAAATGTTACAAAAAAATTACAGTAGTGTTTAGTTTATGTGAATTAAATGTTAACTTTGTATTAATAGAAGTAACGTCAAAAACAAATTAAAACAAAGAAAGGAGGCTACCATGAAAAGGTTAGCATTGTTAGTAGGAGTTTTATTTGTAGCATTTACAGTGTTCGCACAGGAACTGCAAGAAATTGATGGATTGTATTACCAGAACTCTGAATTGTTTTCAGGAGAGTACACTACCCATTTTGATAATGGAAATGTAAAAATGGTATCAAACTTCATCGATGGGAAAAAAGATGGCGAATGTAAACTGTATTTTGAGACAGGCGAACTGAACGAAGTACGTGCATACAAAAACAACGAAATGCACGGTATTTGGCTTACTTTCAACACCGACGGAGTTAAGGTTGCTAAAGCCGCTTACAAAAACGGCAAAAAAGACGGCAATTGGTACGTGTGGGACGATGAAGGTAATTTGAAGTATGAACTTTGTTACAGCAACGGTGAAAAAACCGGAACCTGGAAAAGCTACGATGAAATGGGAGTAGTTGTAAACGAAAGAAACTATTCCGAATTTTAAAATTTGAAGTTACATTAAACACTGCATAGAACGTCTGACTATTCGTAGTCAGACGTTTTTTTGTGCTCGCTTGCAAGATTAATCGATTTGTAATAATTGTGTAATTACAGTGTAAAATCTCTGCGCTAGTTTTGTCGACTAAAGAGATTAAGGAAATACAAAATGAAAATTTTTCTAACACTTATATTAGTTACAGGTTTGTTTTTCAGTGGATTGGCCGACGATAAAGATAACAAGCCAGCAAATGCGGATAAACCTTCAACCGTAATGATTACCGGAAGTGTAGCCGATGAATTAACCGGCGAATTATTGGTAGGGGTTGAGGTGAAGCTGGAAGGAACCGACAAAAAGGCTTATACCGATTTCGACGGAAATTTCTACTTTGAAGATGTTACACCAGGCGAATACAACCTTACAGCCAGTTATATTTCTTACGAAAAGAACGAAATTGAAAAAAAGACAATTGATATATTCTCAAACAAGGTAAATGTTAAGCTGAAGCCCTTGAATTAGCAATATGCTGCATATCAAAAGAAAACCATCTCTGCTATCAGAGATGGTTTTTTTATGCCTGGCATTTTGTACTTTTGCCTGACATAAAACAAAAAAAGATGCTTTGCATTAATCTTAAAAACAACAATCCTTTTTACTGTTTGGCTGCCGAAGAGTACCTGCTAAAGAATTTCGACGATGATATTTTTATGCTGTGGCAAAGCGATAAAACGGTGGTTGTTGGCAAACACCAAAACGCGTTGGGCGAGGTAAATTACCGCTATGTGCGCGAAAATGACATTACGGTAGCACGTCGAATTTCGGGTGGGGGAACGGTTTTCCACGATGCCGGAAATGTAAATTTTGCTTTTATAAAAAATGTAAAAAGTCCGGCAGAGATTTCGTTTAAACAGTTTACCGAACCGGTGGTGGAAGCGCTCGCCCAGTTGGATATTGAAGCCACAACATCAGGGAGAAACGATTTGCTGATTAAGGGATTAAAGATATCGGGAAATGCAGAGCATGTTTTTAAAAATCGGGTCTTGCATCATGGTACCTTGTTGTTTAACTCCGATCTGGAAAATCTGGGAAATAGCATAAAGGTTATCCCCGGAAAATACACCAGCAAAGCGGTGCAATCGAACCGAAGCAAAGTGGCTAATATTGCTCCGTTCCTGAAAAAAGATTTGGATATCGAGGAATTTATCGATTTCCTGATTGGAGTGCAGCTAAAAAAAGAAGGAGCAGAAAGTTATACAATTTCAGCTGATGAGGAAAAAGCGATTAACAAACTGGTTGATGAAAAATTCACAACCTGGGAATGGCGTTGGGGCTACTCGCCAAAATACACTTTTACCAATAAGGTGGAAATCGACGGCCGGACACTGGAAATCTTCCTTAAAATAAAGAAAGGCCGGATTGTAAACGCCAACCTGCATGGCAATTATTTTGTTGAACCTTACGCTACTGAATTATCTGCCTTATTGCTTGGTAAATCACACTTCTACGAGGATATTCGCCATTTATTGGGAACTGATAACGAAGAGTTGATTTACGCTTTCTTTTAAAAGAAGCAAAGAAAAAGCGCACTACAAAACAGCAGCGCGCTATTCCAATATTCTTATTTTGGTAATGGATAACCTTCCAGTTTTTTCAGGTTAGCGGCAATTTCCGATTCCGGATATTCGTAATCGTGTAATTCGCCACCTATGTATTTGTTGTAACCAACAAGGTCCATCAAACCATGACCACTGAAGTTGAACAGGATTGTTTTTTCTTTTCCTTCTTCTTTGGCTTTTTTAGCCTCGCGGATGGTAGCGGCAATGGCGTGTGTTGTTTCCGGAGCAGGAATAATACCTTCGGTCTTGGCAAACAATAATCCGGCCCCGAAACATTCGCTTTGGTGAACGGCAATTGCGTCCATTAAACCATCTTTTAAGGCAGCACTTACAAGTGGCGCTATGCCATGGTAGCGTAATCCACCGGCGTGGATTGGTGCCGGAATAAAGTTGTGACCAAGGCTGTTCATCGCCAAAAGCGGTGTCATTTGTGCCACATCGCCGTTATCGTAAATAAAGGGTGCTTTTGTTAAAGTTGGGCAGCTCGATGGCTCTGCTCCGATAATTTGAATGTCGGCGCCATGTATTTTTTCGTACATAAACGGGAACGAAAGTCCGGCGAAGTTACTACCTCCACCACAGCAGGCAATAACTACATCAGGGTTCTTAATACCCACTTTAGCCAGCTGTTTTTTCGCTTCCAAGCCAATTATAGTCTGGTGCAACATTACGTGATTTAACACCGATCCCAATGAATAACGGGTTCCGCCTGTTGGATCGGTAACTGCAGCTTCAACAGCTTCTGAAATAGCAATCCCCAAGCTTCCCGGTGTATCAGGAAACTGTGCTAGAATATCGCGACCGGCTTGTGTTTCGGTACTTGGACTTGCAATACAGTTGCCGCCCCAGGTTTCCATCATCATTTTACGAAAAGGTTTCTGATCGAAACTTACACGCACCATAAAAACTTTACATTCAATGCCGCCCAATTGTGCACAGGCATACGATAGGGCCGATCCCCACTGACCGGCACCGGTTTCAGTAGTTAGTTTTTTAATACCAAACTCTTTGTTGTACCAGGCTTGTGCCACGGCGGTATTGGGTTTATGACTTCCGGCCGGCGAAACACCTTCGTTTTTATAATAGATCTTTGCCGGAGTTCCGAGCGCTGCTTCCAGTTCGTAAGCCCGAATAAGTGGACTTGGTCTCCATTGCACCAGAATTTCACGAATCCCTTCAGGAATATCAATCCATCGTTCCTGACTTACTTCCTGTTCTATCAAATTCATCGGGAAAACAGGAGCCAACATCTCAGGCCCCACAGGATTTCCGTCCGGTCCAAGTGGTGGGTTCAACGGCGATAGAAGATCGGGAGCCAGGTTGTACCATTGTTTGGGCATTTCCGATTCTTCGAGAAAAATCTTTTTTTGTCTAGTCATGATCTATTTTTTAGGTTGATAATTAATTGCCTGTCAGTAACACAAAAAGGGACTTGCCCTACGAATACGACAAATCCCTTTTCAGTTTATAACAGAAAAAATACGCAACATTCCGTGTTTCCCTTTTCACGTTACGCCAGTGCCATTCTTTTCCGTATATGTTATTTCTGTACATCTCTTTATAAGTCAGTACGTAAAGCTAATTAATATTTCTTTTTGAAAAAATATTTCAGATGCATTAACCTTTGCAAACCGACAGAAATATCCGGGTTAATGTGATGATTTTTACTTGGTCAATCGACCAAAATTTTCAACTTTTGTGCTCAAATTATTTCACGATGAAGAAAACAAACGCTGCCCGTTTACTCGACAGCAAAAGAATAGCATACGACCTGGTTGAATACCACGTTGATGAGGCGGATTTGAGTGCGACACATGTTGCCGAATCGTTGGGACAGAATGTAGAGCAGGTATTTAAAACCCTGGTTCTAAGAGGCAATAAAACGGGTGTGTTTGTTGCTGTTATTCCCGGAGCTGACGAATTAAACCTGAAAAAGGCTGCAAAAATATCGGGGAATAAAAGCGTGGAAATGGTGCTGATGAAAGAACTGCTGGGGCTCACCGGCTATATTCGTGGTGCTTGTTCGCCAATGGGAATGAAAAAATCGTATCCGATTTTTATTCACGAAACCTGTTTGAATTTCGAATTTATTTATGTGAGTGCCGGGAAACGAGGTATGCAGATAAAAATCAATCCAAAAGATTTAATTGCCTGCACCAATGCGCAGATTTCTGACCTTATCGATTCCTGATTTTCACTAAGACAGTCTTTACAGTATTAATTTTTTATCCATAGCGAATTTTATTTTTTTACTTTCCGTGTGAATCTCTATTTTTGCACTCACTTAAAAATCAGATAGATTTTATGGGAAGTCGAGCCCGAATATTTTGGGTTAGATGTTTGGTTGATTGCTTCGATCTTCCGTCTTCGGTCTTCCAACTAAATTTTTTAATATGAATAAACCGACAGTTGTTAGTGGTATACGCCCGACAGGATATTTGCACCTTGGAAACTATTTTGGAGCCGTGCAAAACTTCTTAAAAATGCAGGACGATTTTAACTGCTACTTTTTTATTGCTGATATTCACTCGTTGACTACGCACCCAACACCTGAGAATTTACAATCGGGTGTGCGCCAGGTACTGGCCGAATATTTGGCTTGCGGAATTGATCCTGAAAAATCAACAATATTCATTCAGAGCGATGTTCCTGAGGTTTCGGAATTGTATGCGTTATTAAATATGAATGCCTATTTGGGCGAACTGGAACGTACAACGTCGTTTAAAGATAAAGCACGTCAGAATCCGGACAACGTAAATGCCGGACTGCTTACTTATCCGGTATTAATGGCTTCGGATATCATCATTCATAAAGCACATTTTGTACCGGTTGGAAAAGATCAGGAGCAAAACCTGGAAATGGCACGTAAATTTGCCAAACGTTTTAACCGGATGTACAAATCCGAGGTATTTCCAATTCCACGTCCGTATACTTTTGGTGGCGGCGATATGATTAAAGTTCCCGGATTGGATGGCAGCGGTAAAATGGGAAAATCAGAAGGCAATGCTATTAACCTTTATGAAGATCCAAAATCAATCCGCAAAAAAGTAATGCGTGCCGTTACCGATTCGGGCCCAACAGAAATGAACCAGGAAAAACCTGAAGCCATTCAGAACTTATTTACGCTGCTTGATATCGTTTCTGCGCCTGATACTGTGGCGCATTTCGATGAGTTGTACAACAAATGTGAAATCCGTTACGGCGATCTGAAAAAACAATTAGCCGAAGATATTATTGCCTATACATCGCCGATTCGCGAACGTATAATCGAAATACTGCAAGACGATGTTTATCTGGCAAAAGTGGCTAAAATGGGTGCCGAAAAAGCCCGCGAATCAGCCGTAAAAACTTTGCAGGAAGTGAAGGATGTAATCGGATTTAGGAAACTGTTTTAGGAAGAATATTAAATAAATTGTCATTCCGACGACGAAGGAGGAGAAATCTGACTCTTAATGTAAAAGATTTCTCAGTTATACTTCCTTCGAAATGACAAGAACAATCAAAATGAGTATAGAAAGAGAATTGCAAAAACGCACTTCGGTTTGTGAATTATGCGGATCGGAAGATAACCTGGGCGTATACACCGTACCGCCGGCAACACAGGAAAGCGAAAAAGACAGTATTTATATTTGTGCAACCTGCTCAGGTCAGATCAATGACCCGGAGACGATGGATGCCAATCACTGGCGTTGTTTGAACGATAGTATGTGGAGTACTGTTCCTGCCGTTCAGGTAATGGCCTGGCGAATGTTAAACCGACTAAAAGCTGAAGGCTGGCCACAAGATCTGCTGGATATGCTTTATCTCGACGAAGAAACAAAGGAGTGGGCAGAGGCAACCGGCGAAGGAATTGATCCGGATGATGTGGTAAAACACCTTGATAGTAACGGCGCTGTTTTACAGGCCGGCGATACGGTTGTATTGATAAAAGACCTGAATGTAAAAGGTGGCGGTTTTACTGCCAAGCGTGGTACTGCCGTTCGTAATATTTCGCTGGTACACGATAATCCCGAACAAATTGAAGGAAAAGTGAATGGACAGCAGATTGTTATTCTTACGCAGTATGTAAAGAAGAATTAGAAAGAACTTTCACTTATAAGAAAAGATGCCACCTTTATTTACGTTATGTAGAAAGGTGGCATCTTTGTTTTAGAGGTGTGATAGCCAAAACTGATAACGATGAACGTATTTATAAAAGAAGAAATAGCAGGAGCCTACGACGCTTATTATCAAACTCCGGAAGGAAAAGAAATTGATACGATAGAAGAAGAGCTTATTATCAATGCGCTGAAAAAAGTGCCAAAAGGGAAGATGCTGGAACTGGGTTGCGGAACTGGTCACTGGACAGAGCTGTTTGTAAGCACAGGGTTTGATGTTATTGCCACTGATATTTCGGATGCGATGTTGCATCAGGCTATTGAGAAAAATATGGATGCCGAGATACTAAAAGCCGATGCCGGAGAACTGCCTTTTAAAAACGAAGGTTTTGATGTAGTAGCTACGGTAACAATGATGGAGTTTGTAAACAGCAAAGAAGTGGTGTTGAACGAAATCTATCGTGTTTTAAAACCGGGAGGATATTTATTATTGGGTTGCCTGAATGGAAACTCGCAACTGGCAAAAAATGCGGCTAACGATCCGGTATTCAAAAATGCAGCATTCTACGTTCCTGAAAGTTTAGAGAAAGATTTACTGAAGTTCGGAACGCCGGAGCTTACGTCAGGAGTGCATTTTGCTCCCGATTTTAAGGTGATGGACCGAACTGCTGAGAAAGATAATCACGAACCGGCTTTTATAGTTGCGCTGGTTCAGAAAAACAAATAGCCATGCAAGTTGCTGTTGAAATAAGTCTTTACCCCTTAAGTGACGATTTTGAAAAACCAGTCGATACTTTTCTGTCATTTTTGGCAAACAACCAAACCATTCAAGTGGAGCCTGGCAAAATGAGCAGTATAATTACCGGCGAGTTAGTTGAGATTATGAAAGCTTTGACTCAAGCTATGAATCAGGTTTTTGCAGAAAATCCGGCCGTTTTTAACCTGAAAATTTCAAATTGCTGCCCGGTGTAGGAATTTTAGGGTTTTCGATAAAAAATTTTCTGAGCACTCTGTATGTTAGTGGATTATGCGATTATCGGGTAATGCTAATCAACAATTAACAACTGTTAGCATTTAATAGTATTTGTTAGTTTCTATTTAGCTTACTTAATGTTTGTTATATTTTATGTATATAATATTCGTATAGTTTTGGCTCCATAATATAAATCAATCTTCAATGAAACCATTTTACCTCTGTTTCGCACTATTGTGCAGTACTGTGTTTGTGTGCGCCCAGGAAGTTACAATTAGTGGATATGTTACCGATGTGGCTTCCGGCGAATCGCTTATTAATGCAAATATTTATGAGACCTTAAAAAAGAAAGGTACCGTTAGCAATGTTTATGGATTTTACAGCCTTACGCTTCCGCCCGGGCAACAAAGTTTGCAGTTTTCGTTTGTCAGTTACAACAAACAAACAATCAATCTTAACCTACGGAAGGATACTGTAATAAATATCAAGCTAAAGCAAATGGGCGACCTTGATGAAATTACTGTTCATGCCACGAAATCGAATGTTGAACGTACCCAAATGAGTTTGATTGAGCTCCCGACCGAGCGTATTGAGAAACTTCCTGTTTTACTTGGAGAGCCCGATGTTTTAAAGGTCATTCAGCTGTTGCCGGGTGTTCAGGCCGGAACAGAAGGCACCAGCGGAATTTATGTTCGTGGAGGTGGAGCCGATCAAAATCTGTTCTTGCTCGATGGAGTTCCCGTATACAATGCCAGTCATTTGTTCGGATTCTTTTCGGTGTTTAATTCCAACGCAGTAAAAACAGTAAATCTTTACAAAGGAGGTTTTCCGGCACGTTTTGGCGGGCGACTATCGTCGGTGGTCGATATTCGAATGAAAGAAGGAAACGATCAGGAATTTAAAGGCGAGTTTTCGGTAGGCCTTATTTCGTCACGTTTTTCGTTCGAAGGCCCAATAAATAAAGGAAAGACTGCTTTTATTGTTTCCGGCCGAAGAACATATGTGGATTTATTGGCCCAGCCGTTTATTAAATTGGCTAATAAAAACAACGACGACGATTCATATAATGCCGGGTACTATTTTTATGATTTAAATGCTAAAATTAATCATAAGTTCTCCGATAGTGATCGCTTGTTTCTGTCGATGTATAGAGGTAAGGATAAGGCTTATGATAAAGAGAAATCTACCTCCGGCGATACCGATTATTACGATAAGTACAATGATAATCTTGGCTGGGGGAACATTACTTCTGCTTTACGTTGGAATCATGTTTTCGGCTCAAAATTGTTTAGCAATGCAACATTAACCTACAGCAAATATAATTTTGATGTGGAGAGTGATTCTGAATACAAGGAACGCGACGATTATAACAAAGATTATTTTCGTTATACGTCGGGTATAAACGATTTTACCGCTAAAGTAGATTTTGATTTCTATCCCACAGCAAATCACTCGTTAAAATTTGGGGCATCAAATACCTGGCATACTTTTAAACCGGGGGTAAATCACGAAAAAACAATCGTTGACGAAGATGAATATCAAATGAATCAGGATACTACATACGGAAACCAAAACATTGCGGCAAACGAGTTTGATGCTTATGTGGAAGACAGCTGGAACATAACCTCGCGCTTAAATGCAAATATTGGGCTGCACTTTTCGTGGTTTAATGTTGAAAATACCAATTACACGTCGTTTCAGCCACGCCTGGCTTTGCGTTATCTGGTTTCCGATAAGTTGTCAGTAAAAGCTTCTTATGCAAAAATGAGCCAGTATATTCATTTGTTAAGTTCAGCAACCATAAGTTTACCCACCGATTTGTGGCTACCCACAACGCAGAATGTAAAACCTCAGAATTCGCATCAGTGGGCCTTGGGGGCAGCTTATAAACATGATAAAGGTTATGAACTTTCTGTTGAAGCTTTTTACAAAAAAATGGATAACCTGATTGAATATAAACCCGGAGCTACATTTTCGGGAGTTGGCGAAGGTTGGGAAAGCAAAATTGAAACAGGGAAAGGCTGGTCGTATGGCGCCGAGTTTATGCTGGAAAAGAAAACCGGAAAAACTACCGGATGGCTGGGGTATACATTATCGTGGTCAAACCGTAAATTCGACAACCTGAATTTTGGCGAAACCTTTCCTGCAAAATACGACCGCAGACACGATATAAATCTTGTTTTGAACCACGAATTCAGTAAAAAATTCGATATTGGTTTAGCCTGGGTTTACGGAACCGGAAATGCAACAACTCTCGGAACACAGAAATATTCCGCAATGCTTCCCGGCCCAAGTCGTTATCCTGCCGAAGGAGGGATTACCTATTACGGGGGCCGAAACAGTTACCGGATGCCTTCGTATCATCGCCTCGATTTTAGTATGAATTTCCATAAGCAAAAAAAACGCGGGGTTCGAACCTGGACAGTTGCACTTTACAATGCTTACAGTCGCCAGAATCCATTTTATATGTATTGGGGAAGTAAAGAAATAGAAAATATATTGCCGAGTGGAGGGCTTTATTATACCAGGAAGCCTGCTTTGAAACAAGTTAGCTTGTTCCCCCTAATCCCTTCTGTTAGTTACACTTTTAAGTTTTAATAAATCCCACAAATAACTACACATAATCCGAATATCATGAGATTTAAACAAATAACAACGGTGCTTTTTTCTGTTTTTTTTCTATTTCTTATTTCCTGCGAAAAGGAAATCGTGTTTAAAGGAGATGAAATAAAACCAATGCTGGTGGTTAACGGACTGGTTGTATTGGGCGACACCGTTACTGTTCGTTTGTCGAGAAGCAGTAGCATGCTTGACGACGGTAAAACCAGTTTGGTGGTAGCAAATGCAAAAGTTGATTTATATGTCGACGACGAGTTTGCAGAAACACTAACTCCCGTAAAAGAAATGGTTTATGAGGCGGAAACTCCTGTTGCGATGGGGAAATACAAATCGTCGGTTATCGGGGAGGCAGGAAAAAGTTATCGGCTTGAGATTTTAGCCGATGGGTTTAATCCTGTTAGTTGTGAAACAACCGTACCGGAAGCGATTGAAATAATAGCCTGGGATACAACAACTGTTCGTAATGTAGATGGTTACTCAACTTCCTGGAAAACTCCGGCGAATGTTGAGTTTGATGACAACGGGCAGCAGCACAATTATTATCGGGTAGAATCAAAATGTATCGAAGGAGAGGAGCTATATAGTTACATGCCTGATGGAACAATGGTACACAATGATACAGTTATGATAAGGCCGCAAAGATTTGAATGGGTTGAGATTAAAAATGCCGAACTTAACGATGCAATAAACGAAGCGGATGAATTAATTACAGGTGCCCCCTATAACCGGTTTTCCATTTTTAAAGACGACAGCTTTAACGGAGAAAGAATGAAGTTAAGGTTTGATCTTTGGAATAACTCGTATTTCTACGACAGAAACAGTACCTCAGATGATAGTGCAGATTTCCGTAACCACGACATTTACCTGTATTCGCTTTCCGAAGAATATTATGAGTACCTGTATACTGCTAATCTGCATTATTGGCTGGATGAGGATTTCTTTTCCGAGCCCGTTCCTGTATTTTCAAATATTAAAGGAGGTGTTGGTATCTGGGGGGCAGTAAGCTATTCTTCATTTTCTGTTTTAGAAGGTAATTACCCGCTGGATGATAAGGTATATGTTCAAAGCGATAACTTTGGTTATTATTACCGATTCTGATAAGCTAAGCATTTTTTTATCAATATTTATTTAACCGAATACATATTTTTTATCTTTAAAGAGACGATCATTAGGCTATAAATCTAAACTATAGAGATGAAGAATATCCCGGTAATATCGGTAACAGGAAAATCGTTGGCCGAAGCTTACGAAACAGCACTTATTTATTTATACGGAAAAGGAACTCGTTTTAAAACGCAGTACGACCGGCCGGGTGATCCGCTGAGTATTGACTGCACCATGAATTTAACGATTCTGGAACCGGAGATCGATCCGATGATTCACATGGCCTTTCCCGGTGGTGTCGACGATTTGCGCGAATATGTACTGGAGTTGGAAGGGTTGAAAGATCATTTGGTAAAAAACATGAACGATCCGGAAGATAAACGGCCGGAATATACTTACCACGGACGCCTGCAAAATTATGGTGTCTGGAAAGAGTTGGTTGATGGAGAATCAAAAGAAGAGGGTGCTTTTAAGGTTGATCAGATAAAAAATGTAATCGACAAACTGGCCGAACAGCCTTTTACACGGCAGGCACAAATGATTACCTGGATGCCCAATATTGATTTTACCTGCGACGATCCGCCAAGTTTACAATCGTTGTGGTACCGTGTTTTGGAAGACGAAGATGGCACCTGGTGGTTAAACAGCAATATCCGCTACCGAAGTAACGATGCCTGGAATGCCGGTTTCCTGAATATGTTCGGATTTATTCAATTCAGCAAAGATGTGGTTGCTGCCGGAATTGCAGCAAAAACCGGAAAGACGGTAAAACTAGGCCGAATGAATTGGCAGGCCGATTCGTACCACATTTACGGAAAGGATATTCGCAGTGCAAAAGAACGCCTGTTTGAGCGAATAAACGATATGGCTTTTGAAGAGCGCACCATGAATTTTAACGATCAGCGAATCCGGCAAGTCTATGATAATGCGGAGGCCGAAATTGTTAAAAAGATTAAGGGAGCAAATGATTTAAAAACTCCGAATTGAGAGATTGTTGAAGATTAACGATTTTAGATTGAAGAAGACTGAAATTAAATTGATATTAAGTGCAAAGCCTTATTAAGTGGATGGACTTTTTTATGACGTTTATAAGGCCTACGATAAACATAATATTGAAAGAGATAGAAGATTGAATAAAAAGCTCCAATGCGGTGATGGGTTGATATTTATATACTTCGTTGCGAGGTTCCGGTTGCTATCGTATTTGTTATTATACAATAAAATGCCAGCCACAAGGTACAGCTAAAATTATTTGACATATTGCGGAATAGTGATAAAAAAATTCTATCTTAGATTAACCAAATAATTTAAAAAGCAATAATATGAAGAAAGTTAGCCTTGCTATTTGTTTGCTACTCGCAGTATTCTTTGTGAAAAGCGCAAATGCATCTTCTTACTCAATCGATATGAATTCGATTGACAAGATGTTCTCGGAAGCGGTTGAAACCAGTATGGTTTCAATGAATGCCGGAGCGTTAAGCACGCTGCCGTCAAATGCTCCTGCAACCGCGGTTGTGAAAGAGAAATCTTTTGTAGCGGCAGTTCTTCTCGATTTCTTTTTAGGGGGATTCGGGGTTCACCGTTTTTACCTGGGAACAAAAACCATGACTGGTGTAGGTTATATTTTAACCTGTGGTGGTATTTTTGGAATTGTGCCTTTTGTGGATTTGATTGTACTGATTGTTGACAACGACGATATCAGTCCATACATCGACAATCCGAAGTTTTTTATGTGGTAACATGGTTTTTATTTACGAATAAAAAGATGCCTGTTTCTTGGAAAACAGGCATCTTTTTAATATCCGCTGTACAGTGATTCAGAAAATTGTTATTTTATTGATAGCCTGCGTTTTTAGTGTTTCAGTGAAAGCCCAGAAAGGCAATTACATTTCACTAAAACAAAAAACTGAAGTACTCGATAACCGAAAAAAAGCAACAAAAAAAGTTGACTTGTATTTTGACAAGGAAAAGCAGGTGATTACCAAGTATTATTACTCGTCGCCCGATTTTGTGACCGTTGTAAATCCTTTTGGAGAAGTTAAAACCTATTATCCCGAAAGTAACGAAGTGGCTTACGAACAGGTTCCCGAGCTCTCTTCAAAACGAACCCTCATTTACTACTTTACGAATAACTTTATTGAAGATCTGGGGCTGGTTGATGAAGGATTTCGTTTGGTTTCAAATGAATTTGAAGGGCAGTACTATGTTACTACCTGGCAGCCGCCTTCTACCTTAAAAGGAATTGTAACGGTAAAAATGGTTTTCGAAAACGGGCTCCCGATTTATTCCGAATATCAGGCCTCAAAAGAAAATATTCTGAAAAAAATATATTACACCAACTATAAAGATTTCAGACAGTTCAGGTTGCCGATGAACATTGTGGAGATCAGCTACATTCCTTCAAAAGATTCCATTATCAGTCGTACTTCTTTTTCCGATGTAAAGGTTTCGTGGTCGGATGATAGCCCTTACTTTAACTTCAAAATTCCTGAAGATGCAAAACCAATCTCACAAAGTAAATAGAACGTTTTTTTTGTTGCTGTTTTTTTTGTTGGTTTCTTTGGGAGCATACAGCCAGCAAATCGATTTAAAAAGCGACCTGTTGCTTATAGATTCGGTTGTTAAGCAACAAATGCCCGTGACAGGACACCGATCTTATATTTATAAGAATCAACCAAAAACGTTTAGAAACACTAATCCTGTCAGCTTAATTTACGGGGGATCGTTGTATGTGTATCAAAATTTATTCTCGCAACACCTTTCGGCCAGTTGTTTGTACAATCCGAGCTGTTCCGATTTCAGCAAACAGGCTGTTAAAGATTATGGTTTAATAAAAGGTACGCTTTTGTCGTTCGACAGACTTAGTCGCTGTAACCGAATAGCAGCAACCGATCTTGATCCAAGTACCATTGATCCCCATGTTCACCGGTTTCATGATTCAATAAAAAAATATAAATGAGGTATATTTTTCTGTTAATGATCACTCTTTTGTTAACGTTCGCTCAAAGCCAGGGTCAGATTCCTTTTATCCGGCATTTGGTAAACAGCGGATTCTACGAGGAAGCCATCTTTGTAATCGGGAATGACCAAACGGATTATTCCGCTCAACAAAAGGACTCAATCAATTACTATAAAGGATGGGCGCACTATTCGCTTAAAAACCTGCAGGAGTCTTCATCGTCGTTCCTTAAAGTAAGCAACTCGTCGCCTTTCTATAATAAATCATTCTTTTTTGCCGGGTACAATCAAACTTTTTTGGGAAATTACGGAGAAGCCCGCAGTATCCTGGCTCGGACCAATAGCAGAGAAGAACCGATTTTGTGGTTATATAATTTTGAGCTAAGCGGTATTGAAATGCTAAAAGGAAACTGGCCTGAAGCGAAACAGTATCTGGAGCTTGTTCCCGAAGATAATGCAGTGTTGAATAATCAGGTGCTTGCATTAAATGAGATATGGAAGGAACATGAACAGCACCGGAAAAAGTCGTCGGTTACAGCAGGAATAATGTCGGCGATTATTCCGGGATCGGGGAAAATTTATGCAGGTAAAACCGGAGCAGGAATAGCATCAATGATTGGTAATATTGGCTTTGGTTTAATTACCTGGGAGAACTACCGGAAATCGGGGTTTATGGATGTTAAAACTATACTATTCGGTAGTATTTTTGCCGTAAATTATGTCTCAAATATTTACGGATCAGTTGTTTCTGTAAAAGTTATTGAAAATGAACACGAAAATGCAATACATAATCAAATTCTTTTTCAGCTTCATATTCCTCTGCGGAATTTCTTCGATTAGTAATTCGGCAGTGTTAAAAGCTGACAGCTTGTTTGATTCGGGAAATTATTTCGAAGCCTCGATTGAATACGAACGTCTGGTATTTGAGGGAGATGCGGATACCGACTTGAATTGGCTGCGTTATAAAAAAGCCTTGTGCTACCGGAAAATGAACGATTTCGGGCGTGCTATAAATGCTCTTCAAACTACTTATTTCACTGACCCTTCCGATTCGTTGTATCGTTTTGTGTGTTACGAGCAATCGCTCTGTTATTACCTGAACAATGAACCCGCGCGTGCTTTGTGGAAGATCGACGAATATTTTCATCGCAGCTGCGATAGTACAAATTTTGGTGTTTTTCTGCCTATAAAAATTCTTTCGCTGCACGAAACGTATAAATGGGAAGAAGCGGAACAGAACTTTGTTGAGTTTATCGAATTGCAGCACTTTACGCCTGAGAAGGAAACAGCACTGAAACAAATGGCGACAGAACTTTACAGCAAAAAGAACCGTCCCCGCATAAAATCGCTTAACGCTGCTAAAAACTGGTCGCGTTTTATTCCCGGATCGGGGCAAATGTATGCGGGTAAATCAGGCGAGGGTGTCGTCAATTTTTTGATTAATGCGTCGGTGCTTACTTTTTCCGGAGTTCAGGTATACAATGGCTTTTACGTTACCGGTTACTTGGTTGGTCTTGGTTTTTTTAACAAAACGTACCATGGAGGAATGAAACGTGCAGAAGTAATTGCTTCGCAAAAAAATAAGCAACACCTGGTGGAATTTAACCGTGAGGTGAATCAGGAACTTATTTCAATAATTGCTTCGGAGTAAGTTGTTTATCTGATTTAGCTTTTAAATGGTTATCCGTTGTCGGTTTGTCCGCACTTCGTTTTTGGGTGGTGAGCTCCTGTATCACTACACCATTTTGTTTGCATCATGTCTTAGAACTTCGTATTGTAAATATACAGATTGATATTTGTAAAGAGCCTTGAATACCCATAGAGAAAGGAACCCATCCTATTATTTTAAAATTTTACTTGCTAGCATAAATTGTACGTATTTACATATAGAAATGATTTTTTAAATGATTGTTTATCGATGAGTCATGATTAAATCATTAATTCAAAGATATACCACTCTCATTATTCAATTCTGAACTTGCGATTGTATGGCTTAAAGAAGATGTGAATTGATCGTGTGATTGTTGTTTGATTTTCTAAAGATTCCTTATTTTTCACCAACCCGGAGTATAAAGTACAGAAAGACTTATGATAAACCCCAATAGAATGATTTTAAATTATTAATCATTTGTTCGATATATGTATTTGTTCCCAAAATGTGACAAATGATTTTGTAATTTATATATCTAACATTATCAGTAATTAAGAAGTGATTGCAAATACTTCTATTAACCGAATAATACTATTGAAGTGTTATTCAAACCCAAGTTTATTGATTGAAAAATCCAGTTAATGTTTTCATCAGGATAAAGTACATCCAGGAACTCACTTTCTCCTGATTTGAATAATCTCCATCCCAACAAAAAAGTGAAACTCCCGAAATTACTTTCTTATCATTTGTCAGAATCCGAACCAATTGCGAATACTTTTCAACTAGTATCATTTATGTCGTACTGATTCGCATAGTTATCTTATTTGACCATATCGTTTAAAGTCTGCTGATAGTTTTATTTCTTATAAGGTTAATTAGAATAATTACAGATAATTAGGAAAAATCGTAAAAAGGAGCAAATGCTCAAAATATACATTATCTTTAGTTTTCAAACTTAAATTTAAACTTAGCGCACACCGTCTTATCGATTTCAAAATTAGCGTATGACATTGTTGGACAAATACACTGGACTCGTCTTTTATATTTTAGCAATGGTACTTTCAGCAAATGCCAATGATACTGATGAAGGTTTTATTAACGTACAATTGATTAGTACAGAAAATACACAAGCTGAAGAACTTAAAGTAGATTTTTCTTTTTTTAACAACGAAACTTGTTCGGGAACTACCATTCAATTCACATCGGAGGTTACAGGAGGCAAACCCCCGTATACTTATACATGGAATTTTGGAGATGGGAAAACATCAACCACCAAAGACCCAGCACATGTATACACTTCTTTGGGGTGTAGTGTAGAAACATTCAATGTTATACTAACTGTAACTGATGCAGATACTTCATTAGTCGCCAGTAAAACAATTGATGTTAAGCAGAAACCAGACATTAGTTTTACTGACGTTAATAATCCAGCTTATCCCTTTGATAATTGTGATAATCCAACAATTGAAGATCCAAGCTATTCGATAACAGTTGGTAATTCATCCAATTCTTCAGCCTGTATTCTGTCTTATTCGATAGACTGGGGAGATGGTAGTAGTATTGAAAATGATATAAATTTTCCTATCGATCATGAATACACTCAGATGGGGGCATTTGATATGGTTATTACGGCAACCGGTTCAAATGGATGTACAAATGATATTTTGTATGTCGTCAAAAATCAAACGAATCCTTCTGGAGGCCTAAACAGCCCCGGTAATACAACAAATATTTGTGCACCAACGGATGAATTGGAATTTACAATTACGGGTGTAGCGTGGGGTCTGAACTCACCAGGAACAAGGTACGAAGTGAATTACGGAGATGGTATTATTAGTACCTTTTATCAAGATGAAATGGTGAAAACATCCTATTACAACGCTGCTGATCCGGCAGCTTCTGCTGATTACCCGGTTCCACACTCATATACTGTTTCAAATTGTCAATACAATCTGGATTCATATACCGTTGAATTGAATGTAATAAATGCATGTGATGCTACTTTGTTTACCGCCAGTAACATCAAAGTTTTAACTAAACCGGTACCTGATTTTACAGTATCATCTTCATGTGTAAATTCACCTGTTTATTTTACGAATGCGTCAACTGCCGGATATGGAGGGCAGTGTAGGCAAGTAGCTGATTATTCCTGGGATTTTGGTGATGGCTCCCCGATTGAGACGCAGACAAATACTTTGCCCAGGGACATTACACATACTTATACCACCCCTGGAATTTATGATGTAAAGCTTGTTGCAACTAACGTATATAGATCTTGTGGTGGAGACAGTATAATAAAACAAGTTATAGTTAGCGAACTTCCAACGGCAACAATTTCCGGGGACAATAGTGTTTGTGTTAACGATGAGCTGCCATTGATAACATTTGTAGGTGCCAATGGTACACCACCATATTCTTTTAGCTACAGAATAAATAATGGTAGTATTAGAACGGTATCAACAGCTGATGACGAAAATAGTGCTACTGTCGAAGTTCCTACTAACCTGGCAATAACGTATACTTATACTTTGGTAAGTGTTAAATCACAAACTTGTTCGCAAACTCAGAATGGTACTGCAGAAGTTGTTGTTAATCCAGCTCCAACAGCAATGATTACAGGTGACCAAAATGTTTGCTTTGGTAGCGATGAACCTCTAATTACGTTTAAAGGAATTGATGGTACTCCGCCTTATACTTTTACATATACTATTAATGGAGGTGATGAGCTGCAGGTTACAACAATAACCGGAGATGCTGTAACTGTTTCAGCACCGACTAATGCTGTAGGAACTTACCAATATAATTTAATCGATGTTCTGGAAACCAGTGTAAATGCATGCTCACAGGTACAATCGGGCACTGCTACCATTACTGTTAATCAACCACCATCTTCACTCGACTTAACAGATTATGAATATTGCAATGGGGAGACAACAATGGAAATTAGTTTTTCAGATACAGTTCCTAACACCACTTTTGCATGGGTAAATTCAAATACAGCAATTGGATTAAGCCAAACGAATGGTACGGGAGACGTTCCTACTTTTATAGCCCGAAATACAGGAGATAGTGCAATAACTTCAATAATTACCGTAACTCCGGAATCGATGGCTTGTATCGGAGAAAGCCAATCATTTAAAATTACCGTGAATCCATCAGCAACCGTGCAATTTTCACTGGACAACCAAATTATTTGTTCCGGTGAAAATACCGAAGAGGTAAATTTAAGTAGTACTACTACCGGAGCCGTTTTTAGTTGGACAGCAACGGAGCCGGCGGGAATCTCCGGAGTAACAACAAGTGGCTCAGGTATTATTCCGGCACAAAATCTAATTAATTCAACGGATAGCCCGATAGACGTTGTTTATACCGCACAAGCAACTGTTTCAGGTATGACATCGTGTGAGGGAGCTGAATATAAATACATCATTACTGTTAACCCAGAACCTGTAATCAAGGAGGTTTATGAAGAAAGTATTTGTAATAATTCCACATTTACAATTATTCCTGAGAACAATAATGAGAATGTGGTTCCCTCCGGAACTCAGTACATATGGAACTTGCCTGTTATAAGTCCTGCCGATGCTTTAGTGGGGGCCGACGAACAGAATGTACCTCAGAATAGCATTAGTCAATTCTTAGAAAACAAGACAACATTAATTGCAACAGCCACATATTCGGTAACTCCTTTATTAGACAGTTGTGCCGGTACCCCGTTTGAAGTTATTGTAACCGTAAACCCAACTCCGACAATAGATTCGGTTCCTGATCGAATCTTGTGCGAATCGAACCTGAGCGATAAAATTGTTCTTACAGGTGTTATACCCGGAACATATTTCGAATGGAAAACCAACAATACAAGTATTGGTATTCCGCTATCTGGTACCGATTCAATTCCTTCTTTTACTGCTGTAAATAATGGCACATCACCAGTTAAGGCAACCATTACGGTAGTACCCACTTTAAATATTGGGACTAACGAATGCAAAGGTGAACCTTATCAATTTACAATTACTGTCAATCCATCTGCTCAGGTTAATAATCCGGGAGATATAGATGTATGTATTGGGGATAGCGTTAAAATTGAATTCACAACCAACAACTTAAATGGAACAACAAGTTATACATGGACCAATAGTAACGGAAGAATAGGTTTAGCAGGCTCAGGTATTGGGGATATATCATTTGCACCTGCTAATAGTGGAAGCACCGTTACAACCGCGACCATTGAAGTTACACCCAATTATAGTAGCAATGGAGTTTCTTGCACTGGTGAGGCTGAACAATTTTTAATTCGTATAAATCCTGAGTTAAGAATAGATCAACCATTAGACCAGATTTTATGCAACGGTGCATTAACTGATAGTGTATTTTTTAAAGGCAATCTTCCCGGCATTAAATTTTATTGGACGAATGATAATCCTTTGGTTGGGCTGAGTTCCAGTGGAGAAGGAACGATTCCTGCTTTTGTAACCCAAAACAACACTGCCGACACACTGGTTTCAACAATAACAGTTACTCCCTCATTAAATAATTGTGATGGTGAAACTAAAACATTTTTAATAAAAGTAATCCCCGCCGGCATTTTAACACATCAACCTATATCTAATACCATTTGTCTGGAAGAAACGCTTACGGAGTTATCAGTAGGCTATAAAAACGGAACAGGAACACCAGTTTACCAGTGGTATATAAATTCATCAAATGGGAATAATGGAGGAACATCAATACCCAATGCTAACTCATCAACATATTTACCGCCAAATACAGTAGCTGATACCAGTTACTATTATTGTATAATTTCTTTTCCTTCGGGAGATTGTAGCACACTAATTTCTGATGTTGCTGAAATCATTATTAATCCTTATCCGGTAATTTCAACGTATACTATAGACATAAGTAGCGGAAAGACTTTTTCTGTTGTGCCTGATTCATTAAATGGTGACATTGTTCCTGAAGGAACGACTTATACCTGGGAAGAGCCTGAAATATTTCCTGCAGGGAACGTTACAGGTGCGAGCGAGGAAACGATTCCACAAACATCGATAAGCCAAACTCTTACAAATAATTCAACAAGTACTTCCACTGTTATTTATAAGGTTACTCCTGCCTCTGGTTCTTGTGTGGGCGAAGTTTTCAATGTCGTAGTAAATGTAAGTCCTCCGATGAATACAAACGCAGTAGTAACTCTCATACCATGTTATGGAACAAATAACGGTAGTATTGAAACAAAAATCGAAGGAGGTTCACCAATTAGTGCAGAAAATTCATATTTAATGGAATGGACAGGCCCCGATGGTTACTCTTCTTCAGAGGAGAGTATATACAATTTAAAGCCAGGTGTATACGACCTGGAGGTTACAGATGCTATTGGCACGATATATAACTTTAGCTACAATATAACCGAGCCTGAGGATATTGTTGTGACTGTAGATTCAGAGAAGAACATTAGCTGCAATGGAGCAGGAGATGGAGAAATTACACTAACTGTAACCGGAGGGACAGGTGTATATACTTACGAGTGGAAGAAGGATGGCCTTTTCTTTTCAGACAAACAGGACATCATAAATCTGGCACCTGGAGAATACAGTATTTCAGTGACCGATGAGAATGATTGTGGACCGAAAATGTTAACATTCGAAATTACACAACCTGATATTCTGGATATTAATATTCTGAGCATTACCAACATTGAATGTTACGGTAATAATACGGGGGCTATTTCAATTGATGTACAAGGTGGAACGAAGAAAGAAGTGGCTCCGGGAATTTATGACTACCAGTATTTATGGAGCGGAGATAATGGTTTTTCAAGTACCGATCAAAACATAAGCGATTTAGTAATTGGCAATTATACTATTTGGGTTGTCGATGCTTTTGGTTGTACTGATAGTCAAACGGTCTTAATTGAAGAACCCAGTGATATTGAAATACTTGTAGAGCAAACCCCCATAAGTTGCTACGGAGCAAATGATGCATCTATTGAATTAAAAATTTCCGGTGGAGTAGCTCCATATAATATTGAGTGGAGTAACTTCGCCAGTGGTGCATTTCAACACGATTTATCTCCAGGCGATTATACCATTACCATTACTGATGATTACGGTTGCCAAAAAATAATTACTAAAACTATAGATGAGCCGGAAGTGTTTGCCATTAATCCAGTTGTGAAAAATGTGACTTGCAATGGCTTAAACGACGGTAGCATTAATTTAAATTTTATAGGTGGGCAGCCCCCCATTAATTTTAATTGGCTTGATGATGCAACAGCAGGAGCCACCCGAAATAATCTTCCGCCAGGAACTTACACAGTCAGCATAATCGATAATGCCGGATGCACTATAAACGAATCTTTTATAATTACAGAACCATCTCCAATTCAGCTAAGTGCCGAGATTAAGAATTCACTAGATTGTGTTAATGATAATACCGGAGCAATCGATTTACATGTAGCTGGAGGGCAAACTCTTTTTAATTATTTATGGTCAAATGGAGCAAAAACCGAGGATCTGTTAAATATTCAAGCCGGAGATTATTTTGTTACCGTTACCGATATGATGGGCTGTTCTGAAATAGCACAATTCTCTGTAGATAGACCTTTGCCATTAGAGTTAGAAGTAGATACAAAGATTAATTACGACTGTGAAAGTCAGGAGGTGACAGAAATTTGCACAGCTGCGGTACGTGGTGGCATGCCTCCGTATAAATACAATTGGTCCGTTGGAACAGTTGACGACTTAAATCCATCAGTAATGGAAACCGAACTCAGTGGAATGGTTGTATTAACAGTTACAGATTCCGTAGGATGCTCTATTGTAAACAGTTTCGAGACTTATATCCCTCAGGTAGGTTTGAAAAACGAACTTATTAATTGCAATGATCACGCTTACCAGTTTGAAGCTTTGGTTGCAAGTGAAGATAGCAAATATACATTTAAATGGAATTTTGACGATGGAAATACATCGAGCTTAAAAAATCCCACGTATTCTTTCAAAAAAGCAGGTGCTTTTAATGTAAAGCTTACCGTCACAAATGATATAACCGGATGCGTCAGCACATTCAACCAGGTGATTAATGTTGAACCTATACCAACAATATCGCTTAGTAAAATTCCTCGGTTTTGCGAGGGAGATTCAATTCTCGTTTTTGCGAATGGAACGGATTATTTTGAGTGGAGTGACGGTACGTTCGGTGATAGTATCCTGATAAGAGATATCGGGAATTATAGCGTTATTGGTACTTCTATAAATGGATGTAAAGACTCACTTAGTTTTGATGCAACAAATTTTGAGGACATTGGCTATTCTATATCGGCAGATAAAGAAGAAGTTACACCCGATCAAAACGTTGTATATTTCTCCACAGAAAATATTCAATATTCGGATTATACGTGGAGTTTTGGAGATGGAATTAACGGTTATGCATCAGATATTTCACATCGCTATGATATTATAAGCGACGGTTTTTATAGTGTACTTCTAAATGTAATTAATCCGTATGGATGTCTTGAACAAGATTCAATAAGGATTGTGAGAAACATCGTTGACATACCAAATACTTTCACACCAAACGGAGATGGAATTAATGATTTCTATTTAATGGGGTGGAATATTAAAATCTATAATAGAAATGGAATATTAATGTTTGAAGGCGACGAAGGATGGGATGGTACCTATAATGGGAAACCAGCCGAGAATGACACTTATTTTGTAATCGTTTATGACTCTTCTGCTGAAGGAAGTAAGTACAGAACCAACTATGTAACCGTGTTACGTTAATTAGATTGTTTGAATGAGGAGTAAAGAAATATACTGGTTTTTGAAATGGAAGCGGATTACAAGGGCATTTACGGCTTTGATAGTTTTGTTTTTTTATTGTTTGTCAGGCTTTTCGCAGTCGAATATTCGAATCAATAATTACTGGGAGAACACCTATTATATCAACCCTGCCTCTATTTATGGAGAATACAATTTTGTATTAAGCGGAGCTGGTCGTAAGCAATGGATCAATTTTCCGGGAGCTCCTCAAACATTCTTTACCACATTTACTGCGTATAGTGATCATTTAAATACGCAGTTGGGCTTAAAATTTTTTAGTGATAAAATCGGTTATACATCACTCAAAAACCTTTCATTATCCTATTCCTACTCTGTAAAACTCGATGATGCACATAAACTCAATTTGGGCGTATCCGGAAATGTTCAGTATGTTTTGTATGATATGAATGAGGCAAATACAGAAACAATTGGAGATCCTGTGGTGTATGCCAATCAGAATAAAATGACCAATTTTAATGCAGACGTCGGATTTGAATTGGTAGGAAGATATTTCCTTATCGGTGCTTCCAGCCAGAATCTATTGTCGTTGTTTAACGAGGATAACAAGCTGCAAACAAATGCCAGTTTTTTATATGGGGCATATAATATGTTGTCAGAACAACCAGTTCGTTTACGTACCGGCATTACATTCATAAAAAATGAAGCATTAAACCAACTTGAATTCAATTTATCAAGCTATTTTAGTTTTTACAGACACCCCGATCTATTCCAGTTAGGCGCATTGTACCGCACAAATAATGAGATTGCCGCCCTATTTAGTATCGACCTGATAAGTTCAGTTCGTTTGACATATAGCTACGACTTTTTTGTTGGAGATATCAGAAGAAGCTCATACGGTAGTCAGGAAATAATGTTGATCTGGAAATTTAGTGAAATACCTGGATGTGCTACCTGTTATAAGTTGTTTAAGTAGAGAAATACAGCATATTGTCAATTTCCTAATTCCGGAAATTTACCAATATTTCTTATTACTAAAGCTCGGATTGAAAGTACTCCTTACACAACGGAATCCGATGTACGATTTGGCTGAATCCTGATATTCAAAATTGCGTGTTGAAGTTCTTATATTGCTCGCAATATCTTTCCATGAACCGCCACGAACTACTTTTCGTTTCATAACAGGTGGATCATCTGGCCTCGCATTATAGCCTAAACTGGGATTTAAATCATGAATGTATTCATATGCCGCTTCATCAAAGGCATCATTCGTCCATTCTGCAACATTTCCTGACATATCATATAAGCAAAAATCATTTTGCTCGAAACTTCCTACTTTCATTGCGGTCATTCCTTCGTCAGCAACATAATTCCCGCGCAGGGGCTTAAAGTTTGCCATGTAATCGTATCTACTATTTCTTGAATAATAGTTACCCCACGGATACATCGTATTATTTCTACCTCCCCGTGCAGCGTACTCCCATTCTGCTTCAGTCGGTAAACGATAATCAGTTACGGTGGATTTCTGTTTGCTTTCAAGAAAATCATTTTGAAGTTTTGATCGCCAGTGACAGAATGCTTTGGCCTGCTCCCAGGTAATACCAACAACAGGATAATCATAAAATCCGGGATGTGAGAAATAGTAGTTCGCCAGAGGTTCGTTATAAGAATAGGTAAAATCCGCAATCCAAACTAACGTGTCTGGGTAAACATGAACCTGCTCATGTATTATAAAAGATGATCGATCTGCAATTGGTACCAACTCGCCGTCAGCATTATATACGTTTCCTTCATACTTTTGATTCTCAAAATTATATCTGTTACGTTTTTTGGCTGCCTGTTGCAAATCAATCCACCAGAATTCATACACCAATTTACGTGTATCTATTTCTTTCTTCCCATAAAACCGTTCATTCTCGGGCAGGTATAAATCCTCCATAGCCGTCTGGTATTCTAAATTGTCCCACTCTATTTTTTCATTCCAGTTAATTTTAGGTGGATTGATTGGATTCCCATTTTTATCTTCTGCAATCAAGAATTCCGGGTACTGTTCACCCAACATTTTACGCGCCATTGATTCTTTTGCCCAGTTTACAAACTGACGATACTCGCTATTTGTGATTTCAGTGGCATCCATCCAAAAGGCTTCAACCGAAACAGCTTTTGTTGGTGTATTTGCCGAATTTGCTTCCTGATCACTTGGCCCCAGAATATAAGATCCTTTGGGAATAAACTCCATACCGAGGGGAGTATTCTCTTTCAAATTACCTTTACTCTTTGCTCCAATTAATTCGCCATTTCCTGACTTGCTACATCCTGACATAACAAAAAATGACAAAATAATTATTGCTAATAATGGAGTTACCTTCATGCCTTTACTTATTTGTGTTCTTTATCTTTTATCTTGCGGTTATCCTCTAATCCGTTATTCAATGATCATATCAAATCACATTGGGCTGGCCCAAACATAATGCATACTGGTGATTTACAAATTGATTAATGCGATGTTAGGATATATCATTGAATATAATTGGTTTCTTCAAAATAACATATGTTATAAAAGTATAATAAAAAAATAATTTGGCTCAATCTTAGGGGGATAATTGTAAGTACATAAAAGTGCTACTGAACTTACCGTCCCGTGAAATGTTGCACCGCCAGTTGTCTCATGAAGGAATTGTCTATAATTGAGAAATTGACCAATATCGAACCGCCAGAATAAATGGATTCTTTTCTCTAATCCCAGAGATATCAAAGGACTTGAATGGTCATAAAAAAGGGGATCCTGAAATTTTTAGCAGAATCCCCAATTAGGGTGGGCCCACCTGGGCTTGAACCAGGGACCCCCTGATTATGAGTCAGGTGCTCTAACCAACTGAGCTATAGGCCCGGATTGAAAATGTAGTGTTATATACGATTTTCGGGATGCAAGTTTACGAATTTGCACGAATATACGCAAGCATTTCCTAAAAATTAGATAAACAAAAAGGTGCCCGCTTTTGCAGACACCTTTCGCATATCTTCTAAAACTGAATTTATGCTGGCATATCAGGTAAACTCCAAGGCTTACGGTAAGTATGCTTGATCAATTCAGCAGCAAATTCTTTTGCCGGAACGGGATCAGTCCACGTTTTATGGAATGTTGGGTGACCATCATGAATTTCAAAACCGTCTTTAATAACAATTTTGATTTCTTCACTATCGTTTAGGTTAGTGAATTCCATGTTTTCGCCATCCCAATCCAGTTCTTTGTTCAGCGATTGTAAACGAACGCCAAGAACACCCATTACAACCATTTCGTTGAATGGTCCAGCTTCTTTAAAGTCTGATGCCGTTGGAACACGGTCCGCTGGATTTTCTTTACATGCACGTACCCAATCCATTTCGTGACTGGTTTCTACACGACGACGGAATTTCGGAGAGTCAGGTGTGCGACCCGACAATAACCATGGGTTTACACCGTAACATCCGCAAATCAGTTTGTCTTTTGTTCCGTGGAAAATTACGCCACCACCTCGGTCGTTCGGATCTTTTCCATCTGGCCATCCTTCTGGCAGCATTGGCTTAATACCACCGTCGTACCAATGTACATCTACTTGAGGAAGCGTGTTTTTCTTCAAACCTTTCCATGGTTTATCGGCACTTGCCTTACGTTCAGGGTAAGTTAATTTTACCGACTGAGCAGTAGGGGCACAGTCTTGTAATAATAATGTAGAGTTTCCTTGAGTATGAATAGGATAACCTAAATCAAGTCCAACGAATACCGGGTGAAGAATATGGCAAGCCATATCGCCAAGGGCCCCTGTTCCATAATCCCACCAGCCGCGCCAGTTCCATGGGTGATATACCTGGTTGAACGGACGCATTTTTGCAGGACCGGTAAATAAATCCCAATCCAATGTTTCGGGAACCCAATCGCCTCTTTCAGGAGTGTTTAAACCCTGAGGCCATATAGGACGGTCGGTAAATGCTTCCACCTTTGTTACTTCACCAATTTCGTTGTTAGCCAACCATTCTGTGGTAAGGTTTACTCCTTCGCCCGATGATCCTTGGTTACCCATCGATGTGGCTACTTTGTATTTGTCGGCCAGTTTGGTAAGTAAGCGAGATTCGTAAACTGAGTGAGTTAATGGTTTTTGCACATAAACATGCTTGCCCATAGTAATGGCATGAGCTGCAACAATGGCGTGTGTGTGGTCGGCAGTTGCAACAACTACACCATCAATGCTGTCTCCCAGCTCGTCATACATTTTGCGCCAGTCTTTGTACTTTTTTGCGCCAGAGTATCTTTCAAATACAGGTGCTGAGTACTTCCAGTCAACATCACACAAGCCAACAATGTTTTCAGACTCTAGGTTTTTTAAGTTTGCAAACCCCATGCCTCCAACGCCAACACCAGCAATGTTTAATTTGTCACTTGGTGCTTTATGACCAAGGCCGGCTACCGCGTGGCGCGGAACAATTGTGAATCCTGCAGCCGCAGCTGCTGTTGTGCCAAGAAATGCTCTTCTTGATACAGATGTCATTTTTGATTTTTCCTCCATAACAATATTAGTTTTAATCGGATAGGTATTAAATATTCTTGAAAATTATTCAAAAAATATTTAAATATAGCGATAGTTAAGTGCTTTATCAATAAAGGATGTTGTGAAACAAGCAGAAAAGTGAAAATAAAACGGCTTCCAATGAAATGGTATTTTTAATCTTCGGAAGTGAACAATCTTCAACATCAAGTGGTTATTATTTCTTGTATAGCTTTTGTCTATTTGGCTTAAAAAAAATCAATTTGACACGAGCGGTATTTCAATTTACCTTTGCATGTAATCTTTAAAAAATAAAAACGAAAATCATGAAATCAGTAGGAGATAAATTTCCAAAGTTTAAAAAGAACGCTGTATTAGCAGACAACCAGTTCGGAGAAGTAACATCAGAAGATCATAAAAAAGCAGGCAAGTGGATGGTAATCTACTTTTACCCAAAAGATTTTACTTTTGTGTGCCCAACCGAAATTGTGGAGTTTAACAACAACCACGCAAAATTTGAAGAGTTAAATGCTGAGTTATATGGTGTATCAACCGATACTGCCGAGGTTCACCTGGCATGGAAATCGAACGACCCTCGTTTGGCCAATCTTACTTATCCGTTAATCGAGGATACTTCGAAGTCATTGTCTAAAAAATTGGGTATCTTACAGCCTGGAAGCGTTGCTTACCGTGCTACATTTATTGTCGATCCTGAAGGGAAAATCCAGTGGGTAAACTGTAATAACGATGCTACCGGCCGTAACGTTGCCGAAGTATTAAGAGCTTTGGAAGCTACTCAGAATCCTGGTTTAACCGGATGTAACTGGCAACCTGGCGATAATACACTTTAGTCGAAAGAACTTTAAATTTTGAAATTATGTCAGTAAGAAAAGTAAACTCAGTTTGGAACGGAACTCTTAAAGAGGGAAAAGGAAATATGAACATAACCGGTTATAGTGGGCCGTTTACTTTTGCATCTCGTTTTGAAGATGGAAAAGGAACTAATCCAGAAGAACTGGTAGGGGCAGCACACTCAGGATGTTACTCAATGTTTTTGGCGGCTTTAATCAGCGGCGAAGGATTAACTCCTGAAAGCGTTGAAACTGAAGCAGCCGTAACACTTGGCGAGGTAGATGGCGGACCGGCCATTACCAACATCAAATTAACCAACGTAACAAAATGCGAAGGTTTGTCGCAAGAGAAATTTGCCGAACTTTCAGCAGCAGCAAAAGCAAAATGCCCAATCTCGCGTTTGTACGCAGGAGGTACTGCCGAAATTGAATTAGACGCAAAATTAGCTTAAAAAAGAAAGTTATAACTGCATAGAAGAGGAGTCAGAAATGGCTCCTTTTTTTATGGTAATTAACGAATAGTGGGCTTTTCATAACCCTTGCTCTTATCCTTTACTGCTAGCAAGTAAGGCCGATTGGTCAGTGGATCTTCGATAATTCAGAACAATTATTGTGCATATTGTTGATTGAAATGGAGGCTGATTGTCTCTCCATTCTGGAAGGGCGAAACAGGAGAGAGGGTAACGAATCGAATCTGCAATTGCATACAATTTCATTAACCTTTATCTAATTACTTATCCATCCACTTCTTAAAACCCGAAACCTTATCGCGGCTTACAATAACATCTTCGCCTAGCTCGGCAGCCAGTTTTAGTTTTAATCGGGTGGCGGAGTAGCCAGTTTCGGAAACAATGAATTTGTTCTGGTTATTGAAAAACCGGAGGGCGACTATGAGTTTACTGCAAAATTAACTTGTTCGGAGAGTGCGGAGTATATGGGCGAATTTACAGTGAAAGAAGATAGTTGCTCGGTTGTTTTTATTGATCTGGGTATAGATAACTCGCAAAGTCAAACATTTGACTATAATTTTACCTACACAGTTTTACTTGAGAATGATTTAACTGACACCATTATTAAACAAGAATACGCAATTGAGGATGGCAGAGTTTTGGCTGAGAAGTTTACGAATTACGACAATCCCCAATATAATCACATACATTTTTTTGAGTATGACGAGAATGAAAGAATAGTAAAAGAGATGCGAGGAGATGTGACTTATATGAGCGTGGAGTGGGATGGGAATACGGCCAGAGTATATAATAAAAATGATGATTTTATTGGTGAGTTTAATTTTGATAGCTTAATGAGGCTGGAGAGTTATAACCGAAATGGTGATATATATTTGAGTTATGATGAAACTGGGAATATTATAGCTGCATCCTCAAATGGCGGAACGTTCGTGGAATACCTCGACTATAATTATTCGATAATGAATCCGTTAAGTTTAATTAAGTCTGTTGCTATATTACGAATGGATTACAAGCCTCATTTTAAGAATGTTTTTAAAACGGAAAAAGCATACCCGTATGAAGGAGATGATTTTTCCGTACCACTTAATTTTTATGCATATTCATGGACATTAAACTCCGATAGTTTAATTGAGACAATGACAGATGAAAAGACAATGATTTACTTGCAAAAATTTGAATACAAATAATTAAACCACTAACAAATGAAAACAATAGCCACAAACTTCACAACCTTGTTTTTTCTGCTGGTGTTATTCGTTGTTACAGGGTGCGACAAAGAAGATGATCTGAATGAAGACGAAATTGAAATCAAAAAAAATCTTACCGATGGATTTTGTATTACATCAAATGGTGAGGTTGTTTTAACTCATAATGATTTTGAATATTATGATTGTTTCGCACACCTGATTTATTTAAATGATAATATGTCGTTTGTTGAGGATTTTGAAAACCTTGGAGAATTTACAGTCTTTGCAAAGGAAGAGGAAATATACAGTGGTGAGACCTGGCCTCTTTATTTGTCGTCCACGCCTACCGGTGCGATAATTAGAACACTTCCTTCTTTTTATAGCGACAATATTGTACCTATTGGATTTGTAACCTACCTCGATACCTTGGGTAATTCTGTCCCTGACCCACGCAACGATGAAAGAATTGTTGATGCGCTAAAGAAGTACAATCAGTTTCATGCCGGGTTGAGTTGTGAAATCACATCAGTTGAGTACGTATCGTCAACAAACGTAACAGTTAAATTACTCCTAAAAAATAACGACGATTTCAATTACTATTATATTGATCCTGAGAAAACCGGAATTGGCCTGTTTCACTATTTTACAAATGGATTATATATTCGGAATTTCAATACCTACGAGATATATGAGCATGAAATTGAAACTGTTTCGGCAGAGCGCTGGAATAGCTGGGATTTAGATTGGTTGTCGGTAATTAATGGAAAGCAGAGCAAAGAAATTATAATTACTTATAACAATTTTGAAGATGTACCATCGGGGCAATACAAAGCCACTTTCGAGTTTCCCGGGCTAGGTTTTCAGGTGGATAAAGAAGATATTATTCAAGACAATGGCCAAATTTGGTTGGGCAGCCTGAGAATACAAAAGGAGATTACGATTGATTAAAAGAATGACACTGGCTCTTTTTCTTGTGAAAGATGTCATCTCGAATAAATGTGAGAGATCTGTTCCATCAAAGCTACGATGCAAAAGATTCTTCTCCGTCAGCCGACGAATCAGAATGATAGTTTCATATAAAAGCATAAAAAAATCCGATCTTAAAAAGACCGGATTTCCTATTTCTTAAAGCTTGTAGCTTGAAACTTGCGTCTTGCAACTATTAGCTATTTCTTTTTATTTGCGACTTCAATATTTACTTTCTGGCCTCTGAAGCGGGCATTTTTGAATGCTTTTGTAATTTCTTTTTCGTAATTCGAGTCGATCTCGAAGAAAGAGAAACCTTTCAGTACTTCAATGCTGCCAATATCGATACTTTTTCCCGGTGTGTTCTGGTTAATCAGGTCGATGATTGCACGTTTGTTTACGCCGCTCTTTTTGCCCAGGCTGAAGAAGAAACGCGACATGTTGCCACTGTTGCCTCTTCGTCCTCTGCCACGGTCTCCGCGTTCACGGTTTTCACGGTCACCACGATCGCGTCCGTCACGTCCTCCTCTGCGGCGGTCACCACGATCGTTACGCATTGATTCTTTTTCGCGCGCTTCGTCAACGTTAATATCTTTCGCGTTTTCGTAGTATTGTAAAAAGCGGTTAAACTCAACCGATACAAAGTGTTTGATCAGGTCTTCGCGTTCCAACCACGCCAGCTTTTTGTAAATAACCGGCATAAACTCAGCAATATTCTCGTCGTTTACATCCACTTTTTCCACACGGTCGATGAGGTTGAAAAGCTGCTTTTCGCAAATTTCTTTTCCCTGCGGAACCGGAACTTTTGTGAATTGTTTGCCCATTTTCTTCTCCACACCGCGAAGTTTTCCTTTCTCTCGCATGTGGATCAGCGTAATGGAGATTCCTTTTTTACCGGCACGTCCTGTCCTTCCGCTTCGGTGAATATACACTTCAGGGTCGTCGGGCAGGTTATAGTTAATAACGTGAGTCAGGTCGTTCACATCCAGTCCGCGAGCAGCCACATCGGTAGCTACCAGCATTTGCAGGTGTTTGCTACGGAAACGAGACATAACGTGGTCGCGTTGTGCCTGCGACAAATCGCCGTGCAATGCGTCGGCATTGTATCCGTCTTGCATTAATTTGTCGGCCACATCTTTAGTTTCGGCACGTGTGCGGCAGAAAATAATCCCGTAAATGTTCGGGTTAATATCAGCAATACGTTTTAATGCAATGTAACGGTCTTTGGCGTGTACCAGGTAATAGTTGTGCTCTACGTTTTCAGCGGCAGTGTTCCTTTTTCCCACTGTAACTTCGTGCGGATTAGCCATGTATGTACTGGCAATTCGTACGATTTCTTTTGGCATTGTTGCCGAAAACAACAGTGTCTGTTTTTCTGCCGGAGTATCTTTCAAAATGGCATCAAGGTCGTCTTTAAAACCCATCGAAAGCATTTCGTCGGCTTCGTCGAGTACCAACCACTGGATTTCGTTTACTTTTAATTTCTTCCTTTTTATCAGGTCGAGTGTACGGCCTGGAGTTCCCACAACAATTTGGGCACCACTCTCAAGCTCTTTAATCTGTTTCCTGATGTCGGAGCCGCCATATAACGTAGCAATTTTTGCTCCTTTAATATTTTTCGAGAAATTCTCGAGGTCTTTTGCTATTTGTAAAGCAAGTTCGCGTGTCGGACTAAGTATTAAAGCCTGTGGGGCTTTTACCGAAATGTCGAACTGCTGAACAATGGGTAAGCCAAATGCCGCTGTTTTTCCCGTTCCTGTTTGAGCCAAGGCAACCATGTCCTGATCGTTTTCCAGTAGAAACGGAATTGTTTGTTCCTGGATTGGCGTGGGATTCTCAAAACCAAGTTCCTGGATCGCCCCCAGGATTTCGGCTTTTAACCCCATTGTTTCGAATAAACTCATAATCATTTTTTTTAAGTGGCCGCAAAGGTATTCTTTTTATTTGTATTTCAGAGGTTTATAGCTTGTTGTTTCATAAATTTAACTTTGGGAGTTCGCTTTGTATTCTACCGAATTGATTTGCATTGTTTGGTAATTACCATTTTTAACACCAAATTGGCTTTGAATTCTTTCCAAACGTGTACTTTTGTTAGTGTTCATATGTAAGTGTTAGATATGAAGTACAGAAAGCCCATGAAAAGAATACTTCAAACTCAGATACTCCTATTGCTTTCCCTTTGTTTTTCAGGTTTTGAAATAAAGGCGCAGGAAAACGACAGCATTGTTCCGTTAGAAAATCCGAAACGTTTTTTGCGTAAAATCGATATTTCGGAAGTTACTCATAACGGCTTGAAATTGTGGCAAGATGACTTTTCGGGGCATTGGGTAGGCATAGATTTTGGTTTTAATATGCTGCTTAACGAAGATTATTCCGGTTATGATTCGGAGTTTATGGATAACGATGTTTTTCGCTCGAATTCGGCGTATTTCAACTTTTTACAACAAAGTATTGGCTTGCAGAAAAACAGAAATACCATTGGGCTGATTACCGGGCTGGGGCTGCAATTGCAAAGTTATCGACTGGAAGATAATACGACTATTGTAAAAGCCAGTAATGGAGTGATCTCGCCCGAACACCTGTACTTTAACGAGAATCAGAAATCGAAACTGGCTGTTGAGATGATTACGCTGCCCTTGCTGCTCGAATTTCAGATTCCTATCAATCATTACGATAACCGCCTGTTTTTTTCGGCAGGTGTTGTGGGGAGTTTACGACTGAGTAGTCATACCAAAATAAAGTATAAGGAGGAGAAGAAGCAGAAATTAAAAGTGGTGGATGATTTTTCGATGCACCGTTTTAAATACTCGGTTATGGTGCGTACGGGTTACCGATGGTTTAATGTGTTTGCCAGCTACGATTTGGTGCCGCTGTTTAAAACCGAAAAAGGGCCGGAGCTTACGCCATTTACTTTTGGTATCACTTTGCTCCAATTATAAAGGACAATGAACTAAACCTAACAGAATGAACGCTAAACCTTATGTGTTGGAACAAACCAACTGGAAACAAGTCAAAACTCAGAAATACGACGTGGCTATTTTGCCTTGGGGAGCCACCGAGCCACACAACTACCATTTGCCCTATGGAACGGATTCGCTGGAGACGGCTAAAATTGCCGAGCAGGCAGCGGGTAAGGCCTGGGAAAAAGGCGCAAAAATAATGGTGCTTCCGGTAATTCCGCTGGGCGCACAAAACATGGGGCAGATTGATATGCCGTTTTGTTTGCACACCAAACCATCTACGCAACTTGTAATTTTGAAAGACTTGTTAACTGCTCTAAGTTGTCAGGGAATAAAAAAGCTGGTGCTGATGAATGGTCATGGCGGAAATGATTTTAAGCCGCTGGTGCGCGAACTACAACCTCAGTTTCCCGATGTGTTTATTTCGCTCGTAGAGTGGTTTCGGATGCTCAATCAGGAGGATTATTTTGAGAAAGCCGGTGACCATGCTAACGAAATGGAAACAAGTATGATTATGCATTTTTTTCCCGACTTGGTAAGGCCGCTTGATGAGGCTGGCGATGGAAAAGCAAGAGCCTTTAAATTGGGAGGGCTAAAAAATAAAACGGCCTGGGCACCCCGTCAGTGGGATAAAGTTTCGGCCGACACTGGTGTTGGAAACCCCAAAAAAGCCACTGCCGAAAAAGGTAAGAAGTTTGTGGACGATGTAACCACACTAATAGCAGATTATTTTGTGGAATTAGCAGCTTGCGATTTGGGTGATATGTATGAATGAAAATTTCTGAAAAACCTGGATTTATCATTGGAAAAATCCGTAAGATTTCAGTTCTTTCGGCCATAATAAATTGGTCAAAAAAGAAATGAAGTTATTACTGATAAGCAACTCAACGATGCCGGGCGAACCTTACCTGGATTATCCGAAAAACGAGATAAAAAAAATTCTGGGCGAAGAGTCGGTAACTGCAGTTTTTATTCCGTATGCAGCCGTTACTTTTTCGTTTGATACCTATTGCGAAAAAGTGGAAGAGCGTTTTGCCGAAGTGGGGCATCACATTAAAGGTATTCATACATTTAAAAATCCGGTGAAAGCAATTGAAGAAGCCGAAGCCATTGTTGTTGGTGGTGGAAACACCTGGCAACTGGTGCGTATGATGCATGATCAGAAGTTAATGAACCCGATTCGCGAACGCGTATACAACGGAGCTCCGTACATTGGCTGGAGTGCCGGATCGAACGTGGCCTGCCCAACATTGCGCACCACCAACGATATGCCAATCATCGATCCGCTGGGATTTGACTGTATAAATATGGTACCGTTCCAGATCAATCCGCACTACCTGGATGCCAATCCTGAAGGGCATGGAGGAGAAACCCGTGAGCAGCGAATAGCTGAATTCCTTGAGGTTAATCCAACGTGTTACGTGGCAGGGTTGCGCGAAGGAACCATGTTTAAAGTGGAAGACGATAAATTGGAGCTTATAGGAGAGAGGAGTTGTCGTATCTTTAAAAAAGGACAGGAGCCTTACGAGTTAAAAGCCGGCGACGATTTTAGCTTTTTACTGCCATAAATTGGGACATAATTATAGAGTGACCGGATAAGTTTTATCCGGTTTTTTTGTTTTTGTAGTTAACATTAAATCGGGATGTATCTCGGCTTCAATGCTTGTTAGTCCCAAAAACTATTACTTACCTTTGTACCAAACTTAGCATAAATGGAACTTCTCGGAAATAGTTATTTTGCTCTCTTTGTAATTATTGCATTGGGCTTTATCGTTGGCCGGATCAAGGTTTTTGGTCTGTCGCTTGATGTCTCGGCAGTAATTTTTGTAGCCCTTGTTTTTGGTCACTACGGTGTTGTTATTCCAAAAGATTTTCAGTACCTCGGTTTGGTGCTGTTTATTTTTACTATTGGAATTCAGGCAGGTCCCGGTTTCTTCGAGTCGTTTAAGAAAGAAGGGAGGCAACTGGCCGGATTTGCCTCGTTGCTTATTGTGCTGGCCTCTGTAATAACTGTTCTTGTTATCTCAATTTTTAAAATTGATTCCAATATTGCGGTTGGATTATTAACCGGTTCGTTAACCAGTACGCCAGGTTTAGCTGCGGCAATTGATTATACTGGCTCGCCGCTGGCTTCCATCGGTTATGGTGTGGGGTATCCTTTTGGTGTAATAGGGGTAATTTTGTTCATTCGTTTCCTTCCAAAAATATTGGGCACTTCAATTGCTAAAGCTGAAGAAGAACATCTTGCGGTTTTGAAAGATGAATTTCCGGAGGTAATTAGGCGCAATTTTGTGGTTGAAAACGAAAATGTTGTTGGCAAAACGATAGGTGAGTTGCGCATCCGGTTTATGACCAAAGCAGTAGTTTCACGCGTGGTGCACGATGGCGTTGCAGTTACTCCTAACCCTAAGACTTTATTGCTGAAAGGTGATTTTATAAAAGCTGTAGGGACCGAGGAAGCACTAAGAAATGTGGAGTTATTGATCGGTTCGCAAACAGAACAGGAAATTTCAATAGATGCAAAATACGATGTGCGATCAGTATTGGTTACCAATAAAGAAGTGGTGAATAAAACTATTGGGCAGATTAATTTGCTATATACTTATGGTGCAACCATCACCCGTATTCGCCGTGCAGGTATTAATATTGTTCCAAGTCCTGACTCGAAACTGCATTTTGGCGATAAGCTGGTAATTGCCAGTAGCCGTGCCAACATGGATATGGTTTCAAAAATATTTGGCAACGACCAGAAACGTTTATCCGACACCGATATTTTGCCGGTAGCTCTCGGAATTATTCTTGGAGTACTGGTTGGAAAAATCAGTATTGCAATGGGAACTTTTTCTTTCAGCCTGGGGCTTACCGGGGGAGTACTTATTGTGGCATTGGTACTAAGCCGTATTGGTAAAACCGGTCCCGTGCTATGGACTATGACAGGTGCCGCGAACCAGCTGGTTCGTCAGTTTGGTTTATTGCTGTTTTTGGCAGCGGTTGGAACAGGTGCCGGGCAAAAAATTGTGGAAACATTTAATCAATACGGAATTGAGCTGTTTTTGTGCGGGGGCGCCATTACCATTTTGCCAATGATTGCGGCAGGTATTTTCGGGAAGTATTTATTTAAGATGAATATTCTGACTCTTTTGGGAGCCATCAGTGGAAGTATGACAAGTACTCCCGGGCTGGCAGCTGCCGATTCTATGACCGACTCTAACGCGCACTCCATAGCCTATGCCACGGTTTATCCGGTGGCAATGGTACTGCTGATTATTTGTGTGCAGCTAATTACAATGTTTTTCTGATTATTTTTTGTACAGCGCCGGATCTAAAGCAGTTGGCGACCAGTTTTTTAGAAAATGTAGGATCTTGTCTTTGTCGTAACTTTTATCCTTTTCTAAAAAGGCCGAGTTTTGCGTGTGGATACGTTTACCCGATGCATCAAGTATAACAAAAACAGGGAATCCGAAACGTTGTGGAAATTCAAGTTCTTGCAGCAGTTCTTCCTGGCGGTTGTTTTGATCGTAGTTTACTTTTACTACCTCAAAGTTGTCTTTCATAAATGAACTGAGCTCTTCATTATCATGAACGAAATTGTGAAATTTGATACACCACGGGCACCAGTTTCCGCCAATTTGCAGAAATACATGTTTGTTTGATTTTTGTGCTGCTTCAACAGCTTCAGCGATGTCTTGTTTTGCATCAGCTGTGGTATCGTAAATCTTTTGTTCCTGTGCGTTTAATACCATTGGTAAAATCATTACCAGGCTAACTATTATTGTTTTAATGTGTTTCACCATTTTATTCTTCTTCCCAGATTGAATTCATTTCGTAAACATCGATTTTGTTAATTCCCAGTTCTCCGCCGTTGGTGAAAAGTATAACGTCGGTTGCTTTTTCGGCTGGAGTGAAACAGTTGCTAATCACTTTTTTTCCGTCGTTGGCAAATATTTCAATAGAGGAGCGGTCAAGCAATATTTCCAGTTTAATTGTATGGTTTACAGGCGGAAGTGGTACGGTGCAACCAAGTACGGTTAGCGTTTCCCGTTTTGCATTATACAGAATCTCTGTTCCGGCCGACTTGTTGCTGTTGCGAAGCATAAAACCAAAATTATCGGTTGTTTTCAGGTCAAATTCGCCAATAATGTGCAGGCAATCGCCCGATACCTTTTTTAGTTTGTTGTCGTTAAGCCCGGGGTAAACGTTTTTGTCTTCCCACGAATAATGCTTGCTATGCAATTTTTCAATTTCTGAAATTGGTTTGCGTACGAGTTGGTAGCCATAATCGAATTTGGTAACCGACAGTTCGCAAGGAAACGACATTTGTCCGTTAAAAGGCATATCAGGAAATTTACCGCCTCGCATCCATGCAATTTGTATAATGCGGCCATCCGACTCGGGAATATTGCTCCAGGTTTGTGTGGCGTAATAATTTTTTCCCCAATCGCTTTTCATTTTTGCTGTTTCAGGGATAAATGATTTGCCATCGAAACTGCCAATAAAATAGCTACCGTCGCCATCGAAAAGTACCCATTTGGTTTCATCGGGACGGTTGGTAACCTGGAATTTTACCAGGTCGGGGCACTCGTAAAAACCATTAATATGACTTTCCCAACTCCAGTCAGTAAGATTTGTAGAAGTATAAAACGAAACTCCCTTGGTGCTTTCGTCGTCGCCCGACTTGCGGTAAAGTGCCATTACCCATTTTCCACTTCCTTCGTGCCAGAATACTTTTGGGTCGCGGGCATCGTCATTTTCATCTAACGGAATTATTGGATTGCCTTCGTATTTCTCCCAGGTTCTACCTTTATCTGTGCTGTAGGCAATGCGCTGTCCGCAATGCTGGCTGGTATAAAAAGCCACCAGTGTTTTGTTGCTTCCGCTTTGTTTGCCAAGCAGGTTGTTTTCATCAACAATTGCTGAGCCTGAATAGGCGGTGCATCTTTCTTTGTCGGTCGAGCCTTCATCGGGGTAAACGGCAAGCGGAAGTTGTTGCCAATGAAGTAAATCGGTACTTATAGTATGGCCCCAGTGCATGTATCCCCATTCGTTTCCGTTTGGGTTATATTGATAAAACATGTGGTATTCATTATCGTAAAAAACCAGCCCGTTCGGATCGTTATGCCAGTTCTTTTCCGGCGTAAAATGGAATTGTGGCCGGTAAAGTTCATCGTAAAGTTTTTGTTCTTTTTTTTGTGCCGGGAGGCTAATCAGCAGAGCAATAGAGAATAAGGTTGTTGATAAAAAGTTCATAAAAAAGACAATCTTAAATTTTGTTATCGAGCTAAACTTATGAAAAAAAATTTGGTTTATTTAAATTAATTCCTACATTTACACCTACAAACCCATAAATATAGAACCGTTCTTTGACTGGCGCTTTTGATTTTCAACACAACATCAATCATCAAATTTTAAAATCAAAAGTTGAATTTTTTGCGTTAAGAAACCTTGTTACAGGGTGGATATTTTGTGGAAGTAAATTACAAACCCACCGCTTTACATCATTAAAATGTGTGTAAAACGGATTTTTTGCTTACTCAATATGTATTCGTTTGTGCAAGAGTTTTGTAAAAGATTTCCCGGATTCAAACGAATGTTTCATTATTTGTAATTGAGAAGTTAGAACCTAATTTGTGTTGTAATGAAACAAAACCATTTAATTATTGAGGACGCTGTAATCAACAGAAAAAAATTTAATTACTAATCGCAGTTAAGCGAAACTTATTGGTGTAGAATCGAGGTTTCTACAAACCCAATGATTTACATTACAAACCCGGTAAATCATGTCAGGAACCAAAAATTCAGGCAGAACGATAAGGAGCGGAAAAGATTTCGATTGAGAATTGCTGAGTAAAAAAGTATGAGAGCTTTGTGGGTAAAGGTTAGACAAATGGTCTAAGAAAAATAAACCCTTCTTCTCAGCAAAACATGCCGATTTCGGATTTCGGTTTAAGGATTTGAAAAAATCATCAGCTTTTCAGCAGTTAATTTTGGTCAATCAGCGGCCAGCCAATCAGCAACAATAATTAGGGCATTTGATTAAAAGTCAGGTTCTTTGTAATGAACGTTAGAGGACAAATATAGAAGTCGTTTTCCAAGAAGATTAAGTTCTTTGTTTACTGAAAAAAAAGTCTTAGGGAATAAGCAACGCGGGTTACAAACCCACTGTTTCAATAACAAACAAACCCAATTGAAACAGGTACACCGCAACGTAAGTTTCCTAAAAACATGCCGAAATGACCTTTGCGCAAATTGAGATTTAGGCATGACAATTTTTACAAACCCTAATTTAAAATTGTAATGAGACATTTAATTATTACCGCCCTGGTATTAGTTGGCGCTTTTTATGCCAGGGCTGAGCAATCCGATCAGGAAAGGATCAAAAAGATCAATGCCCCGATTAACATTGCTTCCGAAGAGAGTAAAAAATCATTTATTGCACCCCATGAAACAAACTTAAAATCCGGATCGGTATTAAATTCCGATTTTCAGGTGGAGTTTGTGAACTTTCCTGAAAATGCAAAACCTGCATTTTTGTACGCCGTATCAATTTACGAGAACTTGATTTCGTCGCCCGTACCGGTTAAAGTACGAGCAACATGGAACGGGTTGGGAAATAATGTATTGGCGAGTAGTGCACCAGGCAGTATGTACCGTAATTTTAAAGGAGCAAGACTCGGTAATGTATATTATCCTGTTGCGCTGGCTGAAAAACTTGCCGAAAAAGAATTGAACGGAACAGAAGCCGATATTGAGTGTACGTTTAGCAGCTCAATTAACTGGTATTTTGGCACCAACGGAGATTGTCCGTCAAACGAGTACGATTTTGTAACCGTTGTGTTACACGAATTGGTACATGGTTTGGGATTTATTGGTTTCTTCGGTGTGGAAAACAATCAGGGAATTATTGACAACAGCGCGAATGCTCCTAGTATTTACGATGTATATGTTTATAATCAGCAAAACGAACAAATTGCCGATGAGAATTTATTCTCACGTCCGTCAGCAACACTTGCAGAGCAATTGCTTTCGAATAACCTTGTATTGAAAAACCAGGGTAATTCTGAATCGGTAAAAGTATATGCTCCTCAAAGCTGGAACATTGGAACAAGTATTTACCATTATCCTGAAAATGAATTTGGCGGGGGAGATGCTAACGCATTGATGACTCCTTTTATTAGTAGAGGAGAAGCCATTCATTACCCGGGTGATAAAACAATGGATGTTTTGGCACAGTTGGGATGGAAGTCGGTTAGTTTTGATGGGTTCGAGATTAAGGATTTCGAAGAATCATGTGAGAAACTTCCTGTGTTTGTTGAGGTAGGAGGCGAAATGGATATCGATCAATCATCCGTAAAAATCACTTTTTCAACCGATAACTTTGCAACATCACAAACAGTAAGTCTTGCCTACAATAGCAATACAAATCAGTTTGAAGGAGATTTACCACTGAATAACACAACTGGTAAAATATTTTATTACTACGAGGCAAAAACTACAGGAAATGTAGTGTACAGCTATCCTGAACGTGCACCGGAGCAAAAACTTAGTTTCCGCATAGGCGACGACTATTATCCACCGGTATTGCAGCATAATCCGGAAAAACTGGTAAACGCAAATAGCCCTGTAATGAACTTTGCAGCTGTTGCAAGCGATAATGTTGGAATAAACAGAGTTGAGGTTCAGTACCGTATTAACGGACAAGATCAGGAACCATTTATTTTATCAAAAAAGGGTGCAGATAATTACGCCGGGAAACTCGAATTTCCTACTCAATTATTTAGCGACGATGTTGTTGAGTATAGCATTGTAGCTATCGACAATACATCGCGAGAGAACCAACGCCGTATGCCAGCAAGTGGATATTATAACGTTTCAGTATTTGAAGCAAGTGAAGCATTGACTGGGTACTTTAATAATTTTGATTCGCCAAATACCGATTTCGAAATTTCTGATTTTGAAGTAACCTTACCGGCTGGTTTCACAAGTGGTAATTTGCACACTATAAATCCATATCCTGAATCACAAACCGATAATCAAAAATACAACCTGCTTGCCCAGTTAAAATATCCGATTGTTCTTGAAGAAAATGGTCTAATGAGTTTTGATGAGGTAGTTTTGGTAGAACCGGGCGTAGAAGGAACAGTTTATACCGAAGAGCAGTTTTGGGATTTTGTAATCGTAGAGGCAAGTAAAAACAATGGAAAAAGTTGGTTACCTATTACAGATGGTTACGACTCAAGTGTTGATGATCTTTGGAGTTCGCAATTTACAGGTTCGTTAAAAAGTGCGGTGTCGCAGGCATCCGGAGCAGAGAACATGTTCCTGAAACAAACGATAAACCTAACTGACAACACAGGTTTTGAAGCAGGCGACACCGTGATTTTTCGTTTTCGGTTAGCATCCGATAAAGCGACTACCGGTTGGGGATGGGCTATCGATAACCTCTCTATTCAGCAAGTTACCACTGATGTTAATGAAGAGTTGGCTTCCAGTGAGGTAAGCATTTACCCAAATCCGTTTAAAAGCAGCATCTATATCGACGGGTTCCGCTCGGATGTGGCAGATGATGTTGAAGTAACGATTACCGACTTATACGGTAAAACTGTGCATCGCGAAACACTTTACAATGCGTCCTATTCAGGCAAAATAAAAATCGATCTTCCTAATGTAGCTCCCGGAGTTTACATGGCAAGTATATCAGATAATAATTTAAATACAATTACTCAAAAAATCATAAAAAATTAGAACTATGGAAACTTTATTAATGATTGCTTTTATTGCAGCATTTGCAGGACTAGTAACATCCTTAGTGGTGTTGTACAAACTACTAAGAGAGAAAAAAGCGCAAAGGTTAGAATATTAGATGATTGGTATTACGACCTTAAATTAGGTAATGCCGGAATGAAAATTCCGGCATTTTTTTTACTCTTGTCTAATTTATATGAACTTTTTGTTGCCCAAGTTTTTTTAAATATGAAACTTACTGCGCTAAAAGTGTTATTATAATAGTAAAATGAGCAAGTATTATACATTGTTAAGTTTGTTGATTCTTGTAGCGCTATCCTCAAGTGCACAAATGAAGAGTTACACCCAAAGCATAAAAGTGCCACATCCGGTTTGTTACGGATCAGGCGAAGTCGAAAGGGTGCGAATAGCGCCGCCTGCCGAGTTTCTTCTGAAATCAGCCGGAGCAGCAAAATCAGAAATAATAGTCGACTATAACGATTTTACACCCGAGGCGCAGGAGGCGTTTGCCTATGCTGTTAGTATCTGGGAGTCGATTATTGAATCGGATGTGCCAATACGGATGCAAGCTAACTGGAGCGACAATTTGGAAACGAATGTTTTGGGCAATTGCGGTCCCGAAGCCTATTACAAAGATTTTAAGGATGCTCCTTTCAAAGGACGTTATTATCCGGTTGCCATAGCCGAAAAAATTGCCAAAAGAGAGATGAATGGGGAGAGCCGTTACGATATGATCGCAAATTTTAGCAGCAAGATTGACTGGTATTATGGTACTGATATGAATTGCCCGAATACTCTTTACGATTTGGTCTCTGTTGTAATGCACGAAATTGGTCACGGTCTTGGATTTACCGGCTTCCTTTTTGTTGATAGCAATAACGAATACGGAGCTTATGGAAACATTGAGTTTGGGGAAGCTACTTCGTTTGATCTTTTAGTGGAAAAGGGAGAAATTGATGGAAAGCAGCTTGTTGATACTTCATTTTTTGAAAATGTTAGCAGTGAGTTGAAAAGAGCACTCATTTCAAATGATCTGTATGCGAATAGTACTATTGCACAAAACAGGAATGATGGACTTAAACCAAAACTTTATACACCGCTTACTTTTAATGCCGGATCAAGTATTTATCATTTGGATGACAATACCTATGGCCATACAAGTGAAAATTCGCTGATGACCCACGCCATCGGAATGGCCGAAGCCATTCATGATCCTGGCCCGATAACCAAAGGTATAATGGACGATATTGGTTGGAAGAATATCTTTATTCGTTTCGATCAGGTTAAAGATATTGAAGAACTAAAACCATTGGTTTTTAGCGGATGGTTTGAAAGTGATTATGGTGTAAAAGCCGGAACACCTAAAGTTATATATTCATTAGACGAGTTTAAAAGCCATTCGGATACGCTTAATTTAATTGATACGGAAGGTGACGGAACGTATTCAGTAACTTATGTGCCCGAAGCTGGTACCGATAGAATCTCGTACTATATCGAAGTACAAGACACAATGAATCGCATGCGAACTGCTCCTGCATTGGCATCAACTGAGTTTTATACAATTCATGTTGGTACCGATACCCAAAAGCCTGTTATTGCGCACGACGAAATTGATTATTTTCTATTATTGAATGAAGAGCAGCAGTTGGTTGCGGATATTAGCGATAATCTGGGTGTTGATACAGCTTATGTGCAATATTTTATCAATGGAGAAGCACAGGAACCTTTTGCATTGCAAAGAGATTTTGCAGATGAATATATTGGCAATTTCCCTTTTGACCTGAATACCTTAGCTGATGGAGATGAGATTACTTATGCTATTTTTGCCATCGATGCAGCAAACATTCCGAATAGCACAAGACTGCCAGCCGATGCAGAAAGCTATTTCTCGTTTAAAATTGAGGACATTTTTGGTGCGGTTAGTTATTATTCAAACGATTTTAACTCAGAAACACCTGATTTCCTTCTTTCTGATTTTGATATTTATACGGCTCCTGATTTCGACAATGGAGCGCTGCATAGCCAACATCCGTATCCGGCGCCCGAAATTGACAACGGGGAACTGGAGTTTGCAACCTTGCTGAAGAAACCAATAATAATTAAAGATAAGGGAACCATGAACTTTACGGAAGTGGTTTTGGTTGAGCCGGGAGACTCAACTTCGGTATATGGCGACAGCGATTTTTACGATTATGTGATTGTTGAGGGCAGTAAAAATAACGGAGACAACTGGTATCCACTTGCCGATGGTTACGATTCGTCAGATCAGCCTGTGTGGCAAACAAATTACGAAAAAGGAATACCAAGAGGTGGACAAGACTCCGAAACCATGGGGACGGCCGACTGGTTTGTAAATCGATCGATCACTTTAACCGATAACGATTACTTTGTTGCCGGTGATACGATTCTGATTCGTTTCCGGTTGTATTCCGATCCTTACGCAACAGGCTGGGGGTGGGCAATTGATAATCTGGAGATTCAACGACCGGTATCAGCCGATATTACCTTGTTGTCGCCGGGAGAGATCAACGTTTACCCAAATCCCTTTACCGATAATATTACGGTGAAGATTTCAGCTGTTCAGAAAGAGTCACAACTTCAAATTGAACTTTATAACGTTGTAGGACAAAAAATATATACCACAGAAGAACAAGGAGTGATTGGCGAGTATTCCGATGAAATTAGTCTCTCTGGATACGGAAATGGTATGTACCTAATGAAAGTGAGTCAAGACGGGCAAACTGTGCTTACAAAAAAGTTAATTAAAAACTAAATTTTAAATATTAGCTTCAAAATTAAGAGTAAAAACAGGATAAAAATTTCATTTCAAAAATATATCTCTATATTTGTTGACAGAAATTGAAGAAATGACAAAGAATTTTAACAATAACTATTTCTACTTTTATTTTTATTATGGTTCTGAAAACGGGGTCAGGAAGTAGGGTATTGTTTAAATTAAAAATATTTTACAGAAAGGTCTCGAAAAATTCGGGACCTTTTTTTGTGATTAAAAGTGAAGTAAATAAACATAATAAATAAATGAAGACAACAGTAATAGGACTTGGATTAATTGGGGGATCAATTGCCCGCGATTTGCGAAAATCGGGGTTTGCCACCGAGTTAATTGGTGTTGATGCCAGCGAAGAAAATGCTGCCAAAGCCTTAGAAATTGGATTGGTAGACCGGATTGAAACGCTGGAAAACGGGGTAAGTGATACCGATCTGGTAATTATTGCTATTCCGGTAAACAAAGAACTTGAGGTTTTACCGCAAGTGCTCGATTTGATTAGCAGCGGAACTACAGTGGCTGATATGGGATCGACAAAAAAGGTGATTGTTGATTTGGTGGCTAACCACAAACGGAGAAAAAACTTTGTTCCGGGTCACCCCATGTCGGGAACCGAAGACTCGGGGCCAACAGCAGCTTTGGAAGGATTGTTTAAAGGCAAAATTGCCATATTATGCGACCAGGAAGACTCCGGTCCGCAACATGTCGCTTTAATCGAAAAGATGTTTCAGGTGCTGGGAATGGACATTGCTTATATGACTTCGGATGAACAGGACCACAGCACTGCTTTTGTATCGCATTTGCCGCACGCCGCTGCTTATGCGCTGGCTAATGCTGTTCAGACAAAAGAGGAGCGTAAAATTATTTTCGATCTGGCTAGTGGCGGTTTTCGTTCAACGGTTCGTCTGGCAAAAAGTTCGGCTACTATGTGGCACCCTATTTTTCAACAAAATCGTCGATACGTTGTTGAATCGCTGAACGTATATATCAAACATCTTATCGAATTCCGCGATTGTATGAAAAATGAAGAGGACGATAAAATGCTTGATTTGATCAACAATGCAAATAATATCCGTGGAATTCTTGAAGGCAAGAATCCGCATTTTCTGAAGAATGAAGAGAAATTGACAAAACTTTATACAAAATAATCATGACTTTAAAATTAGACATTAATCCGATTAAAGCGTGGATACCGAATATCGACAATCCACTGCTGATTTCAGGGCCATGTAGTCTTGAAACGGAAGAACAAACCATGGAAACAGCCCGTTTGCTGGCAAAAGACAAACGCGTATTTGTTTTTCGTGGTGGAGTTTGGAAACCCAGAACACGCCCAGGGTCGTTTGAAGGCGTTGGATCGATCGGTTTGAAATGGCTGCAGCAGGTAAAAGAAGAAACCGATTTGCCGGTAGGAACAGAAGTGGCCAACGCACAACACACTGAAGAGGCTTTAAAAGCCGGGCTTGATGTATTGTGGATTGGAGCACGTTCTACGGCCAGCCCTTTTGTGGTGCAGGAAATTGCCGATGTATTGAAAGGAACGGATACCGTGGTAATGATTAAAAACCCGGTGAATCCAGACGTACAACTTTGGATGGGTGCTGTTGAGCGAATCCATCAGGCAGGTATTAAAAACATTGTTGGAATTCATCGTGGTTTCACACCATTCCGCGAAACAAAATACCGTAACTATCCCAACTGGAAAACCTTTATAGAGTTAAAGCGTTTGCTGCCTAATTTGCCTGTAATTTGCGACCCAAGCCACATTGCCGGAACACGTGAATATCTTCAAGAAATTTCGCAGAAGGCTTTTGATATGGGCATGGAAGGATTAATGATTGAATCACATCGCGACCCTTCGTGTGCATTGAGTGACGCTGGTCAGCAACTTACTCCGGCCGATTTGGGGAAAATGCTTGATAAGTTGGTTATTCGTTACGAGAATGCAGGCAATCCTGATTTTGACAATCAATTGGATGTGTTGCGTAACCGAATTGATGCCATTGATGCCGAATTGCTGGAAACACTGGCTTCGCGTGTGCAGATTGTTAAACAGATTGGCGAGTACAAACGCGACAATAATGTTACCGCACTTCAGATAAACCGTTGGACACAATTAATGGAAAACCGCGTAAAGTTGGGGAAGAGTATGGACGTAAATGAAACGTTTGTGAAAATACTTTTTCAACTCATTCATGAAGATTCGGTACGTATGCAAACCGAAATTATGGATCAGGAATAAGATTTTGGACTGGAAAAAATATGAAGCCTCGGGAGATTTTCCGGGGCTTTTTATGCTTTTTTGCTTGCTGTCTCAGCATACGAATCGGACAGCTTGTACAAGGCTTTCTTCATGGCTTTTTCAACTTGCACAAATGTTGGCAGCTCTTTGCCAATGAAAATAAAAAAAACGGCCATTTGTTGCTTTTCTGCATGGGTGTTGAGCATTTGTTTGTTCAATCGGTATGCTTCGCGCATCAGGCGTTTAATCCTGTTTCGCTTAACTGCTCGTTTAAATATTTTTTTGCTTACCGAAAATCCGGTCTGAACAGGAACGGGGTGAGGAAGTTCAGTAATTTTAAAAACGACTTTTATTGGAAATGCTAAAAATGATTCGCCCTCAGCAAAAAGTTTATCGATAACTTTTTTGCTGCACAAACGCTCCGCCTTTTTTAGCGTGTAGGATACCGGCGATTCTATTTTATCTTTTGTTTCCATAAAAAAGTAAAGGCCATACGTCAAACGACGGACGGCCTTTCAAAAATATATATTTTTCTATTTAATTCTTGTTGTTCTTTTTGATGTATTGTTCAAGAGCCATAGTCATTGAAGGAGCCTGCGCTGTTGGAGCCTGAATATCCAGCCTTAATCCAGCTTCTTCAACTGCCTTTGCTGTTGACGGGCCAAAACATGCTATGCGTGTTGAATTTTGCTCAAAGTCGGGGAAGTTCTGGAATAGTGACTTAATTCCCGATGGGCTGAAAAATACAAGCACATCATATTTTATATCTGCCAAATCCGATAAATCGGCGCTAACAGTACGGTATAAAATTGCTTTCGTATACTTGTAGCCACCCTTGTCTAGCAGGGTTGGAATTTCCTGTTTGTGAATATCCGATAGTGGCACAAGGAATTTCTCATCTTTATGTTTTTTCATCACATTCACCAAATCGGTGAATCTACCATCGGCATAAAATATTTTACGCTTACGGTACACGATATACTTTTGGAGATAGAAAGCAGTTGCTTCAGAAATACAGAAATATTTCATTGAATCAGGTACTGTAATGCGCAATTCCTGTGCAATTCTGAAAAAATGATCGATAGCAGTACGGCTGGTAAAAATTACAGCAGTATGCTCAAGTATCTGCGTTCGTGTTTGGCGAAATTCCTTGGCAGGAACTCCCTCAACTTGAATGAACGGTCTGAAGTCGATTTTCAGGCCATTCTTCTCAGCCAATTCAAAATACGGTGATTTTGCTGTACTTGGCTCCGGTTGTGAAACTAAAATGCTCTTGACTTTCAAATTTTTATGCTTTTAATGAGACTTTCCCCCTTTTCTTCAAACAACAACTTTATAAATTAAAAGCAAGGGTAAAATTTCAAGGGTACAAAGGTACAAAAACAGATAAAATAAAGAAAATTGTTTTTTCAATAATATAATTGTCCCCCTTCTTAGTAATATTAGATTAAAAAGAAGGAGAATAACAAGTCCTAAAATGGCTATAAATACTGGGGTTTTAAGTGGTGCAAACTGAATTAGTATAACAACGGGCAAGAAAATTAAACTGAGCGAACGATTAAAATTATCGTAGTTAAACAAATATTCCCGTGTTTCATTTTGCGTTTCAAACATCAATCCTAATGTTAAATAGATAACTTTTTTGGCAAAAAAGTAGAGTAAAGTTCCCCCGAAAATTAAGGCTAAATACGTTGGCGTTAGTGCCGTATTTTGGTATTTAAACAGGTTTAAACACTGAAATATAAATATCGGGAAAATGATATAAAAGATGGCCTCAAGACGAAATGCCGCGTGAAAAACAGGGTAGGTTTTATCGTTGAGCATGCGTGTTGAGGTGGCATAATTAAATAGCGATAAAAATAGTTGCTTAATATATTTGGCATACGAATAGCGTATACTGGCGAAAATGGCAATGGCCACAAAAATAATAATGGTTAACCAATCGTTGCCCGGATACTCGCGTTCCCGGTTAGATAAAACCAGTGAGTTTTTTTCAAGTTGCGTACTTTGCATTTTAGCTTGTTGCCGCGGTGCTATGTAGTCGGAACTATCGACAGTTTGTATCTTTTGTCGCTTAGTGTTGACGTTATTTCCCTGTGGGTTTGTGTTTGTTTTTTCAACGGTTGAGGGCAACACTGCTCTTGCGTTGTTCGCTGCAATTGTATCCTGGTTATATGTGTAATTTACCCCCATAATTTTCAATGGCGCAAAGATACCAAAATATTAAGATGAGAACTTAATCGGGCAGAAGAACAAGCAGGCTTTTTTATTCTCACAGGCGGAGTAATTTTTGTTATTTTGTGACGCATAAAACAAAAAATTGCAGGAATGATTTATATGGCCCCGTTGCAGGGATTTACCGACTATGTGTACCGGGCGTCGTACGCAAAGGTGTTTAATACCGCTGATGCTTATTTTATCCCCTATATTTCGCTGAAAAACAATGCTGTCCCGAATAAGTATTCGCGCGAAATACTCCCGGAAAATAATACACAAAATAGGGTGGTTCCTCAGATTTTGGCAAAAGATGCAGCGGAGTTCGAATTACTGAAAAATGTTTTAGCTGATCAGGGGTATTCAGAATTTAACTTGAATCTGGGATGTCCGTATCCGATGGTCACCAACCGGGGGAAAGGCTCTGGACTATTGCCCTTCCCGGATGAGATATATAAGATACTTGATCATTTTTACAGCAGTGCAAAGGGAGAGCTTTCTGTAAAATTAAGAGCCGGGTTAAAATCTGTAGGTGAGATAAAAGACGTTATAAAGGTATTGAATCAGTTTCCGTTAAAAGAGGTGATTTTGCATGCGCGGTTGGCCGGCCAGTTGTATTCGGGTGAGATTGATAAAGATGCATTTTCTTATACTACAGAAAATCTAAAACACAAACTGGTTTACAACGGCGATATCTTTTCGAAAGAGGATTTAATTTCCAAACAACACAAATTTCCAGGTATCGATACCTGGATGTTGGGACGCGGAATTTTAATGAATCCACTACTCCCGCATGAAATTAAAGGTATTTCTTTTACAGCAAATGAGCGTGCAGATTTGTTATACACCTTTCATCAAACCATGCTGGATCGTTATCTTCAGGTTATGGATAACGAAGGCAATGCGCTGAATAAAATGAAGCAGTTCTGGATTTACTTTGCCCAATGTTTTCCAAACCCCAAAAAGGTGATGAAACACATTAAAAAGGTGAAAGCCCTGAATAGATACAATCCAACTGTCAGGTTAATATTTAACGAAATTGCCGTCTAGTGAGCATCCAGCCAGTTATCGGCGGCGTTGCTTTCAACCGTTAACTGAACGCCAATGTCCACGGCATTTTCCATTTCGTTTTTAACCAACGAACGGATCGTTTCCAGTTCCGGTTTATACACATCAAAATTCAATTCATCGTGCACCTGCAAAATCATTTTCGATTGCAGGTTTTGCTCCTCCATTTTGTTGTGAATATTGATCATTGCAATTTTAATGATATCTGCCGCAGAACCTTGTATTGGAGCATTTACTGCATTTCGTTCGGCCATACCACGTACTACAGCATTGGCCGAATTAATGTCGTTTAAATAGCGGCGGCGGCCTTTTATGGTTTCAACAAAACCCTGTTCTTGAGCCAGGTGAATTTGTTTGTCCATAAATGCTTTAATTTTTGGGAAATTCTCGAAGTAGCCGTCAATCAAATCTTTGGCTTCGGTGCGTGGAATATTTAAACGCTGCGACAATCCAAATGCCGAAATACCATAAATAATCCCAAAGTTGGCCGTTTTGGCTTTACGGCGCATATCTGAATCAACTTCGCTTTCGGGTATCTGGTAAATCTTTGCTGCGGTAATCGAGTGAATGTCTTTTCCCTCGTTAAAAGCGCGTTGCATTTCTTCGTCGCCACTTAGTGCTGCCATAATCCGCAACTCAATTTGCGAGTAGTCGGCAGAGAAGAAAGTATGCTTTTCATCCGAGGGAATAAAAGCTTTACGGATTTCGCGGCCCGCTGCATCGCGGATCGGAATATTCTGCAGATTCGGGTTATTGGAACTCAATCGTCCGGTAGCGGCAATAGCCTGGTTATATGATGTGTGAATCTTTCCTGTTTTTGGATTAATCAATTGCGGTAAGGCTTCAACGTAAGTCGACAACAGTTTTTTCAATCCACGGAAATCCAATACTTTCTGAACAATTGGGTGTTTATCGACTAAACGAATCAATACCTCTTCGGAAGTGGAATATTGTTTCGTCTTGGTTTTTTTCGCGTTGGTATCAATTTTTAATTTCTCAAAAAGGATGGGCCCCAATTGTTTGGGTGACGAAACGTTAAACTCTTCTCCGGCCAGATCAATAATTTCTTTTTCCAGTTCGATGATTTGCTCGCGTAAAACTTTGGCGTACTTATTCAGCTCGTCAAAGTTTAATTTTACACCAGTACTTTCCATTTTTGCCAGCACCGGAACCAGCGGCATTTCAAGAGTTTCAAAAAGCTCGCGTACACCAGCTTTATCCAGTTCCGGATCTAAAGCATTTTTTAATTGCAAAGTCAGGTCGGCATCTTCGCAGGCATAATCGCGCAACTTCTCTGTTGTTACCGATCGCATGGTTAGCTGGTTTTTTCCCTTTTTTCCAATCAGGTTTTCGGTCGGTACTTTCTCGTAATTCAGGTACTGCAAACACAACATATCAAGGTTGTGTTTCATGTCGGGCTGAATGAGGTAATGTGCCAACATAGTATCGTAAAGTGGCCCTTTTACCTCCAGGTTATAATTCTTCAGAATGAGAATATCGTACTTAATATTCTGTCCGATTTTGATAATGTTGGGATCGGCAAAAATTTCGCGGAACTCATCCATTACTTTTTGTGCTTCCTTCCGGTCCGTGGGAATTGTAACGCAGTACGCTTCATGTTCCCTAAATGCAAACGACATACAAACGATCTCGGCAATTTGCGTATCTAATCCTGTGGTTTCGGTATCAAAACAAAATTCCTTTTGCACCGAAAGCTCGGCCCGCAGACTCGCGCGTTGCAGTTCGTTTTCAACCAAATAATACTGGTGAGGAACTGAGTCGATATTTTCTTTCGTTTTTGGAGCTTCGGCAACAACTTCTTCAGGGGCGCCAAAAAGTGTTCCCTGCATGGCCGGTTCTGCCGGAGCACTACTCAGTTTTAATCGCGAAATCAGCGTTTTAAATTCAAGCTCGTTAAACAATTTTACCAATTCCTCTTTGTTGAGCTCGTCTTTCTTCAGTTTGTCAAGGTCGAACGGAACTGGCGCATCAGTAATGATAGTTGCCAGCACTTTCGATAGACGCACCTGCTCTTCGTTTTCAACGATTCGTTCTTTTTGTTTGCCTTTTAGCTTATCAGTATTTTGGTACAGTTCTTCAATGCTTCCGTATTCAGCAATAAGTTTTTGTGCAGTTTTGGGTCCAATGCCGGGGCATCCCGGGATATTATCTGCCGAGTCTCCCATTAATCCAAGTATGTCAATTACCTGGTCGGCGGTTTCAATACCAAAGCTTTCCTGTACTTCTGGTAAACCCCAAATTTCTACATCGCCACCTCCTTTTCCGGGTTTATACATAAATACCTGATCGGAAACCAGCTGCGCATAATCTTTATCGGGCGTCATCATGTAAGTGGTGAAGCCCTCTTTTTCGGCTTTTTTTGCGAGTGTTCCAATAACATCATCGGCTTCGTAACCTTCTTTTTCAATGATGGGAATATTAAAAGCCTCAATAATTTTGCGGATGTATGGAATCGATTTGCGCAGGTCTTCCGGCATTTCATCGCGGTTGGCCTTGTATTCTTTGTACATTTCGTGTCTGAAAGTTGGTGCCGATACATCGAAAACCACAGCGAGATACTCAGGATCTTCTTTTTCCAAAACCTGTACAATGGTGTTGGTAACCCCCAGCATTGCCGAGGTATTTACACCTTTTGAGTTAAACCTGGGATTCCGGATAAATGCGAAATAACTGCGGTAAATCAGTGCGAAAGCGTCTAAAAGAAAAAGTTTTTGCTGTTTGTTTTCAGCCATAATGTTGGATTTCAGGATACAAAATTACTTATTGTCTTCAGCAAACCATTCGGCATACGATGTTGCTGTTTCGTAAAGGCGAATACTATATAAAGAAACATCTTGGGGCAGTTCTTGTTGAAGAACGCTGGCAAAATATACACACATATTTTCTGATGTGGGCTGGAAATCGTGAACGATCAGCCGTTCGGTAGCTTTTAGCAGGTGTTCCTGGTTTTTGTCGGCGTAAATTTGGCTTACCACTAAGCTGTGGTCGTACACATTTACGATCTTGTCTTTCACCAGTTTTTTTAGCTTTCCAAAGTCAATCACCATCCCGTCTTTCGGGTGTTCTTTCTCCTCCCTTATCTCACCAAGTAAAGTCACTTCCATGTTGTAAGTGTGTCCGTGAATATTGCGGCACAAGCCATCGTAATTGTGCAGTACGTGGCCCATTTCAAAATGGAATTTCTTGGTAACTCTAATCTTCGCCATTTGTGTATAAATTTAAAGTTGTGAAATTACGGTTTTTATCCGACGTATTGTATTCCTGATCCAAATAACGCAATTTTTTGTAAAGAGTTTTTGGGAAAATGAAATTCGTCAGGAAGAGTGAAGTAGCAAATGTTCTATCAATATTTTGAGCCCAATGACAATTAAAATTATTCCTCCCAAAATAAGCGATTGGTGACTTCTTTTAGCCGAGATGTTTTTCCCAAACAGCATGCCCAACATGGCTGCAATAAAAGTTACTGAGCCAATAACCAAGATCGGATATAATATGGGAATATTGAGGAATCCAAAACTTAATCCAACAAACAATGCATCAATGCTTGTTGCTACCGAAAGACCAATTAATACACTAATTTTAAAGGGATCAAAGTTGTTGAGTGTTCCATTTTCTTTAATCCCTTCCAGAATCATTTTTCCGCCGATTAATCCCAATAAGCCAAAAGCGATCCAATGATCTACCGAGGCAATCAGGTTTTTTAGCGCTTCGCCTACCAGCCAGCCAATAACTGGGAGAGTGGCCTGAAAAGATGCCAGTGACGCAGCAACGATTGTGGCTTGTTTAAATTTGATCTCGCGTTTCATCAAACCACACGACACAGAAACTGCAAAGGAATCGAAACTTAAGCCAATACCGAGAAGTAAAAAGGTTATGAATTTTGTGATAGTCATTGGTGCCGCGAAAATAACAAAATTAGTTTTTCTACCTCGTTTGATTGCTGGAATTGAAATGATTTGAATTATATCTTGCAGATCATAGGGATTCTGTCTGAAAAATGAAAGTTTAGGAATCCCTGATATCTAGGGGGTTAGCAGAGGCTGTGGGAAATGTTTTACGTTTTTTCTGAGAATGTTTGTTATAAAACTGAAAGCAACTCGTCCAATATAACAGATGACCACTGAAGAGTTTAAAAATACGGTGATTCCATATTCGGTAAAGCTGTACCCGATGTTGTTTCGTATTCTGAAAAATGAAGAAGAAACATGCGATGTTGAACAACAGGCGCAACTGCAATTCGAGAAACAACGCGAGAGGTTTGAGAGGCAGCGCGAACTGGCGGAGAAATATGGGCGACAGCCGATTTTCCTTTCCACCCCCGGCGACACCAATGCGGTTTATTACATTGATGGTAAAAAGGTAAAAAGCGACAAGGTGAAGGAATTATTGAAAAATAATGAGGTTGAAAAAATCGAGAAAACCAATGACGGAGGTAAAACTGTAATTAAGATAAAAACAAAAAAGGCGCTTGATTGAGCGCCTTTTTCTTTGTAGCATATAATTTTTTTTATTTCTGTACATGTACATCCATTTGCGGGAAAGGAATATTGAGACCTTCCTTTTCGAATGTTTTGTAAACTTTTTCATGAAGATCGAAATAAATTCCCCAGTAATTGGCAGCTTCGGCCCATACACGAACTACTAGATTTACTGAGCTGTCGGCCAGTTCGCTAACTGCAATAAAAGGTTCGGCCGGGTCGTTAATTATTCTTTCGTCAGCCTTTATCAATTTCATTAAAACTTCCTTCGCTTTATCCACGTCATCGCCATAGGCAATACCAAAAGTAAAGTCAACACGGCGTTTTGCTTCGGCAGAGAAATTAATCATGGAACCGGTTGCCAATCCTCCATTCGGAATGATTATGGTTTTATTATCCGGCGTTTTCAGGATGGTGTTAAAAATCTGAATTTCGTTTACAGTGCCCGAGTGCCCCTGTGCACTTATATAGTTTCCTACTTTAAATGGTTTAAAAATGAGAATCATTACTCCTCCGGCAAAATTTTGTAAGGTGCCGGATAATGCCATTCCCACGGCCAAACCTGCAGCACCTAAAATAGCAACAAATGAGGTCATCTGAACGCCCATCATTCCAATAACGGCGATCCAAAGCATGGCTTTTAAACCAATTCCAAGCAGGCTGTTTAGAAAGCCTCGAAGAGAGGGATCCACATCTTGTTTTTCAAAACGTCTACGTATCGCACCTCTTAGAATAGAGATAACCCACAAGCCAATAATTAGAGTAATGATTGCCCCGATTAATTTGGGGCCATAGGTCATTACTAAACCATAAAGTTTTTCGGATAAACTGTTTACTTCTTCCATTTTGTTTGGTCATTTAAATTTTGTTGTATAAGATACAAACTTTCATCTGAAAAGTTCAAATAAAAAAGGGACTCAAATCTATTGAATCCCTTTTTTTTCATTTCTGTTTCTAATGCCTAATTACTCGAATAAACCAATTCTCCTCGTAAGTACAGGAGCGTATCGTTCACATTCGAAAAACTATTTAGTTCCTCATCATTTATCCGTATGTTGAAGATGCGTTCTAAATAGTGAATAAAAATAGTCCAGTCAATGTTGTCGAAATTCAGATCCTCATAAAACGAGGCGGTTAAACAAATGTTATCTCTGTTAACACCTGTTTTACGCAACACCCGGTAGAGGTTTCTTCGTAGCGACTTTTCTGTAAATGTTTCTGTTTCCATTGTTATTGTTTAAAATTCGAACAAATGAATTTCCGGGTCAAATATATAAATTATCAATGAGTTAGTAGTACTTTATGGCTAACAAACTGCATTATAACCATTGTTTTACATTAATACCGACATGAAAAACTGGTAAAAGTTGCAACTAATCTGCGATTTCGTGTTTGAGCTTGCTGTAAATTCTAAGATTCACATAACCGGTGCTGTGGTGTTCCCCTTGACGTTCAGTGCCTTCGTATACAAATCCCAGTTTTAGTGGAATTTTCTCACTCTGTAAATTTTCTTCCGCCACTTTAATCTGTATGCGGTTCATTTTTTGTTTCTGAAAAGCAAAACGAACAAGTTTTTCAACACAAGTGGTTATAATTCCTTTTCCCTGCATTTTTTCGGCCAGCCAATAACCGAGTTCGGTTTTCCGGTTCCCCCAATCGGAGTCCTTAAAACCAATCAGTCCGGCAAATTCCTCATTGTACCATATGGTGTAAACCAGGTCGCTTTTGTTATCGCTGCCGGTGATGCTGGTTATAAAAGCCTGCGTATCTTCAACTTTGCTGGTGTACTGCACAAACGGGAGCCACTTTTTCAGGTATTCGCGATCGCGGTCAATGGTTTGAAATACAATTTCGGCCATCGACGAGTTAATCAGTTCGAGCCTGATTTTGTGGTTTATCCTAATGTGTTCCATTGTTGAGTTTATTTAAATCGAAAAGAAAAACCTGTTGGTTGTAGCTCTTGGTTTTTTCGCACGAAACCAAAATACTGTCGTTGTTTAAAAAAGATATTCCTTCTGTTTGGGCACCGTCAATACCTTCTAGTTTAATTTGTTGGCTTTTACCTTCAAAAAAGCGATCTCCCGGAAAGTCGGAAAATAACCAGATGAACGAGCGGTAATTTTCGTAACCCACAAGCGCCAGTGTTTTATTATCGGGGCTGATATCGGCTCCCGTAACCAGGCACTTTACATTAAAAGTATCGGTTGGGGTTATTTCGTACTCGCCTTTTTTTGTGGGCACATTGTACTGCCAGGTAGTTTCGTCGCGCCAGTTTTTACTAAAAAGGTACAGTTTGTCTTTAAAGGCTACCATAGCTTCACAATCGTACGGCGTGGTTTTTTTTAAATACGAGAAGTTATCCTGTAGGGCATATTTTAATTTAATTTTTTTGGTATCAATTTTTTGTTCTGCTTTTTCCGAAAGATCTTTTTTGTCGATTCTGTAAATGAGCAGGTTATCGCGGTTGCCCATGTTGTTCCCAAAATCGCCTACAAAAATGTATTTATCGGTTTGTGTAATCGATTCCCAATCCTTGTTTTTGGCATCGTTAAGCTCAATTTCGTATTCTATTTTGCCCGATTTATTAAATCCATATAATTCGTTTTTGCCTCCGCTGTCGTTAAATCCCCAAAAATGATCATTGAAAATCATTAATCCTGATAATTCGTCTAATTTATCTGCCACTTCAGGAATATATTTTTCGGCTTTTAATTGTGCAGTTGGCTTGTCTATCTCTTTTTCGGGTGCTGTACATGAAAAAAACACGAACATTAAAAGAAGCCAGGAGTGTATGTTTATCATCTTTTTATCTTTACGGGAATTTTAGAATGTCAAAATAAGGAAATTATATAGGAATGAGGAAGCGAGCATGTAAGAATTTTACACAATGGAAGAGGATTATTAGCGAGTTCTGTGAGTTACCATTGAGAATTGACCATAATAAACGAATGAAATTAATTGTTTTACTATTAATTGCTTTTGTGGGAGCAGGAATTTCGTGTAGCAATGCCAAACAGAGCAAAGAGCAGGAGTTGGTTGTTATTTCAACCGATTTTGGCGAAATAAAATTGAAGCTGTATGACGATACGCCGGAGCACAAAAAGAACTTTCTAAAACTAATTGATGAAGGTTATTACGATGGATTGCTTTTTCACCGGGTAATGGAAAACTTTATGATTCAGGGAGGCGATCCCGACTCGAAAGATGCAGCGCCCGGCGCCCGTTTGGGGGCTGGAAATCCGGGATATACTATTCCGGCAGAAATCCTTCCGCAACATTTTCATAAAAAAGGAGCGTTAGCGGCAGCACGTCGAGGCGGCTCTTCGAATCCTGAAAAACGATCAAGCGGCTCGCAGTTTTATATTGTGCAGGGCGAGGTTTTTACACCCGGAAAACTTGATACTATGGAAATGATGTTGAACAGCCGCGCCAAAAATGAATTTTTGCAGGAAAAATTTGCCGAAGCAAAACCGAAGTTAGACGAATACCGAAAAAATAATGATCAGGATGGGTTTAATATTTTTGTTGCAGAGCTACGTGCAGCTGCTGATAGTGCCTGGACTAATCAGCCCAAATTTTCGTTTACCGACGAGCAGCGCGAGGCATATACCACCATTGGAGGTTATCCTTCGTTAGATGGAGAGTACACTGTTTTTGGCGAGGTTGTTGAGGGACTGGATGTTTTGGATAAGATTGCAGCCGTTGAAACGGATCAGTATGATCGTCCGAAATTGGATATTAAAATGGAAGTAAAACGCACAAAATAGTTTATGCTTAGAACCGGATTATTAATTGTATTTGTTTGTTTATTAGCTGTCTCAGCTTCTGCGCAATCGCATATTATTGAAATTTCGACAAATTACGGAGACATGCGTTTTATGCTTTACGACGACACGCCAAAACACCGAAACGCTTTTATCGAATTGGCTAACGAAGGTTATTACGATGGCACTTTGTTTTACCGTGTTATTGAGGATTTCCTGATTCAAGGAGGTTCAAAAAGCTCGCGGAACGCACCTCCGGGGAAACGAATTGGTTATGGCGACCCGGATAAAACCGTTGACGATGAAATTCTGAAGCATTATTTTCATAAAAAGGGATCGCTTTGTGCGCCCCGTCAGCCCGACGAGGTAAATCCGTTTAAGCAATCGGATATTTCGCAGTTTTTTATTGTAAAAGGAAGCGTGCATACCAGTGGTGCTTTGGATACTATGGAAATGGCTGTGAATGTTCCTATCCGGAAAAAAATTGTGGAGAAGTATATGACGCCCGAAGTTCGGGAGCAGCTGAAGAAGTTAAAAGAAGAGAAGAAGGTAAAAGAATTCAGGGAGCTTGCCGGCGAAATAAAAGCCGATATTGAAACCGATTACAATTTGGATCTCAATACGCTTGAATTTTCTGATGCCCAGCGCGAAGCGTATACTACAGTTGGCGGTTATCCCGAACTGGATGGGAAATACACAATCTTTGGCGAATGCATTTCGGGTTTTGATGTTATTGATAAAATTGCAGCTCTAAAAACCGATAGCAATAACCGGCCTTACAATGATGTAAAAATCAAAGTGAATGTGATTAAGTAGTGTTATGGCAAAACAAATTCTTTTTATAGTACTTGCTGTGGTTCTTTTTAGCTCATGTGGAAATAAAGAAAAGAAGGAAACGACACAGCAGGAGAAAACAACATTAAAACCAGACGCTGCTGCAGATGAAAAACAGGATATCTGGAATCAGTTAATGCGCTCGATTGCAAAAATTGATTCATACGATGGTGACCGGATACTGGAATCGGGGCAGGGATTTTTTGTTGGTGAAGATTTGCTGGTTACTAAATATTCCCTTGTCAATCAGGCCACCAATGTAAAAGTTCAGCCATTTGATGAGAATAGAAAATACACCGCACGTAGTTTTGTGGCTTTCGATCGTATAAACGACCTGATTATATTGAAAGTTGACAGTATCAGCCGCGAAGCCATTGCTTTGCAAAAAGACACTTTACCCAATTTTGCCAAATCGTTTTATGTGGCACCAAAAACCGGGAAAACCCTGCAACTTTTTACGGGGAAGGTTTTGAACCTTGCCAATATCAGGGGGACGAGGTTGTATCGCATCACCAATAAGATTCGGACATCGCAGTTTGGTGCGCCAATTTTTGTGTCGACCGGGAAAGCGATTGGCGTGGTATATTCCGGTACTGTTAATTTTGAGCAACAGAGTTTTGCCATTCCGGCAGAATTTATTGTAGCTATGCTGCGAAAGAAAAGCGAAACTCCTGAGCCTTTGGAGATGCTAAAAAATACATCGAACGAAAAGATTGCTGCTGAAAATCGCAAAATAAAAGGGCTTGTTTTGGAAACCGATTACGGAAACATTTCCATAAAACTTTTTAATGAAACACCCGAATACCGAGATAATTTTATCCGTCTGGCCAAGGAGCATTATTTCGATAGTTTATTGATTCACCGTGTGATTGCAGATTTTGGCATACAGAGTGGAGCCGCTGATACGCGTTATGCAGTGCCTGGGGCAAATGTGGGGTGGAAAGGCCCGGGCTACACTATTCCTGCGCATATTGTTCCCGGTTTGTATCATAAGCGTGGAATGATTGGTTCGCCACGAAAACCGGATACCGAAAATCAGCGTCAACGTTCCGACGGTTCGCAGTTTTACATCGTTTCGGGGCGAAAATATTTTGATAAAGGACTGGACGAGTTGGAAGAAATCAACAATTACAAGTTTTCGGCCGAACAAAGGCAGGTTTATAAAACCATAGGCGGCGCACCCCACCTTGATGGCAGTTATACCATTTTTGGGCAGGTAACTTCAGGAATGGATGTGGTCGATAAGATCGTTCAGGTAGAAACCGACAGGCGTTGGCGTCCGCTTGAAGATATTCGGATAAAACGTGTTCGAATTTTAAAATAGCTCTGCCATCTCCATCCCATTTTGTAACCAGAATGTTTTTAATCCGGCTGTTTGTCCGGCAACGATGTTTTTCTCCAAATCGTCAATAAACAACGTTTCTTCAGGATTAACCCCCGACAGTGCAATTACCTTTTCATACGAGCTGATTTCCGGTTTCCGGTCGTGAATCTCGTGTGAATAATAAACTGCGGTAAACAGCGACGGGAAATCGAAGTCATACTGCTCCTTAAATTCAGAAAGCAATCGGTTGATATGAATTTGATTGGTATTGCTAAACAAATAGAGGTTGTAGTTTTGGCTGAGTTCCTGTACCTTTTTTACACGGTGTACCGGAATGTCAAGGAGCATTGTACACCAAGCCTCGTCAATTTGTACGTCTGTAAGCTGTTCGTTTTGAAGTAGTTTTCTTACGCCACTTCTAAACTCCGCAGGCGTTATTTCTCCAATTTCAAGGTTGTAGAAAATCGGGTCGGCGTACGCATTTTTGTGGTTGAGAATTGCTCCATCGCTTCCAAGCTTTTGAAAGGCTTTTATCGAAGCATCAAAATCAAGGTTTAACAACACGCGCCCCAAATCGAAAATGATATTTTTTATGTTCGTAAGGTCTGCTTTCATATTTCCAAATTTATTTCACGAAAGTAAGCATTTAGGGAAAATCTTTTTTAACTTCATATTAAACTTTAGAAAACACAAGAAGTTTATCAAAAATGAACATTCAGGGAAAACATTATCATACCATTTGGATTGACACGAACGACCCGACAATCATTCAGGTAATCGATCAGCGGAAACTGCCTTTTGTCTTCGAAACTTTTGCCATGCGTTCTGCCAGCGATGCTTTTTTTGCCATTAAAGAAATGGTGGTTCGTGGCGCGCCATTAATTGGAGTAACTGCGGCTTATGGCATGTACCTGGCTCTTTTTCAGCTAGAAAGTAAAAATTGGGAAGAAGACTTAAACCAGGTGGCGGTGTATTTAAAATCATCGCGCCCAACAGCTGTAAATCTGGCTTTTGCTGTAGATGAAATGCTGACTTTTATTTTGGCGCATAAAAATGATGCGGAATTAGAAGCAAAAGTTCTGGCAAAAGCCGGCGAATTAAAACAGCAGGAAATAGAATTTGGCGATAAAATAGGGGAGTATGGGTTGGAAATTATCGAGGAAATTTATGAGAATAAAGGTAGCACAGTGAATATTTTAACCCACTGCAATGCAGGCTGGTTGGCTTGTATTGATTGGGGAACCGCAACTGCACCCATCTATAAAGCGCATTTAAAAGGAATTCCGGTGCATGTTTGGGTAGACGAAACGCGGCCGCGTAACCAGGGAGCACGATTAACTGCCTACGAACTGGGTGAACAGGGAGTGCCGCACACGGTGATTCCCGACAATGCCGGTGGCCACTTAATGCAACACCAAATGGTTGATATGGTAATTGTTGGCAGCGACCGAACAACCGTTAACGGCGATGTGGCCAATAAAATCGGAACATATTTGAAAGCGCTGGCTGCCCACGACAATAATGTGCCTTTTTATGTAGCACTGCCATCAAGTACATTCGATTGGGAAATGAATGATGGAGTGAAGGAAATTCCCATTGAACAACGAGCGGGCGATGAGGTGGCGGAGATTGAAGGCTGGCACGATGAGCAAATAAAGAAGGTGCGTTTGATTCCCGAAAAAAGTTCGGTTGCTAATTATGGTTTCGATGTAACTCCGGCGCGTCTGGTGAGTGGATTGATATCGGAACGAGGTATTTGTAAAGCAGATAAAGAAAGTATTTTAAGATTATATCCCGAGAAAATTAACAGATAACGCTATGAAAAAAATTGCAATAATAGGAGGTTCAGGATTGGAAGATCCTGCCATTCTGAAAGAGGTAACTGAAGTAAATGTTGAAACGCCATATGGAGCGCCTTCTTCGTCGTTTAAATGCGGCAAGATTGGTGGCGTAGAAGTGGCTATTTTATCGAGGCATGGCCGCGATCATTCTATTCCGCCCTCGGCAGTGAATAACCGGGCTAATATTTGGGCCATAAAAGAGTTGGGATGTACGCACATTTTAGCTACTACCGCCTGTGGAAGTCTTCGTTTGGAGATTGGCCGCGGTGACATTGTGATGCTCGATCAGTTTATTGATTTTACCCGCTTCAGAAAAAACAGCTTTGTTGAAGAATTTGAAGACGGAAAGCTAAATCACCCGGCAATGTCAGATCCGTTTAACTGGAAGCTTCGCCATGCTTTGATCGAAAATGCCAAAAAATTGGATCTTGGATTCCATAAATGCGGAACGGTAATAACAATTGAAGGACCTCGTTTTTCGACACGCGCCGAGTCAAATATGTTTCGTGTGTGGGGCGCTGATGTTATAAATATGTCGACAGCACCCGAGTGTGCACTGGCTAATGAGCTGGAGATTCCGTATGCGGCGGTGGCCCTAAGTACCGATTACGATTGTTGGAATGTTGATGAAGCGCCTGTTACCTGGGAAGAGGTGCTGAAAGTATTCAACGAGAATGTTAAGCATGTAATTGCGCTTTTGCAAAACACCATTACATCACTACAAAAATAGTTTAGATTGAATGGTTGAGTCGCATTTTTGGCACAGCATTTGTAAATCGTGATACAACTGCCTCAATGCCATGAAACGCAGTTTTTATAACCGTTCAGTTAAAACTACATATTTCAGCCAACTTGCTATAATTGGCTATTCAGTTTCCGGCGGCACTCAACAGAATGCCGCTTTTTTTATGCAAGCATATTGCATAAAAACAAAGCCGGTACAACTATATGCACCGGCTTTGCTGTTTCTGGTATTGTTGTCTATAATTAGTTTTTTTCCTCTTCCACCTCCACATCAACTTTCATTTCACCATCTTTTTTTGTTTTCTTGATAATGATCTTTTTGCCATCTTTTTCAATAAACTCTGTGTCTTTATCGCTTCCCTCAACGATCCAGCTTTTGCCATCTTCCAAAATCTCAACGTGGCCGTCATCGTCCGCAATTACTTTGATTCTTTTGGTCATATTCGGCATTCCTTCGTGAATTATCATTGGTGCTGCACTACTGTTGTGCATAATAATTTCTTCGTGTATCTCCATATCTTCTTTGCTTGGCTTTTCGCGCACGATTACAATTTTTTCCTTTCCGTTTTTCAACTCTTTTTTCTCGAACGAAATAATACCCGGATCGCTAAGGTCGATTACGTTTCCGCTTTTTTGTTTGTTAATGTGAAAAACTTTCGGGCCAACTGATCTTGGCGCATCAAAAAACATTTTGCTGCCATTTTTGCTGTGCCACTGCATGATATCAGAAGTCAGATCATCCGAAGTTACTTCCATCATTATATGTCTTGTCGAGTCGCCATCGTCAGTTTTGAAACTATATGTAACTGGCTTTGAGGCTCCATCTCCCTTCAAAATAAAAACATTCCCGTTTTCGTCGCTTTCAACGTTAACGTCAAAGTCTATGTCAAAATCGAAATCCTCTTTCGATATCCATTTTAACTCTTTGCCGTCGTCAATTGTGTCGCCATTCCACACAAAAACCTGATTGGCCTCAATAACTGTGTCGATTTCCATTTTTGTGCCATCATCCTCAACCTTTACTATTTTTATGTGTTTTTTGTCCTTTTTTGTTTTTGGAGGATACTGCGGAGCTTCGTTAATCGAAATTGCAGATGATAAAAATAAGGCAAGGGCTAAAATTCCTGTAAGTGATAGTACTTGTTTCATGTCGGTAATTATTAAAATTATTATGTATTCGTTTGAATATGTTCGCTGAAATCAACTTTGTGATTTACGAAGCAAATATAGGGTGAGGCCTGTCAATCAATCCGTTAAAGGCCGGTTAAAATCTGTTAAGGAAAAGTTAAAATCTACAATTGGCAGGTGGTTTTACCTATATTTGAAACATGAACAAAAAGCTTTTTACCGGATTAATCATTTTAATGGGCATTTCTATTTTGGGGATTATTGCCGTTCAATTGGTGTGGATGAATAACGCCATCCGGGTAAAAAACGAGATGTTCGAACGTGGTGTTAATCAGGCACTACAGCAAACCGTAAGTCGTTTAGAAGATTTGCACAATTTTGGAGTGGTAAACAAAATGGTTTTTGCCGGCGATTCGCTCAATTTGCTTCAGGATTTTGATTTCGATTTTGAGTTTGACACCGACTCGGATGATTTATTGTCATGGAATGTTTCTTCTGGGAAGGCGCGTTTTGCGCGGCAGCTTCCCGACTCAGTTCGTAGGCCAGTGAGAATTATTCGTGAATTTGCGCCCGACAACCATGAAGCCCGAGTCGAGTTTCATGTCGACAACGATTCTGACAACCACCGAGTACAGTCGTATGCGTATCAGCTGAGTAATTCTACGACGGGGAAAAAACATGTAGTGGTTGCCGGCGATAATCCAGATAAGGGAAGTGTTGTTCTTGTGAAAAGCGATACGATAATAAGAAGTGCTGATTCGCTTTATACAATTAGTACAGTTAAGATCGATTCGCTGCTTACCGATCTGGATACTTTTCAATTTCTGGCTCCCGATATTTCAAAACGTGTAAGACTTAAAGCCACCAGTCTGAAACGAGTGGCAAATAAAGTAGTTACCGAAGTGGCTACATGGGATGTGCGTCAGTTGGATGAAAAGCTGATTTACGACGTGCTTAAAAAGGAGCTTGACGAAAACAATATACAGCTCGATTTTGAATACGGAATTTTTCGTGGCGATGAGTTAAGTTTTCCCAAACCGGTAACTGATTCGCTGGAAGTAGCAAACACCATTTTCCAGGCGCAGCTTTATCCCAACGATATTTTTCAGAAAAACATAAAACTGGCCGTTGTATTCCCCGATCGAGATAGTTTTATTTATCGCTCGCTAAATTGGTTGCTGATTGCTTCGTTTGTATTTTCGTTGATCATTCTGATGACTTTTGCCCTCAGTATTTTTTACATTATACGGCAAAAGAAAATTTCAGAAATGAAATCGGATTTTATCAATAACATGACACATGAGTTCAAAACACCCATTGCTACAATTTCGGTGGCAACCGATTCCATCACTAACCGAAAAGTGCTGGATGATCCGGAGCGCATAAAATATTTTGCGGGCATGATTAAAAAGGAAAATACCCGTATGAACAGGCAGGTGGAGGATATTCTCACGATAGCGCGATTGGATAAAAAAGACTTTGAATTTAACTGGGAAACCATTGATGTGCACGATTTGATCAGCGATGCCGTTCAAGGGATAAAATTGCAGGTTGAAAAACGTGGCGGCAAGATTGAACTGAATTTGAAAGCCATTAATTCAATGGTGACTACCGACCGGATTCACTGTACAAATGTGGTTTACAACCTGATCGACAACGCCAATAAATATTCCGACAATACTCCCGAGATTGTTGTATCAACTATTAATCAGCAAAAAGGTGTGGTGATTTCGGTAAGCGATAAAGGAATTGGTATGAGCAAAGCTGTTCAGGCAAAAATATTTGAACGTTTTTACCGTCAAACCAGTGGTAATATTCACAATGTTAAAGGTTTTGGGTTGGGATTGAGTTATGTTAAAGCTGTGCTGGAAGCGAATCGCGGAAATATTTCCGTGAGCAGCGAACCCGGCAAGGGAAGCAAATTTGATGTATTTTTACCTTTTGTGAGGGAATAACAAAAAAGCTGTCATTTCGAAGAAGGTACGACTGAGAAATCTGTTACAGTTTTCTCACTGCGCTCGAAATGACAAAAAGAAGGAATGACAAAGAAACAACACATATTTCTGGTAGAAGACGACCTGAGTTTTGGGGCGGTATTAAAGTCGTACCTCGAGCTGAACGACTATGAAGTTATCTGGGTTGACGACGGAAAATATGCAGTGGATAAATTTAAAGCCGGGTCTTTTCAAATCTGTATCCTGGATGTGATGTTGCCCCATATCGATGGGTTTACCATTGGCACCGAAATACGTAAACTTGATAAGGAAATTCCGATGGTTTTCCTAACGGCAAAAACCTTAAAAGAGGATATTCTGAAAGGTTACAACGTGGGGGCTGACGATTACATTACCAAACCTTTCGACACGGAAGTGTTGTTGTGTAAAATTCAGGCGATTATAAAGCGGCAGTTAACGCAACCAGTCATTGATGAATTTCTTTTTTCCATAGGTTCGTATGAGTTCGATTCAAAGTTACGCGTTATTGTTCGCGATGGAGATAAACAAAAGTTATCGCCAAAAGAAGCCGATTTGCTAAAACTACTCTGTCAAAACAAAAACGAACTGCTTTCGCGCGAAACGGCACTCCGCAAAATCTGGGGCGAAGACGGTTATTTTACTGCCCGCAGCATGGACGTTTTTATTACCAAGCTGCGCAAATATCTGAAGGGCGATCCGAACATTGAGATAAAGAATATTCATGGCAGCGGGTTCTTCCTCGAAATAAAAACAAGCTAAATTTTCCCGGGAATACCAATGAGCATTTAAAACATCTTAATAAAAACAATATGCATATTCTTTGTTTTAGATAACTATCAGCGAGAGACTATGGTCAGACAAGTCTGTAAGGAGGCATTAATCATTCTTTTTTACCCTTAAATTTTTTATATAATTGAAACTATACAATATAAGAACGAGAAACCATAGAAATTGTGTAAATGTTTCACGGTTAAAACTAATCTGACCTTTATAGATGTCTGTTATAAAGCTAAAGCCTAAAATGCCAATGCCAATGATACACCATAAAAAGATAAATATATTATAAGGAATTTTCATATTATAAGATTGTTTGTTTTTAAAGGTATGATATGTAATCCGCATGTATTTTAGTCATCATCCTGGTGTAATATTTTACATGCTTGTTTCATTTTTAGTCTTGCCTGGGTTAAAGACAAGGGGTACATTATTTCTCAGGCTCTAAGTTAAACAATAAGAACTAAAAATAAAAGCAGAGGTTTTAACACACTACTAGAAGCATGATGCTTATTCGCTAAAAACCAAAAAATTAACACGGGAAGTATATAATGTGCTATAAAACACTACAAATTAATTGTTTCAAAAGGGTCACCTTTTAAAATAAAACAGAATATTAGGCAATGGCCTTTTATGTCGTAACTTCGAATCCAAAATTTTACGGCATTTTGCCTGAACATCTTTCTGATCGTCTCTTTATAAAAAGACATTTGTTCAATTTCAAACAAAAACAGCACTGTTTACACAGGGAAAAAAGAAAAAGAATTGGAGCTTTCTAAACAGGGTTGTTTTTCATACAAACAGGTTGCCCGGTAGCTTCCATAACACTTCCCCAAAGGTTTCCTTCGAGGTTCACTTTTTTACGTTCTTTTGTAGCCAACGAAATTGGTAAAATTGTGAAAGCTCCCTGCCAGTAACCCACTAGAAAATCAGTTCTTCCGGCCATTGCTGCATGTACCGCATTTTGTGCCAGTTGAAAACAAAATTTACTGTCGTTGGCGTTGGCTGGTGTACTGCGTAAAATATAACTTGGGTCGATGTATTTTAGCGAAAATGGGATGTCTGAGGCTTCGAATTCCTCACGAATTTTATCTCGTATGTATAAGCCGATATCTTCGTAAACTTTATTCTCAACGGTACTTTTGTTGTCTTTTCCGAAAAAGAACTGACCGGCACCTTCGGCAACAACAATTACCGCATGTTGCTTTTCCTGAAGCCTTTTTTTCAGAACATTTAGAAAGCCTTTTTCTCCATCAAGATCGAAATTCATTTCCGGTATCAGTACAAAATTTACATCGGGGCAGGCCAATGCAGCGTTTGCAGCAATAAATCCTGAATCGCGCCCCATAAGCTTTATAACTGCAATGCCGTTGTATACGCCTTTTGCTTCATAGTGTGCATTCTGAATAACCGTCATGGCAATGGAAAAAGCCGTTTCGAAACCAAAAGAACGCTCAATCATGTTAATGTCGTTATCAATCGTTTTTGGAATACCGGCAATTGATATTTTCAGATCCCGCTTCTTAATTTCCTCGGCAATTGCATGTGCTCCGCGCTGTGTGCCGTCGCCACCAATGGTAAAAAGTATGTTTATATTCAGGCGTTCAAGTGTGTCAACAATCGTTTCTGCAGGTTGCACTCCACGCGACGAACCAAGAATGGTACCACCAGCCTTGTGTATGTCGTCAACCACCTCAGGATCAAGCTCGATATAAGGAAAGTTGTACTCGGGAATAAAACCAGAGTAACCGTATTTTATTCCGTAAATTTTCTTTACGCCGTATCGTTCCCAGAGATTATTTACAATGCCGCGAATCACATTATTCAGGCCGGGACATAAGCCACCACAAGTAACTATCGCAACGCGTGTTTTGGCTGGCTCGAAATATAGATGCTCTCTGGGACCGGCACGCTCAAACGAAAGTGGTTCTTCGCCTTTTTCCAATTGTTCTTTTACTTTTGATACTGTGTTATAGTAGAGGATACGTTCGTCATCGCGAGTAAAATCAAAAATCCCGTCTCCTTCAACCGTTGATAGGTTTAGCGGCGATTTAACAGTACATTTTCCCAGTCTTTCAACATAAAATTCTTCAGCCATTCCTATGTTTTTGTGGTTGCCTTAAAAACTTTTCAAATGTAACTATAATGGTTTAAATACACCTGATGAGAGGGAGCAGATTTAATAAAGATGAAATAGTGTTAAAGAAAGAAGTGAGAGAATTAGAGGTTGTTAAAAACAAGCCGATGAAGAACTCTCCATCGGCTTGTTTTATTTATTCATATTCCTGCACAATTACACCGGTTAAGCGTAGCAGTGATGTTTGTGCGTTGATAAAATTATAGATCGCTTCCAGTTTGCCTTGCGATGCGCGCAGGTAGATTTCCTGTACATCGCGGAAGTTGAAGGAGTTGATGGCACCCGCCTCAAACTTGTCGCGCGAAATTTGCAAGTTAAGTTGTGCCGCTGCCAGATTTTCGTCGGCAACTGTTAGTAACTCTTTGCGCACCTGGTAAAACTCGAATAGGTTGGCCAGGCTGTTGTCCAGGTCGTGTTGCATGTCGGTTAGCTGAATTTCAGCAATATCGCTGTCGATCTCGGCAATTTGCAAAGCGCGTTTCCGGTTTCCACCGCTAAACAAGTTCCAGCTAAGCGTGAGGTTTCCGTAAAAATTAGCCGAGTTTGCCCAGTTCATGTCTGCATCGCCAATTTTTGTTCCGGAGCGTGATCCGGTCACTCCTCCTGTAAATCCTAATGATGGAGAAAAAGCACTTTTTGCCGATGCAATGGCATTTACCAGCAGGCGCTGATTAATGTACTGGTTTTGCAAACTTTTGTTGTTTTCCATCATTTGCCCTCGCAAACCGGCCAGCGTATAATCTTCAGTAATGGCTTCAAACTTATCGGTGTATTTGTAGTCAACGACTTCTTTTTCTGCCATTAAATAAGCCAGATTACGTTTCGAATTTTTGTAGGCTACTTCCTGTAACAGATAACCTGCGTGGTCGGCCAGGTAAGCATTTTGTGCTTGCAAAACATCGTAAGTCACTGCTGATCCGTATTCTTTTTGTTGCTCAGCTTTCTGAAAACGATCTTGCGAAAGTGCCATTACTTCTTTATAAGTTGCCAGAATTTCTTTTTGTAGCAAAACATCGTAATAGGCCAGAATTACCGATTGGATAGTACTTTCAACCATAACTGCCGTATTGTTTTTCGATAGGTTTTCCAACTCCTCCAAACGGGTTTTGGTAATGCTCACCGAAAATCCATCAAAAATGGTCCAGTTTACTGATGCGCCACCCGATAAACCTATCGAGGTGGTGTTGTCTCCATCAACTACTCGTAGCGAGTTATTGTCGCCCATCGAAAGGTTGATGTATGGGTAGCGGCCTGCCTTTCCCCAGTTGTTTTCAATCTCGGCAACCCGTTGGTTTTCCTTGGCAATAACAATATCGTAGTTATTTTCCAGTGCTTTCGTTATGGCGTTGGTAAGAGTAAGTGGCTGCTGGGCCTGGGCAAACAATCCCGTAGCCATTATTAACAATAGTGTTACTATTTTATTCATTGGTATCCTCCTCTTCATCTTCTTCGTGATAAATGCTGTTATCGATTTTACGTTGTGCATTTTGCCATGCAATTTCCACGTGCTCGCGTTCATATTTTCTTCCGTACCACTGTTCGCGAACAAATCTCCGGATGTCGTTCAGCACCAAAATAAGTGCAGGGAAGAACAACAGTATAAACATGGTTCCGAATGCTACTCCGTATACCAGCGAAATGGCCATTGGAATAAGGAACTGCGCCTGGAAACTGGTTTCGAGAATAAGTGGATACAGACCGAAAGCAGTTGTAAGCGTAGTTAGAATAATAGGACGAAGCCGTGATTTTCCGGCCTCAACAATGGCTTCTTTTACTTTTAGTCCTTCCTCGATAAGCAGGTTGTATTTGGAAAGAAGCACCACCGCATCGTTAACAATTACACCGGTAAGTGCTACAATTCCCCACAAACTTAAAATTGAAAGCGGTTTGCCATGAATACCGTGGCCCCAAACAGCACCGAGAATCGAAATTGGGATCATAATAATGATAATCATTGGTTGTTCGAATGAACGGAAACTGATCATGAGGATAAAGATAATAGCCAGAAAAGCCATTGGGAAAAGAAAAGCCAGATCGCTCATGTTTCGTTCACTCTCGCGCTGCTGTCCCTGGAAAATTACTGTTATTCCAGGGTAAAGCACTTTAAGTTCAGGAATTACTTCGGCTTTAATCATATCCAAAGTTTCGGTAACCGAAGCATCCGGGTCAACCATATCGGCATTCACCCTGATTTCGCGTTTCCCGTTAAAACGGTTAATGTTTACCGGACCACGTTTCATATCGTAATCAACCAACTCCATTAACGGATATTCTCCTTGCGGTGTTTTAACTTTCATTTTTTCCAACTGACCAATGCGCTCGCGTCCTTCGGCCGGGTAGCGTACCCAAATACGAAGCTCGTCGCGGCCAACTTGCAGGCGTTGTGCCTGTCCGCCGTAGAATGCCTGACGTACCTGGCCGGCAATGTAGGTTTCGTTTAGGCCAAGCATGTAGGCTTTTGGTTTTAGTTCCAAAAGAATTTCCTGTTTCCCTAAGGCATTTGTATTAACCACATCTTTAAGTTGTGGATATTGTAGCAGTTTGTCCATGAGGTAATCGCGTGCAGCTTCCAACTCTTGGGTATTTCGCGACATTAAACCAATAGAAACCGGATTACCAAAACGGTTGCTGGCACCAATTGTAAATTTCTCGGCTTCGGGAACATTTCCGATTTTTTTGTTTAAACGACGGATAATTTCATACGAACTAATTCCGGTTTCTTCCGAGTTTCTTGGCGATACGTCAATATTTCCGCAGTGTGCACCGCTTTCGTCGCGGCTAAAAGCAGAACCGAGATTAATTATACTGTTTTCGATAATCGGAATTGTATCATTATATTCTTCCATCATCTCCTCGTTAACCACCCACACGATACTATCAAAGCGCTCCAGGTATTCCATGGTTTGGCGTTCGCCAGAACCCGGCGTAAAAGCAATGTTAATGTTAAAAGAATCGAACTCCATTCGCGGGAAGAACGTTGTCTTAATCAGCTGACCACCAATTAAACCAAGTGTAATTACAATCATTGCCACGGGAATTCCAATTACAATATATCTCCATTCCAAAACCAGTCGAATAACCCGGTCATAAGCATAATCGCGTAGCCATGTAAAAAATCCTTCGGTATATTTTCGTAGTCCTTTTGCCTTGCGGTGAAGTGTTTTTCGGTTTAGCACCTTTTCGTTTCCAAGGTGAGCCGGAAGAACCAAAAAGGCTTCAAATAGTGAGATGAGCAAACTGGCGATTACAATTATCGCCATTTCGTACATCATTTCCATACGGCCGGTAATAAAAATTAGCGGAGAGAAAGCAACAACGGTAGTTAATACCGATGATGTTACAGCTGGAATAACTTCCACTGTTCCGTCAACGGCTGCCCGCATCGGGCTTTTCCCCCGTTCGAAATGCTGGAAGATATTTTCTCCGATTACAATTCCGTCATCAACGAGGATCCCGATAACCAGTATCATGCCAAAAAGCGACATCATATTAATGGTGACGCCAATCATATTTGCAACGATGAACATTCCCAGAAAAGAAGCCGGAATTCCCCAGGCAACCCATAACGAAAGGCGGGTGCTAAGCATGATTCCAAGGATAAGAACCACTAGAATCAATCCCATTCCTCCATTACTGTACAGCAGGTCGAGACGCGATTTTAACAATTCGAGATACGAACGTGAGTAGATTAATTTAACGCCATGTGTATGTGAATTAAAATCGGCAACATATTCTTTTACGTATTGATCAATCTCGTCAAGGTCCTCCGTAATCAGCTTCATTACGTTGATGTTGATCAGCGGATTTCCTCTCTCTAGTGCTTTGTTAGGCACATCCGAGAATTTCATTTTTACTGTGGCAATATCGTTAATGCGAAGTACGCTTCCATCAGGATTGGCACGTAAAATAATGTTGCCAATTTTATTCGGATCAGCACTCCGCGAGCGCAAACGAATTAACAGCTCTTCATCTTTCGATCTTAGTTGTCCGCCAGAAACATCGCGGTTGTTGTTAGTTATGGCATTCTGTATATCATTAAAAGTTAGTCCGTAGCGCAGCAAGTCTTCCTCCTGGGCTTCAACAGAGATTTCGAGGCTAGGGAAACCCGAAATGGTAACCTGGCTCATAATTCCTGATCCCAAAAAATCTTCTTCCACCTGCTGGGCGTACGATTTTAGTGTCATTAAATCAACGTCGCCGGTAACCAGCAAACGTGCTGCCGGCGATGTAGTTCGTGTTTTCGCCACAATGGGGCGTTCGGCCGCTGTTGGTAGTGCCGAAATTCCATCTACCGCGTTTTTTACTTCAATAAGTGCTTCATCAATATCGTATCCGGGCTGAATCTCAATTCGTATGCTGGCACTGTTTTCTGCCGATACCGAATTGATCTCGTAAATACCCGGAATGGCTCTCACTGCTTCTTCAATGCGCGAGGTAACCCCTTCTTCCATTTCAACCGGAGAAGCCCCGGGATAAGCTACGCGAACGGTGATCATATGCGATTCGCGCTCGGGGAAGAAAGATTTCTTCATCGAAAGAAAACTTATGCTACCCACTACGATAAGGAAAAGCAGGATCAGGTTGGCGTAAAATGGAAATTTTACAAATAGTTCAACTATCTTTTTCATTGATCTTTCTCCTTTTTCTATTGAGGTTTAGCCTGGTTTCGGGAGATTGGCTTTTTGTTGCCTGTTTCGTCCAGAATATTTACCGGAGTATTTTCTTTTACATTTATTAATGGCTCCGCAACCACTTTACTTCCTGTTGGTAAACCATCAAAAATCAGTGTAGTTTCGTTGCGTTTTATCACGTTAATTTCACGTTTTTTTAGTTCGCCATCAATAACAACATAAACGGTACTTGAGTTAAAAACTGCACCACGTGGAATTTCCATGGCATTAGCAATTTTTTGTCCGGGGAAAGTTACTTCGTAGATCTGTCCGGGAAGAACTTTGTCGGAATCGGCTTGATCCACCTGAACAAAAATGCTTAGCGATTGTGTTTCTGCTTCAACAAAGTTTGATTTACGCACCACCTTGCCGGAAATTGAAGAATCGTCGAGATTGGAATGAATGAAGACTTTATCGCCAATTTCTATCCACTCGCTGTCTTCATTCGGAACAGGAACTTCAATCTCTACATGGTCGGTGCGAATCATTTTGGCGATTTGTCCTCCCGTATTCACATACGATCCGGTTTCGTAATTAACCTGCGTAAATGTTCCATCGAAAGGAGCATAAAGCGTATGGCGTTTCAATTTTTTCTCATCTTGTTTAATATCGTAATACTCAGTTAAAACACCTCGGCTGGCTAAAAATACTTTTAGTTTTTCATCTTTTACCACTGGCATTTCTGGTAGGTCGCTATCCAGATCGATGGCTCTGAAAAATGTTTCGTAAACATTTAGCTGATCTGGAAAATCTACTTTTATATCGGGTAATAAAGAGGTCATTGTCGTTAAAAGCTTTGCTTTTTTTGCTTTTAAGGCAAGCTCTGCCTCGTCTTTGTATATTTCGGCAAGCAGTTGTCCTTTTTTAAACGATGTACCTTTTCGCAGTACGACAGCTCCCGGTTCAATTTTACCTGATGCTTCGGCAACCAATAACACCTCATTGCCCGATACGGCACGTCCTCCGGGGAGTGAAAGTGGTGAGGTAATTTCCGAATAGTTAACTGTTTTAACTTTAACTGATCGTTTCATTTCAACATCGGGCCGTTTAATTTGCTCCGGTTTCATTGAAACGAAGAGTTCTGATAATGCTGCTGCGCCTCCTAGCAAAATAATAAGGGCAACAACAATAAACGTAGTTTTTCTCCAACTCATGGCTATTTTTGTTTTATTTAGATTTTCGAATCATAGGTTTATTTGGAGTGTAAAAATCATTAATTTTTTTGTGTCTCAGAATTTATTATGTAAAAACTACACATTGGGCGATTAATATTTAACCTGATTGTACACCAAATAAGCAATTACAGAGACTTTCAGGTTTGCGCATGGTTTAATTTGGTATGCAACTTTTTTTTTTAACCGAAACACCAAAAGGATATAAGATGTTTACCAAAAGTAATTTCCAATAGTTTAAAACCTTGTTGTCCGGTGAAAATGCGGGCACTGGCTTTTGAAGATAAGTCGATTATGTGTGAATTTGAATCGCAAAAGGGAAGCGAATTACCGCCACATAGATATCCGTACGAACAACCGGTTATCTTATCTCCGGGAAATTGAAATTACAGGGAAAGTCATGTGGCGTTTTTCAAGGCAAGGCATTGTCTTCGCCGCGCAAAGTAAAACCTAAGTGATAAAACATAGGTATTTGCTTAAAAGAAATGCTAACTTTGCAGGCTCGTTTGCTGGAGGCATAGAAAACAGATGCAAATACTTGAATTTGATACGGTTGTAATAGGAAGTGGGCTGGCAGGATTGTCGGCTGCTTATCATTCTTCAAAATATGGACGCGTTGCGATAGTTACTAAATCTCAGCTTGATGTTAGTAATTCGTATTATGCGCAGGGAGGAATTGCTGCCGCAATTGCTGATTATGATTCGCCAGAGCAACATGCACAGGATACATTGGTTGCCGGACGTGGTATTTGCGACCACGATGCGGTAGATGTATTGGTAAATGAAGGTCGCGAACGTGTAAAGGAACTAATCGATTTGGGAATGCAATTCGATAAGAAAAACGGCGAGTTTGTGATGGGGCTGGAAGGTGGACATAGCAAGCGACGTATTCTACATGCGGGTGGCGATGCAACCGGAAAAGAGCTGACTTTGTTTAAGCTACGCCTTATTCAGGAGCAAGAGAACGTAGAAGCTTTCGAGTTTGTGGTGGCCGTTAAATTGCTCAAGCACAACAATGCCATTGTGGGGCTTCAGGCTTACGATTTTAAAACCAACAGAAATATCATATTCAAAACAAAAGCTGTAATTGTTGCAACGGGTGGTTTGTCGCGGGTTTTTGAGCGTTCAACAAATCCACATACAGCAACCGGCGATGGAATTGCATTGGCATACGATGCTGGGGCGCGACTAGCTGATCTTGAATTTGTTCAGTTTCACCCATCGGCCTTATATGTGCCGGGAAAAGAAGCTTACCTGATTAGCGAGGCAGTTCGAGGAGAAGGAGCGTGGTTGCTTAATTCGAAAGGCGAACGCTTTATGAAAGATATTCATCCGCTGGCCGAACTGGCACCGCGCGATGTAGTTGCTTACAGTATTTTTAGGCAAATTCAAAAATCAGATGAGGATCATATCTTTTTGTCGCTAACACATTTGGATAAGGAAAAGATCAGAAAGCGATTTAAGAATATCGACAGACATTTAACCGGATTTGGTTTTGATTTAACCGAAGATAATTTACCTATTGCGCCGGCAGCGCACTATATGGTTGGCGGAATTCGCACTAATCTCGATGCTGAAACAAATGTTTCGGGTCTCTTTGTTTGTGGCGAGGCTGCATCAACCGGAGTAATGGGAGCCAATCGTTTGGCAAGTAATTCTTTGCTCGAGTGTTTGGTTTTCGGCAAGCGGGCCAGCGAAAAAGCTGCAAAACTTGTTGCGTCGGAGCATCTGATTGAAGCGCCCGAGCCAATTACATTAGATGCAAATAACGAGCAACTTTTTCTGAAATACCAGAATGAGTTGGCACAAATTATGTCGAAGAAGCTGGGAATTGTCAGAAACCGGGAAGATCTGGAGGCTGCACTTAGTCGTCTTACTGAAATTGTTTCAGAATTCAACAAGACTCAAAACGAATATAATTTAATTAAAATCAGGAATATGTCGCTTATTAGTAAACTCATTGCGCAATCAGCACTGGTTCGCGAAGAAAGTCGTGGTGGGCATATCCGTGAAGATTTTCAGAAGGAGAATCCTGATTTTAAAACACATATTATTCAACAAAATAACAAGAACATTGAGTTTGAACCCATAAGAAAGTAAAGCTATGATGGATGAGAAAACATTAAAGTCGGCCGAAGTTTTATTCGACATGGCTTACGCCGAAGATATCGGCGACGGAGACATAACTACAAACAACCTTATAGATAGTAACGATATAAAAACAGCACAGTTTGTAGCTAAAGAAGAGGGTGTTGTGGCAGGTTTGCAAGTTGCAGAAATGGTTTTCAGAAAATTTGATAATAATCTGGAATGGGAAGTATTTATGCCCGACGGAACTCATGTAGTTCCCGGTGATATAATTGCCCAGTTTAAAGGAAACTATCGTGCGTTGTTAACCGGCGAGCGTAAAGCACTGAATTTTCTTCAGCGTTTATCGGGAATTGCCAGCTATTCGAATTTATGCATGAAGGAAACAGAGGGTACAAAAGTAGAGATTCTGGATACCCGAAAAACCTTGCCCGGATACCGTTACCTAGATAAGTACGCGGTTCGGATGGGAGGTGCCTCGAACCACCGTTTTGGATTGTACGACATGGTAATGATTAAAGACAACCACATACAGGTTGCGGGAAGCATTACCAAAGCAGTGGACGCTATTCGTAAGAACATTCCAAAAAGTATTAAAATTGAGGTGGAAACCACAACTATCGACCAGGTAAAAGAAGCACTGGCTGCCGACGTTGATATTATAATGCTTGACAATATGCGTTCAACAATGATGAAAGAGTGTGTTGATATTATCGACCGTCGTGCTAAAGTTGAAGCATCGGGGAATATGACCATCAAACGTATTCGCAAAGTAGCGCAAACTGGCGTTGATTATATTTCGATTGGTGCATTAACACATTCGGTAAAAGCACTCGACATCAGTCAGCGCATTATTGATTAATGAATCTTGTAATAGATATAGGCAATACTCGAACAAAGTATTCGGTTTGTACCAAAAACGAGGTGGTGAAAACGGTGTCGGTTGATGCGTTTTTACCTGCTTTAATCAGTACATTAAAACAAGAATACGAGGGGTTGGATCGTGCAATTTTATCGTCGGTAAAAGATTATCCTGATGAGTTAAAAGTTGCGCTGACCGAACAGTTCAAGCTCTTTATTGAACTTGATGCTGCAACTCGGTTGCCTGTTGAAAACTGTTACGAGTCGAAAGAGACATTGGGAAAAGACCGCATTGCGGCAATTGTAGGAGCTTTCGAGCTGTATCCTAATACAAATGTTTTGGTTATTGATGCCGGAACTGCAATTACCTACGATTTGTTAACCGCCGAAGGTAAATACCTGGGCGGAAATATTTCACCTGGTTTGGCGATGCGCTTTAAGGCATTAAACCAGTTTACAGGAAAACTTCCTAAAGTAGAAAAGGGAGTTATTGAAGAACTAATTGGAAAAACAACCGAGCAGGCAATTAGAGCCGGAGTACAACACGGCATTGTGTTCGAAGTAGATCATGCAATTACCTCATTTAAGGAAAATTATAATAATTTAAAAGTTATTATGACCGGGGGCGATGCCGAATTTTTTGATAAGAAATTAAAAAATTCTTTCTTTGTACACTTTAATTTAACCAGTATTGGTTTAAACCGCATTTTACAACATAATGGGGAGACTAAATAGAGTAAGTTTTTTGATCGCCGGGTTACTATTTGTCCCGGCTGTATTGTTTGCACAGTTAAATAATAATACCACATCGCCGTATTCGCGTTATGGTCTTGGTGATTTGCAACCCTATTCGCTCGGGCGTTCGTCGGCAATGGGGGGAGCAAGCCTTGCAAGCAGGTACAACATGCAAATAAATGCGGCCAACCCCGCCAGTTACACATCGCTTGATTCGCTCAACTTTATTTTTGAGTTTGGTTTGGAGGGCAAATTTGCCAATAACCAAACCGAAAGTACGAGTATGAAGACGAACGATGTAAACTTCAAGTATTTTGCCATGGGGTTTAGGTTAACAAGCTGGGCGGCAACAAGCTTAAGTTTAACACCCTATTCTGATGTAGGTTATTTCGTAACATCAACCACCGACATCGAAAATGTAGGTAACGTATATAATACTTATTACGGAGCAGGAACCATTTCGAATGCCCGTTGGGGAATTGCTATCGAACCAATTAAAAATGTATCAATTGGTGCGAATCTGAACTATCGTTTCGGACAATTAACCCGAAATGCGGAAGTAACATTCGCTGATCCTACATTTTATAATATACAACGTTCCTCAAAAGTTCGAATTCGAGACTTTGGATTGGATTTGGGGGCACAGGCAACCTTGCCAATGAAAAATGATAAAAGTTTAACATTTGGATTGGTGTTCGCCAATTCGCCCGAATATACTGACTTTGTATCGGATATTATTCTAAAGAACCTTAGATACGGTCAAGTGGGGGATCAAGACACTTTGAAGTACAGTGAAGAAGAGAAGGGAAAGTTGACTTTCCCACTAATGATTGGCGGAGGCTTGTCGTTGGCCAAAGAAAATGTGTATGAAATAAATTTGGATTATTACCACGAAGGATGGGGCAATACCGAATTTCTTGGAAGCAAAAGTAATTTTTTAACAGATTTAAATAAATTTGCGATTGGGGCTGAGTGGATTCCGGATAAGTTTTCAATCAGAAGCTTTATTAACCGTGTTGCATATCGCGCAGGTTTTAAATACGAACAAACTTACCACACCTTTGCCGGGCAGCATATAAATGACTTTGGCATAAGTTTTGGAGTTGGTTTACCATTGTATCGCTCTAGCTCAACACTTAATATAAGTGCCGAGTTTGGGCAACGAGGAACAAAAGAATATAATTTAGTTCTTGAAAAGTATGCAAAAGTTAATGTAAGTGTGAGCCTACACGATTTGTGGTTTATGCAGCGAAGAATTGATTAGAATTAAAAAGAAAAACAAATAAAACTCATTATGAAAGCTATTTTACGCATATCTCTTTTAATCGCGGCAGTTGTAATGGTCGGTGTTACAGTTGCACAAGCGCAAAGAGTTATTAAAGGAACTGTTTATATGGACGGAGAACCGGCAGCTGGGATTACTGTTGAAGCCCATAAGGGTGGAGAAATGATGACCAGTTTTGATGGTAAATACGAAGTTGAAGCTAGTGATAAAACAAAATACATTAGGTTCACTTTTATTGATGAATCAAAAAAATTGGATATCGAAGGAAAATCCGGCGATGTATTTGATTTTGCTTTTAGCGGAAGTTTACCTTCAGAAGGGGGCGATGCTGTAGAAGAAACTGGAGAAGTGAATCTGAGTACATTGGAAGAGCTGATGAAAGCACAGGATAAAGATTTCTTAAATGGACTTTCTTTATACACCGAATTCTACAAACAAAAGGATTATAAGTCGGCTATACCTCACTGGCAAAAGCTGTATAACAAGTATCCTAAATCTACTATGAACCTGTATATTCATGGTTCTAAGATTTACGAGTACCTGATTGAAAATGCCAAGACTGATGCAGAGCGTGATAAATACATTGATAAGTACATGAAACTGTACGACAAAAGAATGAAGTACTTTGGTGACCGTGGTAATGTGTTAGGCCGTAAAGGTACATCATGGTTGAAGTATAAATTGAGTCAGGACAGAGATAAAGCTCCTGAAGGTGAGGCTTTAAAAGCAATTCATAAGTCAGCTTATGAGTGGTTGTCTGAATCGGTAAAGCTACAAGGCGACCAAACCGAGCCACCTGTTCTTTTAGTGTATATGCAAACAACTGTTGCCCTGTTTAAATTGGGTGAGCTCCCAAAAGAGCAGGTTGTTAAGAACTACGAAGAGTGTACTTCAATTGCGAACGCAATTGTTGATGCCAATGAAGATGCTGATAAAGTAAAATTAACGCAGGAAACAGTAATTCCTTATATCGAAAATATTTTCGGCAAATCGGGAGCTGCTGATTGTGAAGCTTTGGTAAATATTTACGAACCTCAGTACCGCGAAAAATCAAACGATGCTGATTTTATTAAATCAATGTTGCGTCGTTTGGGTAGAGCCAACTGTACCGAGACTGAACTTTTTGGTGCAGCTACCGAGCGTTTGTATGAATTGGATCCTTCAGCAGAAGCAGCCTTTAACATGGCTCGTCGATTCCTGAAAAAGGACGATGTTGAAAAAGCACGTGAATATTACCAAATGGCTATTGACCAGGAAACTGATAATAAATTGAAAGCTTCATATCTTTACGAGCGCGGTTTAGTTCGTTTTACAAAAGACGGCAACTATGTAGGAGCTCGTAACGATGCCAGAAAAGCTCTTCAATTGGATCCTGATTTATGTGATGCAAACATGCTGATTGCAAATATTTATGTTGCTGCTTCACAAAAATTTGCAGGAACTGCTTTGGAGAAATCAGCAGTATTCTGGTTAGCATGCGATTACTTTGCAAAAGCGCGTCGCGGCGAAGACTGTTCAATTGATGCAGCAGAAAACCTTAGAAAATACAAAGCTTATTTCCCTAATAAGGAAGATGCATTTATGGAAGGACTGCAGGAAGGTACTACCTATCACGTAGGAGGTTGGATTAATGAAAACACAAAAGTTCGCTTTTAAAATATTGCAATTAATAAGAATGTCTCGTATTGCAGTTCCCGTGTTGGGAACTGCAATACTTTTCTTTGCTTGTAAGAAAAACGACATTGATAAGATAAAAGCTTTTGGTTCCCCCGAAAATTTGCCGACTTTAGAGGCTACAAATTTCGAAACACTCTCCACCGATTCAGGTACGATACGTTTTTTTCTTAAAGCTCCAAAATTACTTCGTTTTGAAAACGAAGGCAAAACATTTAACGAGTTTCCAAAAGGTTTATTACTGATTAAATACGACGAGAATCATAAAGTAACTTCCAGTATTAAGGCCGATTATGCCAAGGAATTTATTAAAGAAGATAAGTGGGAAGCTAAAAATAATGTGATTGTTACCAACGAAAATGGCGACTCGCTAAAAACTGAACATCTTATTTGGGACAAAAAACACGAAACGATCTTTACCGAAGAATACGTGAAGATTATTAGTGCCGACAAAATTATAACCGGAACAGGATTAACATCTGATCAGGATATGCAAAACTGGAAAATTACAAATCCGAAAGGAGTAATTTATGTAGCGGTAGATAATAAAAATAAGCCGCAGTCAACCGGTAGTAACTTTGAAAAGCCAGCAGAAGATATAAACGATCCGGTTATTTCGAAAACACCACCCAAAAAAGCTGTAAACTTTAACTAGTTGTTTATGAACCCGTATTTGCTGATTCTGATTACGATCATTCTCTCGGCCTTTTTTTCAGGAATGGAGATTGCTTTTGTTTCAGCGAATAAACTGCGCCTGGAGCTGGATAAACAATCCGATCCGTTTAGTTCAAAATTATTGAAGTTTTTAACCCATAACGGAGGGCAGTATATTGCTACCATGTTGGTTGGTAACAACATTGCGCTGGTAGTTTACGGTATTGCTTTTGCTGCCGTTTTAGAACCACTTTTGCTAAACTCTATCCAATCGGAGTCGGTGGTTTTATTGCTGCAAACTATAATCTCAACATTTGTAATTTTACTGTTTGCCGAGTTTTTACCCAAAACACTATTTCGCATCTTCCCCAATACGCTGCTGAATGTTTTTGCTTTGCCACTGGCTTTTTTTTATGTGGTATTTTTTCCGGTAACACGTTTCTCTATGGGCATTACCAACTTTTTGTTGAGAAATGTTTTTAATACCGAACCCGGCAACGAAGACAAAAACAAAGTGTTTCGCAGGATTGATCTTGATGAATTTATAAAAGAGAACGACCGGACAAATACAGAGCATAAAGAACTTGTTGAAACAGAGATCAAGCTGTTTAAAAATGCCCTCGATTTCTCGAAAATAAAGTTGCGCGAGGTAATGATTCCGCGTACCGAAATTGAAATGATGGAAACCGGAGCTTCGATAAACGATTTGCGTCAAAAATTTGTTGAAACTGGTTATTCAAGAATTTTGATATTTAGCGAGAGTATCGACAATATAATTGGTTATGTGCACTCTTCCATATTGTTTAAAAACCCGCAAACCATCGATCCGTTTATAAAAAATGTATTGATTGTACCCGAAACCATGCCGGCAAATAAATTGTTGAGTACCTTTATTCAAGAGCACCGAAGCATTGCCATTGTTGTTGATGAATTTGGCGGAACGGCAGGAATGGTGACCAGTGAAGATATTCTGGAAGAAATATTTGGCGAGATAGAAGACGAGCACGATGTGAAGGGTATAATTGAAAAGAAAATAAGCGATTCTGAGTTTATTTTTTCAGCACGAGCAGAAATTGATATGCTGAATGAAAAATATTTCCTCGAACTTCCAGAAAACGAAGATTTTGAAACACTTGCCGGATTTATTCTTTACAACTACGAAAGTATACCCAAAGTCAATTCGGTTATAAAAATCGAAAAATTTCAGTTTAAAATCCTAAAGGCAAGCAATACTAAAATCGAATTGGTAAAACTCAAACTTCTGGACGATTGATTCTTAAAAATACATTTTGCGTAAAGTATTGAAAATGTGATGTTTTTCAGCTTATTGGCTGCGTGGGGAAAAAATGTTCGATATTGGAGGTAAAACAGTTAAAATTATTATCTTCGTAGCTCGAAAAATTCAAACGATTTTAGACAAAAAATAACTGTAAATCAATGGCAACGTTACAAACAATCAGAACGAAAGCAGGATTATTGGTAGCAATTGTAATCGGTTTATCATTGGCAGCATTTGTCCTTGGAGACTTATTAAAAGGTGGCTCGTCAATGTTTCAAAGAAACCGCTTAGAAGTTGGAGTAATCGACGGCGAATCAATACAATATCCTGAATTTCAGCAGGAGGTAGAAGACCTTGGGGAGATATTCAAACAAAACTATGGGCAAAGTCAGTTAGATGATAATACCTGGGCACAAATACGCGATCAGGCCTGGCAACGAAAAATTGCCGAGATTGTAATGGGCAAAGCCTACGAAGATCTTGGAATAGAAGTTAGCTCAGAAGAGTTATTCGATTTAATCCAGGGAGCAAATCCACACCAAATTGTTCGTCAAATATTCAGTAATCCTGAAACCGGTCAGTTCGATCGTACTTCGGTAGTTCGTTTTCTTAAAGGTATGGAAACTGGTGCAGTTAATGCAGATCAGCGTGCATCATGGTTAAACATCGAAAAACAAATTGTTGAAGAACGTACCCAAAGCAAATACTCTAATATGGTTGCAAAAGGTATATACGTTACCGATGAGCAGGCTGAAGCCAGTGCAACAGCCGGAAACAAATCGGTTAACTTCGATTACATTGCGTTGCCACTCAGTACTGTTGCCGACGAAGATGTTACTGTTACTGAAACTGATTTGAGAGATTATTACAACGCACATAAAGAAGATTACAAATCGGAAGCCAGCAGAAGAATTGAATACCTTACTTATCCGGTAGAACCATCGGAAAAAGATTTTGCTGATGCTGAAGCGTGGATCAATGATATTAAATCCGATTTTGAAGAAACTGAAAACACGATTCAGTTTATCGATACCAATTCAGACGTTAGCTTTAATGATGTTTGGGAGAAAAAAGACGACCTGCCGGAAGCCATTGGTAACTGGATTTACGACGAAGGTGCTGAAGTGGGCTCAGTTTATGGTCCGTACAAAGAAGGTGAATCATTTACCTTGGTAAAACTGTACAAATCAGAAATGATGCCTGATTCGGTTGAGGCTCGTCATATATTATTACAGGTAAGTACTCAGGCTCAGTTGGTTGTTGCACAGCAACTGGCCGACAGCTTGAAAACAATGATTGAGAACGGAGCTGATTTTGCTGAACTGGCACGCGCTAATTCTGCCGATCAGGGTTCTGCTATAAATGGTGGAGATTTAGGTTGGTTTAAGCGTGGTCAAATGGTTAAACCTTTTGAGAATGCAGCATTTAACAATACTACTGATAGTGTAACAATTGTAGCCTCGCAATTCGGAATTCACTTGGTACAAACTACAAAACGCGGAAAGCTTACCCGTCAGGTGCAGGTGGCGTACCTTACCCGCAACGTTGAGCCAAGTACAAAAACTTACCAAAATGTGTATGCTAAAGCAAGCCAGTTTATTGGTGAAAATTCAACTGCCGAAGCATTTAATACTGCGGTGAGTGAACAGGGCCTTACAAAACGAGTAGCAAATGTTAGTCAGAATCAACGAACAATCGTTGGATTGGAAGATGCACGTCCATTAGTTAGAGCAGCCTACGACGCTGATGTGAACGATATTTTGACCAATAACCAGGACTCGCGTATTTTCGAGCTGGGCGACAACTTTGTAGTTGCCATTTTGGCAAGTAAAACTGAGAAGGGAATTGCTCCTTTCGAAAATGTAAAAGCACGTGTTGAGTTAGCTGTTACAAAAGAGAAGAAAGCTGGATTGTTGCTTGAAAAAGCAAAAGCTGCTTTAAACGACAATGCTGATTTAGCTGGTGCTGCGGCTGCTCTTGATACTGAAGTTCAAACAGCAAACGCAATTAACTTTAACTCATACTCAGTTCCCGGAATCGGCTTGGAGCCTGACGTGATTGGTACAGTTGGGGCACTTAAGGTTGATCAAGTATCGGAACCAATTGCAGGCAACAATGGTGTTTATATTGTAATGCCAACTGCTATTAACGAAGGTCCTGGTATTGATGTGGCTGCTGAAAAAATGCGTTTGGCACAAACAAATACTTACCGTGTAGGTTCGGAAGTATTTAAAGTATACCGTAATTCGGTAGAGATTGAAGACAAAAGAGCGAAATTCTATTAGTAGAAAACGCATAACGATATGTAGAAGCCGTTCCTTATTCAGGAGCGGCTTTTTTGTTGGAATTAAGAGGACTGGGGCTATGTTAGTCGGTTATTGCTATAATTTTATCGGAGCTTGTTTCCTCCATTTTTACATGTAAAGAATTGATATTCGTAACCTATTGGATTCCTAATATCTATTTTTATATTTGCCCCGATAGCTGGCGGTGATACTCGCAAATAGGAAGTAGCTCAAAAACAACTATAAAAATTCCCGGTTCGATATGAATGAATTTGCAAGATCAATACTATTATTACTTGTCTTATTAAATCCGTTTTTGGTAATCGTTTATTTAATCGATATTGTTCAGAAGCTCGATAATAAGCAGTTTCGGCGGGTATTATTTTGTGCCGGGCTTATTTCGTGTGTTGCTTTCTGTAGCTTTGCCGTGTTAGGCGATCGCATTTTCTCCGATGTATTTCAAGTTCGTTTTGCCTCTTTTCAACTGTTTGGTGGTATTGTTTTTCTGCTCATAGGTCTACAGTTTGTTTTTCGCGGACCAACGGCTATTGAAATATTGCGTGGCGAATCGAAACACATTGCAGGAGCTATTGCTATGCCTGTTTTAATTGGCCCCGGAACCATAAGTGCCAGTGTGGTAATTGGTAAACGTAACGATATTTTGCTGTCGTGTGCTTCTATTGTGGTAGCGGTTATGCTGTGTGTTTTGGTTTTGGTGTTTTTAAAATTTCTGCACGATGTAATTCGTCAAAAGCGCGAAGAATTAATTGAACGCTACTTTGATTTAGCCGGACGTATTACGGCTCTTTTTGTGGGTTCTGTTGCTATTGAGATGATTATGGCTGGCATAAAATCGTGGCTCAACCTTCACAGGAGCTAATTTCAGCAAATCTCAATCAGGCGTATATCAAAACTTAAAACTGCATTGGGCGGAATTTTATTACCCGTTCCTTTTCTTCCCCAGGCCAGGTCGGCAGGTACCCAGAATTTATAACGGCTGCCTAGGCTCATCATCGGCAAGCCTTCCTGTAGTCCCTCAATAAGTTCTTCTATTTTAACTTCATCGGGTTGGTTTTGGCGGTAAGTATCTTCCAATATTTTGCCATCGAGTAGTAAAGCACGCTGATGTATTTTTACCGTATCAAAAAGTCCGGGTTTGGAGCCCTGTTTTTCTTCCACAATTAAGTATTGTAAACCGCTGTTAGTTTCAAGAACACCGGTTTTTTGTTTGTTATTTTGTAAAAAGTCTTCGCCCGATTTTCGGTTGTTGCCGGCTGATCCTTTACTCCGTGCTTTTTTCTCTCTGCGTGCCATGTTGCTCTTACGATATTAAAAGTACCACAAAGTAAATGAAAATCAGAAAGTAAGTTTTAATAATTGCAGCCTAAATTCTATATTTGAGCTGCTGTTAATATATATTTTCTTTCTAAACCAACTTGAACCTGATAAGGAGGACTAAAATGATACTGCGCTTTCTGACCATTTTTTCACTTTTAATTTATTTTTCATTGACTAACGCTTCGGCTGCCAAAAATCCCGAAAAAGATATCCGTATAAAAAGTTGGGGATCGGTGTCGTACAACAAGCGCGGCGCAAAAATTAAAGTTTATATCGAAGGCGTTCGGCTCGATATGGATTTTATGCGCCGCAATATGCGTTTTGCCGATTTTGTAAACGATCCGGCCGTTGCCGATGTGCATATCATTATAAATAACCGGGTAAGTGGTTCGGGCGGAATGGTGTATTCGCTAATGTACAATAACCTTACGTTTGAGAATTTTAGCGATTTTACCATTACCTGCACTACACTTGCCGACGATACAAACGAAGAGGAACGCCAGAAACTGAAAGACGCACTTTCGTTAGGCCTGATGCCTTTTATAAACCAGACAAAAGCTTCCGATCAACTAAGTTTTCATTACCGCGATGAAGCCGAGCAGACTCAGGTTACTGAAGTTAAGGATCCGTGGAACAACTGGACTTTTAGAGGAGATGTTAGTGGCCGTGTAAATCTTGAGGAAAGTAAAAAGAATTATCGCTACTCGTTTTATGGGCGCGCTGATAAGGTTACGGAGGATATTAGAATTAGAAACAATGCCCGTCGGTCGGTAGATACGCAAAAATACACCAGCGAAGGAGAAGAGTATCGCTCGGATAATACGTCAACTTACGCCTCGTCGAGTGCAGTAAAAAGTTTATCGTCGCGTTGGTCAACAGGTTTATTCGGAAGTTTCTACAATAGCAATTATCGAAATACAAAGTATTCGATGTCGGTAAAACCGGCAATTGAATATAACATTTTTCCCTGGGACGAATCGGACCGGAAGGTGTTTACAATTGCTTATTATATTGGCCCCGAGTGGATGAAGTATTACGAGGAGAGCATTTATGATAAAATGGAAGAAAGCCTTTGGGAGCAGTCCTTACGCCTTGATTTACAGATTGTGCAAACCTGGGGCGAGGTAAAGGCAGGACTAAATGCAACGAACTATATGCACGACTGGACCAAAAACAGGATTACTTTTGATACCGACTTGTCGGTTCGTATTATTCGAGGACTCTCGGTACGAATGGGGTTTACCGTTGAAAATGTTCACGACCAGATTTATTTGCCTAAAGGTGAAATTTCGCTGGAAGATATTTTGTTGAATAAAGTTCAGTTACCTTCCTCTTTCGAGGTTGGTGCTAATGTTGGAATTCGCGTACAGTTCGGATCAATTTATAATAATATTGTGAATAACAGGCTGTAGAATTAACTATTAGCCCCGAGCTACTGGTTCTGAGAAAACGATCTACATGAACTTCAATCAATCTGTATCAATCTTTTTTTACCTTAGCAATAATAACCACTCGTGTTGCCATCTGAAATCCATGATGTTTCAGCGCCTTCTCAATCAGAGGAATTTGCTTTTTCAACTTGTGGTATTCCGGCTTATCTTTAATTTGGTTGAGCATTTTGACTAGCTGGTCTTTTCGCTTTGATATTTCTTCAGCACTTGGTTTTACACGATCTTTTTCCTGGTTAAAATCCTTGCAAACTTCCAGTCCTGCCTTTTTTACCTGTTCCAGAATTTCGGCTCGGGTAAACGTTTCATTGTGGCAAATTCCATTTAAGCGATCAATAGAACTTCTGAAATGATGCATGTTTTTATGTACTTCTTGTGCAGGATTCAGGTTGTCACTAAACAGTTCGTTTATAATAAGCCAACCACCGGGTTTTACCACGCGTTTCATTTCGTTGAAAGTTTGCTGAACATCGGGTAAATGGTGCATGGCCATTGAAATACTTGCTGCATAGAAAGTGGAATCCGGGAAATCAAGTTGTTCGCCGGTCATAACTCTGAATTGCACATCATGATGCAGTTTTGCTGCTTTTTCAAGCGATGCTCTGTCCGGATCGATACCGGTGAATTTAGTATTGTTGAATGTTTCTTTTAAAATAGATATAAAACTTCCGGTTCCGGTTCCAACATCCAAAAGAGTTTTTACCGTTTTGTCCTGAAAGAATTGTTGTAGTTGTTTCATTAAATTAAGAGTAAAAATGCCGACAAGGCAGTTACAATTATTACAGCGGTTCGATATAGTTTATCCGATATTTTTTGTACCAGTTTTATTCCGGCAAAAGCTCCGATAGCGATGGCCGGTAAGAGCATTAGGTCGAGGGTTAAAGTATTCCAGTTGATGGTTTTCCATACGAAAATATGTAATGGAAATTTCGAGAAATTAACGATAAGAAAAAACCAGGCTCCGGTACCAATAAAGCTGTTTTTGGGCAAGTGCATGGCCAGTAGATAAATGGCAAAAATTGGCCCGGCTACATTCCCAATCATTGTGGCAAAACCTCCTAAAACACCCATTGTTGCAGAAAACCACAAGGTGTCAGGGAAAAGGTTTTGTCCTTTTTTGCGGTCGCGCCAAAGCATTAAACCAATACACAGAAATACCAGAATGGCGATTATATTTTTAAACCATGTATCGTTTACCACCTCGCCAACCCACAGCGCAATACCAATACCTACAAAAGCCCAGGGCAGCAGTTTCCACAGGTATTTCCATTCGGCATGACGGTGATAATACCCAACACCAAAAAAGTCGGCCATCATTAACATTGGAAGTAAAATTCCGGTTGAGGCTTTTCCTCCAAAAATTAGCGCCAACGCGGGAACAACCAGCATTGAAACACCGGGAACACCTACTTTAGACATGCCAATCAGCATACCACAGAAGGCCAATAAAATCCATTGAAGCGTAGAGAAGTCAAGTTCGAGCATAGTAAAAAATAAGCCGCTAATTTACTAATAACCGGAGTTCAATACTAAAATATTATTATTTAATATGCAGCAGGGGAGAAAAGCAAAGGTCCCGCAGGAGCGGGACCAGTCTAGCTAACAATATGAAGGTAGATCTAACCTCCTCAAAAACAAAAAACAAAATCCATGTTCAAGGCCGCAGCCTTACTTTTAATCACTCAATTTAAAAACATGATGGTTACGGATATGTAACTAATTAGATATATGCAAAGGGTATGCCACAACTTTATAAAAGTAGTAGTTTAACCTCTGTTAACATGCTTGTAAAGAAGTCTTAAAAAGTTTTTTTATCTATGTCCTGAAGTTCTTCGGGGTCGATTTCGCCAAACCATTCGTTAAGTTTTTCGCGTGCTTTCGCTTTTATTTCGGGGGTGATACTACCTGCCACTGCCGATAAGGTAAAAAGCAATACGCCAAGGTCGTCGCTAAAACCAATTAATGGCGTAAAGTCAACAATAGCATCGGTTGGCAGAATAAAATAGCCCAGTGCGGCGGCAATGCTGAGTTTAGTTTTCAGACCAACTCCTTTGTCTTCGAAAGTGTAGTATAACAACAAAACGGCATAAACAACTTTTGCTCCGGCAGCTTTCCCAAAATCCTTGAGCTTGTCCCACAGCGATTGTTCGGAAAAATATTTTGAATATTTGTCGTACATATTTGTTTTATTTTAAGCTGGCCGTTGAAAAATTGAGCTGAAATGCACCGTATTTTTCGGTAATTTGTTCAAGAATTGTGTGCACCTCGTCGTTTGTTTCGGCACGTAGCAGTTGAATCTTTAGTTCCCTGAAATTCGGTAATCCCGGGAAATACTTGGCAAAATGACGACGCATCATTAAAATCCCCGACCGTTCATTGTCGCGCCACTCTAAGTTTAAACGAAGTTGTTCTTTTAATGTTTCCGCTACTTCGTTAACCGTAGGTTGTGGAAGTTCTTCCCCGGTTTGCAGGTAGTGTTTTACCTCGCGAAATAACCAAGGTCTGCCAATTGCCCCGCGCCCTATCATTAACGCATCTACACCTGTTGCATCAAGTAACTGTTTGGCTTTTTTCCCGCTGTTAATGTCGCCGTTGCCGATAATTGGAATTTGAATTTTGGGATTGTTTTTCACTTCGCCAATCAATGTCCAGTCGGCTTCGCCGGTATATAATTGTTCGCGTGTACGCCCGTGGATGGCGAGTGCCTGGATTCCGGCATCCTGCAATCGTTCGGCAACCTCAACAATGGGCAGATTTCCGGCCGACCAGCCCAGTCGTGTTTTTGCAGTAACCGGTGTTTTAACGGCCTTTACAATTTCTGCAGTCATCTTCTGCATTTTTTTCACGTCCTTTAATAGGGCCGAACCTGCACCGTGGCGCACGATTTTTTTCATGGGGCAACCGTAATTGATGTCGATAAAGTCAGGCTCAAATTCTTCTGCAACCTGTGCTGCTCGAACCATTGAGTCAATATTGTGGCCATAGATTTGAATGGCCACCGGACGATCGAACTCAAATAAATGCATTTTTTGTTTTGTTTTTTCTACATCGCGCACTAATGCTTCCGACGAAACAAACTCGGTGTACATTACATCGGCACCAAACTTCTTACACATCATCCTAAACGACTTGTAGGTGACATCTTCCATCGGTGCCAGAAAAAGGGGAGTACCCTCTAGTTCTATGTTGCCAATCTTAATCATTCCTCTGAAAATTGCTGCAAAAGTAGCTAAAAATATTTGGGTGAGAATTCGGGCTAAATCAGTCTTTTAACTTTTGCCTTTGGGGTCAGTCTCATGGTTTTGAAATCGATGCCGGTAATCAGGTTTACACCGGGTTTTTTCCCTTTATCGAACGATCCAAAAGAGTCTTCAATGTTTAATGCTTTTGCGCCGTTAATACACGACCATAAAATCAGCTCTTCAAGGGAGACATCAGGAAAGTTTTGTTGAATAGTAAGAATCTCCTGTAGAATTGAAAGTTTAGTGTTCGATGCCAAACTGTCGGTTCCCAGACAGATGTGGAGCTTTTCATCCCGAAAAAGATTTACGGGCGGCACTTCATTTTCAATAAAAAAATTGGAGTTGGGACACAAAACAAAGTAGGTATTGGCGAGGCTGCGGTGCTGTTTTAGTGCTTTAATATCCTCTTTTTGGGTTTGTGTGTTGTGCACCAAAAGCAGCTGATTTTCTTTTGGTAGATATTCAACAATGGATTGCAACGAAGATTTTCCGGTAGGTTTCCAGTGTTGGGTTTCCAGCTTTAAATTATCGCTGAAATGTTTGGCGATATCGCCTTTCCCCGACAAGAAGAACTCCGTTTCTGCTTTGCTTTCCTGATTGTGGATACTGAACGGCCCTCCTTTTTTCTGAGCTTCTTTAAGAACATTCTGAAACAATTTATGCGAAACGGAATACGGTGAGTGCGGAACGATTGAAGCAGAAAGCTTAGCTTGCTTAAATGATTCCAGAACTTCCACTGCCTTTGAAAAAGCCCTCTCAACCAACGACGGATGAAAGCCGAAAACTTCAATAAAAGTATGGTAGGCAATTTTGCTTTTTTGTTTTACTGAAACAGAAAGCCCGGAGTTGGAAATATCGCCAACAGCTGCAATTCCTGCCGCCCACATCTTTCTGTCGGCAATTTGCATGGCCTTTTCTTTGTCGGCCGGTTCATCTCTTAACTGGTTTATTTCCTTTAAGAAACCGTTAAACCCAATGTGTTTCTCGATTTTATTTTGGAGGTGAGAAAATTCTAAATGGCAATGGGTATTTACAAATCCGGGAGCCAAAATGCCGCTGTAAAACTCCACGCCGGCTTCTTCTCTGAATGAATTGCCCCGATCAAGGATGTCGATTATTGTTCCTTCATCGTTACAAACTAAAATTCCGTTCTTTATTGGCGAAGTTGTTCCGGGGAAGACGTATGTAGCGGCGATTTTTCTCACCTTGCTGATTATTTTTCTTTTTCAAATGGCAGCAATTCTTTCCGGCCTGAACGTTCTTGTTCCATTTCACTCAGTCGGCTCATTACTTTGCGGTACATTTTCTCGAAATCTTTCGGGAAACTTTCATAGTAAACCAGTGATTGTTCGAAGACTGAATCAGGAACTTCGTATTTATCTAAAACCGAATAGTAAAAATTCTCTGTCCGGCTGTTTATCATTGCCGAGTCGTATCTGAAATGGTTATATGCAGCTTCGGCCAGATGTACATCAACCAGCATATTGATCATTTTCTTTTCCTTGATTAAATGCTCGGGTTTGGGCATAATCTCGTTCTCGCACGCAGTAAATGCGAACACAGCAATAATTAGTATCAGAAAGGCATTTTTCATTTGGCTGCCAAATTATAAATAGTTAAATCTTTTTTCAAAAAAAGGTCGTTAAAAAAGCTTATTTGTGTATCGTTTTAGTTTTATCGCCTTTTGAACGTCATGCTGAGCTCGTTTCAGCATTTTTAAATAAAGCACCTGAAATAAGTTCAGGGTGACGATTCGCGCCGGCATTCCTATTATGTTTTACGCGAAAATAGTTTTGAATACTTCCTCCACACGGCTTACTTTTACAATATCAATTTTGAATTTCGAAGCATCGAATCCTTTGTTTAGCGTAGGTACATAAATTCGCGAGAAACCCAGTTTTGCTGCTTCGGCAATGCGTTGCTCAATGCGGCTTACGGCACGTATTTCACCGGTTAATCCAACCTCGCCGGCAAAACATATTTTGTGGTTAATAGCAATATCGATATTAGAAGAAAGGATGGAACAGATTACCGCCAAATCGGTTGCCGGATCATTAATCTTTAATCCACCTGCAATATTCAGGAAAACATCTTTTGCTATGAGTTTAAAACCTGCCCGCTTTTCCAGTACGGCTAAAAGCATGTTTAGTCGTCGCAAATCAAAACCTGTAGATGAACGCTGAGGAGTTCCATAAGCCGCAGAGCTTACCAATGCCTGAATTTCGATCAGAAATGGCCGCACGCCTTCTACGGTTGCAGCAATGGCGGTGCCGCTAACATCGTCGCTTACTTTTGAAATCAATTGCTCAGAAGGATTGGTGATTTCGCGCAAACCGTCGCTACGCATTTCAAAAATACCGAGTTCGTTGGTGGAGCCAAAGCGGTTTTTGTTCGAGCGCAAAATGCGGTACATATAATTGGTGTCGCCTTCAAACTGCAAAACCGTGTCGACCATGTGTTCAAGTACTTTGGGCCCGGCCAAACTTCCTTCCTTGGTAATATGCCCGATCAACACCACGGCAACATGATTTTTTTTGGCAAATTTCAAAATTGCCGATGTGCACTCGCGAACCTGCCCAACCGAGCCCGGCGATGATTCAATGAGTTCAGTTGAAATGGTTTGTATCGAGTCGATGATTAGCAACTCCGGTTTTGCCTGTTCGCTTTGTGCAACAATATGTTCCAACGATGTTTCGCTTAAAAACAGGCAGTTGCTTTGGGCATTGCTTAAACGTTCGGCACGCAGTTTTATCTGTTGCAAGCTTTCTTCGCCCGAAATGTACAGTACTTTTTTCCCGTTTAATCCCAATGCCAACTGAAGTGCCAGTGTTGATTTTCCAATTCCGGGGTCGCCACCTAAAAGTATTAGCGAGCCGGGAACGATTCCACCTCCCAAAACACGGTTAAATTCTTCAATACCAACAGAAATGCGTTGGGTTCTGGCCATTTCGATATTTTCGAGTGTGATGGGTTGGTTTCCCGAAATTTGCACCGAAAGTTTTCCGGTAGATTGTTTCTTCTCTACAATCTCTTCAACGTAGGTATTCCATTCGTTGCAGGTGGAGCATTTTCCGAGCCATTTCGGCGATTGTGCACCACAATTCTGACAGGTGTATATGGTTTTTGTTTTTGCCATTTTTTTGAGTTTCTCCGTCGTTTCTATGGTGGAAAATAACCACATCGAACACTGAGTTTTATACAGAGTTTTTAAAGTTTCTTTATTCGTTCAATAATTTCGCTGGTTGAAATTCCTTCAATTAATTCCAGCGTTTCCACTTTTCCACCGTTATTCAATACGGTGTCGTGGCCGGCAATTTCCTGAATTTCGTATTGCGCACCTTTAACCAGCACATCGGGGATAATTTTTGCAATAATTTCCGCCGGCGTTTCTTCATCGAAAAGAATTACCGCATCAACACAGCCAAAGGCTGCCAACACCTCGGCTCGCGCCTGCTCGTTTAAAATGGGGCGCTTATCGCCTTTTAGTAATTTTACCGAAACATCGGAGTTTAGCCCAACGATCAATTTGGTGCCAAATGCTGCTGATTTGTGCAGTGAATCAACATGTCCGTTATGAATAAGATCGAAACAACCGTTGGTAAAAACGATGGTGTTGTTGCTGCCCTTCCAGATCTCAAGAAGGGGACGAAATGATTCAAAATCTTTAAAAATATTTGATTTAAACATTAGATTCATAAGTGTCAAAAATAGTGATTAATTCCTTTAATTGAAGTAAAACCTTGATTCTAAATCCAAGTTAACTTTCGATAATTCTATGTTCAACTTTTAGTAGTAAACTGTTTACTTCGGTTTTATTTTTTTTAGTTTTGAGTGCTTTGTTTGGATAGCCTCTTTCGATTGATTCACATATTTGCAATATTGAAAGTTTTACTCCGAGCAGTTAAAATTAAACTTTACTAATAATGTTAAAACTATTCGAGAAGCACCTTCTGTTGCATATTTGTCTGCTTTCTTTTTGTCTCCTTGGCATAAAGATCAATACTTGTAACGCACAAGACGAGAAATTTCCTGCCCACTTAAACTTTGATTTAGGAACGAATGCCTTTGTATTGGATAACGATGATTTTGGATATTATTTTGGTGTAGGTTATGAGTATTATTTATCCAGAAGATTTGCCTTTGAGTTGAAAGGATATGCGGGAAAGAATTCTCATGAAAGAGTAAAACCCATTGGTGGTGAAGTCGTTCCGTATGGCAATGATTATATATTATTTACCGAAGCCAGTTATTACACACTTAGCCTGTGTCCGCGGTTTTACCAGGAATTATCTGATATTATTTACTTTTTTGCCGATGTTAACCTGGGAATTGAGAGCTCGAAAAGTAACGCCACTTTTGGGAACGAGGAGACCGAAGAAGAAAAGTATCTTGGAAGCTCAAAGTCATCTTTTAATTGGTATCCCGGATTTCATTTGGGTTTTAAAGTTATTGCCGAAGACCTTTCTTTTTGGTTTTATGTGGGCTGGGAGAATGTTGATTTGGGAAGAAGTTTAAATGAATTACCCATCGCTGAAACCGGAGTTTTTGATAATTATTCGGGTAGTACGGAGTTTTTGCAACTTGGTATTCGCCTCGGTGTCCCTTTGGGAAAGAATCGATAGTCTATATAAAATATACCATATACCTTCAAATAAAAAACCTCGCAGCAAAAACTACGAGGTTTACAGATATATGTAATGTATTTTATACTACAGTATTCGTCTCAATATCAGGGAATATTAAACTTGGCTTAAATGTTTTGGCTTCCTCGAAATCCATTGAAGCGTACGAAATGATAATTACCACATCGCCAACAGCCACTTTGCGTGCAGCGGGGCCGTTCAAACAAATGGTGCCCGATCCACGTTCGCCCCTGATAACATAAGTTTCCAGGCGCTCGCCGTTGTTTATATTAACAACCTGTACTTTTTCGTTCTCGATAAGATTTGCCGCATCCATCAAATCTTCGTCGATGGTAATACTTCCAACATATTGCAGGTTCGCTTCAGTAACGGTAACCTTGTGTATTTTCGATTTACAAACTTCAATTTGCATAACTATGCTTATTTCGGTCTTAAAAAACTATATTATCAATTAACCTGATCTTTCCGCAGAAAACAGCAACACACCCAACTTTAATAGATTTTTCGTCCCAGTTATTCACTGGCTGCAGCTGTTCGTCGTCAACGATCTCAAAATATTCAACATCCAGAAATGGGTTCTTGTTTATTGTTTTTGTTACCCAATCCGCGATTTCTTGTACGGATTTCTGCCCTTTAAGTTCTTTGGCTTTAAATAAAGTCTCCGAAATTACGGCTGCATTTTTCCGCTGTTCTTCCGTCAATAATTCATTTCGCGAGCTCATGGCCAAACCACTTTCTTCGCGAATAATGGCGCAAGGTACAATTTCCACAGGAAGTTGTAGTTGTTTCACCATATTTTTAACAATGGCCAATTGCTGAAAATCCTTCAATCCGAAGTAAGCTTTGGTAGGTTTTACTATGTCGAAAAGCCGGCTAACCACCTGTGCTACACCGTTAAAGTGCCCTGGGCGATGTTTGCCCTCCATTACCTCTTCTAATTTTCCAAAGTTAAATTTACGTTTATCCGGTTCGGGGTAAACTTCCTTTGCACTGGGGGCAAAAACGATTGAACAACCTGTTGGTTCCAATAATTTCATATCGTTTTCGAGCGTGCGCGGATAGCATTCGAGGTCGTTCGGATCGTTAAATTGTGTTGGATTTACAAAAATACTTACCACCACAACCGGAGTTTCCGAAACGGCCTGTTTTACCAACGAAATATGTCCTTGATGAAGCGCCCCCATTGTGGGTACAAAACCCACTGTTTTACCATCGGCAAGGCGCTGTATTTCAGTCTGTAACTCCTGTATTGTACTAACCAGTTTCATAGCTAAAAATTTGCGGCTGCAAAGTAAGTAATTTTAATTGTTAAAACAGCAAAAAAATCAAGGATAGTAACTGAAACTAACGAACTTAACTTGACTATTCGGTTATTTTTATTACTTTTGCAAACTGTTTTTTAACTGCACAATAGGTTCATGGAAAAGAAAAGAATCCTTTATATTTCACAAGAGATTACTCCTTATTTACCAGAAAGCGAAATGTCGGAAATCGGACGTTACCTGCCACAGGGCGTTCAGGAAAAAGGGAGAGAGATTAGAACTTTTATGCCGCGTTATGGCTGCGTAAACGAGCGTAGAAATCAATTGCACGAGGTTATCCGTTTGTCGGGTATGAATCTTGTGATTAATGATGCGGATCACCCGCTTATCATAAAAGTTGCATCGATACAAGCTGCTCGTATGCAGGTGTATTTTATCGATAATGAAGATTATTTTCACCGTAAAGCCGTATTGCACGATGACGACGGCAAAGAGTTTGAAGATAACGATGAGCGTGCGGTCTTTTTTGCGCGTGGTGTGCTCGAAACTGTAATTAAGTTACGTTGGGCACCGGATATTATTCACTGTCACGGCTGGTTAACTTCGTTGGTGCCTTTATATATTAAAAAGTATTACTACAACGATCCCTTATTCCAGAACTCGAAATTGGTTTACTCGGTTTACGACGATGATTTTAAAAATCCGCTCAATAGTAAGTTTAATGAGAAACTACTGCTTGAAGGGATTACAAAAGACGATGTGAAAAAGGTAGAAGAACCAACTTTTACGAATGTAAGTAAAATGGCTATCGAATATTCAGATGCAGTGGTTCAGGGAACGGAGAATATTAACGCTGACGTAAAAAATTATATCAAGGATAGCGACAAGTTATTTCTCGATTTTCAACCAAAAGAAACATACATTGATGCCTACAATGAGTTTTACGATAAAGTGTAAGGCCTCGATGTTAAAGAATCAAAATTATATTTAAAAAGTTCAATTTTACTCCGATTTCAGAATCGCTCTCGTTGTAATTTTCTATGTTTGTGTAGTTTTTCGGAAATCAGAAAATTGAAGAGGTAATCCAAGCTGTTAAACAGGCTAATTTACAAAGGCTGCAGTGGGTGAGCTTCTTAAAATAAATTGGAATTATTGACATGAAATACAATAACGTGCAGTTGTTAAAATTAGTTGGAGGATTATTCGTTCTTGTAACCATTTTGGTTGCGTGCAATAGCGAGAAAAACGACTTGGGGCTGGGAATGCTTCCTGCCGAAGATTTGATGAATGTTCGGAATATTTCTGTTTCGGATAAAATTGCGTCTTATACATTTAACGAGAATGGAATTGTTGCCAACAAGGGAACAAAAAACCTGTTGGGAACCCTGAATGATCCGGTTTTTGGAAAAACAACGGCAAATTATGCAGCGCAGTTCCGATTAACAAAATATCCTGATTACGGAACCAATCCGAAGGTTGATTCGGTTCGTCTGTATCTGTTTTACAGGGATGTTTATGGCGATACCATTACATCACAGCATATTAAAGTGTACGAAATGGAAGCATTACTCAATCCTGATGCTGAATATACGCAGGATATTGATTTGAAATCGATGGCTTCGGATATTTCGCTTGCCGAATTTGATTATACACCAAAAGTAGAATTGGATTCTGCAACTCAGGATACCAACTTCCAGATGTTGACCATTTCTATTGATAATACTTTAGGCGAAAAACTGATTAGTGCTGATTCGCTTGATATGATCAGTAACGATGTATTTCTTCAGTACTTTAAAGGACTTTATTTAGAAAGTGCTAATGTTGCCGGAGAAGGATCTCTGATAACGTTACATAGAGCTATGGTTTCAGGTAGTAGTATTCAGAGACCAGGGCTGGTGGTATATTACAATAACGATGAAATGCTAACTGATACAACTCTTGCTGATGTTGATACTTCTTTTAATTATGTATACTATCTTACGGATTATAGTGCACGTGTTAGCGAATTTAAACACGATTACTCCGGTGCTCCTTTTTTAGGTAGTCTTGATCAGGAAGATGAGGAAAGCGACCTGATTTATGTGCAGCCTACTGGTGGTTTAAAATCAAGAATCACAATCGCCGACCTTGAAAGCTGGAAAGACTCAACTAATATGGGAATCAACAAGGCCGAAATTATTTTTCATGTTGATACTGTTGCGAGTGATATCCACAATTACCCGCCACCAAGCCAGTTGCTGTTTACTTTTGTGGCTCCTGATGGCGAAGAATATCGTCCGGATGATTATTTCTTTAATCCGGCTTATTACGGAGGAGTTCTTGATACCAGCGATTACACCTATCGATTTAATATTACACAGCACATGCAGCAAATTATCGATTATCCCGATCCTGCAGATGAAGATAATTATGTAGGTAACCAGGGATTTTATCTAACAACTGGGCGCCGTGCCGATATGGCGAACCGGGTGGTATTAAAAGGTGCCAAGCAAGGTGGTGTTGATATGAGAATCACTTATTCAAAATTTTTGGATTAAAAAACTTTTATTTCTTACATGCCCTGTGAAATAGGGTTTTATATTCGGGTATGACAGTTTGTACCCGGTATTGTAATTACCTTTAATATTGGTGTATTGAATGGATTGTTTGTTATGTCCGAATACAGCTATTCAAAGTAAGAATTACCTAAAATCTCAACTAAATAAAAGGTGGAGGTTTAGTACTTGGGATAAGTGTTAGGGAAAGGAATATTTAATCCGTTGCGTTAAAAGCATTTAATAATCTGTTTAAAACCGACTCGTCTACGGTAATAATAGTGCCGTGGCGTGTTCCTGTCGGAAAACTAATGCTGTCGTTTATTACTTCCCAGTTAGTTAAATCAGTCGAGCGCATGGCTCCCATGTGATGGTGGGTATATTCGTCGTAATACAAAACCCATGCATCGTTTACTTGTGCTACTGTTGGCCCTTCTACCCAATCGGGCGAAATGGCTTCAGAAGCGAGTTTATAGCCTCCATAAAGTGAATTACTTTTGGCAATGCGAATGTGTTTTTTCGGTGGGTAACGGGTTTCATCTTTCAAAAACATCAGGTACTCACCATTTATTTTTTTTATAACAGCATCAATTACATTAAAGCCTTCGTCGTACAAAAGTTTTGTGGGCGTAAATTCTTCAAAATCTTTTGTGGTGGTGTAATACATACGATGGTTGTATTCGCTGTCGCCCTGTTTTTCGCCAGCTTCAAATCGACCAGGTATTGTAGTGGCCCAGTAAATCATGTATTGCTCCTTATCCTTGTCATAAATTATTTCCGGTGCCCAGCAGTTTTTTGCGGTTGGTTCGTGTTGCATTACCGGCAAAAATTGTTGCTCCGACCAGTTGATCAAATCTTCCGACCAGGCATAACCAATGCCTCTGTCGTTCCAGCTTACGGTCCACACCATATGAAAACGATTATCCGGCCCCTGAATAATACACGGATCGCGCATTAATTTGTCGTTGGCAACTTGAGGTGCCAGAATGGAAGAGTCGTTGTTTAAGGCTTGAAAATGATACCCATCGTTACTATATGCAAGGTGTAGACCATCTTGTCCGTTGTCTTTAAAATACGAAAATAGGTATACTTTTGAAGTCTGCGCCTTTGGTGTACAAGCTGCAAAAAGGGTGAGAACGGCGATAAAAAGAGGCAGTTTTTTCATGAATGTTGTTTGCAACAAAAATAAAGAAAGCTTTTCGAATATGAAGTATGGAAGAAGTCGATTCAAAGCATGATGGTGCGATCTGTCCACCTCATATATTCAAAACTCCACCTCGTTTTAGCCATAGCATCTAACTTTGCATTGAGCTAAATATCCATAAAGCCTTGTGTAGAATGGATAAATTGAAATGGCTCAAAAAAACAATAAACGATCAAACTTTAATTTAAATCAATGAACTCTAAAGCTCAGAAGCTAAGCCTGCTGGAAAAAGTTGGTTACGGATCGGGTGATGCTGCCGTAAACGTGGTTATATCTTCCATGTTCCTTATCATTACTTATTTTTATACCGATGTTTTTGGTCTTAAACCCAAAGATGTTGCTCTTATGTTTCTGTTGGTTCGGCTAATCGATGCTATCAGCGATCCGTTGATGGGATTGATAACAGATAAATACAAATTTAAAGGAGGCCGGTTCCGTCCGTACTTTTTGTACCTATCGGTTCCTTTTGGCATTTCGGTGTTTTTAACTTTCACTACTCCTGGTTTCGACTATGCAGGGAAACTTATTTACGCCTACATTACCTATATTTTTGTAACGCTAATGTTTACCTCGGTCACTATTCCCTATATTTCACTAATTGGAGTATTAACTAACGATCCGCAGGAACGTTTGTCGGCTAACGGCTATCGTCTTTTCTTTGCAAAAGTTGCCGCATTTATGGTGTCGATCGTGGTTCCTATTCTGGCCGAAAAATTAGGGAAGGACAATATGGGAAGAGGTTATCAGCTGGCCATGGGTTTAATGGCGCTTATGGGAACTTTATTGTTTTTGTTTAGCTATTTTACTACCCGCGAACGTATCGAGCACGTTGTAGACAAAACACCGTTTTTTCAGCAATTAAAATACCTGGTAAAAAACGGGCAATGGCTTATCTTATGGGGATCATGTCTGTCGGGTACAGTTGGTTATGTAATTCGCAGCTCGGTAGCTATATTTTATGCAAAATATTACCTGGGTGGCGATGCCGGAATGCAATCCACTTTTATGGGAACCGGTGTTGCAGCCGCCATTTTGGCCATGCCCTTATCAACGCTTATTACCAAGCGCTTTTGCAAAGTAAAGTTGTTTTGGATGTCGCAGTTTGCCGTAGGCGTGCTAAGTGTACTGATGTTTGTATTGGTAAAACCGCAACCCGATAGTGTGGTGTTGGCTTATGTGCTCTATTTTATCTTGTCGCTGGTGGTTGATGTACATGCACCGGTATTCTGGTCGGCCATTGCCGAAGCTGTTGATTACGGTCATGCCGAAACCGGAAAACGCATTTCAGGATTGGCATTCGGAGGTATTTCTTTTGCACAGAAAGCAGGAATGGGAATTGCTGGGGCAGTGGTAGGTTTGTTGCTCGATGCATTTGGATATATTCCCGATGCCATACAAACAACAAAAGCACTTACCGGCCTGGCATTGATGCTGACTTTAATTCCGGGTGTTTTTCATGTAATAAACGGAATGTTGATTTACCGTTATAAAATTACCGACAAATATTACGAAACGATAAAAGCAAAAATTCATATTTAAGATGGATACTACTGGAAAAAATGCACTACTGGTTGAGCAGCGCGCCGATCCGTTTGTGTATAAACATACTGACGGTTATTACTACTTCACGGGGTCGGTGCCAACTTACGATCGTATAGAATTGCGTAGAAGTAAAACCATAGCCGGTTTAAAAGAGGCTGAAACTTTTGATGTGTGGTTTAAACACGAAACCGGACCGATGAGCCGCCATATCTGGGCCCCTGAAATTCATTACCTCGATGGCAGATGGTATGTTTACTTTGCAGCCAGCGAAGAGGAAGACATTTGGAAATTGCGTCCTTATGTTTTGGAATGTAAAGGCCAGAATCCTTTAAAAGATGAGTGGATTGAATTGGGAATGATGCAGCCTGCCGATGGCGATGAGAAATCGTTTATTGATTTTTCGTTAGACGCCACCATTTTCGAGAATAAAGGAATACGCTATTTCTGTTGGGCCGAAAAAACAGGCGGGCAGTTTGCTGCATCCAATTTATATTTAGCAGAAATGGAATCGCCGATAAAACTGAAAACTATACAGTTTATGCTTACCACGCCCGATTACGATTGGGAAAGAATTGGTTTTTGGGTGAACGAGGGACCAGCAGTGATAAAAAACAAGGGCAAAATTTACATCACGTTCTCGGTTAGTGCCACCGGTGCTTGCTATTGTATGGGATTAATGGAAGCCGACGAAAATGCAGATTTGCTGGATCGGAATTCGTGGAAGAAATCAAGATATCCGGTTTTGGAAACTGATTACGAAAAGCGTATTTACGGTCCGGGACACAATTGTTTTACTGTAGCTGAAGATAATGTAACACCATTGTGTATTTATCATGCCCGCGATTATGAGAAAGCTGTTGGCGATCCTGCAGTTGTTCCCGAAAGCGACAAACGACCTTTGGAAGAGATTCTTGAGGATCCGTTGTACGATCCTAACCGTCATGCGCGAGTGATGGAGGTGAAGTTTGATGCTGACGGGAAACCTGTGTTTGAGTTTTAGTTGAAACAATATAGGGCCGAAAGGCAAAACCAGAGTCAGGGGCTGAATTGATAACAAATTCAGCCCTTTTTTATGCCCGAACCCCAAAATGTATTGCTAATCTTTTTTGTTAAATTCGCAACATATCCCGTTGAGCCCGTAAAGAATATAAGCGATAGATAGCCTCCCACGGATTGAAAAGCATTATTTATTATAAGTCAACTCATACCAAAATTATAAGTCAAGATGAAAAAAGTATTACTGCTATTAGCCAATGGATTCGAATTCTTTGAAGCAAGTGTTTTTATCGATGTAATGGGTTGGAACATGGAAGAAGGCGACTGTTCAACAAAACTGTACGTTTGCGGAGTAACCAAAGAAATTAAAAGTGCTTTCGATCATAAACTGATTGCCGATTATCAGATCGACGAGGTTAACGTAAACGAATTTGATGCACTGGCAATTCCCGGAGGATTTGAAGTATACGATTTTTACAAGGATGCATACAGCGATAAATTTCTCGATTTGATTCGGGAATTTCGGGCAAATGATAAAATTATTACATCAATTTGTGCGGGTGCCTTGCCCCTTGGCAAGAGTGGTATCTTAAAAGGTAAAAACGGAACGACATATAGGAGTACAGTATGGCGCGAGGCACTGAAAAATTTTGGTGTAAATGTACTCGATCAGCCCATTGTTGTCGACGATAATATGATCACCTCGTGGAATCCATCCACGGCAGCGGGAGTGGCTTTCTTGTTGTTGGAGATGTTAACCACTCAGGATAATGCTGAAAAGGTAAAGCAGTTGATGGGATTTTAAAACTTCGTAAAACAGAAAAGATGATAGAAATTTCAACTGATAAGAAAAGGCTCGATATCAAGGTTATTCATAATTATTTGTCGAACGAATCGTATTGGGCGAAAGGGCGTACATTGGAAACCGTGCAGCGTTCCATCGAAAATTCGCTGTGTTTTGGTGTATACATCGAAAACAAACAGGTTGGTTTTGCGCGTGTAATCACCGACTACGCTGTTTTTGCCTGGCTGCTCGATGTTTTTATTCTTCCTGAATTCCAGGGGAAGGGTTACGGCAAAAAATTAATGGAAGTCATAATAACACATAACCATTTGCAGGGGCTTCGACGTTGGGGACTGGGAACCGATGATGCACACGGATTGTACAAACAATTTGGATTTGCACCCTTGCATAAGCCTGAAAATATGATGGAGATTATTTGTCAAAATGAATAGCGTTAAAGGCGACTTCTTTCGCTTGCACAGATTGTAACTCAGCCTTCATTTTAATTTCTCCATAATACAATTCGTAGAAATTCGGATAAAAACAATAATCATTTTATCATTACAGTAACTGACTCAGGTAGGGGATAGAAAAGGGAGATATAAATAAAATCGCCGCCCCTTTTATACCACTAACGATCCGGTGGAAAAGAAACTCGTTTAAGACTTTCAACTGTCTTTCGCATTATTAAAGAACATGAAGGAAGCCTCGAATTTGAGTCGGAAGTAAACAAATGAACAACCGTAACGTTTATATCACTACAAAACCGAACGAAACATGAATGACAAACCCAAAATTCTTTATGTGGACGATGAAGAATTGAATATCACTGTTTTTCGTTTAACATTCTCGAAAGTTTTTGAGGTGTTAAGTGCGAATAGCGGGGAGAAAGGCATCGAGGTATTTACCAGCCATCCTGACATAAAATTTGTAATCTCCGATATGAGAATGCCTGCTATGAACGGGCTGGAGTTTATCCGGGAAATTAGAAATGTATGTGCGCATATTCCATGCATCATACTATCGTGTTATCAGGGAAACCCGGAGATTTTGAAAGCCCTGGATAAAGGAGAAATAGTCGATTATCTACTGAAGCCTTTTGACAAAAGAGCTATCGAGCAATTAGTGCTTAAACACGTTAGCGAAACTGTCGGGAATTAATTGTTTTGGTAGTTTAGTTACATCCCTGCTTACGAAAATCTCTGTGTTTGTGTGTTATCCCATTGCAAACGGATCCTGCTGTGTATTAATACCTAATACTCAATATTTGTGTGTTCTTTTAGTTGGACATTTTGTATTGACTTTTCTGTGCTTATAAAAGCAACAAGTTAGAGTGTCCTGCAGCAAGTCTTCTTTTTTCAGCCAATTAGGAATGGGCTCAGTAAACTTCGTTGAATTTTTTCTTTACGATCTCTTTAACTTCATCCATCGAAATTTCTCGACCAAGCTCTTGCTGAATAGAAGTTACCGCCGATGAGGCAAAGCCACACGGGTTGATGTAGTTGTAATAACGCATGTCGGTGTTTACGTTAAGTGCAAAACCGTGCATGGTAACGTAGCGGCTCACACGTACCCCGATAGCACAGATTTTTCGTGCACGCACTTTGTGGTCGGGTTGCAGCCACACGCCGGTAGCACCTTCTTTTCTTCCGGCTTCCAGTCCATACTCGGCAACTGTTGCAATAATGGCATCTTCCATTTTTTCAATGTATTCGCGCACGCCAATTTTGTAATGCTCCAGATCGATGATTGGGTAACCAACCAACTGCCCCGGTCCGTGATAAGTAATATCGCCACCACGGTTTATTTTGAAATACGTGGCTTCAATCTTTTTCAAGAAATCGGCATTGGCCATCATATTGGCTTCGTCGCCACTTTTCCCCAGTGTATAAACATGTGGGTGCTCAACCAGAATAAAATGGTTATCCGCTGTAGGTTTGCCCGTACTTCTCTTTTTGGTGGTAAGCTCCAGCAAGCGCTCTTCCTGGTAATCCCAACACGCTTTATATTCTTTTAAACCAAGATCGACGTAATTAAAATTTGCCATATTTTTTAGTTACAAGCCTCAAGCTACGAGTTTTACATCTGTTAGCTGCGACTGAATATTGATCACTTTTCTTATGCTTTTACATGTTCTTCGGCCCGGTACGAACTACGCACCAATGGCGAGCTTTCAACAAATTTAAAGCCTTTGCGGATGCCAATGTTGCGGTATTCTTTAAATTTTTCCGGCTCAATGTATTCAACTACAGGCATGTGTTTTGTTGTTGGCGCCAGGTACTGACCAATGGTCATAACTTTACAACCGGCTTCCAGTAAATCGTCCATAGTTTTTAGCACATCTTCGTGCTTTTCGCCCAAGCCAAGCATAATTCCCGATTTTGCCCGTCCGAAATTGTCGGCAACATATTTAATTACATCCAGACTACGGCGGTATTTGGCAGCAAAACGAATAAACGGAGTACGTTCTTCGGTCGTTTCCAGGTTGTGCGAAATCACATCCGGACCGGCATCAATCACCTGTTGCACTAATTCCATTTTTCCACGGAAATCAGGAATTAATACCTCAATTTTTGTTTCCGGGTTCACGCGTTTTACTTCGCGAATGGTTTCTGCCCAGATTCCGGCACCCTGATCTTCCAAATCATCGCGGTCAACCGAAGTAATAACACAGTGTTTTACTCCCATAATGCGCACCGATTCGGCCAGCTTTTTGGGTTCTTCCAAATCAGGAGCAAGCGGCATTCCATTAGGCACGGCACAGAATTTACACTTTCGGGTACAGATGTTTCCTAAAATCATAAATGTGGCTGTTCCCCGGTTCCAGCATTCACCAATATTCGGGCAGTTTCCGCTGGTGCAAATGGTGTGTAAGCCATGTTTATTCACCAGGTTCTTTACCTTCGAATAGCTTTCTCCCTTCGGCATTTTCATCTTCATCCACTTTGGCAGGCGTTCTCTGCCATTCAACTCATGTGCCATAACAAATTTATTTTGTGCAAATGTAAAAGTTTAAAACCAAACTAAAATTGATTAAACTCCTAACTCTCGAAATTGTTCTTAAAAAAAGCATAGTTCGAACAACTGTGTTATTTTTGTACAACGTGCAGAAAACAATGAGATATATATTCATACTATTGATATTAATTACGGGATTGAATTCTGGATTCGCCCAACAGAAGAGGTCTGAGGTTCAATCCAAATCGAGTCTGGCTATTCGTTACTACAATGCAAAAGACTATGAAAAAGCAGCGCCTTTACTAAAAGAGGTGCATCAGCTAACCCGTAACAGCACGTATTTCCGATATTACATAAACAGTTTGATTAGTCTGGAACAATATGGTGAGGCAGAGTCGGAGCTTCAGCAGGAAATTAAAAAACAAAAAACGCCACGGCCGGAATACTACGTGCATCTGGGACAAGTTTACAAAAGCCAGAACAGGATTGAAGAAGCCGACGCTATGTTTCAGGAAGCGATTGACAAGACACCGGCTAACCGTGGAGCTTATTTAACTACCGCCAATTCGTTTTTAGGTTGGGGCGAGTACGGTTTGGCGCGCGATACTTATTTAAAAGGAAGAGCTGCTTTGCCCGATCAGTCGTTTAATTATGAGTTGGCACGGTCGTATCTGTATTTGCGCGATTACACCAATATGATGGAAGAGTATTTGAACCTGTTGCGCGAAGATGAAAAACATCTGGCGCGGGTGCAAAGCAGTTTGTCGTCGGCTATGCGGCTGGATATCGACGATGGTTTGCGCGATCAGTTTCGGGGGCAGGTGCTAAAACGTATTCAGGCCGAACCTAATGTAATTGGTTATAATCGTTTGCTGATTTGGTTTCTTTTGCAGGAAAAGAAATTTTCGGGAGCATTGCGCCAGTCCATTGCTTTGGATAAAAGAACCGGAGCAGAAGATGGTCAAATTGCGCAATTGGGCGATCTGGCATTACGGAACAAGGAGTATGCACAGGCACAAAAAGCTTATCAGTATTTAATGGATAAAGGGGAAGAAACACCATATTTTTCGCAGGCTTTTGCCCGGAATATTCATGCCAAATACATGGAATATACCAATGAGGGAGATGGCAATCTGGAACAGGGGCAAACTTTGGCCACCGATTTTGAAAACGGATTGTTGTACCTGAACATTGGCCCGGCTACTTTGCATCTGGTGCGCGAGTATGCACATTTGCTGGCTTTTTATCTGAACGATACCGAAAAAGCAATTGCAGTGCTGGAGAAAGGAGAAAAAGTTCCGCAACTGAAACCCGATGAATTGGGGTTGCTAAAAACTGAAATGGCTGATATTTATGTTTATGCCGACGATCCGTGGGAAGCCATGTTGATATATTCGCAGGTAATTGAAGCCAATAAAAAGAACTCGCTGGGCGACGAGGTAAAACTAAAAAAAGCAAAGTTGGGCTATTACATGGGCAACTTTAGCTGGGCAAAAGCACAGTTAGATGTGTTAAAAGCCAGCACCTCGAAACTAACGGCCAACGATGCCATGGAGCTGTCGATGCTGATAGGCAATAATCTCAACCTTGATACCACCGCGGTTCCGTTGCAAATGTTTGCTGCTGCTGATTTGTTGTTTTTCCAAAACCGTGCGGATGAAGCAATGCTGGTTTTGGATTCTATTACCGAATTGTATCCGTATCATTCGCTGGTGGATAATATTCTTTTCCGGAAGGCAAAAATTGAAATGGACAACCAGAACTATGCAATGGCTGCCGAGTATCTGCAAACTATTGTTACCGATTTTAGTTACGACCTGCTGGGCGACGATGCCTTGTATCTGCTGGCCGAGCTTAATAACTACCATCTTGGGCAACCAGAAAAAGCAAAAGAGCTGTACAAACAAATGCTTACCAGCTACCCGGGAAGTGTGTTTACCGAAGAATCGCGCGGGAAATACCGGGAACTACGAAAAGTTTATCCTGATAAAAAGCCGGAAAATAAAGAAGGGGTGTTTATGGAAGGGATAAAACCCGGTGAATTTTAAGAAAAGCATTTTAATTCTTATGAAGTGCTATTTTATATCGCAATGCTTACAGCTCGCGTTTGATCTATCTCTAGCTTTAGTTTTTTTCTAATATCGGCCTTTATGGGTAGCAGATAAGTGTCCTGTTTTTTGTCAAACCAAATAGCCGTTTCCCATTCTTCTTTTTCAATAGTAGCAGTTGCTTCCATTCGCCCCCAGCCCTCTTCTTGCCATTTTAAATTTTCCCTGATTTCTTTTGATATTTCAATAGGAAGTGAAATGAAATACCATCCTGCTTGTCCTGCCGATTTCCATAATTTCCCGGAAAAGGTGTATCTGATTTTTGCTTGCACTTGCTGTTATTTTTTCTTTCAGTTTTCAATTCGTTTTAATTGCACAAAACTCTAAATTGAGTGAGTAGAGGCAAATTGCGTTGCCCTTTTCTCTCAAACCGCGATGAAATTTGAGCGGGTTACAAATAATTATCACTTAAATAGGTTTTTACAGCAATAAATATAGTCGCTTTTTATTGATATTAGGAGAAATCGTTTTTCGCAATAAACAAAAGTTTAAAGGATTGGATCGGTTTTTAGGCTTAAACAAATGTTTAAGTGCCACTTCTCATCCTTTTGGAGCATAAACTTTAGTTTTAAATGCTCGCAGGCAACTTTTGCCGCTTAAACATTTGTTTAAACGCAGGCCGCGATCCTTTTGATCCTTAAATTTTAGTTTAAATCGCGACCGGCGAATCTTTTGGCCTTAAACGTTTGTTTAAACAGCTTTTCTCCGGGTTTTTATGGTTTAAAGGTTTGTTTATGGGAGAAACAATTCTGTTAGCAAATTTCTTAGTTGTATTTGTTTGCGGGGCAGAATTCCGTCTAATTTCTTTTTGTACTTTGGCGTACAGATTTTACCAGCTTGTGTCGCAAACCGTAAAAACATATTTGTATGCCGGATTGGCCGTGTTGTTTTGGTCAACCGTAGCCACATCGTTTAAACTGGCGTTGCGCGAATACGATTTTATTCAGCTTATATTTTATGTGTCGGCAGTAACGGTGGTGTTGCTGTTTTTTGTGTTGGTAGCACAACGAAAAACGCATTTAATTTTTAAACAAACCAAACGCGAATGGTTGTATTCGCTGTTAATGGGGGCTTTTAATCCGCTGTTGTATTACCTGGTTTTGTTTAAAGCCTATTCTTTGCTTCCGGCGCAAGTGGCGCAACCGCTGAATATGATTTGGCCCATAACTTTGGCGCTGCTTTCGGTGCCCCTGCTCAAACAAAAAATTAGCTGGATAAGTTTTGTGGCGCTGCTCATCAGTTTTATTGGCGTGTTTTTTATTTCGTCGCAGGGAGGTTTCGATGGATTTCGCAACACCAATCCGTTGGGAGTTGTGCTGGCGGTTGGAAGTTCAATCCTGTGGTCGTTGTATTGGATATTTAATGTGAAAGATACCCGCGATCAGGTGGTGAAACTCTTTCTTAACTTTGCTATCGGGATGGTTTTCTTGGTGCCGGTGGTGGCGTTGTTTTCGTCGTTTAGGGTACATTGGGGCGAAGCGTTTATCGCCACTATTTACTCAGGTATTTTTGAAGTGGGTATTACTTACGTATTGTGGTTAAAAGCCATGAACCTGACCAGCAGCAATGCAAAAATCGGTAACCTGGTATTTTTTGCCCCCTTCCTGTCGCTGGTTTTTATTCATCTTATTTTAAAAGAAACCATCTACTTTACAACCTTTATTGGTTTGATTTTTATAGTATCGGGAGTGTTGGTTCAGCAACTCGATAGAAAGAGTCTGAGAAAACAGAAGCTAGCCTCAAAAACTAAACGGACATAAATTTCAGCAGCTAATAACAAATTACTATTTTCAGCGAATGGATAAACCGCTTCGTATATTGGGCATCGATCCCGGAACAACGGTAACCGGCTATGGTTTGGTTGAGGTGAGAGATAAAAAGCCGGTGATTTTGCATATGGGAAACATTACGCCGAAAAGGTATTCCGATCATTATGTGCGCTTAAAATACCTGCACGAGCGGGCGCTGCACCTGGTAAAAGAATACAAACCGGATGTTATGGCCATTGAAGCACCGTTTTATGGTAAAAACGTGCAGTCGATGCTAAAGCTGGGGCGCGGACAAGGTGTGCTGATGGCCGCAGCGTTGGTGCACGATGTGCCGATTCACGAATATGCACCTTTGCTGGTAAAGCAAGCCATTACCGGAATGGGGCGTGCCTCGAAAGAGCAGGTCGCTTATTTTCTGCAAAAAGTTTACGACCTGAAGGATATGGATAAAGTACTCGACGAAACCGATGCCGTGGCTGTGGCCATTTGTCATTTTATACAAATGAGCAAACCCCCAAAATCGAAAGAGTATAAAAGCTGGGGCGACTTTGTTAAAAAGAATCCGGGCAAAGTAAAATAATCTTTATCCGAAAGCTTTTTCCAAACGCTCAAGCGCTTCCTGTAATACACTACGTGGACAACCGATGTTCATACGAAGGAAACCATCGCCGCCAATTCCGAAACGTCCGCCATCATTTAGCGCTACACCCGCTTTCTCAACGGTGAATTTTGCCAGCTCCTCGTTTTTCATGCCGTAATCCGAAAAATCCATCCAAATCAGGTATGTAGCTTCCGGCTTTGTTACTTTAACACGTGGCAGCTTTTCCTGAATAAAGCTTTCAAGTAACTGGTAATTTCCCCAAAGATAGTCGAGCAGTTGTTCGAGCCATTTGTCGCCGTGTGTATAAGCCGCTTCAAGTGCTACTGTCCCGAATATGTTTCCCATGCCCAAATGTCCAACACCAATGGTGCGCTCGTAAGCCGCCAGTTTTCTTTTATTCGGGATAATCACCAGCGACGACGTAAGCCCTGCAACATTAAACGTTTTACTTGGTGCCATGCTAACCATACAGTTTTGTGCCACCTCTTCCGAAATGCTGGTAAGCGGAATGTGCTTATGTCCCTTGTATATTAAGTCGGAATGAATTTCATCCGAAATAATCATGATGTTATTTTCCAGGCAGATATCCGTCAGTGCAACCAGTTCTTCGCGTGTCCAAGCCATGCCGCCTGGATTTTGTGGGTTGCAAAGCAACAGTAGTTTGGTATTTTCGTCGATCTTCGATTTCAGATCCTCCAAATCGAAAGTATAACGACCGTTTTCTTTTTTTAGCGGATTCTGAATCATTCTCCGGTTGGTGTCTTTCACGCTGTCGAAGAACGGGAAATATACCGGAGGCTGAACGATGACTCCGTCACCCGGTTCCGAGAAACTTTCAATGGCATAAGTTAATCCGGCAACAACACCCGGGCTAAACGAAATCCATTCTTTTTTTATATCCCACTGATGGCGCCGGCTCATCCAGTTAATTACTGCCTCGTAATACGAATCGGAGCGAAAAGTGTAACCGTAAATCTCGTGTTCGGCACGTTTTTTTATGGCATCAACAATAAAGTCGGGTGTTTTAAAATCCATGTCGGCTACCCAAAGTGGCAGGGCATCGGCCGATTTGAAAAATTGTTCAAGTGCATCGTGTTTTAAACAGTTGGTTCCTTTGCGCGGAACTATTTCGTCGAAATTGTATTGTTGCATTGTTACAAGGCTTTTGTTATACCTTATTATAGGTAAAACAGGTTAAATTTTGAGTTTTCGAAGATAATTTAAATCGCCAACCTTTTCAACTTTCAGAATAAAATCGAAACGGTTTAAATCCATACACAGGTGGAAATCGCTTTCGGGCGACCAGCTTTCAGTAGCCGGATCAAAAAAACGAGCACCATCGGTTTCTTTAATTTGTTGCACCATGTCCGGAAAATCGTTTGGCTGTCCTTCCAGTTCGTTTTTTATGTATTCGGCACACAGCGTGTCTTCGGCGGTGGGGTATTGGCAGGCAAAACCCATACAAACCAACGAGACCTCTTTCGGACTGGTTTTTCTGATATAATTAATAATAGCACCTGCATTAACAAAACTACCTGTAATTATTTCGCTGGCATTTATGGCGCTTGTTATTCCCTGCGTCCCCGAGCTGGTGGTTTGAACCATTGTTTTGGCCGTAATGGCTGCATCGTTAATATGTGTTGGCGAATTTCCAAAATCAAATCCTTCTGGTTTCCGTTCATGTCGTTCGCCTGTTAAAAGGTAATTGGGGTTGTTCTTTTTTAATTGGTAGGCCAGGTTTATATCGCCTACCGGAATAATGGTTTCAATGCCTTTGTTGATAGCGTAACAGGCTGTGGAAAAGGCCCGCAATACGTCTATGATAATTGCTGTTCCTTTTGCCTCTCTCGCTCCTTCTGCAAGCTGTAGGATATTTATATGCATATTTTACTGTTTATTCATAATAAACTAAAAATTATTTAACACGCTAAATTAAAAAATGGCACGAAACTTGTTATTGTGCGTGTTTTTTCTTCGTAAAGCCCTTAAATAAAGCGGTTATGCAAAAATAGAAAAATCTTAAATTAATTTCAATGTTAAATAATCACAACATTATTAATTATTTTAATATGTTATTTGGCATGTATGCTGTAAAACATATATGTTTGCAGAGTGATTCTGAAATGAAAACAATTAAAGAAAATAGTTATGAAAACAGTTAAATTTTTTACAACAGTATTGGCATTAGCAATTGTAGTGGTTGCAACAGCCGTTGAGAAACCCAAAATGGATATCGTGCCTTTGTCGGAAGATAGAGCAGTTGTTTCTATTCTTAATGGAGCCGAGGCTTTATTTGAATTGAGTGTTCGCTCTGAAGATGGAGAGTTGGTATATTATAAGCAGGCAGCGAGTCCGTCTCTTACTTATCAGAAAATTTTTGATTTTAAAAATATTGAAGATGGAGATTATACTTTAGATCTTCGTGTAAATGATACACGATTGACTAAAGATTTTAGTGTTTCTTCAAAAGGTATTGCGGTGGGTGAATCGAAAATGAGAGTAGATCCTTATTTTGGGTTTTCAGATAATGTGTTAAAGCTTACCTATTTGAATTTTGACCAGGAAAAACTGAGTTTGAATATTTACGATGAAAACGGTTTGGTTTATGCGTCGAAATTGGGTCAGGATTTTAATATTGCAAAAGGTTTTGATCTTACTGCTTTGGCTGCTGGAAAATATGAGGTGGTTTTGGCTTCAATGAGTAATGATTTTTCGTTTAGTTTAGAAAAATAGATTAGAAAATGTTATTGGTTTAGAAAGGCTGTCGGAATTTTCCGACAGCCTTTCTTTTTGTTGTACTTGTTTGTTTGGAGTCCGGTGTTTGCCGGATTTTTTTTGGTTAGTTGGGTGTTTCTTGTCTTGTTGGTGTGAAAAGTGTGATAAGGTTTTTTGAAGTGGGGTAGTCTGGGTTTTGGTTTTGTGAATAAAGATAGTGGGGTGTTTGAATTGCGGGCTTAACCGTTATTTGAGAATAAGCTAAAATATATTTAATATATGTATGATTGGTTTGGCATGAAAATTGTTATTTTGGAAATTCATTTTTGTAATACTTGATATTTAGTGTGTTAAGACGATATTAATACTCTTAATGTTAACTGTAATGTTAAATATAGTGCGATTGTTTAATTTTTTTAATATGTTGTTTGACATGTATGCTGTAAAACATATATATTTGTACTGTCATTCAATGTTAAACTAAAAAACGAATGGTTATGAAAACAATTAAATTATTATTTACAGTATTGGCAGTTGCAGTTGTAGCAGTTGCGACAGCCGTTGAGAAACCGAAAATGAGTGTAACTCCGTTGTCAGACGACAAGGCGGTAGTGACAATTATGAATGAAAATGCATCGTTGTTCGAGTTGAGCATTCAGTCTGAGAATGGTGAGTTGATTTATTACAAACACACAACAAAGCCAATGAATTCCTATCAAAAGATTTATGATTTCAAAAATCTTGAAAACGGAAAATACACTATGGATCTCCGTGTAAACGATACTCGTTTAATTAAAGATGTTCAGGTAGCATCAAATGGAATTTTTGTGGGCGAGTCTAAATTAAGAATCGATCCTTACTTCGCATTTGCTGATGACGTATTAAAACTTACTTATCTGAATTTTGATGAGGAAAGACTTAGCTTAAATATTTACGACGAAAAAGGTTTGGTTTACCAGTCTGATTTGGGTAAAGATTTTAATGTCGCTTCCGGATATGATCTTTCAGCATTGAGAGATGGAAAATACGAAGTGATATTGAGTTCTTACAATAATGAATTTGCGTTTAGTTTAGAAAAATAGTCAGAAAATGTTATTGATTTAGGTAAGGCTGTCAGCAATTAACTGATGGCCTTTTTTTTTATCCGTTTTTTCGTTCATCCCAAATTGTAATTGTTCGAACCGGTTGTTTAAGCCGGTTTTTTTGCGTTAGTCGACGTTAGAAGGCTGTTGGTTTACAATCTTTAAGGAAGTGTAACGTAGGGGGTTGTCTTTGTGTCTATTAAGTAGGAAACAATTAAATGAAAAGTCATGAAAACAAACGTTTGGGCTATGATAGTCCTGGTATTTTTTGTTGCAGGAGCAGCAAGTGCCATTGAGTTACCCAAAATGAATATTATTCAGGTTAAAGAAAACACGGTAATGCTTGCCTATAGTTTTTCTCGCGAAACACCTTTGAAGGTAAGCCTTACCAATTTCAACGGAGAATTGCTCTATTATAAGGAGACGGAACATCTGGCAGCCTACAAAAAGATGTTTAATTTTTCGGAGTTGGGTGATGGTGTGTATTGTGTAAGTATAAATTACGGCAATCAGAGTATAAATCGTGTATTAAGGGTAGAGGATAAGAAAATTACAGTAAGCAATGCCTCTTTTTGTTACGAACCGTATTATAAGGTGAAAGGAAAAATGGTAAATCTATCGTTTTTAAATACCTGGAACAAGCCGGTTAATGTAAGTATATATCAAAACGGAAAATATATTGATGGGTCGAACCTTGGCCGCGATGTAAGTATTCAAACCCGCCTGGATTTTAGTTATTTGCAAAGAGGTATCTATGAAGTTGTGTTAAGCGATTGTGTAAGAGATCATAGATATACGCTAAAATTATAAAAATGGTGTTTTTAATCTGTAATTGTTAACTCCCGCACATTTCTTTTTATTTCAAATGAAAGTATCAGCTTTGCAAGGTTTTGCAGGGCTTTTTTTGTTCTCATACAATTCAGCTTGTAGGTATTGTTATGCCTCTGGCGGCAATAATTTCTTTTTGTAATCATAAATAATGGAAGAAATCTGCTGAGGTCTGTAATTTAAATCACAAAAGTGCACCAACACTATTAAACGATTTTATGCTTTGTAAGTCCAAGGCTGTGTTCTCTAAAAATTTTATTGCAAGGTGCATATTAAAATAGAAAATTTAAACAAAATCTACAAGGGAGGTAGTTACGCTGTAAATAACCTTAACCTTGAAATTCCAAATGGCATGTTTGGTCTTTTAGGACCAAACGGTGCTGGGAAATCAACCCTCATGCGCATTTTGGTAACCCTAATGAAACCAACCAGTGGAAAAGTATATTACAACGATTACGAACTTTCGAAAAACCGGCGCGAAATTCGCTCAATGTTGGGCTATTTACCCCAGGATTTTAGCTTTTTTTCGAAGCTTAAAACCTCTGAGTTTCTTGATTATACTGCCCGTTTGTCTGGGATGAAAAGTAGCGCAGTACGCCGCAACGCGGTTGATCAAATGTTGGAAGAGGTAGGTTTGTTTGAAGTACGCGACAGAAATGCGAATAAACTTTCAGGAGGTATGAAGCGCCGTTTGGGAATTGCCCAGGCCCTTATTAATGACCCCAAGATAATTATAGTTGATGAGCCAACAACCGGACTCGATCCTGAAGAACGTATTCGCTTTCGTAACCTACTCTCAACCATCAGTACCCGCGATGTAATTATCATCTTGTCAACACACATTGTTGGCGATATTTCGAGTACCTGCGATAACATGGCATTACTCAATCAGGGGAAACTGGCATTTACCGGATCGCCCGAGCAACTGGTAAAAGAAGCAGAAGGCCATGTGTGGCAAATTGAAGCTACTGAACAAGAATATTTAGAGATTAACGAGAAGTACCCAGTAATTTCAACCATCCCTATTGATGGTGGTTGGGAAGTGCAGGTTGTTGCCAATGAGATAAACGGTTACCAGGGAAAACTCATGGCCCCGAACCTGGAGCACGCTTATGTACACTTTATGGAAAACAAACTAAACCAATGGTCTAACGCTTAAACCCGAAAGAATGATTTCGTTACACAATATATTTTCAATAGCAAAATACGAGCGAAAAACACTTTTTCGCAGTTGGTTTTTTCGCATATTTAGTATACTCTCTTTGCTGGTATTGTTCGGATTAAACTTTGGATTGGTGATTGAAGGCGGAGGTGGCGAAAGCTGGGCCATTCGCGCGATTCCGAGTGCTATCCCATATTTTAATTTGCTTATTTTAAATGTAGCCCAGGCTGTAATTGCTGTGTTTTTGGCCTCTGACTTTTTGAAACGCGATAAAAAATTAGATACCACCGAAGTGATTTACATGCGCTCGATGACCAATGGCGAATATGTTATCGGAAAAACACTGGGCAATATGCAGGTGTTTATGATTCTTAACATCGCGGTGGTTATTTTGGCACTGGTTTTTAATGCATTGGCAAAAGGAACTTCAATCGATTGGGTTTCGTACGGCGTTTATTTGATGCTGATAAGTATTCCAACCCTTGTTTTTATTATGGGATTGTCGTTTTTGCTGATGAGCGTAATTCGTAATCAAGCCATTACTTTTGTATTGGTGCTTGGCTATATCGGTATCACTCTCTTTCTTTTACAGGCAAAATATTATTACATTTTCGATTACATGGCATTTAACATCCCAATGTTAAGTTCCGATATTATTGGATTTAGTAATCTTAGTGTAATTCTCATCCATCGCGGAATATATTTCGGATTAGGTTCAGGATTCATTTTACTTACCATTTTCTTGCTGAAACGTTTACCTCAGTCGGAAGCAATGACCTACGTGTCGCTTATTCTTAGTATTATATTTATTGGTGGTGCCGGGTATTTGGCTTTTAATCATATAAACAGTTTCAAAAAAACAGCAGCTTTACGGGCTGATATTATTGAGCTGAATAATCAATATGTAAGCGAACCGCTGGCTGATGTGCTTTCGCACGATATTGTACTCGATCATAATGGAGAGTCGTTAAGTGTACAGTCGTCAATGATATTAAAAAATAATTTGCAGCAGCCACTTTCAAAACTCATTTTTAGTTTGAATGCCGGCCTGGAAATTACCGATCTGAAAGTAAACGGAAAAACAACACCATTTTTGCGCAAAGATCATCTGGTTATCGTTTCCAACCAGTCTGGTTTGCAACCCGGCGACAGTGCAAAAGTTGAATTTACCTACAACGGAACTATCGACGAAACTTATTGCTATCTGGATATTGACGAAGAGTTACGACAGGAAAAATACGGACAATTTGTATTAAATGTCGACAAGCGTTATGCGTTTGTTACACCCAATTATGTATTGCTTACTCGCGAAGCTAACTGGTATCCGAAAGTTGGTGTTACTTACAGCTCCGAAGATGTGAGTTGGTATAAACCCGAGTTTGTGGATTATTCGTTAACCGTTAACACAAAAGACGGATTACAGGCGGTTTCTGAAGGTGCTATGACAGAAGTTTCGGCTGGAAAATTCCATTTTGAGCCAGAAACGCCACTAACACAACTTTCGCTGGCCATTGGAAAATACGAATATAAAAGTCTGGAACATAATGATTTTGAATTTGGAGTTTGGTTCATCGAGGGGCACGACGATTTTAGCAGTGCTTTCCCGGAGTCGAAAGATACACTGGCTTCAGTAATTTACGAGCGTTTTGAGGATTTCAAACGCGGTTATAATCTGGAGTACAATTCTGATAAATTGGCATTGGTTGAGGTTCCGGCGCAGTTTAAAACTTACGAACGCATGTGGACATCGGTGCAGGAAGTTATTCAGCCTGGGCAAGTGTTGATTCAGGAGAAAGGCTACATGTTTCGCGAAGCTGATTTTGAAAAACAAAAAGAACGGATGGGCCGTTGGAGAGGTCGAGGAGGCGGCGGCGAAATGACCGACGAAGATAAAGAGTTGCGCGTGCTTGAACAGTTTCTTGGGAAATTTACCGAAGAAAACGAAGCTGAACGTCGATGGTCGCGAGGTGAAATGAGCATGAAGCAGTCGCCAAATCCGTATTTTATTTTTCCGTGGTTATACAATTTTCAAAACAATATTCAATCGGATAAATGGCCGATTACCAACAGGGTTTTCGAAGCTTATTTAAAAAGCCAGTCTACTGATATGAGATCGCTGTTTATGAGTAGCATGAGTGGTGCAAGCCCCGAGATTATGGCAAATATTGCCCTACAGGATTACTCGTTCGAGGAAATTCTGGCTGATCCGGATCAAAGCGATATTGTTAACGAAGTGATTAAATTGAAAGGCGATGTGCTTTTCTCTACCATAAAATTGGAAGCCGGCGAAGAGGATTTTGAAGAATTTCTGCGCGGCGTGTTAGAGAAGTATAAGTACCAGAATATTTCGTTCGAGGAGTTTGATGAAGAGATTAAAGCCAGGTATGGTATCGAGCTGGAGCCAATGATGAATAGTTGGTTTGAAGCAAAAGCGTTGCCGGGTTACCTGGTGTCGCCCATAAAAGGAGTAAAGGTAAAATCGGGAGATGCTATGAAAACCATGATCTCACTGAAGGTTACCAACTTCTCGGATGTTGATGGTTTAATAAAACTTACCTTCCGACTTGCAGGTGGAGGTGGTGGCCGTGGCTTTGGCCCTCCGGGAATGGGCTCGGAAGATACGGTGGATAAACTTATTGAATTAGCTGCCCACCAAACCAAAGAAATGAGCTACCTGTTTGATGGAGTGCCACGCATGGTTATCTTTAACTCTCTAACCTCTAAAAATGTTCCGCAAACTTACATGGTAATGTTCCGCGAAGTAGAAGAAGACCTGAAAGCCAGAGTGTGGGAAGGAGAGCGTATCAGTTCAACACCGGTTCAAACAAAACTTCCAAATGAAGAGATTGTAGATAACGAGGATCCTGGATTTGAGATAACCGAAAAACATCAGGTGAGTTTGCTCGAAAAGCTTATTGTAAAAGAGGAAGAAACAAAACAGAAATACTCGAGTGTAAACCAGTGGAGGCCTCCGTTATCGTGGACAGCCACAACCAGCGACGAGTTTTATGGCGAGTACGTTCGTTCGGCCTACTATATTAAAGGCGGAAATGGCGAGCAGGTTGCCCGCTGGAATGTTCCGGTTAAAGAGGCCGGTTATTATGATGTGTATTATCACTTTTATAAAGGACATTCGTTTGGCCGTAACCGCGGAGAAGAAAAAGGAAGCTTAAACTTTATTATTCATTCTGATGACGGAGAGGAAGAAGCCTTCCTTGATTCGCAAAGTGCTGAAACCGGCTGGGTGCATTTAGGCTCATTCTATTTCTCGTCAGACAAGGCAGTTATTGAGCTAACGGATAAAACCGATTTGCGAATAATATACGCCGATGCAGTAAAAATCGTGGAATTATAAAATAAATCAGCATACGTTTCGAATCAGGTTCTTGTATAACAGGGGCGAATTCGGAACGGAACAATTGAAGAAAAAATTTTAATTAAGATGAAAACAAAAATCAAACTTATGCGAAAGCTGGCAATTGCATTGTTTTTTCTGGCGACTGCTACTTTTGCTGTTCAGGCACAGGAGGCTTTAACCCTCGAAAGAGCTTTGAGTATTGCCGAAACCGGAAGCCCTGATTTGAAGCTGTCATTATTAAACCTTGAGCGCTACCAAAAAAATCTGGAGGCACAGCGTGCGGCTTTGAAGTCACGCTTTTCACTTCAGGTTGATCCGGTAAACTACAGTAAACAACGTCGTTTTGATAATCGTGTTTCGGAGTGGTATACCAACGAAAACTTTGAAACAAGTACATTATTTACGGTTGCTCAACCAATTTTAATAACCGATGGTACTATCTCGTTAACCAACGAGTTTGGATGGTCGAGTAATAGTTCTACTTCGGCGCTTACCGACAATGAGGTATTCTTTAATAACCTGTATTTGAACCTGAGTCAGCCATTATTTACGCATAATACCTTAAAGCTGCAACTTAAAGAGTTGGAATTGAACTTCGAAAATGCACGTATCAGCTACGCCATGCAATACTTAAATCTCGAGCGAAATGTAACCGAATTTTTCTACAAGGTTTATATGGCGCAAATGAATTTAACGATTGCAAAAGATGAGCTGGCTAACACGCAAAAAAGTTACGACATTATAAAAAATAAGGTTGAAGCCGGTTTGGCTGCAAAAGAAGAAGAATACCAGGCCGAGTTAAACCTGGCTACGGCAAAATCTACTTTGCAAAACAACGAGGTGGCTTTTGAGAATGCTAAAGATCAGTTGAAACTGTATCTCGGTATGGATCTTTTTGAAGATGTAATGATTCTGGCCGATGTTAGTGCAAACCCGGTTCCTGTTGATTTGGACAAAGCCATCGAAAATGGTTTGGAATCGAGAATGGAATTGCGTCAGCGCGAGATTGATGTGGAAACCAGTCAGTTTGATCTTATCCGTACCAAAGCTCAGAATGAATTCAGAGGAGATATGAACCTGCGTTTTGGTATCACTGGCGATAACAATGATTTGGGTAACATTTACCAAAATCCAACAAAAAGCCCGTCGGTAGGAATTAGCTTCAATATTCCAATTTTCGATTGGGGCGAGCGCAAAGCACGAATTGCTGCCGCCGAAGCAGCCATCGAATCGCAGGAGCTGAACCTAAGCGAGGAGAAAAAACAAATTGTTGTTGATATTCGCCAGGTTTACCGTAACATTCAAAACCAGTTGAACCAGATTGAATTGGCAAAACAAAATGAGCGCAATGCCCAGTTGACCTACGAAATTAACCTGGAACGTTACGAAAACGGCGACCTTACAGGTATGGACTTAAATCTGTATCAAAATCAGCTTTCGTCGCAAAAAGTTGCCCTGAGTCAGGCGCTTATAAATTATAAACTTGAATTGTTAAACCTTAAAATACAGTCGTTGTTCGATTTTGAAAAAAACGAAGCTATTATTCCTGAGGAGTTGTACGTAACCGATGGTCAATAATAAATCTGAAAATTATACCAAAATGAAGCATATAAAATTACTTATCCTGTTAGGCGTTGTTGTTGCCGCCATTTCGTGTAACAACCAAACTGGTTCTCAATCAACTGAGTTAGCCGTTCCTGTCTCAGTTGAAAACATAAAACTTAAGAGTATTCAGCAATTTGTAAGTACTACCGGAAGCGCAAAAGCCGTAGACGAAACCGAATTGAGTTCTGAAATTGAAGGAAATTATATTTTGCAAACCAACCCAAGAACGGGACGTAAATTTCAACTGGGCGACCGCGTTGAAAAAGGTCAGGTTATTGTAAAACTGGAAAATGCAGAGTACCTGAACGGACTGAATATTGAGTCGACAAAATTGAACCTTGAAATTTCGGAACAGGAATACGAAAAACAAAAATCGTTGTACGAAAAAGGTGGTGTTACACTGCTTGAAATGCGTAACTCGGAAGTTTCGATGATTTCAGCAAAGAATAACTATGAAAGTGCTGAGATACAGTTGGCAAAAACGAAGGTTGTAGCTCCTTTTTCAGGAGTTATTGTTGCGTTGCCTTATTACACTCAGGGCGTTCGTGTGTCGGCCGGCGAAAGCATGGTTAGTCTGATGAACTACAAAAAAATGTATGTGGAGATCAACTTGCCGGAGAAAAACATCTCGGAAGTAACTACCGGGCAGGAAGTAATGATTACAAACTATACGCTTGCTGAAGATACACTTGTCGGTCATGTTGCGGAGTTATCTCCAGTAATCAGCGACGAAACACGCACATTTGCAGGTAAGCTCGAAATTGATAATCCGGAGCTAAAACTACGTCCGGGAATGTTTATAAAAGCCAACATTATTACGGCACAAAAAGACAGTGCTATTGTTATCCCGAAAGACGTTATAATGACTGGCTCGCGCGGGAAATATGTATTTATTGTTGGGCGAAACAGTGCTGCCAGCGATCGTCGTATCACAACAGGTATTGCAAACCAGGATGAAATTGAAGTTACTGAAGGCCTCAGCGCGAACGATCGTTTGATTATAAAAGGTTTTGAAACACTCCGCGATAATTCAAAAGTAAAAGTGATTTTATAGTGTAGCCGGTAAAACAAAGACAAATCAGTTATGAAAAAATTAACGCAATTTTCTGTCGATTACCCGGTTACCGTTTTAATGGTGGTGCTTGGCGTTTTATTGCTGGGCTACATTTCGTACGATAAATTGGGGGTCGACCTGTTTCCCGATCTGAATTCACCCCGCATTTTTGTGGAAGTGACTTCGGGCGAGCGCCCTCCGGAAGAAATGGAGCAGCAGTTTGTTGAAAACATCGAAGCGCTTGCCATTCGCCAGTCAGACGTGGTGCAGGTAACTTCTTCATCAAGGGTAGGATCGGCACAAATAACCGTAGAATACGCCTGGAATAAAGATATGGATGAAGCTTTTCTCGACCTGCAAAAGGCCTTGAATACGCTTACCCAGAATTCCGATATTGACGAACTTCAGATCACTCAACACGATCCGAACACAACCCCGGTAATGATAATTGGGCTGAAGCACAACGAAATTACCAACATGAATGAGCTGCGAAAAGTAGCTGAAAACTACGTTCGTAACGAGTTGGTTCGTTTGGAAGGTGTTGCCGAAGTTGAACTGTCGGGTCAGGAAGAAAGTGAAATTATTATTGAAACCGATATTTACCGGCTTGATGCGCAAGGACTATCGATGGACGAAGTAGCATCACGCATTCAGAATTTTAACCGAAACGTTTCCGGTGGGCAAATCACCGACATGGGTACACAATACATTGTAAAAGGTGTATCGATGTTACAAACGGTGGAGGATTTTGAAAACCTGATTGTGGGTTACAAAGCTATTCGCAGCACCGAGGGTACTAATCAAAACCCGGTTTCAATGGCACCGGTTTATTTAAAAGATATTGCAGCAGTTTCTATCGGAAATAAGGAACCAACAAACATTGTGCATATAAACGGAGAACGTTGTTTAGGACTCTCGATTTATAAAGAAACCAAATTCAATACTGTAAATGCAGTTGATCAAATCAACGAAGCATTGGTTGATATTGAAAAAGCACTTCCCGGTTACGAATTGATTGGCGTAACCAATCAGGGCCGCTTTATAAGCAGTGCCATTGGCGAAGTGCAGGATACAGCATTGCTGGGTATTTTGCTGGCAGTGGTGGTTTTATTTATTTTCCTTCGTCGTTTCGGAACTACACTGATTGTAAGTATTGCTATTCCAATATCAATTGTTGCCACTTTCAACCTGATGTATTTCAATCATCTCACCATAAATATAATGACATTGGGAGGGCTCGCCTTAGGTGCGGGTATGTTGGTTGATAATGCTATTGTGGTTTTGGAGAATATATTCCGAAACCACGAAAACGGCATGAGTGTAAAAGATGCGGCAATTAACGGAACTGCCGAGGTTGGTGGGGCAATTACAGCATCAACACTTACAACCATTATCGTTTTCCTCCCTATTGTTTATTTGCATGGTGCTTCGGGCGAGTTGTTTAAAGATCAGGCCTGGACGGTTGCATTTTCACTGCTTTCGTCGTTGGTAGTAGCTATCTTTTTAATCCCGATGATGTACCATCGTTTTTACCGTAAGAAGACTGCTCCATTAAAATCAAAATCGGTAAGAGTTGGGGGATATGGCCGTTTCTTATCAAAAGTAATTGATGCAAAATGGGTGGTGATAATAATTACAACCTTAGCCATTGGTGGAGCCGGATTGTTGATACCGCACATTGGTACCGAGTTTATGCCAAAAACACAAACACATGAACTTACCGTTAACCTGAAATTACAGGAAGGAACAGAACTGGAACGCACAGAATCGACAGTGAGAAACCTGGAAGGTATTTTAATGGACTATCTGGGCGACAATTTAGATAAAATCTATGCACAAGCCGGGCCATCGTCAAGTATGTCGGGCGACCAAAATGCTGTTTTTGAAGGTGAAAATACCGCAGAGTTGAAGGTAATTCTTAAACCTGAATCAACCATATCAACCGAAAGTATTGTAAAAACACTCGACCAGTTAACGGCTAATATCGAAGGGCTTGAAGTTAGTTTCTCTCAGGAAGAAAGCGCACTTCAGTCGATTCTTGGAACCGACGAAGCACCCGTTATAGTTGAGGTTCGTGGCGAAGAACTGGACGAAATTGAGCGTGTTGTTAACCAGGTTAAAGAAAAAATGCAGGGTGTTAACGGGCTGTTCAATATTCAAACATCGATTGAAGATGGTGCACCTGAAGTTGAAATTCATGTAGACCGTATGCGCGCCGGAATGTATAACATCGATATCAGTAGTGTAATTACGCAAATGCAGGATCAGTTGCAGGGGAAAGATGCCGGAGAACTGGAACGCAATGGCGAAATGCAGGATATTGTCATTAAAGTTCCCGAGAAAAGTATCGATGAAATCGGTTCATTGATTATTACCTCAGGCGACCAGGTTTTCCGTTTAAGCGAAATTGCCGATATCAGTTACGGCGTATCGCCTAAAGAAATTTTCAGAAGGAATCAAAACCGCATAGGAAAAGTTACTGCACAGTTGGAAGACGGTATTCCGTTGGATCACGTGGCAAAAGATATTCGATTGCAAACAGCAAGCATCGATTTATTGCCCAATTATCGAATTAAGGTAACAGGTGAAGAAGAAAAACGTCAGGAGTCATTGACCAACCTTACTTTTGCATTGTTGCTTTCTATAGTGCTGGTTTACATGGTGTTGGCTTCTCAGTTTGAGTCGCTTATTCATCCGTTTACCATTCTGTTGACTATTCCGCTGGCTGTGGTGGGTAGTGTTCTTGTCTTCTTTATTCTCGGAAAAACATTCAACATTATGGCCATTATTGGGGTGATTATGTTGGTCGGTATTGCTGTTAACGACTCTATTATTCTGGTCGACCGAATCAATCAGCTCATCCGCGAGGGAGTAGAACGAAAACAAGCCATTATACAGGCCGGGCAACAACGTATTCGGCCAATTGTTATGACCAGTTTAACAACCATATTAGCTCTGTTACCACTTACTGTTGGCTTTGGAGAAAGTGCATCGTTGCGTTCGCCAATGGCGCTGGCTGTGGTTGGTGGTTTGGTAACATCAACCTTGCTTACCCTTATTGTAATTCCTTGTGTTTACGATGTTTTGGATAGGGTGAGGGGCGTTTTTGTGAAAGAGAATTAGAACACAGATGACGTTGATTTAGCTGAAACTCGCTGATAGATGCAAATAGATTACAAATATTCTGATTTAACCGAAGCAATAATTAAATGCTTCTACAAGGTTTACAATGAATTGGGATATGGTTTTCTGGAAAAGGTTTATCACAATGCACTTTTAATAGAATTGCAAAATGAGGAGTTGAAAGTTGAATCGCAGAAGCCAATAAAAGTAAGTTATCAGGGAGATGTGGTTGGAGAATATTATGCAGATATTATTGTTGAGGATGTCGTGATTCTTGAATTAAAAGCAACCGAAACTGTTACAGAAGCACATGAGTTTCAACTGATAAATTATTTAAAAGCAACTGATGTTGAAGTAGGATTATTATTAAATTTTGGTAAAAAGCCGCAAGTGAAAATAAAAGTATTCACAAATCAAATTCTGCGATAATCTGTAAAATCAGTGTCATCAGCGTTCCAAAAAAAGAAAAAATGAAATTCATTATCAACAGAAAAATATTCATCAGTATGCTGTTTCTGGGATTAACCATGTTGGGTTACATCTCTTACAAACAGTTGCCGGTGGAACTTATGCCAAATGCCGAGCTCCCGATGCTGTATGTTCAGATCCAGTCGCGGATTGAAGTGGATCCAACCTATCTGGAAAATCAGGCCGTTATTCCGGTTGAAGGAGCGATCGGTACCATGGAAGGTATTGAGGATATGGAGTCGTCTATTAATAACCGCTCGGCATCCATACAGGTAAATTTTAAACAGAACGTCAACTTTAAATACACTTTCCTGAAACTACAGGAGAAGATTGATCTGATTGCTGGCGAGCTAGATGATAACTTTATTGTAACGGTTAACCGTGTTGATCTGGATCAGCTTTCCAATCAGTTTATGGAGTTGCAAATACGTGGTAGCGGAGGAGTTGATCGCGTTCGAAATATCGTTGATCAGGAAGTTACCTCCCAAATGGAAAATATCGATGGGGTGGCTTCTGTGTCGGTTTTCGGTGGTAAAGAGCGTTCGATTGAAGTAACTTACGATGCAGGTGCCTGTGAGGCCTACGGAATTACACCGGCACAAATTCGGAGTGCTATTTCGGGCAATTCTACCAACCGAACTTTTACTGGTTACCTGCACGATGCGCAGAAACAATATTTTGTGCATGTTACTGCCGAATACGATAAAGTTTCAGATATCGAAAATATAGTTGTGGCCGATGGCCCAATTTATTTAAAAGATGTTGCCGATGTATTTTTTGGCGTAAAAGAAGAAACATCGATTAGTCGTATAAACGGATTGGATGCGGTTTCGATGAGCTTGGTTAGCGATTCGCAGGCCAATCTTATCGAACTGTCGCATAACGTACAGGAAGAGATTGCGGAATTAAACAAAAAGCTGGCAGCTAAAGATGTCGAAATTGTGGTTCAGACCAACCAGGCAGAAACCATGGAGAAAAACATCGATCAGATTATTGATCTGGCGCTGGTTGGAGGTTTTCTGGCCATTTTTGTACTTTGGATGTTCCTGAAAAATCTGCGCATTGTTTCATTTATTGCACTGGCCATTCCAATTTCGGTATTTACCGCATTCAACCTGTTTTACGCTTTCAATATTTCGCTGAACAGTTTAACGCTGGTTGGTCTTGTTTTGGCCATTGGTATGCTGCTCGACAATAGTATTGTGGTGCTCGAAAATATTTACCGGCTCTCGGGGAATAAAATGAGTCCCGAGCAATCGGTAACCCAGGGTACGAAAGAGGTTTGGCGTTCGATTGTAGCGGCAACGCTTACTACTGTAACCGTATTTTTGCCTTTTGTTTTCGCTTCCGATTACATGGTAAAACTGCTGGGGAATCACGTAGGAGTTTCTATTATTTCCACACTCATTGTTTCGTTATTTGTGGCTTTACTGCTCATTCCAATGGCCGCCCACGTGTTGTTACGTAAAAAGCGGGAACATAATGTGTTTTACGAAAAAGTAACCACCAATAACCGTATTGTACAAATTTACATTCTGCTGCTAAAAGCCAGTATGCGTGTTCCTGCGCGTACTATTATTGGTGCTTTGGTGTTCTTCTTCTTAACCGTATTTATTGTGTTGGCAATTAGTGTTACCAACCTGCAGGAGGTTGATGAAGAGGAATTCAATATTTACGTTACCATGCCAACCGGTACAACACTGGAAGCAACAGACAAAGTAGTTTCCGATGTGGAAAGTCGACTGGAAGACATTGCTGAAAAGCAGGATCTGTCGGCCAATATCGAGGCCGAAGAGGCAATTCTGACATTCATACTACGCGATGATTACAAAGATATTGATGACCGTACCATTGCCGAAATCAAAAAAGATGTGGAAGATCGTCTTCGTAATGTTTCGCAGGGAGAAGTAGGACTTCAGGCGCCTATGTCGAGTGCGCGGTTCCGTGGTGGCGGTGGCGGCGGTGGCCTTTCAGGTATGCAGGGATTTCAGCAATTTATGGGAATTGGCTCAGATCAGGAACGTGTTGTAATAAAAGGTGAAAATTTTGAAGTGATGAAAGGTGTGGCTGAAGACTTGCTTTACTACATCGAAGACCTTGAAACAATTAGTCGGGCAAATATTAGCGTGGCAAACAACCGACCGGAAGTGCACATGTATTTCAATCAGATGTTGTTGACTGAATATGGAATTACACTTCAGAATATAACATCGGAGTTAGGAACATTTACAAGCCAGTTTACCTCGGGTGTGAATTTTAAGCAGGGAACGGATGAATATGAAATCGTAATAAAGGAAAAATTACCCGATGGAGTTGAAGAAGAGGATAATACAAAAGGGATTGAAGATCTTCGTCGACTTCAGGTAAGCAATAACCAGGGGGCTACTTACGATATGGACGAACTGGCCGATATGGTTTATGCCGAAGGAATGGCCAGCATTACCCGTGTTAATCAGGAAAAGCAGATTGAGTTAACCTACAGTTTTGTTGACGAAGCCAGCGACTCGAAAGATCTGCTGGAAGCTTATCGACTTGAAATTGATGATATAATTGGTGCTTATAAATTACCTTCGGGAGTTGCTGTGGAGGTTATACACGAAGAGGATCAGTATTCCGAATTTAAGTTTCTGATTGCTGCTGCATTTATACTTATTTTAATGATTCTGGCATCGGTTTTCGAATCGGTATCAACGCCGTTTGTACTGATTTTCTCTATTCCCCTCGCTGCCATTGGATCATTTCTGGCACTGATTTTTACAGGAAACAGCTTGTTTAACGCTAACACATTGATGGGCTTTATTATCCTGATTGGAGTGGTGGTGAACAACGGAATTATTTTAATTGATTATACCAACATTCTCCGAAAGCGGGGCTACCGAAAATCGCGTGCCTTGATGGCCGCAGGACTTTCGCGTGTTCGCCCAATATTAATTACAGCCATTACTACCATTGTCGCATTATTCCCGCTGGCAATGGGGCAAGCCGAATATGTTGGTGCCATTGGAGCGCCGTTTGCCATTACTGTAATTGGCGGTTTGGCGTTAAGTACACTGCTTACATTGGTTTTTATTCCAACATTATATGCCGGAATGGAAACTGCTCTCGACTGGATTAAGTCGTTACATCTAGGCTTAAAAATCGGCATGTTAACAGTGTTTATCATCGGAGCCGTTCTTATCTACCTGAAAGTGGATAGCTTTGTTTGGCAACTGCTTGATTTTATATTGTTGATTGTTTTGGTGCCGGGTGTTGTGGCCTTTACAATGACCAGTTTGCGACAGGCCAGTGAGAAAGTTGTGGATGAGAACGAACCGATAAGAATAAAAGTAAGAAGGTTGGTGAAAATTTACGACCGCGATTCGCGTTTTGTGCGCGAGTGGAAATCGGGGTTAAGAATTCGCGAACGTGCCGGGCTGACGAAAGATTATAAACATCTGCGCGATTTTTCAGATCTCGTTTGGCAAATACCGCTGTTTATTTTTGTGGCTTACTTCACTTTCTTCTACATCGAAAGCCATGTTTGGATGTGGGTGCTATCGCATGGAGTTTTCTTCTTCCTTTTCTTATTAAGGGTGCCGCTAAACCAGGTGCTGATTAATAAGCATGAAGCAACAGGCAAAACTTTTTACCTTAAACTGAATAAGTGGATCTATAACCTGATATTCTGGATTGTACCGCTTGTTTTCCTTCTCTATTTCTATAAAGACTGGGATAATCTGGGCATGGTGATTTTCATTGCAATTATCTGGTATATTTTGCTGGTTTTCTACGCAACCGCAGAGTACATTCACAATAAAGAGGTAAATATTGCCCGTATTGAAGGACGTTTTGGAGTGCTGCGTCGTGGTTACTTTAACATGGTTCGCCAAATTCCGGTTATCGGAAAACGCAAGAAACCTTTCCGTGCATTGAACGGTGTTTCGTTGGAGATTAAAACAGGTATGTTTGGTTTACTTGGACCGAACGGTGCCGGTAAATCAACCATGATGCGGATTATTACCGGTGTGCTCGAACAGAGTTACGGAAAGATATGGATTAACGGAATGGATACCCAAAAATACCGCGAGGAGTTGCAGGGTTTGATCGGTTATTTGCCACAGGCCTTTGGTACTTACGAAAATATGTCGGCCTGGGAGTTCCTCGATTACCAAGCTATTCTGAAAGGAATAAAAGATACCAAAACACGCGAAGACCGCTTGGAATATGTACTTAAAAGTGTTCATATGTGGGAGCGCCGCACAGATAAAATCGGTGCCTTCTCGGGAGGGATGAAACAACGTATTGGTATTGCACAAATTTTGCTGAATCTGCCACGCATTTTGGTGGTTGACGAGCCTACTGCCGGTCTTGATCCACGGGAACGTATTCGTTTCCGGAACTTGCTGGTAGAGCTGAGCCGCGAGCGGATTGTTATTTTCTCTACCCACATTATCGAGGATATTTCGAGCTCGTGTAACCAGGTAGCGGTAATTAACCGTGGTAACCTGAAGTATTTCGGAACACCAAACGACATGGTGAATATGGGTAATAATTTTGTTTGGCAGTTCTCTGTTCCGGCTAAGGAATTTGATAGTATGGCCAATAAACAAATGATTGTTCACCATATGCGCGATGGCGAAAATATTAAGATGCGTTGTTTGGCGAAAGAAAAGCCCGCACCCGATGCGGTTAGTGTATTGCCAAATCTCGAGGATGCTTATTTGTGTTTGTTAAAAGACTTTGTTTAAGGAATTATGGAAAGACAATTCGAAATAAAAAACAGGCTGTATATTTTAATTAAAATGATACGGTATAATTTAAGGATCATTTTTGCCAACCGGTTTATATGGTTTTTAATAGCAGCACTTGCATTCTTTTTGTTTTTTGCCATACAAACGGTATATAACGGTGTCTCCATGTCGGAAGATGTGGTGTATAACTTACTGATATTTCCGGGCATTTTGCTCATCTTTTACCCGTCGGTTTTTGGTATACAAAACGACGATGATTCGCGGATGCTGGAAATACTTTTCGGAATTCCGAACTACCGCTATAAAGTTTGGTTGGTGCGTTTGGTAATGATCTACACACTTGTGTTTGTTATTATCGTACTTTTTTCAGCCCTGGCTTCGGTACTTCTATACAAAATTAACCTGCTGGAAATGTCGTATCAACTCATGTATCCGATCATATTTTTAGGGTCAATGTCGTTTATGTTTTCAACTGTTATAAAAAATGGTAACGGAACGGCTGTGGCAATGGTGTTAATAGGTGTTGCATTAATTATACTTCAGGATACGGGAATGCAAAATACGCAGTGGGATATCTTTCTTAATCCGTTTGAAATTCCAAATAACCTGAATGAAGTGATCTGGATAGGAATAATCCATAAGAACCGGATTTTTATGGGGATCGCCACATTGGTGTTTGTTTTGTACGGCCTCTATAATTTACAGAAACGCGAAAAGTTTGTTTAAGCAATAAGAATAGAGGTGGTGCCCTTACTCTGAGTCGGAGTGAGGGCATCGCTGTTTTTGGGCTTTCCCTGCCCCTTGTTTGCAACGAGGGGTAAGCTTCTTGTCGTTTGTAACGACATCATGCTAAACATCAGTTTCAACATCCACCAAGCCTTTCGTCCCTGAATAATCAATGGCCGAGCTGAACAAATATTCATGCGCCTGAGCGACAATCAAGGCCTTAACCGGATTCTCATGTGTATAGTTTATGCGCTGATCAATCTTTTCTGAAGTGTCCAGCAGCACTGCATGATTTGTCTCCTGCCAAAATTTAAAGTGCTGAATCCGGTTGTCAAACTTCCCGGCAGATTCAAAATGATACAGCAACCAATCTCTCCTGCTTTCCGGTATTTCCTGAATCATTTTCACAATAGCTTTAGAGGTAAACTTTTTAAAATCGCGAACTATTGCACTAATACTATTTCTTTCCTTAGCACGACATACCAGATGTAAATGATTCGACATTAAACACCAGGCAAAAACAGTTAAGCCTTTGTTTTTTATGCAGTAATTGAGCGAATCAACAACTGCGATTTTATATTCTTTTCTTGTAAACACATCAAGCCAGTTAACAACAGTAAATGTTAAAAAGTAGCTTGCGTTTTGGTCGGAGATGAAATAATTGTCTGCGGGCATTTTTGTTTTAAAGGTAAAGATAAATGTCGATACAATCGACTGAATGCGAGCCCCTCGTTGCAAACGAGGGGCAGGGCGAGAATTAGTCTTCAATTTGTGTTGCGTTTACAAAGTAATTTGCAGCATAATCCCTTGCTGATTCATAAGAATGAAAAACCATCGTCAAATCACCTTTGTCTGCATCGCGAGCAGCAAAACTACCAGGAATCGTTTCATTCCATTGTTCATTTCCTTTGTTTGTATATAAGTATAATGCCCACTTTAGTCCATCTCCATATTTTTCGACAACCTTGTATTTAATTACATTTTCTAAAAAAGCGTCGGTGTCTATTTTATGTGACTTTGCTTTTATATACTGACGAATGAACCAAATAATGATAAGTCCAAGAACTAATAATATTATTTTCATAATTTTTAAGTTTTACTAAACGTTGTCTTTTGCTATACGAAGTATAATGTAAAGTAAGAATCCTAATGTTGTTACTTCTTGAATAATCAAACCAAACAATGTTAATTCAGATGAGCTTGGGTCGGTAAACCAAATAACTGTCATTATCAATCTAACTATAAAGAAAAACCATAAAAATGTCATTTTCCAACGGGGAACAATTACTAGGATACAATACATAAAAGCAGATGCTGACATTGCAGATGCTGCAATAATTGACACATTTCCAGTACTCGCCTGTGCTAATCGTACAACAAAACCTGTAATTATGGCGGCTAACAATGCTGTTGGTAAAAATAGAAGCCATCTCAAAACAAGACCCAGTTTGCTTTGAAAAAAGTCATTTTCCATTAATCTTTCCATATTTATTTCGCTTTAATATTTTTCGATGGAGTTTGGACATTTATTGATTTTTAGAAGAATAACAAAATAAAAATCAAGATTATAATTGCCTTAAAATATACAGGTGGAGCGATAAATCCTGCTAGTAGGTTAATGAGAAAGAGTTTCAGTCTACCACCAAAACTAATTGTCCCATTTTTACTCCATTCTCATAAGTACTTAACTCAGAAGAAAATTTATTTTTGTATGCTACTTTTGTGAATGCAGCCATAGATGCACTAATAAAATCCGAAATTAGAAAAGCAACTAATATTTTTGAAAATGTTCCCATATTTCTATTTGTAAGTTAGTGTTTTGCAGCTCTTTTTCACAATGAAAGCTAACGTATGTGCATGTAGCAATGCAACATGCATCTTATTAGAATGCATTGTTGTAATGTGTTGATAATGTTTTTCTTGTAGAGGTAATTCGGGCTGATTTTCTGTTTGTTTTTTGCAAGAGACGTATTCAATGTATCGGGTATTTTGTTGTTTAGTGCACTAAATGTAATCAAAACTTATGTAAATGATTGTTTGGCAGGGTAAAAAACAGGTGTCTTATACTAAAATAGCTTGACTAAAAAAGTTAAGCAAAAATGAAAAAAATCAGCACTAACCTTTCGGATAATATGGAAGGTTTTAATCAGAAAAAAGTAGATTACAGTAATTACGAGACCAGTTTTCGGCGTTGGTTAATAGCCGAACTTGATTCCGGACGGATGAGTGTGACTGAAGCTCGTGAAAAATTTAATTTACCACATCGATTTGATAAGACGTACAAGCACTGGCAAGTCAAATATTCCGACGAAATCCACTTATCTTTGCAGTCTATGAGTTCAAAAGAAAGAGCAGATAACAAGGCCTTGGAAAAACGCATCAAAGAGCTGGAGAAGCAGCTGGAACTGGCGCAAATGAAAAACGTTGCGCTGAACACCATGATCGACATTGCCGAGAACGACTACAAACTCGAGATCAGAAAAAAGTCTGGCCCCAAGCAGTAGGTGTACTAACGCACATGTACCCGCTAACAAGCAAAGCGGTACTGTGCGGACTGTTTGGGTTTAGCCGTCAGGCCTGGTACGACAGCAAAAAGCGCCAGTCGGGGCTTCAAATGCAGGAAGTATTTATATTAACATTGGTAAAAGAGCTGCGTGGGGATCACCCTCGCATGGGGGCCGAGAAGCTCCATCATTTGATAGCGCCGCAGTTACAGGACCATAATATTAAATATGGACGTGACAAATTCTACTACCTTTTGCGCGAACACGGTTTATTGGTAAAACGTAAAAGAAGAGGACCTAAAACCACGAATTCGAACCATTTTTACCGTAAATATTCCAACCTGATCCGGGAGATAGAACTACTCAGCTCAGGGCGCTTATGGGTGAGCGACATTACCTATATCCGCACCGAAAAAGGCTTTGTTTACCTTTCACTGGTAACCGATGCCTATTCGAAGAAGATAGTAGGCTGGTGCCTCTGGCCCGATTTAACCAGCGAAGGGGCATTAAACGCCTTGCGTATGGCAGTTGCAGGCGAGGGAGTGAAACAAGGTCTCATCCATCATTCTGACCGGGGGATACAATACTGTTGTAACGACTATGTGAACTTTCTGAAGGGCTCGAAAATAAATATCTCGATGACCGAAAACGGCGATCCGTACGAAAATGCAATAGCCGAAAGGGTTAATGGGATTTTAAAGGACGAATACGATTTAAACCATACATTTTCTGATTATCGGGAAGCGCTTGAAGCCACAAAAGTTGCGGTGTACAAATACAACAACAAACGGCCTCACCGCAGCGTAGACTTCATGTTTCCAACAGATGCACACTTGCATACAGGAGTACTAAAAAAACACTGGAAAAAGCGGCATTATAAGGCGAATGCGGAAACAGGGGAAAGCCTGCAGAGTGTTCCTGCAAACCAGGATTAAAAAATAATACTGTAAGAAACTACAGGAGGATAAAATTTACCTGTCGCCAGTTTTAGGGCATACACAAAATCATGTCGGACTTTGCAGAAACAAAAAATGAAAACGCAGGAAAGAACAGTAAAGAAAAACTTAGTAGTTTTGTAAAACAGTAAATGAGAAAAAATCATTTACTCCTATCAGTAAAGAAAGTAATAATCTGTCAAGCTATTTTAGGAAAGGTCAAGGGGAGGTTTTTATGTGTATAAATTAACTTTTTGCCAGGGGATAGAGCAAAATAAACCGGGGCAGTTTCTTCACTACCCCGGTAGAACTCACAAATACCAAAAATTAATCGTCCCTCTCACTGTCGTTGTTTCCCGAGCTACGATGTTTGTTTTTATAAATATTGCGGTAGCCTTTCAATCGTGCTTCGTTTTTCCAGAATACATAGCGGCCGCAGTTTTTAATTTCGTTGGCCGCTTGTTGCATGTAGGTGTAGGCACGGTCGCGGGTAATTTTCACCTGGTGGTCGATTTCCTTTTCGCCATTGGCTTGTGCCAACACAATGGCCAGTTCGTCGGCAGTGGTAGCCGCCAACGGAAGTAAAGTAAAATCAAAATTAATTAGATCCAATGGTTCGGGATTGGCCTCACCCAGGGCAACCAGGTTGCTTAAATCCTGTATCATATCGGCATCGCCGGTTCCGTCGGCAATATCACTCACCTTTTTTAACAGGCGCTGGTCGTTCCGGTAGGCATACCGGAAGTCGTGCAGCAACCGGCCGTGCAGTTCGTAAGCAGCCGGAGCCCGCTCTTCCCATTCTTTTTTGGCATCCTGTGGCGTATGCTGTTCGCGTTTCCACAGGGCTTCGGCTGTGCGGCATGCACCGTTACGTATAGTTAACGAATCAATTGTGATTTCGGGCAGGCCTGCCCCTATTAGTTCGGTTTTGTCGTCGACGCTCCATATATGAAGGTTCTCGTTTTCCTGAATTGCTGATTCTACAGGAATTCCAGGTGTTTTTACTTCTTCGGCCGGAATGGCCATAAATGCATCGTAACATGCATCATAATCTTCTCGGTCTGACATTTTGTTGATTTTTGTTCGTATCGGGGATACGAGGTTAAACATATAATTCACTTCAAGTTAAGGCTTATAGTAAACATATGCACAATTTTATTTTGTGTTTTATAGCAGGTTGCAGCTCGTATAGTTAGTTATATGCTCACTCAAAACGAAGGCATCCGTAATTCCCAAAAACTCTTAACTTTGCACCTCAATTTTTAAAACTCACGGTTAAGTAATGGAAAGAAGAGATGTGGAAATAATGGCGCCTGTAGGTTCGTACGAATCGTTAATGGCAGCCATCCAGGGAGGAGCCGGATCGGTGTATTTTGGTGTTGAAAACCTCAACATGCGTTCGCGCTCGTCTAATAATTTTAATCTCGACGACCTGCGTAAAATCGTAAGAGTTGCCACCGAAAATAAGGTAAAAACTTACCTTACCATGAACGTGGAAATTTTCGACGGCGAACTGGATAAAATGCATGAAGTTATCGATGCCGCCAAAGAAGCCGGTGTTTCTGCAGTTATCGCAGCCGACGTTTCGGTTATTCAGTACGCGCGTTCGATTAATCTTGAAGTTCATATTTCAACGCAGGTAAATATTACCAACATCGAAGCCGTAAAATTTTACTCAAATTTTGCCGATGTAGTAGTGCTGGCACGCGAAATGAACCTTGGGCGCGTTTGGGAAATCAGCGATCAGATTAAAAAGCAAAATATTACCGGGCCAAACGGCGAACTGATGAAAATTGAAATGTTTGTGCACGGTGCGCTATGTATGGCTACCAGCGGAAAATGTTACCTCAGTTTGCACGAAATGAACTCGTCGGCAAACCGTGGTGCGTGTTTGCAAACTTGTCGCCGGGCTTACACGGTTACCGATAAGGAAACCGGTGCCGAGCTGGAGATCGACAACGAATACATCATGTCGCCCAAAGATTTGAAAACCATTCATTTTTTAAATAAAATACTCGATGCCGGCGTTTCGGTTCTTAAAATTGAAGGGCGTGCCCGTTCAGCCGAATACGTAAAAACCGTTGCGCAGTGTTACCGCGAGGCTGTTGATGCTTATTTCGATGAATCGTTTACCGAAGAGAAAGTGGAAGACTGGAACAATCGTTTAGAAACCGTGTTTAACCGCGGATTTTGGGATGGTTATTACCTTGGTCAGCGTTTGGGTGAATGGAGCAAAAACTACGGATCAAGAGCCAGTAAGCGCAAATTGTATATTGGGAAATGTACTAACTACTTCAAAAAAATCGGAGTTGCCGAGTTTAAGCTCGAAACCAATAACCTGAAAGTGGGGGAAGAGATTGTTGTTACCGGCCCAACAACAGGGGTTTATCAAAACACCGTTTCCGAAATTCGTTTCGATTTAAAACCGGTTGACGAAGGGGTGAAAGGGCAGCGTATCTCTGTGCCTATCGATGAAGTAATCCGCCGGGCCGATAAACTTTACAAGCTGGTTGATGCATCGCAGGTGAAAGAAAGACGATAGATTTATTTTGCATTGTTTCCTTTTTTGATAAAAACGGCTTAAATTAACGGCTGTAAATCAAAAAGATGAATGTAAGGAAATTGCTATTTGTTCTTATGTTGCTTATAGTTGAAGTGTTTACTGTTAATGCTCAGCTAGTTGGAATCAGAGTTGCCGCCAATTCCGGTATGCTTATTTCCGAATTTGGTGCTTTTGATGTACCTCATCGCGATGCTTCGTTGGCTTCGTCACCTACTAGCAGCGAAAAATTTACACCGCAATTATCGGCAGGAATAGAAGGTGAAATTTTGTTTCAGGTTGCCCGAAATGCCTACTTTGGCATCGAGCTGGATTATACACATCTTAAAGGTTTTAATGACGATCCTCCGTATTTTAACTATTTTCTAACGCCATATTTTCAGTATTATCAGGATGAGTATAGTGGTTTGCCGCTGGAATACAACACGCGCTTGTTTAATGTGGCTGTTAATTATAAATACTTTTTTATGCCCGATAAAACCTGGACTCCATTTGTAAAATTTACCGGAGTTGTGGCATTGGTGGGAACGGAATTAAAATACAAAGATTTTTCTTCTGATGGTACTAACGAAGGTGAAGATGTGCTTTATGCACGTGGAACAGCTAATTCGGAGCAGAAAAAATGGCCGGTATTTCATGTTGGTGGCGGAATTGGTTTTGATTATGCCCTTAGCGATCGTTTATTGTTTGAAGTAGATGGAACTTTTACTTTTTTAAACTCGGGAATTATTGACGGGGTGCCTAATTTTACTTACGTCCGGGAAGATGGTGTAGACATGCTAAAATACAACCGCCGCTTGTCGTTAACCACACAAGTTAGTGTGGGATTGGTATATTTATTAAAAATTGATAGCAGACGAGGAAGGATTGATCCGAATCTCCCATTCTACCGAAACAAACATTAGGATTATTTTTATATAAGAAAGAGTGATTTTAAATAAGGGAAGCGATGAAAAATCATCGCTTCTTTTTTTTGAAAGACAAACAACTAATTACCTTTTCAACTTTGTATTAAGTTTTTTAATCAACCCCTTTATGTCTTTTCAGGTGTACAAAGTTGTTTAGATTTACGCGCACACAACTTTATTGTTTCGAAATAAAGCAGGATTCACAAAAATTAATGGCAAATTACTTTTTAAGAGGCAATTATAAAGCTCTTCTTTGTCTATAATGTTTTAAGCACTTTTTCAAGAAGTGCTTTTGTGGCTATTACTCCGTCGCGTTCCGAAAGCTCGGTGCCTTCAAATTCAATACCCACAAATCCTTTGTATCCGGCATCGTCAACAATTTTCATCAGGCGGTAATAATCCATATTAGCTTCGTCGCCTTCTGCATTAAATACATTGGTTTTTGCACTCACTCCTTTTGCGTAGGGCATTAAAAGTTCAACCCCTTTGTAGCGATCGTATTGTTCACCTGTTTCTCGGTCAATAGTAAAGTTTCCGAAATCGGGCAAAGTGCCCACCCGCTTGTGGTCAACTATTTTCATTACTCCCGAAAGCCATTCTCCATTGCTCGATAGTCCGCCATGGTTTTCAACAATAATGTTAATTTTTTGGGTGTCGCCATATTCGCACAGCATGCGTAATCCGTCGGCGGCAAGTTTTTGCTGCTCTTCGTAAGTCCCCCTGCTTCCGGCATTTACACGAATTGAATGGCAGCCAAGATAGGCCGCGGCATCAACCCATTTTTTATGATTTTCAACGGTTTTTATACGCTCTGCTTTTTCCGGATGACCAACCATCCCTTCGCCATCACACATTATCAGCACGTTGGTAACACCTTCGTTTTTTGCAATTTTCTTTAATTCTCCCAGGTATTTTTCATCCTTTGCTTTGTCTTTAAAAAACTGGTTTACATATTCCACTCCGTCAATTCCAAGCTCACGGGTAACTTTCGGGAATTCGAGGTTTGTCATTTCGTTGGCAAACAAAGCCTTGTGAAACGACCATTCGGCAAGTGAAATCTGGTAACGCGATTTTGAACTGTTTATCGCAAATGCCGGCGAAACAAGCATCGTTCCTGCAGTAGCAGCAGCTGTAGTTCTTAAAAAGTTTCTACGATTTGTTTTCATTATTTTATAAATTTAGTTGATATGAAGTAAGTTTTAAACTCTAAAATATATCCGTTTAAAAAACAGCTATAAGAGAAGGCGCCATTTTAAGGTGAGTACCCGGCTATAACGACACTGGATTGGCAATGATACTGAAATAAGCAAGCTCGGAAATGGTTTTTACCCCGATACTTCGCTAATACCGATGGCGACGAATGGAGGCCTTCAGCGACTAAGCGAAACATCGTTTTTCTGCGCAAGAAAGTCAGTGGTAATAGCCGATTCTTAGAGATGAGTTCGCTTGATTTAAAGTTCATTAAGGTATTAGTTAGTTGAAACAAATGTAATAATATTTCCTGTTAATTTGTACGTGAATATTTGTTCTGCTTCCTATTGATTCAAGATCATATTTTACCTACCTTGATCAATATTTTAAATTTATGACTAATGAATGAGCAAGTAACAGATTATCTTGAAATGGCTTATGATTTGCTAATTACCTACGGTTTAAAGGTAATTGCAGCCATTGTAGTTCTGATACTGGGTTTTTGGATTATTAAAATTATAACCCGGAGAACTGCAAAAATTATGGAGAAACGTGACTTTAATGTTTCGGTGAGCGGTTTTTTACGAAGTATGATAAACATTCTTCTGAAGGTGATGCTTTTGATTAGTATTGCCAAAATGGTAGGGATTGAAACCACGTCGTTTATTGCGGTACTTGGTGCTGCCGGACTTGCCGTAGGTATGGCCATGCAGGGAACCCTGGCGAATTTTGCTGCAGGAGTAATGATACTGGTTTTTAAACCCTTTAAAGTGGGCGACCTTATTGTTTCGCAAGGGCACCTTGGAACAGTTAAAGAGATACACATTTTTGTTACTATACTTTTAACGCCCGAAAACAAAACCGTGATTCTTCCAAACGCCGCGGTATCGGGCAACGATATTGTGAATTATACTACTGAAGGGGTGATAAGGGTGGATATGGATTTTGGAATTTCTTACGGATCGAATATAAAACAGGCTAAAGATGTGCTACTAAAAATAATTGAAAGTCATCCGAAAGTGCTGAAAGATCCGGCTCCTTTTGTTGGTGTAAAAGGCCTGGGCGACAGTTCTGTGAATCTGGCTGTTCGTCCCTATGCATTGCCTGCCGATTATTGGGCAGTATATTTTGATGTGTACGAAGCTGGAAAGATTGCACTTGATGAGGCCGGAATTACTATTCCTTTCCCGCAAATGGATGTGCATTTAAACAAACTGGATTCATAAAGAGAGTTAATAAAAAAAGAAAACTCCGGGAATTCTCCCGGAGTTTTTTTATACGTATTTGTAACGTTTTATATTTCGTTTTGGCGTTTTTTCGAACTCTTCGTCAACCAGTTCAATGCGGCTAACATGTTCGTAACGTGGCAACTCGGCGTTGGCCTTCTTTTGGTTTTCGGCCATTATTGCCGGAAGTTCTTTTTCATCAACATTATCTGTTTTCATCGATTCAAAATCGGGGTAAACCAATGCCACCAGTTTGTGGTCGCGCTCAACAACCACGCACTCGGCGATATAACTTTGGTTGCAAAGTTTGGCTTCAATTTCTTCGGGATATATATTTTGTCCTGATGGGCCAAGCAACATATTTTTCGATCGTCCACGAATGTAAATGAAGTTGTTCTTATCGATTACACCCAGATCTCCGGTTTTTAGCCAGCCGTCTTCAGTAAATACGGCTTTTGTTTCTTTTTCGTTTTTGTAATATCCCAGCATTACATTTTCGCCTTTTACCTGAATTTCGCCAACCACATTATACGGATCTTCCGAATCAATTCGAACTTCCATGCGATCGACAAGCGTTCCGGCCGACGAGGGCATTGTTTTATCCCATGCTTCGTAACTAATCAGTGGCCCACATTCTGTCATTCCATAACCAATGGTAAACGGGAAATTTATGCGTTTAAAAAAAGCTTCAACGTCGGAGCTTAATGGTGCACCGCCAATAACAATTTCGAAGAATCGCCCGCCAAATGTTTCAATCATTTTTGTCCTGATCTTTTTCAGAATCATAGTTGAAATGATTGGTACTTTCAGCATAAACTTTACCGAAGGTTTTTCAATAGCCGGAAGAATACGTTTTTTGTAAATCTTTTCAATAACCAGCGGAACCGATAAAATAAGGTGTGGTTTTATCTCGCCAAAAGCTTTTGTGATAACTGCAGGAGAAGGCATTTTGCTTAGGAAAGTAATGTGGCATCCTTTACTAACAGGGAATAAGAATTCGAAAAGTAAGCCGTAAACGTGTGCCATTGGCAAAAACGAAACAATTTTATTTCCGGGGACCAAAGGCATGTGTTCCTGTGCAAAAATTACGTTCGATAGCAGGCTTCGCTCCGGTATCATTACTCCTTTTGTAAAACCGGAGGTGCCCGATGTATACGAGATAATGCATATCTCTTCGGATTCCCATTCTTCAAAAACAAAAGCTTCTTTACTTAAACTGTTTTCCTTGTAGTATTGAAATCCGTCGTTGAGTTTATATTGAATATTTTCATCTTTTGCGGCATATAAGCTAAAATCTTCGAGCTTAATTATTGCCTGCAGTTTTTCCGATAATTCCAGGTCAACCTTTTCCAAAAGAGCAGTTGCGCCAATAACCAGTTTCGATTCGGAGTGGTTGATAATGTGGTTGGTATCGCTCTTATTAAAATCGGGTAGAATAGGAACAATTACCAGCCCGGCAGAAAGTGCCGACATAAAAGTGGCTGCCCACTGCGATGAGTTTCTTCCCAGAACGGCAATCTTATCGCCGCGTTGTAAGCCGGCAAGTTGATAAAACAGGTGCAACGATTTTATGGTTCCGGCAATGTCTTTGTAAGTGAAATCCTCTCCTTCAAAATCGGAGAAGGCGAGTTCTTCCCAATTTTCATGAAAAGCAGTAGTAAATAGTTTTGCTAATGTTTGATCACGCATTTCGAGCCATTTAAAATTTAACTTCTAAAAATACCATATTTAGTATTAAAACAAATTGTTTGCACCTAAATATGATTGCTGTTGGAGGTGAAACCGATAGTTACGCTAAAAGTTTGAAATGGAAGCAAAAAAAAGCCAACCCTTGAGATAACGGGTTGGCTTAGTATTCCTTGTTTCTTTTTTACTTGATTTAACTATTAGTTTGCTTTCAGGGACAGTGAAGGACAGTTTGCGTTTGCGTAATTAATATCACCGTGTTTGTATTTCTATCAAGCATAAACAAGGAACCGAATGCGAGGAGATAGTGTCTTCTTATTCCTGTTTATATTTTATATAAAAGAACTATTTCTTAATTAGAATACAATATTACGCAAATGATTTGAAATAAAATTTGGTATTTTATAAGCGGTAGGTTTTGGAGAATGAGCGGTAGGTTTTAGCGAATAAGTGGTTTTTTGCCTTATTCAACTATGGGCACTAAGAGTGAAATTTTGGCTCCCGGATTTGTTTCGCCCGGGTAAAGCTCTTCGTAGCTAAGTTGTGTTTTTACATGGTATTTTTCGCCAATTAGCTGAATCCTTTTTTGTGTTAGGTTGGACGCCATGTTTAGATGGTTTTTTGTTTTTGAGAATGCTTTTGATTTTTCGAAGCCAATGCCATTATCTTCAATTACTATCCGGATACTTTTTTCATTAACGTATATAAAACGGATGGTGATCTTCCCTTGTCCCGAAAGTTGTGAAATGCCGTGCCAAATGGCATTTTCAACAAATGGTTGTACAATCATCGACGGAATGTAATAATCGTCTTGTTGCAACTGCTTGTCGAGAATTATACTGAAATCAAAATGATTTTCCATTCGGAATTGCTCAAGTTCGATATAGTTTCTCAGGCGCTCAATTTCATCATCCAGTAAAACTGCGTTCGACTTAATGGAATTCATGGTTTGCCTTATCAAACGAGCAAACCGCGAAAGGTAAGCACCTGCTTCTTCCGATTTATTCTGCAATAAAAACTTCTGGATCGAACCCAGCGAGTTGAAGATAAAATGGGGGTTCATCATCGATTGTAAAGCCCGGTTTTCGAGTGTAACAAGCTGGTTGTCTTTTTCGCGTTCGCGAAGTTGATGGCGGTAGTAGTTTCTCACCATCAGAAATCCTAATAGCGCCAGAATAAGTAGTGCTCCTATTCTTGTAACGATTCGTTGAAAAAAAGTAGGAACTACAGTAATAGGAAGTTCGATTACTTCGCTGTAGGGCTCCATATTTTTTCGCGATTTTAGCTTAAATGTATAATGCCCGGGTTTTAGGTTTAGGTACACCACCTGTTTTTCTGTCCCGATAATCCAATCGTTATTTACGCCTTCGAGCATGTAGGCATAGTTTGATGGAGATGATGTGAAATTAAGACTCGAAAATTCAATATTTAAGCGGTCTTTGCTTTTATATTTGATTTTTCCGTCGGCTAAATCTATCTCTTTTTCGTCGAGTGTTATTTTCGAAAAGTAAGGTTTTGTGGGGATCAATACGGCATTAACACATTCGTTTACCGGAATAAGTGTTAATCCGTCGTCGGAGGCGACATATAAAGTTTCGTTGTGGCAATACAGATCGTTAATATTGTTGAATGTGATATTTAGGCGGTTAAGCACCGGAGTTTTGCCTTGGATAACTTCTGTGGGGTTTGAAATGAAATAAACCGTTTGCTGGTTATACAGAAACAGCGTTTTATCGTAGTAAATCAGATCCTTTACCTTTAGACTAATATGATCGTAGAGATTGCTAATAAGGTTGTAAGTGCTGTCGTTATGTATTAAAACAAGTTCGGAATTGTCTGCCTCTTCAATTTGAAGGACTTCGGTGGTTGAGTCGATTGTAATGTTCGATGCAATCCATTTTCCATCGAAAGTGCTGTAAGTAGAATCGGTCGAAATTTGGCCGTTTGAAACAACATAGTTCGAGTTGCCATTTACAATTAAATTATTTTTGTAATTCAGAAAGATATTGCGTATTCGTCCCCAGTCGGTATAGTTTATGCGAAATTGCGGGTAGTCGTTTTTAAGTTCGCGAAAAAATAAATTGTCGTTTAAATAAAAATTTACTATCGATTCAGAAGGATTGACAACCGGTTTCTTAACATGAATATTCGACTTGTTTAAATAGTCGTATTTAATGGTGTTGCTTTTCTGGTCGATTCTGAGATTTTTGTATATGTACAACGGCGTATTAATGCCACTTACCAGCAGCGAATTATCTTTTAGCTGAGTCATTTGGTCGAGTATATACTCTCCAACATCTATTTTTTTGTCGAATAGTTTTCTGTCTTTAAAAACATATATTGATTCGCCATTGGTAAGCCACAAAAAATCGTTGTTTGACGGGGCTATTGCTCGTACTCCTTTCTCGTTGAACTCTCCGGCCTCTATAGTTTGGTATTTTAATATGCCAGCATTTATTTTTAAAACACCGTAGGTAGTTGAACTTGTCCATAAATTGTTTTGAGTATCGAGCACCATGTTTTGAATTTTATTCATTTCATGATGAAAGATCAGGCTGTCGTTTTTAAAACAATACAATCCGTTGTCGAATGTCGACACCCATAAGAATTCATCTTTAATCAACATATCGTTTACCACCTGGGCATCAACGTGAACAAAGTTTTTCGAGATCAGTCGCGAGCCCTGAAACAGATGAATATTTCCATCCATATCGCATACATAGGTAACTCCTTCGGGCGATATGGTAACCCGTGCAACATAAAAATCAAGCGGGTGGTCTTCTATTGTTTCATCTACGGTACGCTTTTCAACTATCCGGTTGCTATCCCAAAAAAGAAGGTTATTATTTGTGTTCCGGGTAATATTAAAAATTACAGTTCCGTTTAAACTCGATGGTAAATAGTCGATAAAACGATTGCCTTTTATAACCGAAACTTCTCCGGTGCCATTATATAGGTATATGGTTGAGTCTTTGTCTTGAAATAAATCGTGGTAATAAAAGTCGGTTTTTATTTCACTCAGGAACGGAGCATTCTTCTCATTGAAAACCTTGCCTTTATCGATAAAATTAACCGAGCCATCAATGTTCAGGCACCAAATTCTTCCTTCAATATCTTCTTTCATGCGGGCGATGCGGTTGTAGCTCATCCCGTCTTTGGTAGTGTAACGGGTAAAGCTTGTACCATCAAAACGAACAACGCCGGCTGAAGTGCCGAACCACATAAAATCATTTTCATCCTGCAATACGCAAAACACCTTGTTGGTGGGCAATCCATCGGCAATTGTATAGTTTGTTATAAACGGATTTTGTCCGCAAACAAGTTGAATGATAGATAAAATTAATGTAAGTATTAACAGGGATCTTTTCACTATTCTATTGATTTGGAATATTTTGAAACAGCTTCCTTAAACTCATTGTATTTTCTGCGCGAAATAGCCAATTTTGTTTCGTCATCCATTATTGCGTAGTTGCCTTCGAGGCTTGAAAATCCCCGAAGGAAATTTAAGTTTATCAAGGTGGATTTATGGATGCGAACAAAGATGGAAGGATCGAGAATTTTTTCAATGTCTCCAACTGGTTTGCTCGATACTATTTTATTGAGGCCCGACAGATGAATTACTGAATAAGCTCCATCGGCTTCAATATACCTGATCTTTTCTATTTCAATAATCTGAAAACCAAACTTCTGAATTATGGTTATTTTGGGAGCATACACAAGACCTTCGTTAGCTTGTTTGGTAAGATTGTTTAACGATTCTCCATATGTTTTTTGTATATCCCGGTTTTGCCGGCGAAGATCAAGATGCGACGTTGCCTTGGTTACGGCTTCTTTTAATTCTTCCGGGTCAATGGGTTTAAGCAGGTAATCAATTGCGTTTGTTTTTATAGCGCGTAAGGCATATTCTTCGTAGGCAGTGGTAAATATAATAGCGTAATCTTCTTTCTGAATACTATCCAGAAAATCGAAGCCATTTTCTCCTGGCATTGAAATATCGAGGAAGATCAATTGTACATCCCATTGGCTTAATAATTCGCGCCCCTGGCTGGCCGAATTGGCCGTATCGCATATGTTAATGTTTGGGCAATTGCGCTGAAGTAAGATCTTTAAAGCCTCCTGAACATTCTTCTCGTCGTCGATTATTATGGCGTTGTAATTGGTCATTACTAACAAAGATAGGATTAATTGTAAAGAATATTTAGTTTTTATATAAGCGGTTGGCTCTAGCAAATAAGCGGTAGGTTCTGGCGAATAAGCGGTAATTTTTACTCTTTCTCATTTGGCTGATTTTATTCTTTTTCTCAACAATTCTCATGGTTAACGCCACATTCACACAGGAGAAATGCATTGATGATAAAAGACTAAAACACCATTAATCGAAAATTAACAGAATACAATTAAACTTTAAGCATATATTTCAGTCACAGAAGCTGAAAACAAGTAAATGGAGAAAACAAGTAATGAAACGATTAAACAAAATTGTTTTAACAATTGCTCTTGCCTTTACTGCGGGAGCTGTAATGGCGACAGGAAATCTAAAAGTAAGCATTTCGAAAGGTGAAGGAGTTGAGACTCATGTTCGTGTTAGCAATTCAGTAGAAAGCCAATTTGAAATGGAAATTCGCAACGGAAACAACGATATCATTTATTACAAACAAATTCAGCAACCGTTAAAATTGGTTCTGAATACTTTCGATTTTTCGGCATTAAGTAATAGTGGAACATACGATTACGAAATAGTTCTCAACTAATACTTTTCGTAAGTATTGTTTGATTAGTTAGTTAGTTTAGGTGAAGCGAATCCAGAGGGGTTCGCTTTCTTTTTTATTCCTTACAAGGCAATGGCTCCTTGTTCTCTGTTTTTTTAGTAGTTGTTTATATATAGAGAATAGTCGCTTTTCACTTCTCAATATTCAGAATTTTTGGCTCTGTTAAATGTTTTTTGTGCTATCAAAAAATACTTCAATATGAAAACAATTATTGCCATTTTGTTAGCTTTTATTTTTGTTCCGGCATTTTCGCAACCTCATGCTAACGTAAAAACCGGAGATAAAATCATTGATTTTAATGCACGGTTGATCGACGGCAGAGAAGTTACGCTAAATGAATTTTACGATGAGTCGCCGCTTGTTCTAATAGTTCTCAGGGGATGGCCCGAATATCAGTGCCCGGTTTGTAGCCGGCAGGTTGGCGAGTTTGTAGCCGAAGCAGATCAATTTAAAGAGTACGGAGCAAAGGTGCTTATGATTTACCCCGGACCATCAAAGGTGTTGCAGGAGAAAGTAGAGGAATTTACGGAAGACTTCGCTTTTCCTGATGGATTTTATTTTGCTCTTGATCCGAATTATTCGATGGTAAATAAATATGGTTTGAGGTGGGACGCTCCAAAAGAAACAGCTTATCCGTCAACATTTGTGATTGATAAAACTGGTAATGTACTTTTTCCCAAAGTGAGCTCAAGCCATGGGGGAAGAGCTGATGTGGAAGAGGTTGTTGGAGCTTTGAAAGGTTTGTAACTAAAATAAAAGCCGATCCCAAACAGAACCGGCTTTGTATCTTATATCAGAATTCTAATATTCTATTATTCCAATAATCTAATCTTCCTTGTAGGCTTCAATCAAAATCTCAAGGATTTTTTTACCTGCACCTGCAACGCTGGTACCAGGGCCAAAAATGGCTACAGCACCTGCATCGTACAAGTATTGGTAATCCTGATGAGGAATAACACCACCACAAATTACCATAATATCCTCGCGACCCAGTTTTTTCAACTCAGCAATAATAGCCGGAACCAGTGTTTTATGACCTGCTGCCAGTGAAGAAACACCTACAACATGCACGTCGTTTTCAACGGCTTGTTTAGCACTTTCTTCCGGAGTCTGGAATAATGGTCCCATATCCACATCGAAACCAAGGTCGGCATAACCGGTAGCAACAACTTTTGCTCCGCGGTCGTGTCCGTCCTGACCCATTTTTGCAACCATAATACGTGGTTGGCGACCTTGCAATTCTGCGAATTTCTTCGCTAAAGCCTGAGCTTCCTGGAATTCAGACTTGTCTTGTGCTTCTGCTTTATACACGCCTTCAATAGTTCTGATTACTGCTTTATAACGTCCTGCAATTTTCTCGCAAGCATCTGAAATTTCACCTAGCGAAGCACGTTTCTGTGCCGCTTCAACAGCTATAGCCAGTAAGTTTCCTTTACCAGTTTCAGCAGCTTTGGTAATCGCTTCCAATGCTTTTTGTACGTCTTCTTCGTTACGCTCAGCACGCAATTTTTCCAATCTTTCGATTTGCGACTTACGAACTGCAGTGTTGTCGATATCTAAAATATCAATCGGATCTTCTTTGTCCAAACGATATTTGTTAATCCCTACAATTGTTTGTGATCCACCATCAATACGTCCTTGTGCACGTGCTGCAGCTTCTTCGATACGCATTTTGGGAACACCGGTTTCAATTGCTTTAGCCATACCGCCAAGTTTCTCAACCTCTTCTATATGTGCCCACGCTTTTTGTGCCAGCTCGTGAGTTAATGCTTCAACGTAATATGAACCTGCCCATGGATCAGCCGAACGACACAATTCAGTTTCCTGTTGGATGTATAACTGAGTGTTACGTGCAATACGTGCCGAGAAGTCGGTTGGTAATGCAATCGCTTCATCCAATGCGTTGGTGTGCAAACTTTGCGTTCCCCCCAGGGTTGCAGCCATTGCTTCAATAGCAGTACGGCCAACGTTGTTAAACGGATCCTGCTCAGTTAGCGACCAACCCGAAGTTTGCGAGTGTGTACGCAGTGCCATCGATTTTGGATTTTTAGGATTAAACTGTTTAACCAGTTTTGCCCAAATCATACGAGCGGCACGCATTTTTGCAATTTCCATAAAGTGGTTCATTCCAACCGCCCAGAAGAACGACAAGCGTGGCGCAAATGCATCGATATCTAAACCGGCTTTAACACCTGTGCGTAAGTAATCCAAACCGTCGGCAAGGGTGTATGCCATTTCAATGTCGGCAGTTGCACCAGCTTCCTGCATGTGGTAACCCGAAATTGAGATCGAGTTGAATTTTGGCATCTTTTGAGAAGTAAACTCAAAAATGTCGGCAATAATTTTCATCGAGAATTCAGGTGGGTAAATGTAAGTGTTACGCACCATAAATTCTTTCAGAATATCGTTCTGAATTGTTCCTGAAAGTTGCTCTAATGTGGCGCCTTGTTCCAAACCTGTAACAATGTAGAATGCCAATACAGGAAGAACAGCACCGTTCATGGTCATCGATACCGACATCTTATCCAATGGAATCTGATCGAAAAGAATCTTCATATCCAGGATAGAGTCGATAGCCACACCGGCTTTACCAACGTCGCCAACCACACGTTCGTGGTCTGAGTCGTATCCGCGGTGTGTAGCAAGGTCGAATGCCACTGACAAACCTTTCTGACCTGCCGCTAAGTTACGACGGTAGAAGGCATTTGATTCTTCGGCAGTTGAGAACCCAGCATACTGACGAATTGTCCATGGACGCATGGCGTACATTGCCGAATAAGGCCCGCGAAGGTAAGGTGCCAAACCTGCTGCATAGTTCAGGTGCTCCATTCCTTCAAGGTCTTCTTTGGTGTAAACTGGTTTAACGGGAATCTGCTCCGGTGTTACCCAGTCTTTTTTGATGTTATTTTTTGCAGCCCAGTCAGATGCTTTCGCCTGCTCGGTAGCTGCTTTTATGTTTATATCTTTAAAATTCGGTTTCATAATTCTTTTGTTTTAACACGAAGACACTAAGTCACGAAGATTAAAAGTATCCGTTAATTTTTCGTTTAATACCTTGTTTGATTAATGGTACATTAAAATTGATTAGATAACCCAGTTTCATGTCCGCCAACTTCATGTAGGTTAGAGTTTGTACCTCGTGAACCGGCAATAACATTTCAACTGCTTTCAGCTCAATGATAACGCACTTTTCAACTAATATGTCAATGATAAATTCTTTCTGAAGAATCTTGTCTTTATAGACAACCGGCAATTTAACCTGCCTCTCAACAGTAAGACCACGTTCTTTCAACTCTTCAACTAAACAAATTTCATAAACTGATTCGAGTAAACCGGGTCCTAATTCTGAATGCACTTCAAAGGCAGCATCCACAATCTGCTTCCCAATCTTTTCTATTTCAGTTTTCGAGATCATCTTTGAGTCTTCGAGTCTTTGTGTTTAATTATATCCCCAGTTTTTCTTGGTAACCTTTTAACTCGTCCAAAATGTTGCTTTTTACGTGAATGAAGTTTGTGATACCTTTTGCTTTTAACTCGTCTGCACAAGCAGGAGCTCCGGCAACAACCAAAATTTCTTCACCCAATTGCTCAGCTACTGCAGGAACAATTTCAGCATACTCATCATCCGAACTACAAACCACAACAATGTCGGCGCCTGCTGCTTTTGCTGCTGCAACACCTTCTTCAACTGTTGCAAATCCGTTGTTATCCTGTACATCGAATCCGGCAACTGCAAAAAAGTTACAGGCGAATTGTGCACGTGCCTTGCGGAAAGTAAGATTACCAATGGTAAGCATAAATGCCAGCGGGCGTTTGTTTTCGCGAGCGTACATATCGGTAGTGTAGCGCAATGTCTCAAATGGTTGAGCACCACGGTAAGGTTTCAGTGTTTCCACTTCAGCACCTTCTTCAGTCAGGTCAACTGCTTCGAATAGTGAACCATCGAAATCAGCCTTCATTTCTTCAGTGAAGTTAGGGAACTGGTTGGTTCCTAACAGGTTTTCACGACGCTGAGCGATTTTTTTGTTACGGTCAGCGGCCATTGCTTTAACCTCAGCCTGAACAAATCCTTCTTTGAAAGCAGCAATGAAACCACCTTTTTCCTGAACGGCAAGGAAAAGTTCCCAGGCCTGATCGGCCAGCGCTTCAGTAAGTGTTTCAATGTAGTACGAACCTGCTGAAGGATCGGCAATCTTATCGAAATGCGATTCTTCTTTTAAAAGGATCTGCTGGTTACGTGCAATTCGCTCCGAGAACGGAGTAGTTTCTTCGTAAATAGCGTTAAAAGGAAGCACAGTTACCGAGTGTGCACCACCCAAAGTGGCAGACATCGCTTCGGTTTGTGTACGCAGCATGTTTACATACGGATCGTAAACCGTTTTGTTAAAGCGGTTCGTTTCGCTGTGAACGATCATTTTTGCCGAACACTTGCACTCTGGGCCGTAAGCTTCAACAATCTTCGACCATAAAAGTCGGCCGGCACGCAACTTAGCTATTTCCATAAAATAGTTGTTGCTGATTCCCATGTTGAATTTTATCGCTTTGGCTGCGTCGTCAACACTAACACCGGCTTCGGTTAATTGTGTTAAGTACTCAGTACCTTGTGCCAGCGAAAATGCCAACTCCTGAGCGATTGATGATCCGCTGTTTGCGAAGAATTTTCCGTGAACGGCAATTACGCGGAAATTCTTAACGGCTTTTGCAGCCTCAACAGCCTGAACCAGTTTTTTTACTGCATCTTCTTCCAGTTTCCCTTTTAAAGTGAAAGTACCAATGGGATCGATGGATGCCGAAGCAACCACTTTGTCGTTGTCCCAGTTGCCTTCCGAAACGTAAGCTGAAAAAGCCTCGGCGCAGTTGCAGTTATCGCAAGGGCAAACCAGGTTAACTTCGGCTGCTTCCAGACAAATGTCTTTTAACAACACTCCCAGGCTTTCCTTGGTAACCGAACCACATTCACTGAAAAGAAACCCCAAAGAGGTAATCCCTTTTCCAAGTACTTCTAAAGCTTTTTTGTTCGCTTCTTCAAAATCGGTAACAAAGATGTTTTGACGAATGAACCAATCATTGTTGGTTTTATTGTTTCCCCGCACATATGGAAATTCTCCCGGTAAGCTTTCCAGGTAGTCTTTTCCTGCAAGGTTTTCCTGACGGTAATACGGACGCACTTTGAATCCCTCGTAGGTTTTCCAAACTAGAGCGCGCTCGTAGTCTTTGCCTTTTAAATCGGCATTAATTTTTGCTTCCCACTCTTCTGTTGTGATGGGTGCAAAATCGGTGAACAGTTTTTGCTCTTTATCTGCCATGTTGAAAATTGTTATTGAAAATCGAGTGGCAAAATTAGGGGTTTTATATGTACGCACCTCAGAATCACTATGGTTTTTGACGAATGTTAACAAAAATCATGTTAATCATGTGGTCGATTTAATGTTGAGGTAAAACTGAATGAAATTGGGACAAAAAGGTCTTGTTCTTAGAGGGTTTTGATTGTTTGAAAAGCTTTGTTTTTTGGCATTTTTTCTAAGAAATACCTGATTCCAAAAAAAAATTGTGGATTAAGGTTTTAACGGGGTTCATAGTAGATTTTTTAAGTGAATTATACTGCTGTGTTATATCAGGGGTTTATTCAGTGAGACCCAAATTGCAGGAGGGAAGTGCACTGTAATTGATGGTTGAACTAATCCCTATAGCGGAGCGTATCGGAGTAAATGAGTTAATACTCCGATGCTTGTCGTTATTAAACTACGTTCCATATTGATATCTCGTTAGCTTGCTGCGAGGTAGTTCATCCCGTATAAATAGAATTTGCAATCCTAAAAATTTGAAACTTTATGGGGGAGCTTCAGGTGTTTCTAAATAGTTGTAATCTCAATTGTCCAATCAACTCTAAAATCTGCTGAATTTTTTCTGGTTTATATCTTGAATTTAAAATTAACAAAAATTAACATCTGTATTTTAAGCCTTTTATTTATTGGCTTTAGGTGATTATTTGTTTTATTTTGTTTAGTGAAAATACATAAATGATGAACAAAAAGTGTTTAAGATTGTATTGATATTAGTTGAACAAAAATTGAAAACAAGAGAGCAATTTCAGAGAACAAAAACAGAAACATTTTTTAAATCAGTAAAAATCAGAATTATGAAAACGAGTGAAACTTTTAGGAAAACAAAAATCCGGTTTAATTTATTACCGGTACTATTATTGGCAATGGTTATTGGTTTTTCGTCGTGTAACGACGATGACGATGATCCGATGCCGGAACCAGAAATGGAAGAAACGATTGTAGACGTAGCTGTAGAGGCAGGTTCGTTTAGTGTATTGATTCAGGCAGCTCAAAAAGCAGGACTGGCAGATTTTTTAAGCACCGAGCAAAACATCACCGTTTTTGCTCCAACCGATGATGCATTTGCAGCTTTGTTAACAGACTTGGGTGCAAGTAGTCTTGATGATATAGATGCCGCTACTTTGGCAGCGATTCTAAAATATCATGTTGTGGGTGATTTGGCCTATTCAAATAATCTTTCTTCGGGTGCAGTAGCAACATTAAATACTGATTCACCAGATGAAACCCCACTTTCACTTTTGGTAAATGTTGATGGTGGTGTAATGGTTAACGATGCAAACGTAACTACTGCTGATGTTATGGCATCAAACGGTGTAATTCACGTTATCGATAAAGTGTTGCTGCCACCAACAGTTGTTGATCTGGCAACTTATTCCGATAATTTCTCATCGTTGGTTAGCGCAGTGGTAAAAGCTGATCTGGCCGGGACTTTAAGCGGTGACGGACCATTTACTGTATTTGCACCAACTAACGATGCATTTGCAGCACTTTTTGCAGCACTTGGAATTTCAGGGCTGGATGAAGTTAGTATTGAGGATCTGACTTCGATATTAAAATACCACGTAATTGGAGACAATGTATTGTCAACCGAACTTTCGGCGGGATCAGTTGCCGCAATTTCGGGCGAAGACATTGATGTGACCATTGATGGCGATGTAATGCTTAACGGAACAGTTACTGTTGCCGTAACTGATATACAGGGAATAAATGGTGTAATTCATGTAATTGATGCTGTTTTGGTTCCTGAAGCTTTAAAGCCGAATACCATAGCAGACATTGCTATGGCTAACTCGGAGTTTTCGATTCTGGTTGAGGCGCTTATGAAAGCAGACTTAGTTGGTGCTGTTTCGGATAGTGAGGCAGAATTGACTGTTTTTGCGCCAACCAACGATGCTTTCACTGCGCTTCTTTCAGATTTAGGAGCAAGTTCACTGGATGATATTCCGGTAGAAACGCTAACCAATATTTTATTGTATCACGTAATTGGAAGTAAAGCCATGTCAGCAGATTTGGCGACAGGTTATTTCCCAACATTATCAACCTTTAGCGATAATAACATGTCGATGTATATTGAAGTAGGAGACGGTGTAACGATCAACGGTAGCACAATGGTAACCGCTGCTGATATTGAAGCTGATAATGGAGTGATTCATGTGGTTGATAAAGTTATTCTTCCGCCATCGGTAGTTGATATTGCCATTGCAAACGAAAATTTCAGTACCCTGGTTAGTGCAGTAGTTAAAGCTGGTTTGGTTGATGCCTTGAGTGCCGAAGGACCATTTACCGTATTTGCTCCAACAAATGCTGCTTTCGATGCATTGTTTGCTGATCTTGGAGTTTCTGGAATTGATGATCTGACTGCTGAGCAGTTGACACCAATTCTTATGTATCATGTAGTTTCAGGCAACGTGCTTTCAACTGCTCTTACAGATGGAGAAGTTCCTACTTTAAAAGAGGGAAGTAACATTACTGTAGATCTTTCATCCGGTGTAATGATAAACGAAAGTAAGGTGATTGCAGCCGATGTACAGGGAGCCAATGGGGTGGTGCATGTAATTGATAAAGTGCTTATTCCTGAATAAGATTCGGGAGAATAGATTTTGATCGTTAAAGTACGCTATGATACTTAATTAGAGATTTACCATGACTTTAAAACGGCTTCGAAAGGAGCCGGTTTTTTCGTTAAAGATTGTAAAAATGAAATTAAGCTGCCGAATTCCTTTTAATAATTCCTGCTAATTTTTATAAATTGCGTTTCTTGAAATGGAGGATATTTTGAATGGAAGAGCTAAGATGGAGTAAGCAAATATTTGGGACGAAGCTGGAGATCATGCAGGATGATGAGAAGGTTGGAAACATTAATTGGGAAAGTATGGTGAGTTCTAAAGCACAGGCTATTATTAATGGTCGTTATTTTACGCTAAACCGCGAGTTTTTTCTTTCGAAACTAGAGATCTACGATGGGAACAGCAAATCGCTGCTAGCCATGGTAATGGTGAATATATTTAATCCGCGCAGCGATGTGCTGATAAACGGCAAACGTTTTGAGCTGGAGATAAAAAACTTCTGGCAATCGCGCTGGAGCTGGAAATATAATGGACAAGAAATTGTAACGTTTACTTCGCACGAATTTATATCAAAAGACAAAGGCACTATAGAACTGGCAACACCTATGAACGAAGAGGTGGAAATTCTAATCCTCCTGGGATTGTTTGTACGCAACCAGTTTATCCTTTTTCTGCTGCTGATTTTGGTGGTTTTGTTCTTTGTGATTGTCTGATTACAATAACACATAAAAAAACCGCCCCTGCGTACAGGAACGGTTATATATGTTGAGTAAGTTGCCGATCCGCTTTAGGCAGTACTACAACTTACGGAAGCGTACCAACAGTAGTTGGCACGACTGTCTTTAACTCGTCAGTTTCTTTCTAAAACAAATGCTGTTTTTCATTTGAACATATTGTCCGTAATTTGGAATACGTTCATAGCCACTCTTTTGATACATCCTGACTGCATTAGAAAGTTTTTCCCCGGTTTCCAGAATGCAGTAATCGTAGCCCAGTTCTTTGGCCCAGATTTCCAGCTCGTTTAAAACTTTTGTAGCAAATCCTTTTCCCCGAAATTCGTAACAGGTAAACATTCGTTTGACTTCCATAGTGGCGGATGTAAATTCTTTTATGGCTCCACAGGCGACAGGAACATCGCCAGAGTACGCAACAACTACGTGTTTTATACTGTCGATTTTGTTGTAATGATTATAAAAATCATGCTCACGACCATTCATAGCTGCCAGTAATTCATCCAACTTTTTTACCAATTGAATAAAATCCTGGTTTGTTGATGCGGTTCTGAGGATTTTCATTCGGAAATTTGTCTATCGTATTTCTGATCCGTTTTTAACCTCCTTATCCGGCGAAACGATTGACAGTGTTCCATCAGCATTTTCGGCACACAGAATCATTCCCTGCGATTCGATACCACGGAGTTTCTTTGGTGCAAGGTTTACCAAAATAGAAACCTGTTTTCCGATCAATTCTTCCGGCTGGTAGTATTCGGCAATTCCCGAAACAACAGTACGTTGGTCGATTCCGGTATCTATTTTCAATTTCAGCAGCTTTTTGGTTTTAGCCACCTTTTTGCATTCGATCACGGTTCCGGCACGAACATCCATTTTTGCAAAATCGTCGAATTCAATGTTTTCTTTTGCTGGTGCTGCTTTTGCTTCAGCCATTTCGTTGGCTTTTTTTGTGTCGGCCAGTTTTTGCAACTGCGCTTCAATTACTTTGTCTTCAATCTTTTCGAAAAGTAATTCCGGCTTATTCACTTTGTGGCCGCTTGGTAACAAATCAGTTTCTCCCAGTTTTATCCAGTCCATTTTTTCAAGGTTCAGGAAGCAACGAAGTTTATCCATGCTAAATGGCAGGAAGGGCTCCAGACAAATGGTTAGGTTTGCGGTAATCTGCAAACAGATATTCATAACTGTTTTTACACGCTCGGCATCTGTTTTTACCACTTTCCATGGTTCTTCGTCGGCCAGGTATTTATTACCCAAACGTGCCAGATCCATGGCATTTTTCAGCGACTCGCGAATACGGAAACTATCGATACTTTTTTCAACTTCGCCTTTAATTTTTTCAATCTCAGCCAGCGTTTCTTTGTCGTGATCGCTTAGCTCGCCACGGGCAGGAACTTCGCCGTCGTAATATTTCTGGGTAAGTACCAGTGCGCGGTTTACAAAGTTTCCGAGCACGGCTACCAATTCGTTATTATTTCGGTTCTGGAAATCTTTCCAGGTGAAATCGTTGTCTTTAGTTTCCGGGGCGTTGGCAGTCAGTACATATTTCAGAACATCCTCTTTTCCCGGAAATTCTTCCAGGTATTCGTGCAACCAAACGGCCCAGTTTCGTGATGTCGAGATTTTATCGTTCTCCAGGTTCAGGAATTCATTCGCAGGCACGTTTTCTGGCAGGTTGAAAGTTCCTTCGGCTTTCAACATACTTGGGAAAATGATGCAGTGGAAAACAATATTATCTTTTCCGATGAAATGCAGCATACGTGTTTCCGGATCTTTCCAGTAGGTTTCCCAATCTTCGGTTAGTTCTTTCGTTGCCGAAATATAACCGATCGGTGCATCAAACCATACATAAAGCACTTTGCCTTCAACGCCTTCAACCGGAACAGGTACACCCCAGTCGAGGTCGCGGGTTACGGCGCGGGGTTGCAGTCCACTGTCGATCCACGATTTACACTGGCCGTACACGTTGGTTTTCCATTCTTTGTGTCCTTCCAGAATCCACTCTTTTAACCATGGCTCGTATTGGTCGAGCGGCAGGTACCAGTGTGTGGTTTCTTTTAAAACCGGTTGGTTTCCGCTAATGGTTGATGTTGGATTGATCAACTCGGTTGGGCTTAACGAGGTTCCGCAGCTTTCGCACTGGTCGCCGTAAGCTTTTTCGAAACCACATTTCGGGCAGGTTCCAATAATATAACGGTCGGCCAAAAACTGGTTGTTGGCTTCGTCGTAATATTGCTCCGATGTTTTTTCAACAAACTTACCTTCATCGTATAGCTTCTTAAAGAACTCAGCGGCCGTTTCATGGTGAACCGGAGAGCTGGTGCGTGAGTAAACGTCAAACGAAATACCAAATTTTTCGAACGAATCCTTAATAATTCCGTGAAAACGGTCAACCACATCCTGCGGTGTAATACCTTCGTTTTTGGCCTTCAGGGTAATGGGCACACCGTGTTCGTCAGAACCTCCGATCATAATCACATCCTCGTTTTTCAGGCGGAGGTAACGTGCATAAATATCGGCAGGAACATAAACTCCGGCAAGGTGACCAATATGAATCGGGCCGTTGGCATAAGGCAGTGCTGTTGTTATCAGCGTACGTTTGAACTTACTCATAATTCTATTTTGGCGAAATCGCGATAAATGTAACTTCTGGCGATCCCATTTTTAACTGATTTTAGGGCTGCAAAGATAGTGAAAAAGAAATTTCAAACAGCAATTAACTTTTGCTCATCCTTGTTCTGGTGGTGATGCTGTAATATCAAATGGTTCTGGCTTTCTGCCCCGTGAGGTTTCAGAATGTTTTTAGTGTTTATTTTCTGGCCACCGGTTCGTAGAAGAAAAACTCGTCGGTGGTTCCAATTATTATCTCACCTCTTTCTCCGTTATCGGCCCATCCCAGCATTCGCGGAGCATCATAGCCATTTCCTCCTTTATGTCCATCGGGGCATCCGTTGCCGCCCATACCTCCTTCGCCTCCATCTCCTCCGTAGCCATGTGAGCCCCCGCTGCCGCCTAAGCTTTGTGGTATTATACACCTTGCAAATTGCTTGGCATCGTTTGTGAAATACAGGAAAATGTTGCCTCCCCAACCGCCGGGACCGGCAATTCCTCCGGGACCGCCATCACCTCCGCAACCACCTCTTTGTCCGGGGCCTTGATGTTTAATCGTTTCGGTATATGTTTCTTCAACATCGCGATAAACGATAACCGTTTCCACAATCGTTTCTTCATATTCTTCTGTTTCCCCGGCCTCGTTAGTTCTTTGTTTTGTAACCGTTTTTGATTGCGTGGTAGTAAAAGGCTTTTGTACAATTCTGGTTTTGGTAACTTCTTCATACCAGATTTCTCCGTCTTTGCCACGACCGCCATCTCCTCCGTCTCCACCATCTCCTCCGTTACCTCCAGAGCCACCTTTTGAACTCACTTTTAACTGGCCTCCATCCGGGTTGATGAGGTAATAATATTCTTTGCCGGTTTCATAATCTTCGGCATATACATATAACAATTGGCAATTCAATGTCGAGTCGAAATACAGATCGGTCCACACGCCAATGTCCGGGCCGTTGTATCCGGGTTCTCCATGTCCGCCGGGATATCCGTGCGTTCCATTTTCTCCCAAAAATCCGTCTTGCCCGTCCAATCCATCAAAACCTGAACGACCGGATTGTCCCCATAATCCCAGATTATATTTGTGTTTGTAATCCAGTTGAATGGGGAAGTTGGTTAATGCCGCTGGATTATTTTTCGACTGAACGAAAAGGTTTACCTGGTGGTTGGTAATATTTCTGAAATCACTTTCAATAACAAAACGGTTCTTGAATAGTGTAATTCCGAGGGGAGAAATGCTGTAATTATCGGTAAAGTAGCTATTCCGGAAATTAGTTATTTTTCGGCTTATTCCGTTGTTATAAGTGACTGTTAACTCTGCTTTAAAATAACATCCCGGGGCTTTGTCGAAATCGGATAATGGGCTAAAAGAAAGTTTCGTTTCATAATTTAATGGTATCAAAAGTGTTTGAGAAAGTTCTTTGTGTTTACGTGGCCATATTTTAACACTGATGTATTTTCCTTTTGATGGATAAAGTTTAGAGCTCACCTTAATTTTTCCTCTCGACATTGTGCCACCAATTATTTCTGATTGATAGCGCCACCACAACACCGAGCCGCTGTTCATACCTATGGTTTTTCTGATTTTACCATTTTTCTGATAGGAAACTACTCCGATTTCAAACGATTCTCCCGGAAGTACCAATTGGTTTTGATCGACCACCAGTTTTATGGAATCTACTTTTCGGTTAAATATACCGGCGATTGCAGCATCGGTATTTACGAATACCAGCTGAAAAAGGATAAGGAATGTAATATGGAAAAATTGTTTCATGGCTAAAGTGTTAGAACGTTTGTTATGTCAAATTCAAAAAGTGTACCGTTCTGCTCGTCCGATTTATTTTATTGCCTTACCTTCGTGAAAAATTTAGTTGAATGGCACAATTTTCACACATAATATTCGATCTCGACGGAACACTCACCGACAATACGCTGGGCATAAAGAACTCGTTGAAATATGCACTGGAGCAGATGCAGGTAGACGGTTACCACGAAAATATTCTGGATACTTTTATCGGACCTCCGCTGCAATGGGGTTTTAGCACGCAGTTCGGAATGAACGAACGCGATACAAAACTTGCCGTTGAATATTTTCGCGAATATTATGGCGAACATGGCTGGCACCAAAACGATCCGTACGATGGAATTATGGAGTTGCTGGCCGGGTTGGATGCGCAGGGAAAGAAAATGTATGTAGCCACCGCCAAATTGGAAAAGTATGCCAAAAAAATTATCGAGCATTTTGAAATGGATCGCTACATTCTTCAGCTAAAAGGCGCCGATTACCATGCAAAAAAAGCTACTAAAGACAAGATAATCGCTGATGTACTGACCATACAACAACTGGTGCCTTCGGAAGAAATTGTAATGGTTGGCGATACGGTTTACGATATTGAAGGTGGTAACGAAAACGAAATTTCTACCATTGCAGTGGGCTATGGTTTTGGAAAAGAGGTAGATTTACGTGCTGCCAGTCCCAGCTATTTTGCAGAAGATGTGGAAGAGTTGTACGAAATATTATCAGCATAAATAATTAGATAAATGATGATGAGATCAGAAACAGTTAAAACAATTGCTTTATTCCTATTAGCCGTAATTACAGGCTGGGGATGTACGAATAATTCACCCGAAAATTCAGAAACGATTCAGTCGTTAAAATCATTTTTGAAGGAAAGCCCAGAAAAAATTGCCGATTTAAACGATGCAGTTTCGGCACCGGAAGGTGAATTGGTAGCCGGGTTAATTTATAACTATTTAAGTGATAAATTAAAAAAGGAATACCAGGGTGAATGGCAAAATGAGACATTACTATTAGATGACTATCAGTTAAAATTTAAGTATAAAAAGTTTGGAGAAAAGCCTCCGGAGGGGTGGAGTTTGTATATTTCAATGCATGGCGGAGGAAATGCTCTACAGGAGCTGAATGACCAGCAGTGGGAGAATCAGAAAAGATTGTATGAACCGATAGAAGGTATTTATATGGCTCCGCGTGCTCCCACCAACACATGGAATCTGTGGCATCAGGATCATATTGACGAGTTTTTTGCACGTTTTATTCAGCTGGCCGATGCGTTTGAAGACATCAATACCAATAGAGTTTATCTTACCGGTTATTCTGCCGGCGGAGACGGAACATATCAGCTGGCACCGCGAATGGCCGATTGGCTGGCTGCCGCAGCAATGATGGCAGGGCATCCTAATGATGCTTCGCCACTTGGATTGAGGAATTTACCTTTTGCTATTCAGGTGGGAGCAGAGGATGGCGCATATAACCGCAATAAAATTGCTGAGGAATGGGATGAGAAGTTAGATGAATTGCAGAAGAGTGATCCCAAAGGCTATGTGCATAAGGTTGACGTGTACGAAGGAATGGGACATTGGATGGAGCACAAAGACACTGCTGCTTTTAATTGGATGGGGCAGTTTACCCGAACCGCATATCCTGACAAGATTGTTTGGAAACAAAGCGGTGTTACTCATAACCGTTTTTACTGGCTGGCAGTGCCCGAAGATAAAGCTGTAAAAGATGCACTGGTTGTTGCAACCATTAAAGGTCAGACAATTAATATCGAAAAAGCAGAATTGGTTGATCACTTAATTATTCGCCTAAATGATGAAATGTTGGACATGGATAAAAAAGTTATGGTTGAATATAATGGCAAAACCATTTTTGACGGAACAATAAAGCGATCGGTATCTGCCATATGGAAAACTTTAAATGAACACAACGACCTAAATCAATATTTCTCCGCTGAAATAGAACTAACTTTGAAATAAAAGGAAAACGATGACAGAACCAACTCCATTACTTCCCGGCTCCACAATACGAATCGTTTCTCCGGCCGGAAAAATTGAAGAAAAACATGTGATGCCAGCTGTTAACTGGCTGGAAAAACAAGGATACATTGTGAAACTTGGTAAACATGTTTTTGCCCGGCATTTCCAGTTTGCCGGCACCGACGAACAACGTGCAGCCGATGTTCAGGAAGCACTTGATGATCCCGGTTGCGACATCATAATTTGCTCGCGTGGCGGTTACGGAACGGTTCGTATTATCGAACGGCTCGATTTTACTCGATTTCTTGAAAAAACAAAGTGGCTGGTAGGTTTTAGCGATATTACCATTTTGCATTCGTGTTTACATAATCTTGAAGTTCCTACCATTCATGGCGTGATGCCGCGCTACTTTTTTGATGAGGAAGGTGAACCAAAAGAAGATCTTAACTCGATGATGAAGCTGGTAAAAGGAGAGGGAATCAGTTACAATATAGATGTTGCTGAATTTGATCGTACAGGGACAGCTCCCGGGCAATTAGTTGGTGGTAACTTGTCGATAATAAGCAGTTTGTGCGGTACAAAATATGACATCGACACAGATGGTAAAATTTTTTTTCTGGAAGACATTGACGAGTTTTTGTATCACACTGATCGTATGGTTCTCCAGTTGAAATTAAGCGGAAAACTGGATAATCTGGCCGGACTGATTTTGGGTGATTTTACCGATATGAAAGATAATAAATCGCCTTTTGGACAAACGGTGCATGAGATTTTTGCCGAAGCGGTAAAAGATTTTGACTACCCCGTTTGTCACGGATTTCCGGCAGGACACGATAAAAAGAACCTGGCACTTGCTTTTGGCCGGGATTGGGAACTGGAAGTTGCCGAAAGCGGAACGAGGTTGAGATTGAAAGGAGATTGAGCACTGAAAGTGTAAGATTATGAGAATCGAAACCGCGAGAGGATAAAGTTGATTGATGAATTGTAAAATTGTTTTGCGCCTTCGCGGCTTTGCGAGAGATGAAACAAGTCTTTACTTTTGCCTTTGTACTTTTACCTTAAAATATGCAAAATGGTATCAACACGCGAATTGGGTGATTTAGCGGAGAGCCTCGCACAGGATTATCTCCGAAAGCTGGGTTACGAGATTAAAGCCACTAACTGGTACCATGGGCATTTAGAATTGGATATTGTTGCGCAGGATGGCGACGAGCTGGTGATTGTAGAGGTGAAAGCCCGGTCGGGATTGCGTTACGAACATCCGTCGGAAGCTGTAACCAACGCTAAAATGAAACGCATTGTTGAAGCTGCCGATGCCTACATTATTGAGCACGAGAGCGAACTGGACACCCGTTTTGATGTGATCACCGTTATTTTCTTTCAACAAGGCCACGAGCTGGAGCATTTTAAAGATGCTTTTTATCCAACGATGTAGGTTGCTTGTTGAGGAGATTTACCCCACTGTTCTCCGATGTCCGGGGGCGACATTTCCTTTCGGGGAAAACTGAAGAGGGGTGATCCTGTGGGTTATTGTTTCGTTCTTTTTTCAATTTAAAACCACCACATCATTTTTATTTCTTTCCGATTCTACTATTTTTAGACTCTCCAAAAAAGTATCATGAATATTGAAGAGGTTCGCGAGTATTGTATTCAGAAAAAGGGAGTTACTGAAAGTTTCCCTTTTGATGAAACCACCTTGGTTTTTAAAGTGATGAACAAGATGTTTTGTTTGCTTGGGCTTGATAATCAGCGAATGAGTTTAAAAAATGATCCGGGAAAGAACATACAGCTTCGGGCACAGTTTCCGGCTATATCCGAAGGTTATCATTTGCACAAGCAACATTGGAATACTATCGAGTTAAACGGAACGGTTTCATCAAAACTGATGGAGAAAATGGTTGATGAATCATACGATTTAATTGTTGCCAGCCTGACCAAAAAGTTAAAAGAAGAATTAAAAAATTTATAGCACTATGAAGTTATTGTCAATATTAGCTGTATTCCTACTGATGGTATCAGCAGTATATGCAGAGGGAGAGAAGGAGAATTTTACCATTGTGAAAGAGGTGGAGCATACGCCGGTTATCAGCCAGGGGCGCACCGGAACCTGCTGGAGTTTTGCAACTACCAGTTTTTTAGAATCGGAAATAATGCGCAAAGGATTCCCCGAAACCAATTTGTCGGAAATGTTTTTTGTGTATTACAACTATAAAAACAAGGCGTTTCAGTACTTGCTTTATCATGGTAAAAACAATTTCGGAGAAGGAAGTTTGTCGCACGATGTATTAAAAGTTGTGGCCGACCAGGGCGTGATGTTGTACGACGAATACCCCGGAATAAAGAAGGATGGAAAATACAACCACTCGGACTTGGTTAAAGAACTTCGCGATGAAACGGATAAAATTAACAAGGAGAAAAGAGGTAAAATTGATGTTTCCGATTTAAAAGGATTTAAGTCGGCATTGAAAAGCGAATTGGGAAAGTTGCCGGCGAAAGTGGAGCTGGAAGGCAAAAAATACTCGGCAACAGAACTTCGCGATAAATTTGAAATAAACCCGGATGATTATGTGGAGCTTACTTCATTCAACCATCACCCGTTTTGGGAGCAATGTGTTGTAGAGGTGCCCGATAACTGGGCGCATGCATCGTACTACAATCTGCCGTTGGATGATTTGCTGGATGTAATGTATTATGCGCTGAACAACGGTTTTAGTATTGCCTGGGACGGAGACACCAGTGAAAAAACGTTCTTGCACAAAGAGGGAAAAGCCGATGTGCCTGAAAAACTGAAAGGGAAAGTGGATCAGAAAAAGCGGCAAAAGACGTTCTTCGATCGCACAACAACCGACGACCACCTGATGCACCTGGTTGGTTTATCGAAAGATGCCGAAGGAAAAGACTGTTTTTACACTAAAAACTCGTGGGGTGCCGATAGCAACGATTACGGTGGTTACCTGCACATGACCGAAGATTATGTGCGCCTGAAAACAATCGGGATTATGGTACATAAAGATGCCATTCCTAAGGCTATAAAATCAAAACTTGGAATATAATGCGCGAATTTCAGTTGAGCACCGAGTTCATTGAGCTGGTAAAACTTTTGAAGCTGTTGCGAATTGCGCAAACGGGTGGCCGTGCAAAAATCATCGTAGAGGATGGAGAAGTGGTTCGCAACGGGGAACCCGAGTTCAGGAAAAGAGCTAAGCTGGTAAAAGGCGATGTGCTCGAAATTATGGGAGAAACCATTAAAATAGTATAGACTGATAAAGCCGGTAAGACAGATTACCGGCTTTGTTTTTTACTGAACAGAAATTTTCCGGCTATTTCCCGGCAAATAGAGATTTTAGCGCTTTGAGTTTTCTTAAGTAGATAATGTTTAAAATAATAAATACTTTAGCCAATCAAATTAACCGTTCGCCCATGTTGAAAAAGATTTTAGCACTGTTGTTAGTAAGCTTTATTTTTAATGCGTTTGTGTCGGCGCATTCCGGCAAACCAAAATACCACGTAATTATTGATACCGATGGTGCGATTGACGATATGCGGTCTATTTCAATGTTTTTGGCACAAAATGATACGCGTGTTTTAGCCATTACCTGCTCGCAGGGAACATTAGGGCCCGATTCAATTTTGGTTAAGGTAAATAATTTGCTGGCGGCTTTCCATCACGAGGGAATTCCGGTAGGATTGGACAAAAAGCTGGATAAAGAGCTACCACCATGGGCTGCGTATACACAAAAAATCAAGTGGGCAGCAAACGAAAACTCGCAGTCTGCTTCTCCCAAAGTCAGTTCGGGAGAATTGATTTCATCGGTGTTTAAAAACTATCCCGAAAAAATAACTTTAGTGGCTTTAGGATCGTTAAAAACCTATGCCGAATTGGTGGAGCAACACCCGGAATATGTAGATAAAATCGAGCGAATTGTGTGGTATAATAATCCGTACACCAAAACCGATTTTAATGAATCGGTTTCGCCGGAGAGTTATACTTATTTCAAACAAAAAAACATTCCGCTGGAAGTGGTTGGAAATAACACCGATCATTACAATATTGATGAGGCCTACCTGGAAACGATTAAAAGAACCAACTCGAAGTATGCCAAACAGATTGCCTGGGTGCATCAGTATCCCGAGATTGTTTCGCGAATGAACGCGGAGCATCTGCAGCTTTGGGATGATCTGGTGGCACTTTATTTAACGGTGCCAATTCTATTTCAAACCGAAAAGGCGGAAGGAGAAGTAAGTTATGTAACTGTACAAAATGGTTTGCCAGACCAGGTTGTTTACGATGCAATTGCTGCTATACTTGCGTCGGGAACACAAACATCAAACCGGGTATTTAACAGCTTTCCGATAGAGGCTGATTTGTACAAACCTGCCTACGCCAGGATACTGGAATCAACCATCGAGAAATACGGATTGATTGAATGGAAAGCCATAAGTATGACCAACGAAATTCACGGGCATACCGGCATTTATTCCATTATCGGTGCCAAAATGGGTATTCGTGCTATGGAGTATTTTAACGTAGGGGTGAATAACCTAACTATTACTACATATGCCGGACACAAGCCGCCGCTAAGTTGTTTTAACGATGGAATTCAAATTAGTACTGGTGCTACTATCGGGCAGGGATTAATTTCGGTTTCCGATACAATTTTGGACGTACCAACAATTACAGCAACATTCAATAAACAATGTATAAGAATTTCGGTGAAGCCGGAAATTGCAGCTCAAATGCAGGACGAAATCAAATATGGTATTTCTACATACGGAGCACTAACCGACGAATACTGGCGGTATATTGAAAAACTGGCCATTCGTTATTGGAGCGAATTCAACAGAAACGAGATATTTATTATCGAAAAATTATAAATAGAATTGCTGATTACTATGTTTTAATGGTTTCATTACGTACGCAGTGCCATCATAAGTAGCTATATGCTTAGCTAATTTTAGCCGAATGTGTACAATAAACAAAGTAATAATCAGGGAAGTGTGCTATAACCTAACCAGAAATAATCGTCCGGCTACAACAAGCAAAAGCAGAACCAAAACGATTATATTAAATATCAGGTCTTTTGTTTCTTTTCTTTTTGAATGAACAAAGGAGGCCATAACCATAATAATTGTGAGTCCAAAAGCGGCTATCGGGATTAATATTTCGAGGGTAGAATAAACGCCTGGCAGGAAAAGTCCTAATCCGCCCAACACCTCGAACACACCTATCAATCGTAATCTTTGTTGACTGAAATCTTCGATCCATTCGAAAACTTTTATCAGGTTGTTTTTAGGCAAAACAAGTTTTAGTAAACCTGTAGTAAGAAAGAGAGCTGCAATAATAATTTGGATAATCCAGAGCGCTATATTCATAATTACAGTTTTTTATTAGCGTTGAGTTATTTCTCGTTTTAATGGATTGACTGTAAAAAAGTAACCCAATATTACTCAAATTGTTGCTTTATTCTAACAATCCACTCTCTTTTTCACTCTTTTCTAATTATTTGAGATAAGTGTAAGAGTTTATTTTTTATAAACCCAAACTTCCGACCCCGGATTGTCTTCCATGTATTTTGATTTAGCAGTATCGGCCTCGCGAAAGGTTTTATAACCAGCTATACCAACAATAAAGAAACGACCTTTTTTGCCAACATGAAAGGCTTCGTATCCTTTTTGCTGCAATTCGGTTAAATAATTATCTGCATTTTCTTTAATAGAGAAACTTCCGCCAACCAGGTAATACTTTATCGAGTCCTGTTCTTCGGGCATCATTTCAACAGCTTCGGGTATGTTTTGTGTGGTGTCGGCAGCCAAAGCTGTTTCTTTTTCGGCTATGGATAAGGTGTCGGTTGCAACCGTGTCAACAACGGCTGTTTCCATTGCTGCCGTCGATTCTTCGGTAGTATATGTTGGTGGCAGCATTTCTTCTTCGTCTCCATCGGAGTTGTTAGATCCTTTCAGAAAAACAAATACAGCAACGGCAAGTAAAGGAATAATAATAAGCAGAAACAACCAGGGCTTCCTTTTTTTAGCTTCTTCTTCTTCTTCTTCTTCTTCTTCTTTTGTTTGAACTTCCTGTTTTGCTTCTTCTATTTCCGGTTCCCCGGTCAGCGCCTCTTCAGCAAGGATTTCCTCTTCCTGTGGTTCAGCTTCTGTTATTTCGGGCTCTTCTTTCGGTTCTTCTTTTTCAACAGCTTCTTCTTCTGGTGTTTTAGTCGTTTCATTCTTCGGTGTTTCCACAGGCTCCGGTTCGCTTATCGACATGGCACCAAGGCCAAACGAATCGAGCAGCATATTCTCTTCTTCCGAGGCTTCAAAAACAATCTCACCCTGTTTGTTGTACGAAAGTGTACCCACGCCTTCAACAAATACTTCGTCGCCTTTGTCGAGTTTAAAAAGCATTTCGTCACGTTCTTTTTCAATGCGAACTAATGCATTAAAATGCGATATATGTAGTTTCTCTGCAATGTGGCCAACCAGTAGTCCGTCGTTGTTTTTTAGCTGTGTACTAAACGAAATGGTTTTCGACGGAGGTTTAATTTCATCGCTCTCATCGCTAATCTCCGCCGGCTGGTATTCCGAAACAAAAGCACCTAACCCAGGAATGATTACAATATCGTGCTGTAACAGAAGTGTATATATTTCTTTTCCGAAGCTCACTTGAATGAATTTAGGTGGTAAAATTACAAAACATAGAGGAAACTCCAACTGCCCAAAAATTAAGTTTCTACAAAAGCCTGCCCCGCAAGTGAACAAATTGTCGATTTCTGCATCGTTTTTTTCTACTTTTGTTGTCTAAATCAATTAGAGATAATGGCAAAAAAGATTTTAGTTACAGGCGGAACCGGTTACATCGGTTCGCATACCGTTGTTGAATTACAATCTTCGGGTTACGAGGTGGTAATTGTCGACGACCTTTCCAACTCAAGTATTGAAGTACTGGATAACATTGAAAAAATTTCAGGAGTAAAACCGGCATTCGAGCAGTTTGATTTGGCCGATGCTGCAAAAACCGATGAATTTTTTAGTCGTAATTCCGATATCAAGGCAATTATTCATTTTGCTGCTTCGAAAGCGGTTGGCGAATCGGTGCAAAAACCTTTGCTGTACTACCGTAACAACCTGGTGTCGTTGATGAACTTGCTGGATTGCCAGTTGAAATACAATGTGGCAAATATTGTATTCTCATCGTCGTGTACGGTTTACGGGCAGCCCGATGTGTTACCGGTTACCGAAGAAACGCCACGCAAAGATGCCGAGTCGCCCTACGGAAATACCAAGCGTGTAAACGAAGATATTTTAAGCGACAGCATTGCCGCTTTTCCGCAATTAAAAGGAATTGCCCTACGTTATTTTAACCCGATTGGCGCACATCCAACTGCACTGATTGGCGAATTGCCATTGGGTGTGCCACAAAACCTGGTGCCGTTTATTACTCAAACAGCAGCCGGTTTACGCGATGAGCTAAAAGTGTTTGGCGACGATTACGATACGGTGGACGGATCGGCCGTTCGCGATTACATAAATGTGGTTGATTTAGCCAAAGCCCACGTAGTAGCTATTGCGCGATTGCTGGAAGGTAAAAACAAAAAGAACTACGAAATTTTTAATTTGGGAACCGGAAATGGTTTGTCGGTATTGGAAATTGTAAAGGGTTTCGAAAAAGCAACAGGCGTTAAACTGAATTATAAAATTGTTGAACGTCGTGCCGGCGATATCGAAAAAATTTGGGCCGACACTACTTTTGCCAACGAAGAACTGGGCTGGAAAGCTGAAAAAGGAACGGAAGAAACGTTACTTTCGGCCTGGAACTGGGAAAAAAAGGTGCGTGGAATAAAGTAAGAAAATCATAATTGCATACATTTCGCCGGGCTACTTGCAGTTTCTGTATAGTTTTCCGGCGATTTTATTTTCCGCCATTTTGCAGCTTCCCCTGGCTGGCAGTTACAATCTAACTTGTTGTTTTACAATAATTCATTAACTTGCCTTCAACAATTCCTTTCTGTCGCATTTGTATTCAAACATGTGATTTTCAGGATAAGTTAAACCCAAAATCAATTAAAATGGCGTATTTAAAAGAAGCACAAAAGCGCGATTTTGTTAATCAAATGGCAATTATTACTGAGGAGAGTTTCGACCTTATTGCAGAACACGGGTTTGATCCTACAAACCGGATAAATACCTTAAAAGAAGCATTAATTGAGGCCAGGGATGCGGAAGGCGAGCAACTCGATGCTGCTGTCCGGTTAAAAGACGCAACCAGAAAGTCGCAGGAGAAACTTTCCATTGCTTACAACGAGGCCTCGAAAACCGTAGAGTTGCTGGCCGGGCTGCTGGGCAAAGAGCATCCGCTTATTCAACAAATCAGAAAGATGAGAAAGTAGCTGCTTGTTATTTTAACCTGTTCTGATATTCAATCAACCCTTTCTGTATTCATTTCAACCTAAGTTGATCATAAACCAACCAAAGTTGATAGCAAACCAACCCAGGTTGATTGCAAATCAACTAAAGTTGATTAAGAGCCAACTTAAGATGATAGAACTCCAACCATAGTTGATGATAAACCAACCAAGGTTGATAGCGAACCAACTAAGGTTGATAGCAAACCAACTAAGGTTGATAGCGAATCAACTAAGGTTGATAACAAATCAACCAAGGTTGACGGAGAACCAACCAGGGTATGCGGCGTGTCATCCTTCATCTTTTTCTTGTTGAAGTGTTTTCTATATCTGGCGAAAAGCCTACTTTTGATTCTCAAAATAACTAATGATGAACAAAACAATATTAATTACCGGAGGTGCAGGATTTATCGGATCTCACGTGGTTCGGTTGTTTGTAAATAACTACCCCGATTACAAAATTGTAAACCTCGACAAATTAACTTACGCAGGGAACCTCAACAATTTAAAAGATATTGAAGACAAGCCTAATTACGAATTTGTAAAAGGCGATATTGTAGACAGTGAGTTTATTCAGCAGCTGTTTGAAGAACGTCAGTTTGATGGCGTAATTCACCTGGCTGCCGAATCGCATGTCGACCGGTCGATTTCGAACCCGACCGAGTTTGTTTTTACCAACGTTATTGGCACGGTTAATTTGCTGAACGCTGCAAAACATATCTGGAAGGATAATTTTGAGGACAAACGTTTCTACCATATTTCAACCGATGAGGTGTATGGTTCGTTGGGCGAAGAAGGAATGTTTACCGAAAAAACGGCTTACGATCCGCATAGTCCGTACTCGGCATCAAAAGCCAGTTCCGATCATTTTGTGCGTGCTTACAACGATACTTTTGGCGTTCCAACGGTAATTTCAAACTGCTCGAATAATTATGGCTCGTTTCAGTTTCCCGAAAAATTGATTCCGCTTTTTATTCACAATATTAAAAACAACAAACCGCTGCCGGTTTACGGTAAAGGCGAAAACATTCGCGACTGGCTTTGGGTGGTTGATCATGCGCGGGCCATCGATGTAATTTTTCACAAAGGAGAAATTGGCGAAACCTACAATATTGGTGGTTTTAACGAATGGACAAACATTGACCTGATTCGGGTGATGTGCCGTAAAATGGATGAAAAACTGGGGCGCCCCGCAGGCGAATCAGAAAAACTGATCGCATACGTGAAAGACCGCGCCGGCCACGATTTACGTTACGCCATTGATGCTACCAAAATTAAAAACGAACTGGGCTGGGAGCCATCGCTACAGTTTGAAGAAGGTATTGAGCTTACCATCGATTGGTACCTCGAAAATACCGGGTGGCTGGAAAACGTAACCTCGGGCGATTACCAGAAATATTACGAGCAACAGTACGTAAAAAGATAATTTTAACTGACAAGTCATGCTATCACTCCGAGTGATAGTATGACTAAGTTCAAAAAAATCAAAAAGGGAGACGCAACATTATGTCTTCTTTTCTGTTTTGTGTTAAAAGTATTTGAATGCAAAACTGATTGTTGTATCTTGTACAAACACAGAATTCCGTTCGCAGAACATATAAAATTTAAAAGAATAAACATGAGAAAAACATTTCTTTTGCTGACACTTGTTGCTTTATTGGCGGCGTGTAGCACTACAAAACAAGTGAGGAAATCGCAGAAAGGTTTAAAAGGAAACTGGACATTGTCGTCGATTACAACCGATCAGGGAAATAAAGTGGCAATTAAAGAGCTTTTTAACCAGGCATCGCCCGATTGTTTCGAGGGAAGCCAATGGAATTTTGTCAGCAATAACAATTCAGGAACATACTCTTTTATGGATGTGGCTTGCGTAAACTCCACGCATTCGATTAAATGGTTTATGGAAGAAGATGGCCCGGATATTTATTTCTTGTGGAAATTTATTCCCGATGGAGTGAAGCCGAAAGATGTAACTGCCGGTTATCAGCTAAAATTAATTTCTGAATCGGAAACCGAATTTGTTCTGGCACAAGATGCTTCGTTCGAGGGAGACATCATTTCAATCTATTATCAATTCGTAAAAAATTAAGATCACAGTTATGAAGAATAAAACATTAGTAGTTCTTGTGCTTTTTGTGGCAGGAATATTTTTAAATAGTTGTAGCTCGTTGCAAAATGCCAATAGCTCGCAAAAAGGTGCAGGAATTGGAGTAGCCGCAGGAGCTGCCTTAGGCGCCTTAATTGGCGGAAAAGATAATCGTGCGGCAGGCGCATTAGTTGGGGCTGCTGTTGGTGGCGGTGCCGGTGCAATTATTGGTAAAAAAATGGATAAACAAGCCGAAGAAATTGAAACAACAATGCCTGGTGCCGAGGTGGTGCGCAGCGAAGAAGGTATCCAGTTAATTCTGGACGAAAATGCCGATGTGCGTTTTGAGTTTGATAGTTCAAAGCTTACCAGTGCTTCGCAGACCAACCTGGGCAATCTGGTGGAAATATTTAACAGATACCCGGATACCGATATTTTGGTAGTAGGGCATACCGACAGCGATGGTGCCGAATCGTACAACCAAACCTTATCGGAAAAGCGTGCAGCATCGGTTGTTAGCTTTTTAAAGTCGGAGGGAATTGCTGCTTCGCGCTTAAGTTCAGTAGGAATGGGCGAATCGCAGCCACGGGCGAGCAACGATACCAAAGCGGGAAAAGCTCAAAACCGCAGGGTAGAGTTTACCATTACGGCTAACGAAGACATGGTAGATGCTGCAAAAGCGGAGGCTGGCGAATAATAGTAGGCTTAAAATATTTAAGTCTGATGATAAACGTACTTTGAAAGAGGATATCATTAAATAGAAAAATACTTTTTCAAAACTTTCAGGAACAGAATTTTATACTATCTTTGCGCCACATTTTTCAAAATTAAAAAATAGAATTATGCCAGTAAAAATGAGATTAGCGCGACACGGTCGCAAACGCTACGCATACTACCACATTGTAGTAGCTGATAGCAGGGCGCCACGAGATGGCAGGTACATTGAAAGAATTGGCACGTACAATCCTAACACTGATCCTGCTACTATCGATCTCGATTTTGACAAAGCTTACGACTGGCTTGTTAAAGGCGCACAACCAACCGACACTGTAAGAGCAATATTATCTTACAAAGGTGTTATGTACAAAAAACACCTGATGGGTGGAGTTAAAAAAGGAGCTTTCGATGAAGCTGAAGCTGAAAAACGTTTAGAAAGCTGGATTGCAGCAAAAGAAGCTAAAATTCAGGCAAAAATCGACCGTTTGGCCGGTGATGCCGCTGCAGAAGCTGAAAAACAACTGGAAGCTGAGAAGAAAGTCAACGAAGAAAGAGCTGCCGCTATTGCTGCAAGAGAAGCAGAATTAGCTGCCGAAGCCGAAGCTGCTGCTAAAGAAGCTGAAGCTGAAGCCGCTGCTGAAGAAGCAGAAGAAGAGGCAACTGCTGAAGTTGAAGAAACTCCTGAAGCTGAAGCACCTGCTGCTTCGGAAGAAGAAAAAGGTGCGGAATCTTAAGAAAGACAACTCATCTTATCATAGAAAACCACTTGTCGTTTGGCAGGTGGTTTTTTTTGTTTTATCACATTGTTTTAGTCGCTTCTGATTAAAATTATGTTGCCATTTTTTGGAACTTTCTATTCATAACTACCGTTTCAAGTGAAAATGCTTTACTTTTGAAGTATGGAAACGATACCAAAAACCGATTGCCAAAAAGTTGGATTCTTCAGAAAAACGCATGGCGTACATGGCGAAGTAGTCCTGGAGTTTGACGAACAGTTTGAATATTCAGTGGAAGAAAGCGACCGCTTTTTTGTTGAACTGGATGGTTTACTTGTTCCTTTTTTTGTGGAAAAAGATGGCTTCCGTTTCCGCTCATCTAAATCGGCCATTGTAAAGTTTGATTGGGTTGACGACGAAAAATATGCCAAACGCCTGATTGGTGCCAGTGCTTACCTGTTTCATTCGGAGATTATTGATGAACAGGAAGAAAACGAATCGATGTTTGAAGGCCTGATGTTAATAGATAGCAAACTGGGCAAAATTGGTGTTATCGATCACGTTGATGATTATTCCGGTAATATTGTTTTTACTGTTTCGTACCGGGGCGAGGAATTGTTAATCCCGTTTCACGAAGAGATGTTGGTTTCGTATAGCGAAAATGAAAGTACGCTAACCTTAAGCTTACCCGACGGATTGATCGACGTTTAAGTTGGGCTCAAAATCTGCAAATTTCTTTCTCCAAACCTCCGGAATTGGTTCCGAAACTCTGGCTTTCATATCAAAACAAACCATTACCGATTTGCATATTGCCGCCGGCTCGGTACTGTTCTGTTTGTAAACGGCTTGTGTCATCTTCAGGCTTTTTTCGCCAAGCGACGATACTGATGTTTCCACATGAATCTCATCCTCAAGAAAGGTTGGTTGCATGTAATCCACTTTCACCGAGGCAATGATTAATCCTTTGTGTTTCCAGCTAATAAGATCGCCTAAAACTGTTCCGAAATATTTTAGGCGTGCCAAGTCAAAGAATTCCTGGTATTTGGCATTATAAACATGGCCCATCAGGTCGATGTCGTTAAACCGGATCTGCACCGGTACTATGTGTTTCTGTTTCATGAATTGCTTCTTTAGGCATTTAAAATGTGCAATTATGTTTGTCGCATGTGTAACTTTACTCAAATTGTAGCGTCATTGAAACGTAATGATAATATTGGCCGGAAATATCATTGGTGTTAGCCGATTATAAATACCACTTTTTCCCGGATATTGAAAAATAGAAATTTAAATAGTAAGAGCATGAAAAACAGATTTTTATTATTGAGCCTTTTTGTAATGGGCTTATTCGTTGCCACAACTGTTCAGGCACAGGAAGAAACTCGTGATGTTTCCAGTTTCTCGGAGATCAGTTTGCGAATTCCGGCAACTGTGCATCTCAGGCAGGGTAGTCCGCAAAGTGTGCGGATAGAAGCAAAACAGTCTACACTTGAAGACATTATTACCGAAGTAAATAGAAGTAAATTGATAATCCGTTTTCCGGGGAAAAGTGTTTTCCAGCGCAATTACAAACCCGGCAGAATAGACATTTATATTACTGTACCTGATGTTAATGGATTGGGTGTTTCCGGTTCGGGAGATATTTTAGCCAATGAAATTAAAGCACGCATTATTGACCTGGCTGTTAGCGGTAGCGGAAATATTGAAATTGAAGACCTGATATCTGATAAAGTAAATGGAGCCATTTCAGGCTCGGGTAACATTAAAATTGAAAGCGATAGTGTTGCCGACGAGCTTTCTGTTTCAATTTCAGGGTCGGGTAATTGTAAGGCCGATGGATTTGAAGCTGAAGATGTAACTGTTAGCACATCAGGATCGGGCAATTGTAAAGTTAAATCGAATGGCTCGTTAAAAGTACGAGTTGCCGGATCAGGAAGTGTATATTACAAAGGTAATCCAACTGTTGATGCTTCGGTTGCCGGATCAGGGCATGTAAGAAGTATGTAATCCAATCAGATTAAGAATATTTTGGGCCATCTGTTTTCAGGTGGCCTTTTTATTTTCTGAGAATATCGATTTGTCCGCCCGGCCCCAGTTTTATTACGCTTGATGGTTGCGATGGCATACGATCATCCTGCCGGTATTCCACAATGTAATCAACGGATTCTTTTATTTCTTCCGAAATTTCATCAAAAAAAGCCGGTGATTTTTCACCACTTATATTGGCCGAAGTAGAAACAATAGGCCGGCGGAAACGTTGAAGCAACTGGCGCGTAAACTCTTCTTTGGTAAAACGAATACCGATACTGCCGTCTTCAGCAACTAAATTCGCAGCCAGATTTTTTGCTCCGGGATAAATTACTGTGAGCGGCGTTGTACTTAGCTCAACCAAATCCCAGGCAACCTCAGGAACTTCATCGACATAACGATTGAGCAAAGCCGGATTTTCCATTAAAATGAGTATGCTTTTCGAGTCTTCGCGTTTTTTTATATCGTAAATACGTTTAACAGCTTCTGCATTGGTGGCGTCGCAGCCAATGCCCCAAATGGTATCGGTTGGATAAAGAATGATACCCCCACTTTTCAAAACTTCAACAGCCTTTTTTAAATCGTCGTGCATGTAATGTCTTTTTACTATCAATTGACCTCCTGTCGTTACTTCTTTTCAATTGCCTTCATCAACTAACCGAGGACAGAAGCTTTGAAGAAGCGACAGGGAGAACCTGAATCCCTTACTTTATTAATTCGGTGTACAAAGAAATCAAATTTTCAACATATTTTTTGGGTTGAAACTCATTGGCTCTCACTCGCCCTTTCATAATTAATTCTTTGCGAAAATTGGTGTCGGTAAGTATCTTCTCAATGTTATTACCAAGCTGTTCAATGTTTTGCGGCGAGCAAAGTACAGCTGCATCGCCGGCGGTTTCAGGTAAACACGAAGCGTTTGATGTAATTACCGGGCAGCCACATGCCATCGATTCAATTACCGGAAGTCCAAAACCTTCGAATACCGAAATGTAAATGGATAGCTGCGCCAGTTGATAAATGCCTGCCAGATCTGCTTCCGGAATATTTCTCAGAAAAATTACCCGGTCATGAAGTTGTTTTTCGGCAATGTATTTATGAATGTCGTTACAATACGATGTAGGGTTTCCGACCATAACCAATGGTAGAGTGATGTTTTTTTCTACCAACGCTTTAATAATCGAAAGCTGATTCTTCCGCTCCTCAACTGTGCCAACGGCCAAAATAAATTCGTTGGGCAGTTTATATTTTTCTTTGATTTTTCCGGTATTGGCATTCTCAAAAAACAGTGGAGAAATTGCCTGATGGAGAATCTCTATCTTTTCCGGGTCAACATCTACAAAATCAATAATATCGTCTTTGGTTTGTTGGCTGATGGCCAAAATTTTGGTTGCAGCGTTGCATGCATATTTTGTTTTGCGGAAATAAATAGCCCGGTCTAGTGTTTTATAAAACCCGGGATAACGAATAAAAATAAGATCGTGAATGGTTACCAAAGTTGGGATAGAGGTTTTGTGAATTCCCTTCGGAAGTTCGTTGCTTAGTCCGTGAAAAAGATTAAGGTTATGCCCCTGAATTTCTTCGCTAAGCTGTACCGAACGCCATATGGCTTTTCTAAAACCTGAATGGCTATGATTTGGAGCTATTACTTCAAATTTCTCCTGTTCTTCCAGCATTGCTTCCTTTATTTCGGGAGTATAAAGCGTGTATTGATGATCGGGGAAGTATTTGCCCAGTGCATTTAGAGTGTTCCGGCTGTAGTTTCCCAAACCGGAGGTATTCCGAAATGCTCGTTTTGCGTCGTATCCTATTTTCATCGTTTACTGTTTTGTGTGCTTTTAAAAATACAAAAAAGGCCGGGTTTTGTAGCCCGGCCTCATTATTTTATTGTGAAGTAAGTATTTTTAAAAGTCTTTCACACCATCGAAGTCGAGTGTTGCAAAATAATCTTCAATTGTTTCAGCACGTCGGATCTCTGCTACATCGCCATTTTCGCGAAGCAGCAACTCGGCCGATTTTAGTTTCCCGTTGTAGTTAAAACCCATCGAATGTCCGTGTGCTCCTGTGTCGTGAATTACCACAATATCATCCGGTTCAATTTCAGGCAGCATGCGGTCGATGGCAAATTTGTCGTTGTTTTCGCATAACGAGCCGGTAACGTCGTATTTTACATTCGCCTCGTCGTTTTCTTTGCCCATAACCGTAATGTGATGGTAAGCGTTGTATAGCGCAGGACGCATCAGGTTCGTCATGCAGGCATCCAACCCGGCGTAGGTTTTGTATGTTTTTTTGATATGGCGAACTTTGGTTACCAAATAACCATAAGGTCCGGTAATAGCACGTCCCGATTCAAAAAATATTTTCAACGGCGCAAGTCCGGCTTTAACAAGAATATTATCGTAGTGTTTTTTTACACCGGCGCTTACAAATTCCATGTCAACAGGTTTGTCGCCGGGTTTGTAAGGAATTCCAATTCCGCCGCCCATATTCGCAAATTCAATTTTCACGCCTGTTTTTTCGTAAACCTCAACGATTAACTTAAACAGCAGCTCGGCAGTTTCTACAAAATAGCTCGGGGCAAGTTCGTTGGAAGCCACCATGGTGTGAATACCAAAATGTTTTACACCTTTTTCTTTTAGAATCTGATAGCCTTCGATTATTTGCTCACGAGTAAAACCGTACTTGGCTTCTTCCGGATGTCCGATAATTACATTTCCTTCCTTCAAACTTCCCGGATTATAACGCATGCAAATCGTTTCCGGCAGTCCTACATTCTTTTCAACAAAGTCGATGTGCGAAATATCGTCGAGATTGATAATGGCCCCCAAATCTTTAGCCAGCTGAAATTCGTATGCCGGCGTATCGTTCGAGGTCAGCATAATTTCATCGCCGCTCATTCCAATACGTTTGGCCAGTTCCAATTCAGCAACAGAACTACAGTCAATTCCAAAACCTTCCTTTCTCAAAATCTTCATCAAGTATGGATTTGGTGCAGCTTTAATTGCATAATATTCTTTAAAACCTTCGTTCCACGAAAATGCTTTTTGGAAATTACGTGCATTTTCAAGAATGGCCTTCTCGTCGTAAATATGAAATGGAGTAGGGTGGTTTTCAATAATGCTTTCAAGCTGTTCTTTGCTAAAAGGTAGATTTTTTTCTGCCATGTTTTGTCGAATTATTTTAAGGACTACAAAGCTAATTCTTTTCCCGAATTTAATAGAATCAATCTAAATAAAAGCATATTACAGTTAACCGCAAGTTTACAATTATACAGATTATTTTATTAACACAGAACTAATTCTTCAAAGGCACCTCTGTTGCCACACGAATCCTTTCGTGTGGTTTGCATAGCAACATTTTTTATTGTTTCATTTTTCAGAATCTGCTTTTTTAGTTTTCGATTTACCACGCGAAAAGATCTGCGCGGTAGCGGAGATGCCGATAACTATTAAATAAAATTTATTGCTAATCCGTGATAGTGCCACCAAATAAAAAATGCTAATTTATTGGAAACAAAAATGATATAAATATTATCAAATTTATAGAATCTTTTCCCAATGAAGAAAGCTGTAGGTTTCATTAAAAAAAAATTATGGAAAAGCAAGGTATTTTTTGTAAGAAATGTGGATGTAAGAAGCACTATTGGCTGAAAGCAAAAAGGCAGTGGCAATGCACTGAATGCCGTTTTAGGACAGGCTTGCGAAGCGGGACAATGATGGAGAATTACAAGCTTCCAATCCGCAAGTGGTACTTAAGCAATGGCATTTATGAATTTTAGCAAAAAAGGTATCTCTGCAACGGAGTTACAACGACAGCTTGGACATAGTCGCTATGAAACAGTTTGGGTTATGATGCATAAAATACGCGAAGCGATGGGAAAACGAGATGATTTGTATGGTTTTAGCGGAATGGTTGAATTTGATGAAGCCTATTTTGAAACAGAAACCAGAGAAAAGGACAAGCAAAATCTGAAACGAGGCAGAGGCAGCCAACGGCAATAGAATGTTGCAGTAGCTGCAGAATCAGTTCCATTGGAAGATCCAGAGACTGGTATAAAAGGAAAACAATGCAGATATTTTAAAATGAAAGTACTTAATGGACGTAGCTCTGATGAAGTCAATTATTTTGTTGGGTAGAACATTGACGAAGAAAGTATTGTCTTCAGCGACAAAAGCACAAGTTACTTTGACATTGCCGATTATGTCGAGGTTCATGTTTCCGAGAAATCAAATGCTGAGACAACCAAAACGACATTACAATGGGTGCATATAGCAATAAGTAATGCAAAACGTACACTTTTAGGCATTTATCACAAAATTAAAGGTAAATACTTACAGCTATACCTAGATGAATTTTGTTACAAGCTGAACCGAAGATACTTTGGAGACAGGCTTTTCGATAGACTAGCTATTGCGGTAGCTACAAATTACTGGCAAGAAAACTGATAAGCAATTAGAATTTTAACCTGTTCAAAAACACGACACCTAGCCCACTGAATATTGGCACTCCCCCAAAAAACGAAATAAAAACCATAACCAACAACAATATTAAAAACTGATAGTCCATCTTACGGAAGGCATTATCGGGGCTATGCTCAATTGTTGCCATTTGTTGTCTTCGTAAAAGAACAGGTAGGGGTTTTGCCTGTTGAGTGCGTTAAATACTGAAAAAGACAGCTCGCGCGTAGATTTTAGCTTGTGTTTAACGAATGTATAGGCAATATCTACCCTAAAATAATCTTTCATTTTGAAGCCATTTCTTAATGTCATTTCCTGGCGGTGATAGGCATTGTCCTCAAGTTGTTGAGGAAAATCCCACCCTTGTTCCAGTATATTCCAATAAGGGGGCATTACCCCCTGGTAAGTTCCTACAGGAAGGGTTGTATTGTGCCCTGATGAATAGGACAATACCGTATTGATATATTGTTCCTGCTTATGCCCCTTTTTAGTCTTTCGTTCCGCTGTTGTATATTTCGATTGCAGGTTAAGGATATGCCGCCTGTCGAATTTAAAAGGGTACGACTTGCCATTGTTTATTTGCTTAAATTGCCTGGTGGCTTTTGAAAGGGTATAGGCCAGTGTCAAACCAAAACGATTGGTCTGTGCCGTGCCAGAGAGTTCAAAGCCATAAGAGCAGCCTTTGCCTACATCAACCTCATCTTCCCAAGAGGTATCGTTTAAGCCAAACATATTAACTGCACTTATATAGCTTACAAGGTTTTGCATGCGCCTGTAATATCCCCCTAAAGTAAAATGAAGGTTAATGTCTTTTATGCTGTTTTCAATAAACATACCTGTATATACCTGGTTGGTTATTTCTTCCGGGAAATATTCCCCGGAAGGGATCATAACATTTAACGACCAACCTGTTGGCAGCCCCTCAAGCACATGGTAGTATTGTGTCAACCTGTCGAAACTTAATTCCAGACCGGTTTTATCGGAAAGGTAAACATCGCTTAAAAACCGCAAATCGAAATTATTAAATATTTTTCCTTCAGTCCACTGTAAAGTATGGCGATAGCCCAATGTTATTTCAACTACTTCCGTTTTTTTGTAACTAAAATCTGCAAATGCAGCCAACAGATCGGATTTCAAAAGGTCGTCGTATCTTTCATTGGTACTTTGCGTGTAAATTGTTTTTTCCGATGCCGGCCTGAAATGCTGGCGTTGATAGTTTAAACCGCCTTTTATTTCATAAAGGCTGTTTATTTTATAGCTAAAAAGGTTGCTGAATGACCACTCGTTTAAAGTTGTTCCGAGTCGTAGTTGAGATTTTGTTTTATCTGCCTGCCATTCACTGAAATACAATTGCTCCTGTACTGAGCGTGTCGAACTATAATAGGTATTTAGGTTGAGTCTTAATACCGGAGAAATTTGCGATATCCAGCCTGCTTTTACCGCCCTGCTGTTCCAGTTTAACTTATTCTGGCTGTAATCGTCTTTAAAATCAAAATAATCGTTGGAAGCGTAAAACATTACATCAAGAGTATTGGCGTTATTTATACTCCAGTCTATAATTGATGTAAAATCAAGCACCTGTCCTTTCATTTCTTCCGGTTCCTCGTCGTCTTCACTACTTTGTAAATCCATAATTTGGTTAATAATAAAAGGCATGAACGAGGTACGGCCTGCAAATTGCACCGAGAGTTTGTCTTTTTTTAATGGTATGGCAAAGTAGCCACCAGTCATGTAAGGCGACAGGCTTATTTTTCCGTTAAATGGTTCATTTGTAGGTTGTTTGGGAGTAATTTTTAGAAGTGATGACGATAAATTGCCGGATTGGGAGGGAATGCCACCGGGCAGGAATGTAGTCTTTTCTATTACATCGGGCGAGAATGTCGAAAACATTCCTAAAAGGTGAGAGTAGGAATAGAAAGGCACACCATTAAACTCAATACGATTACTACCATTGTTACTGCCCCGTACAAATAAGCCAAGTGTACCTTCAATGCCCTGGGCTACTCCCGGTAAGCTTGAAATATGCCTTACTACGTCCGGCTCGCCTATAATAGATATACTTGATGCAGCCTGTAACGGGGTATAAACAAATTTATTTCCCTTGTTCCCTGAACTATATGCAGAATGTACCATAACATCATCGATAACGTGTACCTGCTGTTTTAGCAATACCCGTGCTTCCTGGTTAATAGCTAGCGCGATTGTTTGTGTATAATAATTAACATGGCTAAAAGTAACCCGAATGCTGTCGGGAAAGGATATCTCGGTTAAATCGAGATAAAAACTACCATCATTTTCGGAGATAGCACCTTTCTTTTTCATGCCTGTGTCAAAAACAATATTGCACCCTGCAACCGGAATCTTACTGGCGCTGTCTATTACATATCCTTTTATAAATACATTGGCTTGCTGTGCTTTTACTACCTGAAAACACATAAGATGTAAGATTAGTACTATTATAATTCTTCTCATAACAAAAGGATTATTCCTTCTATTCTTCAATATTGTCCAAAACATAATGACATTGTACTATATGATCGGTATAAGCTGCGAATATTCCCAACCCGTTGTTGATATTGGAATATATCCCGCTTTCGTCGAACCAACTGGACGGATCATCAAAAGTACTGTTCACCATCATTTTTTGTACGCTGCTTTTCATATATAGATCGTATTCGGCAGATGCAGCCCTGAAAAATACCAGGCTTTGACGGAAGGAACCTTCCATATAAAATGATATTTCATTTTCCATTCCATCTTCTAATTGGGTTATCCTCATATATGCAATATGCTCCGTAGTTGTGCCTTCTCCACCGGTGTCATAGAACATTATATTATCCGACATATTAAAATCGTCTCTGTATGGATGGTTTGTGCCTAAGGAGTTTTCAAGCTGGTCAGCTGGCATTATTTCCGGAATTAACATTACAGTGTCTTTATATTGTCTTATTATAAACATCCAGTAAGGTGTTTCGGCATATAGCTGTTTAAAATAACGTCTGGTGTTTGTATTGTTGCCATGGTCTTTTATTACTTGCACAGAAGAAGGCATAGTAGTTGAAGCACTAATTTCCGGCCAGTCTGGGACTTTCACTTTTATCCGGTAGTCGCTACCTGCTTCCGGGATATGTTTTAACTGCCACCTCGAATAGCCTGTTTTTTCAAAATTCCCCACTTCTGTATCGTTACAAAATAATGTCGCCGTGGCAGTCTTCACTTCATCGTAATAAAAATGGTTCAAAAGATTACTATAAGTAAGCGTTAGTGTTTGGATACTGTCAGGCACAAGCACACAGTTGACCACTATTTTTTCTTCACTCTCTTCTTCAATATTTATATCCTGAACACATGATGAACATAGTATAAGAGCAGATATAAAAGCCAACGGCCTATAGTTTTTCCAATACCGCATAATCGATTTCATAAAGCTATTATTGTGACTGTCCATAGAGATCTTCTCCGATATAATATAATAGTACCATATTGTCGCCTTCGCGTTCTTTTGTATAGGCATCACTACAAAGGATATTGGTACTGCAATTTTCACCGGTCAGGAATAATAATTGTTTTGTTTCGTTAAATATAATCTTTGCCGAATCGGCAAGTTCCTTGAAAGGCTTATTGTCAACACCTTTGCATAATTCTCCAACACAGGAGTAACTTACTTCCGAAATATAGTGAGGGCTAATATCAAAGGTGTCAGTTGAGAGGGTTCCGGTTCGTGAAATACCTTCGCCATAAACAATTATTTTAACGGAATAAGAAGTATCGTTTTTGTACCGGAATACATTTTGTAAATCTTCCTCCTCTTTGTTACAGGCCACAAAAACCAATAATAGCAATAAGTAAAATAGTTTTTTTTCCATTGTATAAATATATTTCCCGGCTATTGTAGCAAGGTTACTGTTTCTGTGGTGTCGCGCAGTATTTCGCCACCTGTCATCTCCATTTCTATTACAAAGCGGGTTTCAACAGGGGCTTCGGGCGGAACAGAGGTAAAACGCAGGTACATAAAGGCAGAAGCTATAGGGCTGTAACCCAGGTATTGTTCCAATCCCATATCTTTATTAGTCAGGTCAATTAACTGCTTGTTTTGGTCAAATACGAAGCCATTAGATACACCTGTTATTTTGATATGTTCATTTAGGTTAGTTCCCTGCGGGTTGTTATATAACAAAGAGGAAGTGCTGTAGATATTCAAATTTTTAACGCCGGTGAGCCTATATTCAATATCAACCAGATTTGTATAAAGTAGAGATGACGATTTAAGTGTTCTATCCCGTTTTAAAAACGCTTCAATTTGGCGCTCCATTTCATAATCGTGCTCGTCTATCAATAAATCATCACCTGTTTCTTGTTCATAATGTGGTAAATTTACATAATCGTAATTTTCGGGTATGTTTGGAAATGAATGATTTGAGGTTAGTAAGAATAAAACATAATTGCTGTTTTTCACTTTCTTTTCTCCGGTTAACGCCTCTACCGAATAACTGCGGTCGCCAGAAGGAGTTTCACCATTGTCTTTTACGTAGGCATGTTCTGCTTTAATATACTTACATTTCCTGGGGATAAATTCGTAAACAGTTCCCCCAATTACATCTTCTTCATCCCTTTCACACGAGAGTCCCAGGCAACATAACATTGCAAATATCAGGACATTTCTTAATAATAGTAAATGGCGCATGTTTCTTTTTTTTATCAGTAAAAACTATCTTACAATTAATAAATCAACAGTATAACACAGTATGTGTATAAATACTTTTTACAAGTAATCTGAACATTTTTATTTTTTATAAATTCCATATAAAATGAGAGACTACCTGTAAGTTTTTATATCTTAACAGGTAGCCAGTCTCTTAATGTTTTATCTAAAATTATAAAAAGTGTATTTCTTATATTGATAATCATACCCTGAACCTGTCCAAACAGCCGAGCTACTTGTTGAATATTCCCCGGAATCATAGGAACCATCCCATCCCCAGTTCATAAACAAATAAGTAGAAGTTGAAGTATAGGTCTCTGTTTCGCGTTTGCCCGGGTATATCTCTCCTGTGGCAGAAGGCATTAATTCTTTTGCTGTATGTGCAGCATAGGGATCACTGGCAGCATAGCTGCCGGAATAACCTTCAACCAATTCCCATTCATAAGTATATGTATATGTTTTTTGCTTCTTTTTGTAACCATCAATCACCCACGCATGTCCGTCGCTGTAAACCGTTCTTTTAAACGGCCACACCCCTTTCTTTTTCTTTGTTGCATAGGCTGTTAAAAGAACCGGGGTATTACTTTGTAAATTAGAGTAAACGGTACTGTAATTATAATCGCCTTCATCGCAGGTAATATTATAATAGCCAAACCCGTTTTTACTTGGGCTTGCTCCGCTTTCTTCTCCATACTCCATCCCAACCCTGTTGCCAACATCAGCCATTAAATCACCAACGTATTCGTAGTTTGTTGCAAAATAAGAATATATCTGGGGCATTGAATCCCACCTGGGAGAATTGGAAACATAGTTACCTCTTGAAAAACTGACACTGTAATTTCCACTGTCATAAACATATCCGGTATTACTTACTGTATGGTACAGCCCTGTTGGTTTATTAATTTTGTAATGCATATTATAGATTACCTGGGCCATTGCAACAGCTGTACAACCTGTAGGGCACTTGACCCATCCTTCTGAACCATCTGGCATATCTCCCCAATAAGATGGCACATCAGTATTCCAGGGAAAACCTTGTCCCCATTTAGTTTGCAATAAAGGCCCTTTTTGTGCAGATGTGGTCCAGGGGGTGGAAGTTACAGAAACCAAACGCCTGACCCAATTATAACCATCTATTGGTCTTATAATTTGCGAACTTTTTAATTGGGAACCATTTTCAGTGCTATATATAGCATTGTACTTTTCACGGTACTTCGCTAAATTTTCTTCTGTGAAATACGCAGCTTTGTCAATTAGTAACCAGGCATTTATTGCATCATCACAGGCAACTTGGGGATTATTCTTTTTTAGGAATAGAATCTGGTCTGCCATATCGCTTAACCAGGTTGCAACTCCCGGATTATCCAAGTTTGATATGGATAATTGTCCTATTGTATCTGATGCCAATATTGGTTCTGTACGTTTATCGCCAGATACAACTTGCCAGCCTTCATTGAAATTAAAAATAAACATAAGTGTATCTCCATCAACAACAAAGGGTTCAATACTTGCAATTTTATTATTGCCTTCTGTTGATTTCATAAAATATTTTGCACTTTTGAGACTTACGTCATAGTCAATATCATTTGGAGAGGTACTCTTAATTGTTGTTTCTGAAGTACCTAGAGTATCGTCTATGTCCAGTTGGTTACATGCATTAATTAAAAATAATGCAGCTACTACCATCGCAAGCCTAAACAATTTTCGGTTTGACATATTCATGTTTCGTTTAATCTGGTGTCGTGTCATGTCTGAAATGACGGTTAAGTTGCAGTTATTTTTTGAATTTTACGAAATCAGAAAAGTAAGCATAGCTGTAGCTACGTGAACCTTTTTATGATGAGCAAAAACGAAAAAGAACAAAACTTGGGCCGTTAGAGCAGGCTTGACACGGCACTAGAATGTTAAGGCATTGTGCCCCACTTTTACAAGCGCCAATTTGCAAAAGTGCGTCCCAGATGGTAGTTTTGTACGGGCGGTTTACTAAAACTGCCTGCCTCCCCGGGCCGGGAACAAATATTGCGAGTACTTACCCCCGGGGAGGCTTACCCAATAAATTTATTTTTTCCTATTAATGAAAATTGTTGCATTTTAATTTGTTTTGTGTCCTGAATCCGGGGTACGAAATCAGGGGGTTTCATCTTATTAAAATTGTTTATTTACTATGGTATAAGATGGAACTCGTCCCGATTTTTTCGGGACTCGTTTCATTTCTCAAATGTTAGAAAAAAAAAAAAGAAAACAAAATTGTTAGCTTTTCCATTATTTTTTCAAACATTCCACAGAAGTATCGTCCAGATATTTATAAATTGTAAATATCGTAATGTGTTATAAAACATATCACGATAAGAGTTACCTTTCCGGTTAAAAAGGAATATATAAAGTTGAGCCATAACTTTTTTCGGCTCTGTTTCTTACCACGTCTGCTGCCGCACACCGCGCGGTAGCGGAGCAAATTAACCGCAAGTTTACAATTATTCCGATTCAATGAAATGCATGGCTGCTTTTATGCCATCGGCAGCACTTGAAATAATGCCTCCGGCATAGCCACTGCCTTCGCCAACGATGTATAAGTTATCGAATCCTTCGCATAAACCACTTTTGTTGCGAATTACCTGAACGGGTGATGAAGTTTTACTTTCGAAACCTAAAAGGTTGCCATTTTCAAAACCACGCATTTTGCGGATAAAATCCCGCAAGCCAACCTGCATCGATTCAACAATCGGTTTGGGTAGCAAGTCCCATAGTGGAGCCGGTTTTAATCCCAGCGGATAACTGGTCTCGAACTGTGACACTTTGCCCTTTTGTTTCAGGAAGTCGTTGATGGAACATGCCGGAGCAGCATAGCTCCCCGTATATTGATAAAAACTTTCTTCCAGTTTTTGCAGATTGTCCAGCGCTTCAACAGGAGAAACTGTTTTGCCGGCAAGCTCATCAGGATGAATCGCTGCTACACAGGCAGCATTAGCAAAGTTGCCGTTGCGTTTGTAGTAGCTCATGCCATTAACGATGTTGGTGTGTTCGTAGGCTGCCGCCGGAACAACCATGCCGCCCGGGCACATACAAAACGAAAATACGGAATGTTTCCCATCGGCTTGTGACGTAAGTCGGTATTCGGCAGCTTTAACTCCGGGAAGTTGTGGCTGTCCCCACTGCGCTTTGTTAATGGTTTCTTGCCTGTGTTCCATCCGGCTGCCAATAGCAAAGTTTTTAGTGCGGAATGGAATGCCTCTTTTGATTAGCATTTTATAGGTTTCGAAAGCCGAATGACCGGGAGCAATAAACAAAGCGTCGGCGGGGAAATTTCCTTTTGACGTAACTACCTCTTTCACTTTTGAATTGACAATTACCACATCTTCGAGCATCGTTTCAAACAAAAATTTGCCTCCCAAACTTTCAAATGCTTCGCGCAGATTTTGTACAATTTTTCTCAGGTTGTCGGTTCCCAGGTGTGGGTGAGTCATGTATAAAATCTCATCCGGGGCACCGGCTTCTATATAGCTTTCAAGAATAAACTGTTTTTCTTTTGAAATGCGTTTAGAGCGCGAAGTAAGTTTTCCGTCAGAAAATGTTCCGGCTCCACCCTCACCAAAAGCGTAATTGTTTTTGGCGTTAAAAGCACCGGTTCTTTCAAAAGTGGAAATAGCTTTTCCACGCGTTGTAACATCAGAGCCGCGTTCGATTAATGTAACATCGAATCCTGCTTTTTGCAGTACAAAGGCATTAAAAAATCCTGCAGGACCACTTCCCACAACCACGATTTTTTTGTTGCTTTTTTTATAGGGTATTTCCAGTTTTTCTTTTTCAATGTATTCGTCGCCCTTTAACTCTGGCGATGTAACAACAACTTTTACCAGCCAGTGGATATTCGATTTATTCCGGGCATCCAGACTTTTAGTTTCAAGCTCGAATGAAAAGTTTTTAATACGCAGTGTTTTGGCTATCCTGCTTTGAAGCAATTCCGGGCTGAAGTCGGTAGGCAATTTTAACGAAACTGTTGTTGTTCCCATTTAATTGAAATATTAGATGTCAAAAATACGGAAAGATTGTATGCTTTTGGAAGCCATCTCAAAAAAACGATAGTTCGTTGTAACGTATCAAAAAGTTGTACCCCCCATTGATGAAACAAAACAAGCAAGCTATAAAGCCAGAAAACAAAAAAAACGTTCTGAAATATTTATTTACATGTGAAAACAGGTTGTTCGTCGAAAAAAGACTCGGAGTAACCCTTTTTTTCATCAACTTTATTTCGAAAACAAAAATCAACAGCTTTTAATAGCCAGAAAAACAGAAAACAAGTTCAAACCATGATTAGTCTAAACAATGTTCACAAGTCGTACGTAACGGGTAGTAACTCGTTACACGTACTAAAAGGAATCGACCTTGAAATTAAGACTGGAGAGTTCGTCTCGATTATGGGGTCTTCAGGTTCCGGAAAATCAACTTTATTAAATATCCTTGGAATTTTGGATAACTACGATGAAGGATCGTATTATCTGAACGGATCGTTGGTAAAAGATATGTCGGAAAAAAAGGCCGCAAAACTCCGTAACGAGTTGGTCGGTTTTGTGTTTCAGTCGTTCAACCTCATTTCATTTAAAAATGCCATGGAAAATGTGGCACTTCCACTGTATTACCAGGGAGTGAGTCGGAAAAAGCGCAACAAAATTGCAGAGGAATACCTTGATAAAGTTGGTTTGCTGGATTGGGCAACACACTTACCAAGCGAAATGTCGGGCGGACAGAAACAGCGTGTTGCTATTGCACGTTCGCTCATTTCTCAGCCAAAAATAATTTTTGCCGATGAACCAACAGGTGCGCTCGACACCAGTACTTCGTATGAGGTAATGGATATTTTGAAAGAAATTAATGATGACGGAATTACAGTTATTCTGGTAACGCACGAGCACGATATTGCTTCGATGACCCAGAAAATTGTGCGACTGAAAGATGGCCGGATTGATGAGATCATTAAAAACGGCGAATTGAAAAACTTTCAGCATCAGTACGCCAAAGAGTTTGAAACTACGTAGACAGTTAGCAGTAGCAGTTTTCAGTTTGACCCCGATGTTTTAGTCGGGATTTTGCCCAGCTTTGTTTAGCTCAACTTTTCACTTTAAACTTAAACTATCATGTTCGATATTGATAAATGGCAGGAGATCTTTGCCACCATCAAAAAAAATAAACTAAGAACCTTTTTAACCGGATTTGCAATTGCATGGGGTATTTTTATGCTGATGGTTTTGTTGGGAGCCGGAAATGGTTTGAGCAACGGTGTAGGTTCAAATTTTGAAGGTAATGCAACAAATGCATTATGGATTTGGAGCCGCGAAACAAGTATTCCGTATCAGGGATTAAAAGCAGGCAGAAGGATTTATTTTGATATGAAAGATTACGAAGACATCAAAAAGATGGACAACATCGATAAAATTTCAGCAAGATATTTCAGTAATTCCCGAACCTATTCATTTAAAAACGAATACGGACAATATACCACGCAGGGCTGTCATCCTGATTATCGCGATATCGAAAAATTGGATGTTCGCGAAGGTCGTTTTATTAACGATATTGATATTCAATACAAACGAAAAGTAGTGGTTATTGGTAAAGATATTAGAGACGCACTCTTTAAAAAGGAGGATACTGTTGGTGAATACCTGAATATCGGAGGTGTATTATATCGAATTATTGGCGTATACAGCGAGTCGGATCCACGTGAGGGAGCCAACCAAGGACTAATTCCTATCACCACTGCCCAATTGTTGTTCAATGTTGGCAATTTGGTTCATGATTTGGCACTTACTACAACTGATGTGTCGAAAAGGGAAAGCCTTGAAATTGAACAAAAAGTTCGTGCTTTGTTGGCGGCTAACCATAAAGTTGATGTTGATGATACCCGGGCGATTGGTATTTACAACTCGTTGGAAGACTATGTTGAAACCATGAATATCTTTAAAGCCATTAAAATGTTTATTTGGTTAATTGGTATAGGAACTCTTATTGCCGGGATTGTTGGTGTAAGCAATATTATGTTGATTGTGGTAAAAGAGCGAACCAAGGAAATTGGAATTCGAAAAGCAATTGGTGCGTCACCATCGTCAATTATCGGTTTAATTTTACTGGAATCAGTGTTTATAACACTGCTGGCAGGTTACATTGGAATGTTGTTTGGAATCTCACTGATGGAACTTATTAATTTCTTTATGGAGCAGCAAACTGCTACAGCATCCAATGGTGACCAGGGACAATTTACTATGTTTCTGAATCCGACTGTCGACCTGCGGATTGCGCTTAGCTCGTTGTTATTATTGGTTAGCGCAGGTGCCTTGGCCGGATACATTCCTGCGAAGAAGGCAGCATCAATAAAACCTATCGAAGCACTTCACTACGAATAAAACGGAACACGATGATAGAAAGATTTAACGAAATAATTAATGTTTTAAAAAAGAATAAACTCCGAAGTTTTTTAACTGCATTTGGTGTTTTTTGGGGAATATTTATGCTGATAATAATGGCTGGAGCAGGAAAGGGACTTGAATCTGGCATTATGGACGGAGTTGGTAAAATAGCAACAAATTCATTCTTCATGTGGACTCAGCGAACCGGAAAACCTTATGAGGGATTCAGGCGGGGGCGAAGCTGGAATTTTAATAATGAAGATGTGGAATATATTCGTGCTAACCTTCCTGAAGTTGAAACCATTGCTCCCCGTATTTTTGGTTCGTGGTTGAGCGGGAATAATACCATCAGGGGAGAAAGAAGTGGGTCTTTTAATATTAAAGGCGACTATCCCGAGTGGGCCAATATCGATCCGGGTGAATTCCCGAAAGGTCGCTGGCTAAACGAGATTGATATTCAGCAACGTCGGAAAGTTTGTGTAATCGGCGAGAAAGTTTTCGACGAAATGTTTTCAAAGGATGAAGATCCCATTGGAGAATACCTGAAAATTGGAGGTGTTTATTACCAGGTTGTCGGAGTGATTCACCCCATATCGAATATTAATATGAACGGACGTAGCGATGAAAGTATTTTCCTGCCGTTTACCACCATGCAGGTTGCCTACAATTATGGGAATGATGTTCATATGTTGGGAGTTGCCGCAGCCGAAGGCCAGAGTGCAAGCGAGGTGGAAGACAAGGTGATTGCATTAATGAAAAAACGACACAAAATTGCCCCCGACGATGTGCAGGCAGTGGGACATGTAAATATTGAAAAACAATTTAAACAGTTTTCGATGTTGTTTGGCGGCATCAGAATTCTGACTTGGATTGTAGGAATTGGCACTTTACTGGCAGGCGTTATCGGAGTTAGCAATATTATGTTGGTAATTGTTAGAGAGCGCACACAGGAAATAGGAATCATGCGTGCCATTGGCGCTACTCCCGGTATAATTATTGCTCAAATAATCACAGAGAGTGTATTTCTTACAACTATTGCCGGATACCTTGGTCTCTTTTCCGGTATTTTCCTTTTAGAACTTGTTAATAAAGGCCTCGAAAGTGCGGTTGCAAATGGTGCTGATATTTTTATTAAGAACCCTGAAGTAAATATTACTATTGCGGTTTCTTGTCTGTTAATTCTTATCATTTCAGGAGCGATTGCAGGTTATATTCCTGCCCATAGAGCCATTCGAATAAAACCAATTGATGCCTTAAGAACAGAAAATTAAAACAAAAAATAATTATTGAGCCATGAAAAAAATCTTTAAAATCTTATTAATCGTAATCATTGTAGGTTCGCTTTTCGGAACATTTTATTTCTTGTATTCTAAATCGAAAAAGCAACCCGATGTGTTTAAAACCGAGAACCCAAAAATTGATAACATCGTTAAAAAGACCGTTGCAACAGGTTCGGTTGTGCCTCGTTACGAAATTGAAATTGTTCCGCAAGTGTCGGGAATAATTGATGAGTTGTATGTGGAAGCTGGCGATAAAATAGTTAAGGATCAAGTTTTGGCGCGCATTAAGATTATCCCCGATATGGTAACGCTAAACTCGGCCGAAACCCGTGTAAACAAAGCAAGAATCAATCTCGATGACTCCAAAATCGATTTTGATCGTCAACAAAAACTCTTCGATAAAAACGTGATTTCGTACGAAGATTATAAAACAGCAAAAGTATCTTACGATACAGCCAAAGAAGAGCTTGCCGCTGCTGAGAATAATCTGGATTTAATTAAAAATGGTGTAACAAAAAAGGCAGCAACAGCTACTAATACGCTGGTGCGTTCAACCATTAACGGAATGGTACTCGATGTTCCGGTGGAAGTTGGAAACTCGGTAATTCAGTCGAATACCTTTAACGACGGAACTACTATTGCTGTTGTCGCAAACATGAACGACATGATTTTTGAAGGGAATGTGGATGAAACCGAGGTGGGAAAAATTCACGAAAATATGGATATCATCCTCACTATTGGAGCCATCGATAAGGAAGAGTTTGAAGCTAAGTTGAAACACATTGCTCCTAAGGGAGTGGAAGAGAACGGAGCCATTCAGTTTGAAATTAAAGCCGATGTGGAGCTAAAAGAAGGCCAGTTTATAAGAGCTGGGTACAGTGCCAATGCTAACATTGTTTTGGAGCGAAAAGACAGTGTGATGGTGATACCGGAAGGATTGTTGAAATTTGAGAACGATTCGTCTTTTGTTGAAATTAATGTGGGAACCGATGAAGAGCCCAATTTTGAAAAACGTTTCGTACACACCGGCCTTTCTGACGGGATAAATATTGAAATAACTGAAGGATTGAAACAGGAAGATAAAGTGAAAGGCGAAAAAATCGATCCGAAGAAAGTTAAGGAAACACAAGCCAATAATGGTTAACAATAGGTAATTCACATTGCTTTATATAAATTAGTGGCAAAACAAAAAACAATACATGATGAAGAATCTTTTAACCTTATTTTTAGGAATATTACTGTCCGCAGGAGCAATTAATCTTCAGGCGCAAAACGTTTGGGACTTGGAGACTTGCATCGATTATGCCATAAAAAATAATCTGCAGGTAAAACGACAGGAGATAAATACACGACACAGCGAAACCATGGTTAAGCAGGCAAAAGATGATAAACTGCCGAGCCTGAACGCTCAGCTGAGTAATAACTATAATTATGGGCATTCAGCTACCAGTGAGAATATTTATATTAATGCTAACTCAAAGGATGGGTCAGGCAATTTATCTTCTGATATGACATTGTTTAATGGTAAGATTTTATCTAATACAGTAAAACAGCGTCAGCTTGATCTGGATGCAACTTTGATGGATCTGCGAAAAACAAAAGACGATATTATGCTGTCGATTGCAGCCGAATATCTCGAAATACTTTTTGCTCAGGAAATTCAACTGGTTGCCGAAGCTACCATTGAAATAACCAAGCAACAAATTGAGCGTACCCGCCAGCTTGTTGATGCAGGAAGTGAAGCAAGAGGAGCTTTGTTGGAAATTGAAGCGCAACTGGCGCGCGAAGAGTTGGATTTGGTAAATGCACAAAACCGAGTTCAATTGGCTTACCTTAATCTTTATCAATTATTGGAGTTGCCTATGGAGGAAAGTTTTATGATTGAAAAACCATCGTTGCCCGAAATTCAGGCCAATCTAACCATGATAAATGCCTACGATGTGTTTAGCACAGCGATTAATGTACGTCCCGAAATAAAAGCTGCCCAACTGCGTGTTGAGAGTGCAATGAAACAACTGGCCATTGCAAAAGGAGCACGATATCCGAGTCTGTCTTTTCGTGCAAATTATTATACTGCTTATAGCGATGCAAATAAAATTTATGATCAAACCGGGCAGCCGTTGGGAACAATATCATTTGGCAAACAGGTTAAGAGTAATAGAAGATATGGATTTGGTTTTTCTTTAAACATACCTATTTTCAATCGTTTTCAGGTTAAAAACAACATAACAAACTCGGAGTTGCAAATTGCAGACTACGAATATCAGTTACAACAAAGCCGCAATGTTTTACGCCGCGATATTGAGCAGGTGTATACCAATGCTCTGGCTGCTTTTAACCGGTACATTTCAACCGAAAAAGCAGTAACTTCAATGAAAGAAGCTTTCCGTTATACCGAAGAAAAATTTAATGTGGGAATGATCAACTCGGTAGAATACAACCAAAGTAAAACAAATCTGACCAATGCGCAGTCGGATTTAATACAAGCTAAATACGAATATATTTTCCGCACGAAAATACTTGATTTCTACAACGGTGTACCAATCACCTTGTAGCAAATCTTGCTTGAACATTGTTTTTTGTGCCCCTGGCTGAAATGTCAGGGGCTTTTTATTTGGTCTTTTAAACCCAAAGGCGCTATGTTGTTCGAAACAAATAAAAGCATATAATTCTCAATCGGTTTTTCGTTCTGTGGCTCTGTGGTATATTTTCTCGTATAAGCGCTAATTTCTTGTTCGTTTCACCAAACTTTTTCGATCGTTAATTATTATTCCCTCAATACCTCATGCTCTATTTTTTCCCTTTTTGGCTTTTCCCTTTCGGCTTCGTGTTGATCTGTCACTTTGTAGTAACAACAATTTAAATATCTTTGTTATCAACTTATTATGCCTAAATCAATTAACGCTATTTCTTATGAAGTTGCCTTTGGCTTTATTTTTCTGTGTATGTTTGGCATATAGCTCTCTTGCCAACAACTATGGTTCAAACCCAGATACAACGACAAATACTTTCAATAAGGGCTATGTCTATCACGTAAAAAAAATACAAGCTCAAATAGTCATCGATGGTGTGATTAACGAGAGCGATTGGAAGTGTGCACAGAAAGCCGATAAATTTTACCGGGTGCTACCGATTGATACTGGTTTTGCCACGCAGCCTTCAACAATGATAATGGCATACGACGACAAAGCTTTGTATGTTGCTCAAATCTTTTACGACACTATTCCCGGCAAACGTGTTATGGAATCGTTTCGTCGAGATTTTAGTTTTGGGAGTAACGACAACCTACTTGTTTTTTTCGATACTTTTTTAGATCAAACAAACGGTTTTTCGTTTGGAGTTTCGGCATCGGGAGCCAAGTGGGATGGAACCATGAGTAACGGGCACAGTATTTCGCTGGATTGGGATTGTAAATGGGAAATGGAAACCAAACATTACGACAACCGTTGGGTAAGCGAAATGCGTATTCCATTTAAATCGGTTCGCTACCCAAATGGCAGTAAAGAATGGAATGTAAACTTTAGCCGACTGGATTTGAAATCTAACGAAAAGTCGGCATGGGCACCTGTGCCAAGGCAGTTCCCAACGGCATCGCTGGCTTATGCCGGGCGTATGCAGTTTGAAGAATCGCTACCAAAATCAAAAATGCAGTTTTCGGTAATTCCATATTTGCTGGGCGGAGCATCAAAAAACCTTGAGGCCCGCACAAGTACCGATTACCGTACCGATGTTGGTTTTGATGCCAAAGTTGGTATATCGTCATCGATGACACTCGACCTGACGTACAACCCCGATTTTGCACAGGTTGAAGTCGATCAGCAGGTAACCAATATCGATCGTTTTGAATTATTCTTCCCCGAAAAACGGCAGTTCTTTCTCGAGAACAGCGACCTTTTTTCAGGCTACGGATATGCGCATAGCTTAACTCCGTTTTTCTCGCGAAGAATTGGATTGGATGCTCCGGTACTTGCCGGTGCCCGATTGAGTGGAAAAATTGGTAACGACTGGCGGGTAGGTTTTATGAATATGACTACGGAGGAAACCAACGAAAATCTGGCGCGCAATTTTACGGTGGTTTCTGTTCAGAAGAAAATGTTTACGCGGTCGAGCCTTGGGGTTATTGCTGTTAACAAAGAATACCTTGATGTGCCATCGGACATCAGCATGTTTAACCGGGTGATTGGTTTCGATTATAACCTGGCCAGTAATGACAATGTTTGGGATGGAAAGTTCTTTTATCACCGCTCGTTTCAACCCAATAATCCCGCCAAACAGTACGCACAGGGAGCTATGTTAACATACAGTACTCCGCATTTGCATCTGGGTATGTACGAAACTTCGGTAGGTGAAAATTATCGTGCCGAAGCCGGCTATGTACGCCGAACAGGTTACAATTTTATAGGTGCTTCAGCTGGTTATACGTTTGTGCCCAATAAAAAAGTGGTAAATCACGGACCGAGTATAGAACTTGATAATTATTTTAATCCGGATAAGGATTTGATTGAACATGAGTATGAGTTCGAATATGAGTTAACCTTTGAAAACCGGGCTGAACTGAGTTTTGGTTATACCGACCATTTTGTGCAACTACGAAACGATTTTAATCCTACTCAGGATCCTGACAATTATTTACCCGAAGGTTCGGAGTATGATTTTGGACTGTTTTTCGTTTCGTACGAATCTACCCGCAAATCGATGTTTACCTGGGAGGCCGAAGCCTCAAAAGGTAGTTTCTACAGTGGCGATATTAAGTATATTCAGGGAGAGATAGGTTACCGCTTTCAACCCTATGTAAACCTGACCGTGAATTTTAACTACACCGATATGGATTTGGGTGATCCGTTTAGCCGCGAAAAATTTTGGCTGGTGGGCCCTAAAATGGATATCACTTTTACCGATAAAATATTCTGGTCGACTTTTGTACAGTATAACGAGCAAATCGAGAATCTGAATATCAACTCGCGCTTTCAGTGGCGTTACCAACCGGTTTCAGATATTTATTTAGTATACACCGACAATTATTTTACCGGAAACTGGAATTCGAGAAACAGAGCAGTGGTTTTAAAAATGACGTACTGGTTTAATTAGTAATTTCGGAGGAGACATTTATTTGCTGAACTATTCCGCCCCACATTCATAAAAACCCAAACATAAATGACAAAAATCACTTCTATTTGAAGTCGTAAATCCTATGTTTTACCAATTTGTTAAACCGATTTTGGAGGCACTGAATTATTTCGGACATCGCGAAAAAAAATTAACTTTGCGTGCCTTAAAACAATTTGACAGACAATTGTTTAAGATAATACGATTTTATAATAATAAAACTCACTAGTAAAATGAAAGTAACAGTAGTTGGTGCAGGTGCAGTAGGTGCAAGTTGTGCCGAATATATCGCAATTAAAGATTTTGCAGATGAAGTAGTGTTGATTGACATCAAAGAAGGTTTTGCTGAAGGTAAAGCAATGGATTTGATGCAAACTGCTTCGTTAAACGGTTTTGACTCAACTATCGTTGGTATCACTAACGATTATACAAAAACAGCTGGTAGCGATGTTGCAGTAATTACCAGTGGTATTCCACGTAAACCGGGAATGACTCGCGAGGAGTTGATCGGTATTAATGCCGGAATTGTAAAAGATGTTGCTGAAAAGTTGATCGCTGAGTCGCCAAACGTAATCATTATTGTGGTTAGTAACCCAATGGATACAATGGCTTATTTGGCACACAAAGCTACAGGTCTTCCTAAAAACCGCATTATCGGTATGGGTGGTGCATTAGATAGCGCACGTTTTAAATACAGATTGGCTGAAGCATTGGAATGTGCACAGTCTGATATCTCGGCTATGGTAATTGGAGGACACAGCGATACAGGTATGGTTCCGTTAATCGATAAAGCTGTTCGTAACAGTGTTCCTGTAACTGAATTTTTAAGTGAAGAAAAACAAGCTGAAGTAGTTGAAGCAACTAAAGTTGGTGGTGCTACTTTAACGAAATTGCTGGGAACCAGCGCATGGTATGCTCCTGGTGCAGCAGTATCCGAATTGGTTCGCGCCATTGCATTAGATTCTCAAAAAATGTTCCCATGTTCAGCATTGCTTGAAGGTGAGTACGGTTTAAGCGACATTTCAATTGGTGTTCCTTGTATTATCGGCAAAAACGGTATCGAGAAAATCGTTGAAATCGAACTTTCAGATGCTGAAAAAGAAAAACTTACTGCAAGTGCAGAAGGTGTTTCAAAAGTGAATGCTTTACTATAATTCGAAAGAATAAAAACAGCATACAGAGGCTCGCAATTTTTGCGGGCCTTTTTTATGCCAATTTATTTTAATTTTGAAGCCATGCGAACGAAAATACCTATCGACATTATAGAATTGGAATCCTCGAACTATCATTTAATTCTTCCCACGCAATTCGATGGAAACGAAACCGCTTATTGGGTGATTGATACCGGGGCTTCAAAATCGGTATTTGATAAAAACCTTGCTGATTTTATTTTGTCGGAAGAGGAAGGGACCGAAGATCTTCATGCTGCAAATATGAGCGAGGAACCTTTAAAAACTTCGCTGGGTATTTTAAAACCTTTGTTTTTTGGAAAGCTGAAAGTAGAGGCTATGAAAGTTGCTTTGCTTGATATGAATCAGATTAACGAGCTGTACCAAAAAGTTAGCGATTATAAAATTTGTGGACTGCTGGGAAGCGATTTTCTGCTGAAATACAATGCAGTTATTGATTATAAACGAAAGTTGGTGGTACTTAAATTTCGTTTATAAGCCTTTCTTAATCACTGTTCGAAATAAATGCAATCTTCTTGCTGTCGGGTGACCAGCTCGGAACATTTATCGATCCCTGTCCGCCATAAATGTAGGCTATAATTCGTGGTTTGCCACCTTCGTAAGGAATTAATCGAATAAGACAATGTTTATAAAACGGATGATTGCTAGGATCTACTTCTTCAGGAAATGAAATAAATACGATCCATTTTTTATCCGGGCTAACATGTGGGAACCAGTCATTATATTTATCATCGGTTAGCTGTACCGGATTTTTGCCATCGGCATCCATTCGCCACAATTGCATTTTACCGCTTCTGGCCGAGTTAAAAAAGATGTACTTCCCATCGGGGCTGAATTCCGGGCCATCATCAAGTGTTTTTTCGTTGGTCAGTTGTGTTTCTTCGCCAGTAGCAACATTAACACCGTAAATGTCGAATTGCCCGTTTCGTTCGCCGGTAAATATCATCGTTTCTTTATTGGGCGACCAACCATGAAAATACGAGGCACCAAGTCCTGTTTTTGTTACCCTTACAGGAGTGGAATCGCCTTTTGCCGGAAGATAATAGATCGTGGATTTTCCATCATTATCAGAACTGTGGTGCGAAATGCCCAGCAAGCTTCCATCGAAAGTTAAAACATGGTCGTTGTTGTTATTGGTGGCAAAACCGGTATTCAGTGGATTTATTTCTCCGTTTGCCAGCTTGTAGGTGAATAAATGCCCTTTGGAATTGTATATCAGCTTTTCATTATCAGGTGTCCAGTTTGGTGCCTGAATCGAATGTGCCGAATGGTGTATCACTGTGCGCAAACCACTTTCAATATCCAGTATTTCAAGGTTACTTCCAATGTAATCCTGATAGGGAACGTAGTCTTCTTTTTCCGGCCGGATTATACGTACATTTCGGTAAACTGCACTTTCCATAACATCTGCATTGTGGGCACAAACATAAATCCCCACATAAACTTCGTTATCAAGCGAAAGATCGCTGAGTTGAACCACTTTAAGCGGCTCTCCAAACTTAGCTGTCGACATAATAAAAGTAGAGCCTTTTCTTTCCAGTTGAATGACATCCGGTACCTGATCTTCTGATTTAACTTCTTCGGTGTCTGCTCCGGTAGTTTTCCGGTATTGTAACGATGTAAGCCCGTCGCCATGAACAGTTGCATTGGCATGTGGCGAATTGCTGTCGAGATTATTCCGAACCATCCAACCCACTTTGCGGTGCGGATCAACGCCATCGCCCAAAAATTTTACTTCGGCGCGCAAAATAAAATCTCCCTGAAGTGTTGTCCACAGGTAATGAAACTGATCGTCGCTAAACCACATATTTAATCCCGATCCGCCGATGGTGTAGGTTTGGTCGTTTGGATTAAACGATGCAAATCCCGGGTGTTTGCATGCTCCAATATCGGTGTGGTTATCGAAAATACCTGTTTTATTTTGTGCCATAGTAAAATTCAAATTGATTAATAGAATACAAAGTGCGGAGATTAAACGAAAGAATGCTGGTTTGATCATTACGTTTTAATTTAGTTGGTTAGTGTTGTAAGAAGCATAAAAATAAGGAGTTTTAATTCAATTTTCGGTATCCATAACCTATTCTTGAACACATTCCGTTAAACTAGTTTCTTCTGTAAAATTCATCTCGTGTCGCCGGAACAATCTCATCGCGGTATATTTCCAAAGATTCCGATTCAAATTGACCTTCGTCCCAGTCAAAGTCTTCCAGAAATTCATTCCCGGCCATCCAAACAAAAGCAACCGCATTTACAATTCCAGAATTCGTTTCAACTTTAACCGGTGCCATCCCATATTCATCGCCTTCGTAGAAAGTCAGCAAGTAAATCACATTTTCATCGAGGTTAAGTAATACTTTCCCTTTTACTGTTGAGTTATTTTTTTTGATAATTGCCGGGTAATCTCCCCCTTTTAGCGCAAAGCGTGAGTAGCCGATTAAAGTTGCATTTTCCCATTTTAACTTTTGCCCGCACAAACCGTCAGCAATTTCAGGAAATAGCAGTGAACCATATACAAATACATGCGTCATAAATTGTTGGCATTAAACGAAATACTTTAAAATAACCGCTGTCGTTTTTGGAAAGCTGGCTTATTTCGGTATATTTGCTCCGCTTAAAAATAGGGTGTAAAAAGTTTTTTTACAACAAATATTTTAAGTAGTTGCAGACGAGAATTTTAAAGAATGATTTCTAAAATTAAAATAACCAGAAGAATTGTAGTTCGCATGGCCGTGTTTATGGCAATTATTGCGGCTGCCTTGGTTTTAGATAGTTATTTTGGAAATAATCCTGAGGAGGTTAAAAAGATTCAGGCTGAATCGCAGGAGCAGAGTAACGAGCAAGGCGCTGTTTACCTGATTACGCAATCCTCTTCAAATACAATAAAAACATTCGAGGATCGTGTGTATTCAAAGCATACGAAACTTCAGCTGCACGACAAATTTTTACGCAGTTATCATTCAATTCGCAATTACCAGGTCTTAAAAGCAGAGGTAGTTAAACAAACTACTCCGCTTATTTCATCCTATCATTACCTGGTTTTTCAAAATCACGTCTTTTCCCCCGAAGAAGACTCCGTCGCTTTATCGTAATTCTTTTATCCATTTAAAAGAATATCAGGTGCTATGTGTGCCTGAATTAGCTCGAATTCAAAAGAATAAAAAATATCAATAAACATTTAAATTCAAATTAAAATGCAAAACAAAGGTGCAATTTTAACATTTGCAATTCTGTTGGCAGCGGTATGTTTTTACCAATTATCGTTTACCTGGGTATCGAACAAGGTAAAAGATGATGCCATTGAATATGCGCAGGGTGATGAAATGAAAGAGTTTCAATACCTTGATTCAATGAAAAGTGAAGTGGTTTACAACTTTCTTGGATTGAAAAAATTTACTTACAAAGATGTTCAGGCGCTGGAAATCAACCTGGGTCTTGACCTTAAAGGGGGTATGAACGTAACACTTCAGGTTGAAGTACAGGATATCATCCGTGCGATGTCGAATTACAGTGATGATGAAACATTTAATAAGGCATTGGCACTGGCAACAAAGAACCAGCAAAATAGTACAAAAGATTACGTAACGCTGTTTGGCGAGGCTTTCGAGGAAATTGATCCAAATGCGAAATTAGCTTCAATTTTCAATACTTTGGAACTTCGCGATCAGGTAAACTTTAATACAAGCAACGCAGAGGTATTAAGAATTATCAAAGAGCAAACTGAGGCTGCAATTGCCAATGCTTTTAATATCATTCGTACACGTATCGACCGTTTTGGTGTAGCTCAGCCTAATATTCAGAAGCTGCAAACAAGCGGTAGAATTTTAGTTGAGTTACCAGGGGTTAAAGATCAGAACCGTGTGCGTAATCTGTTGCAGGGAACCGCAAACCTTGAGTTCTGGGAAACTTATGAAAACCAGGAGGTTTATCCGTATTTGGCTCAGGCCAACGAGCGCATTAAAGAAATGCAAGTACTTGAATCGGAAAATAGTGTTGATGAAACTACTTCTGATTCAACAGAGGCAGAAGCAACTGCTGACACCACTGAAGAAAACTCGTTACTTTCGGAACTGGAAGCTGGTGCAGCGAATGATACAACAGCAACAGCTGATAATTTAGCTGCTTACAAAGAGCAGTATCCATTGTTTGCGCTGTTGAATCCAAGTGTCGATCAACAAACTGGTCAGCTTTATCCTGGTCCGGCTGTAGGTATAGCAAATGCAAAAGATACAGCACAGATTAATACTTATCTGCATAATCCACAAATCCGAAGCGTATTCCCACGCGATATGAGATTTGCATGGACAGCAAAATCAATGGATGAAGCGGGTAATTTTTACCGTTTAATTGCATTAAAAGTTACTACTCGTGATGGTAAAGCACCACTTGATGGTGGCGTAATTACAGATGCCCGTCAGGATTACGACCAATTTGGAACCAATCCTGAAGTAGCTATGAAAATGAATGCTGAAGGTGCAAAAATTTGGCAGCGTATGACTAAAGAAAACGTTGGTAAATCAATTGCAATTGTTCTGGATGGTTATGTTCGTTCATTTCCAAGAGTAAATGGAGAGATTCCTGGAGGAAACTCAAGCATTAGCGGACTGGAAAGTATTGAAGAGGCGCAAGACCTTGCAAACGTACTGAAGTCGGGAAAAATGCCGGCTCCTGCGCGTATTATCCAAGAGGACATTGTTGGTCCTTCACTGGGGCAAAAAGCAATTAACAGCGGTTTACTTTCATTCGTAATCGCTTTTGCGCTTGTGCTTCTATACATGTTGTTCTTCTATAGTAAAAATGCAGGGTTGGTTGCCAACATTGCACTGATTGCCAACATGTTCTTTATTTTCGGAGTTCTGGCTTCTGTGGGAGCAGTTCTAACATTACCTGGTATTGCAGGTATTGTACTTACCATTGGTATGTCGGTTGATGCCAACGTCCTGATTTACGAACGTATACAGGAGGAGTTGCGTGCCGGAAAAGGTGTTAAACTGGCTGTTACCGATGGTTATAAAAATGCTTATTCTGCAATTATCGACGGTCAGGTTACCACGTTATTAACCGGTGTTGTACTTTTCTTGTTTGGTTCAGGTCCGATCAAAGGTTTTGCTTCCACTTTAATAATAGGTATTCTAACCTCACTATTTTCGGCAATTTTCTTAACCCGTTTGATTTTCGACTGGCAGTTGAAAAAAGGTGGTCGTATCTTGTTTGCTTCTAAAGCAACAGAAGGATGGTTGCGGAACATGAAAATTAAATTCCTGGAGAAAAGAAAATTGTTCTATGTGATTTCAGGTGTGTTCATTCTTGTTTCTATCGGATCTTTCTTTGTTCGTGGTTTGAATTACGGTATCGACTTTAAAGGTGGACGCTCGTATATCATCGAATTCCAGAAAAATGTTGAAGTTGGTGAAGTTCGTGCTGCACTGGCCGATGTATTTGGTGAAGCGCCGGAAGTAAAAACTTCGGGTGAGGACATTAAAATTACTACCGACTATAGAATTGAAGATCGCAGTGAAGATGTTGATAATGAGGTTGAAGCTTTGTTGATGAAAGGTTTGCAAGAGGCTAATCTGATCGACAAATCAGTAACTCTTGAAGAGTTTACAGAGGATTATCAGCAGAGTTCGCAAAAAGTTGGTCCTACTATTTCGGATGATATCCGGAAAGATGCAGGTATTGCAATCGCTTTCTCACTGATTATTATATTCTTGTACATTCTGGTTCGTTTCCGCGACTGGCAATATGGATTGGGAGCAGTTGTTGCATTGGCACACGACTCGTTAATTGTATTGGGTATCTTTTCCTTATTTTCAGGAGTATTGCCATTCTCACTGGAGATTGACCAGGCGTTCATCGCAGCTATTTTAACCGTGGTGGGATATTCGATTAACGATACCGTGGTTGTATTCGACCGTATCAGGGAGTACCTGGGCTTGCACCCAAAACGTGACATCGTTGAGAACATTGATGATGCACTGAACAGTACACTGCGTCGTACTTTCAGTACATCACTTTCAACATTTGTAGTACTGTTAGCCATCTTCTTATTCGGTGGATCTACCATTCGCGGCTTTACGTTTGCCTTGTTAGTGGGTGTGGTTGTAGGTACCTACTCGTCAATATTTATTGCAACACCAATTGCTTACGATACACGTAACCGTGTAGCCAAAGTAATTGCAAAACGTAAAAAATAGATTGAAGAAATAAGTCGGAAGTTGGAAGACGGAAGACTGGATTTATACAAAGGATGTCATCGCTTAATTGGGATGACATTCTTTTTTTGTGATAAACGTATGAATTCATTCAAAAATAAGATAGAACGTGCAAAATGTACTCTTATCGCTGTAGTGTTGTAAGATATCAATGGTGATGACCGAATTTGTATCGGATAACATGCTTTCTCTGGGAGATAAGAACTCTCGGAGGGGTGATATTGGGCTAGAATGGAGTGATAACAGGAAAAATGGATGTAATGCCGGTATTTTGTAAACACATTCATCAGTACCCGATGTGAACTGTTATTGGCTTCAGGTTTGTACATGTCCGATCATCATTTAAACTTGTTAAACTATCTTTGGTCTTCGGTCTTCTGACTTCCAACTTTTTATATATTTGTGATCTAAATCAATCAGACGATGCAGTATTTATTATTTATAAGTGGTGGCGAGATAGTTTTGGTGATGCTGTTGGCATTGTTGTTTTTCGGGTCGAAAGCGATACCGGATATTGCTAAAACACTGGGGAAGGGAATGCGTGAGTTTAAGAAAGCCACTAACGAAATAAAACGCGAACTCGATAACCATACTTCTGACATTAAAAAGGACATTGACGAGGTTTCTTCAACTGTAAAAAAGGAAACTACTGATATTCAAAAAGGTATTACCGACAAGTTGAAGGACTAAACACAAAAAATCATTATTAATGATTATACTTTTCATATTGGCGTTGCTGGCTTGCTTTGTTTTGCTTGCTCGTGTTGTCGATTTGTTTTTCATATCATCTCTTGATAAAATCTCGAAAGACCTGCGCTTATCGAACGATGCCGCCGGAGCTACACTTATGGCCGTGGGGTCGAGCGCGCCGGAGTTGTTCGTGGCTTTGTTTGCCGTTATAAAACCTGGTGAACACCAGGCAATCGGTATCGGTAGTATTGTAGGTAGTGCCATTTTCAACTTACTGGTAATTGTTGGTGCGGCAGCCTATGTAAAGAAGACAAAGCTCACCTGGCAACCTATGGTTCGCGATTTGTTTTTTTATTCGTTATCGGTAGCATTATTGGTAATTTTTATTTGGGACGGTCGTTTAACATTAAATGAAACCCTAATATTTTTAGGCGTTTATGTTTTATATGTTGTGGCGGTAATTTATTGGCGAAAGTGGCTGCCATACGACGATATGGAAGCTACTGAACTGGAAGATACGCATGGCGAGCATAATAAGGTCAGCAGACCGGTGGATCAGCTTTTGCGTTTTATTTTTCCGAATGAAAAACATTACTACCGTGTTTTTATTCTTTCAATTGTTTTAATTGCTGCTCTGAGTTATGTCTTGGTAGAAGTGGCAGTTGCTTCGGCGCATATTCTTAACATCCCTGAAGCAATTATTGCATTAACAGTACTTGCTGTCGGAACCTCAATTCCCGATTTGTTTTCATCGGTTATTGTGGCTCGTCAGGGAAGGGGAGACATGGCTGTTAGTAACGCAATCGGATCAAATATCTTTGATATTCTTGTAGGATTGGGGTTGCCATTTCTGCTTGTAATGGTTTTTTCGGGTGGTACTATTGAGTCGGGAGGCGATATATTTAGCTCAACTTTAATTTTGTCGGGATCTGTTCTATTATTGATTCTTCTATTATTGGTTAAGAAATGGAACACAAGCAAACTTACCGGAGTTATTTTAATCGGTGCTTACATTTTTTATGTAGCCAACGAAATACTAAATTTATACGGATTAGGTTTAATCTTTTAAATAATTACATTGATAAGAGCTAAAAACATAATAAAATCGTTCGGAACACTTGAGGTGTTAAAAGGAATTAACCTGGATATTCCCAAAGGGAAATTGTATTCTATTGTTGGGGCCAGCGGGGCAGGAAAAACCACTTTACTGCAAATTCTCGGAACGCTAAGTAAACCCGATAGCGGAGATCTGTTTTTTAACGATACGAAAATATCTGATCTCAGCGATAACAAGCTGGCTGATTTCCGTAACCGCGAAATAGGTTTTGTATTTCAGTTTCATCATTTGTTGCCCGAATTTACGGCGTTAGAGAATGTTTGTATTCCGGCTTTTATTGCAAAAACTCCAAAAGCAAAAGCCGAAGCGCGTGCAAAGGAATTGATTGATTATTTGGGGCTGGCCGATCGTATGGGACACAAACCATCGGAATTATCGGGTGGCGAAAAGCAACGTGTGGCAATGGCCCGTGCACTGATAAACAGCCCATCGGTGGTAATGGCTGATGAGCCTTCGGGAAACCTCGATTCCACCAACCGCGACGAATTGCACGATCTGCTTTTTAAATTGCGCGACGACATGGGACAAACGTTTATTATTGTTACCCACGATGATAATTTTGCCGAGCAGTCAGACCGGATCATCCACATCAAAGACGGAATTATAGAATAGTAAAAATGCCGGCTGTCCTTTCAATATCTGATTTAAAAGATTTTCTCGACGAAAAAGTTGAAAAGTACAATCAACCTGAATTTATTGAAACTGACCCAATACAGGTTCCCAAACAATTTACCGAAAAAGAAAATATTGAGATTGCCGGTTTTCTGGCGGCAACCATTGCCTGGGGAAACCGTACTGCCATCATAAAAAATGCTTTGCGTTTGATGGAAATGCTCGATAATCAGCCACACGACTTTGTGCTAAACGCCTCGGAAAAGGAACTTGATCGCCTCCAAAAGTTTGTGCATCGTACATTTAACGGCGACGATTGTATTTATTTTATTCGTTCGCTGCGAAATATTTACAGAAATCATGATAGTTTGCAAGCTGTTTTTGAAAGCGGATATAAAAAAGAACAATCTGTAAAATCAGCTTTAGCTCATTTCTATTCTGTGTTTTTCGAAACAGAAGGCGAACGTACGCGCAAGCATATTTCCAATGTAACGAAAGGAGCTTCGGCAAAGCGCTTGAACATGTATTTGCGGTGGATGTGCAGAAATGATAAATCAGGAGTTGATTTTGGTTTGTGGAATGGAATTCCAACATCAGCATTAATGTTGCCACTCGATGTACATACCGGAAATGTTGGCAGAAAGTTGGGATTGCTACAACGCCGCTCTAACGACTGGAAAGCGGTGGAAGAAATTACCGCCACTTTATGCGAGTTCGATCCGAATGATCCAATTAAATATGATTTTGCCTTGTTTGGATTGGGCGTTTTCGAAAAATTCTAACCTTTGTAATAAGGTTTTGCAGTAATTCTTATGGGCAGAAACAATTATTTTCAATTCAAACAATTCAGGATCGAACAAAAACGTTCGGCCATGAAAGTGGGCATCGATGGTATTTTACTGGGAGCATGGGCCGATGTTAGCGATTGCAATTCAATTTTGGATATCGGAACAGGTACGGGATTAATTGCTTTAATGCTGGCACAGCGTTCGCAAGCCCGAATCACGGCCATTGAAATTGAAAAAAATGCCGCCGAAGAAGCTATTGAAAATGTTGCTGCATCACCGTGGAAAAAGAGAGTAGATGTACAGAATGTTTCATTGCAAAAATTTGCTACCGAGTCTAATCAGCGATTCGATTTAATTGTATCCAATCCTCCCTTCTTTCAAAATTCGTTAAAAGCCGGTAATGAAAACCGGTCGCTGGCACGGCACACGGATAGTTTACCTTATAAAACATTAGTGGAAATAACTTCCGCTTTATTGACAGAAGAAGGTCGATCTGCATTTATATTTCCCAAATCAGCATTAAAGGAAATAGAAATTCTTGTACAGTTAAACCAACTCTATTTAAAGCGAATTACGACGGTTGCTCCGAATGAGAAAAAAACAGTCAATCGGATTTTAGTTGAAATGAGTAAAAAAGAAAACTCTACACAAGCGGACAGCCTGCAGATATACAATAACGACGGATCGTGGAACGCTTATTTTAAGACGTTAACCTGCGATTATTACCTCAACTTCTAAACAAAAAACATAAACGGATTAAAAATCTGGTTCATCTGCTGAGAGAAACGTTTTATGGCATCGTGGTTAATCTGCGAGACGCTGTTATCCACTTTGGCAACTTTCTTTACAATCATTTTCTGAAAGAAATTCATCTTATCAAAGTTAAATTCCCCTCCCAGGCAGGCTGTTGCTTTAGCGCTATGTAATAGGCTGTTGGGATAGGCATCCTGCAATTGGATTTCAGCTTTCTCACTTTTTTCCATGCAGCATATAAATAATCCCAGTTCTATATTTTTTAGCACGTCAATATTCTGAGTACAAAAATACTTTACTTTTTTCTGGATATGTCCGGCATGAATAGAGCCTCCAACAATTAGCTGATCAAAAGAAGAAAGATCAGGAACCGGTTCTTTTTTTAGGTTAGCCAGCAACACTTCGCCTCCCAAAAACTGTTTTAGTTCGGAGGCTGTTTTTTCGGTACATCCATGAGTGGTGCAGTAGGTGATTAATGTTTTCATGTTATTAAAATTGTTTGTTTTCTAGGTCTAAGATGCCTGCCTGTTGGTAGACAGAGAACTCGCATGGTTTTGATAAATTGCCTATGTGTGGAAGTCATTCTCATGCACGTTTCATTTTTTTCTGATGGCTTGGTTTTTAAGAAATTGGAATCGATATTCGAAAATTTCTATTCGAAATTATGGCATACTATTGAACATTCGTGTTAATAATCGGTTAATTCTCTAAAACTATCGGTAGAATAGAATACTTAAAAGTCTTTAAATCAATAATTACACATATTTTTGTGTCGAAGAAAAATTAGATACATCATGACAATTGATATGAAACCAGAAGTACAGCTTGATACGAATTATTATAAGGTTGTTGGAATCAGAAAATTAACTGAGCACACTTTTGTGTTGTCGTTACCAAAAAGTCGCTTCGAATTTGTTGCCGGGCAACATGTGTCGTTGTCGATTACAGGCGACTATCAGAGCCGCGAATACTCGATTTACAGTGCCGAAAAGGGAGAAAACCTGGAGGTATTGGTGAAAGAAGTTGAAGGTGGTTACTTTTCTCCAAAACTAAAGCACCTGAAAGTTGGAGACATGGTAGAAGTACACGGTCCTTTCGGGAAATTTGGTTTGGATGAGAAAAATAAAGATACGCACAAGCATATTTTCATTGCCAGCGGAACCGGAATTGCACCCTTTCATAGTATGGTGAAAAGTAATCCGGGGCTGAACTACCAGTTAATACACGGAGTTCGTTATGCTGAAGAAGGCTACGAGCATGAAGATTACAATAACGAGAATTACACGCTTTGCACATCGCGCGATAAAAGTGGCGATTTTAATGGCAGGGTAACTGATTACCTGAAAAAGACAGATTTTGATAAAAATACCTGTTTTTACCTTTGTGGAAACAGCGATATGATCTTCGACTCGATGGAGATTTTAAGCGACAAAGGATTTGGAAGAGAGAATATTACCGTTGAGGTATATTTTTAAGATATAATTGCAAAGGAATAGTTAGAGAGAGTTTTCAGAAAATGCCATCCCTATTTAGGGATGGCATTATTGTTTTATTTTGAATCGATTTTTTCGCCAAATGCCAAATCTCCGGCATCACCCAAGCCTGGAACGATATACGATTTGGGAGTCATTTCAGGATCGACAGCGCCAAGCCATAAAGTAACATTTTCGTCTTTAATAGCATTCTTCATATATTCTACACCTTCTTTGCTGGCAATAATTGCCACCAGATGAATGTGTGCCGGTTTTCCTTTGCTAAACAATGCCTCGTAACCAATTTCCATTGATTTCCCGGAGGCCAGCATCGGATCAGAAAGTATAACCACTTTATCGTCAAGTGAAGGCGAAGCCATGTATTCAAATTCAATTTCAAACTCGCCTCCTTCGGTATATTTCCTAAAGGCCGAAATAAAACAGTTTTCTGCCCGGTCGAAAATACGCAGCAGACCATTGTGCATGGCCAATCCGGCACGCAAAATAGTTGCTAAAACCGGTTGTTGGCATAATTTCGGAACTTTTGCAACTCCCAGTGGGGTTGTAACATTGGTAATTTCAAAGTGCATTTCTTTGCTTATTTCGTAAGCAAAAATCTCACCAATTCGGTTAAGGTTATCACGAAAACGAAGTGGGTCGGTTTGAATTCCTGTATCGCGGATCTCTGCCAGGTATTGATCTAAAATGGAGTGGCTATGGCCTAAAACTCGAACGTTCATAATTTTTTTTTTAGGTGAAGAAGACATCTCCATCACCGTCCTGAAATGTTAGTTGCTTTTTATTTGATACCTGAAAAGTACTGTATATTTTTTGCCCGTATCTTTTCGCGTACAAAAATGGGAATTTTCTGCTTAAAAGCTCGCTTGCCAGTTGTTTTTTGTAGACGGTTGCGTACTCAATTTTGTGGGGCAGACAATATTTTTTTAAAAAGGCGGCAATTTCTTTCGTACAATCTTCGGTGAAAGAAAAATACAGTGTTTTTAAATGACCTTCGCGTACCGAAAAAATAAAAAAGCCCAGCATTTTGTTTTTGCGCTTCACTATTACTGTTTTGTAATAAAAATTTTTCGAGTAGGATGAGAATGGATAACGGGAGTCGTCAATAGTATTTTGTTGCGAGATCCAGGGATATTCAAATATCCACTTTAATTTGTTTTCGCCTCGGTTGAAAACACTGCTATCAGCCCTGGATTTTAAAAACTCGAAGCACTTTTTATCTGGTTTTTCAGTTTCGATGAATAATATTTCAGTGTTTTTTTGGGGGGAGTAAAATGCTGAAATAAAACGAATGATTAAGGCAATAAAAAAGTCGATGACACGGAAAATTACCTTTGTAAAAGGATTGATCTTTACCCTAAACAGTTGTTTTGTTTTTATATATAAATACAGGCGTACTCCTTCAAATTGATGAATGGCGAAAAACGAGTTGTTGTAAATTATCGTTTTTTCTGCTTTGGGTGCATAATTTGTAAACACCAGTTTCTCATTCCAGTCGGTAAAAGATTCAGATAGAAGCTTTTGTGAGTAGCCTTTTCCGCGATGTATTTTGTGTACCCATGCTCCGCTGCACCAACCAAAACGAATTTGCTGACCATTCGAATTAAGCGTGTCGGCAAAAACGCTTCGAAAAGCGACCAGTTTGTTTTCTATAAAGCCCAGAAAAAGTACAATGTCATCAGGTTGTGCGTGTGGATTGGCAAGATACGATTGGGCGCGAATTGCAGAGATGGGAACCACTTCGTAATTTTGAAACTCTTTGCTGTTTACAAAGTTTTCCAACTCGCTTAGTCGTATTTTTTTTACCTGTAAAGTCAATGTTTTACGGTTGCTTTGCCAACTATTCTACGCAGTTTAAAGTAAAGAAATTCTGCTTTTACATTCCATTCAAAATCGCCTTTTTGTTCGGCAGGGTAGCGTTGAAAATGGTTGGAGATTTTGTCGTATTTTACGCCGGCTGTCCCAAAACTAATGTCGCAGAATCCCTTGTCGTGTATTTTTTTTATCAGTTTACCGGAAACACCATCATCGGTAAAAGGAAATGCAAATGCTTTCACTTTAGGATTGATATTTTCTTCCACCCACTTCATACTTTTTTTTACCTGCTTTAATTGTTTTTTCTGCGAAATCTTCCAGAATTCCGGGTGCCTATGACTATGCCCACCAATGGAAAAACCTTTGTTATACAACTCTTTAATCTGGGATGTCGTCATGTAAGGTTTTTGTGTTTCAAGAAACGACTGAAAATCGATTTCAAGTAACTCTGCTGCATGATCGAGTATTTCTCGCTTTGAGAATGGAGTTTGCAATAAGGCCTTTAACGAAATCCCGTTTTCGTACAGGTAATTCTCCACTTCGGCATCGGGTTGGGTGCGCATTTCGTTGGCAATTAAACTGGCTTTGTATCGATGAAAAAGTTCTTTGTTGTCGATAAAAGCACTATTCACAAAAAAAGTAGCCGGTATTCCTTTCTGTAAAAGAATCGGTGCAATTATTTCGGCACACTCTTTCAGGCCGTCATCAAAACTCAAATGAAAGCTGTTAGGCTGGGGTGTCTTTGTTAGCTCTTCCAACGAAACCGGATTAAAATACTTCAAATAAAAATCGAGTTCCTGCTTAAATCGTTTTTTATCAATAACCGGGTAATTTAAAATGTGTGGTAAAGGCTCGTTGCTAACGGTGTGGTAAAAGGGTAAAAAAAGAGGCGATCTCGCTGCCAAGAGTTTTCGGGTTGAAAACAGCGGGCTCAGTTTTTTACTTACGAAACGTGGAAAATGCCTCATTGCCAATTATCGTTTTAGCCACCTTAACAGCAAAGGTAAACGATTATATTTAAGTTGAAAGTAGGTTTCTGGTTTTGCTCCAAAGCCTGCATAAAAGCGCTCTACTCCAGGAATCATAGATCCTTCAAAATCTAAAATCAGATTTTTTTCAGCATTGTCTTCAATAAAACGGTTGATCAGGTAATACATGGCCCCCGTGTTTTTACCTTCATCGTTTGAGGCCGCATTAAAATAGATAACGCGGTCTTTCCAGCGGCAAAAATAAACAGCTGCACAAAGTTCATTTCCCGGAGTGTAAACACCATATGTTTTCCCAAATCCCTTGTAGACTCCATAAGCGATAATGTTTTTCAGTTTGTCGACCGCTGATGGATCAACCCCGGGAGGGAAATTTTTCGCTTTAAACTCCAGGTAGGATTCAATTCTGATGCCCTCAATAATTGTCAGATCCTGTTTTTGCGCTTTGGCAATATTGCGTTTCGTATTTTTCGAGTAGCCGGAAATGATCGATTTAAAATCCTTGGTTAAGGAAAGCAGGTAGTTTTTCCGTTCGAAAAAGATATCCCGGCTATTCTCACCTGGAATATTTAGAGCGTTTAATTGCGCATCGACGTATTTGAAACGATCTTTTATGATATCGATAAATGCATCAAAAATGGCTTTTGATGGCGTTGGGAAAATTCCTAGCTGTTGTGAAGAAAGTGGCTGATAAAGGTATTTTATGCCAAATTTTTTCCGAAAGGGCAGTGGCATAACATATTCGTAATCGCCATAAACCAAGGCATCCCACTCAATAGCGGTTCTGTCGAGATGCCAGTCGTAGGCATAAACCCTACAGTTTAGCGCACCATCAATACATCTATTCCATTTGTCGGAATCGATTTGCGCATGTTTTATATACTGAATTTTCTTTATGCTACTCATTTAAAAATCCCGGCTTACTTATTCGCCCATTCAAACCCGAGTTTGTTCATCTGTTCAAACACTTTTCTGAAACCTTTCCATGTTCCTAAATCGTTTACGGTTTCGTTGTGCCAGACACTTACAAATGTACCGCCAACATTTTTAACTTCCTGCATAATCTTCTTTATTTCTTCAAAAGCTTTTTCAGGAGGAAGTTGAAGGTAGTAACGCAGCGTTCCATCCATAATATTGAATGGTATAATTTTCAGGTTGGTTACCGATTCGTGTTTTAGGTCGTAGAAACAATAAGGCGTACAAATACCACCTCTGAATCCCGGTTGGGCAGAATAACCCAATGTGTAATCTTCTTCAATTCCGGCTTTTATTAAGCGGGTGTATGTTTTTGGGAATTTGAGGCGTAAGTAGTGCTGGCGACTTTTGGAAATATTTTTGCCAATAATTTCTTCCAGGCGTTGTTTTTCAATTCTTACTTTCTTTTTACCTTTTTTCTTGCTACTGCCAAACGAGGGGTGAATACCCACGTCGTATTTTTCGGCTGTCTTTTTTATTAGTTCGCGGTATTCTTTGTTGGAGTAGGCAATGTTTTTGTCGTACTTCCCGTAATCGCCTAGTAAAAAGAAGAATTTTACTTTATCCTCGTTCCCTGCAAATACGCTGTCGAGGTAAGCGTAGGTGTCGTACGGATCGGATTCTTTACCTCCTAAAACCCGTTTTCGTTTTATGGTGTCTTGTCTGTTTCCTTTTATTAGCGACTTTGCCCAGGCTGCTGTTGTACGCAGAAAACCTTTGTTTTGATAGGCGTAGGCATTATCTACATCGATGGTTGAGATAAACTTAAACTTTGATTCGATGTAGTTAAACTCCGGGTATTTCTCTTTCAGTAGTTTTGCCAGCAGTTTTGCCCAGATATTTACCACAGGTTTTTGCAGCAGATTATATTTTGCAAGAATACTATTTTGATAAGGATAACGCCCCAACTTGTCGCGGTTTTTATCTACATATTCCTCGTGGCGGGTAACCAGGTAAAACGAAGCTGCAAAAGGATCGAAAGGTAGATCAGAGTCTTTGGACGTTTCGCAGAAATATTTTTTACCCTCGTACCAAACCGAATTAATTGTTGGTTTTATAAGTGCATTCTGAAAAATGAGCTTGTGTGGTTTGATGTAAAATTCGTTGCCAAATTTTTCGTGCGAATAGTTAATCTTTGGAATTTCCGACTTTCGAAACTCCGCAGAATTTTGAGTAAACGCAATTTCCGTTTGCAAAATGTTTGAGAAGATCAGTTTTGCTATGTACTCAATTCGTGGGTTAACTTCGTCGGAATAAAAAAGTATCATTTTCGTTCGATTTATTAGTTTAACATTCCTTCGTCGGCTAAACTCAGGTAATTGTTCTGGCCAATAATAATATGGTCGAGCACCGATATATCCATGATTTCAGCCGCACTTTTAATTTTACGGGTAATATTCAGATCGGCATTTGATGCCTGCATAGTTCCTGAAGGATGGTTGTGACAGAGAATAATGGCACTGGCCATTTTATCCAACGCATTTTTTAATATCAGCCGAACATCGATTACTGTTCCTGAAATTCCGCCCTGGCTCACCATAAACGAGTCGATAATGCGGTTGCCGCGGTTAAGCAGCAAAATCCAAAACTCTTCGTGATTTAAATCGCTAAGCATGGGCTGGAAATATTCAGCTGCATCTTTACTGCCGGTAATTTGCTTTTTATTGAATACATCAGCCTCTTTTCGGCGCTTGCCCAACTCCAGAGCAGCTGCAATGGTTACGGCTTTTGCTTCGCCAATTCCCTGAAACTTGATAAGAAAATCGATGCTTTTTCGGCCTAGTTCGTTTAGGTTATTGTCGGCCGATGCTAAAATGCGTCTGGAGAGTTCAACGGCTGTTTCTTCAATATTCCCCGAGCCAATTAAAATGGCAATGAGTTCGGCATCGCTTAGCGACCGTGGTCCTTTGCTTAGTAATTTTTCGCGCGGACGATCTTCAACAGCCCAGTCTTTTATATTTAATTTTTTGTATTCTCCCATTTGTCCCGGAGTTCTTTCCTAAAATTAATCATAATAAATGATTTTGGAAATAGAAAAGTATAGTTACAGAACATACGGAAATTTGAAACACAAAAAAACCTCCCCGAAACTCGGAGAGGTTTTCTATATAATTTGGTTTTTCTCTTCTTACAACGAATTAACCTGAGTGGATAATTTCGATTTTAAGTTTGCAGCTTTGTTTTTATGAATGATATTGCGTTTCGCTAGTTTATCAATCATAGCAACAACTGAAGGATACATTTTTTCTGCTTCAGCTTTATCAGTAGCATTACGCAAAGCTTTAATTGCATTACGTGTAGTTTTTGCGTAGTACTTGTTGTGTACTCTCTTTTTTTCGTCTTGACGAATTCTTTTTAATGCTGACTTATGATGTGCCATTTTCTTTCTTTCTCTCTTTTTTTAAATTAGTAGCCCGTAGGGGATTCGAACCCCTGCTACCAGGATGAAAACCTGGCGTCCTAACCCCTAGACGAACGGGCCTTCCTATTTAACTCCCTTATTTTTGGGACTGCAAAAATACAGCATTTTTGTAATCGACCAAATTTTTTCAGGATTTTTTTTCTCAGCTAAAATCGGTTTGCTTTTCGTTTAAAGCGCCGTTTTTATTTTAGCGCTGCAAAGGAAAGAAACATTTTTTAATCTGCAAACAAAAAAATGAAAAAAATGGGAAGATTATTTTTTCTAGCGTAATTCGAAGTTCTGACCGAGGTATACACGGCGTACATCTTCATCGGCAGCCAATTCATCAGCTGTTCCGGCTTTTAGGATATTGCCTTCAAACAGGAGATACGAACGGTCTGTAATACGCAACGTTTCGTGTACATTATGGTCGGTAATTAATACGCCAATGTTTTTTTCTTTTAGCTGCATTACAATTTGTTGAATGTCTTCCACTGCAATCGGGTCAACTCCGGCAAACGGTTCATCAAGTAAAATAAATTTAGGGTCGATGGCCAGTGCTCGTGCAATTTCTGTTCGGCGTCGTTCACCCCCCGAGAGCTGAATACCTTTACTTTTCCGAATGTGCTGCAAACTAAATTCATCAAGCAATGTTTCCAGTTTTTCTTTTTGGTATTCTTTCGAATAGTCGGTCATTTCCAGAACAGCCCTGATATTATCTTCTATACTCAACTTTCGGAAAACTGAGGCTTCCTGTGCCAGATAACCAATGCCTCGCTGTGCTCTTTTGTACACCGGAAGTTTTGTAATTTCTTTATCATCGAGAAAGATTTTTCCTGAAAAGGGTTGAATCAATCCAACAATCATATAAAAAGATGTGGTTTTACCTGCTCCGTTTGGACCTAGTAATCCCACTATTTCGCCTTGTTCAACCTGAAAACTAACTCCTTTTACTACGGTTCTTTTTCGGTATTTTTTAACGATGTTTTCTGCTCGAAGAATCATAATGGTTCAAATAACGTCAATTTTTGACTGAATTACATGGCTTCCATCTCTTTTTCACGATTTTTAACTACACGCCGCGAAATTACAATTCCAATTTCGTAAAGGAAAACCAACGGGAAACAAACCATAATTTGGCTAAAAATATCGGGGGGAGTGATAATTGCTGAAAGTAACAACATGATTACATACGCATGACGACGGTATGTTTTCATAAATTCCGGGGTAAGCAGTCCTACTTTGCTCAAAAAATAAGAGAAAATGGGTAAAAGGAAAACAACTCCGGCTGCCAATGAGATGGATGTTACCGATCCAATATATGAACGAAGATTAATGGTGTTTTCAACTTCGCTACTTACCTGGTAGGTGCCTAAAAAGTGAATGGATAAAGGCACAATTAAAAAGTAGCCAAACAATACGCCCATTAAAAAAAGAATGGATGTGAAGAACACCGCACCGCCAGCATGTTTGCGTTCGGTTTCGTACAGCGCGGGTTTTATAAAACGCCAGAATTCGTAGAAAACAACAGGCGATGCCAAAATAAAGCCGGCAATTATCGATACCATAATATGTGTAGAAAACTGCCCTGCAATTTTTATACTTTGCATTTTTAATGGTACCTGGTTAATTTTTAAAGCCTCCGATCCTACCAGGTCGCCAAGTTTGGCAAACATACGATTGGTCCAAAAATCGGGCATTCTCGGGCTGAGGATAACCACATCGAAAATAAACGATTTCATAACAAATGCGACGATGGCAAAAAGAACAATGGCCGCCGATGACCGGATAATGTGCCAACGAAGTATCTCCAGGTGTTCAAGAAAGGACATTTCTTCTTTTGAACTTTCGTCCCCTTGTTTCTTTGTAGTATGCTCTTCGCTCATGAATTCTGGTTTTCAAAAAAAAACTTTACAAATGTACATGAATTTTCCACATTAAAAATCTCAAATATTACTTATATATTGCAGGGCTCAAACTTTTCACATAATGTTAGCCTCTATTAAATACATCCTATTTTAAAGTATAAAATTTATTAAATTGTATTGCCGTTTTGCTTACTTTTAATAATTTAGAATTTACTTATGCTACAGACATTGAGAGATTGGACATATGAGTAAAAAAGTTGTATTAGCAGACGAGTTGCAGCGTTTTTTTGGTTTTGACCGTTTTAAAGGTCAACAGGAGGAAGCGATTAAAAGTGTGATGGATGGAAAAGACACCTTTGTGTTGATGCCAACAGGTGGAGGAAAGTCGTTAATTTATCAGTTGCCGGCGTTAATTCTTGATGGCACTGCCATTGTGATTTCTCCTTTAATTGCCCTGATGAAAAATCAGGTAGATGCAATACGTAGTACGCATGCCGAAGACAGTGTTGCGCATTTCTTGAATTCTTCGCTGTCAAAAGCAGCCATAACACAGGTGAAGGAAGATGTGCTGGCCGGAAAAACAAAACTGCTTTATGTTGCTCCTGAGTCGTTGACAAAAGAAGAAAACATAGAGTTCCTTAAACAAATAAAGATATCGTTTTACGCCATTGACGAGGCTCATTGTATTTCGGAATGGGGACACGATTTCAGGCCGGAGTACAGACGGATAAAATCAATTGTTGAAGAAATTGGAAAATCTCCGATGGTGGCGTTAACGGCAACTGCAACTGCAAAGGTGCAGCACGATATTCAAAAAAACCTTGGCATTTTAGATGCAAAAGTTTTTAAGGTATCGTTTAATCGCGAGAATCTTTATTACGAAGTGCGGCCAAAGGTTCAAACCGAAACGCAGATCATAAAATTTATAAAACAGAACGAAGGCAAATCTGGTATTATCTATTGTTTGAGCCGGAAAAAAGTTGAGGAGCTGGCCGAAACCCTACAGGTGAACGGAATTAAAGCTCTTGCTTATCATGCCGGGATGGATGCTGCAACCCGCTCGGGTAATCAGGACAAATTTCTGATGGAAGAGGTGGACGTAATTGTTGCTACCATTGCTTTCGGTATGGGAATCGACAAGCCCGATGTTCGTTTTGTAATTCACTACGATATTCCTAAAAGTCTTGAAGGTTATTATCAGGAAACCGGGCGAGCCGGGCGTGATGGTGGCGAAGGACAATGTATTACTTTTTACAGTTATAAAGACATACAGAAACTGGAGAAGTTTATGCATGGGAAACCGGTTGCCGAGCAGGAAATTGGGAAACAGCTTTTGTTGGATACAGTTTCGTATGCCGAGTCGGCCATATGCCGCCGCATAATTTTGTTGCATTATTTTGGAGAGCACTACAGAACTGATAATTGTGGAAATTGTGATAACTGTCTGAATCCTAAAGCGCAAATTGAGGCCAAAGACGATATTGTTATCGCGCTAAAGGCAATTCTGGAAGTTAACGAGAAATACAAAGGCGACCATATAGCCAATATTCTGATTGGTAACAGCACTGCTGCCATAAAATCGTTCAAACATTACACACTAAAATCGTTTGGTTCAGGAAAAGAACACGACGAGCGTTTTTGGAATGCTGTGTTCCGCCAGTTGATGGTAGCCGGAATTATTAATAAAGACATTGAGAATTATGGACTGCTGAAAGTCACTGAAAAGGGACACGAGTTTCTGGAAAAACCGCATAGTTTTATGTTGGTGAAAAATCATGACTATGAAGAAGAAGGAGATTCAGTAGTTGCAGGAGGTGCCCCATCAGGAGGCGCCAGTGGCGATCCACAGCTGTTTGCCATGTTAAAAGATCTGCGAAAAAAGATCGCCAAAAAGCATGATCTTCCTCCGTTTGTAATTTTTCAGGATCCGTCGTTGGCCGATATGTCTATCCAGTACCCGATAACTATCGAGGAGTTGCAAAATATTCAGGGAGTTGGACAAGGTAAAGCACGTCGGTATGGAAAAGAGTTCGCGAAGCTTATAAAGTCGTATGTGGAAGAGAATGAAATTGAACGTCCTGAAGATTTGGTGGTGCGCACAGTGGCCAATAAATCGAAAATGAAGGTGTTCATTATTCAGAGTATTGACCGCAAATTGTCGTTTGATGATATTGCCGACTCAAAAGGAATTGAAGTGAGCGACGTGATTGGTGAAGTGGAGGCTATTGTGAATTCCGGGACTAAATTAAATATTGATTACTACATTGATGATGTGATTGATGAAGATCATCAGGATGATATTTTTGAATATTTTCGCGAGGCTGAAACCGACTCCATAGAGGATGCACTGGAAGAATTAGGCGAAGAAGAATACTCTGAAGATGACATTCGTTTAATGCGCGTGAAGTTCTTCTCCGACATGGGTAACTAATCCTTATCATTGATTTTCAACTTTTTTGTGGCAAAAATTGTTATTTTTGCACGCCATTTTATTTGAGTAAATTAAAGTAATAAGATATGACCGTGTCAGTTCAGAAAAAACTAGATTACAAAGTAGCCGATATCTCATTGGCAGAATTCGGAAGAAAAGAAATTGATATCGCGGAGAAGGAAATGCCGGGATTAATGGCCATTAGAGAAAAATTTGGCCCGCGCAAACCACTCAATGGTGTGCGTGTAATGGGAAGTTTGCATATGACCGTGCAAACTGCTGTTTTAATTGAAACACTGGTTGCGCTTGGAGCCGATGTTCGTTGGGCAAGCTGTAATATATTTTCAACACAGGATCATGCGGCGGCAGCTATTGCAAAAGCTGGAGTGCCGGTGTTTGCCTGGAAAGGTGAAACCTTGGAAGAATACTGGTGGTGTACCCGCGAGGCAATGAGTTTCCCCGATGGAAAAGGTCCGCAGCTAATTGTGGATGACGGTGGCGATGCTACCTTGCTAATTCACAAAGGATATGCTGCTGAAAAAGACGCCAGTGTTTTGGATGCTGAAGCGTCAAGCGAAGAAGAGGACGTAATTCTTGAGTTGCTGAAAACTACATTAAAAGAAGATAACCAGAAATGGCATCGCGCGGTAGCCGAATGGAAAGGTGTTTCAGAAGAGACAACTACCGGGGTACACCGTTTGTATCAGATGGCCGACAAAGGCGAGTTGTTGGTTCCTGCTATTAATGTTAACGATTCAGTTACCAAATCGAAATTTGATAACCTGTACGGATGTCGCGAGTCGTTGGCAGATGGTATTAAACGTGCTACCGATGTAATGATTGCCGGGAAAGTTGTGGTTGTTGCCGGTTATGGCGATGTTGGTAAAGGTTGTGCTCATTCGATGCGTAGTTATGGCGCTCGTGTAATTGTTACCGAAATCGATCCGATTTGTGCGCTGCAGGCAGCCATGGAAGGTTTTGAGGTGAAAACGATGGAAGATGCATTGGCCGAAGGAAACATTTATGTAACCACAACCGGAAACTGCGATGTAATTACAGCCGAGCACATGGCAAATATGAAAGATCAATCGATCGTTTGTAATATTGGCCACTTCGACAATGAAATTCAGGTTGCCAAAATGGAAAAATGGCCGGGCATCGAAAAAGTAAACATCAAACCACAGGTTGATAAATATACTTACGAAGATGGTCACTGTATTTACCTGTTGGCCGAAGGTCGTTTGGTAAACCTTGGATGTGCAACCGGGCATCCGTCATTTGTTATGAGTAACTCGTTTACCAACCAGTCGCTGGCACAAATTGATTTGTGGGAGAACGACTACGAAGTTGGTGTTTTCACTTTATCAAAAAAACTAGATGAGGAAGTTGCACGTTTGCACCTGGCGCAAATTGGTGTAAAACTTACCGAGCTTACCGAAAAACAGGCTGCTTATTTAGGGATTTCTAAAGAAGGTCCGTTTAAGGCAGAACACTATAGATATTAAGAAGACAATTTTATTCGATAGAAAATGGGTTTCACATAGTGGAGCCCATTTTTAGTTGTACACCCTCAGGGTATTTCCAACCAGCGAGGTTTTATATTGTTTTAATGGTGCCGTAGCGGGACCCTTTAATACAGTACCGCCAATAAATATATATTCCGATTCGCAACAGGAGCATTTTCCTACGGCTCCGTCGTTTTCTACTTTGCAAGATGGATTGATCTCGTTGGTGCAAGCTGCATCAAATGCATAGTACGAGCCTTCTGTTTCGCAATAAACAATAACGCCGCCAAATCCCTGGTTCGGGAAGTAGGCCGAGTTACCAGGCACGGTTAGTTCGTTGTATATCCCTAAATCAAGGGGTAAGCCTACCCAGGCATCAGGAATTTCCGAATCAATCTCTTTGCACGACGAATAGCCCAGAAAAGTAAGTACAATAAGAAATAAATACTTCATCCCCCAATAATCCGACTTCCGATTGTTGCTCTTTTTTTGCATGATACTAACCTTGTTTTATTATTCTTTAACGCGAAAATTTTTATTTCCGTACGTGTTTCGTACTTTTATAGATTGAACAACCAAAAATACAATTTATTACTGATAGAAAATTATGGATGATATACTAGTTATTATATTGACATTGATCGTTGCCGTGTTTGGTATTCTCAATAAAAAACGTAAAAAGAACGCTACGCCCGGAGTGTCAGCTCCCCAAACCGGAAGTACACAGGATTTTTGGGAAATGCTGATGGATGAGGGTAAAGATGTCCCAACTCCCCAGCGACCGCAGTTTGTGCAAGACGAAGAGGTAGAAGAAGAGCCGGCACAGGAAGTTCATCCGGCATTTCAGTTTAGTACTGAAGCAAGAAGATCAGTGCCGCTAAAACGACAAATGCAGCGCGCAAAAAAATCGAAAAAGCAGTCGTTAGTACTGGGTGAGAAGTTTTCGTTGAAGAAAGCCGTGATATATAGTGAGATCATCAATCGGAAATATGTCTAACTGTGTAAAAATCACTCGTTTTCGATATTTTTTTGCGTAGAATATTTTAATATTCAAGAAATTATATAATTTTGCATTAGGAAGAGTTCCGGGCAAATCGGGATTCTTTCTATTTTTTTATGCCTACGTTGAGGCGAAACAATTAAATAAAGGAGGATACAGAATGTCCGAAGTAACATATTTGACGAAAGACGGATTGGAGAAGCTGAAGAAAGAGTTAGAGCACTTGATGAGTGTTGAGCGCCCAAAAATTTCGAAGCAGATTGGCGAGGCCATTGAAAAGGGCGATATCTCGGAAAATGCAGAGTACGATGCAGCAAAAGATGCCCAGGGTATGCTTGAAGCAAAAATAGCCCAGATAAAATCGAAAGTGGCAAATGCCCGAATTCTTGACGAATCAAAAATTGATACATCGAAAGTTCAGATTCTGAATAAAGTAACCATCAAGAACAAAAAGAATAGTGCTACGATGCAATACACTCTGGTTCCTGAAAGTGAAGCGAATTTGAAAGAAGGAAAAATATCGGTACAGACGCCAATTGCCAAAGGATTGATGGGCAAAAAAGTTGGCGATGTGGTTGAAATTAAAGTTCCGTCAGGAGTAATACCTTTCGAGATTGTAGAAATTTCAATTTAAGAATCATGGCAAGCATTTTTACAAAAATTATCAATGGTGAGATTCCTTCATACAAAGTAGCTGAGGACGAGAATTATTTTGCTTTTCTCGATATTTCTCCAACTGCTAAAGGACACACTTTGGTGATTCCCAAGAAAGAGGTAGACTACCTTTTTGATTTGGATGATGAAACCTATGCCGGGTTGCAAATGTTTGCCAAAAAGGTGGCTAAAGGATTAGAAAAAGCTGTTCCCTGCAAAAAAGTGGGGGTAATGGTTTTGGGTCTCGAAGTGCCACATGCACACATTCATTTGGTGCCTATGCAAAGCGAACACGATTTACTGAACTTTGCCGACAAAACAAAATTCCCTCCTGAGGAGATGGAGCAATTGGCAAAGCTTATCGCTGAAAATATTGACTAACAGTCCCGATCAAAGCATCGGGGCTTTTTTGCTCCAAAAATTCCATCAAAAATTATTAACATCCCCCTTATTCAGCTAAGAGAATTGGTATCTTTAAGAACTTTTTTAGCATAGTTTTTATGGTTCCATTTACGCATTTACACGTACACTCGCAATACTCTATTCTTGATGGTGCCGCCAGTATCAACGATCTGGTAGGCAAAGCAAAATCGGATAACATGCCGGCTTTGGCGTTAACCGATCACGGAACAATGTTCGGCATTAAAGAGTTTCATGCGGCCTGTGCGAAGGCCGAAATAAAACCCATTTTAGGGTGTGAAACTTATGTGGCTGCCCGTACCATTAATGATAAAAAAGATAAGGTCGACCGCTCGGGGCATCACCTTATTTTGCTGGCAAAGAACAAGGTCGGATATATTAATCTGATAAAACTGATATCGACAGCCACTACCACCGGATTTTATTATAAGCCGCGTATTGATAAAGAGCTGCTGGAGAAACATCACGAAGGACTGGTTGCATCATCGGCCTGTTTGGGAGGTGAGATTGCACAGCATATAATGGCCAATAATATACAGGCCGCCGAAGACGCCATTCTGTGGTATAAAAAATTATTTGGCGACGATTATTACCTGGAATTAATGCGGCATCCGGCGCAATCGCAACGCGAGCGCGAAGAGGTATACGACTGGCAGGTAAAAGTAAATAAGCAATTGGTTCCGCTGGCTAAAAAGCTGGGCGTGAAGTTAATTGCCACCAACGATATTCATTTCACGAACGAATCGGATGCAGAAGCGCATGATTTGTTGATCTGTCTGAATACAGGTAAAGATTTTGATGATCCGAACCGGATGCGTTATACCAAGCAGGAGTGGTTTAAAACGCAGGCCGAAATGAATGAGCTTTTTAAAGACCTTCCGGATGCGTTGGCAAATACCAACGAAATTGCCGAAAAAGTGGAGTCTTTTGAATTGAATTGTTCGCCGATTATGCCGGTGTTTCCTATTCCTGAAGAAATTGGAACGGAAGAAGGTTTTAAGGAACAATACTCAGAGGCTGATTTGCGCGAAGAATTTGGTGATGCGGCATTTGAACGTTTGGGCGGATACGATAAAGTAATTCGTGTAAAACTGGAGTCGGCGTTTCTGGAGCACCTTACATTCGAAGGGGCAAAAGAACGTTATGGCGATCCGCTGGAGAAAAGTGTGGAAGACCGCCTCATTTTCGAGCTGAATACCATTAAAACAATGGGTTATCCCGGTTACTTCCTTATTACGCAAGACTTTATTAACTGGGCAAAAAATAATGGCGTAATTGTGGGGCCGGGACGTGGTTCGGCTGCCGGTGCGGCAGTATCGTATTGTGCCGGAATTACCAACATCGACCCGATTAAATACGACCTGCTTTTTGAGCGTTTCCTGAACCCCGACCGTATATCGCTTCCCGATGTCGATATCGATTTTGATGACGACGGACGACAACAGGTCCTTAACTATGTTACTAATAAATATGGTGAGGACAAGGTTGCCCACATTTGTACTTTCGGAACCATGGCTACCAAGTCTTCGATCAGGGATGTGGCCCGCGTGTTAAAATTGCCCTTGCCCGAGGCCGATCGTTTGGCCAAGTTAGTGCCTGAGGCGCCGAAAATGAGTTTCAAAAAGGCTTTTAAAGAAAGTCCCGATCTGGCACGGGAAAAGGATTCGCCTATTCTGCTGGTTGTTGATACGCTGACTTATGCCGAAAAGCTCGAAGGTTCGGTGCGAAATACCGGGGTGCATGCCTGCGGAATTCTGATTAGTCGTGATCCGCTGACAGATCATATTCCGCTGATGCCTACCAAAGATGAGGAGCATCTGCTGACAACTCAGTACGACGGGCGTTTTGTGGAAGATATCGGCCTGCTGAAGATGGACTTCCTGGGACTGAAAACGCTGTCGATTATAAAAGAATGTTTGGAGAACATCAAACTGTCGAAAGGAATTGAAGTTCCAATAAATGAAATTCCGCTTGATGACGAAAAGACATTTGAACTTTTTAGCCAGGGCGAAACCACTGCTATCTTCCAGTTTGAATCGGACGGAATGAAAAAGCACCTTCGCGATTTGAAGCCTAACCGTTTTGAAGACCTGGTGGCTATGAACGCGCTCTATCGTCCGGGGCCAATGGAATACATTCCCGATTATATTGCGCGTAAACACGGTAGACAAAAGGTGGATTACGATGTGCCGATGATGGAAGAATACCTGAGTGATACTTACGGTATTACCGTTTTTCAGGAGCAAGTGATGTTACTTTCGCGCTTGCTGGCAGGCTTTACCCGTGGTGACTCGGATACGCTGCGTAAGGCGATGGGTAAGAAGATTATGTCGGTAATGGAAAAACTTAAAGTGAAGTTTGTTGATGGCTGTAAGGCCAACCGGCAGTTTGTTGACGAATGCAAAAACAAAGGGAAAAACACTGATGAGGTAATAAATAAAATTTGGAAAGACTGGGAGGCTTTTGCTTCATACGCATTTAACAAATCGCACTCGGTTTGTTATGCTTACGTTGCTTACCAAACAGGTTTTTTAAAAGCGCACTACCCGGCCGAGTTTATGGCGGCCAACCTTAGTCGAAACCTTAATAATATTACTGATATTACTAAGTTGATGACTGAGTGTAAACGCATGAAGATGAATGTTCTTGGGCCGGATGTGAACGAAAGTTTTATCAAGTTTACGGCCAACAAGGAAGGCGACATACGTTTTGGGATGGGGGCTATTAAAGGTGTTGGATCAGGCGCAGTAAAACATATTATTGATGTGCGAAACGAGCGCGGCCATTTTCATACCATATACGATTTGGTTGAACATGTAAACTTACAATCGGTAAATAAAAAGAACCTTGAGGCATTGGCTATGGCCGGTGCATTTCAGAATTTGGAGGGCGTAAACCGCAGTTGCTTTTTTGCTGGCGAAAATGAAAACGACGACACCAATTTTATTGAAAAACTGATTCGGTACGGTAACCGCGTTCAATTGGAAGCGCAGAGTGCACAGCAAAGTTTATTCGGAGGAATGGCAGGAGGACAGGACATTCAAAAGCCGCCTGTTCCAAAAGTTGATGAGTGGGCAAAACTGATTCTGCTGGAGAAAGAGAAAAACCTGATTGGAATTTATCTCACTGCTCATCCGCTTGATGATTACCGACTGGAAATCACAAATTTTTGCTCGAGAGATGTGGGGCTGAAAGACCTGAACAATGATATCTCGAAATACCAGGGAAAAGACTTTACTTTTGGAGGAATGGTTACGGCGGCGCGCGAAGGACAGTCGAAAAACGGAAATATGTATGCAGTTATGACCTTAACTGATTATACCGATTCCAAAGAGCTTTTCTTCTTTGGAAACGACTATGTAAACTTCAGTAAATTCTGTAAAATGGGGCTGTTTATTATGGTAAAAGGTACAGTGAAGCAACGTTTTAACAGCGATTTCTACGAATATAAAGTGAACAGCATTGAGCTGCTCGATGATGTGCGCGAAAAATACATTAAAAGTTTAACCATTAACGTACCGCTAAAAGCATTAACCGAAGACTTTGTAAAACGCGTTGATCAGATGGCTGGTGAATACAAAGGAAAAGCCCTATTGAAATTTAATGTTTTTGATCCCGAGAACAATATGTACATTGAAATGTTTTCAAGAACTACAAGGGTTAATCCTTTGGATGGTTTTCTGAACTTTTTTAATGAGCAACCGGAAATGAGTTACAGAATTAATTAGTTTTGTGGAGTAGAAAAGAACGATATACAATAATAAAAGGATATTAATATGGCTTTAGAAATTACAGATGCCAATTTTGAAGAATTGGTAATGAATTCAGACAAACCGGTGATGATCGATTTTTGGGCAGTTTGGTGTGGCCCTTGTAGAATGATTGCACCGATTGTAGAAGAAATGTCGGCTGAGTACGAAGGCAAAGCAGTAATCGGGAAAGTTGATGTTGATAACAATCAGGATGTAGCAATGAAGTACGGAATCAGAAACATTCCTACAGTATTGTTTGTGAAAAACGGCGAAGTTGTGGATAAGCAAGTTGGTGCTGCTCCAAAACAAGCTTTCATCGACAAACTGGAAGCGCTACTGTAATAGCGTTTTTATCAGAACTGTCATTTCGACGACGCAGGAGGAGAAATCTTTTTCAATAAAAGATCCGGCCTTTCTTGCTACCCGAAATGACAGTTTTCTTTTTTTATAACAATACTTCGATTACGCTCAGTCTGACTGGCACTGATGTAATCAAAGAAGGATCAATAAAACGACAATGCTTTTCGTTTCATCATTTTGAAGAACCTGATCGACATAGAACAATTTCACCGTTTTGATAACCTGGGGCTGGTGGCTCACGAGGTTGTTGAAGGTTTTATAACCGGCTTGCACCGAAGTCCGTTTCATGGATTTTCGGTTGAATTTGCCGAACACCGGTTGTATAATCAGGGCGAGTCGACCAAACACGTCGACTGGAAATTGTTTGCGCGTACCGACAAGCTTTTTGTAAAACAGTACGAAGAGGAAACCAACCTGCGCTGCCAACTCGTTGTCGATACTTCTTCATCCATGTTGTTTCCTTACGCAAAAGGGAAAAAGCATTTACACAATAAACTGGCTTTTTCGGTTTATACGGCCGCTGCATTAATTTACCTGATGCGCAAACAGCGCGATGCCGTTGGCCTGACACTTTTTTCTAACGAAATTGAATTCCATTCGTCACCACGAATTTCATCGGTAAATGCCGAAGTGATGTACGGAAAACTTTCGGAGCTTATTCAGCCCGAAAATGCCGGTTTACGAAAAACCACCAATACTACTCAGGTACTTCATCAAATTGCCGAGAATATTCATAAACGTTCGCTGGTAATTATTTTCAGCGATATGCTTGACAGCTCGAAAAACGAGGAGCTGTTTTCGGCCTTGCAACATCTGCGGTACAATAAACACGAGGTTATTCTTTTTCATGTAACCGATCATTCGCTTGAACGTGAGTTTGAATTTAGTAACCGGCCGCACAAGTTTGTTGATTTGGAGAGTGGACAGGTTGTTAAGTTTAATCCCTCTGAAGTAAAACAGCACTATACCAATACGGTTAGTGAGTATTTCGAAGACCTGAAAGTACGATGCGGGCAATACCAGATCGATTTGGCCGAAGCCGATATCAACAAAGACTTTAAGGAGGTTTTGTTTTCGTATCTGTTGAAACGTAAGAAGTTATATTAGTTGAAATTATTTTTCACTTCTCGAACTGCGACAAATTAATTCGTAGGTTCCTTCAACTTTTTTATCGATTCTTTTCTGCTAATTAGCATTGGTATTGATACGCCAATGGCCAGCGAAATAAGTATGAAAATCATTTTGGCACCGTTGTTAACCGTGTCGATTAGCGTTTGAATATAAGTGTCTTTATCCTCAAGATCAATTAGTGCAATAAGTCCTAACATCATTCGGTAAGCAAATGCTCCCGGAACCATCGGTATCACTCCGGGGATGGAAAAAATCAATGGCGGACTTTTCTTCATGTGAGCCATTTGTATGCTGATAATTCCTATGATTGTAGCTCCGATAAACGATGCTAAAACAATTCCAATTCCCAGAAACATACCGCCAAATTTGATAAATCCACCGATAGCACCCATTGCTCCAATGGGAAAGAGTGTACGTTTGGGGACATTAAAAAGAATGGCAAAACCGATGGCTGCAATTCCCGACCAAAAAGCTTTTATAAGTATTCCGAGTAATATCATATCAAAAATTTAATATCATTTTGGATGTGAAAAGTCCAAATGCAATTGCAAAAGCAATCATTAATCCGTTAATAGCCCGAACAAGACCATTCTGAATATTCCCATCAATTATATCAGTTACCGAGTTTATCAGCGGTATTCCGGGAACAAGAAAAAGAACGGAGGTTGCAACTGCCTTTTCCGGATCGCTACCAATTTCGAATTGTTCAGACAGCCCGGCAATGAACGATGCCACTAAAGCTGCAAAAAACACGCAGAGGTAGGGATTGAAATTTTTGCGTGCAGCTTCCTGGCGGACAAAAAGCCCGGCAATAGTTGCAATAAACGACACCCCCATGTTTAATGCGTCGCCACCGAAAAGATTACAGAAGCCGGCACCGGCAGCGCCTACCATCGTTAACAATAGCCATCGAGGATATTTAGGTAACGATTTTAGTCGCTCTAATTCTTCCTTTATTTTTTCAACCGACCAGCTTTGTTCCTTTACATTCCAGCTTAAATGGCTGATTCCGCTAACCATTTTAAAATTTGGGTGAAGCGGAGAGATGCGTTTCAGGCGGCTAAAAAAATACTGCTGATCTTTTTCAATAATCGTTAGCATTAAAGCCCTTTGCGTAATAAGCAGATCAATTCCATATCCAAGGCTTTTTGCAATCCGTTTCATGGTAATTCGGGTGCGGTGTGTACTGGCTCCTGAGCTCATTAATAATGCGCCAATCTCTAAAAGCGTATTTCCTGCAGATTGTGCATCTGCTACTGAATCTTTCATGCTGCTAATTCAAAATTAAATTGAATAAATGCAAAAGTAGTTCATTCTTGCAACATGCCGGAAATTATCTCGACGAACGAAATGAAAGTAATATTCAGTAAACAATTCAGTTTTTAATTTCGGGTAAAATCATTAATTTTAACTGATTATCAATAAAATCCCCGTTTATGTTAGTTAAAACCTTCGGAAGCGCAGTTTTCGGAATTGATGCCACAACCATTACCATTGAAGTTGACGTAACCACCGGAATTAAATTCTTGCTGGTTGGTTTGCCCGATAGTGCAGTGAAAGAAAGTCAACAACGAATTGAATCGGCCCTGCGCCTAAACGGCTACAAATGGCCTAAAAAGAAAATCATTATTAACATGGCTCCGGCCGATATTCGTAAAGAAGGATCGGCTTACGATTTGCCGTTGGCTACCGCTGTCTTGGCCGCATCGGGGCAGATTAATCACGATAAATTAGCAAAGTATGTTTTAATGGGGGAGCTCTCGCTCGACGGAACGTTGCAGCCCATTAAAGGCGTTTTACCCATTGCTATTAATGCGCGTAAAGAGGAATTTGAAGGTTTTATTCTGCCCAAACAAAATGCACGCGAAGCTGCTGTTGTTGACCGATTGAAAGTTTATGGTGCCGAAAATATTACAGAAGTCATCGACTTTTTGAATGATGAAGGAAGTCTTGAACAAACCGTAATCGATACCCGTGCTGAGTTTTATACGCAGGTCAATACTAATCCGCTCGACTTCTCGGATGTAAAAGGACAGGAAAATGTAAAACGGGCTTTGGAAATTGCAGCTGCCGGAAGTCACAATATAATTTTGGTAGGTCCTCCGGGATCGGGAAAGACGATGTTAGCCAAACGAATTCCGACAGTACTTCCTCCGTTTTCGTTAAAAGAGGCGCTGGAAACCACAAAAATTCATTCGGTAGTCGGTAAAATCGATAAAGAAACTTCGTTGATGACAAGGCGTCCTTTCCGAAGTCCCCACCACACAATTTCGGACGTCGCTTTGGTTGGCGGCGGAAATTATCCACAGCCAGGGGAAATTAGCCTTGCTCATAATGGAGTTTTGTTTCTGGATGAGCTACCCGAATTTAAACGAACTGTTTTAGAAGTGATGCGCCAACCCTTGGAAGACCGGAATATTACCATTTCGCGGGCTAAGTTTTCGGTAGAATACCCGGCAAGTTTTATGCTGGTGGCTTCCATGAATCCGTGTCCGTGTGGTTATTACAATCATCCCACAAAAGAGTGTGTTTGTGCGCCGGGCGTGGTGCAGAAATACCTGAATAAAATCTCGGGGCCGCTGCTCGACCGCATTGATATTCACCTGGAAGTTGTTCCCGTACCATTCAAAAAGCTGTCGGAAATGGAGTCGTCGGAAAATAGTGAGGCTGTTCGCGAGCGGGTGTTAGCTGCCCGAAAAATTCAGGAGAAACGTTTTGAGAATCATCAGGGTGTTTACGCCAATGCACAAATGACCTCGAAACTGATACGCGAATACGTGGTGCTGGATGAGGACAGTAACAACCTGATTAAAAATGCTATGGACCGCCTTGGCTTATCTGCCCGTGCCTACGATAGAATTTTAAAAGTTTCGCGCACAATAGCCGACCTTGAAGGTGAAGAGCATGTGCAGGCCGATCACCTTTCGGAAGCTATTCATTACCGTAGTTTGGATCGTGAGAATTGGGGCGGATAATCTACTCAGGTGATGGTCTCACTTTGGTTCTGTTCGCTTATCAGACCTTCAAGGTTGCGAAACCTTGAAGGTCTGGCTTTTCGGCATTGTCGGCTGGGGAGTGATTTCTAAAATCGCGCCAGCGGAGGACAAGAATAGCTGCTTATACAATAACTCCGGAAGATGAGAGAGTTGCGATTAACTGTATTAAACAAATCCTGTTTTAAATCAACCCTTTCTGTTTTTGATTCAACCATAGTTGATACATTGCCAACCTTGGTTGATAGACAAACAACCAAGGTTGATGGTAATCCAACCACGGTTGATAAATAACCAACCAAAGATGATGGTGATCCAACCACGGTTGATAAGAAATTAACCAAGGTTAATAGGCTATCAACTATAGATGATTGAGAATCAACTAAAGTTGATAGTAAACCAACCAAGGTTGGAAATAAAACAACCGTAGTTGATCGGCAATCAACCAAGGTTGCTTGGCAATCATTCTGCCGATTTTTTTAGCTGCAATGTTTTTCTATCTCTCGCACGTTCCGGTTTGTAACCTGGGCTTTTTTGTTACCAACAAATATTGAAGCTGCAAATATTGTCCGTTAAGCAATAAGCTAATTTTGTATTTTCATAGCCTAAATCAATAAAATCAGAAAATGAAGAAGTCTGTTCTTTTGTTACTCGTTCTGCTGAGCATTTGTCATAAACTGGCAGGCCGCATTGGTTTATGCACTTACAGGCTTTGTTTGTTATTAAGTGTTCCGTCGTTTGGAACTGTTTCTTCTGTTGTGGCTTAATAAAAATTTAATCACCTTTGTAGCGATTAGTATGAACTAAAAGTCGTACTATTGGTTTGAAATAAAAAACATAATTTAACTAAGATGGTAGACAGACTTTCCGATCCCATTGGACGATTGATGGGATTGCGTTATAAATCGCACCCCTGGCATGGCGTCGCAATTGGCGAAAATGCTCCCGAAGAATTAACCGCTTTTATCGAAGTGGTTTCAACCGATACGGTAAAATACGAAATTGATAAAGATAGCGGTTATTTGCGTATTGATCGCCCGCAGAAATTCTCGAATGTTGTTCCTGCGTTATACGGGTTTATTCCGCAAACCTATTGTGGCAACAAAGTAGGCGAATACTGTTCGGAGAAGGTGAACCGAAAAGGTATAAAAGGAGATGGTGACCCGATTGATATTTGTGTATTAACGGAAAAAGATCTGGCACATGGCGATTTGCTGGTAACAGCGCGTCCGATTGGAGGTTTCCGTATGATTGACGGCGACCAGGCCGATGATAAAATAATTGCTGTTTTGGATAACGATACAGTTTATGGTCATTTTACCGATGTATCGCAGGTTCCTGAAATTGTAATCCAGCGTTTGGAGCATTACTTCCTTACGTATAAGGATATGCCAGGTGTTGATTCGAATACTGAAATTGCCGCTACTTACGGGCAGGAAGAAGCACTGGAAATTGTCAAACTTTCGGTTGAAGATTACAACAATAAGTTTGCGAACCTGGGCAATCTGCTTGCATAAGTAAAAAGGCCTGATTATTTTTTAATCAGGCCTTTTTATTTTTAATAAATCCTTGCCACCGGGTAACGTTTATACGTTTTCTCTGCCCACTCCGAGTTGTAATAGATATAACTCAACTGCGCCCGATGATTTTTAGCAAATTCCGGGTCGGTTTGGCGTTTCTCTTCAAATTTCTTTTTAAACTCCGGATGTTCGTTTAGGTATTTCAGCGCATTTTCTTCAAATCCATACGACGAGAAATATTCCCGTTCATCCAGAATCTGATCAAAGAAATTCCACCTGAAAAATGAATCGCGGGCTTTGGGCTCCAATTGTTCCAGCAGGTATTTTATTTTCTTTTGGCGAACCGGAATTACTAAATCGCCGGCATAATATTTAATATTTTGAACTTCGCTGGTGGTGCTTACTTTGTCGTGAAAATAATGTCCGTTGTTCAGGCGCCCGGCATTTGAATATTCATCGATGTAGTACACTTCTACTGCCATTGTGGTGTCGTTAGGTAATCGCGTAAATTCAATTCCGTTTAATTCCAGGCGTTCAATCACACGGTTCCAGGTTTGTGGCAATATATAATACTCTGGAATTTTAATTTCTTCTGTAGGATTATACACATCGAAGAATGGTATTTCTTCGGTATAAGGCCGGGTTTTGTCGTAACCAAAACGGGGCAATCCGGTAACAGGGCTGATTTGGTTGTTGTCAACTTCGTAACCCTTAAATTCCAGCAATTGAAACTGTGTCGTGTCTAAGCTAAAGTTAATTGGATAAGTTTCAGCGGTCATCGATTCTTTTCTACCCGCATTTCGGCTTTCTATTATTTCTTCGGAATTTGCTGAAGTGAATTTTGCCAACACCTCAATAAACTGGTAGCACGATTTTACGCGGTCTGTATAATCTTTATAAACATGATTTTCTGTCATCATGCCGTACGAGTTAAAAAGGCTGGCATACCCCGATGAATAGCGGCTTGTTTCCTGCGTCATCATTATGCCTTTTTTGGGGTCAGGATACATCCAGCTTACATATGGTATCAGTTCGTATTCCCCCTTTTTCATATTGCTATAAAGGCCGGGAAGTAATTTTTCGCGTATAAAGTTTTCCTGGCTTGGAGGAAACATGTCGGGCGACGGTGCAATTAAAGTAACGCTGTATTGATGATCCGATCCGTTGGTAGTATGCGTGTCTAAAAATACATCCGGATCCCATTTGGTAAACAGGCGGTTGAAATTCCGGGCATTTTCCGAATCACATTTTGCAAAGTCGCGGTTAAGATCGAGGTTTCCGGCATTACCACGGAACCCGGTTTCGTAAGGAGTTGTTTGTCCCGAGCGGTTGTAGGCGCTGCGGTTTAAAAGTCCGCCAATGTTGTAAGCCGGAACAATAACAATAACTGTGTTTTCAAGTAGTTCTGCCAGGTTATTGGCGTTGCGTAAAATATTATCAGCAAATTCAAGGCTGGCGTCAATTCCACAAGGTTCGCCGGGATGAATTCCGTTGTTAATCAGTAATACCGGTTTTCCTTGTGCTTTTATCGTTTCAGGATTAAATTCCGGCTCGTTATTGATGATAAAAGTATGGAGCGGTTTCCCCACATCGGTAAATCCATTTTCAACAAGTGTGGCATTTTCGTACTTTGCATCGAGCAGCTCATACATTTCAATTATCTCATCGTAAGTTGGCGTGTAATTTTGCTCGTACTTCAGGTTCAATAATGGTTTTTGAGCAAACAAAAACAGGTTGACAGCGCACAACACTACAATCAAGGCAGTTTTTTTTCTCATGACATAAAAAGTTTGAGTAGCTATGCTGCAAACGCAAAAATTATTTTCGTTCTAAATCCAGGTATGAATAGTCGAAATCGTTTTTTTCGTCGTGCAGATCTTCGCGTTTTATTTCGTTCCACTCGGTATAATTCACCTCGGGGAAATAAGTGTCAGCATCAAAAGGTTTGTGTACCAGCGTGAGGTAGAGTTTGCCTGCAACAGGGAAGAACTGTTTGTAAATCATTCCTCCGCCAATGATGAAGGCTTCTTTTTCATCTTTCACTTTTTCAATGGCTTCATCGATGGAAAAAACTGTTTCGCACCCCGGGAAAACATCGTCCTGTTTATCGGTTATAACAATGTGTCGACGGTTTGGCAACGGCCATTTAGGCAACGACAACAAGGTATTACGCCCCATTATTATGGTATGCCCGCTGGTTATTTCTTTAAAACGTTTCAAATCGTTTGGTAAATGAAACAGCAGATCGTTGTTTTTGCCAATGGCAAAGTTTTCGGCAATAGCAACGATTATCGAAATGTTTTTTTGAATTTTATCTGTCATTTTAAAATTGTTTTAAATGGCAACAGCTCCTTTAATGTGTGGGTGCGATTGGTAACCAATCAACTCAAAGTCTTCGAATTTAAAGTCGAAAATACTCTTTACATCCGGGTTAATCTTCATTTGCGGCAACGGATATGGCTCGCGGGTAAGTTGTAATTTTACTTGTTCAACATGATTGGAATAAATGTGCACATCGCCAAAAGTATGTACAAAATCGCCCGGCTCAAGATCACAAACCTGTGCCACCATCATGGTAAGTAATGCATACGATGCAATGTTAAAAGGTACGCCTAAAAATACGTCGGCACTGCGCTGATACAGCTGGCACGACAATTTACCGTTGGCTACATAAAACTGGAAAAGAATGTGGCACGGAGGCAGGTTCATTTTATCCAGTTCGCCAACATTCCAGGCACTAACCAGGTGGCGTCGCGAATCTGGATTGTTTTTAATGGCATCAATTACTTGTGATATTTGGTCGATGTGACCACCATCGGGTGTGGGCCAGCTGCGCCACTGGTACCCGTAAATGTGTCCGAGATCTCCGTTGTCGTCCGCCCATTCGTTCCAAATACGTACTCCGTTGTCCTGCAGATATTTTACATTGGTGTCGCCTTGCAGAAACCAAAGCAATTCATAAATGATCGATTTAAGGTGCAGTTTCTTTGTTGTTACCATCGGAAAACCTTCGTTCAAATCAAAACGCATTTGGTGTCCAAAGCGACTGATTGTTCCTGTTCCCGTGCGGTCTTCTTTAGTCGCTCCCTTTTCTAAAATGGTTTCCAATAGATCTAAATACTGCCTCATTTTTCAAATATTTCCCACAAAAATAATCGTTCAAAAAGAACTGCTTCCGATTTCCATGGTTTAAATATTCACAATTGCCCTTAGATTGTTAACGGGCGCAGTTATAATAATAGTAGCACTCTGAGTGATGCTATCACTAAATCTAAACCTCAGGATTAAGACGTGAACCACATTTTTTACAGAAAACGGCATCGTCATCGTGCGATGGATGCAGGCATTGTGGACAAACCTGTGTGTTTTTTTCGCTGGTTGGGTTAATGATCTCGGCAGTAACAATACCCGTTGGAACGGCTATAATGGCGTACCCCATAATCATTACAATGCTGGCCAGAAATTGTCCCAGTGGCGTTCCGGGGCTGATATCGCCATAGCCAACGGTGGTAAGGGTAACGATTGCCCAATAAATCCCGCGCGGAATGCTTGTGAATCCATGTTGCGGGCCTTCAACGAGGTACATTACTGTTCCGATGATGATGACCAGCATGCTTACAAAAAAGATAAAAACACTTATTTTTTCGCGGCTGTTCCATAGCGCTTTTGCCAGCGAACGGCCTGCCTCAGTGTATCGTGTAAGTTTTAAAATACGGAAAACACGGAGCAAGCGGAGAATTCGGATTACCACCAAACTGTGCGACCCAACCACCACAAGTCCGATGTAAGTAGGCAAAACCGACAACAGGTCGATAATGCCATAAAAACTAAAAATGTAACGTAAGGGCTTTTTTACAATGGCAACACGCAGGAAATATTCTATGGAGAAAATGATGGTAATACACCATTCCAAAATGTGCAGTAACTGATAATGACTATCGCGTATGGCAGGAACACTCTCCAGTAACACCAGTGCAACACTTACAATAATAATGAAAAGCAGTGCCACATCGAAAAGTTTGCCGCCCGCTGTGTCGGCTTCAAAAATTATCTCGTAAATTTTCTCTTTGGTTTTGTCCATGCTTTGCAGTATTCGGGATTAAAGATACAAATATGCTGTAAATATGTTTTGGCGATAAAATAAAAAAGCCTTTCCCAAATAAAAGGGAAAGGCTTTTTGAAATTATTCTGTATTGGTTTTTAGAGAATGGTTTCAACACTTTCGTATGGAAGGTTGAAAGCGTCAGAAACACCTTTGTAAACAACTTTCCCATCAACAACATTCAGCCCTTTTCGTAAAGGTTCGTTGTCGATACACGCTTGCTTCCATCCTTTTCCTGCAATCTCAAGTGCATACGGAAGAGTAGCATTGGTTAATGCAATTGTTGAAGTACGCGGCACAGCACCCGGCATGTTGGCCACACAGTAATGCAATACATCGTCGATAACAAATGTCGGATCGGCGTGTGTTGTAGCTTTTGTAGTTTCAAAACATCCACCCTGGTCAACGGCAACGTCAACCAAAACAGTACCAGGTTTCATGGTTTTCAGCATATCGCGTGTAACCAGATGTGGTGCTTTTGCACCCGGTATAAGAACCGCACCGATAATAACATCGTGCGATTTGACCATTTCGCGGATGTTAAATTCGTTACTCATCATTGTTTTTACGTTGGCCGGCATAATATCATCGAGGTAACGCAAGCGTTTCAACGATACATCCATAATGGTAACATCGGCACCCAATCCGGCAGCCATTTTAGCTGACTCTGTACCAACAATACCGCCACCAATTATCAATACTTTGGCAGGAAGAACTCCGGCAACTCCACCAAGAAGCACTCCGTAACCACCATAGGTTTTTTCAAGGTATTTAGCACCTTCCTGAATTGACATGCGACCTGCAACCTCGCTCATTGGTACAAGCAACGGAAGCGAACGATCTGGCAACTCAACAGTTTCGTATGCCAAACAAATCGATTTATTTTCGATCATGGCATGCGTTAAGGGCTCGCACGATGCAAAGTGGAAGTAAGTGTAAAGAATCTGACCTTCTTTAATCAGCTTGTATTCTTCCTCAATCGGTTCTTTTACTTTGATGATCATTTCGGCAATGCCGTAAACGTCTTCAATACTTGGAAGCATTTTTGCTCCGGCTCCAATGTAGTCTTCATCCTGAAAGCCGCTGCCCATGCCACCGCCGGCCTGAACGTATACTTCATGGCCGTGTTTAACTAACTCCGCCGCACCAGCAGGTGTAAGTGCAATACGGTTTTCGTTATTTTTAATTTCCTTTGGTACTCCAATTATCATTACAGTAAATATTTGAGTTTTTTCTGAGTTCAAAAATAGACCACTATTTTTCACTAAAACATGATAAATTCTCAGTATTTGCAACAATTTATTGAAAAAGTAATGTATGTGATATCATATCCTTATAGAATGCAAGTTAAGTTTGCAATAAGATATTAATTTGACTGAAAATTTAGATTATTGTTTTCAGTTTGATAATCTTATCTTTGCTTGCTTTTAAAAAATATTTTATAACATGCCGACAGTATCAGACAGAGGAAGGATAATGCCTGATTCACCAATCAGGAAATTAGCTCCGTTAGCTCATAAAGCTAAAGAGAAAGGAGTTAAAGTATTCCATTTAAACATCGGACAGCCCGATTTGCCAACACCTCCTGAAGCGCTGGCGGCAATCCGGTCCATCGACCGGGAAATTTTGGAATATACACCCAGCGAGGGAATTTTATCGTTTCGTCAGAAACTGGCGAAATATTATCACAAATTTGATATTGATGTTACGGCCGATGATATTATTGTTACCTCGGGTGGTAGCGAGGCGGTAACCTTTGCTTTTATGAGCTGTCTCGATCCGGGCGATGAGATTATTGTGCCCGAACCGGCTTATGCTAACTACGAGGCTTTTGCTATTGTAGCCGGAGCGAAAATTAAATCAATTCCGGGCGATATTGAGGAAGGATTTGTATTACCTGCCATCGAAGAATTTGAGAAGCTGATTACCCCAAAAACAAAGGGGATTATGATTTGTAACCCGAATAACCCAACCGGATATTTGTATACGCAGCAGGAAATGAATGCCATTCGCGATCTGGTGAAAAAATACGACCTGTATTTGTTTTCCGATGAGGTTTACCGCGAGTTTTGTTATACAGGTGCTCCATATATTTCCGCTTTTCATTTAGAAGGAATTGAGCAGAATGTTGTTTTGGTTGATTCCGTATCGAAACGTTACAGTGAATGTGGTTTGCGGATTGGTGCACTGATTACCAAAAACGAAGAGGTAAAAAAGAATGTGATGAAGTTTTGCCAGGCACGATTGAGTCCACCACTTATCGGGCAAATTGCCGCTGAGGCTTCGCTGGATGCCGAACCGGAATACATGCTGAATAACTACAACGAGTATGTTCAGCGACGAAAGTTTTTGATCGACGGACTGAACCGCATTGATGGTGTGTATTCGCCAATTCCGATGGGTGCATTTTATACCGTTGCACGTTTACCGGTTGACAATGCCGATAAATTTTGTGCGTGGTTATTATCCGATTTTCAGTACGAAGGACAAACCGTTTTTCTTGCACCGGCTTCGGGCTTTTACACCGGTTCCGATAAAGGACAGGATGAAGTGCGAATTGCGTATGTGCTGAACAAAGCAGATTTGGGAAGTTGTTTGAAGATTTTAACAGAAGCATTAAAAGTGTACCCGGGAAGAAAAAGCCGGTAGCAGTTAATGGAATAAATTTAGAAAACGATATAAAAAAATCCGGTTTGAAATTTTCAGACCGGATTTTTTGTTTCTGCCTCTTTGCAAAGGATTACTGAGAAACTTTATTTTAAGTTCTTAACACGTTCCATTGCTTCCAGCACATTCTCGCGGTCGGCAAAAGCTGAAAAGCGGAAGTAGCCTTCACCTGCAGGACCAAAACCAGAACCAGGTGTTCCCACAAGATTTGCTTCGTTTAATACTTTATCGAAAAAGTCCCACGATGTCATGTTGTCTTTTGTTTTTACCCAAACGTAAGGTGCGTTTACACCGCCGTAAACTTCGTAACCAATTTCAGCCAGACTTTCACGCATTATTTTGGCATTCTCCAGGTAGTAAGCAATTACTTCTTCTACCTCTTTTTTGCCTTCTTCGGTGTAAATGGCCGCCGCCGCTTTCTGAACCGGATAAGACACACCATTAAACTTGGTTGATTGACGACGGTTCCACAATGTTTTTACCTGGTGAGCTTTTCCTTCTGAATCGTAAGCTACCAACTCGTTTGGAATAACGGTAATTGCACAACGTGTTCCTGTAAAACCTGCTGTTTTCGAGAAACTGCGGAATTCGATGGCAACTTTTTTGGCGCCTTCAATTTCGTAGATCGAACGGGGAATTCCATCTTCGGTGATAAAAGCTTCGTAAGCCGCATCGTAAAGAATAATCGCATTTTTCTCGATGGCATAATCAACCCACTTTTTCAGTTCTTCTTTTGAGGCTACCGTACCTGTTGGGTTGTTCGGGTAGCAAAGGAAAATAAGGTCAGGAGTTTCTGTTGGAAGCTCAGGAATAAAGCCGTTTTCTTTTGTACAGGGCATGTAAACTATTCCTTCGTAATGACCGTTTTCCTGGCAAGCGCCTGTTTTTCCGCTCATTACCGTTGTGTCGGCATATACCGGGTAAACCGGGTCGCAAATTGCAATTTTATTGTCGTTGCCAAAAATCTCCTGAATATTTCCGGTGTCGCATTTGGACCCGTCAGAAACAAAAATCTCATCGGCAGAAATATCGATACCTTTCTCCTGGTACGAATGTTTTGCAATCGCTTCGCGCAGGAAAGCATACCCCTGTTCCGGTCCGTATCCTTTAAAAGTTTCACCTTTGGCCATTTCGTCAACACCTTCGTGAAAAGCTTTTACAACACTGGGAACTAATGGTTGGGTAACATCGCCAATACCCATTTTAATAACTTTTTTATCGGGATTGGCATCGATGAATTCGCTCACTCTACGCCCTATTTCCGGGAAAAGATACCCAGCCTGAAGTTTCAGGTAATTTTCGTTAATTTTTGCCATATCTGTCTATTTTATAATGTTTTCCAAATTGAAGCGTAAAGATAAAAAAAACTAGCGGCAAGTATTTTTGAGACGAACTCGTTTGTGGTTATTTAGATTAATTTAATGAAACAGGAATTTGCGAATGGGGAGTTTTGTTTCTGAAAGTCGAGGTATAGTATATTGATTTGAACAAATTTATTTTTAAGTAATAATTCCTATTTTTATTGGAAATAAATATTCTGATGGAATTCCAATACTATTCACATTCACGTTCAGATTTAAAAAATGCGCTTTATCCAAATTTACAACTAAGAAGTTGGACAGAAGTTAGAGAAAGCTATTCTGAACTATTAGATGCTCAGTTGTATCAGGTTTGGAATTTTGAGGCTGCTAGTTTGCTTGCGGCATTAGAACTCCTCCAGCTGAAATATAGAAGAATTAATTTTGGGTTTACTCCAAGTGAAGAAGGTGTTGGATATTATTTTGATATTGAGGATGCTCTACAGATTGCTTTGTATGAGGAAATTGATGACTTTTTCTTTTATGAATTACTCTCAATTTACTTTAATATTGTCGTTAAGGGTGATCGTAATACAAATAAGCTTAACAAATTGATAGATATTTGTGAAAGTATTTTTTCTCAATTCGGAGTAAACATGATGATTCGAAACAATCAATTTGTTCCCCGTCAATCTGAAAAAATTGTGACTGAAATTTACGATCCCACTTTTCAATTGTTAAAAGATTCTACATACGACGGAGTGAATAATGAGCTTAACAAGGCTTTTGAAAGTTTCAGGGCAAAAGACTATAATGATGTAATTACCAAATCAATAAATGCAGTTCAGGCAGCATTACAAGTTTTGGTTGATGGAGAAGTAAATCAGAAAAAGAAAATCAATGTTCTTTTAAAAGAAGCTAAGAATAACCAGCTCCTTTCTGATTATGAGTTAACAAACACTATTTATTTGAATATTAATAGTTTCCTGGAGCGAATCAGAAAAGATAAGGCTGGTGTGCATCCTACTAATGGTTCTGCAAATCAGAACGATGCTTTACTTGTTATAAATCTTACAATGGTGTTACTCCAAAATCTGATATTAAATAACAATAGAAATATGCAGGGTTAAAACCCTGATTTGTTGCAATGCCATATAACCCCAGGCTTAAGCCTGGGGTTATGAGAATGATCAGATAACCGGGCTTTAGCCCTCAAATATTAGTATATGTCTTATGTTCGAAATTGGTTACATTGTGTATGGGGAACAAAATCCAAAGTTCCACTTTTAACAGATGAAAATAAACCGAGAATATTGGATCATATCCTAACTAATGCTAAAACGAAGGGGATTTTTATTTATTCAATTAATGGATATCGAGATCATATTCATTGTTTAATATCACTCTTGCCGGAACAGAATATTGCTAAAGTTATTCAGCTCATAAAAGGAGAAAGTTCGTATTGGGTTAATAAAGAGAACTTATGTAAGAACTTTAAATGGGCAGATGAATACTTTGCTGTTTCTATTAGTGAATCGCAAGTTGAGAAAGTAAAAATTTATATTCAGAACCAGGAAATTCATCACAAAAAGAAAAGTTGGGAGGAAGAGTACAATGAGTTCATTAAGAATTATAATTTTGAGAACTTTTAGAAATATAAAACTACTATGCAAAACTTCTTTGTAAAATCACACGGTCTGGGTAACGATTACATCGTTTTAAATCAGGATGAGATAACTTTTGAATTAACAGAAAAAGCAATAATTCGCATTTGCGATGTTCACTTCGGCATTGGCTCCGACGGCATTCTTCTGAAAGTGTCAAGCGAGAAAGCTGATTTTGGTTTGCGTATTCTGAATCCCGATGGTTCAGAAGCTGAGAAAAGTGGAAATGGCTTGCGTATTTTTGCCAAGTATTTGTATGATTATGGTTTTACCCAATCAAAATCATTCAGCATAGAAACGCCCGGAGGGCTGGTGAAGGCAGAAGTAATTGAAGAGAAAAATAACAAGGCTTTCACCATTAAAGTGGATATGGGAAAAGCGATTTTCGAATCGAAAAAAATACCAGTTAATTGCGAAAAAGAGGAATGTATTGGAGAGCCACTTGAACTGGAATACTGCGGATATGAAATTAATTGTGTGTCGGTAGGCAATCCGCACTGTGTGGTTTTAACCGATAATCTTGATGAAAAGGAAATAAAAACATTTGGGCCGCAAATTGAGACTAACCCAATGTTTCCGAACCGCATAAATGTACAGTTTGCAAAAGTTGTTTCGCCAAACGAAGTGGAAGTGATGATTTGGGAGCGCGGTGCCGGCTGGACACTGGCCTCAGGAAGTTCGTCGTGTGCAGTGGCTTGTACAGTTGTAAAACGCGGATTGACCGAACGCAACCTTACCATAAAAATGCCGGGTGGAAATCTGGCTATTGAAATTGATGAAGATTGGGAAATCCGCATGACCGGCGAAGTACGCGAGATTGGATCAGGAACATTAAGTGCCGAATTAATAAACGATCTTGAACTATGAGAACACTGTTAATCTTAATTTTAACTGTTTTTGCCTTTAGCTCAAACGCACAGTTTAAGTGGCCAAATGGTGCCAAAGCAGCTGTCGTTTTTACTTACGACGATGGTTTGGATTGCGATTTGGATGTTGTTGTTCCGCAATTGGACGAGTTTGGTTTGAAAGGAACATTTTTCTGTACCGGTAATTCGCCAAGCTTATATAACCGAACCGAAGAGTGGCGTGCCATTACAAAGCGAGGGTACGAGCTGGGAAACCACACACTATTTCACCCATGCGACGGAACCGGGCAAGATTGGGTAAAACCCGAATACGACCTGAGAACTTATACGCCCGAACAGATTGTTGCAGAGTTAAAAACAGCCAACACTTTGTTAAAAGCTATCGATGGAAAAACAGAGCGAAGTTACGGATACACGTGTAGCCATTTTGTGGCCAATGGTGTGGATTTTACCGATTCAATAAAAAATATTTTTGTGGCTGCCCGTTGCGACGGCCCCATCCCGGAGACCATGGATGGATATAAAACCTGGAAAACACCAAGTTTTATGTCGGTTGAGCCGAAGATTGACGACCTGATTGCAAAGGTTGAGGAAGCCAAAGCAAAAGGAACTATTGTGGTATTTATGTTTCACAATGTGGGAGGTGGTTACCTGAATACCGCGGCAGATGTACATAAACAACTGCTGCAATATGTAAGCGAAAATAGCGATGATCTTTACAGTGACTCCTTTATAAATGTAATGAAGTACGTGAAGGAAAATCAGTGATTCCATTCCCGGAATTTCAACCGGTAATCACTAATTCAAAAAAATATATGTAAGAAGTAAAGAGGAGGTTATTTCTGATTGATGGCGCCTGTGTGAAACTTTTACCTTGAAAATCAAAATATTATGCCGTTGTGAACGCAATTTGTTGAATTCGATTATCTTTGTGCCGATTTTTAGAAATATAACAGAGAATTCCCGCAAGGGGAGGAACACCTAATAGTTTGAAATAATGGCACATAAAGCAGGATTTGTGAACATTGTTGGCAACCCGAATGTGGGAAAATCAACAATTATGAATGCACTGGTAGGCGAAAAACTGTCTATCATTACCCAAAAGATGCAAACCACGCGCCACCGCATTAAAGGCATTGTAAGTGGCGACGATTTCCAGATTGTTTATTCCGATACTCCCGGTATTCTGAAGCCCAGTTATAAGCTTCAGGAATCGATGATGAAGTTTGTTGACACAGCTTTAATCGATGCTGATGTGATTCTTTTTGTTACCGATGTAAAAGAAAAGGTAGACAAAAATCCGGAGTACATCGAGAAAGTACGTAAGTCGAACATGCCGGTTATCGTGTTGCTGAATAAGATCGATTTGTCGAACCAGGAGGAGGTATTAAAACTGTACGATCATTGGTCGAACACATTTCCGGGGGCCGATGTTTTTGCAATTTCAGCCCTGGAAAAGTTCAATATCGAACCTATTTTCGATCGCATTATGGAGCACCTTCCCGAAGGTCCGGCCTTTTTCTCAAAAGAACAACTGACCGACCGGAACGAGCGCTTTTTTGTGCAGGAAATTATTCGGGAGAAGATTCTTCTGCACTACCAAAAGGAGATACCTTATTCGGTGGAGGTTGAAGTTGAAGAGTTTAAAGAGACAGATAAAATTATAAATATCCGTACGGTGATTCACGTGTCGCGCGATAGCCAGAAGGGAATTATCATTGGGCATCAGGGCAAGATGATAAAAAGGGTTGGAACGGAAGCACGCCTTGATGCAGAAGAGTTTTTTGACAAGAAAATTTTTCTGGAGTTGTATGTTAAAGTAGCCAAAGACTGGCGCGAGAAAGACGGTCAGTTAAAGAATTTTGGTTACGATAAATTTTAAAGTCGGAAGACCGGAGTAGAAAGTAAGTTGCAGAAACAGGGAAAACATCCTTAGCCCCGACTTTCAAGGCGGGGGAGATGGAAGCCTCCGGAAAACAACGGGCTTTTCGCCCTTAAAAAAGATTGAAAAAATGAGCAGCAGAATAGTAGCTATAGTAGGACGCCCGAATGTTGGTAAATCAACTTTGTTTAATCGTTTGATTGAACAGCGCAAAGCCATTGTTGACGAAACAGCAGGCGTTACCCGCGACCGTAATTACGGGAAAGGCGAGTGGATTGGCGTTGAATATTCGGTAATTGATACCGGAGGTTATGTCGTTAACTCGGAAGATGTTTTTGAATCAGAGATTAACAAACAAGTGCATTTGGCCATTGACGAGGCCGATGTGATTATGTTTGTGGTTGACGTTGAAGCCGGAACTACCGACCTGGATGATGCCATCGCAAATATTTTACGTCGCAGTAAAAAGGAGATCATCGTGGTTGTAAACAAGGTCGACAACCATAACCGAATTCTGGACGCGCAGGAATTTTACGGCTTAGGATTGGGCGAAATCTATTGTATTTCGTCAATGACTGGAAGTGGAACCGGCGATATGCTGGATGCACTGGTAGAAAAATTTCCGCACAAAGATTCGCTGGAAGAAGAGCACGAATTGCCACACCTGTCGGTAGTTGGCCGTCCGAACGTAGGTAAATCGTCGTTTATAAATGCATTGATTGGCGAAGACCGTAACATTGTAACCGATGTTGCCGGCACAACGCGCGATTCGATACATACCCGATACAATAAGTTTGGTCACGATTTTATGATCGTTGACACAGCCGGATTACGCAAGAAGGGAAAAGTGCACGAAGATCTGGAGTTTTACTCGGTCTTGCGCTCGGTGCGTACCATCGAAAATTCGGATGTTTGTATGTTATTGATTGATGCAACACGTGGTGTGGAAGCACAGGACATGAACATTCTGAACCTGATTATAAAAAATAAAAAAGGTGTGGTTATTTTGGTGAATAAGTGGGATTTGATTGATAAAGATACCATGACCACCAAAAAAATGACGCAGGAAATTCATGATCGTTTAGCACCATTTACCGATGTGCCGATCATTTTTATTTCGGCATTAACAAAACAGCGTGTACACAAAGCGCTGGAAGTTGCAATGGAAGTACATCAAAACCGTAAGCAGCGAATTAAAACATCGGAGTTGAACGAAATTCTGTTGGAAGCCATCGAAAATTACGGCCCTCCATCAGTAAAAGGTAAATACATAAAAATTAAGTATTGTACGCAATTACCATCGCCAACACCGGCGTTTGCATTGTTTGCCAATTTACCGCAATACATTAAAGAGCCGTATAAACGATATATCGAAAATCAGTTGCGCGACAACTTTAATCTTACCGGCGTACCTATTCAAATTTATTTCAGACAGAAATAATAGGAGCCGGAAGACCGGAGTCAGAAAATTCCATCTGTAGTTATTGCAGGTGGAATTTTTTTTTGGAAAGAGCTTCTGCCATTTGACAGAAGCTCTAAATCTGAATAACTAAACTTATCGAAAGTAAAATGTCTTTAATCGCTGGAAGCTCTTATTGAATGGCTTTCAGTATTTTTTTATAAACATCTTTGTTGTCAAATATTCCTGTGAAAAGTTCAGCCCCGGGGCCATATGCGAAAAATGGTACCATTGAGGTAGTATGATTATTCAGCGCAAACTTTATGTCTTCGTATTTATCGCCTGAAAGGGCAAAACCACCGGTTTCGTGATCGGCTGTTACAATTACAAGTGTGTTGCCATCTTTTTCCGCAAAATCCAGTGCTTTTCCAACAGCATCGTCAAAGTCAATTACTTCTGTAATTACATGCTCTGCATTATTTCGGTGCCCTCCCCAGTCGATTTGAGAACCTTCTACCATTAAAAAGAATCCATCTTTGTTTTTTGAAAGATAATCGATAGACATTTGTGTAGCAGTTGGTAAATAATCACCTCTGCCTTCGGGCATTTTGGGCATATTGTCATTTGCCAGAATAAATGCATATTTTTTATTGGTATCGCAATTAAAATTTTCTAGCGAAACAGTATCAACAGTAAAACCGGCTTCTTCCAGTTTTTGTAGCAGGTCAACACTGTCCGTTCGGTTAATAAAACCAGATAAACCACCGCCTGCAACAAAATCAATTTTAGATGAAGTAAGTTGTTTGGCAAGTTCCTCGTATTGGTATCGCGAAGGAACATGGCCGTAAAAAGCTGCCGGTGTAGCATCGGTAACCGATGAGGTAACCACAATTCCCGTTTTATAATTTAATGAGCTTAGCGTATCGGTAATATTTGGCATCGAGACGGTATCAACCGACATGCCAATCATTTTTTTGCGGGTTCTTTTTCCGCAGCTAAACGCGGTTCCTGCAGCCGCTGAATCTGTTATCTTTTCTACTGCGGTAGAGGTGTTAATCAGTCCAATTTCTTTAAACCGTTTAAAGTTTACTGGTGTCTTTTTAAAATAAAAGGCCGATGAAACCTGGGCTAACCCCATACCGTCACCAATCATGAAAATTACGTTGACAGGTTTTTTTTCTTTGGTTTTTGGGTTTGAAACCTGGTTACAGGCACAAGAAAGTGCCAACAGGAATATTGCTAAAAATATATTTTTCATGTTTTAAGTAATTTGAGCTAACCCGAAGGTCAAATTTGACTGACCTTCGGGAAATAAATTATAGAAAGAATTAATAACTATCGTTTTGAACCAAATAGCCATCCACGACAGAGGTCCCATCAATGGCTGTTTGTGGAATAGGAAACAAACGTTTTTTTACGTCATTGTTGGTTTTTTCAATCAACGGATCTTCATATTTTCCGAAGCGGATCATATCTGTTCTTCGCTGGTGTTCCCAGTAAAACTCAAATCCACGTTCGCGGAAAAGTATGTCCAGATTCATTGTTTTAAGGGCAGGAGGCGTAACTTCTGGCCGTGCAGTTCTTGATGCTCTTACAAAGTTAACGTCTGCCATAGCCCCTGCTGCATCTCCTTTGTGTAGTTTTGCTTCGGCACGCAATAAGTACATGTCTGCCAGACGAACAATAACAAGGTCGTGTTCGCCTTTGTTGGTGCCGTTGGTTGAAACAGAGCTCCATTCGTATTTTTCAACACGGTAACCGCGATTGTAGTCACTGCCTTCGGCCGTAAAGTCAACTTCTAAAAGGTAGTCAACGTAAGCATCGGCGGCCGCTCTTCTAACATCTTTTACAGGACCAATATAATACTCGCCTTCCTCATCAACATGGAAAGGCTGTTTGTGGCCATCGTTTTGTAACCCATATTGTAATCCTCTGTAAATGCCTCGGTTAAGTTTGAAATCTTCTGCGGCAATAGTTGAGTCTTCAGGGATAATTAAACGTTCCCAAAAGAAACGACAGTCGGCATCAGCAGGATCAACATCGCCATAAGCATTCACCCAACTTTGGTAGAATTCCTGTGTAATTGCTCCGCCGTCAGTTCCGTCTCCGTCAGGAAATAAAGGGTTGCCATAGAAACTTCCTGACATTGACCAGTAACACATACGGTTATGCGAGCTGCTTAGATCCGGGCGTTGGTCAACGGCAAAAATTAATTCTTTGTTGGTGTGGTTATCGTTGGCAAAACACTCGAAATATTCAGGAGACATTTCATAGCCATAGTCATTAATTACCTTGGTACTGTATTCAATTACTTTATCCATATCTGCTTCTGTAAAATTAAAGCTTGTTGCATACGGATCGCGCCAAACTGCAGCATTCATGTATAAGCGTGTTAGTAATGCATACACCGCTCCCTGTGTTAAACGTCCCGGGCCAACATCGGTTTTTAGGTCGTCGATTATTGCTTCAAATTCCGAACGAATATATTCTACTGCATCATTACCGCGCAATATCACTGAAAGTTCATTGGGTTCTTCTTTTTTGAAGGCAACTCCCCACAAATCCAACATTATCATGTTGTAATAAGCACGCATTCCTCTAACTTCTGCCAAAAATGTTTTTGCTGAAGCATCTGTTTCAGCCATTGGTGTTAAGGTTTCAATGGCACTAACCGACCGGGAAAGCATATTGGTAAGATCGTTCCAGGTATCTTTGATTTTTGCATTTGTTGGAAGGCACTCGTGTTGGTGCAATTGATAAAATACACCTCCATCGTACCAATCTTTTCCTCCACGAGCAGGCAGAATTCCTTCATCAGAAGAAATAATCTGAAGGCAAAATAGGTGTGTATGTAAAAATAAAGTTGATAGATTTGAATAAACCGGAGCAACAACGCTTGTTACAAGTTCATCTTCTGATACATTTCCGGTAAGAGATTCGTCAAGTACCTGCTCTTCAAGGTCTGTACAGCTCCAGGTAAAAAATAGAGCCACAGATAGAATTACTGCTTTTATTGTATTTTTCATTTTGTAATCTGTTTTTTGTTAATTAAAAAGTTACGTTCAATCCAACTACAAATGTTCTTGATTTTGGATAGGCATTGTCATCAATACCAAAAGACTGTATTCCGCCTTGCGATTTATCCTGGTTAACTTCAGGATCAAATCCTGAGTAATCGGTGATAACGAATAAATTCTGACCGGTTAATGATAATCTTAAATCTTTTGCCCAATTAGAAATACCAAGTTTTGTAGTGTTGAAATTGTATCCTAAACTAAGGTTGTTTAGGCGAAGGAAAGAGCCGTTTTCTAAAAAGCGGGTTGAAACAAGAGCTGCGTTCGTAATTGCTTCCTCTGGATATTGAATTGCAAAATCGGTAACATTATTTGATGTTGCCAATTGTCCTTTGTAGAACTTGTTCATAGCGGTGTGGTTATATATTTTGTTGCCTGCCACGCCATTAAAATTCATGCTTAAGTCGAATTGTTTGTAGCTGAAGTTGGCATAGAAATTATACATAACATCGGGAAGTGCACTTCCCACAACATATCGGTCTTCGCCTCCTTCAACTGGTGCGGGCTCGTAAGTTGAAAGTCCGTCAGCACCAATTCCTGTAAACTTTTGCATGTAGAAAGAGCCAATGGGGTAGCCATTGATCATCCCGTTGATTGTTGCTCCGGTTTGACCTGAACCTGAAGCTGCTCCCGTTGTCAATACCGTAAAAGGTGAGTCTTCAACTACATTGTCGATAAATGTTGCGTTGGCTCCGAGTGCGTAATCGAAACCCTTTTTTGTTTTGTGCTGATAGTCAAGTGCAACTTCCAGCCCTTTATTTGTGATCTTCATGTTGTCTACATTTGTCCAGTAGGTTGGAGCCGGAGACACCGGATCGAATGATGGAACTTCAACAAGGATGTTGGTTGATACTTTACGGAAATAGTCAACAGTACCAGAAAGAGCTCCGCTAAATAGCCCAAAATCGACACCAACATTGGTCTGCGATGAAACTTCCCATTGAATATCAGGATTGGCGAAACGCGTGTAAACCGTTCCAACCGGATAAGGTCCTGATTCGCTAAGTGGGTAGCTGTAGTCTCCACTGTTTGACGACCGAAATGATTCCTGCGTAATTTTAGAAGGAATTTCCTGGTTACCAGTTTGTCCCCAACCGGCACGCAACTTTAAGTTGCTGAATGGTGACGATTCCATAAAATCTTCCTCTGAAATTCTCCAACCTGCAGCAAACGAGGGGAATGTACCGTAGCGGTTGTTTTTACCAAATTTCGATGATCCATCGGAACGAACAGTACCTGTTACCATGTATTTTCCCTGGTAATTATAGGTTGCCCGGCCAAAAAATGATTGCAGTTCGTTGATGTCTGCCGAGCCACCTGGTCTGTTCAGTGTTAAATCAAGACGTTGACCCAAACCCGGGTTGTAACGTGGTTCGATGCCGTTTGCTTCAAACTGATCGATATTCCAGTTACGGTAACGGCTCGTTACTTTTTGGTACGAATGTCCGGCAAGCAATACAATGTTGTGGTCTTGAATATCAAGGGTGTATGTCAGGTAATTCTCAATAAGTGAGTTTTCTCCATTAAAAAATGACTGCTCAAGTCTTCCTTCCACATACGGATCGGTGCTCGGCATTTCCTGTGCATCTATTTCGTACGAATTATTTTCGTATCCGAAATTTAGTTTGTAAACCAGGCCTTTGGTAATTTCTAACGACGGAGCAATGTTTATCATCATTTTTCTGTTTTCGTCGAAATTTGTGAAAAGGTCAGCCTGGATGAGTGGATTGATTAAGTCGGGATATTTTTCTGGTTTTCCGTGCGAATCGTAAGCCGGATAAGTTGGGTTAAAACTCAGCATGTTTGAAACAACCGTTCCCATGTGTGCATTTTCTCCTTTTTCGATGGTTGAGCTCAGGTTAAAATCGATGTTTAATTTATTATCCAGTAGTTTTTGAGTGGCACTAACTCTTGCGCTGTATCTTTTAATTCCAGTATTAATTACAATTCCTTCCTGGTCTAAATATCCTATTGATGCACGGTAGGTTAATTTGCTGGTACCCCCCGACAGTGTTAAATTGTGGTCGTGTGTAATAGCTGTTTGAGTTAATTCATCCTGCCAGTCGGTATTTCCGCCACGGTCTTCTAAAACACCACCAACAGCTACAACTTGTTTCCGGAATTCATCGGCACCAAAAACCGGTAGTTTTTTTGCAATCTTTGATATTCCAAAGTTTGAAATCACTGAGAGTTGCGACGATCCGGATTCGCCTTTTTTGGTGTTAATCATGATAACTCCGTTTGCTCCGCGTGAGCCGTAAATTGCAGTAGCCGAAGCATCTTTTAATACATCAATCGATTCAATATCCTCAGGATTGATAAAATTTAGGGGACTTGATCCTGATCCTGTTCCTGCCAGTCCAATAGGAAACCCATCGATTACAAAAAGTGGTCCTGATCCCTGGCGAATTGTTCCCTGACCTCTGATTACAATACGTTGGCCACTTCCCGGCGCACCGCTCGAAGAGGTAATGTTAACTCCTGATACTTTTCCCTGTAAAAGTTGGCCGGGAGAATTAGCAACACCTTTGTTAAAGTTGTCGCTTTTAATTGATGATACAGCGCCGGTAACATCCGATTTTTTTTGTTTGGCATAACCAATGGTAACAATCTCTTCAATACCAACGGTTTCGTCTTCCATCGTAATGTTAAAAGAATTTTTGCCGTTAATAGCTACCTCTTGATTTTTCATTCCAACAAATGAGAAAACAAGGTATTGGGCATTTTGTGGTATTTTTAGAGTGAAATGACCATCCATATCGGTTGTAATACCAGTGCTTGTTCCTTTAATTACGATAGAAACACCGGGAAGAGGAAGGCCGTTTCTGTCAGTTACTTTTCCTGAAATTGTTTTTTTCTGCTGTTTGCTAACTGTAGGTTTTAATTCGGTATTCTTTTGTGGCGTTGTTGTTTTGTTTCTTTTGCTTATAATAATTTGCCTGTCGGTAATTTTGTACACATTATCTGTGCCCTCAAAAAGTTCATCTAGTAGTTCATTAATCGTTTTATCTTCAACCTGAATACTTACTTTCTGATCGAAGTTGATGGTTTCATCCTGATAGAAGAAAATGTATTCGCTTTGGCTTTCTATAGCATCGAAAACATTTTGTATCGAAGCCTTTTCAATATTCACTGATAACTTGGTTATTTGCGCATAAGTGTTGCTTGCATTAACCGATATAATTGAAGAAAGAAAAAGTAGAAAAGTTACTTTCATTACAATAATTAGTTTCTTCAAACCCATAAACGGGCCCGATTCAATATTAATTTTCATATATTTACGTGTTAAATTTTTACTAATTGACCACATGGTCGATGATCGTTATTGATAGCCGGTTAATGTCTCGACCACATTCTCCGGTTTTTTTGTTTTTTTTGATTTGGTTGTAACACTTCACATCATAGGCAGTTATTTTTTTATTACCAACTGGTTATTTTTTCTCTCAATATTTAGTTCCGAAGCAAAAGCTATGGTTTCCAGTACTTCGTTTATATCAGCTTTTAAATCGAGTTTGCCTGAAAAGCTTGTATTTGCCAGTTTCGGATTGTTAATACTAATTTCGGTGTTGTAATATCTCGACAGCTTTTTTACAATGTCGGTAAGTGTTTGGTGCTGATAAAGTAAAATTCCTTCGCGCCAGCTGGTGTAGTAACGGGTATCAACCTGCTTCTCTTGAATAACTTTTTCTTCGGAGTAATAAACTGCCGATGTTCCGGGAGTAATTTTTAGTTTCGAGGTTTTAAATTTCGATTTACCCGGATAATCAATTTCAACACTTCCGCTTTCCAGTACTGTATTTGTATAAACATCGTCGTTGTAGGCTGTTACATTGAAAACGGTGCCAAGTACAGTTATTTCAATATTTTTAGTGATTACTGTAAAAGGTTTGGTGTCATCGTGCTGAACCTCAAAGAAAGCTTCGCCTTCGAGAAATACTTCACGCTTTTTACCGGAAAAATGTGCAGGATAAATAAATTTTGAACCCGAGTTTAACCAAATAACACTGTTGTCGGCTAAAGTAATTTTACTTCTTTTTCCATAAGGAACAATTACAGTATTGTAGGTAATTTCATTCTGTTTCAGAGCTTGTTTAATTTTTTTATGGTTGTCGACAACTACAGCTCCTGCTTCTTTCGAATAATTAATTACTGCATTTTTGCTGGCTATTTCAATCTCTTTTTGCCCATTCAGAATCAGTCGTGTTTCGCCCGACGATATTTCTGCTGGAGTGTTTTCTGCAAAATCGCTTATCGACTGCTTATCATTTTTTAATTGATAAAGTACAATAGAACTTGTTAGTAATATGACAATAATTGCTGCTGTTGCCTGAAATATTCTTCGACGGATTGAGACAACTTTTATTTTCGTGTTATGTTGTTCTGATTCCGCAATTTTGGCTCTTAATTTTGCCAGGCCTCTGGAATAATCGAATTTTACTTTCTCGGTAGAAAGTTCTTTTTTCCATTCCGCTTCTAACCAATTAAAAAGCTTTCGGTATTTTTCTTCTTTTAGTAATTCGTTCAGCAAGGCCTTTTCCTGCGCATTTGCTTCATTTACTAAAACCTTTGTTGATAATTCAAAAAAAATCTTCTTCTTCATCTTTTATCTCTTTCACTCCTATGACAAGAATTTGATGAAGAGCCTACCATTGAACCCAATTAATAAAAAGTGAAGTAACTGTTACACTTCAATTAAGCCGGGAAGCTATTTTATAAGCGTAAAAAGAACCAGGATTTTTTCGGAATAGTATTTTGAAATGTGTTTAACCGCTTCTGTCATTTGTTTTTGAACAGTGTTAACGGAAATGGATAAAATTTCGGCAATTTCTTTATATTTTAATCCATCAATTCGGTTTAAGCGAAATATTGTTTGACGCTGCGGTGGAAGCTCCCTTATAATTTTTTCGATTTGGTTATAGGTCTCAGTGTAGTTGATCTTAGCATCAGCACGATGATCAATTGACTCGTATTCGATAGGATGATTTTCTAGAGTTTCAAAAAAATGCTTTTGTGCATTCATGCTATTAATAGAATGATTCCTTACCGAGGTATACAAATAAGATTTTATACTGGAGCTAATGTGTATAGAATCACGCTTTATCCACAAGTTCAGAAACACATCGGAAACCACTTCTTCAGCTGTATGTATTTCTTTTACATAGCTGTAGGAAAAAGAACATAGCGGCTGATAATACTTACGATGTAACTTTTCAAGGGCAACCTGCTCGTTTTGTTTAATCCTGTTAAAAAGTTCTTCCCCGGTACTATCCATCTTTAAAAATTGTGAATGCGAAAATAAATCTTCAATATAGCATGCTTGTTAAGAATCGAATAATTTTTTATTATTTCGGTGATCCGGCCGATTGATTCGGGGATGTTAAACCGGAGAACATATAATCAATGATTAAGTGTGTGGCGTGCAATTATTAGTACGTTTAACACCAAATTATTTATTAAATTGGCTAAAATTCTTTGGGATTGGTTAGCTGTATATTCGTAAATCCCGGAGCATAAAATTAAATAGTATGGCACGTTTTTTAAAAGATCGTTCGAAAGCAAAAGGAATGGTTCCTGGCTCTTTGGTGCTTATCGGCCGGCAGAAAATGGAGAACCCGATCATTCAATTGATACGGTACAATGAAAATGAATTGCTTGAAGAAACTGTTGACTCATTCGATGAAGCAAAAGAAAAATGCCAGGACGGACAGGTTAACTGGATCAATATTTATGGTTTGCACGATTTGGAAACGATAAAACAGCTTGGTGAAGAATTTAAGCTTCCGTCGCTTTTGCTCGAAGATATTCTGAATACCGACCAGTCGCCAAAGTATGAAAATGGAGAAAGTTACGATGCTTTTATTATGAAAATTCTTCATCCTGAGGAAGGTTCAAAACGGATACATGCCGAACAGATTACGCTTGTTCTGGGCGAGAATTATGTGTTAACCGTGCAGGAACGAAAGGGGGATGTTTTTGAAGTGGTTCGCGAACGTGTTCGTAAAAGTAAGGGAAGAGTAAGGACAAGGGGGAACGACTACCTGGCCTATGCGTTAATGGATGCGCTGGTGGATAATTATTCGATTTTGATAGAGAATATTGGCCGGCAGGTTGAAGATATTGAAGAACGGCTTTTTAAGCAAATGGACTCCAAAATAGTAGAAGAGGTTTACCAGTTTAAAACCGAGCTAAATTACATTCGGAAAGCAGTTCGTCCGATGCGCGAGTTTATGGCTTGGTTATTACGAACTGAGGATACTTTTTTTCAGGAAAAGAATATTGCTTATTTGAGAGACCTGAATGATATGCTTATTCAATGTACAGAAGCGATTGAAATGTATAATAGCATGACTTCCGATCAGCTGAATATCTACAATTCGAACATGAGTAACCGAATGAATGAGGTGATGAAAACCCTTACAATTTTTGCCTCAATTTTTATTCCGTTTACATTTATTACGGGCATTTACGGAATGAACTTTGAATACATGCCCGAGCTAAAATTGAAGTACAGCTATCTTGTTTTTTGGATAATTATTTTAATTATGGGAGGTGGACTACTGATTTATTTTAAACGAAAAAAGTGGTTGTAAACGTGTTTCGGGTAAATTGAACGGATAGCGTTGATTGAATTATTATTTTAAGAGTAATTAGAAAACAAAACAATATGCAGGAAATTGACAATATAGAACTGGAGTATTTAAAATTCGACGATTACCAGGAACTAAAACAGGCAATGATAGAGGTGTACACAAACATGCCCGATGCCTATTGGAAAGAACATCATATTAAATCGCTTATCGATCGTTTTCCCGAGGGGCAGGTGGTACTGAAGGTAAACGGGCAAATTGCAGGTTGTGCACTTGCCATTGTGGTTGATTACGATAAGTTTGAAGATAACCACACTTACAAAGAAATTACCGGGAATTATAAGTTTGATACGCACTCGCCGGATGGCGACATGCTGTACGGAATTGATGTTTTTATCAAACCTGAATTTCGTGGATTACGATTGGGACGCCGTTTGTACGATTATCGAAAAGAATTATGCGAACGGCTTAATTTAAAGGGAATTGCATTCGGAGGACGGATTCCGAATTATCATCTTTATCAGGATGAGTTGTCGCCAAAAGAATACATTCAGAAAGTGCGTACGAAAGAGATTCACGATCCGGTGCTGAATTTTCAGATATCGAACGATTTTCACCCGGCAAAAATTATAAAAGGCTACCTGGAGGGCGACACTGATTCGAATGAATATGCCGTGTTGCTGGAGTGGGATAATATTTACTACGAGAAACCACGCAAAAAGCCGGAGATTACAAAAACAGTGGTTCGTTTAGGTTTGGTACAATGGCAAATGCGGCCCTACAAAACGCTGGAAGATCTGATGCTTCAGGCAGAGTTTTTTGTTGATGCCGTTTCGGGCTATCGTTGCGATTTTGCTTTATTTCCCGAGTTTTTTAATGCGCCATTAATGGCCGAAAATAACCATTTAACAGAGCCGGAAGCTATTCGCGATCTGGCAAAACACACTGAAGCTATTACCGCAAAGTTTTCGGAACTGGCGATTAGCTACAACATTAATATCATTACCGGAAGTATGCCCGAACTGGTGGACGACAAGTTGTATAACGTGGGGTACTTGTGCCGCCGCGACGGGAGTACCGAGCGCTACGAAAAACTGCATGTAACACCCGACGAGGTGAAAGTTTGGGGAATGCAGGGAGGCCAAACTTTAAAAGCGTTGGATACCGATTGTGGAAAGATTGGTGTGTTGATTTGTTACGATTCGGAGTTCCCGGAGCTAAGTCGTTTGCTGGCCGACGAAGGAGTGGATATTTTGTTTGTTCCCTTTTTAACCGATACACAAAACGGCTTTTCGCGGGTGCGAAATTGCTCACAGGCACGAGCCATCGAAAACGAATGCTACGTAGCTATTGCCGGAAGTGTTGGCAATTTGCCCAAAGTGCATAACATGGATATTCAGTATGCACAATCGATGGTATTTACGCCCTGCGATTTTGCTTTTCCTGTTAACGGAGTAAAAGCTGAAGCTACCCCAAATACCGAAATGATTTTGATTGCCGATGTGGATATTGGTTTGTTGCGCGAGCTGAATCAATTTGGCAGCGTAAGAAATCTGAAAGATCGTCGTCAGGATTTGTTCCAGTTAAAAAAGAAGGTTTAGTGTTTAACGAAAAGATTCGGCAAGGAAGGCTTGCACCATCTTTGCCGAATCCTTTTTGTTGACCAATTCTAGTCGATAGCTACAGTGTTGTCGTAACCTCGTATCAAAATTGTATTTCCTTTATCGCCTGCCAGTAATTCCAATTCGCCGCTTTTTTCAATATGGCTACTTGGTGTAAGCGATTTTGGATAATCAACTTTTCCGTATTTCATTTGGGCATCAATTTTAAAAGGTACCGCCCCCGCACCAATAATTAGTTTCCCGTATTTCCCGTCAAACGAAATACCTTCAAAATCGGTATTTAGTTGGGCAATATCAATATTATCGTTATAGCTTATAATCGAGAGTTTCGAAGTAGACTCAATTTCGTATTTGCTGTATTTGCTTTGGACAATCTCGATCGAGATGGTTTTGTCGAGATAAATATTGTTGTCATACGAGTCAGGGATCGTAAGTGTTTTTACTTTACCCAATTCCAGGTCGGAATATTTTCCTGTAAACGTTACTGATTTTGCCGATTGTATTTTTAGGTTGCAGTCGTATAAATCGAGCGAAACATTATCAAGCACAGCTTCTGAAACCAGGTCGGAATATTTGGCTTCCATTTTCAGGTTGCTAAAGGCATCAATAAGCACTTTGTCGTCGTACGAATTAATCTTCAGATTGCCAGCTTTGTTCCCTTCAACTTTTGAGTATTTACTATCGATGGTAATATCGCGGGCCGTTTTAAATTCAATATCTGTATCGTACAAATTAAAAGTGGCTTCTTCGGCAAATTTTTCCACATATAGTTTCGAATACTTCGCCTCCAGTTCAAAAGTCGCTAGAAAACCTTCAGAACGAAGTTCGCTGTTGTAAAGGTTAAGTTTTGTTTTTCCTTCAATCTCGCCAATAAAAACTGAGCTGTACTTATTTTCAAGATTCAGGTTGGCCGTTTTCGGGATGTTCATTTCATGCTTGATCTCAAAATCGTTAATTTTAATTTTATCGCCATTCAACAGGGTGATGGTGCTACGTCCGTTAACCGAGTTCATGTTTTTGTAAAAACGTGTATCAATGTTTAGCCGGTTTCCTGTCAGGTTGAATTCAAACGCTTCAATGGCTGCTATTAGCTTTGCAGCATCTTCCTGGCTGCGGGCGTCCACTTTTATTTCGGTACTTATGCTTACTGTTTTTTCGTTAGTAGTATTGATTTTTATATCGCCAGCATGGTTCGATAAATTGATGCTTACATTGGCCGGCACTACAGTCGACTTATTTAGTGTTTTTGAATCCTCGTAGCTTTTAGCCCATAGCAATTGGCTGGCAAATAATAGAATCGCAGTCGTAATTAATAATTTAAAGTTTAATTGTGTTTTCATTTTTTCAGTATTTAAAGTTTCTTTGGTATTCGATGTCACTCTCTGTGAATTTTATTCAATTTGAAAATTATAGTTGATGAAAATTCATGTTTGTTTCGTGGTGCTTTTGTTTTTCAATCTCCAGAAGGATTCTATTTAATACTTTTATTTTCTTCTGGTAATAATCGAGCATAACGTGTATCACTGGCTCGTTATCCATGGTATTGTTGAGATCTTTTTGGTAAGTAGCATAAATTTGGTCAAGGTTATTCAATTCGTTAAGTAAAAACTGAATCTCCGAATTTTCTTCCGGCAGTTCTTGTTCCACCTTTTTCCATTTGGTGTTTACCACTTGCTGAAGTGAAGCTTCCTGCTGTCCTAGATCTTTAGAAATATCGGACAGTTGAACAAGCATCACTTGTTTTTCAGAAGTTTCGTTCACCACAAAATAAGTGGCCGAAACAACAAATAGGAATATGGCCGCCACCTTCCAAAACCAGTGTGGCAGGCTTTGCTTTTTATTTTGGTGAAGCTGATTTCTTATCCCTTCCCAAACAATGTCGGGTTCGGGGGCTTCCACATCAAGCTTTAGCCGTTGCTCTTTCAGATATTTTTCCAAGTCCTGTTTCATCTTGCATCATTTTTAATAATAGTTGTTTAGCCCTGAAAAACTGTGTTTTTGCTGTCGATTCAGATATTCCCAGCTTTTCTCCTATTTCAGTATGTTTGTAGCCTTCTAAAGCACGAAGAACCAAAATCTCGCGGGCACCATCCGGCAATTGTTTTATATAGTGGTGAATCCTCTCCGGACTAAACTCACTGTCAATTTCAACTGCGATTTCATGGTCGTCGCTTCCCAAATTTTCAACTTCGGTGTAAACTATTTTTTCCTTTCGCGTAACATCAATACTTCGGTTAACTACAATTCGTTTTAGCCAGCCACCAAATGCCTTTTCATTCTTTAACTTGTCGATTTCCGAGAAAGCTTTTACAAACGCATCCTGAAGCACATCTTCTGCCAGACTTTTATTATTTGTCAAACGAATGGCAACGTTGTACATTCCCTTGCAATAAAGTTTGTAGAGTCTGTACTGAGCTTTTGCATCGCCTTTTTTACAAAGCTTAATCAAGCTAACCTCGTTATCGTTGTGGTGTATTTCCAAATTGTTTTTCTTAATGCAGCCAGGCAGTTTTCTTCAGATTTAAACCTCGATCTTTGCCTTTAAGACGAAGATATTCTGAAAAGGTTGGAATGCTACAAAAATATTTTTCACATTTGTATGAAAACCACTTAAAATCTTACACCATGTTTATCGTTCACGTATTTATTCATGTAAAAGAAGATTGTATCGAGGCGTTTAAAGCAGCCACCATCGAGAATGCACGAAATAGTATTAAAGAACCGGGAATTGCCCGTTTCGATTTTGTAGAACAACAAGAAGACCCTACACGTTTTGTATTGGTAGAGGTGTATCGTACAGCAGACGATCCGGCAAAACATAAAGAAACAGCGCACTACCAAAAGTGGCGCGACACTGTTGCCGATATGATGGCTGAACCACGATCGGCAATTAAGTTTTATAATGTACATCCCGACGACGAAGGTTGGGATTAAGAGGGACAGAAGATATGGCAGTTAATTTTTCATTTGCAACGGCAGGGCAAATCATTTTTGGAAATCATTCGCTGGAGAAAGTTCCCGGCCTTGTTGCCGGTTTTGGGCAGAAGGTTGTTTTGGTAACAGGAAAAAATTCTTCACGAGCTAAAGAGTTGATGGCGAAATTCAGCCCGGGAACCAACACTGTGCTTTTTAATATACCTGACGAGCCGACTACCGATTTAATTGAGAAAGGAGTGCAATTGGCACGCAGTTATGGAAGTGATGTAATAGTAGGTTTGGGCGGAGGAAGTGTTATCGATAGTGCAAAAGCCATTGCTGCTTTGGCAACTAATAAAGGCGAACTGCTCGATTACTTGGAAGTAATTGGGCGCGGAAAACCACTGACAGAAAAACCTTTGCCCTGTATTGCCATTCCTACAACGGCCGGAACCGGTGCAGAGGTAACCAAAAATTCGGTGATAAAATCGCCCGAAAATAGTGTTAAGGTAAGTTTGCGAAATAACCAGATGTATCCTGATGTGGCGGTTGTTGATCCGGTATTGACATGGTCAATGCCACCGGCATTAACGGCCAGCACCGGCATTGATGCCTTAACGCATTTGCTCGAAACATTTGTGTCGAACCAGGCCAACCCGTATATTGATATGGTTTGTCGCGAGGGTTTAACACGAATCGCACGGTCTTTACGAAAAGCATATAAAAACGGCAACGATAAACAGGCACGCGAAGATATGGCTATGGCCAGCCTTTTGGGTGGAATGGCACTGGCCAACGTAAAATTGGGGGCTGTGCATGGTTTTGCTGGACCAATGGGAGGTATGTTTCCTATTCCGCACGGCGCCGTTTGCGCCTGCCTGATGTCGGCAGTGATTGACGAGAATATTAAGGGTTTGAGAGAGAGAAAACTCGATAGTTCGAAATTTGATGAGCTGGCAAAAATACTTACCGGAAACGAAAAAGCCATGTCAAACGATGCTGTTATTTGGGTAGCGGAATTGGTGGCCGAATTGAAGATTCCTTCATTGTCGGAATATGGATTGACAAAAGAAGATTTTCCAGTACTGGTTGAAAAAGCAAAAGTGGCAAGTAGTATGAAGGGTAATCCGGTAGAACTGACAGATGAGCAGTTGTTTTGCATTTTGGATCGGTCATTGTAAATGACAATCCGGTATCGGAACAATTTTTGTAGAATAAAAGTTATCTTTGTACAATAAACAGAACGCGATGATTGGCAATTTTTTTCATACACCGGGAACAAAAAGGTTTAGAATCACCCCACGTTTTTGGGATCCCGATAAGGACGAGAGAGACGAGCGGGAACGCCGAATAAAGGAGGAGTTGGGGATTGTTGATGACGAAAAAGACAGCAATCGCCCGTATCGTCCGAATATTAAAGGTCAGTTTCGCACGGGAGATGGCTGGGCTCGGTCATCTGAATCGGCCAGAAGAGCACAAAATCGCCGGTTAGTATGGATTGTTATAGTCCTTGCACTGGTGCTTTATCTTTTCTTCTTCTCCGACTTTTTTGCCTAAAAAGCAAACCTTGTAGTACAAATTTCTAAAGATTTAATCTTGAGCGATATTATTCAGTTATTACCCGATGCAGTTGCCAATCAGATTGCTGCCGGAGAAGTTATTCAGCGACCGGCATCGGTTGTGAAGGAGCTCGTGGAAAATGCTCTTGATGCGGGCGCAACTGAAATAACCATCAATATAAAAGACGCAGGGAAGACTCTCATTCAGATTTCAGACAACGGAAGTGGAATGTCGCCAACCGATGCACGGATGGCTTTCGAGCGTCATGCTACTTCAAAAATACGTTCGGCTAACGATTTGTTTGCTATTCGCACCATGGGGTTTCGTGGCGAGGCACTGGCATCCATCGCAGCTATTGCCGATGTGGAACTGCGCACCAAAAAAGCCGACGATGAGGTGGGTACTTTTATTCATATTATTGGTTCTGAAGTGAAAACACAGGAACCTGCGGGGTGTAATAATGGCACCAATTTCATGATTAAAAACCTGTTTTTTAATGTGCCGGCACGTCGTAAATTCCTGAAAGCAAATTCAACCGAATTAAAACATATTATCTGGGAAATTCAGCGGGTGGCACTGCCCAATCCTGATATTAAATTATCGTTGATTCACAATGGCTCACCGGTTTATGATTTGCCGCGGGCCAACTATCGAAAACGTTTGGTCGACGTGTTTGGAAAGACATTGAATCAAAGCCTGATAAATGTAGATGAAGATACCAGTATTGTAAAGGTTTTTGGTTACATCGGGCAGCCAAAATATGCCCGCAAAACATTGGGCGAACAGTTCTTTTTTGTGAACGGACGTTTTATGCGTCACCCTTATTTTCATAAGGCGATTACGCAGGCTTACGAGCAGTTGTTACCGCCCGATACTTATCCGTCGTATTTCCTGTTTTTGGAGCTCGATCCGGAAGCGATCGACATCAATGTACATCCTACAAAAACCGAGATAAAATTTGAAAATGAACGCGATATCTGGCCGATTATTCATGCGTCGATACGCGAATCGTTAGGCAAACACAACGTGGTGCCGTCGATCGATTTCGACCAGAGCGGAAGTATTGATATTCCAGTTCCGAAAAAAAATGGTGAAGATGTGCGTTTCCCGGAGATTCAGATCAATCCTGATTACAATCCGTTTAACAATGAGAAGGATTTTGCCGAGCGTGGTTATTCTCCTTTTGAGAAGGATTCTGCTGGGCAGGGAAGAAGTTCATCATCCGATTCTGGTCGGGAAAAGAAAAATCTGGAAAACTGGGAAGATCTGTATCAGGGAGCACAACTGAAATTGAAGCCTGAGCCGGGATATCGCGAAAGTGCCATTCAGGCTGATGATTTGTATGCCAATACACCGGGACAATTCAGTGGTAAAAAAGTTTTGCAGCTGAAACAGCGCTATGTGTTAACTCCCGTAAAATCAGGGTTAATGGTTATCGACCAAAAGAGAGCGCACGAACGGATTTTGTACGAAAAATTTATGGAGGTGCTGAAATCGGATTCGGTAGCCAGTCAGCAGCAGCTTTTTCCGCAAACGATCGAACTCAACCCTGCTGATGCTGCTCTGCTGAAATCGATTTTGGAAGATCTGTTATCGTTGGGATTTGATATTCGCGAATTTGGAAAAGACACGTTTATTATAAATGGCACACCGGGTGTTTTAGATATTTCGTCGCCCGAGTTGATTCTTGAAAAATTGCTGGAAGAGTATAAAACATCGCCGGTTGATGCGCGCTCAAAAGCTAAAGAGCAAATTGCTGCGTCGCTGGCAAAAGCATCGGCGATGGATTATGGTACCGACCTGAAACAGGAAGAGGTGGATCACCTGATCGATAATTTGTTTGCCTGTGCAACGCCCAACTTTTCGCCCGACGGGAAAAAGGTGTTGACCATTATTTCGACAGATGATATCGAAAAAAGTTTTTCAAAGTGACAGATTGTCGTTAATTTGAGGTTTTAAAATATTGGCGTGGTCATTGTAACTCACTTGCCTTAAAACAATAAACAAACGAAGAATGTTAAATTCAGAAAATAACAGTACAAAGTTTGGACTTTTGTGTTCCGGCTTTCATCAGTTACTTTTGAAAAATTAAAAAATATACGAATGAATTATCGTCCAGCCTTAAATATGCCGCCAGTGGTCAAGAATCTGATTCTTGCCAATGTTGTAATTTTTTTGATAACAATGGTGTTGCAGCAAACTGGTGCCAACTTGAATCATATTCTGGGATTATATTTTCCGGCGTCTCCGAATTTTCGCTTATACCAGCTTTTTACGCACATGTTTATGCACGGAAGTATCGGGCACATATTTTTTAATATGTTTGCCTTGTATATGTTTGGGCGTGTACTGGAAGGTGTTTGGGGGCCAAAACGTTTTCTGACTTTTTTCCTTGTTACCGGTTTGGGTGCTGCCGCTTTGCATTTGGGAGTGCTTACTCTCGAATATCGTCATGCTCTTGCGGGTGTAGGTGTTGATCAGCTGAATTATTTCAAGGAACTTGCTGCCCAAGGGAAATACATTCCTGGAAATAAAATTTCAGAAATTTTAACGACACCAACGGTGGGAGCTTCGGGGGCGGTTTTCGGTATTTTGTTAGGTTTTGGTATGTTGTTCCCAAATACCGAGTTGATGTTGCTGTTTCCGCCAATACCCATTAAAGCAAAGTATTTTGTAATGGGTTATGGTGCTTTGGAGTTGTTCTTTGGGGTATCAGGAATTCAGGGAAGTGTAGCTCACTTTGCTCACCTTGGAGGCATGCTGTTTGGGTATTTTATGATCAAATACTGGAACAAGAATTCGAATCGTTTTTACTAGAAACAAGCTGGAGAAGTTGTGGATATAGCAGGCGACATAAAAAGAACATTTAAAGAAGGATCGGTACTAACCCGGTTGATTTATATAAATATTGGTGTTTTTCTTTTGCTGAAAATCATTGGGGTATTCTTTTATCTGAGTGGACAGAGTTTGCCGGTGTATCAGTGGTTGTCAGTGCCTTCGGTTGTAGATGTGTTAGCGCAACGCCCGTGGACTCCGATAACCTATATGTTTTTGCACCAGGGATTTATTCACCTTCTGTTTAATATGCTGGGCCTGTATTGGTTCGGACAATTGTTTCTGTATCATTTTGAAGGGGACAAGATGTTGGGCGTTTATTTGATGGGCGGACTTTGGGGAGCTTTTTTATATATTATTGCCTACAATCTTCTGCCGGTATTCAGTTCTGTTAACGGCTTGCTACTGGGGGCTTCTGCATCAATTTTTGCTATTTTGGTGGCCGTTGCTTTTTATGATCCCAACCGCGAGATATACCTGTTTTTTGTCGGTCGTTTCCCATTAAAATATGTAGCCGCCTTTTACGTTTTATTATCTGTAATCGGTATTTCTTCAACAAATCCAGGTGGGAATATTGCGCATTTGGGAGGTGCTTTCTGGGGGTGGTTTTATATTTATCAATTACGAAAAGGAAAAGATATGGGAGCAGGATTGGTGAATCTGGTGAATAGAATTGGCGAGTTTTTCGAAGGACTTTTTAAGCACAAAAGCAAAATGAAAGTTACTTACCGAAAACCACCGCGCGACGATTATGAGTACAACCGTCAGAAACATAAGCAGCAAGAGGAGATCAATCGTATTCTGGATAAAATTGCAAAATCGGGTTACGAGAGTTTAACCAAACAAGAAAAGGAATTGCTTTTTAAGCAGGGGAAGAAGTAGTTTTTAGTTACAGTTGTCAGATTGAAAAGGTGGCTTGTGATTGCAGAGAAACACTACCCAGAAACCATGATAAATCTTCATTATTAATTAATTATCCTTTCCTGATCATCTTTTGGGTAGGTATGTGCCTGGTAAATACTGGCGTTTAGCTCAAACCCAATCAGCAAAATCAACGACATCACATACATTAGAAAAAGGATGGCCAGTAACGTTCCGATGGAGCCATAAAGTTTGTTGTATTGGCTAAAATTGTTGAGGTAATACGACATGGCAGCAAAACCAACAATGCTGAGTACAGTTGCTAAAGTGCCTCCTGCCGAGATAAAACGCCATTTTGTTTTTTTTGCCGGTGCCATATAATAAAGAAACGAGAAGGCAAAAAAGAAGATGGTAATCGTTATAATCCACTTTCCGGCTATTAACAGATACACCAGAAAATTGTCTTGTATAATGTCAATACGGTCGAGGTAGTTGATTAACATTTGTCCGCCGGTTAACAAGGCAATCGCAACAGTAAGAGCTGCAGTAAAAACAACTAACATAAGAGCTGCAGCCAAATATTGGCTCCACCATTTTCGGCGATTGATGTTGTGTACAGTTGCATCAAAGGCGCTCATCATTGAAACAAAACCATTCGTGGCAAAAATTAGTGCCATAACAAAGTTCAGCGACAATAAATCACCTCGAGGGCGCATCACAATTTCAGTGATGGTTTCTTCTATTGTCGGCCAGACACTTACTGGGACTATCTCCTGAATAATTACAAATAATTCATCCTGGAATCCACTGAGAGGAATTAGGGTAAACAGAAAAATGATACCAGGAAATAAGGCAATAAAGAAGGAAAAAGCAATGCCCGATGCCCGTGTTGTTATTGATCCGTCGACTATGCTTCTCCAGAAAAACAATAAAACATCGTATAAAGGTACTCCATCAAAAAGAGGGAGCGAAATGCGTTTCGCGTGTTCAACGGCTCTTTCGCTCAGCTTTTTTACTCGTTTAAAAGAAATTTTTTCCGATGCCATACCGGCCATTATTGTTGTTCAATTCGCAGTTGGTGAATATATTGTTTGCCATCGTTTTGTTTCAGTAAAAAATAAACCCTGAAATTGCCTTTTTCTGTTTTTAATTTCCCGATTACGTATTGTGCGTTCTCTTTACCACTGTCATGAATAATACTGAAAGCATTTTTTTCCAGTGGGGGGAATTTGCTGAAAAAGTTGGTTACAATTTGTTGGGCCTGGGCTTTGCTGTATACATTGTCGTTATCAAGTACTACCAGTTCTACGTTTTGGTTAAAATAAGAGGAGAGTACTTTTGCATCTCCGGTTGCCAAACCAACATTAATTTCGTTCGGAACCTTTTTCTCCTGAGGTAGATGAGCAGCACCTGCAAGCAAGCTGCAGAATATCAGGATAATTGAAAATATATGTTTAAAATTTTTCATTCGTTTATAATTATATTTTTCAGTGGTGGCTCGCATAATCATAACACTGTGTATTTAGCGAATTTCTATTATGTTCGTTTCATCATATTTAATTCTGCCTACGTGATGCATAATACGCAAAAACTATGCAAAAACACTTTTATACGCTTATTTTTAGTGTAAATTTATAAAATTAAAAATCAATTGGGCGATTGTTGTCGAAACATAATTATATTTAATTCTCCTTCAGGTGCTTATGTGTTGGTGTCATTTTGTCAACCCAATTGGTTGAGAATTGGAAAAAATGTGGCATAGTACACATGGTTTCTGTAAATAAACGATTTTGTGAAATGAAGATTACACTACTGGTTGTTGGTAAAACTGATGCAGCTTACATACGCGATGGAATAAATGAATATTTTAAACGCCTGAAGCACTACATTAGTTTTGAACTGGAAGTTATTCCTGATATTAAGAAGGGAAAAAATACCAACCCGGAAATACAGAAAAATAAAGAGGGTGAAATTATTCTTTCAAAACTGGCCCCTGGAAAAGAGTTGCATTTATTCGATGAGAAAGGGAAAATGTATTCGTCGGTGGAGTTTTCGCGGTTTTTAGAGAAGAAAATGATAAGTGGCCCAAAAGAGCTGATACTTGTAGTGGGGGGGCCGTATGGTTTCTCAGAAGAAGTGTATAAACGAGCCAGTTCAAAAATTTCGCTATCGCGCTTAACATTTTCGCATCAAATGGTGCGATTGTTGTGCGTAGAGCAAGTATACAGAGCGATGACAATTTTGAAAGGCGAACCATATCATCATGAATAACTAATGTTGGTTAAACTAAATAAATATACATTCCTCATTTTAGCCATTGGGATTTTGGTTGTAGCTGCCATTCTTGAAAATGGTTTGCTAAGGCGGAATCCTGAAACCAAACTTATCGACGATTTTCAAACTCAGTTGCTGATAAACGAAACAGCGCTTCAGGATAAGCTGCAGGAAATAAAAAAAATGCTTGTTGAAGAAGACCTGGATGAGGATATCAGCGAATTTTTTAACCGCGATAAAACACTTATCCGCGAAACCGGATTTGGATCGATGGTTTTTAAAAATAATGAGCTGTTTTTTTGGTCCGACCGCGGAATTACGTTCTACGACCAGCTGGAAGACCTGCCAAAAACCAGTGGCTTGGTAACATTGCCAAATGGTTATTACCTGATTGATACCATAAATGTTGGAGAATATACGGCAGCAGTTCTTCATTTGATTAAGCGTAACTACACCTATGAAAACAAGTACCTGCAAAATAATTTCTTTAAAAACTACAAGCTTCCCAACGATTATATTATACGAACAGAAAAATCTAAACACGGCTATGATATTATTGACCTGAAAGGCGATTACCTGTTTACTCTTTTACCCCACGGAAATTATTTGTGTACCACTAATCAGTTGTATTTTCCCGGTGCCATATATTTTGTCGGGCTTATTTTACTGTTATTTTATTTCCGAAAAGAATTTGTAGACAACGACGCACCGTTCTTCCTGAAGCTGGTTTCGCTGGGAGTAGCTTTGTTTGTAGTGTATTGGATTCATCTTATTTTTCAGGTGCCCAAGGTATTTTTTCATCTGAAGTTTTTTAGCCCTGATTTTTTTGCCATAAACGATTGGTTGCCATCGCTGGGCGATTATTTTTTATTGGCTATATTTTTCCTTTTCTGGATATATAATTTTGCTATCGACCTGAATATTAATAATTTACACAAGGATTCGGGTTTGCCGCGAAAAGGTATAATTATTCTACTGCTGATTTTTAATGCCAGTTTGTATTTGCTGGTTGATAATTTAATTAAGGAGCTTATTTATAATTCAACTGTTTCGTTTGCGCTGAACAAAATTATCGATATCTCGCCTCAAAGTGTTTTGGGAATTTTTGCAGTAAGTTTATTATTACTGGGCGTTGTGTTCTTTACGATTAGGGTAAACGAAAAAACGCTTAAAAGTTTTAAACTCTATCAGCTGGTTCTATTAACGTTGCTTATTAGTTTATTCTTTGCCGGAGTACAATATATCGCCGTACAAAATGTATCAATTTACGCACTGTTACTCTTTATTATTTGTGTTATCCTTTCTTCGCTTATAACCCGGCATTATCTGCAAACCTTTACCTTAAGTTATCTGATTATTTATGTGGCGGTGGTTTCGGTTTATTCTTTGGTTGTTATTAACCGAACTATCAGCAAAAAAGATAAAGAACAACAGAAACTGTTTGCGGTGACGCTTGTTGCCGAACGCGATCCGGCCGCCGAAGTTTTTATGACCGAAATACAATACCAACTCTCGAAAGATGCGGCCATCCCAAGTTTGTTAAATCAAAACCGCGATGATGAGGCCGTTGACTATATCCGGCAATCGTATTTTAATACTTATTTTAGAAAATATTTATTGAACATTTATGTGTGTCGCACAAATCACGTTTTAATTATTCAGCCTGATGATCGCGAAGTTTCGTGCCGACCATTTATGGATGATCAGATAAAAGCACAGGGCTTACAAATTCCCGGTACCAATTTTTATTTTATGGACAACATGAATGGGCGAATCTCGTATACCGGTCGCTGGGATTATCCACTGGTGGACGGAGGGAATGGAGTAACGGTTTATATCGATTTGGATTCGGATTTGTTGTTCGAAGGAATTGGTTTTCCCGAATTGTTGATCGATAAATCGATGGCTCGGTCGAATAGTTACCGTAAATACAATTATGCCAAATATTATGCGGGAGAGCTCGCCGATAAGTATGGTGATTACAACTACAATTACAACGGGCATGTTTACCTGAAATCAGACGACGAGTTTTCATTTCTTCGCCAGGGAAAATACGAGCACCTGGTTTATCGTACCAACCAGCAAAATTATGTGGTTGTTTCAAGGGAGTTGCTAACACCTATTGATTACTTGATTTCATTTCCGTATTTATTTGTATTCTATTTTCTTACGCTACTGGTTGTATTAATAATTGCTAATCGGTCGATTCGCGGGAGAAAGGTATTTTTCGATCTGAAATTTAAAATACAGGCGGCCATTATCTCCATCGTTTTTATTTCGCTGATGGTTGTTGCCGGAGTTACTCTTTTTTACAATGTAAAAGAATACCGGGAGAAACACCAGGACGATTTGAACGAGAAAATGAAGTCGATTTCGGAAGAAATTGATATGCGCCTGACTGATAAACGCGAAATTACGCCGGAACTGGAAGAATGGTTGCGCGAGGAGTTATCAAAATTATCTAACATTTTTAGAACTGATATTAATATTTACGGAATAGATGGGCGGCTTATTGCCTCATCGCGTTTCGAGATTTTTGAGCGCGGATTGGTGTCGTCACGAATAAATGCCCGTGCTAAATACGAAGTATATCAGAATTATTCTATAAATTATTTTCAGCCCGAGAATATCGGAAATCTATCGTACCTGTCAGCCTACCGTCCAATTATCAATAACAATGGCGATTACCTTGGGGTTATTAATCTTCCTTATTTTATCAGGCAGGATAATTACAGCCAGGAAATATCCACCTTTATTGTAGCCTTTATCAACCTGTATGTACTGCTGTTTTTGGCCAGTATTATTGCAGCAGTTTTTATTGCCAACCAGATTACTCGTCCGTTGGTGGTTATTCAGGAGAACCTGCAAAAAATGCAGTTGGGCAAACGAAATGAGCCCATTCAATATAACCGAAAAGACGAAATTGGAAGTCTGGTTCGTGAATACAACAAAAAGGTTGATGAGTTGGCAGTGAGTGCCGACTTGCTGGCACGTTCAGAAAGGGAATCGGCATGGCGCGAAATGGCTAAACAAATTGCACACGAGATTAAAAATCCACTAACGCCGATGAAACTGAACATTCAGTATTTGCAGCGTGCCAAAGGGAAAAACGAAGAATATAACGAGTTTGTTGATCGAGTTACCTCAACACTTATCGAGCAAATCGACAACCTTTCGAATATTGCTACCGAATTCTCGAACTTTGCAAAAATTCCAACGGCTCGTAACCAGGTATTCTGTTTGGCCGAGCAGTTGAAAAAATCGATCGATTTGTACGGAACACACAGTAAAATCGATATTAAATTTGATTCGAATGGCTACGAAAATCTTGAAGTAAATGCCGACAGAGAACAGTTGTCGCGGGCAATTATAAACCTGATTCGAAATGCCATTCAGGCCATTCCCGAGAACCGTAAAGGAAGGATTAAAATAAGGCTCGACCGACGCCACCATATGGCAGTAATTTCAGTTGAAGACAACGGTTCAGGTATTGATACCGAGTTGCGCGATAAGTTGTTTAGTCCGAGTTTTACCACCAAAACCAGTGGAATGGGATTAGGTCTTTCAATTGTAAAGAATATCGTTGAAAATTTTGCCGGCAGAATCTGGTTCGAAACCGAGATGGGAAAAGGCACAACTTTTTACCTCGAAATTCCGGTGTACGAGGAAATATTGAAAAATTAAAAAACAAAGAAGAACATGGTTCCATTATCGTTTAAAGAAATAACAGAACGACTAAGAATAATTGAATTCCCTAAAATTGATGTGGTAATTGGCATTGGTACCGGCGGTGTTCCGGCAGCAACAATGGTAGCTTATCATCTTGATACCGAATTATTGGTGATGACATTGAATTACCGCGATGAAAAAAATAACCCGCGCTACAACGAGCCCAAAGTACTTGAAAAAGCTAACTGGGATTTGGACGGGAAACGTATTTTGTTGGTTGACGATGTATCTGTATCAGGAAAAACCATGGAGGCTGCGTTAAGTCAGTTAAAAGGATTGAATGTAAAAACCTGCGCCATGAAAGGAAGAGCCGATTATGTGTTGTTTCCCGAAATTAAAGACTGTGTAAAATGGCCGTGGAAACCTTGATTTATTTGAAATGGGAGTTTGAAATGAAGTATTCAAAATATTTGATAGTGTGTTGTTTGGTGTGGCTGGTTGCTTGTACAACTCCTACATCAAAAGAGGATTACCTCGACCGGTTTGAGCGCTTTGTAGAGCGTGTAGAGAATAACCATAAAAAATACGGAAAGAAAGACTGGGAGTGGGCAGATGAGAAATTTGAAAAGTACAATTCGGAGTGGTACCTCCAATACCGCGACGATTTTACGATTGAAGATCAGATAAAAATTAAAGGGCTGATCATTAAATATCATGCTTTAAAAAACAAAGAAAGTATTGGAGATTTACTGCGTGATCTTTTTAAGGATGACGTAAATAAAATCGGCGATAAGATTCAGAAATATATTGATGAAGATTTGGACGAGGATTTGGATAGGATAATTGATGGCGCTACCGAAATTGGCGATTCGGCCGTTAAAGTGATGGAGGATGCAGTAAAGAAACTGGATGAGTCATTTTAACAGTAGCTCGCTTATTTTATGTAACGATCGATCAAATCTTTCGGTACCGATAAAAACAGTGAAATACTGGCGTACGGTGCACCTGAAACTTTCGATTTTATAAGATAATCTGTATGGGGTTTTAACAAGGTACTTCCAATTTTAAAGCTCGATTTGGTAACATTAAAATTAATGTTGTTCGAGTACCCAAATTTTGCCTCAAAACCTACCCATTTATTTATTTGTGTAATAATGCCTGCTGTTGCATCAAAGGTCGATTGGCGCAGCTGAATACTTTCCATTTGGCTAAGCACGGTATTGTCAATACGTACGGTATAACTGGTTCCCGATATCTTAGCATCACAAACCACATAAGCGTTTTTGTTCAGCTGTTTCCATGCTTTAAATCCTTGCGGAAGTATCAAGTTCAGCCCAATTCCATTGGAGAATCGTTTGCAGTAACTAATCACAGGGTAAATTGCCGGATCGCCAAAAGTATAACCAAAATAGGCCCCAAAAGCATAATAGGTATTCCTGTCTTTCCGCGTTGCATAACCAATGGCAAGAGATGACTTTAGCAAGTCGCCAAACGAAAAATACTTATCGTTATGAATATGGAAATCACCTGCCAGACTCCAGCTGGTTCGCATCACTATCGAATGATTGTCTTTCAGGTGAAATAAGCCTTTCATGTCAAGTCCCAGGCGTCTAAGGTTACGGTCGTTCAATCCAACGTACATGGGATAATCGCCGGGTTCTATGTCTTCAAAGTAAAACTGCTCGTTTACATAGCGAAATCCTCCGACTAGTTTTATCCGCTGTTTATTCAGAATCGGAAATTTGAACCTTGCCGTTACTGTTCTGTTTTTGGTAATCTTGGCCGATCCGTCGCCAATTTCAGGTATTTCCGAAGTTGATGAAATATTGTACTGAAACGGACCTTCCATTTTTAGGTACAGAAAACGCGTAGGTAAATTGTTTTCAAAATAGGGCATCCAATCTTCGCGCGAGAGGGGGTCCTGCGCAAATCCTGCCATCGAACTAAAAATAAGTATGAATGCTAAGAGATACTTCACAAGCCTAATAACGTACAATTGATTCAATTATTTTCTTAAAACGGAGGCTCCCGGAGTTTTTACCATTACCTCTTGTTTGTTTTACCTTCCTTTAAATTCAAGAAGAATCTAAAATTGAATACGTTGAGCTGATTCAATTCTTCGGCAAGAAAAATTCGATGGAGATTTACGAAGTACATTAGCCTGAAAATTAGATTGTTTTCATTCCATGCCTTAGTTTTAGCATTTCACGAATTTCATTTCACATCAACTCTTCATTGTGGTTTATATTCGCTTCCGAAAACAGAAAACAATGAAACGAACATGAATTTTAACATTCTGAATTACACAAAAGAGAATGATTAAATTTATAGAGAGTTACATCTGTTGCCAAAATGAATAAACACTATTAAACAGATGAAAACAAGCATTATTGTTTGTACCTACAACGAAGAAAAAACCATTTTTAACGTGGTGGCTTCGTGTTGCAAACACAATCCTGAAGCCGAGGTAATTGTGGTTGACGATGGGTCGACCGATGGAACGGAGAATGTTCTGAAAACCTTGTCCATTCACTATCATTTCGAGTATTTAAAGCTGCCTGAAAACTATGGAAAGAGTTATGCAATGGCCTGTGGCGTTGAGTTTGCCAGCAACGAAATTGTGTTGTTTATCAATGCCAATCTGGTTCATTTGCGAAAAGAACATTTCACCACCATGTTAGCTCCGATTCGAAATTGCCAGGCCGACATGGTTATTGGCAACCCGGCCAGTTTTACCATTAATTATGCCGCTGATCCGTATGAAACGGGTATGAGCGAAAAAGCCATGCTAAGAGCTGATCTACTCCCCATTTTGAAAGATATGAAAGAGATTCTTTTTGGGGTTGAAGCGTTCTTTACTATTTATTATCAGGCTTTAGGAAAATGCGTTAGTTACCAGGCGTTAAATTATTTGGAGCGGACAGTGCCTCAATTGCACAACCAAAATGTTAAAGTGCGGAACGAGGGCGATAAAGAAATTGCCAATGCACTGATCTCCAATTTCGACCTGATGATGAAGCGTGTGCAAAACAATATTCAGAATTCGCAGAATTATACCCAATCAACCATTTCGAGTGTACAGTTGCAGCTGAACAAATATATGAAGCATTTGAGGGAACGTATAACAAGTGTTGAACCGGTATAGTTGCATTTCAGGGAGGCATTTTATCATTCGATGCAAAAATATAAAACCTTAAAAATCAGTAGAAATAATTTTGCTGCATGATTCGATTATAAAACAAAAAACATCATATGAAATTCAGAAACATTGTGTTCGTATTAGCAGCAGCTCTGGTTGCTTTTACTGGTTGTAAAAACAGCACAGGAGAAGAGACTGTGGCCGAAACAATTAAAAATGTAAAGGTTGAAACTGTTACCGATGGCATAACTCAGAATTCGGTAACATTAAACGGAAAGATTAAGGAGAAAAGCCTTACCTCACTTTCTTTTCGTGTTGGTGGCCCGTTATTAAAACTAAATGTAAAACAAGGCGATTACGTAAAACAAGGCGAGGTTATTGCACAGATCGACAAGCGCGACTACAAACTACAGGTAGAAACCACAAAAGCGCAGTTTGAGCAAACGGAAGGTGAATATGAACGCTACAAACAGTTGATTGAGCAAAACAAAATTCCGGAAAATACTTTTGAAAAGATTAAGTCGGGATACCTGATGACAAAAACAGCTTACGAAAATGCACAAAATCAATTGCGCGACACCGAGCTAAGAGCACCTTTTTCTGGTTATATCTACGAGAAATTTGTAGAGAATTTTCAAACAGTTGGCGCCGGAACACCGATTGTTTCCATTATCGACAACTCGCATCTTGAAGCTGTTGTATCGGTTTCTGAAAGTCAGCTAAAGCTTGTAAAAAACAATAAAGAAAGTTACCTGAGCGTGGATAATGCAGGTATTAGTAACTTCCCGGTAAAACTGTTTAGCGTTGGTGAGAAAGCTATGCAGGATGGTTTATACGAGGTGAAATTTTTGTTCGAGAATAAAAAGGATTTGCAAGTGGCTCCGGGAATGACCGCAGAAGTAACCGTTTATAATACAGCCAATAAAAATCAACTTTCGGTTTCAGCTTCGGCAATTTTCCACGAAAAAACTAGCTCTTACGTTTGGGTATTTAATCCTTCAACAAAAAAGGTTGAAAAGCGTGAAATTAAAGTTGCGCTCGACGGAAGTAAGGGGCGTGTAAATATTGTTTCGGGGGTAAACAACGGCGAACAGGTTGTAACTGCCGGAGTGCATTACCTGGTGGAAGGCCAAAAGGTTCAACCCATTAAAACTCCATCAGTAACTAACATTGGAGGGTTATTGTAATGCTGGAAAAGTTACTGAATCAGAAAGCAATGATTTCCACCATACTGGTAGCAGTATTGTTGGGAGGAATAATTGCTTACAATAATATTGGAAAATTGGAGGATGCTGAAATTCCGATTAAGGCGGCCACCGTAATGACCGTTTATCAGGGAGCCACAGCACACGAAGTTGAACTGGAAATTACCGACCCGCTTGAAAAAGCCATTCAGAAACTAGAAAATATCGATGAGATAAAATCAGTTTCGCGGCCCGGTCTGTCGTTAATTACCGTTTACATTCAACCAGCGGTTAAAACACCGCAGTTGCCGCAACTTTGGGATCATCTTAGACGAAAGGTAAATGATGCAAAAGGTTCGTTGCCGGTGGGTGCCATGGAGCCGATAGTAAACGATGATTTTGCCGATGTGTACGGAATTTTATACGCGATTACCGCCGATGGATATTCGCGTCATGAGTTGGAAAAATACACCGAATACATCGAACGCGAGCTGTTAAGTGTTAATGGTGTTCGTCGCTCGCAAATCTTTGGAGAACAAACTGAATCCATCGACATTGTCTTCTCGCCTGAAAAACTGGCGGGTCTCAACGTAAATCCGCTTTATATTGCTGCGGCTATTCAAAACGAAACGGCTATTATCAATCCCGGTTCTATTGTTACCGGCGACGAGTCGATTCGTGTTGGAGTGGGCAAAAAAATTACTTCGATTGAAGAAATTGAAAATCTTTTGATACAAGTTCCGGGCGGAGGTAACTTTCGTTTGGGCGATATTGCAATAATAAAAAGATCTTATCTGGAGCCACAAACAGAGGCGCTTTTTTACAACGATAAAGCCGGTTTAACACTAGGCTTGTCGAACGAAAGTGGAATTAACGTAGTAAAATTGGGCGAACGACTGGATAAAAAGTTGGCCGAACTACAAAAAGAATTGCCCGTTGGAATTGAAATTAGTCAGGTTTATTATCAACCTGATCGTGTTGATGATGCCGTGAAGGATTTTATGTTTAACCTGGCTATGTCGGTGGGTATTGTAATAATAGTACTCATGTTCGCCATGGGCTACCGTTCGGGCTTATTAATCTCAAGTGGTTTAATTTTTACCATTCTGGGAACTTTGATTATAATGTTGGCCATTGGCTTACCATTGCATCGGGTAACGCTGGCAGCCATTATCCTGGCCATGGGGATGTTGGTTGACAACGCTATTGTTGTTGCCGATGGAATTCTGGTCGACCTGAAGTCGGGGATGGATAGAAGCAAAGCTTTTGTAAACACTGCAAAAAAAACAGCTCTGCCACTGCTGGGAGCTACAGCCGTTGCCATTCTGGCATTTCTGCCACTGCGTATGTCGCCTGATGAGGCCGGCGAATTTCTTTCTTCATTATTTACCGTGCTGATTATCTCGCTTACTTTAAGCTGGGTATTTGCCATGATACAAACACCTTTTAATGCCAGGTATTTTTACCGCAAGGAAAGGCCAAAAGGCGAACATGCTGAAACATACGACACCGGACTGTACAAGGTTTTTGGTAGATTTTTAAAATGGGCAGTTCGTAATAAATATATGTTTGCTCTTGGTTCGTTTGGCATCCTGATTTTTGCCTTCTGGTCGTTCCGCTTCGTAAAAGTCGACTTTATGTCGAAAATCGATTACGATCAGTTTTTTATCGAGTATTTTTTGCCACAGGGCGCCGATATTGAGGCGGTTGAGGCCGATATTAAACAAATTCAGGAAGATGTTCTGAAAATGGACGGAGTGGAATCGATTACAGCTGCTGTTGGTCGTCCGGCGGCCCGCTACCTGTTAATGCGCCATATGCCAACTGGCGGCTCAAATTATGCCGACCTTATTGTTGAAACAGAAAATACAGACCGCGTTGAAACGCTTATTCCAGAGATTGAAAACTACCTAAATACGAATTATCCGGATGCCTTTTTCAGGGTGTTGGAGTATGGTGCCGCATTTGCCGATGCCGATATTGAGGCACAGTTTATTGGCCCCGATCCTGCGGTTTTGAAGGATTTGGCTAATCAGGCAAAACGTATCTTTTTAGAAGAACCATCGGCTATAAATGTTACCGACGACTGGAAAAATCAAACTAAAAAAATTGTTCCTTCTTATTCGGTTGAACGGGCACAACCTTTGGGCTTGTCGCGTGCTGATATGGGTAACTCCATTTTGGTAGCCACTGACGGACGCCCAATTGGAGCCATTTACGAAGGCGATAAAATGCTGCCTATTGTATTGCGTACCGATAATAAGGTAGCTGAAAATATGGAGCAACTGCTCAATATTCCGGTTTGGGGGCAACAAAGCCGCGCAAGTGTGCCGCTTTCGCAAATTGTTGATACCATGAAAGTAACATGGGACTACGAACTTGTTCATCGTTTAGATAACAAGCGGGCTATTAAAGCACAATGCGATGCTGCTGATGGTTACACCGCTGCCGAAGTGCAGGCGAAGTTTCAGGATAAAGTTGAAGCCATTCCTTTGCCCGACGGTTACGAATTAAACTGGGAGGGATCTACTGCCCGTTCCGGTGAAGCCAACTCGGCGCTGTTTATGTTTCTGCCGCTGGCAATCGGGTTGATGGCAATTATTATCATCGGCTTATTTAATAACCTAAAACAGCCTATCATTATATTCCTTGTGGTGCCATTTGCATTTGTGGGTATTGTTCTTGGTCTGGCAACAACGGGTGTATACCTCACGTTTGCCGGTATTATTGGTGCTTTAGGATTAATTGGTATGATGATTAAAAATGCCGTGGTTCTACTCGATGAGATAAACCAGAACATCAAAGGAGGAAAAGATCGGTTAAAAGCAACGATCGACGCTGCGTTATCGCGTTTACGTCCGGTAATGATGGCCTCGCTAACAACAATCTTAGGTATGGCGCCGCTTATTACCGATTCGATGTTTAACTCAACAGCTATCGTAATCATGTTTGGTTTGGCTGTTGGTTCGATAATTACCCTTGTAGTTGTTCCGGTACTTTACACTGTTTTGTACGGTGTTGACGGGAGTAAATTAAACGAATTAGAGACAAAGGCATAATTGTGATTGTGCAATGTATATCGAGAGTTGAAAAAGTTGCCCCGTTTTTTAGATGTCGCTGGGGGACGACAGTTTTTAACCATTGCGGTTAGATGAAAATCGGGGTCAACTTTTCTGGAAAAATGTAAAGAATGAATTCAATCTAAAAAGTTAAAAAGATGAATCAATCAATAAAATATATAGTCGGTACAGTTTTCTTTTTGTTTGCAGTGTTTGGCAACACCTTCGCACAAAAAGTAATGACACTGGAAGATTGCCGCGAGCAAGCCATTGCGTTCAATAAAGAATTAAAAAATGCAGCTTTACAAAACCGCGAAGCACAGGTAAATCAGGAGGTGGCCAGAACGGCTTATTTACCTTCGGTTGCCTTCTCGTCATCCTTAATGCATCGTCCGGGAATGGATGCGATAAACATGCCGGGGCATTTTTTACCAACTGCCGACAGCGAAGATGCTGCTTTGAATGGTGATTTTTCAGGAACCAGCAATGTGTGGAGTCCTGGAATTAATATTGATTTGGGAAGCTTAACGCTTATAAATAGCGGTTTCGAAGTTACTCAGGCAATTTATGCCGGTGGAAAAATACGCTACTCGAATAAGCAGGCCGATGCCGGAGTTACTATTGCTGATATGGCTTTGAATATGAAATATTCGGAAGTGATTGAAGAGACTGATAAAGCATTCTGGCAGGTAGCAACCGTTGAAGAGAATATTATAATTGCCGAAGAATATATTAAAATGCTTACCGAGCTGGAAGAGCAAATGACGGCGATGTACGAAGTGGGATTACAGCCGGCAAGTGAAAAATTGCGGGTAACTGTAAAGAAAAACGAAGCCGATTTAAACCTCTTAAAAGCCCGAAATGGATTAAAAGTGGCCAAAATGTACCTGAACCAGATTTTAGGTCAGCCATTGGATACTGAAATTAAAATAAGCCGCGATGTTAATCCCGAAGTAAAATTGTTTAACCTGGAAGACGGATTAGTACAGGCCAGTAACAAACGAAACGAGCTCAAAATTCTTGAAAAACAAAAAGAGATTTCAGAATTGGATGCCAAAATTACACGTGCCGATTATTTGCCAACCATTGGCGTTAGTGCACAATACACCAGCTTCTGGGTAAAAGATTTGTACGAGGAAATTGATTTTCAACCTATGCTGGCGGCGCAGGTTTCCATTCCTATTTTTCAGTGGGGGCAAGGAAAAAAGAAACAACGTGCAGCCCAATTAAAGGTACAACAGGCCGAAACCGATTTGCAACATACAAATGATTTGATTAATCTTGAGGTGATGCAGGTAAAGGTGCAGGTTGAGGAAGCTTACGAATCCATTCTTTTGGCGCAAAAAAGTGTTGCAGAGGCCGAGGAAAGCATGAGCGAAACCGAGGCCAGTTTCGAGGTAGGGTTAAATACAATCACTGATTTGTTGAATGCACAGGCACAGTGGGTTCAGGCTAAAGCGCAGTTAACGCAAACCATTGCCAGTTTCGAGGTGCTTAAAACCAGATGGAAAAGTGTAACCGGAAACTTATATATGCCTGAAGACGAAAATTAGTACCGTTTAAAAAGGAATGAAGTGTTTAGAATTACATAGCAAAAAGAAGCCAACCCTTGTAATGAGGTTACCCAGCTACGAACCTCTTAGTATGCTGGGGCGCTTTGTTATCACCAGCATTATTGCTGTTATGGTGATACATTTTATTTCATATGTAACGAGTATACCTACAGAACCACATGTTAAAATTCCGTTTATTATTTACGGGGTAGTAATTTTGGCTTTTAATACTGCTGCCGAGTTGCAAATTATCCTCGATAACATTCTGGAACGTTTTCTACCTGTGCCCAAAAAAATAAAATTGCGACTTTTTTTGCAGGTGACTGTGGGCATACTGTTCCTATACTTTGCCCACCGGGCTATAATGTTTTTTATCGAACCAAAACTAACGCCTCAGGAATCGCGATCGGGAGTAATTATGGGCATGATAACTGGTTTGGTATTTGTGCAAATGGTGGCCAATTCGCTTACAATTGCACGTTTTACTCAAAAATGGCTCGACACACAGGAGCAAATTGCTGAAATGAAACGCGAAAAGTTGCGCATGGATTATAATTCGTTGCAAGATCAGTTAAATCCACATTTTCTGTTTAACAACCTGAGTGTGTTAAAATCGCTCATTATTTACGATCCGGATGTGGCCGTGGAGTTTACCGAAAACTTTACCGATGTGTATCGGTATGTGCTGCAAAGCAAAGACAAAAGGCTGGTGAAGTTAGGCGAGGAACTTGATTTCTTGAAAGCATACTTTGCCCTGCACAAAGAACGGCTGGGCGATGGAATTAATATTGAATGCCAGTTGCCAAATACTTGTTTAGATAGGGAAATTGCACCGTTAACCGGTCAGTTGTTGGTTGAAAATGCCATTAAGCATAACATAACAAGCCGCGAAACACCTTTGGATATAAAAGTTTTTGTGGAGGATGATAATTTGGTGGTATTAAATAGTTTAAATAGAAGAGAAGCTTCCTATTCCACAAAAACAGGATTAAAAAACCTTGTGAAACGTTACGAGATATTAACAGAAAGAGAAATAGTTGTTCAGTACGACGAGAAATGTTTTGAAGTAAAAGTACCGTTATTGTGAACGCGATTTGAGTTGCAAAAAGAATAAATTATAGCTCAGAATATTGCGTACAAAATGGTGTATACGAAGCTAATTGAATAATTTAAAACGCATAATGTGAGAGTTATTATTGTTGAAGATGAGTTACATAACTATCGTTTGCTACGTGGAATGGTTGAGAAACTACGTCCCAACTGGCAAATTGTTGAATGGTTTGAAAGTGTGAAGAGCACGGTAGCCTGGTTGAACAGTAATCCGGCACCCGACCTGATCTTTATGGATATTCAGCTAACCGATGGTATTAGTTTTTCCATATTCGACCAGGCAAATGTAACCAGTATGGTAATATTTACTACGGCATACGACGAATATGCTTTGCGTGCTTTTCAGGTTAACAGTATCGACTATTTACTAAAACCGATTAAGGAAGAGAAGCTGCGTTCATCCATCGAGAAATTCGAGCACATGGTAGCAGCATCATACGAAAAGTCCGAAAGTGCTCCCGATTACAAAGAGTTGCTACAGGCAATTACATCCGGAGAAAAGAAATACAGAAAGCGTTTTCTCATTAGCGGGGCAACATCGTATTTCAAACTTGGTGTGGAAGATGTGGCCTGGTTTTATACCGAAAACCGGGTTACAACAGCTGTTACTTTTCAGGGTAAAGAGCATGTAATTGATTTAACCATTGAAAAGCTCGAAGAGCAGCTCGACCCGGATCTGTTTTTTCGTACCAACCGAAGCTCGATTGTGCATATTAATGCCATCCGGAAATTCGAAAATCATTTTGGCGGAAAGTTAATTCTGAGATTGGTTCCACCTTTTGAAGAACCAATTACAATTAGTCGGTTAAAGGCAACCGAGTTTAAAGAATGGGTAGGGAAATAAGCAAAATAACCGTGCTATCTATAAGATTATAATATATTTGTCGGTTAAACACAAATAAAAATGAAATACAGAGATCAGTTATACAAGGAAGCGATTGCAATGATTGAAGATGCTACTCCACACAAGGAGAGTATTTTATATCACAATATTTACTCTTTACAAACCAAAGGCGGTTATCCTTTTTCTTCGAAAAAAGACGTGTATGAATTGGTTAATTTCTTAAATTCATGCGATTAAAATAAACCGGGGCCGGATTTTATTGAATTGTTTCGGAGCCTGAATTATTTTAACAAAGGAAACAAGGAAATTAAATGAGCCATTCGGGCATGAAAAACTCTATCCTAACAACTTATCAAATCGTAGCCATTGTATTTTTTCTACTGGCTGCTTTTCCCGTTTATTCACAAGAAGAAAATAAGACTGAAAAACCCAAAATCGCATTGGTTTTAAGCGGTGGAGGTGCAAAAGGTCTGGCACATATTGGAGTGCTTAAAGTACTTGAGGAGGCCGGAATACGCCCCGATATTATTACCGGAACCAGTATGGGCAGTATTATGGGGAGTTTATACGCTGTTGGCTATACCGCCGATGAACTTTCTGATATCAATAAAAATGCCAACTGGGATTTGTTGCTGACCGATAAAGAAAGGCTGTTGAGTGTGGCCATGGACGAAAAGGATGAAACCAAGAAATACCTTTTCGAGATTCCCATTCGTGAAAAGAAGATCAACCTGCCGGCGGGTGTTATTAATGGGCAACATCTTGAAGCTTATTTCTCCGAACTACTCTGGCCGCTAACTGAGGAAGAAGATTTTAATCAGCTGCCCGTTCCGTTTCATTGTATGTCGGTTGATATGATATCGGGAAAAACCATTGAACACAGCTCTGGTGATTTGGTGAAATCGATTCGTGCAAGTATGTCTATTCCAACTGTTTTTTCACCCGTTCAAATGGACTCAATGCTTTTGGTTGATGGGGGAGTTACGCGTAATTTTCCGGTGCAGGAAGCTATAAACATGGGAGCCGATATTATTATTGGTGTTTATGTTGGTTTTCAGGAGGATGTAACGGTTGACGACATCAGGTCGATGACGGATATTCTGCAACGGTCGATAGCTCTTGGAGGAATTGTTGACGCCAAAGAACAGTTTTCAAAATGCGATGTATTGATTATCCCGGATCTACATAATTATTCAGCAGCCGATTTTGTGAAAGGGCAGGAAATTCAGCAGATTGGCGAAGATGCTGCTCGCGAAAAATGGAATGAAATAAAGACTCTTGCCGAAAAATACAATTTGAAATCTGAGGCAGTAAATCGAATTTCGCAACCTGAAAAAATCAGGATAACCGGAATTGAAGTAACAGGCCTGGATTATTTGAGCAAGAATTTTGTTTTGTCGAAATCGGGGATAGAAATTGGCGATATGGTGAGCACTAAAGATGTTAAGGAAGCCATCGACTTTATGTATGGTTCCATGCATTTTCGGAAACTGACTTATTCGTTAAAAAGAGATTGGAACAGCGAAGGATATATTCTTGTTTTTCATGTAAAAGAAAGGCCAAGGGCCATGTTGAAACTGGCTCCGCGTTACGACGATGATCTGGGCGTAGGAATTACCACCAATTTTACCTTGCGAAATATGATTGCCCCGGCAACACGTATGTTGCTCTCGTTTAACATTGCTGAAAATCCGGGTATGGAAAGTAAGCTAAATAGGTTCATCGGGAAAAACCAGCGCCTGTCCGATTATTTCTTTATGAATACCTACAGCTATAAACTTCCGTTTTACGATGACGGGAAACGTTTGGGGAATTACAAACGAGGCTATTTTAGTGGCGGCTACGGGCTGGAGTATTTGTTTGGTTTAAATCATCAATTTGGGGGCAATGCATTTTTGAAATACAACCGTTTTACACCGCGGGCTGATCTGCAATCTATTTATCAGGAAACTGATTTCGATTTCCTGAAATCGCGCGATTGGGGATATCAGTTATACTACAAGGTAAATACCACCGACGATCTTTATTTCCCGAAACGAGGTATAAAACTGAATATTGGATTCCAGCATATTTTGTCGGCCAACAGCAAAATGAGCTTAAATACGACAGAACCGAGAGATTATTTAATCGGGGAAATTAATGATCCTTATGCAACTTTAACGATCGAGCATAGCTGGTATGAAACATTTGCCCGTAAGTTTACTTATCATTTCGAGGTGGGAGCCGGTTTTAGTACCGAGAATTCAGGAGCCAACGGACTTTATATGTTAGGCGGATCGCAATTTGGTACAGGGAAGCTACAGTTTAAAGGTTTAACCGGTTTTAATTTTGCCGAAATTTACGCTTACAACTATGCGGTTGCAAAATCGTCATTAAGTTGGGAAATCGCTTCAGGATTATATATCGCTACCAAAGTGAATGTGGCTGCCACGTCCGATACTTACGAAGATTTGTTTGATCACCTCACCTCTGAGCCATTTGGGAATAACATTTGGGGCTATAGTTTCGGATTGAAATACGATTCTTTTCTGGGGCCCGTTCAATTGCTGGTTTCGGGAAATAATCAGGATAGCGAATCGCGTTTTCATTTTAGCCTCGGATTTCCGTTTTAAATCTTCGGTAGCTTAACCGAATAGTAGGTTTAAAAGAAGCAAATTAATAAGCAGAGATTGCTTTTGTGTTAAAGTGACATATTTGCCCGTTTTTGGTATTATTCTACAAAATCTTTATAATTTTAGTGGCTTTCAAAAGAATAACTAATTATTTTTAGAGTTTTTAAGCTAAATAAATTTCATACAGTATAACCAACTAAAGCAAAAGTTATGAAGAATAGAAGAGAGTTTCTGAGAATTTCTACGGCAGGTACAGTAGGTGTTTTAGCAATAGGAACATATGCTTGTGGCTCGGGCGGTAAAAAGCCGGTAAAACAGGCAACAGAGGCGGTTAAGGCGGCTACCGGAATGGGAGTTGGCCTGCAATTGTACAGTATTCGCGATGCTATGGCAGCTGATGCGGCAGGTTCGTTAAAGAAAATTGCCGATATGGGCTACAAGTTTCTTGAAATGGCTTCGTATGCTGATGGTAAATTTTATGGCGTTGCTCCTAAAGAATTCCAAAAAATGGTGGAAGACAATGGTATGAAAGTCGTAAGCAGCCATACCAGTGTTGAAGCTGAAGGAATTACTACAGCAAGTGCACAGAAAATGGCTGATGCACATGCCGAAATTGGTATTGAATATTGTGTTCAGCCCTGGATAGAAGAAAAAGACCGTCAGATAGATACTTACAAAAGAATGATTGCCGAGTGGAATAAAGTTGGCGAGATAATGAAAAGTGTAGGTATTCAGTTTGGTTACCACAACCATAATTTCGAGTTTAAACCAACCGATGGAATGGTGCCTTACTATGATATATTTCTGAAAGAAATGGATGCGGACCTAATTACTATGGAGTTGGATTGTTATTGGGCAATGAAAGCAGGGCAGGATCCTGTTGAAATGTTCAACAAATATCCGGGACGTTTTCAGTTGCTTCACTTTAAAGGTATGGGCGACAAGGTTGTTGAACCATTTTATACAGTAGACAAAGACGATATTGTTTCTGTTGGCGCTGGTGTTGCTGATTACAAACGTATTTACGATGCACGCGAAATTGCTGGTATGAAATACTTCTTTGTTGAAGACGACAATCAGGGGAATGGAAAACCTTTTGAAGGAGTAAAGGTAAGTATCGACAATGTTAAAACGAAGATATTTGTATAACCGAATGATATTTTAGCTAAAAATCGGGTTCATTTGAATCCGGTTTTTTTGTACTTTTTTATGTTATTTCATCCTCAATTTTCATCATTTCGGTAAAAGAACCACCTGTTATTTCCAAAAAGCAATTACATTTGTGTTAATGAATGAATATTCATTTATTAATTCAGGGAAATGGCGCGAATTACTGATCAAACAAAAATTGAAAGGTTAAAACAGTCGACCATGAAGATGGTAGTTGATAATGGTTTTGGAGGAGCTTCGGTTGCACTTATTTCAAAAGATGCACAAGTGGCTTCTGGCTATTTTTATCTGCATTACAAAGGTAAATACGAGCTGGTAAACACTTTATTACAAGAGGTCTATTCCGAAGTGTTCGACATGTTCGAGAAATTTATCAAGCAAGGCAAGCCATTTCGTGTGACTATTGAAAATATAATTCGCCAATTTGTAGAACTGGCAAACAAGGAGCCCATTCGGGTGAAATTCTTAAACGTGCTTACCAACGATTACAATTTTGTAATCGATAAACATATCCAGGAAAATACACAGATGCGGCTTGAAGAACTTATGGAGCTGGGACGGTCGGGCAACGATTTGGACAAGGCACTTAATGTTAGCGACTTGTACCTGATATTAATTATAACCAGTATTCAGTTTATCAATCAAAAATACAAATACCATAGCAAGGGAATCATTGCAGAAGAGGATATTCAGCACTTACTAAGACTGATTTTTAAGTTTCTAAAATAGGAGAAATTCCTGTAAAAGTGGAATTAGTAATACAACAAAATACAGCTTACAATAATAAAAATGAAAGCAATTAAACAACAAAAAACAGTTCTATTATTCTTGCTGCTGGCAGTTGGAATAACGGTTCAGGGCCAGTCTCAGGACCAGTTGTTGTCGTTTGATCAGGCGATGCAAATAATGCAGGAACAAAACCCGGCACTATTACGACAAAAAGAAGAGATTCGGCAAAAAGAATACGAGATCAAGTCGAAGAAAGGCATGCGTTTGCCACAGGTTTCGCTAAATGCCACAGCAATGACCATGTCCGATCCTTTGCACCTGGATTTAACTCCGGTAGGAGAAGCCATTAGTCCGTTGTACGAAACGCTTGGTACTTATGGTGTTTTTAGCGGCGTTCCAAATCCCGATCCGGCAACCAATGCGGTTCATCCCTATTTAAGCGACGACATGAGTACGCAAATTGTACGTCAACAATTACTTGACGGAGGTAAAGAGATTGCTTCCCACGATTGGGATGAGATTATTCAGGATAAAAGTTTTGCCTTGTTAACAGCGAGTTTTGCCTTGCCCATTTATGCCGGAAGCAAAATAAACGGCGCTAACCAGGCTGCCGAAGTAAATCTGGATATTAGTCAGCAGGAATTGCGCCATACCGAAGGCGTTCTGTTAACCGAGTTGGTGACACGTTATTATGGTCTTGCGCTTGGGCTACAGGTGGAAAAGCTTCGTAAAGAGATGCTGAAAAGTATGGAGAACCATTACAACGATGCCAAAAAACTTTACGATAACGGAATGATTGCAAAAGTAGAATTGCTTCATGCCGAAGTGGCAAAAAGTGAGGCCGAACGCGAAGTTAAGCAGGCCGTTCGGAATGTTGAAATATTACGAACCGGTCTAAAGGCAACATTGGCTACCGACTCACTAGGCCAGGTTATTCCTGCCAATAATTTATTTATAAATAACGAATTAACAGGTCTGGCTGCCTGGTTAGACAGGGCCAAAGAGTTAAACCCTCAGTTGAAACAAATAAAGGGGAAAAAGGAGCTTGTTGAAATAAAACACCGGGTAGAAAAAAACGAATATTTACCAACTATTGCAGCAATGGGAAATTACAACATTGCCGATAAAAACTTTTCACAATACATGCCCGAATGGGAACTCGGAATTGGAATGAAGTGGAACTTGTTTGAGGGAATGAGCCGCAGGAACAACATTCTGGCTAGCGAAACTTTGCGCAACCAGGTGGAATACGCAGAACAAAAAGCCAATAACGATTTGGAAGCCTACCTGGTAAAGCTCTACAACGAATTGCAAATGCAAATGGAGCAAAAAACTGAATTGGAAACAACGCTTGAGTTGGCAAACGAATACCGCCAGAGTACAGAAAAAGCATTTAACGAAGGATTTGCAACATCAACAGATGTGGTTGAGGCCAACACAAAAGTATTGCAGGTGAGAACACTGCGACTAAGTGTTTTATACAATTATGATGTTGGATTGGCAAATTTCCTTCAAACAGCGGGTGTTCCCGAACAATACATCGATTTCTCAAGTGGAGATAATACCGTAACTGAATCACTTTAAGAAAAACAAAAGCAAAAAAGAAACATCATGAACAAGAAGACGTTAAGCTCAATAGTTGTACTTGTAGCTATCGTAGCATTTATAGTGTACACATTTATTGTTGTAACAAAACCCAAGCCCGTAATTCTGCAAGGAGAGGTTGAGGCTCAGCAATACAACATTGCCTCAAAAGTTCCGGGCAGAATACAAAAAGTTGCTGTTGATCGCGGACAGACAGTTAAAAAGGGCGACTTTATTTTTTCTATCGATAGCCCCGAGATTAATGCAAAACTGGCCAATGCAACTGCTGCGCGCACTGCTGCGAGTGCACAAAGCCGGAAGGCCCAAAACGGAGCGCAACAAGAAGATATTACTGCAGCCTACAGCACCTACGTAAAAGCTGAAGCAGCTGCCCAGTTTGCCGAAAAAACGTTTGCACGAATTCAGAATTTATATGATGAAGGAGTGGTGCCGGCACAAAAACGCGATGAAGTTGAAACGCAAATGAAAGCAGCCCGTGAAACGGCAAATGCAGCAAAAGCCATTTGGCAGAAAGCAGAAAAAGGGGCTCGCGAAGAAGATAAAACCGCCGCCGCTGCAATGGTAAAACGTGCCGATGCTGCCATTGCCGAAGTGGAAGCTTACCTGAAAGAAACAACAATTAATGCTATTGCCGATGGCGAAGTATCTGGCGTAAATGTTGAAGAAGGCGAGTTAGTTTCAACAGGTTTTCCGGTAGTTACCATTCTCGATTTGAATGATATTTGGGTTACATTTTACATTCGCGAAGATTATATGACTCATTTTAAAATGGGAAGTGTGTTTAAAGCTGAAATCCCCGGACTGGAGGGACAGGAGTTCGATTTCAAAGTAAAATACATTAGTCCGTCAGCCGATTTTGCGCGATGGAATGCAACAAAAACTTCGGGGCAGTTCGATTTAAAATCGTTTGAAATAGAGGCGCGTCCGGTGAATAAAATAGAAGGTTTGCGTCCGGGAATGACTGCCGTTGTAACCTTACCCGAAATGAAATAAAATGGACGGGAAAAAGAGACATCCTATTTTTGAAGTCATGGTCCGTGAGGCCAGGCGGATTCAGCAAAATCCTGCTTATCGGTTTCTGCTGTTAATCGGGCCAATCACGGGTATTCTGCTGCTCTTTTTTATCTTTCAGCAAGGAGCGGCAAAACGATTACCGATTGCTTTGGTCGATCAGGATAATTCATCACTTTCCGAAAAAGTAGGAAATGCATTAAACGCTTCACCCGATGTGCAAATTGTGACCGGTTCACCGGATATCTTTCTGGCGCGGGAGTGGTTAAAACAAGGTCTTGTTCAGGCAATTGTTGTATTGCCCAACGATTTGGAGAAAAAAGTATTGCAGGGAGTTGAAGCCCCTGTTCCGGTTTATATAAACGGAACAAATGTAACGGTTGCCGGAGTTGTACAACGTTCGGTTTTAACCACACTAAATACCTTGTCGGCCGGAATTCAGCTAAAAAAACTGGCATTTAATGGGAACAATGCACAAAAAGCGATGGCCCGTGTTGTCCCTGTGAAAATTCAAAAGCATGTCTTGTTCAATCCGTATACAAATTATGCCTACTTTCTTAACTCGGCAATGATGTATTTTACCTTGTTTTTGTTTGCTTTTATGAGTTCGGTTTACACCTTCGGCAATGAACTGAAACGAGGAACAGGGCTAAGTCTTTTGGAAGCCGGAAACAACAGCGTGCGAATGGCAATTGTTGGTAAACTGTTTCCGTACACTGTTATTTATTCTGGTTTTGCAATGTTAATTGCTTACCTGCTTTATGTGGTTGAAGGGATGCCCTTAAATGGCAGTTTCGTAATCATCTTTTGCGGTCAGTTTATTACAATTCTTGCCTACCAAATGCTGGGATTAATATTTGTTGCTTTAACCAAAAACCTGCGTTTGTCGCTGTCGGTGGGGAGTGCCTATATAATGATGGGAATAACATTTTCCGGCCTTACTTTTCCGGTAGAAGGAATGATGCCTTTTGTAAAAGTACTTACAGCCATTTTCCCTTTTACCTGGTGGGAGAAACTTTTTATTTCGCAATCGTTACGTGGAGCTCCAATAAAAGAAGTATTGCCGTATTTGTGCTACATTATCATTTTTATGCTGTCGGGTATGGCTGCATTTAATCTGTATAAGAAAAGTTTGAGCGATCCTAAACACTGGGGAAAACAATAGGAACTATGACAAAAGACAAAAATAAAATAAACAGCTTCGAGTTAATGGCCATTCATTTTAAAAATGAATTGAAAGCTATTTTTACAGATAGTGGAGCTGTATTGATTCTGGTGGGAGCGCTATTGATATATCCGCTGTTATACTCGTTTGGATATTTTAACGAGGTGCTTACCAACTTGCCGGTTGGTGTTGTTGATTTAGATCAAACAGCTACCAGTAGAAAATACACCAATATGCTTGATGCCTCGCGTGAAGCACAGGTTACATATAACCCACAGAGTTTGGAGGAGGCTGAACAGCTTTTTCTGGAAAATAAAATTGACGGCGTTTTACTTATTCCAGAAGGATTTCAGAAAAACGTATTGTCCACAAAGCAAGCCAATGTTGCGGTTTATGCCGATGGCAGTTATCTGTTAAAATACAAAACATTTTATACGGCGGCACAAACCGTTAATGCTTATTTTGGGGCAGGGGTAGGAGTAAAACATTACCTGGTTGAAGGAAAATCGTTACGACAGGCAAAAGTTTCTGCCAGTCCTTTGAGTATACAAACGCATATGCTCTACATCCCTGCAGGTTCGTATGGCAGTTTTATTATGCCTGGGTTAATATTAATTATTATTCAGCAAACGCTTTTGATTGGTATTGGAATTATGGGTGGGACCTTTTCCGAATCAAAAGCTTCTCCGTTCAAATTACCGGAAAACAAGCGCAGACGCGAAATTATTCCGTTAGTATTTGGTAGAGTAGGAGCTTATTTGCTCATTTCTGCATTTAATATTTGCCTTGCGCTGATAATAATTCACCACTGGTTCAACTATCCCGACAAGGGGAATATGTTTGATGTGCTGATGTTATTATTCCCATTCTTATTGTCGGTAATATTTTTCGGAATTGGTTTGTCAACCTTATTTAAACATCGCGAGTCGGCCATTGTATTTATGATGTTTTTATCGCCGATTGCCTTGTTCTTAAGCGGTATTTCCTGGCCGGTATCTGCTATGCCCGACTGGCTGGTGGGCTTATCCAAAATTCTGCCCGGAACAACAGCTGTACCAGCCTATTTGCGTTTACGCACAATGGGTGTCGGAATTACTGAGGTAAAGTCAGAGGTGTTAAAGTTATATTTTCAGGCAGGAAGTTATGCTTTTCTGACAATTGTATATTTCTATATTCGGTTATATACTGGGAAAATAAGAAAGTGAAGGTTGAAGTAATAAAATAAGATAAAAAAAAGCTTTGAACCTGTATTGGTCAAAGCTTTTTATTTAATTCAAAATTACTTTTAGTTTCAATATTCTGGCTTTTTTATAAAGCCTGATGGAATCTTCAGAAACGGCAGTTGGAATGTCAACTTCAACGCTCCATACTGGCCCTGTCTCTTGTAATTCCGGTTTTCCGTTTTTAAAATTGTCTTTCATCGTTTATATGGCTTTTCTACAATGTACGGATTTTTTACAAATATTATGCCGAAACCCCTTTTCTTTATTGCCAGAACATTGTGAACAGTAGTTGTTTAACTGTTTTAGAGACTTAATTCACTGCTTTTATCGAGTATCCGCGCTTTTCAATACTTTTTTCAATTTCATCAATCGACACGGCCGAAGCGTTGTATGTTACAATGGCAGTTGAGTCGGCGAGTGTCACTTTTACCGATTCTATCCCATTTAGGGAATTTACTCCTTTTTCTACCGAGGCAACACAGGCATTGCAATGTAATCCGCCAATATCAATAGTGGCTTCAACAATTTGCTCCGGTTGAGCTACTTCAGTACTTTTTTTTGTTCCCGAATTACAGGCAATAAATCCGAAAAGAATAAATAGATAAAATAGTTTCTTCATGGTATTTTTTGTTTTTAATGTTACTTATCGAATAACGGGGGAAAGTATCTGTTTGTTTTCTTCGCTGGCTGCTCCCATTACGGTTTTAACTTTGTTCCCCATAAATCTTGAGAACAGGCCTGAGTTCAACATAGAAACATAGGTTTTGCCATTGCGTTCGTAAACAGCAACGCGGCAGGGCATTAGTGCTGAAACCACACGTTCCTGATCGCTGCTTAAAATCTGGTAGGCATGATCGGGCTTGCACAGCGAAAATACTTTCACCGGCTTTACGTCAAAATTATGTTTCTTCATGGTTGCCTGCAGATCATATAAATGTGGCATGCTCCAGTTGTGGTCTTTTGCCGATTGTTCAATTGCGGCAACGGTTTCATCAAAACTCAGTTTACTTTCGTTTACCACAAACATTTGTTTGGGCATTACAACAATCAATACAATTACGGTTAGAAGTATGCCTGCAATAAGTCCGGTTAAAAACATAGTTAATCCTTTCATTATTAGTTGCGTTAATTTACAGAAAGAAACAACATACAGCAACCTTTTGTTTGATAGATTTGCTTGATAGTGCTTAGATGCATAGAAAATAAAAAAGGGAGCCGCTCATTCGAATGACTCCCTTACTTTATATTGACGTTAATACAATCCTTCAATTGATAAGTAGCGCTCGCCGTGGTCGTACGAGAAAGTAAGAATTCGTGAACCTTTAGGTAGTTCTTTTATCTTTTTGGCAACGGCTGCAAAAGATGCTCCCGATGAAATCCCAACAAATAAACCTTCTTCTCTTGCTGCTTTTTGTGCATACTCGAAAGCTTCGTCTTTACTTATTTCTACTGTTCCGTCAAGCAGATCAGTATTCAGGTTGTTCGGAATAAAACCGGCACCAATTCCCTGAATTCCATGAGGACCAGGATCTTTACCGCCAATTACCGGGCTTGAATCCGGTTCAACAGCAAAAACTTTCAGTTTCGGAAATTTTGCTTTTAAAACTTCGGCAACTCCGCTTATGTGCCCCCCGGTACCAACACCGGTAATCAGGTAGTCGAAACCTTCAGGGAAATCTTTTAAAATTTCCTGAGCAGTAAAATCGCGGTGTGCGGTAACGTTTGCCGGATTGTTAAACTGTTGTGGAATCCAGGCATTTCCCAGTTGGGCAGCCAGTTCTTCGGCTTTGGCAATGGCACCTTTCATTCCTTTTTCTTTTGGTGTTAATTCCAGTTCGGCACCAAATGCTTTTAATGCTCTTCTTCTTTCCAGCGACATTGACTCTGGCATAGTAAGAATTAAACGGTAACCTTTCACCGCTGCTACCAATGCCAGTCCAATTCCGGTATTTCCCGATGTAGGTTCAATAATTACTGAACCTTCTTTTAATATCCCTTTCTTTTCCGCATCCTCTACCATTGCGAGTGCAATACGGTCTTTTATGCTCCCTCCTGGATTTGTTTTTTCAACTTTTACCCAAACTTCGTAGTCCTCTGGGTAGAGGCGGTTAATTTTCACATGTGGCGTGTTGCCAATGGTTTCTAAAATGTTCTTTGCTTTCATTCTTTTTAATTTATGAGTTATTTCGGTATTATTTCTTTAAACAAAAAAAAGGCCTTCCCGTTCACGGAAAGGCCTTGTATAATCATGCAATTAAGTTCAAGTTAAAACACTACAACACCTTTCCCTTTTTTTAGGAAACAACAACACATCATCATATTGTTACAGGTGTTTTTCTTTTTCATACTAGGTGCAAGATATGCAATTTTTATTTATTCTAAATAGTAAATATGAAAAAAATCATGTTTTTGTCTTTTTTGTTAAGAAATCTTGGTATTTATGAGGCTGTCTAAAAGATTTTGTTTCGTCATCCTGAACTCATTCTTTTCGTTACTAGCCTTTATATCTAAGCCATTTAATTAGTTCTTTGATATTTACTTTTTTACCATACATAAGCAACCCAATGCGGTAGATTTTGGCAGCAGCCATAATACACACGATGGTTGTAAGTACAAGTAGGCCCATTGAAAGTAAGAGCTCCCAGGTGGGCAGTTCGTAAGGAATACGGGCCATCATGGCTACCGGCGATGTGAAAGGAATAATAGAACACCAAAATGCCAGCGGACCTTCGGGGTTTTTAGCAATGGGAAATAGCAACATAATGGAAAGTATCAACGGGAAAGTTACCGGGAATATCATTTGCTGCGAATCTTCGTCGTTGTCGACAGCAGCGCCAACTGCTCCCAATAAAGCACTGTACATTAAATAGCCTGCCAGGAAATAGAACACGAATGAGAAAAGAATTAGCGGCAGATTCAGGTTGCCAATCATTTCCATAACTTCCATTGCCTGGTTCGAATGTGTGGCCTGCATAGCTACCGGATTCATTTGTCCCTGCGATTCCATAATGCTTTGTCCTATTTGTTGTGCCGACTCGGGTGAGAAAAAGAAACTCTGCACAACTACCAATCCAATGCCTCCTAAACCCAACCATATCGCAACCTGCGTGAGGCCAACCAGTGCCGTTCCTATAATTTTTCCGGCCATCAGCTGGCTGGGTTTTACCGATGAAATAATTACTTCGATAATACGGCTTTTCTTTTCTTCCATTACACTCCGCATTACCATGGCGCCATACATAAACACAAAGAAATAAATAATAAATCCCATGGCGTAACTGGCAATAAAGGCCACTACCGACGAGCTTTTCTTGGTTTCGCCCGATTGCGAAACTTTTAACGTACTAAGGGTTACACTGGTGCGCGTTTTACTCAAACGTTCCTCCAGATCGGGGATGCCCGAATCTGCTATTACTTTTTGTCGTTTGTCGTTTTCGATAAAGCGGCTTAGTTTGCGTTCAATTTGCTCGGTCAATTCAAATGGCAATTGTTTCTCGGAGAAAAGTTGTGCCTGGTTGTTCGAATAAATGTCGGATGGAATAAAAAGAAGGCCGTAATAACCACTTCCTTTTAGATTCGTTTTTAACTCTGTATATTCTTCTTTCGGAATAAAATGATAGCTTGTTGCTCCTTCGTCGCTGAATTCGCCAAGAAATAGATTGGTGGCATCGTAAACCGCTATGGTGCGCTCTTCAGTGTCGTCTTTTATCGTGAAATAGATGACCAGTCCGTAAACGCCGGCTATTAAAAACGGCATCAGGATGGTTAGTATGATAAACGATTTCTTTTTAACCCGTTTCAGGTATTCTTGTTTTAATATTAGCAATGTGTTGTTCATGACGGCTTGTTTAGTTTTTGTTCGACTCCTCAACGGCATTAATAAATACATCGTTCATGCTCGGAATAAGCTCTTCGAATGCCAAAATTTCGGCAGCCGGCATAATCGCCGACAATAATTCATTATTCGATTTTCCGTTCATATACTGAACTTTTAGGGTGTTCGCCTTTTCTGATTCATCGTGACTGATGATTTTGTAATCGGTGCCCAAAGCCAGGTCAATAGCTCTGAAATCTCCCCGGTATTTTATGTCGAAAATATTGGTTTTGTATTTCATGCGAATCTCGTCGGTTGGCCCGTCTTCAATCTTTTTCGATTTGTTGATCAGCGCAATGTGGTCGCACAGTTCTTCTACCGATCCCATGTTGTGGGTTGAGAAGATAATCGTGGCCCCTTCAGCCTTCAGGTTCAGAATTTCCTTCTTCAACAAGTTGGCATTAATCGGGTCGAAACCGCTAAAAGGTTCATCAAAGATCAGCAGTTTGGGCTGATGAACAACGGTGGTAATAAATTGTACTTTTTGCTGCATACCTTTCGACAGCTCTTCTACTTTTTTATTCCACCAGGGCATAATGTCGAATTTTTCAAACCACTGTTTCAGGTTTCTCGATGCATCGCGCTGCGACATGCCTTTTAGTTGAGCCAGGTAAATCGCCTGCTCGCCAATTTTCATTTTTTTGTAGAGTCCGCGTTCTTCGGGCAGGTAACCGATTTGCGAAATATCTTTCCGGTTCATTTTTCTTCCGTTCAGAAATATCTCACCACTGTCGGGGGCGGTAATCTGGTTAATAATGCGGATGAGGGTGGTTTTGCCTGCTCCATTAGGCCCGAGCAAACCAAAAATGCTTTGTTCTTTCACCGAAATGCTAACATCGGTTAAGGCCTGTGTGCTGGCAAAAACCTTGTTTACATTGCGCGCTTCGAATAATTCCATATTGTTTTTATTGAATAGTAAGAATTAACCCGTGCAAATTACGGGTTTGGTTTTAAAAATGATTAAAAGAAAATATAAAAAAACCGGTTTCCGAAAGAAAACCGGTGAAGCAAACATTTTTCTATATGAATGCCTATTTTTCAGGGTCAATTACTTCTGGCTCTTCAAAATCAGAGTCGTGGTTTGCTGAAACTTTGGATTCATCAGTAACCGATTCCTCTGCTTTATTATCACCTTTTAAATAGTTGGGAAGTTCCATTCCTGCAGATTTAAAAATATCGTCGAGAGGAGGGATGGAACCAAGCATTCCTTGCATAAAGTTAGCTGTTGATGTTTTTCCGTCTTTCCCGTTTCCGGTTTCCCAAACAGTAACTTTGTCAATTTTAATGTTCTTAATGGCTTCAACCTGGGTTGCAACTAATTCCGGTAATTTGTCTGCAATCATCATGAGTACTGCTTTTTGGGCGTCGTTGCCAGCTGCTTTCACAAGTTGGTCGAAACCTTCGGCTTGTTTGCTCAGTATCTCAAAGGTACCTTTACCTTCAGCTTCCATTTTCATGAAGATTGCATCAGCTTCACCTTTTGCAATTCTGCGTTTTTGTTCTGCCACCGCTTCGGCTTCAATCTGAACTTTTTCTTTATCAATCTCTGCAGGAATTATAATATTCGCAACTTGTGTTGCCTTATCTCTTTCAGCACGAACCTGTTCTGCCAGCTTTTCTGCAGCATATGCCTCTTCCAGCGCTTTTGCATCAGTTACTTTTTCGGCAGCTACAGCACGTCGGTTTGCCTCAGCTTCTTTTTCACGTCTGTCTGCATCGGAGTTTGCGATTGTTACTTTAGCAATGTTCTCTCCTTCAACAGCCGTTGCATCAGCACCTGCAACTTGCACACGTTGGTCTTGCATCGCTTCTGCCTGACCAATTTCTCCATCGCGGTTTTTTTCGGCCACGCTCTTTTTAGCATCGTTAATGGCTTTTGCCGCAGCTTCTTTTCCAAGTGCTTCAATGTATCCCGATTCATCGTTGATATCGGTAACATTTACGTTGATCAGTTTCAGACCAATTTTTTTCAATTCAGCCTCAACATTCGATGAAACAGCAGCAAGGAACTTGTCTCGGTTGCTATTAATTTCCTCGATATCCATTGTGGCAACAACCAAACGCAACTGACCAAAAATAATGTCTTTTGCCAGGTTGCTTATCGATTCTTGCGAAAGTCCGAGTAAGCGTTCGGCGGCATTGTTCATAATGTTCGGTTCGGTAGAAACACCTACAGTAAAACGTGAGGGCACATCAACACGGATGTTTTGTTTACTCAGAGCATTTGTCAGATTAATTTCAATAGAAATCGGAGTTAAATCTAAAAATGAATAAGAATGAATGATCGGCCAGATAAAGGCTGCACCGCCGTGAATACATTTAGCAGAGCGGCTTTCGCTGTTTGCTCCTTTGCCTACTTTACCGTAAACAACCAAAATCCGATCCGAAGGACAACGTTTGTAACGCCGCATCATGGCTACAATGATGATAAATACAAAAAGAGCAGCAATGCTTAGAAGAATAACAAAATAATCGTTCATAAAATTTAATTAAAAGGGTTATTAATTGCCTTGTTTTTGAACAAGGAGAATATGATCGTCAATTACATTTATTACCTGAACTATTGAAGAAGTAGGGATCGGTTCTTCATCATCGGTAATGGCATCGAGTGTTCGCATCGAGCCCTGAACATTAAGTTGAACTTTGCCCATCCCACCGCGTTTGGCCGGAATTATAAGGTAAACCTCACCTAATTTGTCAATGGCGTTTCCCATACGTAATGTTCCGTTTTCAGCCAGTTTCGACATGAAATAGAACAGCGAGGCCATTAAAAACATCATAGTCAGACCACATAGGGTGGAGAAAAGGATCACTTGCCCGGGGCCTAATCCCATATTTATAAAGCCAATACCTGACCAGCCAAATACAGTAAAAAAGGCAACAATGTTTTTTAATGAAATAAATTGGAAAGGAATTGAATCGCCATCAGCGATGTCACCGTCAACATCTGTGTCAACATCCACATCGGTATCGGCATCTCCACCAAATATGGTTAGAACTAATAGCAGAAGGAAAAAGACGGTTGCCGGAATTGCTATGATCCAGAAAGCTTGTTCGAATACACTGATTTCCGACCAATTAGGGAGAATTGAATTTAATAACATTGGAATTAGTATTGGTTTTCTGTTTTAAAAGTAAACATAAACTTAATTATTCCAATTTAATATTTTGGGATTGGAGGATTTTTATAGGCAAAATGACGATTTCTAAATGCGATCGTATAAAAACATATTTAGAAATGATGCTGAATACTTTCTTCCAGATAAGGATGGTTTTTCGGTATCAGACTGGCTTTGGTAAGTGTTGTGCCAACTACCCACGAAAATAATCCGGCATAACCCAGAAAAGTACCGATTTCGAGTAGGCCAAACTTAGCTTCGTGAACCGTTGCCGGCCAGATGATGTAGTACAGTTCGGTGTATTGTCCGATTATCAGAAGTAGAATCACCGGTACCATAAACAGTTTGCTTCGTGAACTTTTTCGTGGCATAAGTACCAAAAACGGGATTCCCCAGTTGATAACGATATTGGCAAAGAAGAGGATTTTATAAGCGCCGTGCCAGCGATGTACAAAAAACGATGTTTCTTCGGGAATATTACCGTACCAGATTAACATGAATTCGGCAAAATTGAAGTAACCCCAAACAATGCTCGACATAAAAATATAGCGGGTAAAATCGTGCAGGTGACTGTGGTTAAGCAAAGGGAATTTACCTTGTTTCGATAGTATTATTACAATCAATGCAATTATTGATGAGGCATGTAAAACTCCTGCCATAAAACTTTTTCCTGCAAACATGGTGCTGAACCAGTGGGGTTCGAGCGACATTAACATATCAACTGAAAACAGGCTGAATGAAAGTGCCAGAACAAATATCAGGATCTTGGAATAGAACTCCGATTTTTCGAAATAAACCATACCGCCAACTTCGTCTTCTTTTAACGAGAATTTGCGCAGAACTTTAGTGAGGATGATCCACGCAGCAAAAAATACAATTACGCGCGCAAAAAAGAACGGTTCGTTTAAATAGGGCGATTTATGTTGCAAAATATGATCGTGCGAAACAACTTCGTGGTGAGTCCACTCGAAAACCGAATGCATACCAAAATACAGGATGATGAAGAATACCGCAGCAAACGGAAGATAGGCTACCATCGCTTCGGGTACACGTTTAAACATGGCCGACCAGCCCGATTGTGTAATGTACTGGATGGCGGCAAAAAAGGCGGCGCCAATGGCCAGCGACACAAAATAGTAGTTGTTTAAAAGGTAGTTCGCCCAGGTGCGCTCGGCATCGAAAACAAAACCCAGCGCAAACGAAACTACACCAACACCTATTAGCGCATAGGTGAGTATTTTAAACTTATTGGAAAGTGTTAATCGGTCTTCCATATCTGTTGTTTCTTTTGTTCTTCTTTGTTTATCGTTCAAATCATTCATAGTTGTCATTTCGAAGGAGGTACGACTGAGAAATCTTATTCATGAGACAGATTTCTCCTCATTCTTCGTCGAAATGACAGCTTTATATTCTGCTTCCTAATTTTTATGCCCATGATATTTTAGATGAATTCTCATCATAAAATTTTCAATTCTGTAATACCTCTTTTACATACATCGCAATTTTCCAGCGGTCGTCTGGTTTAATCATCGAACCGTGCTCGCCCATAATTCCAAAGCCTACGGTAATAACATGGTAGATATCAGCTTCGGGATTGGCCATCATTTTTTCGCTAAGCAAACTGGCCGGAGGGTAAGTATATTTTTTACTTATATACAATCGCCCCTGTCCGTTGCCTTTTTCGCCGTGGCATTGCATACAGTAAATGCCATACATTTTTTCGCCGCGTTCCAGGTTTTCTTTGCTTGGTTCCAACTCGTTTACCAGTGTGGCAGCAGCCAGTGCCCGGTCTTCATCGGTTTTTTGGTAAGCGTAAGGGATTATACCCCTCGGGATTGTCCCCGGAACAGGTGGTTGCATGGTTTTTCCATCTGCAAAATTGGGATTAGACGTATAGCTCTCGTAAGCTGGCGAAGTAACCATGTCATCGAAATACTGCCAGCCTGTAGTTCGGCGGCTATAATCGCACGAAGTTAGTAGGGCAAAAGTTAAAAGTACAAAGGCAAAAGTTCGGCTTTGCTTTATATTTTTGTCTTTTATTTTATATCTGTTTTTCTCAATGCTCATAGCTCTAAATCTATTATTCAATTTTACCATGTTCAGTTAGAATTGCTTTTAACGATTCACGATCGTTTTCAATTCCGGCTTCGTCGAACACCATAACAAACTTATCGTCGGTGGCCCGCTCGTGAAATATCTCTGCTTTTTTGCCGGGGAATACTTTTGCCCGTACTGAAAAGGTAAAGAGTGTAAGCAGCGTTATGGAAAGAATGGTGGCCACAATAGTAACCACAATAAACGACGGGAATGCATTGAATGGTTTTCCTCCGTAGTGTAAAGGCCAACTAATGGAGGCTGCATAAGTCAGAAATCCTAGAATACCCAGCGCCGCAAACAATCCGTAAAAGAAAGCTGCATGTGTAATGCGTGTTTTTATGGGCATTCCCTCCAATATCTCGTGTACCGGGTAAGGCGTGTAAACCTCAACCGGCATTACTCCTTTGTCTTTTAATTTCTCAAAAGCGTCAACCAATGTAGCTTCGTCGTCAAAAACGCCAAGGATATATTTTTTACTCATGACTCTTTGCTTTTAGTTGTCCGTTATTTGGTTTGTCGAATTTTGCCACACTTTTTAATTCCGAAATGGCAATCATTGGAATGTAGCGGAAGAACAATAGTACTCCGGCCAAAAACATTCCGAGTGTACCGATAAAGAATCCTATTTCAACGTAGGTGGGCGAATAGTTAGCCCAGTTGGCCGGTAAATAATCGCGGCTAAGGGTGGTAACCACAATGTTAAAACGCTCGAACCACATACCTATATTGATGATAATGGATATGATAAAAACCATCCACATGCGTTTGCGCACCGCTTTAAACCAAAACAACTGAGGAATTACAGCGTTGGCTGTAAACATGGCCCAAAACTGGAAGGCATAATCACCAAATAATCGGTTTTTGAAGAACATATAGGTTTCGTATTCCGAAGCCGAATACCAGGCGATAAAGATTTCGGTCATATAGGCAGTTCCCATAATGAGCGAAATAAATATCAGAATCCGGCAAATTGCATCCACGTGCCGGTCGGTAATAAAGTCATTCATTTTGTACAGGGCACGCATGGTAATTACCAGTGTGAGCACCATGGCAAATCCCGAGAAAATTGCTCCAATTACAAAGTACGGTGGGAAGATTGTCGTATGCCAGCCCGCCTGTACCGAAACGGCAAAGTCGGTGGCCACAATTGAGTGTACCGAAACTACCAATACTGCAGCAATTCCGCCAAGCACAAAACTCAGGCCTTCAAAACGCAGCCACTCGCGGCTCGATCCGGTCCATCCAAAAGAAAAGAATCCGTATATCGCTTTTTTTATTTTTGATTTTGCCGTGTCGCGAATGGTTGCAAAATCAGGCACCATGCCAAAATACCAGAAACTTGCTGATATAAGCAGGTAAGCTGAAATAGCCACAAAGTCCCAGAAAAGCGGTGAATTAAAATTTACCCAAAGCGGACCTCGTGTATTCGGATAAGGGAAAATGAAGAAAAATAACCACGGACGTCCCATGTGCAGCAGCGGGAAAAGGCTGGCACAGAATACTGCAACAACGGTCATTGCTTCGGCGGCGCGGTTAATGGCGGTTCTCCATTTCTGCCGTAAAATGAGCAGGAAAATGGAAAATGCGGTTCCGGCATGTCCGATACCAATCCACCAAACAAAGTTGATGATGGCCCACCCCCAGGCTACCGAGTTGTTTACTCCCCAGGTACCAATTCCGGTTGAAACGGTGATGTATTTGCAATACAAACCAAATCCAAACATGCCCAAGCTCACCAGCATGGCTGCATACCACCACAGTGGCGTTTTGTCATGGATGGGCGCTAATATCTGCTTCGATATCTGGCTGAACGATTTGTCGCCATCAATTAGCTTTCCCCTTACGGCTGAATTAAACATAGGCGTTTATGCTTTTTTGTTTCTTACTTAATCTTCAACACCTTAAAGTGGTTTCACGTCATGCTGAACTTGTTTCAGCATCTTTTTTATAGATTCCGAAACAAGTTCGGAATGACGTTCCCTGTTTTTAATGTTGATTATTCTTATCTCAAATTTCTTAACTTTTCTTATTCCTAACCTTCGTTAAATATCCTACCGATGGTAGCGTGTGCAATTCTTCCAGCAAATGGTAATTGCGCTCGTTCTTAAAGAGCTTGTTGATTTTGCTGTTTTCATCATTCAGATCGCCAAATACCAGCGCATCGGCCGGGCACGATTGAACACAGGCCGGTTGAACTTCTCCATCCTTTAGCATTCTTCCGGCAACTTTTGCTTCTGCTTTTTTCTCCTGAATACGTTGCACACAGAACGAGCATTTTTCAACCACACCACGCGAACGGACGGTAACATCGGGATTTAGAACCATACGTCCCAAATCGCTGTTTGATGCGTAATCAAACTCCGGATTTTTTACATACTGAAACCAGTTAAAACGACGCACTTTATATGGGCAGTTGTTCACACAATATTTGGTTCCTACGCAGCGGTTGTAAGCCATTTGGTTCAAACCTTCCTCGCTGTGTGGTGTTGCCGATACCGGACAAACATTTTCGCAAGGTGCATTATCGCAATGCTGGCACATTACCGGCTGATGATACACATCCGGGTTTTCTGCATCGTTCGAGAAATAGCGGTCAACACGAATCCAATGCATGATCCGGCGGTTGCGCACCTGTTCTTTTCCAATTACCTGCACGTTGTTTTCGGCCTGGCACGAGATGGAGCAGTTCCCACATCCCACACAGCTTCCCAGGTCAACAGCCATTGCCCAATGATGCCCTTTGAATTCCTGTTCAGGATACAAGGAAACATGGTGTTCCATATGCTCTTCGCGAATTTCATTTCCTGAAGCCGGATCAAGCTGCCATTTGTCGAAATTGGTTTCGCGAACAATTGGCCGGCCCTCCATTGAATGGTGTGTTTGCGACAGTGCCAGTTCGAATGTTTTTGCCGTTGTCTGCACATCGGCGCCACTTAACCAAAGTTGTTTGGCATTGTTTTGTATCGATGTCAGTGCGTACATATTTTTACCAACGCCGTCGCCAACTTTCCCGGCAACTTCGCGGCCGTAACCCAATGCCACCGAAATAGTACCAGGTGCTTGTCCGGGCTGCACAAAAACCGGCATTTCAATACCGTTTATTGTAATCACCGATTCATTCTGAACGCCATTTTCTTCGGCCCATTTTACCGGAACAGCAGCAAAATTATCCCAGCTGATTTTTGCAACCGGATCGGGTAATTCCTGTAACCAAGGATTGTTGGCAGAACTTCCGTCTTTCAAAGCCACACTCTGGTAGAAAACAATTTCCCATCCTTGCGATTGTTGATCGCCAAGTTGTAAAGCATTTGCTAATCCATTCTCGCTATAGACTGGTGTCTCGGCGGTTAGCTCCGTTTCGAATACACCTTTCTGCAAAACATCGTTCCAGAATAATCGGGAATCGGAATATTTTGATTGCAATCCGGAGAAGTTCTCTTCCCAGTTGGCTTTTAAAATTTCGTAATAATTTGGCTGTTCTTCGCCAGTCCATTTTAACAGCGTTTCCTGTACCTGACGGCTGTCAAACAATCTTGAAATAGTAGGTTGCGACAAACTAAAAAGTCCTTTCTTCGGTTCGGCGTCGTTCCATGCTTCGAGGTAATGTGGCGCAGGGCACACCCAATGACAAGCTGCAGTTGTTTCGTCTTTTCTGTCGGAAAACGAGACCGAAAGTTCTGAGGCCAAAATCAGCTCTTTTAATTCTTGTCCTTTCGGATGATTATAAACCGGATTTACGCCCCAGCAAAGTATTCCGGCAATTTCTTTGTTTTTTAATCCCGTAATTTCTTTTTCTAAATCTGCATCTACTGCCTGATGCGTATTTAATGGTCTATCTAATAATATCGTTGAACCATAATTTCCCAGAAGGTTATTGATGGCATTTATGAGCAACTGAATGTTTACGTCGTTGCTGCCTGAGATTACCAGTGATTTTCCTTCATTGGCCAGCAGGTCTTCAGCCAATCCGGTTATATCAACCGGACTTGCGGGAGCGGCAATGGTCATTTCTCCTTTAGCCTGCAATAATTGATAATACAGCGCTGCTAAAATTGTCTTTTCTTCGGAAGGTTTTATTGGGACGCGAACATCGGCATTTGAACCGGTCAAAGTCATTCCCGACTCAAACTGGTAATGACGGCTCATTTCATCGCCTTTTTCCAGCACTTTTCTGCCAGCGGCGTAGCCTTTTGTATATTCGGTTGAAGAAAGCCAGGTACCCAGGAAGTCGGCTCCAAAGCTGGCAATTACTTTTGCGCGTTCGAACCGGTAGTCAGGAATCAATGCCGTTCCAAAACTTTGTTGGTTGGCCTCCAAAATTCCACTTGCCGAAACAGCATCATATTTTAGCCACTCTACATTGGGGTACTTTTCCTGGAAGCGTGCAATTACTTTTGTTGTTGTTGGAGAAATGATACTCGACGTGAGCAGAACAACTTTGTTGTTGTCGTTATTTAGCTGCTCCAATTTTCTGATTATGTAGCTGTCTGCTTCTTCCCAGGTTGTTGCCTCGCCTCTTTTTAGTGGTGTTTTAAAACGGGCATCATCATATAAATCGAGAACCGATGCCTGAACTCGCGCAGAAGTTCCTTTTTGTGAAATTGGTGAGAGGTCGTTGCCTTCTATTTTTATGGGGCGGCCGTCGCGCACTTTTACTAAAACGCTGCAGTATTCGTTGGCTTCAAAATAGCTTGAAGCGTAATAGTTGGCCATTCCTGGAGTTACTTCTTCCGGTTTTACCAGGTAAGGAATGGCTTTGTCGACAGGCCTTTTACAGCTGGCCACAACTGCTGCGGCTGCAACGCTAAATCCAAAAGTCTTAAGAAAATCGCGACGTGATGAGCCGGAGGCCTTTTTCATTATGGCACGTTTGGCATCCAGTTCCAGTTTAATTTCGTTTTGTTTAAACTCTGCCGGATTATTTAACTCGTCTAAACTTTTCCAATACTTTGTCATAGTTTGTTTGATTCTGCTTTAAACTTCAATGATTAATAGTGGCAGCGCATACAATCGTTAGCACCAATATCAACAGCTTTTACGGAGTCGATTGCTCCTGATTTCAGTTCCTCGTGCAATTTTACGTAATGTTCGTAGTAGCCATTATTTCCAAAATCTACCTCGGTATCGCGGTGGCAGTTAACACACCAGCCCATCGAAAGGTCGCTGTATTGCTCCATAATATCCATTTCGTCAACAGGGCCGTGACATTGCATACAGTCGAGTTTTCCCGAACCAACGTGCACAGCATGACTGAAATAAACATGGTCTGGAAGATTGTGAATCCTTTTCCATTCAATTGAGTGCCCGTTTTCTGCGGCATCAACCACTTTGGCAATTTCAAATTTGCCACTGTTTGTTCCTTCGCGAATCAAGATGTGGCAATTCATACAAAGATTAGTGGCAGGAATACCCGCCGATTTACTTTGTTCAGCCGTGGTATGGCAATACATACAATCAATTCCGTTTTCGTCGACATGTACTTTATGCGAGAATTTTATGGGTTGATCGGGAGCATAATTTTCCTGACGTCCTAATTTAATGGCATCGGTAACGATCATTTTTACCTGCCAGCCAAAAGCGCCAAGTAATATTATCAGTGGAATGAATTTTAATTTTATTTTTCGGATAAAGATCAGTTCAATAACTGCCCAGGTAATAAGTAATCCTAAAAACAGGAACAGAATAAGATTGTAATGTGTTGGTTTTGCCGGAGGAACTCCGGTATGTGCTAGATTGTCGAGATAAATTTTTACTGTTTTCAGATCTTCTTCTGAAATATCAAAATTAACATGCGAAGCTTCCATTTTTATGCCAACCGGGTTCATTACCGTGGCTTGAAACGATTCAAAATCCTTATCCACATATTTTATTGCAATGTCCATTGCTGAAGGATTCCAGTTCAGTGTGTCGACACGATTTAAATTATGACAGGATACACATGACGAATATTCACGGTCGAAGGGTAATAAGCCTTTAAAAAAACGTTCGCCACGTTTTACATCTTCGTGCGAATGTCCTTCGTTTACAACAGATTCTGAAGAATTGGCGTACAAATTATTGGATAGTAAAATACAGGTAACAAATGCGAACAGGGATATGAAAATTTGTGTTTTTTTCATGAAACCTCCCCAAAAGAAGTGTTCTCTCATTCTGTTAAGTTTAGTATTAAAATAAAGGCCTATTTATCCGGACTTATCCTATTAACAATAAAAAGACCTTAAGGTTCTAAAAGAATTAATTTTTTTACGTTAAATAGCTGATAATGTTTGAAAAACGCGATTGGTTACATTTATGGAAAATGATTTTTCGATTTCCAATATCGATTGAAAGTGGAATTTTCAGCCTTCAGTTTTTTCTTTTTCGAGGTGTTTGGTAAGCTTTTTCACGAGTTTCATGTTCTCGAAAAATTCGGCAGCAATTACCCTGAGGATGGTGTATACCGGAATAGCGAGGATCATTCCGATAATTCCGGCCATACTTCCGGCGGCCATAATTACAAGAAAAATCTCAAGGGGGTGCGCTTTTACGCTGCTGGAATAAATAAGTGGTTGAAAAAGAACATTGTCGATTATCTGAACAGAAAGAAAAACTACGGTCATCCACCCCAGAATTGGTAATACGTCGTTCATAAAATCGAGATTAATATGTAAAGCTGCTCCGATAAGTAAGCCGAGTGCTGCCCCCATCCACGGACCGAGATATGGAATAACGTTAAACATTCCGCAAAACAACCCAATTACAACCGCGTGGTTGAATCCTATACCCACGATGGTAAGCCCAACGGTATCGAGTAGCATTACCATCAAAACTTCCAGCAGAAGGCCGATAAAGTATCGCCGTAGCAGGTAAGAAATGGAATTGAGTATGTGGGCAACTTTTTCTTCTAAATGGGTAGGAACCAGTAGTATGATGAAAGTGCTAAACATGTTTTCTTCTTTTAAAAAGAAAAAGGTGATAAAGGAGACAGAAAAGAACCCAATTAACAATTCGCCGATTGTTCCGGCAACCAGCCCGAACCAGTTAGACACCTGCGAGAAGTCAATTTCAGCACCTAAACTTTCTGTAACAATATCAATAAAATTTTGCGATTCAATACTAACAGCATCTTTATGAAAAATGTGCATGAGGTTTAGCAGTGGTTCTTCTATTGAATCCAGAACCAGTGTAAAGTCGATTTGTGAAAGGGTTTCTACCTCGCTAAGTAAGAGTGGTATAATAAATCTGAAAAAGGAAATAAAAACAATCCATAAGCTAACCAGTGTTGCAAAGGCTGCCAGACCTTTGGGGACTTTAAATCGTTTGTATCGAATTTTTACCAGCCAGCGGGTTAGCGGGCGGCCAATAAACGATAGCACCACCGAAATAAGAATATAGGTGACTATGGCACTAAAATACCACAACAGAAAAATGATAAAAATAAGTCCGACAATAAAAAGGGTATTGCGTGTCCAGCCTTTAAGTTGAATCATTTTTATTCGTTTTTAACAAATATAATGGATTTATTGGTTCAAAATTTTTGCGTTTGGGAAGTCATTTGCTTTAGTGCTTGCAAGTATTACAATTTTTATACTTTTAAATCCAAATCTGATTTGTGAAAAAATACCTAAATAGTATTTCTGCCTTCCAGAGCTTTCAGTTGGTGCGATATTCAACTTTGATCTTGGTTGGAATTGTTTTTACCAAAACTACGTTAACGCAAAAAGCAATTGGAGAGTACGAAACCTTTGTTTTTTTGGCTGGTGCAGTAAGTTTTTTTTGGTTGAATGGGTTGTTAAAGGCTTTATTGCCAGTTGGATTAGATAAGACTAGCAACAAGACCAATGTTTTTAGTGCATTGGTTGTTATACAGAGTTTTAGCTTGCTGGTTGCATTGCTTTTATTTGTCTTTCAATCTTTTTTTTCAAGTGTATTATTAAATGGCAAATCGGTTCCCGAGCTTGTTTTACTGTTGGTTTTTGTTGTTATTGGGCCCGCATCAAATCTGGTAGAATATTACTATCTGATAAAAAAGCGAAACAATGCGATTGTGATTTATGCGTTGGTTTCTTTTGCGGTACAATTTATTTTTGTTGTTTTGCCTGTGTTGTTGGGGTATGGTGTACAGCTGGCCATTAAGGGCTTGTTGTTAAGTGCATGTTTGCGCTATTTATGGCTAATAATTACGCTTGCTGCCAGCCGTGAATTCGTGTTTTCCATGTCATTTGTTCGCGAGTATTTAAAACTGGGATTGCCACTGATTGTGGCAGCTTTATTAGGCGGCTCTGCACAGTTTGTCGATGGTTTTATTGTTACTTCCAGATTTGATGAAGCTACCTTTGCCGTGTTTCGTTATGGTGCCCGCGAACTTCCGTTGGCTATGCTGTTGGCTAATGCTTTAAGCAATGCCATGCTGCCTGTTTTTGTCGATAAAGAAAGGTTGACAGAGAATCTGCATCAATTGAAATTGAGCTTACAAAAACTAATGCACCTGCTTTTTCCGCTAACCGCAATTTTACTGCTGGTTTCAAAACCGTTGTTCCCCTTGGTATTTAATGCCGGTTTTGAGGAGAGTTCTACCATCTTTAATATATATCTGCTGTTAATTATCAGTAGATTAATGCTCCCGCAAACAATTTTAAACGGATTGAGGATTTCAAAACCAATAATGCTGGCTTCTTTGTTTGAGCTGATGATAAATGTGCTGCTAAGTTTTGTTTTTGCACGATTTTGGGGAATTGCTGGAATTGCAATGGCTACTTTGGTGGCCTACCTGTTTGAGAAAATTTACTTGGCGGTAGTTGTAAAACAACATTTACATATATCATTGTGGGCATATTTGCCAAAACGTTTTTTCTTTATCTATTCGGCCGGAATAATTGTAATTTTTATTTTTGCCGAACTAATTTTTTAATACATGGATTTTATTCTCGATAACCACGAAACGGAAAAGAAATTTCAGCAGCTGATAAAAGTGATTCGTCTTCGACAGAGCGGAGAAGTTGCTGCAGCAATGAATGAACGCGGAATATCCTATAAATTGAATTGGGGTGTTTCTTTGCTCGATTTACGCGAAATTGCCCAGTCGTACGATGCCGATCATTTGCTGGCACTAAAACTTTGGAACAAACAGTGGCGCGAAACGATGATTTTGGCTACGCTGATTGATAATCCGGCTGAAGTGACCGAAGAGCAAATGGATTTCTGGACAAAAAGTTTCGAGAATAGTGAGATTGCCGAACAAGCTTCAACCAATTTATGGGTGAAAAGCAAGTTTGCTTTTGTAAAAGCGCTGGAGTGGTGCCGAGGCAAAAAGCACCTGGTACGTTTCACAGGAGTTCACCTGGTTGGGCGACTGGCAATTACTGACAAAAAAGCCATCGACGAAATGTTTGAGCCTTTTTTCGAGGAACTGACAACGCTGGCCAAAGACAAAAAATTATATACCCCAATCCATCGTTCGGTAATTGGAATGGGAAGCCGCTCGAAAAAGTTGAATGAACAGTGTATAGAGTTGGCCAAAGAGTTTCAGTTGAGCGAATCGGAAAATGCGGTGCAGCTTGGCGAGAGTTTATTCGAGGAGTTAACCAGTGAGTATTTTCAGGAACAATTTGAGAAATAAGTTTGGAATTTGATTCTGGATACTTGCGACTTGCGTCTTGTAACTCGCTATTTATAACTTGATCAATTAACTTTCTTTAACTGCAAAGCTGTCAGTGCGAAACTTCGTGGCAAGTTGTTTGTTATTTTTGACACGTCTCAGTAAAAATAAAAAACTGGGCATTGAACATTTAATTGAAATAAAATGATGAATCTTTCAAAATCTTCAAATCCTGTATTAAAAGAAAAATTCTTTAGCAGAGATTATACTGCACAGTCGGATGTAATGACTGTAAACGGAACAATAAATAAAACAGCTCTAATGTTGCTGTTGGTAATTGCCGGTGCGGTTTTTACCTGGAATAAGTTTTTTGATGTTGTTGCCACAAATCCTGAAGCTGGTTTGGCAGCAGTGGGGCCGTGGTTGGCCATTGGTGGAATCGGTGGTTTTATAACGGTTCTGGTAACAGTGTTTCGTCCACAGAGTTCTGGAATATCAGCACCAATTTATGCTGTTTTCGAAGGTCTTTTCCTGGGGGGAATATCAGCTGTGTTCGAGATGCAATATCCCGGAGTTGTAATGCGTGCAGTAATGCTTACGCTGGCCGTTTTTATGGTGATGCTGTTTTTGTATCGCTCGGGAATTATTAAGGTCACACAAAAATTCATGATGGGCGTTTTTGCTGCAACTGCCGGTATTGCGTTGGTATATTTTGTCAGTTTTATTGCCGGAATGTTTGGTGCCGAAATGTCGTTTCTATATGGTAATTCGAATCTTAGTATCGGAATTAGTTTGGTTGTTGTTGCTGTTGCAGCATTAAACCTGGTGCTCGATTTTTCTTTTATCGAGCGGGCAGCCGAGTCGGGTGCTCCAAAATATATGGAGTGGTATGGCGCTTTCGGATTAATGGTAACGTTAATTTGGTTGTACCTCGAAATTTTGCGTTTGTTATCGAAATTAGCAAGTAGAAATTAGATACCTCAATTCAATTTTAAAAGAGGACTTATTCTGAATGAAAAGGGTAGGTCCTCTTTTCATTTTTAGCCACGAAGTATTATTTTCGAATATTTTTAAAGCATAAACCAGAAAGGCTATGGAGGTTATACAGGTTACCGGTAAAAACCTGGTTGATGATTTTCATAAAGTACCGGAAATAATTTACAAGAAGGATCGCAATTGGATTCCCCAGCTACGATCGATGATCGAAGATACTTTTAATCCGGCAAAAAATGGCCGTTTCAAAAAGGGCGATGCACGGCGTTGGGTATTAAAAAAAGATGAAAAACTTATTGGTCGGATTGCCGCATTTTACGACGATGATTATTCTTCGGGCTACGATCAGCCCACAGGATGTTGTGGCTTTTTCGAGTGTGAGAATAACGAAGAGGCAGCATTTAAACTGTTTGATACGGCTCGTGATTGGTTGAAAGAAAAAGGCATGGAAGCCATGGATGGCCCGGTAAATTTCGATGAGAATTTCTTTTTTTGGGGATTGCTAAAAGATGGATTTAGACCACAAACTTTTGGAATGAACTACAATCCTCTGTACTACAACGATCTATTTGCCGCCTACGGTTTTAAAACCTATTACGAACAATACAGTTATTCGCTGGACATAACCAATCCCGATTTGCCCGACCGGTTTTGGAAGATTGCAGAATGGGTGGCCAAAAAACCGGGTTATTCGTTTGAACATTTTTCGTTTAAAAATCAGGATAAGTTTATTCGCGACTTTATCGAGATTCATGAAAAGGCCTGGGGAAATCATGATAATTATAAGCCGATCAAATTTCAGTTGCTAAAGGATCTACTGTCGGGTGCAAAAATTATTCTCGATGAGGAATTTATCTGGTATGCATACCACAATGGAAAACCTATAGCTTTTTTTATGCAGATATTGGATTTGAACCAGATTCTACAAAAACTAAAAACCGGGAAATTGAGTTTTTGGCAGGGATTAAAATTGTTGTATTTGAAAAAGCGCAAAACGATTACGCGATGTCGGGTTGTTGTTTTGGGGGTGGTGCCCGGCTACCAGGGCAAGGGAATTGAATCGGCAATTTTTTATCATCTGAAGAAAGTAATGCTACGAAAATCGTGGTACGACGATATGGAAATGAGCTGGATCGGTGATTTTAATCCGAAAATGAATGCCTTGTTTAAATCGTTTGGCGCCGATCGCACACAAACTCACCGTACGCTTCGTTATTTGTTCAATCGGGAGAAAGAATTTGTACGAGCTCCGATTATTGAATAAAATTGGTGCTTATTATTATTTTTAAACTATCATTGCCACAAATTTGAAAGATGCAACTACTAGAAGTCGTTGACAAAAAGACAAAGAAACAGTTTCACCAGGTACCACACATCATTTATAAGAATGATCCGAACTGGGCCGCTCCTTTACAGGGGATGGTTGAGGGAATTTTCGATCCGAAAAAGAACAAAACTTTTCGGAACGGAAAAGCCATTCGTTGGATTTTGATTGACGATAATGGCAACCTGATTGGCCGGATTGCTGCATTTATAAATTTTAATCTGGCAAAAACATACGAGCAACCAACGGGTGGCTGTGGTTTTTTTGAATGCATCGATGATCAGGAAGCAGCCAATAACCTTTTTAAAGCGGCAGCCAACTGGAACAAGGAAAATGGTATGGAAGCCATGGATGGACCGATAAACTTTGGTGAGAACTACGTAAACTGGGGCTTGCTGGTTGATGGTTTTATGCCACAGGGTTTTGGTATGCCTTACAATCCAAAGTATTACGAAAAGCTGTTTCGTGGATTTGGTTTCGAGGTGTATTTCGAACAGTATTCTTTTCACCTGGATTACACAGTGCCGTTTCCCGAACGTTTTTGGAAAATTGCCGGCTGGGTGGCTAAAAAACCACAATATCAGTTCAAACATTTTGATTTTAAACAAGCCGATAAGTTTGTAAAAGATTTCTGCGAGATCTATGATGCAGCCTGGTCGTTTCACGAGCATTACAAACCACTAGATCCTGACGATTTGTATGATTTTCTTACCGAGTCGAAAGCAATTCTTGATCCCGAGATGATCTGGTTTGCATATGCCGGGGATAAGCCGATTGCTATGTTTGTAATGATTCCGGATATCAATCAGCTACTGATAAAACTAAACGGCAAACTGAATTTGCCCGGTATTTTAAAGTTCTTTTATTACAAAAAGAAAAAGGTAATGAATAGAACCCGGATCTTTCTGATGGGGGTTGATCCCAAATATCAGCGTGCAGGTATCGAATCTGGAATTTTCTGGCATCAGGAGCAGATTATGAAAAAGAAATCGCACCAACATTACACCGAAGTTGAGTTGTCGTGGGCCGGTGGTTTTAACCCCAAAATTATTGCTATTTACGAAGCAACAGGCGCAAAAAAGGCCAAAACGCACTACACCATGCGGTATATGTTCGACCGGAGTAAGCAGGTAGTGAAAGCACCGTTGATTTCTTAGTTTTAACAACTTGTTTAATAAGCAAATAAATAGAATAAGTTTTTGGAAAGTTGCAAACTATATATATCTTTGCAGCCCGAAATTTAGAGTAGAAATATAAATTTTCGAATGGATTGCACAAAAGAGTGTAACCATTCAATAATAAAATAAAGCAAAATGAAAAAAGACATTCATCCAACGGAATACAGATTGGTAGCATTTAAAGATATGTCGAACGGACATACTTTTATTACTCGCTCTACTGTTGATACAAAAGAAACAGAGACTATCGACGGTGTTGAATACCCAGTTTACAAACTGGAGATTTCTAATACTTCGCACCCGTTTTACACTGGTAAAACTAAACTTGTGGATACTGCAGGACGTGTTGATAAATTCATGAGCCGTTACGGAAAACACATGGAAAACAGAAAGAAATAATATTTCTTACCGATATAGAGAAGAGCATTCGTCGTTTTGATGAATGCTTTTTTTATTTCTAGAAGTTCAGAAATGTCGTCCCCCAAAACGTATTAATGCAATTTTGTCGGGTTATTTCCCGAATTCCGGTGAACAATCCCACAATGTAAGCAGTCTGTTTTAATGGCATGGCAATTGCGTTATAGTACCCTGCACATAAAACCGGCAATGTTTTGCCTGTTCTGTCTGTTTCGCGACAGAATGTCATTATTATAAATAAGAAATATGGGTAAATATAGAAATACAGCTTTTCAAACAATGTTCGGATCGGGAATGATGGATAACGAATCAGATTTTCTTCCAATTATTGCCGATGGCGATGACAAGGATTTAAAGAATGTGGAAGTGCCATCGGTTCTTCCGATTTTGCCGCTGCGCAACACGGTTTTGTTCCCGGGTGTGGTTTTGCCAATTACCGTTGGCCGCGAGCGATCGTTGAAGCTCATTCGCGATGTAAACCAGGGAAGCAAATTGCTGGGTACTGTGGCTCAAAAAGATTATACGGTTGACAAACCCGAAGCAGGCGATTTGTACGAAATTGGTACAGTGGCCGAAATTATGAAGGTACTGGAAATGCCCGACGGATCAACTTCTGTAATCATTCAGGGGAAACGCCGTTTTAGGATAAACGAGATCGTTAGCGAAGAACCCTATTTTAAAGCATCGATTGAACCGTTAACCGATATTACTTCGAAAGATGACAATGAGTTTAATGCCATTGTTGGTTCGCTGAAAGACCTGTCGATTAAGGTTGCTCAATTCTCGGCTAATGTGCCACCTGAAGCCACTTTTGCCGTTAAAAATATCGAGAACTCTACTTTCCTGATCAACTTTATTTGCTCGAATACTGACATTAGTGTTGACGACAAACAAAAGCTGCTGGAGATTGAAAGCCTGAAAGACCGTGGTGTGCAAGCCATTAGTTTTTTGGTGAAAGAAGTGCAGATGCTGGAGTTGAAACAGGACATTCAGAAAAAGGTGAAAACCGACATGGATAAGCAACAACGCGAGTTCATGTTAAACCAGCAAATGAAAACCATTCAGGATGAGCTGGGCGGAAATCCTGTGGAGCAGGAAATTAATGCATTAAAAGAGAAGGCAAAAGAGAAAAAGTGGAACAAAGATGTGGATGAATTTTTCCACCGCGAGGTGGAAAAACTGGGCCGTTTAAACCCGGCAGCCGGTGAATATTCGGTACAGTTTACGTTCTGCGAGACTTTGCTCGATTTGCCTTGGGATGAATACACTGAAGATAATTTCGACCTGAAACATGCCAACAAAGTGTTGGACGAAGACCACTACGGACTGGAGAAGGTGAAAGAACGGATTTTGGAGCACCTGGCTGTGTTGAAATTAAAAAACGATATGAAAGCGCCGATCCTTTGTTTGTACGGTCCTCCGGGAGTTGGAAAAACATCGTTGGGGAAATCGGTAGCACGCGCTTTAGGCCGCAAATATGCACGAATGAGTTTAGGTGGTTTACACGATGAGTCGGAGATTCGCGGACACCGTAAAACTTACATCGGAGCAATGCCGGGACGTATTATTCAGAATATTAAAAAGTCAAAATCGTCGAATCCGGTGTTTATCCTGGATGAGATTGATAAGGTGTCGAAACATTTTCATGGTGACCCTGCTTCTGCCTTGCTTGAGGTCCTTGATCCGGAACAAAACGGAGAATTTCATGATAACTACATTGAGCATGATTACGACTTGTCGAAGGTTATGTTTATTGCCACAGCTAATTCGCTGAGTACAATTGCACCACCTCTACGCGACCGTTTGGAGCTAATAGAGGTAAGTGGTTACCTGGTTGAGGAAAAAATTGAGATTGCAAAAAGGCACCTTATTCCAAAGCAGCTAGAAAACCATGGTTTGAAGAAATCAGATATCACTTTTCCGAAAGATATTATTGAGTTGATTATTGATGGATATACCCGAGAGAGCGGAGTGCGTGAGCTGGATAAAAAGCTGGCAAAACTGATTCGTCGTGTTGCCAAGAAAATTGCTTTTGAGGAATCGTACAATAAAAAACTTACTAAAGTTGATGTACGCGAATACCTTGGAGTAACCGAGTATTCGAAAGAAAAATATCAGGGGAATGATTTTGCCGGGGTAGTAACCGGTTTAGCCTGGACAGCTGTTGGTGGTGAGATTCTGTTTGTAGAAACCAGTCTGAGCAAAGGAAAAGGAGCACTTACGCTTACCGGGAATCTTGGCGATGTAATGAAAGAGTCGGCAATGCTGGCTCATGAATATTTGAAATCACACGCTGATGAGTTAAATCTGAACCCCGAAGTTTTTGAAAAATGGAATGTACACGTTCACGTTCCTGAAGGCGCTATTCCCAAAGATGGTCCGTCGGCTGGAGTAACTATGGTAACATCGCTGGCATCGGCATTTACACAGCGCAAAGTGAAGAAAAACCTGGCAATGACTGGTGAAATTACTTTACGAGGAAAAGTACTTCCGGTAGGAGGGATTAAGGAAAAAATTCTTGCCGCTAAACGTGCCGGAATTACTGAGATCATTCTTTCGGAACAGAACAAGAAAAACCTTGAAGATATTAAGGAGGCATATATTAAAGGGTTAAAATTCCATTTTGTAAATACCATTATGGATGTGCTGGATATTGCACTGTTGAAGGTTAAAGTGGATAACTCGATGAAGATTGAATAATTTCGAAGATAGATATATTAAATTAAAGGTGCTTACGGGCACCTTTTTTTATTCAAACTTTTGAAATACAATCAGCTTCCCTTTTTCAAATTCAAGCGAAAATGATTCGCTTAGGCATTCGTTTAAAGTGCCCATCCACCATGAACTTAAAGTGGTTTTTGATAAAGGGTATTTTAAATCTTTTGATGTAACAGCAGCAGGAGTTCCCAAAGAGAAAATGGAAACCTGTTGCCCCTTGAAGGAGGGAAGTGTTTGAGACTGAAGAACTGGTCGGAAAATACCTGAATTACTAATTGAGAGTACCTCAAGTTTTTCGGCATAATCTAATAATAAGGAGATATTACCAATGGTATGATCTTCTCTTTTTCCGGTAGCGCCTAATATGATGACATTTTTAGCGCCTCTATTTTGTACAAATTCAACGGCTTTGGTTTGGTCGTTGGTTTCCTGGTCGGTATTTAAAACAATGCGATCGGCGAAATTCGTCTTTGTCTTTTCCGAAACAGAATCGATATCTCCAACAATAAAAGTTGGTTCCATACCATATTCTATAAGCTTGTCGGCGGCACCATCGCAACAAATAATCTGTTGTGCATTTTTTAATACAGACAAGGGAGTGGGGTGCTTTGGAAAAGATCCATCGCAAAGTATAACCGTTTTTGACTCAAAAGGTAACTGATTCATGTGGAACGAAAATACCAAAAATAAGGTGAATGATACTATTGAGTACAAATCCTCTGAAACCGGATAACGAAATTTTTAAGCGGTTAAAAGAATCCTAATTCAAGTCGGGCTTCTTCGCTCATCATCGATTTATCCCACGGCGGTTCGAACGTTAATTCTACATCAACTTTTTCTACACCATCAACTGATTGGGCCGCTTGAGTAATGTCGTCAACCAGCACATCAACCACCGGACAGCCCGGCGCAGTAAGTGTCATTAAAATGTTTGCCTGGTTGTTTTCGTCAACATCAACATTGTAAATCAGGCCCAAGTCGTATACATTTACCGGAATCTCCGGGTCGTAAACCTCTTTCAGGTTATTTATTATTAAGTCTATTCTTTTATCCATTTCGTTCCCTTCTTATCCTGCAATCTTGCTATATGCAACAGCGTATAAACGAATTTGTTTTACCATGGCAAGCAGACCGTTTGAACGGGTAGGCGACAAGTGTTGTTTCAGCCCCAGATCATCAATAAAGTGCAGTTCCGTTTCAAGTAGTTCCTTTGGTGTACGCCCCGATACAACACGTAGTAACAAGGCCACCAACCCTTTTACGATTACTGCATCACTCTCGCCGCGGAAGTATATTTTACCATCTTTTAATTCGGCTACCAACCACACGCGCGACTGGCATCCTTTAATAATGTTTTGGTCGTTTTTATCTTTGGCGTTAAGATCTTCCAAATCGTTCCCCAATTCAATCAGGTATGCATATTTGTCCATCCAGTCTTCGTACATCGAAAACTCTTCAATTATCTCCTGCTGAATTTCTTCTATGCTCATAAATATCATTTTTCTGAGTTAGCAAAGATCGTAAATTTCTTGTTTATGGCAATGATGGATACTGTTTATTCAGACTAATTCAAAACTAACTTTTTGTATAGTTTACAAATGTCGAAATCATTATCTTTAAACTCCCGACAGAAAAACTAAAAATCAGGAGAAAAATGACAAAGTTAGCAGGTACAAAAACCGAACAGAATTTATTAAAAGCATTTGCCGGTGAGTCTCAGGCACGTATGCGTTATGATTATTTTGCAAAACAAGCCAAAAAAGAAGGATTGGAACAAATAGCCGCTATATTTGAAGAAACAGCACTGAATGAAAAAGAGCATGCCAAACGTTTCTTTAAATTCTTAGAAGGCAACATGGTTGAAATTACAGCCACTTATCCCGCCGGAAAAATCGGTACTACCATGGAAAACCTAAAAGCATCAGCTGAAGGTGAAAACGAAGAATGGACAGAACTTTACCCTGAATTTGCCAAAGTAGCCGAGGAAGAAGGTTTTAGAGAAATTGCTATGGCTTTTAAGCTTATTGCGCGTGTTGAAGAAGCGCACGAAAACCGCTACCGCACCTTGTACAATAACCTTGAGGAAGGAAAAGTATTTAAACGTGGCGATAAAGTGGTGTGGAAATGCCGTAATTGTGGTTTCATTCACGAAGGAACTGCGGCTCCGAAATTGTGTCCGGCTTGCCAGCACCCACAATCCTATTTCGAAATTAAAGAATCGAATTATTAGAAATACTTTTAGTGGAATTTCCAATTATTAAAAATGCCATCCGATTGTTTGTTCAATCCGGATGGCATTTTCTTTTCACTTGATTTCTATATTAGAGCATCATTATTGCTTTGTTCAAAGCTTCCATAAAAATATCGATTTCTTCTTTTGTGTTGTACATTCCAAACGATATGCGTGCACAGGCCGATATTTTAAAATGCTGCATTACTGGATGAGCGCAATGATGTCCGGTGCGAATGGCAATGCCCATTTTGTCGATCAGTATTCCCAGATCATAAGAGTGAATTCCGTCAATATTAAAACAGATCACTCCCGATTTTTGAGGCGCTTCACCGTAAATCTTCAATCCTTTGATGGCTTTTAGCTTTTCTGTGGCATACTCCAGTAACTCGTGTTCGTGGCGGCCAATATTTTCAACGCCTATTTCGTTTACCAGATCAATTGCAGCACCAAAAGCTGCCAGTCCCGATATGTTAGGTGTTCCTGCTTCAAATTTGTAGGGTAATTCGTTAAACGTAGTGCCGTCAAACGATACTTCTGAAATCATTTGTCCGCCTCCCTGGTATGGAGGAATCTCTTCCAGCCACTTTTCTTTACCGTATAAAACACCAACTCCGTTTGGTCCATAAACCTTGTGCGCCGAGAACGCGTAAAAGTCAACGTCGAGTTTTTGCACATCAATCTTCATGTGTGCCGATGCCTGAGCTCCGTCAACCAAAACAGCCACATTGTGTTTGTGGGCTATTTCAATAATCTCAGCAATCGGGTTTATTGTTCCCAATACATTGGAGATGTGATTAACAGCGATAAGTTTTGTCTTCGGAGTAATCAATTCCGGCAACTTTTCTATCTCAAGCAAACCAGCGTCGTTAAACGGAAGTTTTACAATTTTTGCATTTCGTCTTTCGGCGGCAATTTGCCACGGAACAATGTTTGAGTGATGCTCCATTTCCGAAACGATGATTTCATCGCCTTTCGAAACATACTTTTCACAAAAGCTACTTGCCACCAGGTTAATACTTTCGGTGGTTCCTTTTGTGAAAATTATTTCTTTTCGCGAAGCGGCATTAATAAACTCTTTTACTTTATCGCGTACCTCTTCGTACTCAACCGTTGCTTTATCAGCCATATAGTGCGCTCCACGGTGGATGTTGCCATAATAATCGTTGTGGAGCTGCTCAAGCTTTAAAAGCACTTGAACCGGCTTTTGCGCCGATGCAGCCGTGTCGAGATAAACAAGCGGCTTATTGTATACTTTTTGTTGTAGAATGGGGAAATATGATCTGATTTTTTCGATATCGTAATTCATAAAGCGAAGATAGCGATAAGAAAGAAAATAAGCTTTGCGAAACTCTGCACATGCCAGGAGTTTAAAACTTTGTTCTTATTCCGGGCCTACAAAGTTTCGCAAAGAAATATTTAGCAATTGCACTGGTAAGCACAATCGTGACAACGGGCAACTTCACCTTTCAGGCGTTTGTCAACCAGTTCATCTATACGGTCGCGCAAGGGCTCCAGTTTGATTTCTTTTACTACCTCGTGGGCAAATGCATTCATCATCATCAAACGTGCCTGATCTTCGTTAATTCCCCTGGCGCGCAGGTAGAACAGTGCTTCTTCGTCGATCTGGCCAACTGTTGCACCGTGACTACATTTTACATCGTCAGCATCAATAATCAGCTGAGGTTTTGTTTGCATGGTTGCTTCGTCGGTTAACAACAGGTTGTTGTTGCGCTGGAAAGCATTTGTTTTTTGTGCATCGCGAACTACGTGTATTCTTCCAGAGAAAGCACCCGTTGATTTTTCGTTGAGTACGTTTTTGTAAATTTGATTACTTTCGCAATGCGGTGCTGCATGAATAACCTGTGTGAAATTATCCACATGTTGTTTCTTGTCCATAAAGGCCATCCCAAACATATGAGCCTCGGCGTTTTCTCCATTCAATGCAAATTGCAGGTTGTTGCGAATTAAACCGCCGTGTAACGATGCGGTGTGTGTTGTAACACGCGAATCGCGCTGCTGATCGATAAATACCGAATTGATATTTGTGGCTTTGTTGTGCTGATTTTGTAATGTGTAAAACTCAACTTCTGCATTATTGCCGGCAAAAATCTCGGTTACCGAGTTATTCAGGTATTGGTTCAGGTTCAGCGTATGATCGCATAACAGTATCTGAACTTTAGCACCATCCTCAACAAGGATAAAATTCCGTTGAGTAGAGAATGTATCTTTTTCGTCCTGCAATAGATTAATAATCTGGATAGGACTTTCAACCACTACATTTTTCGGAACATAAAGGAAAAAACCATCTTTGGCAAAAGCTGTATTCAGTGCCACCATTGGGTCTTTTTCAACATTGGCCAGGCTTGCATATTTTTCCAGCAGCTCAGGTCTTTCTTTCGAAATACTATCAAGGCTGTCAAGAATAACACCTTCTGGCAGGTCTCCCTTTTCTGTTTCGTTTTTGTAGAACCAACCATTAAAAACCAGGGCCAGATTGGTATTCAATTGCGGAACATCGCAACGAAAAACCTCGCCCATATCGGCTTTCTTTTCCTCCCTTGTATGGATGAATTTAAAATCAGGCACAAATGCCGGATTCAGGTTGGTGTATTTATAATTTTCATTTTTTCGCGTTGGTATACCCTGCAAAACAAAGTTTTGAAACGCCTTTTTTCGTTGAGCGTTCAAAATATCGGACGAGTTTGCGAAAAGCTCGTCTTTTACTTCGTTGTAATGCGCGGTATATTTTAGCGATAAATCTGCTTTGTCAACTAAAACGCTCATGTTAATTTCCGTTTTCTGATTTAATCCAGTCGTACCCTTTTTCTTCCAGTTGTAAAGCCAGTTCTTTTCCGGCAGTTTTTACAATTTTTCCCTGGTAAAGAATATGTACAAAATCGGGTACAATATAATCGAGCAGGCGCTGGTAGTGGGTTACCACAATTGTCGACCTTTCGGGCGATTTTAGCGCGTTAACTCCGTTGGCTACTGTTTTTAATGCATCAATATCAAGTCCAGAATCTGTTTCGTCAAGAATAGCTAATTTCGGCTCAAGCAGTGCCATCTGGAAAATCTCGTTTTTCTTTTTCTCACCACCAGAGAATCCTTCGTTAACCATGCGGTTGGTTAATTTGGTATGCATGTCAACCAAATCCATTTTCTGACGCATCAATTTCAGGAATTCGCCTGCAGTAAGTTCTTTTAATCCTTTGTGCTTCCGGTGTTCGTTAACTGAAGTTTTCAGGAAGTTCACCATTGGTACACCCGGAATTTCTACGGGATACTGGAAACTTAAAAAGATACCATCTTTAGCACGTTCTTCAGGAGATTTATCAAGAAGATCTTCTCCTTCGTAAATAACTTCTCCGCGTGTAACTTCGTATTCTTCTTTTCCGGCAAGTACGTTTGCAAGTGTACTTTTCCCTGAACCGTTAGGTCCCATAATAGCGTGAACTTCGCCGGGTTTAACTTCAAGATTGATTCCCTTCAGGATTTCCATTCCTTCAACGGAAGCATATAAATCTTTAATTTTTAACATCTTTACTACTATACTGTTGCGGGAAAGAGCTTGGACTCTTGCCCTGAGTTATTTAAAATTTGTTTATCCTACACTACCTTCAAGACTGATTTGCAGAAGCTTTTGCGCCTCAACGGCAAACTCCATTGGAAGTTTGTTTAGCACTTCTTTGGCGTAACCGTTAACAATCATTCCAATTGCGGTTTCTGTATCGATTCCACGCTGGTTGCAGTAAAAAATCTGGTCTTCACCAATTTTCGACGTTGTAGCCTCGTGCTCAACAACCGATGATTTGTTTCCAACTTCGATGTACGGGAAAGTATGTGCACCACAGGTGTCATTCAACAACAATGAATCACACTGCGAGAAGTTTCGCGAGTTTGTAGCCTTTGGCATTACTTTTACCAACCCACGGTACGAGTTTTCGCTTTTACCGGCCGAAATGCCTTTTGATATAATTGTTGATTTGGTATTCCTTCCAATGTGGATCATTTTCGATCCGGTATCGGCCTGTTGATGATTATTGGTTACAGCCACTGAGTTGAATTCACCAATAGAATTGTCGCCCATCAGAATACAACTTGGGTATTTCCAGGTAATTGCCGAACCGGTTTCTACCTGAGTCCAGCTAATTTTTGACGATACACCACGGCAAATACCACGTTTGGTTACAAAGTTGTAAATACCGCCTTTTCCGTTTTTATCGCCCGGATACCAGTTCTGAACAGTTGAATATTTTACTTCAGCACGGTCGAGTGTGATAATCTCAACTACCGCAGCGTGTAACTGATTTTCGTCGCGCATTGGAGCTGTACAACCTTCGAGGTAACTTACGTAACTATCGTCGTCGGCCACAATAAGTGTTCGCTCAAATTGACCGGTGTTGGCTGAGTTAATTCTGAAGTACGTTGATAATTCCATTGGGCAACGAACGCCTTTGGGAATGTAACAGAACGAACCGTCGCTAAATACGGCCGAATTCAAAGCTGCAAAATAGTTGTCGGCTACAGGAACAGCCTGTCCCAGGTATTTTTTTACCAAATCAGGATGTTCTTTCACTGCTTCCGAGAACGAACAGAATATAATTCCTTTTTCTGCTAAAGTTTCTTTAAAAGTTGTTTTTACAGAAACCGAGTCGATAACAGCATCAACGGCAACTCCTGCCAAATGTTTTTGTTCTTCCAGCGGAATACCCAGTTTGTTAAATGTGTCAATCAATTCCGGATCAACCTCGTCAAGACTTTCATATTTTGGGCCATTTTTAGGGGCTGCGTAATAACTTATTGCTTGAAAATCAATGGGCGGAACTTTTAAATAAGCCCAATTCGGCATTTTCATTTTTAGCCATTTCCGGTAAGCTTCCAACCTGAAATTCAACATAAATTCCGGTTCTTCCTTTTTGGCAGATATCAAGCGAATTACGTCTTCATTAAGGCCTTTTTCGATAATATCAGTTTCAATATCGGTAACAAAACCGTATTTATATTCGCCTTGCGTTACGTCATTCAATATTTTATCTTGTTCTTCCATTTTCTGACTCTCTTTCTCTCTCTTGAATGATTAAAAAAATTGCGTCTCTTTTAAAGATTGTTATTCATCTTAATTCTGTCGGCGGAATCGTTGTGCTGGTATTTCATCACAATTAATCCCTCTATGCTCGTACTATAAATAACAGTAATTTCGATTAAATAACAACACTTTTTTGTTCCTGTTCACGCATAAATTGCAAAGATATAAAACTATAGGTACTTTTGCAGGTGAAATGCTTATAAAAACAGACTAGGAAGTCTTTTATTAACAATGGATAAAGAAAGAAAACAAACGAATATTTCAGAGCTGGGAGAGTTTGGTTTAATCGACCGATTAACTAAGGCCATTACTATAAAAAACGACAGTACGATTAAAGGAATTGGCGATGATGCTGCGATTCTGGATTTTAAGGAAAAACAAGTAGTTGTTTCCTCTGATCTGCTGACCGAAGGCATTCATTTTAACCTGATGTATGTTCCGCTAAAACACCTTGGTTACAAGGCTGTGGTTGTAAATTTGTCGGACATTCTTGCTATGAATGCCATCCCGAAACAGGTGACGGTAAGCATGGCCGTTTCAGGAAAATTTTCGGTGGAGGCTTTGGAGGAATTGTACGAAGGAATTCACCTGGCCTGCGAGCAGTATAATGTTGATTTGGTGGGTGGGGATACTACCAGTTCGTTAACAGGATTAACGCTCAGTATTACCGCTATTGGTGAAGCTGAAAAAGACGATATTGTGATGCGAAGTGGCGCAAAACCGAACGACATTTTATGTGTGTCGGGCGATTTGGGTGGCGCCTACATGGGACTTCAGTTACTTGAGCGCGAAAATGAAGTTTTTAAAGTGAATGAGAACATGCAGCCCAAGCTGGATGGTTATGATTATATTCTGGAACGTCAATTAAAACCAGAGGCCAGGGGAGATATTATTGCCGCTTTTAAACGTTTGGGAATAAAGCCTACCTCAATGATTGATATTTCGGATGGTTTGTCGTCGGAAATTATGCATTTGTGTAAAAACTCGGGTGTTGGTTGTAGCTTGTTTGAAGATAAGGTGCCGATGGATTACCAAACCAAACAAATGGCAGAGGAGTTCAATATCAATCCTTTGGTGGCAGCTTTAAACGGTGGCGAAGATTACGAATTGTTGTTTACACTGCCACTTGATGATTACGAGAAAATAAAAAATGATCCTGATTTCACTGTTATCGGTCATATGACAGAGGCGGCTGAAGGGGTTAATCTGCAAACAACAGGAGGCTCTTCAATTCCGCTGGAAGCTCAGGGCTGGAATCATGGAAATAAATAATCCTTATAAAATGTTAAATACAATATATATGTAAAATAGTAATTTGTTTTTGGTTATCTTTCTGGCTCATTATTAATTAATCAAAAATAAGTTATGAAGAAACTAATGTTTTTTACCCTATGCATTTTTACTGTATGTTATTCCCATGCACAAAAAATTATTAAAAACCCGGCAGTAGGCTTTAGTAGCACTTCAAATGTTTCCATTAAGAACCTGGAGATAAGTGACACAGCTACCGTTATCGATTTTAGAACTGAAGCGACTCCGGGAACATGGATTTTAATTCCCAAGGAATCCTACATTCAGCCAGTTGGCCGCGAAAAGCTTTTTCTTTCTTCTGCTGAAGGAATACCGGTTAATAAGCAGTATATAATGCCCGATTCGGGAGCGGTTCATTATCAGCTTGTGTTTCCTCCAATTGCTGATACAGTGAAAACCATCGATTATGGCGAAGCAAATCCTGGCGGCTCTTGGTTTTTGTATGATATTGCCCTCTCTTCAGAAGCAGGAGATAATTTATTGCCCAATAACTATTTTGGTGCGTGGACTGATGCGACAAGTGGTGAACTGAAATATTATATTTCTGGGAAAAATGTAGTAACTGATATGTGCCTGTGGAATATTCAGGCTTTTGATGGATCGGCAAAGAAGGGAGAGTTGACAATCTCAGATGGTAAGGAACAGAAAGCTCTTTTTCTGAAACAAGAAAAGGACGGAAACGTGTTAATTGGAGATTCAAAGAAATCACTTCACCCTTATACAAAAAATGAAACTGCATCTGTAAAAGCTGATGTTTCAGAATATACACTTCCTGTTTTTAATCTGGATTCAGTTACTTACTCGGGCTGTGTGTTAAACTACAAGCCTCGCTACGGGCAAAAAACCGGTAATATATATGTTAATAATATTCTTACCGGCTCACAAGAAACATATTTAGTAGAAATCCAGGATGATGGTTCGTTTTCCACTACTTTTCCATTTTATTATCCGCATGGCGTGTTTGTTAGAATGCCGAATTATTATAGTTCCGTTCATCTCGAACCGGGGGCTCATCTGTTTCATATAATTATACCCAATAAAGAAGGTGGTGTTTTTATGGGAGATTGTGCTGCTGTAAATACTGATCTTGCAAAGGTGACTAAGCTGGCCCGAATGGATTATAGGGAAATGCAAAAGAAAATCCTGGATATGGACTTGGAGGCTTATAAAGCTTATTGTTTAGGGTTTGCAGAAAAGGGACTTCAGGAACTTGATCGACTAAAAAATGCCGGTGAAATAAATGCAAAAGCATATCAAATAAAGAAATTTGATATTGAATATAATGCAATGAGCAATGCAATGGAATATGATTGGAATTATGAGAGTGCTTATCGCGAAAAAAATAAAATTCCACGGTCTCAGCGTGATTTAGGTATAGAAATAGAAAAACCGGAAGCAGCGTATTATGACTTTATTACACCTGAAATTATTGAAAATCCCTTTGCTGTAATCAGTAATAATTTCGATACATTTTATAACCGTCTGAAGTATCTTCCGCTACTTAGAAAGAACCAGATGATTGTGCATGAAAATTTATTGCTGAAAATGGATGATAGCGAATTTACGCCCGATGAATTAGTTTTAATTAATCAATTAAAGGAAATTGACAGATTGGGAGTTAGTTCGGGGCTCAAAGAACTTGAGCGAAGTACAATGAATGCTAATGTTGATTTTTATCGTAAATATTCGAGTGAAATGAAAACATTCACGAAAGAGAATAATCAGAATTACGACATTGAAAAATTTGCCGAATATTTAAGAGGAAAGGGCTTTAAGCTCTCTGAGTCAGAGATGGGGCTTATTGCAAATCAAAAAAAGATTGCAGAATCGGATTACGGCAAAAAGCGTACTGCATTTTATACCGATAATTCTGAGGCCATACAGGAGCTATCAAAAGCCAAAAAGGATGAACTTAATAAGCTTGCCGACTTACAACGTGAAGAACAGAGAAATGAAAATATGGAAAAACATTTTGGTGTAGGTCGGGGATTTGCTACTGATGTATTTTTATCCGAAGATGTCTGCCGAAAGGTAGTGGAAGAGTTAACTCCTCTCTCTGATTCTAATTTAAAAGAAGCTAAGCAACGGATTACAACACCTTTTATAGCCGATTATATCCAATTGATGAATGACAATACAATTGAAAAAATCAATAATACGAAACATGGGGAGAATTCAATTGTGAACGATGTTCCCAAGACAAAAGCCGAGGAAATTTTTGATGCGATACTGAAAAAGTACCGGGGAAATGTAGTTTTAGTTGACTTTTGGGCAACCTGGTGCGGACCTTGCCGCTCGGCCATTCAACGTATTTCGCCTCTTAAAGAAGAGCTGAAAGATGAAGATGTAGTGTTTGTTTACATCACAAATCCAAGTTCGCCTGAGGGAACTTACAATAACATGATTAAAACTATTGATGGAGAACATTACAGGGTTTCTCAGGATGAATGGAATTACTTGTGTGGGCAATTTAATATCACAGGTATTCCGCATTATACATTAGTAGGTAAACAGGGACAAGTAGTTAATCCGCATTTATCCCATGGCTTAAGTAATGAAGGGTTAAAACAAATATTCAGGGAGAATTATTAGGAAATGAGCCGCATAAAAAATGCCATCTGTCAGTTGACGGATGGCATTTTTTAATATTGTTTTCAAAGGTTATTAATCCGGGAAATAACCACGAATAATACCACGTTTAGAGTCTTTTACAAAAAGAAGAACTTCGTCGCGCTCAGGAGTTGCAGGCATTTCTGCCTCAATAATCTCAACAGCCTGTGCCGTGTTTAATCCTTTTTGGTAGATGTAACGGTAAATGTCCTGTACTTCACGAATTTTGTCGTTGTTATACTGACGGCGACGTAAGCCAATCGAGTTAATACCAACGTACGAAAGTGGTTCGCGACCTGCTTTAATAAAAGGAGGAACGTCTTTACGAACCAACGATCCACCCGAAATCATAACGTGCGATCCGATTCTTACAAACTGGTGAACAGCCGACATACCACCAAGGATGGCCCAGTCGTCAACCTGAACTTCGCCAGCCAATTGTACATTGTTCACTAAAATAATGTTGTTACCAACTTTACAATCGTGAGCAACGTGTACGTATGCCATTAAAAGGTTGTTATTACCAATTACAGTTTTGCCTTTTGCCGAAGTACCTCTGTTAATGGTCACAAACTCGCGAATGGTGTTATTGTCGCCAATTTCAACGGTTGAATATTCTCCCTGGAACTTTAAGTCTTGAGGTGCAGCACCAATTACAGCACCCGGAAAAATCTTGCAATTCTTTCCAATGCGTGTTCCGGGTAAAATAGTTACGCTTGAACCAATTCTTGTCCCTTCGCCGATTTCAACATCATGATCAATTGAAACAAAAGGCTCGATAACTACATTATCAGCAACTTTTGCATCGGGATGGACATAAGCTAATGGTTGTTTCATTTTATACTTTTTAACTGTCTTTAATTATCTACTTTTTTACAATTTGTGCCATAAATTCACCTTCGGCAACAATTTTATCGCCAACATATGTTGTGCCTTTCATGTTGGCAATTCCTCTTCTAATCGGCGAAGTTAGTTTTAATTTGAAAATCAGTGTGTCGCCAGGAACAACTTTCTTTCTGAATTTAACATTATCAATTCGAATGAAATAGGTTGAAAATTGTCCCTCTTGTTTGTTGAGTACCAGCAAACCACCGCATTGTGCCATTGCTTCAACCAGTAAAACTCCCGGCATTATAGGCTCATTGGGGAAATGTCCCTGAAAAAAGGGTTCGTTTACCGTAACGTTTTTAACGCCAACTATTTCGTCTTCGTGAATGCAAACTACTTTATCTACCAGTAAGAACGGGTAACGATGCGGAAGCAGTTCTCTTATTCGGTTAACGTCCATTAATGGCTCGTCGTTTGGATTGCATTTTGGAGCTGCGTCAGCCTCTTTTTTCAACTGTTTTTTCAGGGTAGCGGCAAACATTGTGTTTGGCCCGTGTCCCGGTTTCGATGCAATAATTCTACCTTTTATGCGCTTGCCCAGCAGAGCCAGGTCGCCAACTACATCGAGCAATTTGTGGCGGGCACATTCATTGTTGAAATGCAGATCAAGATTATTTAGAATACCTTGCGGTTTCACTTCAACTCGCGGATGATTGGTAAGATCTGCTAAACGGTCGAGCTCTTCCTGGCTGATCTCTTTATCGATAATAACAATTGCATTATTCAGATCGCCACCTTTTATGAGGTTGTGGTTCAGTAAAAATTCAATCTCTCGAAGAAAAACAAATGTTCTGCACTCGGCAATTTCAGTTTTGAAATCTTTGATCGATTCCAGCGTAGCGTATTGATTATTCAGTACTGCCGACTGAAACGAGATCATTACATTTAAACTGTAATCGTTGTCGGGCAGCGCAATAATGTGCGAGCCTGATTTCTCGTCGAACATTTCGACTTTTTCGCTGATTTCGAAATAGTCGCGCTCAGCTTCCTGCTCAACAACGCCAGCTTTCTCAATGGCTTCAACAAAATATTTCGAGCTCCCGTCGATAATCGGAGCTTCTTCGTTATTAACTTCAATTAGAACATTGTCGAGATCCATTCCTACCAATGCGGCAAGTGCATGCTCGATTGTTCCTATTCGCGCACCGTCTTTTTCAAGAAGTGTTCCGCGCGATGTGTCGATTACAAGGTCTACGTCAGCATCAATAATTGGCTGGTTTTCCAGGTCAACACGTTTAAATTTAAAACCATGATTCTCCGGGGCCGGCAAAAAATTCATTGTTACATTAACACCGGTGTGTAATCCTTTCCCCTCAATTTTAAAAGAGTTTTCTAATGTTTTTTGTTTTACAACCATTGAAAAGTGAAATATTTCTTAATTTTTTTTGTCTGTATTGATTGTTTTTTTGAGCTGAAGCACATCGCGCCGAATTTCCGGTAGGTCTTTCAGAAGTACATAAGCGCGCATGGCTGTTTTAATTTCAATGGCTGGAGAGCCAAGAAGTGTTTGGTTGCTCTTTAAGTTTGAAACAACGCCCGATTGAGCCCCAAGCGTAACATTGTTGCCAATGGTAATGTGCCCGCCTAAACCAACCTGACCACCAAACATACAGTTTTTACCGACTTTGGCCGATCCTGAAACGCCGGTTTGTGCAGCCATTACAGTGTTGTCGCCAACTTCAACGTTATGTGCAATTTGAATGAGGTTGTCGAGTTTTACACCTTTTCTGATAATGGTAGATTCCATTGTGCCACAGTCGATAGTGGTGTTGGCACCAATTTCAACATCGTCTTCTAAAACGGCGTTGCCAATTTGGTGGATCTTTTTGTAAGTTCCATCTTTCTGAGGTGCAAAACCAAAACCATCGGCGCCGATTACTGCTCCTGAGTGTATGATGCAGCGGTTGCCGATAACACAATCGTCGTAAATTTTTGCACCCGGGTACAATATACAATCGTCGCCAATTTTTACATTGTCGCCTACATGTACCTGTGGGTATATTTTTACGTTACTCCCGATTTTAGCGTTATTACCAATATAGGCAAAGGCCCCTACGTAACCGTCTTCGCCACGTGTTGCACTTTCGGCAATGTAGCAAGGTTGCTCAATTCCCTGTTTCATACTGGCTTTCGCTTGTACATATAACTCGAGTAGCGACGCAAAGGCCTGATAGGCATCGTCGACTTTTATAAGGGTTGCAGAAATATTTTCCTTTGGAGTAAAACTTTTATTAACCAATACCACCGAGGCTTTGGTTTCGTAAATGTAGTGCTCGTATTTAGGATTGGCAAGGAAAGCCAATGTGCCTGGTTTTCCGTCCTCTATCTTTGAAACATTTGATACTCTTGCATCACCATCACCATCACCAACAATTTCTCCATTCAAAAAAGAGGCGATATCCGTAGCTTTAAAATCCATTATCTGTTTTTTTGGCGATGCAAATATAGGTTTTAACTAGTAAATGTCCAATTCTTTAGGATAACACACAAAATACTTCTTCACTGTTTTCGATAGTGCAGACAGGTTTATATCCGATGCATCGTTAATTTCTTTCACTGTTCCATCCTTGTATAAAACCGAAATATTTTCATCGTGTTTGTTGTAGGCGTTGTTGGTTATAATGCCCGTCATCAGGAAGTATTTGGCCAGTTCTGGATCGGAAATTATCTGGTTCTCTATTTGCTTTAAATACTTCTGTTCTTTTGTCGGAGAAATAGGTTTCTCGCTGAATTTTGTTCGGGGTAATTTTCGGTTTGTTATATTTTTTGCCATTTCCGATAAAACCGGATCAGGATGATTTTGCCATTCTTTTATCGAGATCAAAATGTCGTTGTCGTCGAGCAGCGTATACCACTGCAATACATTTTTCTCTTGTATTTTAATGTTTGAACGAAAATCTTCAGGAGTAAAGTTATTTGTTAAGAAAACTTTTAAGGTAGGTGTTACAAACAGTTCACCCCCGTTTATAATAATTTCCCGCGCACGTTTTAATACATTTATTAGTAAGAACTCGGCAGCCACAACTGTTTTGTGGAGGTAAACCTGCCAGTACATCAGTCGTCGCGAGATCAGGAATTTTTCAATAGAGTAAATTCCTTTTACATCAACTACCAGCTGGTCGTTGTGAACATTTAGCATTTTTATAATGCGGTCGATACCAATGGTTCCTTCAACTACGCCAGTAAAAAAGCTATCGCGGCTTAGGTAATCCAGTCGATCCATATCTAGTTGGCTGGCAACAAGTTGGTGTAAAAACTGCTTTTTGTAATTATTGGTAAAGACTTTGATGGCCAAATCCAGTTTTCCGCTAAATTGCCGGTTCAGTTCCTGCATCAGCATCAATGAGATTTCTTCGTGCGAAATATTTACCAACGTATTTTCCAGTACATGCGAAAAAGGAGCATGTCCAATATCGTGCAATAAAATGGCAATGGTAACAGCTTCTGCTTCTTCGTCGGTAATCTCATGCCCTTTAATTTTTAGTACAGAAATAGCCTGGCGCATTAAATGTACTGTGCCTATAGCGTGCTCAAAACGCGTGTGGTTTGCGCCCGGAAAAACAAGATAAGACATCCCTAGTTGCTTGATATGACGGAGACGCTGAAATATTGGATGTTCCAATAGGTCGAATATAATTTCGGATTGCAGGTTGATAAATCCAAAAACGGGATCGTTTATTATTTTCTTTTTATTGAGTTGAATTTGTTGCACAAAGCTGTTTCTCTATTGGTTTAAAACTTCAAAACTTTCTATAATACCATATTGTATCGGAATAAATCATCGAATTATGGTATAATTACAAATGACCATGTTTTTTTTAGAAAATAAAACTTAAAGGTAGGTAAAAATGAATTTGTTATGCACAGAATGCGGTTAATGATTTTTTAGTTTAAAATCAGCATTTTAAGTGAGTGCGCATATTTGTTAATGTTGGATAATATTACTATTTTTGCCGAGAATTTTCTAAAAAGCGAAATTTTTAGGGGACCGTTGGTTCCCTATTTTGTTACATACAGAGAAATGATAGCAAAACAAAGAATTATAGATTTGGTAAATGAACGTCTTGATGATCAGATGTTTATTATTGATGTGGCAATAAGTTCGGCCAACGACATTAATGTGTACGTTGATGGATTTAACGGCATCACTATCGAACAATGTATTGCTGTCAGTCGTAACGTAGAGCACAATCTCGACAGGGATGAAGAGGATTTTTCGTTGCAGGTTTCGTCGCCGGGACTAACCGAAAGCTTTAAAGTTAAGCAGCAATACGAAAAATATACCGGCAAAGAGATTGAGGTTTTAACAGCCGAAAATGAGAAATTGAAAGGGCTGCTTTTGGAAAATAGTGAGGATGGCATAGTACTTGAGACTTCGAAGCGCGAAAAAGTGGAGGGGCACAAGAAAAAGCAATTGGTAGTAAAAAAACATATTTTAAAATACGACGAAATAAAAAGTGCGAAAGCGGTTATTTCATTTAAATAAAGCGATGAAAGATGGAAAATATTAACCTGATAGATACTTTTGCCGAATTTAAAGAGCTAAAAAACATTGACAGGGTTACAATGATGAGTGTGCTGGAAGAAGTTTTCCGCAGTGTGCTTATCCGTCAGTATGGTACTGATGAGAACTTCGATGTTATTATCAATATTGATAAGGGCGACTTTGAAATTTGGAGAAACCGCGAAGTTGTAGCAGACGGCGAGATTGAAGACCCGAATGTGCAAATAACTTTAAGCGATGCGCTGAAAATTGACGACGATTACGAAGTAGGCGAGGAAGTTACCGACGAGGTTAAATTGGCCGATTTTGGTCGCCGTGCAATTTTGAATTTACGTCAGAACCTGGCCAGTAAAATTCTGGAACTGGAAAAAGACCACATTTACGGAAAATATAAAGATAAAATTGGCGACATTGTAACCGGTGAAGTTTATCAGGTTTGGAAAAAGGAGATGCTAATTCTGGATGATGAAGGTAACGAATTGATCCTTCCAAAATCAGAGCAAATTCCATCAGATTATTTCCGTAAAGGAGATAACGTTCGTGCAATTGTATATAAAGTTGAATTACGAAATAACAACCCGCTGATTATTTTGTCGCGCACAGCCCCGGCTTTTCTCGAGCGTTTGTTCGAGTTGGAAATTCCGGAAATTTTCGATGGTTTAATTACCATCAAGAAAATTGTTCGTGTACCGGGTGAGCGTGCTAAAGTAGCGGTAGAATCGTACGACGAACGTATCGATCCTGTTGGAGCATGTGTGGGAATGAAGGGATCGAGAATTCACGGAATTGTTCGTGAGTTGCGTAACGAAAACATTGATGTTATTAATTATTCGTCAAACCTTCAGTTGTTCATTAAACGATCATTAAATCCTGCGAAAATTAATTCGATAAAAATTATCGAAGACGATAAGAAAGCAGAAGTTTATCTGAAACCAGAAGAGGTGTCGTTGGCAATTGGTAAAGGCGGGTTAAATATTCGTTTAGCCAGCCAGTTAACCGGATACGAGATCGATGTTTATCGTGAGATGGAAGAAGATGATGAAGATGTGAACCTGGATGAGTTTGCAGATGAAATAGAAAGTTGGGTAATTGATGCGTTAAAGGGAATCGGTTGCGATACCGCAAAAAACGTGTTGAATATTCCGCGTGCTGAATTGATTAAAAGAACCGACCTCGAAGACGAAACTATCGACGACGTTCTGAAGGTTCTTAGTTCAGAATTTGAATAATAACCCATATCGTAAGCGTGATTGGTTTTTATTCATACAAATTAGAAAAGTAAATAAAGAAGTATATGGTAGCAGGCAAAACAACAAGACTTAGTAAACTTGCAAGGCAATTCAACGTAGGTATTCATACCATTGTTGAGTTCTTGCATAAAAAAGGGTACGAAATCGATTCAAACCCTAATACTAAAGTTGCAGAAGACGCCGTGCAACTTCTTGAAAAGGAATATAAAGTAGATATTACCATCAAGAAAGAGTCGGAAAAAATGAACCTGAAGAGTCAGCGTCCAAAGAAAGAAGTGATTTCTATGGAGCCCGAAGCTGAAGACCAGGAGAAAGAAGAACCCAAAAGTGAAGAGCCTGCTGCTGAGAAAAAGGTTGAGGAAAAACCAGCAGAAGAAGTTATTAAAAAACCTGAGGTAAAAGTTAAGGTGCTCGACAAGATTGATCTGGATGAGGTAAACAGGCCAAAGAAAAAGGTGGAAAAACCTATAGAAGAAAAACCTGTAGAAGTTAAAGCAGAAGAGAAGAAGCCTGAAAAAGAGGTTTCTGCAAAAGAAGTACCTGCAAAAGAAGAGGTGAAAGAGACTCCTGTAGCTGAAAAGAAAGAAGAAGCTGCTCCGAAAGTAGAAAAAGAGGAAGCTGCTCCGAAAGCTGAGAGTACTCCGAAGAAAGAGGAAAAAGTAGTTGTCGAGAAAAAGGAGTCAAAATCTGAAGATAAGATAAAAGTAGTGGGCAAGATTGATCTGAGCAATATGAATCAGAAAACACGCCCGGCCAAAAAATCAAAAGAAGAGCGCGAAAAAGAACGTCAGGAGCGCAAGAAGCAAAGAATTGCTGAGCGCCCGGGACAAGATAATAGTAAGAGAGAAAGTCCAACCGTTATAAAGGCTAAAGCTAATAAGCTGAATGGCCCTACTATTCTTGGTAAAATCGATCTTCCTGAGAAGAAACAGGATTCAGGAGATCAGGGTAACCGGAAAAAACGCAGAAAGCGTATTTCTAAGGACACTGGAAAGGTTAGTGTTGACAGACAACAACAACAAAAGCCTGGTGATCGTCCGAGAGGAAAATTTCAGGCAAACAAACAGGGAGCAGCAGGAAAGAAAAGACGGCCACTTAAAAAAGAGGTTAACGAAGAGGACGTACAAAAGCAAATTAAAGATACTCTTGCCCGTTTAACAACTAAGGGTAAAACAAAAAAAGGAGCAAAACACCGTCGCGACAAACGTGCCGCTGCCAGCGAAAAAATGCAGGCAGATATGGAACAGCAAATGCTGGATCAAAATATCCTGAAAGTAACAGAGTTTGTAACTGTTGCCGAATTGGCTACCATGATGGATGTTGGTGTAAACGAAATTATTTCGTCGTGTATGTCGCTCGGTCTGTTTGTTTCTATCAACCAGCGTCTCGATGCAGAAACACTGGCTGTAGTTGCCGAGGAATTTGGGTATAAAGTAGAATTTGTTAGTGTTGAAATTGCAGAAGCGATTGAAGAAGAAGAAGACAGCCCGGAAGATTTGAAAGCCCGTCCGCCAATTGTTACCGTTATGGGACACGTTGACCACGGTAAAACATCGCTGCTCGACCATATTCGTAGTACAAACGTAATTGCCGGAGAGGCTGGTGGTATTACTCAGCATATTGGGGCATACCACGTTAGTCTGGAAGATGGCAGGGTTATTACTTTCCTTGATACACCAGGTCACGAGGCGTTTACCGCAATGCGTGCGCGTGGTGCACAGGTAACCGATATTGCAATTATTATTGTAGCAGCCGACGACAATGTGATGCCACAAACTATTGAGGCAATCAATCACGCATCGGCAGCAGGGGTACCTATTGTTTTTGCAATTAACAAAATCGATAAACCGGGAGCAAATCCTGAAAAGATAAAAGAAGAACTGGCCAATATGAATTACCTGGTTGAAGAGTGGGGTGGTAAATACCAGTCGCACGATATTTCGGCTAAAAATGGGATTGGGATTGAAGATCTTCTTGAAAAAGTATTGCTTGAAGCAGAAATGCTTGAATTGAAAGCAAATGCAGACAAAAAGGCTCAGGGTACAATTATTGAATCAGAGCTTGACCGAGGTCGCGGATACGTATCAACTTTGCTGGTTGAAAGTGGAACATTAAAGGTTGGTGATATAATTATTGCCGGTCAGTATTACGGTCACGTAAAAGCAATGTTTAACGAGCGTAATCAAAACATTATGAATGTTGGGCCTGCGCAACCTGCAATTATTCTTGGATTGAACGGTGCGCCACAGGCTGGTGATAAGTTCAATGTTATGGAAAGCGAGCGGGAAGCACGAAGCATTACCAATAAGCGTGAGCAACTGGCTCGTGAGCAGGGATTGCGTACGCAGAAACACATTACGCTTGATGAAATCGGACGTCGTATTGCAATCGGTAATTTCCAGGAGTTGAACCTTATTGTTAAAGGTGACGTTGACGGATCTATCGAAGCACTGTCTGACTCGTTGATTAAGTTATCAACTGAAGAAATTCAGATCAATATCATTCATAAAGCAGTGGGCCAGATTTCCGAATCTGATATTTCACTGGCTGCAGCGTCAGAAGCTATTGTAGTTGGTTTCCAGGTACGCCCGTCGTTGAATGCCCGTAAAATAGCAGAAAGAGAGCAAATTGATATTCGTTTGTACTCGATTATTTACGATGCGATTAACGAGATTAAGGCCGCGATGGAGGGTATGCTTTCTCCTGAAATTAAGGAGGAAATTACCGGGACTGTAGAGGTGCTGGAAGTATTTAAAATCACGAAAGTGGGAACCGTTGCAGGTTGTATCGTTCGTGATGGAAAAGTGACACGTAATTCGAAAGTTCGTGTAATTCGCGATGGAATTGTAATCTACGATGGCTTATTAGGTTCGCTAAAACGTTTTAAAGAAGACGTAAAAGAAGTGAAAAACGGCTACGAGTGCGGTTTGAATATCGAGAAATTTAACGACATGAAGGTTGGCGACCACGTTGAAGCTTACCATGAAGTTGAGGTAGCGAAGACATTATAAAAACGATTATTCTATAAAAGAGAAGGCTGGGGAAACCCGGCCTTTTTTGTTACCCCTTAAATATTAACAATCAATGTTTAATTTCATAAACGAAAAAGGTAGTTCGGAGCGTTAGCTATTTATTACTTTTGACAAAAAGAATAAAAGATGAAGCGGTACCTCATAATCATACTTATCATTTTGGCAGCGGCCGTAGCCGGGTTTCTGTATTTTACTAAAGAAAAAGTTGTATTTCAACACGAATCTTCACTTTATAAAGCAGTTCCGCTAACGGCGCCGGTATTTCTCGAAGCCGATGGACTAAAGGCCATTCCTGCGGATAATCCTATAGTGCAGGAGTTAGCTGGAATTCCTGAGTTTAATAAGTTATTAAATCAGGTGTCGAACATTCAGAACGTTATTGAAAGTGAACCTGAAATTCAGAATCAGCTCGGTAAACGACCAGTTGTACTGGCACTTGATTTTGTCGGGAAAAACGTATTACATCCGGTAATTATTGGTAATCTAAAAAGTGCAAAAGAGCGTGAAGGGTTTGAGTTATTAATTGAGAAGCTGACCGGGATTGCGAGTACTTCATTTCAGAAACGAAACTATAATGGTTATACCGTAATTGATGTCGTTGATTCAAACGGGAGCAACAAACTTAGTTTTAGCGTTGCCGGTAATCTGGTAATTATAAGTCCCGAAGTTATTTTGGTTGAAAAATGCATCAGGCAACTGAATGTTCCCGGTATTAACGATAATCAGTATTTTAAACTGGTTAACAAAACGGTTTCCAACCAGTCGGAAGTGGCGTGGTATATTAACCACCGGCGATTCCCTGAGCTTTGGGCCAATTTTTTAAATGCAACAACTAAAAAGCAGGAAAACGAATTTGGCGAAACCGACCGAATTAACCTGAAACGTGATGTGCTGAAAATAAGGGATTACGCTAGCTGGAGTGAGTTTGATTTGAATTTTCACGATAATCGTTTAACATTGAACGGAATTACGGCTGCCGACGATTCACTGAATCATTTTCTTTCGGTTTTACAAGGACAGGAAGCCGTAAGTTGTAATGCCGATCGTTTGTTGCCCAAATCAACCTCGTTTTATATTGGATTTTCATTTTCTGACAGAGATCTGTTTTTTAGAAATCTGGAAAACTATTTTGTACATTCCGAGGCATATTACGACAGGGAAGAGAAAATAAAAATGATGGAGCAGAATTTCCGCACCGATAGTCGTGATAAATTAAAAAGTCTGGTAAAAGACAGAGTGTTGGCAGCCATCACATCTGTTCCTACTGAAGCCGAAATGGGCTCGCTATTTATTTTAAGTGGCCAGTCGCGGAAAGAAAGCCAGGAGCTTTTTGAAGGAATGTTGACTAACTATGCCAAACGAAAAGATGTTGAGTTTGCAAGTTTGGTGACTACTTTTAAATCGGATGACGAACAAGACTACCGGATTTATCAGTTTCCATATCCAACGCTGCCCGGTATTTGGTTGGGCGGAGCCTTCGATTTTGTCCGTGCCCGCTTTGCCACTTTTCGCGATGATCAACTGATTTTTGCCAGTTCGGAAAAAGGTCTGGAAAGATATCTCGATGATATGGATTCGGGAGAAGCTTTGCGAATTGATGCCGATTATGAAACGATTCGGAGAGCAACCGAGAGTAAAGCTAACTTGAATGTATATGGCAATATAAATAATCTTTATGCGCTTCGTCACGACTTGTTTAATTCTAAAATAAACAAGGGACTGGAGAAGAATGAAGAGATTTTCAGAAAGTTTAATGCCATAAGCTGGCAAGTGGTGTGCGAAAACAACATTTATTTTAACTCATTGAATTTGGGCTATCAGCAAAATCCGAAAAAAGATGTTCGTGCAAAATGGCAATGCCGGTTGGGAGCCGAAGTAGCCGTTAAGCCGCAAATTGTAATCAATCATACAAATAAATCGAAGAAGGAAATAATTGTACAGGATGTAAATAATCAACTTCATTTGATTGATGCCGACGGAAAGATAATATGGAGTGCACCGGTTAGCGGGAAGATTCTGGGGCAGATTCACCAGATAGATTATTACAACAATGGCAAATTGCAGTACTTGTTTAATACCAGCGAAAAAATCTATCTGATCGACCGAAACGGAAACAGCGTGGCGAACTTCCCAATTGTATTAAAATCGCCGGCTACCAATGGTGTAAATGTATTTGACTACAACAACAATAACAAGTACCGTTATTTCGTGGCTTGCCAGAATAAAAAAGTTTATGCTTACAGTCATGAGGGGAAAATTATCAGTGGTTGGACATTTGATAAGACAAGCGGAACGGTAACCAGCTCAATACAGTTTTTTAGGGTGAGTGGTAAGGATTATATTGTTTTTAGCGACGAAAATCAGGTTTATATCCAAAACAGAAGGGGAGAGACACGTGTAAACTCATCGGCAAAATTTGAACCATCGGCAAACGAAATAGCCTTAAATACACAAGGTGTGCCCAAAATGATTGCGACCAGCCGTGATGGAGATGTTTTCTACCTGTTCTTCGACGGCAAATTTGCGCAAACGAAACCTGGTAAATTTTCATCTGATCATAGTTTTAAGGTGGATGATATTAATGGTGACGGAAAGCCGGAGTTTGTATTTATTGACAAAGACGAGTTGTTTGTTTTCGACGCAGATGGTGATAGGATATTTAGTGAGGAATTCGACCATAATTTATTGGAGGTGAATCTGTATGCTCTTTCAGCTACCAAAAAGATGATTGGCGTAACCGATGCCGATGAAAACGAGATTTATTTATTTGATGCGGCAGGAAAACAATATGAAGGATTTCCGTTAAGTGGTAACAGTGAATTTGCGATTGGTGAATTACAAAATGGAGGTTCGCTCAACCTGTTAGTTGGCGACGAAGACGGAAACCTGTTGTGCTATGAACTGGAATAAAAAAACCACGAAATAAATTCCGTGGTTTCTATATTGTGGTAATATTATTTGATCAAATAATCAGCATGGCATCACCATAAGTACCAAAACGGTAATCATTTTTGGTGGCAACATCGTAGGCCTCCATTACAAAATCATATCCGCCAAATGCGGCAACCATCATCAGTAATGTTGAGTAAGGCAGGTGGAAGTTGGTAATCATGCTGTTTGCAACGCTAAAATCGTAAGGAGGAAAAATAAACTTATTGGTCCATCCTTCAAATGGTTTCAAAAATCCTTGTGTTGATACCGAGCTTTCAAGAGTACGCATTACTGTAGTTCCCACGGCGCACACATTACGTTTTTCTTGTTTTGCATTGTTTACCATCTCGCAGGCTTCGTTGTTTATCCAAATCTGCTCCGAGTCCATTTTGTGTTTGGTAAGGTCTTCAACATCTACGCTGCGGAAGTTTCCCAAACCAACATGTAACGTAACATATGAAAAATCAACACCTCTGATTTCTAACCGTTTTAACAACTCGCGGCTAAAGTGTAGTCCAGCTGTTGGTGCAGCAACAGCGCCTTCGTGTTTTGCAAAAATAGTCTGGTAACGATCTTTATCTTCGGGTTGTGCCGGGCGGTTGATGAATTTAGGAAGAGGTGTTTCTCCCAGGCTGTAAAGTGTTTGTTTGAATTCGTCGTACGGACCATCAAACAAGAAACGCAAAGTACGACCTCGCGATGTGGTGTTATCAATTACCTCAGCAACCAATAAATCGTCGTCACCAAAATACAGTTTGTTACCAATACGTATTTTTCGTGCCGGATCAACCAAAACATCCCATAAACGCTGCTCGCGGTTTAATTCGCGAAGAAGAAAAACTTCGATTTCTGCTCCGGTTTTTTCTTTGTTACCATGTAAACGTGCTGGAAAAACTTTGGTATCGTTAAAAACCATCACGTCTTTATCATCAAAATAATCAAGCAGGTCTTTAAACAATTTGTGTTCAATTGTTCGTGTTGCTCTGTTTAGCACCATAAGTTTCGATTCGTCTCGGTTATCGGCTGGGTGCAAAGCAATCTTTTCCTGTTCTAAATTGTACTTGAATTTTGATAACTTCATATTATAATTTATTTATTAATAGTCATTTTTATGCGATCTGCAAAGATAATACAGTCAGCTGGTTTTTTTGTCAGAATCACTTTATACGGGGATATTTTCAATTAGTTTCATCTAAATTTAAGTTTTCCAGAAAAAAATCCACCTTAAACGCATCTTCTATTTTGTAATCGCCAATTCTTGTTCTGATTAAGCCGGTTAAGTAAGCGCCACAATTTAGTGCCTCGCCAATGTCGCGTGCTAACGATCGGATGTAAGTTCCTTTCCCACAAACAACCTTTAGTTGCACCTCCGGAAGATTAAACGATTCAATTTCAATGCTTCTTATAACAATCTTTTTTGCTTTAAGTTTTACATCTTCGCCATTTCGGGCATAATCGAATGCGCGTTTTCCCTTTACTTTTACAGCCGAAAATACTGGCGGTACCTGATCGATTTCTCCAATAAACTGCGGCAGTATCTTTTCAAAACTTTCGCGTGTAACATGCGAAAAATCGGACTGGTTGTCTTCCTCGGTTTCTAAATCGAACGATGGAGTTGTTGCTCCGATTTTTAAGGTTGCAATGTATTCTTTTTCGCCCAGTTGCAGCTCTTCAATCTTTTTTGTGGATTTGCCTGTGCACAAAAGCACCAGTCCGGTTGCCAGTGGATCAAGCGTTCCGGCATGGCCAACTTTCAACTTTTTTATACCCATCATTTGGCACAGGTTATACCTTATCTTGTTAACCACATCAAACGATGTCCATTCCAATTCTTTATCGAAAAGCAAAATTTCCCCGCCAGGGAAATCGTATGTTTTTTTGAAATCGGGCATTAAGAATCTATCTTCCAGTAAATTAAGCCTGTTTTGAAAAATCAGGCTGCAAAGATAGCAATTAGCCCAATAAGAGCGCAATAAATTGCAAAATAAATTAATTTACCACGTTTTACGATTTTTATCATCCATGAACAAGCCAGCCATCCTGAAATAAAAGCACTTACAAATCCGATCAGTAATGGAAGTAAATCTACTTTAGTTGAATTTAACTCGCCTGTTACAATGTCGACAAAGGCAGCTCCTAAAATGGGAATTAGAACCATAAGAAATGAGAAACGGGCAACTTCTTCTTTTTTCCCTTTTAAAAGTAAACCTGTTGCAATAGTGGATCCACTTCGCGAAATTCCCGGTAAAACTGCCAGGGTTTGAGCAATACCAATTAGCAACGCTTTACCAAAAGTGATCTTGCCATCGCTTTTTTTAACAAATTGAGTAAGTGTTAACAAACTGGCAGTAAAAAGCAACATGCAGCCTACAAAAAACAAGTTGCCGGTAAAAAGAGATTCCAGCTTGTCGCGAAACAGAAAGCCGACAATTACTATCGGAATAGAAGAAAACAGCAATTTGCTGATAAATTCGGTTGATTCGTTCCATTGAAATGCAAAAAGGTCTTTGCACAGCGTTGCAATGTCTTTTCTGAATACCAGAATGGTGCTCAGTACGGTTGCCACATGAACGGTTAATACAAAAAGTAAACTGTTTTCGTCTTCAATGCCCAGAAGTGCGTGTCCAATTTCAAGATGGCCGCTGGAGCTGACGGGGAGAAATTCGGTAAGTCCTTGAATGATACCTAGAAGTAATGCCTGGAGTTCAGTCATAAAAAGATAAGCTTAATCGTCTTTTGGTTTTTTCATAATCGCGTAAATCTCGAATCCAAAACCTAAAAGTAGCAGGATTGGAGCCAGTGTAATTCGACGAAAGCTAAAAATAGCTTCGCTAAAAACATTGGGGTCGTCGCTTCCGCCGCCGGCCATTAAGATAAATCCAATAACGATTACGGCAAAACCAATTGCCATAAGTTTATAGTTTTCTTTGCCTAGTGCAAAGCCTGCATCTTCTTTTACTTCTTTACTTTTTTTCGCCATTATTCTCTGAAATTGTGGGGTAAAGATAATTAATAAAATAATTCATCAAATTTCATTCTAAGGAATTTGCCCAATGCCAGCCACGTTGATAAAAAAGAGATGGTAAAGCCCAGTAAAAAAACAATGCCGGCAATAAGAATAATCGTTTGTAGGTCGGCAAAATTTATCAAGCCATAAAGTTCTTGTTTGTAGAAATAAATGCTGCCAATAAGAACCGAGTTGGCCATAATTCCACCAAGGGCACCGAGGAACATACTCTTAATTAAAAATGGTTTGCGAATAAAACCTTTGCTGGCACCGACCATTTGCATGGTATTTATGGTAAAGCGCTGCGAATAAATCAACAGACGAATGGTATTGTTAATTAATCCGAAGAAAATAAAGGTAAGCAGTCCGCTTAATATCAGCAGAGCAAGACTTATCCTTTTTACGTTTTCGTTAATCAGGGTAACCAGATTTTTCTGATAATAAACTTCGGTAACCTGAGGGTACTCTAAAAACTTTTGTTCCAAAATCTGCAGGCTGTCGGTGTGTGTGTAGGCGGCATTTAGTTTAATGTCGAGCGAGGCAAATAGCGGGTTATAGCCCAGAAATCCCTGAAAATCTTCACCCAGTTCTTTTGTTAGTTCTTTGGCGGCTGATTCTTTATCGATGTAGTTAACCGATTTTACAAAATCGCCGGCACTTAAAATTTTTTGCAGACGAATGATTTCTGTTTCGCGCAAGTCGTCGGCTAAAACCAGAGTGAATCCGATTTTTTCGCGCACATAATCCGATAGCTTTTTACTGTTTATAAGAATGAAACTTAACATGCCCAGCAAAATAAGCACAAGCGTAATACTGGTTAACGAAGTAATCCAGGAGTTGAAAAAACGCTTCTTAAACTTTTTAGGTTTTTTGCTCATATTGCTACAAAATTTCTGTCTCTTACAAATGTATATAATTTTGTGAGCGACAATAATTTCGCCCGGGCTTCTTTTTTACAAGTGTGTGTTAACATTAAATTCACCTGGAAAAATTGTTGCGAATCCTGCCGATAAAAGCAAATTTGAGCTGTTTGCAGAAATGAAATACAAATCGGCCAGAAATCATTTAACTAATTGAAATTTTGACTGTTATTTCTTTGGAAATCAAAAAAAAGAGAATACTTTTGCAGTCCCGATTATTATCCTTAGAAATAAGGAGTGTAAATAGTTGATTTTCTTGGAGTAAAGCAGTTTGTCGAAAAATTCCGTTGAGACAAAAAATGCGACGAAAAGTAAAATCAGAAGTGTTTTTAACAATAAAAAATTAGAAAAGTGGACACACTTAGTTATAAAACTGTTTCGGCGAACAAAGCTACCGCAAACAAAGAATGGGTAGTTGTTGATGCCGAAAATATGGTATTGGGACGTTTGGCAAGTGTCGTTGCCAAAATGTTAAGAGGTAAATACAAGCCAAGTTTCACACCTCACGTTGATTGTGGCGATAACGTAATTGTTATCAATGCTGAGAAAGTTGTGTTAACCGGTAAAAAAATGTCGGACAAAGTATATGTTCGTCACACTGGTTACCCAGGTGGACAGCGCACTCAGTCTCCTCAAGATATTTTAGCTAAATATCCTGAACGTTTGGTTGAGAAAGCCGTAAAAGGTATGCTGCCTAAAAACAAATTGGGTAGCGCTTTATACCGAAATTTGCATGTAGTAATTGGTGCCGAGCACAAATTTGAGGCTCAAAAACCAAAAGTTGTTGATTTAAATACGATTAAATAATGGAAGTAATAAACACAATCGGACGTAGAAAAACAGCTGTTGCTCGTATTTACGTAAGCGAAGGTAAGGGAAATATTACCATTAATAAAAGGGAATTGAAAGAGTACTTCCCTGCAGAAACATTGCAATACATTGCTATGCAGCCACTAAATCTTTTAGAAGTTGCAGAGAAATATGATATTAAAGCAAACCTTGATGGTGGTGGTCCAAAAGGGCAGGCAGAAGCCTTCCGTTTGGCAGTTACCCGCGCGTTAATGGAAATCGATCCTGAGTCGAGACCACAGTTGAAAGCTGCAGGTTTTGTTACCAGAGACCCACGCGAGGTGGAACGTAAAAAACCGGGACAACCAAAAGCAAGAAAACGTTTCCAGTTCTCAAAACGTTAAGATTATTATTTATCAATTTATATGGATCTAAAACGGCTGTGATTCCCGATGAATCGGGACTACTCAGCGGTTGCTTTTAGAGCATAGAAAAAGTAAACAGATGCCAAAAACAAATTTTCAAGAATTATTGGAAGCAGGTGCACATTTCGGTCACCTGAAAAGAAAGTGGAATCCAAACATGGAGCCTTATATCTTCATGGAGAAAAACGGTATCCACATTATCGATCTGCAAAAAACAGTTGTAAAAATTGATGAAGCTGCTGCAGCCATCAAACAAATTGCAAAATCAGGTCGTAAAGTGTTATTCGTTGCCACTAAAAAGCAAGCCAAAGAGCTGGTTTCAGAGCAAGTAAAAGAGGTAGGAATGCCTTATGTAACTGAACGCTGGCCAGGAGGTATGCTTACCAACTTCCCAACAATCCGTAAAGCGGTTAAAAAAATGATCTCCATCGATAAAATGATGAAGGACACGAGTTGGGATAACCTTTCAAAACGCGAAAAACTACAAATTACACGTCAGCGTGCTAAGCTGGATAAAGTATTGGGTTCTATCTCAGACCTTACCCGTTTGCCAGCTGCATTATTTGTTGTTGACGTATTGAAAGAAAAAATTGCTGTTCGCGAAGCAAAAAAATTAGGAATTCCTGTATTTGCTATTGTTGATACCAACTCAAATCCTGAGGATATCGACTTTGTAATTCCTGCTAACGACGACGCTTCTCAGTCAATCCGCATTATTGTGGGTGAGATGTGCGACGCAGTTAAAGCTGGGTTGAACGAGCGCAAAATAGAGAAAGATAAAGAAGAGGCAACTGCTGAAGCTCCTAAAAAGAAAGAAGCAAAAGCAGAAGAAACTTTTGAAGAGTAAGTAAAGGTTAAGTAATATATAAACCATTTAAAAGAAATTTTAGTTATGTCTTTTACAACAGCAGACGTAGTAAAATTGCGTAAAGTATCAGGCGCAGGGATGATGGATTGCAAAAATGCCCTGAAAGACGCCGAAGGTGACTTTGATAAAGCACTGGAAATCATCCGCGAGAAAGGTAAATTAATTGCTAACAAACGTGCAGATAGAGACGCCGCTGAAGGTGTATCTCTTGCAAAAGCAACTGAAGACGGAAAATTCGGTGCAATCGTTGTATTGAATTGCGAAACTGACTTTGTTGCTAAAAACGAAAGCTTTGTTGCATTTGCTGAGAAAATTCTTGCAAAAGCATTGGAAGCCAAGCCTGAAAGTTTGGAAGCATTAAAAGCACTTGAGATTGACGGTTCTACTATTGAAGCACAAGTTACTGAGCAAACCGGTGTAACTGGTGAAAAACTTGACCTTTCGTACTATAAATGTTTAGCCGACGAGGCTGTAGTTCCATATATCCACCCTGGAAACAAATTATCAACTCTTGTTGCTTTTAGCAAAACTGTTGATACTCAGGTAGGAAAAGATATTGCAATGCAGGTTGCTGCTATGGCTCCTGTTTCAGTTGACGAAGCATCTATTCCACAAGCTGAAATTGATAAGGAATTAGAGTTCGCTAAAGAAAAATACCGCAAAGAAGGTAAACCGGAAGCAATGCTTGAAAAAATTGCTCAAGGTTCGTTAAACAAGTGGTATAAAGATGTAACTCTTTTAAATCAGGCTTTCGTTAAAGACGGAAAAATGCCCGTAAAAGATTACTTAAAGCAAGCTGATGCAGAATTAACAGTAACAGCTTTCGACCGCTATACTTTGAACGCTTAGTACAGCAAAAGAATATATTAGAAAGCCATCCGGGAAACCGGGTGGCTTTTTTTATGCAAAAAAAAATGCTCCTTATCAGAGATGTTTTCTGAAGAAGGCTCAAGTTTTTATGTTGAGGAAAGTTTTTAAATTCAATACATATTTCGTCAAATTCTAACCTTAGCATATTTCATAAACCGGAGGCTTAACAGCAGATTGCTGGTTTCTCCGTATTGCAATTTCTCAACACTATTTAATGCTTACTGCGTCCACTAGGTGAAACAAAGTCAAATTATAACTGATTCAGGCAACCCAATTTCAACATACATTTGGCCGGATGAAATTGGCTGACATGATATTAATATTGTTTTTGTCTCATAGTAATATTCCTAAAAAGAGAAAAGGTAATCCTTTTGCGCGTGTTTTGCGTATAACTAATTGGCTTGACATAAACGAAATATTATGGGAGTAGTGTTGAGAGAAGATTTGTATGCTGGGCAAATTATTTTGCCTTGGCAAAAAAAGTGGAATAGTTAATAGTTTAAAACCCAGTTATTATGGCAATCTTTTTATACGGAATCGTCGTGATAGCTTTAATCGTTGCAGTATTGATTTTATGCTATCGGGATGTAAAACATAGCTGAAAAAAAAGGTATGGGGCTGCAACCGCGTAATACCACTGTTAGAATGGAGTAAATGCCATAACAGGGGAAATCTGTATCTGCTGAATCAATTGGTTCTTGTCTTTCTAATTTCAACTACTCTGTTACGTATTAACAATCGATTTTTGATAACTATCTTATTTATAGTGAAACATACGCGTTCTTTAGCCGTAACAGCATGTAACCTTTTAAACGACGAGTTATGGCAGTAATTGTTTATGGCGTATTGTTTTTTATGGTGGTATCTGTAATCATGTATCGGTGCTATCAGGATGCAAAACAAAACCATTGATTCCAGGTTAATCGCTATTATTGAAATACTTTCTTCTGCATTGTAACGGCTTTATAAATTGTCGTACGTTGCATTGCTGCCTGTTTTTTTTATTCTTCTCCACACCTGCTGTGACTTTTTTTCCACAGTAATTACATCTTAAAAAGGCTTCGTAAAATCTGTTTATGTGTAGTAAGTTGCAGTAATACAGCTGAATAATGGTTTGTTGTCGTGTTGAATAACCTGAATGGCACGTCTTTGGAACACATATTAATTACAAGAATATTAAGGAAATCCAGCCAATAAATGGCAGGGCTTAAGAAGTCATGTTTAGGAGAATAGCGTGCAATAGTGCACATCAAAATATAAAATCTGGTATTATGATACGTAGTTTAAGAGAATTAATAGGATACTCCATTAAGGCAAAAGATGGAGAAGAAGGAAAAGTAAATGATTTTTTATTCGACGAAAAGAGTTGGATAATACGTTATGTTGAAGTTGATTTGGGAAATTTCTTTGAAGAGAACAGGGTTTTGGTACCTTATAATTTTCTTGGAGAACCGGATTGGGAAGAAAAGGCTTTCTGCATTAACTTGAGTGTTGACAATATTGAACGGTCGCCAAACTTAAGTTTCGATATGCCGGTGTCGCGAATTTATGAGCGAAAACTTGCCGATTATTATGGAATTAAATATCCGTATTGGATGATTGACTCCGCAGCTTTTGCCGGAAATGAAGTTGTTTTTTATCCGGGAGTGGCATTCAGAGCTCCGCGTAAGGTGATTAAGGAAGAAGACATTGATACGAGCTTGCGTAGTTTTAACGAGATAAAAGGTTATGGCATTAATGCCACTGACGATAATTTTGGGCGTATTTCAGATATGATTATTGACGATACCGATTGGCAAATTCTGTACTTTGTGGTAGATACAAATAACTTATTTCCATGGAGTAAAAAAGTGATTCTTCCGATTGAAGTGATCGATAAGATCAGTTTCTCAGATCGTGAAGTACGTGTTGATATGACGAAAGAAGCCATTAAAGACTCGCCGGAATACAATCCGAACGATGCTGTAAATGCCGAGTTTGAGAATGTTCTTTACGATTTTCACGGAAAAAGGAAATAGAACGAAATAATAAATTGGAAAATTGAGGATCCGAAGGCAAGTGTCTTCGGTTTTTTTATTGATTGAGTGACTAGTTCTAAAACATTATTTAGGACTAGTCATATTTCTGTTTTAATAGGATTGAAAGCAGAACAGGCGATTTTAAGAAAAAAGAGCCTCTCACGGGACTTGAACCCGCGACCTGCTCATTACGAATGAGCTGCTCTGCCAACTGAGCTAAAGAGGCATATTTGTTGCAAAATTAAAAATTTTTGCTGACAAAAAATATGTTGATTGGCATTGTGGTTAAGGAAAAGCAGATAGGGTGAAATGTTAAGAGGTTAATCTACTCTGTAGCTGTTTTATTTTTGTTAAGTGCTGAGATGAATTCAAAATTATAGAACAAACAATACTTCTCTAATAGGCGAAATCCATTGGCCGATAGCTCCATAAGTTCTGGGAAAAACTTAATCAGCAATTCTTTGGCTTTTTTATGTGTTTGCCGGGCAAGTTCCGATTCCCGGAAACGCAAAGGGTGTTTATCTGTTGCACGTGTGATGGATTCCAGCTCCAATGCTAATCTTATTTCATTGTAATTTTGATCTTTATCGGCAACCGAATCAGCACAATTGAATATCCGGTTGGCATAGTTTTTAAGCTGTTCTGTTATTTCTTTTTCCGAAAGGTTTAAATGTGGCTGTGTGCTAGCTACAACTGATTGCTCGCGAATAAAGTGGCGCTGAAATTTGTCCAGAAACTTGTCGATCCGTTCAAACTCGGCATTTAATTTCAGGTGAAAGTCTTTATCGAAATTCTGCTGTTCCATATTTTAGTAACAGATTAAAGCTGAAAAAGATTTTTACTGTGATTAAAATACGTGAAATTCAGTATCTGGCAAAGGAAATAAATATGGTGTGAAACATATTTATTAGTTGAGAAATTATTTTGTTTTTTTTCTGGTGGGGCGGGTTTTTGTGATTGTCATGACCAGTCTGCTAGTGCAATTGGCAAACAAGGAAAGAAATATGAGTATAGTAATTCTACGTTAATATTGATTAAAAGAAAAATTTAGTATTATCGTAAGAAAAATTTTATTCAAATGGATTTAAGTCTCAGAGGATTATTAAATAATCTGACCTTTGTAGGAGTAATATTTCATGAAATAGGGCATTTATTGTTTTGTAGGTTTTGTGGTGTGAAAATATTCGAAGTATGTTATTTTAGGTTTGGAAATCCATCTGGCTATGTAATTCATGAGAAGCCGAAATATTTTATTCACTCTTTTTTAGTTACGGTTGGGCCTTTTATTTCCGGAATCATTATTTCTGCGCTGAGTTATACTTTTTCTCACTATTTAGAGGAAAGCTCAGCTTCTAAAATTGTAATGATTTGGTTTGGCGGATCAGTGGCGTTACATTCATTTCCGAGTGAAACGGATGCTAATGATTTATGGAAAGATACCAATAAGCATATTTCCAATAATCTGTTTGCCGTAATTGGATATCCATTTGTTCTTCTTATTTGGCTCGCCAATTGGTTGTCATTGTTTTGGATTGATTTAATTTATGCAATTTTGCTGTATGTTTTTGTTTCAAACTTATTGAATTAAAAAAGCCCCTCCGAAAATCGAAGAGGCTCCTATATTTTATCCCCGACGCTACGATCGGGATTTCGTCCGTTTTAACGGACTCAACTTTCTACTTTTGTCTTTTCCCTTGGAGGCTACAACGCCGTTACCATCAATCCCGCATCGGTATTCTCTACTTTAGCTACATTTTTTTTGGTGAGGCCTTTAATGGCTTTATCCCATTTTTTGTTGCTTAGCCCGGCTTTTTCTTTTAGCGCAGGTAATTCAATCGGCGATTCCGCTTTCAGCAATTCAAAAACTGCTTTTTCGTCGTCGGTCATTTCCACAGCTTTTTTCTCCGGTTTCATTTGTGGGAAAAACAACACATCCTGAATCGACGGGCTGTTGGTCATAAACATCGTCAGGCGGTCCATTCCAATTCCCATTCCCGATGTAGGCGGCATACCGTATTCCAGCGCACGCAGGAAATCCTGGTCGATAAACATCGCTTCGTCGTCACCTTTTTCCGATAATTTCAGCTGGTCTTCAAAACGTTCGCGCTGGTCGATCGGGTCGTTCAACTCCGAGTAAGCATTTGCCAGCTCTTTACCGTTTACCATCAACTCAAAGCGTTCGGTCAATTCCGGGTTGTCGCGGTGCATTTTTGTAAGCGGCGACATTTCTTTTGGGTAATCGGTAATAAACGTAGGCTGAATGTAGTTGCCTTCACATTTTTCGCCAAATATTTCGTCAATTAACTTTCCTTTACCCATGGTTTCGTCGATGTCAATATCGAGCTTTTTGCAGATCTCGCGCAGCTCTTCTTCCGACTTGCCGTTAATATCGTAACCGGTGTGCTCCAAAATAGCTTCAGCCATTGTAACACGCGGATAAGGTGCTTTGTAATCGATAATGTTGTCGCCCAACTGAACTTTTGTGGTTCCGTGCAATGCCATGGCCACACGCTCACAAATTTCTTCGGTAAAGCTCATCATCCATTTGTAGTCTTTGTAGGCCACATAAATTTCCATTACCGTAAACTCCGGGTTGTGGGTACGGTCCATACCTTCGTTACGGAAATCTTTGGCAAACTCGTAAACTCCTTCAAAACCACCAACAATCAGTCGTTTTAGGTAGAGCTCGTTGGCGATACGCATGTACAACGGCATGTTCAGCGCATTGTGGTGCGTAATAAACGGACGCGCAGCAGCTCCTCCCGGAATAGGCTGCAAAATTGGTGTTTCCACCTCGTGATAACCATACTCGTTAAACATCTGGCGCATGGTGTTGTATATGGTCGTCCGTTTTTTGAACGTTTCTTTCACTTCAGGGTTAACGATCAAATCGATGTAGCGCTGGCGGTAACGTTGTTCCGGATCGGTAAAAGCATCAAAGGTTTTGCCATCTTTTTCTTTTACAATCGGCAACGGGCGCAACGATTTATTCAGCACTGTAAATTCAGTAACATGAATGGTTAATTCGCCCATTTGTGTAATAAATGCATGGCCTTTTACTCCGATGATGTCGCCAATGTCGAGCAATTTCTTGAACACCTCGTTGTACATCATTTTATCGTCGCCCGGACAAATTTCGTCGCGGTTAACGTAAATCTGAATACGTCCTTCGTGGTCCTGAATTTCAGCAAACGCAGCTTTTCCCATAATTCTGCGGCTCATCAAACGGCCGGCAATCACTACATCCTGAAAATTCTTCTCTTCTTCCTTGAAGTTCTGTTTTATTTCTTTGGTGTTGGTATTTACATGGTACTGTGCCGCCGGGTAGGGGTCGATCCCCAACTCGCGCATTTTTTGCAACGAATTTCGTCTGATGATCTCTTGTTCGCTTAATTCCTGATGACTCATTTCTTCTTCACTTTTATTTTGCTGTCACTCTTTTGTTTAAATGACAATTTATTGCCCGGGAATCGTTTGCCGAATCCCTTTAAAAAATCTGGGCAAAGATAATAAAACTGATTGGTTGTAATTGTTGTTATAAGAAGGAAACAAACAAAAAATAATGTTGAGGGTGAATGTTTTATTTCCATATGCGATTGCATTTTGTATCTTTGCGCATTCACATCTTGAGAAACACAAAACGCAGCATGGATAGAATTTGGAACTTAAAAAAACAAGGCGACCAAAACGAGGTGAAACACCTCTCAGCGGCGTTAAATGTGAACATGGTGATAGCGCGCTTGCTGGTACAGCGGGGAATAAAAACCTACGCTGAAGCCAAAGCATTTTTCCGCCCCCGACTAAGCGATCTGCACGATCCTTTTCTGATGAAAGACATGGAGAAAGCGATTGCCCGTTTGGATCAGGCAATTGAAAATAATGAAAAAGTAATTGTTTACGGCGATTACGATGTTGACGGAACTACTTCGGTAGCGTTGGTGTATTCGTTTTTAAAGCAGCGCATAAAAGATATTGAATATTACATACCCGACCGTTATAGCGAAGGATATGGAATTTCTCCAAAAAGTATTGATTATGCTGTTGAAAAAGGGGTAACATTAATTGTTGCGCTCGACTGTGGAATTAAAGCCGTTGAAAAAATTGCCAAAGCAAAAGAGCGTGGGGTTGATTTTATTATTTGCGACCATCATAATCCGGATGACGAAGTGCCGCCAGCTGTTGCAGTGCTTGATGCGAAACAATCGGATTGCAATTATCCTTACAAAGAACTCTCGGGTTGCGGCGTGGGATTTAAGTTGTTGCAGGCTTACTGCAAAAGACATGAAATTGACTACGAAGAAATTTACGATTTGCTTGATTTGGTAGCAGTGAGTATTGCTGCCGATATTGTTCCGATAACCGGCGAGAACCGGGTTTTGGCGTATTATGGCCTCAAGAAGCTGAATTCGAATCCGGGAATTGGTTTACAAACCATTATAAATTTTGCCGGTATCTCTGGAACCGAAATTACCATTAGCGATATTGTGTTTAAAATCGGGCCCCGCTTAAATGCATCGGGACGAATTGAGCACGGTAAAAAGTCGGTGCAGATTTTGGTTTCAACTGATGAAGATAAATCGGATCTGCTGGGAGAGGAGATCGACTCGTTTAACGAAATACGAAAAACGCTTGACCGCGATATTACTCAGGATGCTCTGGATACCATCGAGAACAGCCCGGAATTTAAAGATAAAAACAGTACCGTGCTTTATAACCGCGACTGGCATAAAGGAGTGGTTGGAATTGTGGCATCGCGGGTTACCGAGCAGTATTACCGTCCAACGATAATTTTAACCGAATCGAATGGTTTGGCTACCGGATCGGCACGTTCGGTGCGCGATTTTGATTTGTACGAAGCCATTGGTCAGTGCAGCGATTTGCTGGAATCGTATGGCGGACATATGTACGCTGCGGGATTGACCATGAAAATTGAAAATATTCCCGAGTTCAGACAACGTTTTGAAGAAATTGTAACCAAACAAATTACCGACAAACAGCAAATTCAAAGCATTGAAGTGGATGCAAAAATTGCGTTAAGCGAAATTACGCCGCGCTTTTACCGCATTCTGAAACAATTTGCTCCGTTCGGTCCGCACAATATGACTCCTGTTTTTGTTACCGAAGATGTTTTTGATGCCGGTACCAGCCGTTTGGTTGGAAAGAATCAGGAGCACTTAAAACTCGATTTGGTTGAGCCCGATGTAAATTCAGGAATATTTCCGGGAATTGCATTTAATCAATCAGATGCTTATGAGGTAATTACTTCAGGTTCGCCTTTTGATGTTTGTTATTCGATAAACGAAAACGAATACCGGGGTAAAACCAATCTTCAGCTGTTTATAAGAGATATCAAAAAACGCGATTTTCTGGATTAAAGCGGAAATGTTTTAAGCTGTTGCAAATCGTCGATTACTTTCGCGCCGGTTGCTGCCAAGCGCTCTTTCGACTGGTGCCCATCGGCTACCAAAATGCAATCAACTTCCAGTTGTTGCGCTACCTCAAAATCGTGGTTGGTATCGCCAATAATGGTTGCCTGTGCTTTGTTGATTGAAAAGTGGTCGATTAACTGTTCACCACGCTCAATTTTAGAAACTGCATAATGATCGTTTAGTCCGGCTATTCCTTCAAAATAATCAAAAATATTCTGGTGTTTTAAAGTATGCTCCAACATATCTTGTTGCATTGCTGAAAGTACAAATTGCCGAAAGCCCATATTCTTAAAATGCTCCAGTACATCGGTAGCTCCGGAATGTAATTTGCAGTTGGAAACTCCAGCGTTGTATATGTCAATATATTCCTGTGCTGAGACGGAGAAATCCTCTTTCAGAAAATCGAAGCCAATTGCCTGATAATAATCCTTTACTGGAAATGAAAACACTTCTTTATAAGAGAAACGATCAAGCAAATCGAGTTCGCGTTTTTTCAATAACACATTAATGGTTGAGATGCAAAAGTCGAGATCGTTAAGAAGCGTACCGTTCCAGTCCCAGATAATTGATTGCATAGTATCTGATTATTTTTTCGGTCTGTCGAATTTGTTGATTACCGGGTAAGCATACAGCTTCAGAAAACGTTCTTGTATATCGGTTATCGGGAAATCGATATGCACCATTGCCTGCTCCACCATAATCTCGAATTTCTTTTGTTCTTCAGCAGTATACCGGTCTTTAAAGCGGTGTTCTTGCATTAGCATATCGTAAGCCACAAAATTGCTTGGCCACAGTTTGTAGTTTTTGTAAATCTGATCGTCGATCATTTCTGCTAAACGGTGAATATAGGCATTGCGTTGTTCGTTGTTTTTTGCCAGTTCAAAATGCGTCTCAATTGGTGTCCCAAAAGCAAAACGCATTCTTCCTTTTGGTGCAAACATTCCCATCGACATGGCTTTCAAATCGTCTTTGCTTTGTTTTGCGCGGCCGTAATGTTCTTTTTTTATCAGCTCGCGAAGCTTGGGCAAACCACAAGGCTCAATCTCGTACGAAATGGAAACCGGAACAATATTAAGTTCGTTAAACCCATCCGAAATGCCCTCTTTGTTGCTCATGTTCAGCATTTTTAAAACACTTTCCTGTGTTTTGTCGTTGCCGTCTTTTGTGCGGCCTTCGCGTTGTGCAATCCACACTGAAAGTTTATCTTCAGTAATTGATTTGCGAATAAAATGCGAAACCTTTTTCGATGCCATCATTAGTTCGCGTGGTGGCAAATTCCGTTTAATTACGAACGAGCGATTCAGCTTAACGGTATGTTCTATCCACTCGTATTGCAACAGGTTGTCGCCAATGGCAATCTGGGTGGTGTTCATGCCATGCTCGAAAATAAGGAAGTTCAATAACGCGGCATCCAGAATAATATCGCGGTGGTTCGAAATAAACAGGTAAGGTTTAGTTTTGTCCAACTTGTCAATTCCGGTAACTTTTAGTCCGTCGGAAGTTTTGTCAACCAGCCAGTGCAAAAGGTCATAAATAAATACGCCTTGTAGCTGTTTGATACTGCTTACCCGGCGCAATTGAAATTTTACCATTTCAACCTTTGGCCGGTTTTTAAACAGGTGATGCAGAACGTCGTCAAAGGTTTTATCCTTAACTAGTTGCTTTATCTTAGCTTTAACTTCTTTGTCGGTGTAGGGGCGAATGTCATCAAAATTAATGTCTCGCATTATTTAAATTTTAACCCGACAAAGTAAGTTATTCAAAATCAAAATTTCAACCTTAACTGAAATTTTAACTCTGTTTTGTGCTGTCCGTCTATCTCGTTATAGCCTGAACTGATGGTTTCACGGTCGGTCCACCATGTATTTGCCAGTTTTAGCCAGCACTCTATTTTTTTTGCAGGCTGGTATTTTAAATTGAGATAAGCCCTAAATCCGTCTCCATAATAGGCAGGAATTGAAAAGGCATAAAGAATATCATTTTCGTAAGCGTAAATGCGACTGTTGTAACTTTCTGTATGAAACCAGGCCAGTCGCGCAGCAATATTCATCGGAAATTCGTTCGGTTTGAATTGGATATCCTGAAAAAACATAAATCCATTTTCACTTTCATCGTCTTTGTAATAAACATGTTCTGCACGCGTTTTTAGCAAAATGGTTTCTGAAGCCTGAAACTGAACATGAAAACGTAACTTTTGAACGCGTTCAGGGAGATTGATATAACGATTTTCGTTTTTGAATTTTTGATCTTTCTCCTCGTTTTTAAAACGCAGGTAGGCACTTATTTTTTCGCTAATCTGAAAATTGGCCTGTGTAAAAATATCCCACGAACGTGCGGGACCCGCAGTGGAGTAGTTGAACCACTCCGATTGATAGACATCGGAGTAGGCGGAAAGCGTTACAAATTTAGCCGGTAAAAAACGTACTCCCAAATAAAGTCCCGACTCGTTGCTGATGTTGCTGCTTTCGGCCATGGTGTTGGCCCAAAAAGCATGGTAGTCTTTATCGAAATGACGAAACAGTGCCGAAAATCCCAACTGGTCGTTTATGTGTATAATTGCTCCTTGTGTTATTGCTTTGCCTTTTGATTTGGAGATGGCCGCTTCGCCAAACAGCGTGTAGTTGTTTTTACTAAAAAGATAATCGGCACCGGCAGTGTAATTGTCTGTTCCCCGAAAACGAAATTGGTTGTATAGCTGATTGCTACGGATAAAGGATTTGTCGAAGTGTTGATAAACAACTGATGCTCCAAGTTTCAGGTGATTAAAGCTATGAGTAAAAACACCTCCCATGTTGGTGTACTTTACTGTTTTTTCATCGGCGATCTCACTTTCTGTTCTGTGATATCCCGAGGTTTGAAGGCTTGTGAAATGCGTTGCAGCAGAATCGGTGTATTCCAAATTCCCATCTGCATTTTTGTGCGAGTAGAAAAGACTAAAACGAGAATTACCCAGTTTTGCGGTTCCTGCAACTCCTCTGAAATAGAAATTTTCATCTACCGAAGTGTATGCCCGAACACCTTGGCCTGTTTTACTAATTCCCAAGACATTCTCCGATTTTCCGGTGGTGTAACCTTGCCACAGCACCAGGCCTTGCCCGGATCGAACAAGGTAATCACCAACAGAAATATTTTCGAAAGTTTCGTTGAGTTTAAAGCTGATGTGCCCCGAGTAATAATCGAAACCATGTTTGTTGGAGCCGGTAAAAAAGGTTTCGCCCGGATCTTTCTCAGCTGTAAAGCCGGCAGAAAGTTTGTCGCCGGCCCTGAAATTATAGCGGGTGTAGTAGCGAAAACGGTTGCCTTCGTAGGGAATTGTTCCGTCGTCTTTTTCTTTGTAGCCGCGAGCTTTTTGCAGATTTCCAAGTGTGCGTAATAACAATTGATTATCGGCATATTTTAGCTGTTCTTTTAATGTCTGTCGTGCCTGTTCTTCGGATCCAAACTCAATAAAATATTGTAGTTTTTGTAGTAGATTAGGTGTAAATCCGTCAATAGTTTTAAGTTCGAAAATGGAATATACGGGCCCATAATCTTTAATATACTCCAGCAATTTCTGAATTTGTATTTCATTCAATAAATAGAGCCGTGCCAATTCAGAGGCATTTGTTGCATTGATATTTACGGGATGTTCTAAAAAATATTCCAGGTCCTGAATGATCAGTGCTACATCGGTGCCTTCTTCAATTTCGTCAAGATGCGATTCCAGTATCGATTCAATCAATTGATCCGGCGTACTGTTTTGTGCAGATGCCGCTAAAACAATCAACTGGAACAGAATGAAACTGATATGTCGAATTAGCCCTTTCATTAAAGATGGTATTGAATGGAAACTGATGGGGTAAAGCCGAGATTCCCGTGATAGCTAAAAGCAATGTCGGTGCTGATGTTTTTGAAACTGTAGCCCAGGCCTGCAGTATACTGAACCGGTCGGCCTGAAATTCCAAAACGTAGCGCCAGATTCTCAAGTAGCATAAATTCCAGTCCGCTTTTTACAACCATATCGCGATCCGATTCTTTTTGTGTTTCCAGGCTCACCAGCACATGTTCGTCGAAAGTATAATGAGCACCCAGACGGTAAATGGCCGGAAGTTTTGTTTTTTCTTCGGGGTAATTGTAGCCGTTTTTTACCGGATTGTAAGTGTGAGCTCCCAAGGTAATTTTATCGGTGATTAGGTATGTTGCTCCAATTTCAAAAGTCACGAACGAAAAGTCATCCGCATTTTCAGGCATGCGCTGTGCAAAATAATCGAACTGTATGGCGGCATTAAAGCGTTCGGAAAGTTGTTTGGCATAGGCAAACCCGATTTTGTGTTCTTTGAATGTTCCTTTTCCGAATTGGTAAAAACTCAGTCCAAAACTCCCGGATGTAGTAGGTAAAACTATGCTTGAGGCTGCCAGTGCAAATTCTTCAATTCCGAATTTCGATTCGTAGTAAATACCGGCAGAGAAATGATTAAGTTGTGCTAAAGTGGCCTGGTTGTGGAAAGTACTCCAGGTATCAGGAATAGAAACGAATGCATTCGACAGCGCAACAGATCGTGCTCCTCCTGTGTAGTTTTGCGAAGAGGCTACCGAAGATAGAATGGTAAAGCATACCAACAGTATGTACAAGGGTTTATGCATAAAAAAAGAGGTATTAATTAATACCTCTTTAAAATTAAATAAAATATTTTAAACTACAATTAATTTGTTTTAAATCTGTACTTTACCTCCGATAGCTCCTGGTTGGCTTTTACAATTTTCTCTTTCAGATTCTCTTTGTATTTTACCAGTTTATTCATCAATTCTTCATCGCCGGTGGCCATCATTTGTGTGGCTAAAATAGCAGCATTCATAGCGCCGTTAACAGCAACTGTTGCAACCGGAATTCCCGGAGGCATTTGCAGAATAGCAAGAATTGAATCAAACCCTGATAAGCTGGCGTTAATCGGAACACCAATTACAGGAATCGGGGTCATTGCAGCGATAACTCCAGGTAGGTGAGCCGCCATTCCGGCACCCGCAATTATAACTTTAATACCACGGTCTTTGGCTCCTTTGGCAAAGCTTTCTACTTCTTCCGGAGTACGATGTGCCGATAACGCATTGATCTCGAAAGGAATTTCAAATTCATCGAACAATTTGGCAGCTTTTTCCATCACCGTTAAATCCGATGTGCTACCCATAATAATACTAACTTTTGGAGTCATGTTTTATAATTTATTTGTTACTTTGTATCTTTTTATTTTCAGCACGAAAATACAGCAAAATAGCAATTAATAAAAATCAAATCCACATATGAAGAAGGTTAAAATTCTGGATAAAGAATTTGAGTTATTTATTCCATATGAGAAAATTCGTTCAGTTGTTGAACAGATGGCTGAAACTATGAATAGAGAGTTGGCCGGTAAAGATCCGCTTTTTCTGTGTATCTTGAATGGTTCGTTTATGTTTGCCGCCGAAATTTATAAGCGGGTTGACTTTGTTGAGTCGGAAATTTCGTTTGTAAAACTAGCTTCGTATCATGGCGATTCAACAACCGGGAAAGTAAAACATCTGATCGGTTTGAATGAAGAAATTGAAGGACGAACCGTAGTTATTCTGGAAGATATTGTTGATACCGGAATTACCATCAACAATATTTTGGAGCAACTGGAAAAATTGAATCCAAAAGAAGTGCAGGTGGCAACCTTGCTGTTAAAACCGGATGCGCTTCAGAAAGAGGTAGATCTAAAGTATGTGGGAATAGAGATCCCGAATGATTTTATCGTAGGTTACGGGCTTGACTACGACGGCTACGGTAGAAATCTGATCGATATTTACACGGTAGTAAAATAAAAAATAACCAAAAATTATGTTGAATCTCGTATTGTTTGGCCCACCGGGGGCAGGAAAAGGAACCCAGGCCGAATTTCTTATTAAATCATTTGGATTGATCCACTTGTCGACTGGCGATTTGCTGCGTAGCGAAATTGCAGAAGAAACAGCACTTGGAAAAGAAGCCAAAAATTTCATGGATAAAGGGGAGTTGGTTCCTGATGAAGTGGTGATTGGAATGATTAAAAGTAAACTTAATGCGAATAAAGGAGCAAAAGGTTTTATTTTCGACGGATTTCCACGTACCGTCGACCAGGCAAAAGCATTGGATGTTTTGTTGAACGAAAATGGTACGCCAATCTCGGGTATGCTTTGCCTGCAGGTTGAAAAACAGGAATTGATTGATCGTTTGTTGAGCCGTGGAAAAGTTTCGGGCCGTTCCGACGATCAAAACCAGTCGATTATTGAAAACCGCATTACGGTTTACACCGAAAAAACACTTCCATTAATTGAATACTACAAACCACAGGGTAAACATTTTGATGTAAACGGAATGGGAACCATTGAGGAAATTGCAGGTAGATTACAGGAAGTTGTAGAAAAATTATAACATCGATTTTACAAGGGTGAGAAGCTTGTTGTAGGACAGGTGTCTCACCTTTTTTATATTTGTACAGTTAACGAACAGGAAAAATCAGATGGCAGAGACCAATTTTGTTGATTACGTAAGAATTCATTGTCAGTCGGGTAACGGAGGTTCCGGATCGGCGCATTTGCGCAGAGAGAAATTTGTTGCCAAAGGTGGTCCTGATGGTGGCGATGGTGGTCGTGGAGGCCATATTATTCTTGTGGGAAATGAGCAGATGTGGACATTGCTACATCTGAAATTTCGGAAACATATTAAAGCCGGACACGGCGAACCGGGCGGAAAGCAGCGTAGTACAGGTGCCGATGGTGAAGATGTTTACCTGGATGTGCCTTTGGGGACTGTGGCCCGTGATGTGGAAACCGGCGAATTCCTGTTTGAAATTACTAAACACGGCGAAGAGCAAATTCTGCTGAAAGGTGGTCGCGGAGGTTTGGGAAACGATCATTTTAAAACATCTACCCACCAAACGCCTCGTTTTGCGCAAACCGGCGAAGAAGGAGAAGAGGGGTGGAAAATACTGGAACTAAAAGTACTGGCTGATGTTGGTTTGGTTGGTTTTCCGAGTGCCGGAAAATCAACATTGTTATCGGTGGTTTCGGCAGCAAAGCCTAAAATTGCCGACTATCCGTTTACTACGCTTGTGCCCAATTTGGGTATTGTTGGGCATCGCGAACAACGATCGTTTGTAATGGCCGATATTCCCGGAATTATTGAAGGCGCACACGAAGGAAAAGGTTTGGGACTGCGCTTTTTGAGGCACATCGAGCGAAACTCGATGTTGTTGTTTATGGTGCCGGCCGATAGTAAAGACCATCTGAAAGAATACAAAGTATTGCTCAACGAGCTGGAAAAATATAACCCTGAACTGCTCGATAAACAGCGGTTTTTAACCATCAGTAAAGCCGATATGCTGGATGAGGAGCTGATGAAGGAAATTAGCAATGAGCTGGGAGATGTCCCGCATCTGTTTTTTTCTGCTGTTTCAGGTTTTAATATTCAACAACTAAAAGACCGAATCTGGGAAATTTTAAATAGTTAATGGATTTATTGCAACAAATACTGGAGCTGGATAAAGATGTGTTTTTATTCTTCAATGGTTTTCACAGCGATTTTTGGGATACCATTATGATAATGATAACGCGACAGGAAACGTGGATCCCGTTTTTTGCCAGCATTCTGTTTTTTATAGTAAAAGATTACAAAAGTAAAGCTTTGTTGATTGTAATTGCTCTGGTGATTTTAATCGCGGCTACTGATCAGTTCTCAAATGTGTTAAAATATTCTGTTCAGCGTCTGCGTCCAACGCGCGATCCGGCAATTTCACATTTGGTTCATATATTTTTTAAGAAAGGCGGGAAATTTGGTTTTGTGTCGGCACATGCTGCCAATTCTGTTGCTATTTTGGTGTTTACTTCACGTATTTTCAAAAACCGGGCTTACTACTTTTTAATGCTCACCTGGGTACTGCTATTTTGTTATTCGCGTATTTATGTAGGCGTACACTATCCGCTCGATTTGATTTGTGGAGGGTTAGTTGGTTGGTTTATGGGGTGGGCCTTGTACCGGCTTATGATGTTTGTTGAAAACCACTTTTTCTTTGGGCGCTCACCAAAAATCGAAAAAACGGAATTATCGCTAAAAGATGCCGGGGGTATTTTTCTGGTATTTCTGGTGTTGTTTGTTACTGTTTTTATTGTTGTTGGGCAGCTTGCTTTTTTTAAAATTTTATAAATGGACGAACCTGGACGCCTTTATTACGAAAGACTATTGTTTTATTCCGATGAGTTGCTCAAAGTATCAGCGAAAGTAAAACGTTTCGCATGGTATCGTTTTCTTGTATTTGTTGCCATTTTCCTTCCGGTGATTTTCTTCGGGTGGAAAATGTCAGCATTGTATTGCACTTTTCCTTTAATTGTGCTGTTCTTTTATCTTATTAAACGAAATCTTCGGCTTGATAAAATAAAGCAGACACTTGTTGTTAAAAAGAAGTTGCTGGAAGACGAGTTAAGGGCACTGGATCATTATTTCTTGCATTTCGAAAATGGAGAAGAATTTCTGAATGTGGAACATCCGTTTGCATACGATCTGGATTTGTTTGGCGAAGGTTCGTTGTTTCAGTATTTAAACCGAACGGCAACTGTTGAAGGTCGGCAAAGATTGGCCGGCTGGTTGCAAAAGCCGCTAAAGGAAAAAGAAGAAATTGAAAGGCGCCAGGAAGCCATTAAAGAGTTGGCTGAAATGCCATTGTGGCGGCTCGATTTTTTAACCGAAGGAAATCTGTTTCAGGAAACCACTACCCAATACAATGAAATTCGTAGCTGGTCAGAAATGGAGCTCGATCTGAATCACTCAAAGCTGTTGAAATGGTTGATTCGTGTTGTTCCGGCAATTACAGTGCTGGCTGCAATTCCCGCAATAATGGGGATGAGTAATTTTTATTTGGTGGCAATGGTGTTTGTTCAGTTTCTGCTTTTGTTTGCCTGGACAAAGCGGGTGAATTATTACTTTGGATTTTTTGGACGTAAGTCCGACTTGTTGGCCAAGTACATGCAGTTGCTGAATATGATAGAGGAGAAAGAGTTTAAATCTTCGTATCTCTGCGAATTAAGGAAAAAGTTAACTGAACCTTCAGCCGGGAAGATTTTTGGCGAATTAAAAAGCCTGGTGAAAGAATTTGAATACCGCCAGAATATTTTGGTTGGTATTGTGCTGAACGGGATTCTAACCTGGGATATTCGTTGTGTGTACAAGCTTTGGGATTGGCACAAAGAGAATCGCGACAGGCTGGCCGAGTGGCTCGAAATTATTGCTCAAATGGATGCTTTTATCAGTTTGGCGAACTATGCCAATAATCACAGCGAGTTTGTATATCCTGAGATCACAAACAGTGATTTTTCTTTATGTGCTACAGATTTTGGGCATCCGTTACTGAAAAAAGATAAGCGGGTAAATAATGCCATTGAAATTCAGGGCTGGTCGAAGATTATGATCGTAACCGGGGCGAATATGGCCGGAAAAAGTACCTTTTTACGTACCGTGGGAACAAACATTTTGCTGGCCGAAATGGGGGCCCCGGTTTGTGCTACATCGATGAAAATAAGGCCTGTTGATTTATATACCAATATGCGTACAACTGATTCGTTGCTAAAAGACGAATCCTACTTTTTTGCCGAGTTGAAACGGATTAAAGCGGTGCTCGATCGATTGGCGGCTGGCGAGCAGATCTTTGTTATTCTTGATGAAATGCTAAAAGGAACCAATTCGGTAGATAAGCTGAATGGTTCGAAAGAGTTGGTTCGAAAGCTTGCTCAGCATCAATGTGCAGCGATGATTGCCACTCACGATTTAAAACTTAGCGATATGGAAAAAGAACTTCCACAGCAGGTATTTAATAAGTGTTTCGAAATCCGTATTGAAAATAATGAGCTGATCTTTGATTACAAACTTTCTGATGGCGTTACGCAAACCATGAATGCCACTTTCCTGATGAAAAAAATGGGGATTATTTAGTTTTTGTGATCACCCGAAAATCAGGTGGAGAAAAAATCATACACCAAAAGTTCTAGGATCGGATCAAGACACTAGCCATTAAAATATGTTTTTGTCCTATCAGACGGATTTTACTCTTTGGCTTAGCCCAAATAGTATACTAAACTCAAGGCTGCGATGTGGCTGACGTTGCATCAGTGGACGGCCTCTTTTGATCGTTGCGCGGAGTTGAAATAAAACCTTAATGAGAGCGTGAAGCTCCGAGGGATCGAGGAGATCACCCGTCCGAATTTAGGTTTTATGAAAACGCAGAGGAAGGGTCAAAAGCAGTCTTGAATTTTCTGCTTCGTCTTTGCTTCAAGGCAAAGATGAAGGCCCCCGGCAGGGAAAAAGCGGAATATATCTGGAGATGTTTCAAAATTAAAGCCGCCTGAAATTTCGGGTGATCCAGTCTTTGCCTGAAAATCATCTGTCTTAGTGTGATGCCAATGTGAAATGAAAATGAGCCTTATTTCAGGAAGTTCCTCCTTTTAATAGATATACACTGTCGCTTCATTGTTTCGCTTAAGGCTTGCACTGAGGCAATTGGTATTAAATGGCATCCGAGCCTTTTTATTCTCCCCTGTAGCTAAAATTGCCGTGCGAGGTACAGATATCGCCTTGTGAGTATTAAATAATAAGGTGGGAGTAGCTAAAAAAGTAGTGCGAGGTATAAATAAAATCGTGCGAGGGATTAAAAACCGTGTGCGAGGTAGCCTCGTGTATGAATAAATATACCTCGCATATAGAAATAAATACCTCTCGAGTGAATATTTATACCTCGCGCATTAATAATAGTCCCTCGCAGACCTTTCTTGTTAGCAGGAGAGCAAATGTGCTGCAAATTAGGCCGGATTAGCCCTGTGTTTTATCCTACAGTAAATAAATAATCTGCTGTTTAATAGCCGGAAATTAGTGTTGTGATCTCCGGAAAGTGTTTTGCGAATCCGCAGGTCTGAACAAGAATAGTTGAGGTTCTTCGCCCGCTGGTATCTCTAATTTTATCCACACTTTTTCAACGGGTGATTGTTAGTTATTGCAGGCGCTAAACCCCTTGAAAGGCGGAGTATTTGATTATATTTGTGACAATTGGGTGAATTCTGTGTTTTTTCGATTAAAACAAAGTCCCGCAAGCACAAAACCATTGAAAACACAGGACCCTGAAATTTCGAAAGTTGATTCTGGAAATTGAAGTATGAGCGCAAACTACGACGAAGGTACTATTAAAACGTTAGACTGGCAGGAGCATATTCGGCGGCGTCCGGGAATGTATATTGGTAAACTGGGAGACGGAACTTCTGCCGACGATGGTATTTATGTATTGTTGAAAGAGGTGATGGATAACTCTGTCGACGAATTTATGATGGGACACGGAAAACGGATTGTTGTAAACGTCGAACAGGATTTGGTTACTATCCGCGACTATGGACGTGGAATTCCACTGGGAAAGCTGGTGGATGTAGCCAGCAAAATGAATACCGGCGCAAAATACGACAACAAAGTTTTTAAAAAGTCGGTGGGATTGAATGGCGTGGGGATAAAAGCAGTAAATGCTCTTTCTTCTGATTTTATGATAAAAGCAGTGCGCGAAGGCGTGGCTAAAGAAGTTTATTTTAGTCAGGGCGTAAAAACCGATGAGAAAGACTTTCAAAATGTTGATGAGGAAAACGGAACGCAGGTAACTTTTGTTCCCGACGAGAGCGTGTTTAAGAAGTATCGTTATATGACCGATTATATCGTGAATATGATGAAGAATTATACCTTCCTGAACGCTGGTTTAACCATTGAGTACAATGGCGAAAAATTTCACTCGCGCCACGGATTGCGTGATTTGCTTGAGGAAAATATGGATCACGATCCAGTTTATCCAATTATACATCTCAGAGGCGAAGATATTGAAGTTGCCATAACACATGGTAACCAATACGGGGAGGATTATTATTCGTTTGTTAATGGCCAGCACACCACTCAGGGAGGGACTCACTTACAGGCTTTTCGCGAAGTTTTAGTGAAAACGATCAGGGACTTTTATAAGAAGGATTTCGACCCGTCGGATATACGGGCATCAATTGTGGCGGCTGTTAGCATTAAAGTAGAAGAGCCTGTATTTGAGTCGCAAACCAAAACCAAACTCGGATCAAGAGATATTGGCCCCGACGGACCTTCGGTGCGTGCACATGTTGGAAATTTTCTGCAAACCGAGCTCGATAACTTCCTGCATAAAAACCACGAAGTTGCCGAAGTTTTACTGAGACGTATTGTCGAATCGGAGCGCGAAAGAAAAGCCATTTCCGGTGTGAAAAAACTGGCGCGTCAACGTGCTAAAAAAGCCAACTTACATAACAAAAAGTTACGCGATTGCCGCATTCATTTCAACGGAAAAGATGAACGGAATGAAGAATCGAGCATTTTTATTACCGAGGGAGACTCGGCAAGTGGATCGATAACCAAATCGCGCGATGTAAATACACAGGCAGTTTTTAGTTTGAAAGGAAAACCGCTGAATACTTTTGGCCTTACCAAAAAGGTAGTTTACGAAAACGAGGAGTTCAATTTGTTACAGGCAGCACTGAATATTGAAGAGGGCATGGAAGATCTGCGTTACAACAAGGTAATTATTGCTACCGATGCCGACGTTGACGGAATGCACATTCGTTTGTTGCTTATTACTTTTTTTCTGCAGTTTTTCCCCGAATTGATTAGGAAAGGGCATGTTTATATCTTGCAAACACCGCTGTTTAGGGTGCGAAATAAGCAAAAAACTTTCTATTGTTATTCGGAAGATGAGAAGGTGAAGGCCATCAATAAATTGCGGGGCAAACCCGAAATAACCCGATTTAAAGGATTGGGTGAGATTTCGCCCGATGAATTCAAACATTTCATCGGAAAAGATATCCGACTTGATCCGGTACAAATGAAAAAACACGAATCGGTGGCCGAAATGTTGTCCTACTATATGGGTAAAAATACCCCTGAAAGACAGGATTTCATTATTAAAAACCTGTATGTTGAAAAAGACGAAGTGGAGATCCTCAAATAAAGTACGATAAATTTCAGAGAGAGAAGAATGTCAGAAGAGAATTTAAATCAGGAAGAAATTCAGGACGATAGTGTAAAAGAGGAAGTAATCTATCTCTCGGGCATGTACCGCGATTGGTTTTTGGATTATGCCTCGTATGTAATACTCGAGCGGGCTGTGCCGTATATTAACGACGGACTAAAGCCTGTGCAGCGCCGTATTATGCATGCCATGCGCGAAATGGACGATGGACGCTACAACAAAGTAGCCAATATTATCGGGCAAACCATGCAGTATCACCCGCATGGCGATGCTTCAATTGGCGATGCTATCGTGCAAATGGGGCAAAAGGATTTACTTATCGATACACAGGGTAACTGGGGTAATTTACTTACCGGCGACGGGTCAGCTGCGCCGCGATACATTGAAGCCCGTTTGACGAAATTTGCCCTGGAGGTTCTTTTTAATCCAAAGACTACCGATTGGAAACTGTCGTACGATGGCCGTAAAAAGGAACCGGTAACACTTCCGGCAAAATTCCCGTTGTTGTTGGCTCAGGGTGTTGACGGTATTGCCGTTGGTCTGGCCTCAAAAATGTTTCCACATAACTTCAACGAGTTAATTGATGCATCAATTGATTATCTGCGAGGGAAAGAGTTCGAATTGTTTCCTGATTTTCCAACGGGTGGATCGGCCGATTTCAGTAAATATAACGATGGTTTACGAGGCGGCTCGGTAAAAGTGCGTGCAAAAATTGAAAAACGCGATAATAAAACGCTCGTTATTAACGAGGTGCCTTTTGGGAAAACAACTTCAACACTGATCGAATCGGTTATAAAGGCCAACGATAAAGGTAAAATAAAAGTAAAAAAGATAGATGATAATACGGCAGAACATGTAGAAATCATTGTGCATCTGGCTGCTGGTGTTTCGTCGGATAAAACCATCGATGCACTTTATGCATTTACCGATTGTGAGGTTTCTTTATCGCCAAATGCCTGCATTATTAAAGATGATAAGCCGCATTTTATTGGTATTTCCGAAATTCTGAAACGTTCAACCGATTCAACTAAGGCATTGCTCAAACTTGAACTGGAGATCCGTAAATCGGAACTGGAAGAGCAATGGCATTTCTCATCACTGGAGAAGATTTTTATTGAAGAGCGAATCTACAAGGATAAAAAGTTTGAGGATTCAGAAAACATGGATGAGGCGGTGGCGCACATCGACAAGCGTTTGGAGCCATGGAAACCAAAACTAAAGCGTGAAATTACCCGCGAAGATATTCTTCGACTGATGGAGATTCGCATGGCGCGAATCCTGAAATTTAACAAGGATAAGGCCAACGACCTGCTAAAATCAATTGAAGATGAAATTGCGGAGGTTGAGCATAACATCGAAAATATTGTTGAATTTACCATTGCCTGGTTTAAGCATCTGAAAAAGAAATACGGCAAAGACAAGGAACGAAAAACTGAGATTCGTAGTTTTGAAAGTATTGTAGCCTCTAAAGTGGTGGTGAAAAACGAAAAGCTTTATGTTGATCGGAAAGAAGGATTTATGGGAACTTCGCTTCGGAAAGAAGAGTTCGTTTGCGACTGTTCCGATATCGACGACATTATTGTTTTCCGCCGCGATGGATCGTATTTTATTACCAAAGTTTCGGATAAAGCTTTTATCGGTAAAAATATTTTGCACCTGGCTGTTTTCAAGAAAAACGATAAGCGCACCATTTACAACGTGGTGTATAAAGATGGCGAATCGGGTAATTTCTATATGAAACGCTTTTTTGTTACCGGCGTAACCCGCGACAAAGAGTATAACCTTACAAAGGAAACGAAAGGCTCGCGTGTGGTTTATTTCTCGGCCAATCCAAATGGTGAGGCAGAGATTTTGCGCGTTGTTTTAAAACCCAAACCGCGACTGAAGAAGCTGATTTTTGAAGAAGACCTGAGCGAGTTGGCCATTAAAGGTCGTCAGTCGATGGGAAATATTTTAAGTAAAAACGATATTCATAAAATTACCCTTAAAGAAAGAGGCGTTTCTACGCTTGGCGGTCGTAAAATTTGGTTCGATCCGGATGTGTTGCGCCTGAATGCCGACAACCGAGGGACTTTCTTGGGTGAATTTTCGGGCGAAGACAAAATTCTGGTTATCTACAAAAATGGCGAGTTCCAGTTGTATAATTACGATTTAAGCAACCACTTCCAGCAAGATATTCTGGTGATTGAGAAATTTGATGCTCGTAAAATTCTGTCGGCAGTTTATTACGATGCCGACCAGAAATATTACTACGTAAAACGTTTTGAAATTGATGAACCGGAAGGGAAACTGATACGGTTTATTGGTGATAATAACGACAATAAACTAATTAGTTTAACCTGGGTGCATTATCCGCGTTTGGAGCTTACGTTTGGCGGAAAGAATGCCGAGCGCGAAAATGAAATCATTGAAGTGGCTGAGTTTATCGGCGTAAAATCGTGGAAGGCAAAAGGTAAACGATTGAGTAATTACGAGGTGGATAATATTAAAGAGATAGAGCCAATTATAAAAGATGATTACGATCATCATGAAGAGGAAGAGGAAAACCCGGAACCCGAACAGGATAACCAGCCAGCCAGTAAAGGTAATGTTGATGATATTCCGTTTGAGGTAACCCGGCCAAAAAAGGAAGATGACGGGCAAGGCTCTTTATTTTAGCCAAAACAGAAGAAAAGATGCGAGTATATTTGATTGGATATATGGGGTGCGGGAAGTCGCGGACAGGACGCTTACTGTCGGAACATATGGGCGTGCAGTTTATCGACATGGATGATTACATTGAAGAACGGAACTGCAAAACTGTGCCACAGATTTTTGCCGATCACGGCGAAGACGGCTTTCGTGAAAGAGAACGCAAGGCCTTGGAAGAACTGGCCGAATTCACTGACGTTATAATTGCTACCGGTGGAGGAGCACCCTGTTTCTTTGATAATATCGACCTGATGAATAAAACAGGGAAGACCGTATTTCTGAATATCGATCCTGCTATTCTTGCCGACCGTTTGATGAATTCGAAAACCGAACGACCACTTATTAAAGGAAAATCGCGCGAAGAGCTGGTTGCTTTTATTGATGAAACATTAAAAAAACGGAAGCAATTTTATTCGCAGGCACAAGTTGAAATTACCGAACCCGATTTAAGTCTGGAACGTATCCAGGAAATGATTTCGTAATTCAGATGATTCTTTTCCCTTAATTCATTTTGCTTTTGCATTTTCCTGAGAATGGCTTTAAATTAGTTTGATGTCAGGATAAGTGGCATTTGTTGCCAATGCTCCGCTTGTAATTGAGGGTGTGGTAAGTAATAAGGAATATGACGAACTTGTACTACAGTCGAAGTGAATAATTTCATTCGTTTATAATTGTTTATTTTTAAGGTAACTCAGGGAACTCGCATTATTATGTTCTTGTCCAATTGAAATACTTTTTTAATATGCTCGTTTCTGCTTATCTTTATTGATCAAAATACTCATTAATCGGATTTTTAGCATTTGAACTAATTATATGAAGACCAACAAACAACTTCAGTTAGCTTTTGATTTTGTACAATATACCGGGCAAAATATCTTTCTGACCGGGAAGGCCGGAACCGGAAAAACCACTTTCCTGAGAAGCCTGAAAGAACGTTCGCCCAAACGTATGGTTGTGGTGGCACCAACGGGAGTGGCGGCTATAAATGCTGCTGGAGTAACTATTCATTCATTCTTCCAATTGTCGTTTGCTCCGCAGGTGGGGAACGAGAGTAAACTCAGTGGTGAACAGCGTTTTGCCAAAGAAAAGATAAATATTATGCGAAGCCTCGATCTGTTGGTGATAGATGAGGTAAGTATGGTTCGTGCCGACGTATTGGATGCGATAGACCGCACACTACGTCGTTTTAAAAACCGGCGAAAGCCTTTTGGTGGTGCACAGGTATTAATGATCGGCGATTTGCAACAATTGGCTCCGGTAGTAAGAAATGAAGAATGGGGCTTGTTGCGACGTGAATACGATACGCCTTATTTTTTCAGTAGTAAAGCACTCCGTGAGTTTCCGCATGTGAGTATCGAACTTACCGAGGTGTTTCGTCAGCAGGATGAAAAGTTTATTTCGGTGCTGAACAAAGTGCGCGAGAATAAACTGGATGAGGAAGCCCGGCAGCTTTTAAATACGCGGCATATTCCTGATTTTGTTCCGGGCGACGAGGATGGTTACATAACACTTTGCACACACAACGTAAGTGCGCAGCGAATTAACGACTCAAAACTGAGTGCTTTAACCGGGAGTAAGGAAGTGTTTACAGCTTCGGTTGAGGGTAAGTTCCCTGAATATTCGTACCCAACCGATTTTAAGCTGGAACTGAAAGTTGGTGCTCAGGTGATGTTTGTAAAAAACGACTCTAATCCGGAAAAACGTTTTTACAATGGAAAAATAGGGCAGGTGCAGTCGATTGAAAAAGACCGTGTTTTTGTGCTGTGTCCGGGCGAAGAAGAGGAGATTGAAGTGGAATCGCAAAACTGGGAAAATTATAAATACTCAATCGATAAAGAATCGGGTGATATTCGCGAAGAAATGGAAGGCATGTTCACCCAGATTCCGTTAAAACTGGCGTGGGCAATTACCATTCATAAAAGTCAGGGATTAACATTCGAGAAAGCCATTATTGATGCTGAAGCTTCATTTGCGCATGGTCAGGTGTATGTAGCACTCAGTCGTTGCAAGTCGCTGGAAGGCATGGTACTTGCATCTCCAATTGCCGGCAAGAGTATTATCAACGATCAAAAAGTGAGTGGTTTTATTCGCGATGTGGAAGAAAATCAACCTGGCGAACAGGAACTAAATTCTGCAAAACTGGCTTTTCAAAAAGAACAGTTGACCGATATTTTTCGCTTCTACCGATCGGAAAACCTATTGCGAAACATCGCAAAATTGGTAACCGAAAACAAGGGCAGTTTCCCGGAAGTTACCATTACGCAAGTTGAAAAAATGCGAAACGGCCACGATAACGAGATTGTTGCCGTAGCAGACAAATTTCATCATCAGATTATAGATTTGTTGCGACAACAACCAGATGTTTATAAAAACGATACTTTGCAGGAGCGCACAAAAAAAGCAGCTGCCTATTTTGGCGAAAAGGTGCAGCATATTCTTGCCGATGTGATTAAAAAGGTCGATCTGGATGTTGATAATAAGGAGATAAAACGCCAGTTGAAACGCTACGTGAATGATCTGAAAGATGATGTACAATTAAAATTATCGGCATTTGAATCGTGCCTCGAAGGATTTGATGTAAAACGGCTGATGGACTCGCGCGCAAAAACACTGGTAAAACAAAGCAAATCTTCAGGTAAACAAAAGGCAAAAGAGATTACTGATTTCGAAAATATACCAAATCCTGAATTGTTTGAGCAATTACGCAACTATCGCACGGAAAAAGCCGGCGAATTGGAAATTCCTCCTTTCATGATTTTTTCGCAAAAGGTACTGTACGCACTGGTAACTTATTTGCCAACCGATGCTGCCTCCTTAAAACTGATTAATGGTTTGGGGCCTCGGAAAATAACGCAGTTTGGTGCAGAAATAGCAGAAAAAATTCAGCATTATTGTAACGAAAATAATATCGAAAAAGGCGAAATTCCACTGCAGGAAACCAAAAAGGAAAAGAAGGAAAAAGTAGATACAAAACTGCTTAGTTTTGAATTGTTCAAATCAGGGAAATCCGTAGAGGATATTGCAAAAGAACGCGCCCTTTCGGTAAATACCATCGAGAGCCATTTGGCACATTACATAAAACTGGGCGAATTGGAGGCTACCCGTTTAGTTGATAAGGAAAAGCTGGAAAAAATAGCAGACTACTTCGGAAAGGCTGAGGACAAATCCTTTGGAACAGCAAAAGGTCATTTTGGGAGCGAGGTTAGTTATGGCGAGCTGCGGATTGGCTTGAGTTATTGGGAAAGTAAAAGTGATAAGAATACGTAGCCTTGATTTTTTGTTCAAACTGAATTTTGGGAAATAATCCAACTTGTCACGAACTTCGCATCGCGCTGGTTAACTAATAATTTATTTTACCATGAAACGATTGTGCTGTATCTTGATTTTTAACTCTGCGCTAGTGTTATTTACTTTCCCCCGCCAACTTCCTTTTTTCAATTATTCAATCAAAGAAAGACTGTCGCAAAGTGTGGTTGATACATTTACGAAATTGTTGAAGACAAGAATCAGAATTTGTGGTTTGCCACCGGCAATGGTTTGTGCCGATACGATATAGATAATAAAATGGCTCGATCCCAAAAGCAATCCACATATTATTCTGGGAAATAAAGATGAATTGCTTTCAGGACCAGGCCGCTAATGTATTGTTCGTTAAAAGATATTGTATAAGCCTTCACCGTCTTTTTCAAACTGCGCGATGCTAATATCGGTCATTGGGTGTTTAATCAGTTGGAAAAGCAACTCGGGGTTAATGGTTGCCGATTGTGCTCCGGCCATACTCACCCGGTGAATCTGGTCCACCGTTTTAAAACTGGCAGCCAATACTTTTGTGTTTAGATTAAATTCCTTTGTGTTTTTTACAATGTCGCTAACTACTTCAATTCCGTGCGACGAGATGTTGTCTAATCGGCTAACGTAAGGCGCTACAAAATCGGCACCGGAACGCGACGCTACCAACGCCTGTTGCTGCGTAAAAATAGCTGTTGCAGTTACATTTATTCCTGCATCTTTTAGTATGCGCATGGCTTTGTAACCTTCTATCGAAACCGGAATTTTAGCATAAAAATTATCCCCCAGGTTAAAGTAGTTTTTGTAGGTTTTTGCCTCTTTAACCATTTCTTCGGCCTTGTTGCTCATCACCTGAACATGAATACTTCCTTCGCCAACAATTTCAATAATGTTCTGAACGGCTTCTGAAAGTTTTAAGCCCGATTGTTTTAAAATGGTAGGATTTGTAGTTACCCCTGTCAAAGGGAAAAACTCGTATAAACCTTTTAATGCCTGAATGTCGGCGGTATCTGCTAGATAAATCATCGTTATTTTATTTTTTTGTTGAAATATAATACAGGCGGTCAGTTCTGTTTTAGTTAGTGCTACAAAGATAAGCATGATTTTTCGGAGGCATTTCTTTTCTTTCATTTCTGCATATTTGTTAACATGAAATGCGAACAAGAATTAAATCTACACGCTATAAAACAATGAAATACAAGGGCGAATTCCCTGTTATGCGAAGGTTTGCCTTAAAAGTCAGAAAATTTTGAACAGCTTAAATTGTCTCGGTGGAGAATAATCTTCATGCTTTGTCGTTTTCAATTCCAGAATCTTTTGACTTTTTTTGTAGTATGATATTTATACGAGGGGGAATTTTTTGTTTACTGTTTTTTGTAGTGTCTGTTACCTTTGGGCAAAGCAAAATGGTTACTGTGTTAAATGTGCCAAATATTGAGCAATCCATAAATGTTGAGGGCTTCCGAGCTTCGTTAGACAGCTTTCCCGAATCGGCACAAAAAGGTTACCTGGAGCAGTTTCTTGTTCCCGGGAATGATGGGTATATTATCAGCCGTTTTGGACCTCGCTCGGGGCGCATGCACTACGGGACTGATATAAAAATGTATAAAGGCGATACCGTGATAGCTACACAAAGCGGAGTTATTGCCCGCGCCAACTGGGGCTATGGATTTGGACGTCTGGTGGTTATACAACACCGAAATAATATACAAACGTATTATGCTCACCTTTCCAAATTCCTGAAGAATAAAGGCGATAAGGTGGAAAAGGGAGAACCGATAGGTTTAGCCGGAAGTACAGGACGTGCCCGTGGTCCGCATTTACATTTTGAGATGCGTGAAAACGGAAAGCCTTTTGACCCCGAACTTGTTTTTGATTTTAAAGAAGAAAAGATACGCGACGATGCCTTAGATACGGAAAGTTTAATGGCGCTGCACAAAAAGCTAAAACCAAAGGGCTACTCAACAAATGTTGCAGTGCCCGAATATTACAAGGTGCGCTCGGGCGATTCGCTTTGGGTGATCTCGCGAAAGTTTAAAACCTCGATTAATGAGCTGTGCCGCCTGAACAATATTTCTGAAAACTCCGTATTGCGAATTGGGCAACCGCTACGAATGTACTAGCCACACAATTTGTGGAATTACCAATAAAACTAAAACAAAAATGACTGAAAATATAGATTTACCAAAAGCTATAAATGCTGCCGGTGTGCTTGCAACTTTTGCCAACGAACGTTACGGCACCCACGAACGAAATATTTTCGACATTTGGCTGGCCGATTCAGACAAACCAACACCTCTTGTAATGTACATACATGGCGGTGGCTTTATTGGTGGCGACAAAAGCCGCTATTACGATTCGGCGGATTGGGTGCGTTTGCTCGACGCAGGTATTTCTGTTGCAAGCATTAATTACCGTTTTATGAGCGAGCCGCCATACGGAATCCTCGGTAGCATGAATGACTCAAAACGCTGCCTGCAATATATTCGGGCCAATGCCGAAAAATATAACATCGATAAAAATAGCATTGCCGGCAGTGGCGGTTCGGCCGGAGCCGGAACTTCATTGTGGCTGGCTTTTTCGGGTGATATGGCTGACATTGAAAATGAAGATCCGGTGTTGCGTGAATCAACGAATATTTCATGTGCTGCAGCTTTTTCCACACAATCTACTTACGACATTTTGCGCTGGCCCGAATTGATTGGTATTCCTCCATATCAAAATTCGGAAGAGCTATTGACTATTGCTCGTGTTTTTGGCCTGAAATCGGCAGAAGGTGTTGATCTGTTTGCACAAAATGAAATTCGCTCAGATCTCGATTTCCTGGCTAAAATGACAAAAGATGCCGTGCCGTTTTTTGTCTTCAATCATTACGAAGGAGGCATCCCAACCAACGAAGATGAATTACATCATCATCCGTTGCATGCGAAAGCGCTAAAAGACCGTGCCGAAGAAGTTGGTGCCGAAGCAATTGTTTACGCTCCTTCCATCGGAATTTCAGATCCTTCGGGTAAAGATGTGGTTGAATTTTTTATCGAAAAGCTGCGAGATTAATAAATATTCAAAAATGATGCATATTTATGCGTTGTTTTTTGAATTCGTGCAAAAATTTTCATCTTTGCGCTGCTAATATATAAGACTAAAGAAATGAAAGTTTTAAAATTTGGAGGAACATCGGTTGGTTCGCCTGAGAATATGAGGGCTGTTATGAATTTGGTAACCGATGGAGAGCAAAAGATAGTTGTGTTATCAGCTATGTCGGGAACAACCAATGCATTGGTAGAAATCTCCAGTTATCTGAAAAAGAAGAATAAGGATACCGCACGTATCTTTATCGGCAAGCTGGAGGAGAATTATAAAAATGTAGTTGCTGAACTTTTTACTTCCGAAGAAAACAAGAAAAAGGGCTTAAAGATTATTAAAGACGTTTTTCAGACCATAAAATCATTTACATCGGGCACTTTTGGCGAAGTTGGCGAGAATACAATTCTGGCGCAGGGCGAGATAATTTCTACCAATCTGGTAACCTTGCTGATGAACGAGAACGGACATGATACAAAGTTGTTACCGGCTCTTGATTTTATGAAAATTGATGAGGACAAAGCTGCCGACCTGAATTACATTCGTGAGCATATTAAGCCCGTATTGAAAGAGGTTGGCGACGCAAAATATTATATTACCCAGGGATTTATTTGCCGGGATGACAACGGAGAAATTAACAACCTGCAACGTGGTGGTAGTGATTATACCGCATCGTTGATTGGTGCCGCCATTGATGCCGATGAAATTCAGATTTGGACGGATATTGATGGTTTTCACAACAATGATCCCCGCTTTGTGGAAAATACTAAAAAAATCGATCAGTTATCGTATAACGAAGCGGCTGAGCTGGCCTTTTTTGGTGCAAAAATTCTGCACCCGCAAACGGTTTTGCCGGCGCGTGTTCAGAATATTCCGGTTCGCCTGAAAAACACCATGAATCCTACTGACAATGGTACACTTATTACCGCCGAATCGGATGGTCGTGGTATAAAAGCCGTTGCTGCCAAAGATGATATTACGGCTATAAAAATTCGCTCAGGAAGGATGTTAAATGCCTATGGTTTCCTGTCGAAGATATTTAAAGTATTTGCAGATTTCCGCACACCTATCGATATGATCTCAACTTCGGAGGTGGCCGTGTCATTAACGATTGATGATACCCGGAATCTTGAATCAATTAAAGAGGAACTGGATAATTACGGTACGATTGTGCTCGATCAGGATATGACTATCGTTTGTATCGTTGGCGATATCATTCAGGAAGAAAAAGGTTTTGCATCGAAGGTGTTTAACGCGCTTGATGGAATTCCAATCCGTATGATTTCGTATGGAGGAAGCCGCCATAATATTTCTATTTTGGTTCCAACCGAGCGCAAAAAAGATACACTACAAGCTCTAAGTGATAACTTGTTGAATGGTTGTTAGTTGCGAAATGTGCTCCGTTTAGCGACGAATCTCGAATAAAATTCAATCTGGCTTTTGGGCTGTTTAAAACTCAGGAAACTGCAGTTTTAAATTTTGGGAATTGTTCGGGATTTGTTTTTTATGACCAGCAGTGGAGGTAAGCCGGTAAACTTCAGATGCCTCAAAGCGCGATGCAATAGTTATCTCAAATCGTTCGGAAAGCGGTTGCATCGTCTTTAATGCTTTTTCGTGTGTGTTGTTATCTTTTGAAATATGGCTCAGAAATACACATCTAAGGTCGCCGTTGGTGTGCTTGTCCAGTAACTCAAAAGTCTGGTCGTTTGACAGGTGCCCGACTTTTGAAGCAACTCTTTCTTTCAAAAACTGCGGATACCGACCTTCCCAAAGCATTTTTTCATCGTAGTTCGATTCCAGGAATAAAGCATTACATTTTGCAACATGTTCTTTTACATTGTCGCATGCTTCGCCGATATCGGTAAAAACGCCTATGTTTATGTCCTTGTAGTTAATTCTGAAAGAACAGGGATCAGCAGCATCGTGGAATTTTTGCACCGGGTAAATGGTGAAATCGTCGATGGTGATTGTTTCATCGCAGGAAAAAAAACGAGGGTAATCGGGCCGAAGATTTTTATACGAACCATCGTAGGTTTTTGCGGTCATGTATACCGGAATCTGAAGTCGTTTCCCCATAACCCGCGCTCCACGCATGTGATCGCTGTGTTCGTGCGTAATAAAAAGTGCCCGTAACCTGCTTGCATCCAAACCGCGTTCATCCATACGTTTCAGAATTTGCTTGGTAGAAATTCCGGCATCAACCAAAATTGCCGAATTTTCGTTGCCAATGTAATAGCAGTTTCCGTTACTTCCTGACGCTATGGCGCAAATTTCGAGCATATTATTTTGTTAATTGTCATCGCCTGAAAAAGACGCAGACGATGACTATGGTGTTTTTTATTTTACAAGTTTTGAAATGGCACGGAATGAAGGATCTCCGGCAGAACCTGTTAATTCAAAGAGGATCGATTCGTATGAGCTCATCATAATTCCTTCGAAACGGAAACGCTCTTTTGCCAACTCAACATTAGCAGCTGTACGCGATGAAACACAATCCATAATAACGATTGGGTTTAATCCGGCGGCTTTCAAATCAACCGCAGTTTGTAGTACGCAAACGTGCGACTCAATTCCACAAATGATAATGTTTTTAACCTCTAAGTCTTTTAATCTCTCAGTTATTTCTGGCACATCATAACAGCTAAAGTCTTTCTTCTCATAGTAGCTGAATTCATCAAAAGCAGCCTGTATTTCTGTCACTGTTTCGCCCAGTCCTTTTGTGTATTGTTGCGATACCAACATGGGCACTTCCAATTCTTTTAAGCCCTGCGTTAGTGTTTCACAATTTTTTAGCAGTGTTTCCTTATCGTTCATAGCAGCAATCAGCCGCTCCTGAATGTCGATAACTAATCCAACAGTATTTTCTTTTGTAATTCTCATCTTCAATATCGGGTTAAAAGTCTAAAATCAATCCTTCTTTTCACTTTCGGCTTGTAAACGCGATTTGCTTCCCAAATATCCGCCGTGGTGGCGTTTGGCATAATCGTCGTTGGTAAAGCCAATTTTATTCATCAGCGAAACTACTAACGCATCACCAATTACGGTCATTACTGTGGTAGATGTTGTTGGCGAAAGCCCCAACGGACAAACTTCCTGCGGGTTGCCGGTGTAAATAAAAGCATCGGCAGTTTTTGCCAGTACGCCTTCCGGGTTACTTGAAATCACGATCAGCGGAAGTCCTGCATATAAATTTTCTGCCAGCTCAATCAGCTCAATAATTTCGCGTGTTTTTCCCGAGTTTGAAATCACCAGTAGAACATCGTTTTGTTGCAGCACGCCCAGGTCGCCGTGTTGCGATTCACTGGGGTGAAGAAAAACCGCAGGCGTTCCGGTTGAGCTAAATGTGGTTGCAATATTTGCTGCAATTTGCCCGGCTTTTCCCATTCCGCTGGTAACCAGTTTGCCATTTTTTTTGTGTACCTGGCGGTGTATCAATTCAATAGCATTAAGCATTCCGTCTTCTACCGGAATAGCCTGAATGGCCTTCGCTTCGTGTTCAATAACTTGTCTGATCGCTTCCTTCATTGTAATCTGTTTAATTGCTGCAAATCTACTGAAAAAAAAGAAGTGGCTCAGTCCAGCATTTCTGTTTTAGCAGAATTTTATAACCAAGTGATTTTGGTTACCAAAAAAATGTGTTGTAAGTCATAAAATTTCAAAACAAAATGGAGGGTTTAACGGTTAAATAATCGTTACATTTAACATTAATTTTTAAAAACTGAAAGTCAATTAGGAATGAACTAGTGCTTTAATTCTGTTTTTGCTTCTGGTCCGGTTGTACTTGGCTTTCGACGACAAACAATTAATATATGAAAATTCACGAATATCAAGCCCGAAATTTATTCAGGAAGTACGGGATTCCTGTGCCGGAAGGTGTTGTTTGCCACACGGTTGATGAAGTAAAACAAAATGTGTCGGACAAAGATAAACTGCGTGTTGTAAAAGCGCAGGTACATGTTGGCGGACGCGGAAAAGCCGGTGGTGTAAAATTGGCCAATACAAAAGCCGAGGCTGTTGAAAAAGCCGAACAGATTCTGGGCATGGACATTAAAGGTATCTGCGTTGAAAAAGTATTGGTTGCCGATGCCGTAGACATTGAAAAGGAATTTTACGTTGGTTTGATTAACGACCGGAACACCAAGTCGGTAACGCTTATGGCCAGTGCTGAAGGTGGTGTTGAAATTGAAGAAGTAGCAAAAGTTTCGCCGGAGAAAATCATTAAGATGCCTATCGATCCGTCGATGGGACTCATGCCCTGGCAGGCTCGTAAAATTGCCATTCAGTTATTTGCAGATCCAAAAGAAATCAGACAGTGTGCAAATATTTTGGTGAAACTTTACCAACTTTATGTTGATACCGATTCTTCGTTGGCTGAAATCAATCCGCTGGTTCTTACGCCCGATAAACAGGTTTTGGCTATTGATGGTAAAATGAATTTTGATGACAACGCTTTGTATCGTCAGAAAGAAATTCTGAGCATGCGGGAGGCTGATAAAGAAGAACTGAAAGAGATTGAGGCAAATGCAAAGGGGCTTTCGTACATTAAACTCGATGGGAATATCGGTTGTATGGTAAACGGTGCCGGGCTGGCAATGGCTACCATGGATATGATTAAACTGTATGGTGGCGAACCTGCCAATTTCCTTGATATTGGTGGTTCATCAAATCCGCAAAAAGTGGTAGATGCCATGAATATTTTGCTGAGCGACCAGAATGTGAAATCAGTAATGATTAACATTTTTGGCGGTATTACCCGTTGCGACGATGTAGCCCGCGGTTTGGTAATTGCACTCGATCAGATAAAAACTGATGTGCCTATTGTTATCCGTTTGTCGGGAACTAACGCCAAAGAAGGGTTGGAGATTATTAAGAAAACAGGATTGCCGGTTGTTGAAACCATGCGCGAAGCGGCTCATACAGCAATTGAGTTAAGTAAAAAGTAAGGCAGAAGTTTAAAGTAAAAAGAGAAAAAGTAATGAGCATACTTATAAATAAAGATACAAAAGTAATAGTACAGGGAATTACCGGTCGCGACGGAGCTTTTCATACCTCAAAAATGAAAGCCTACGGAACCAATGTTGTTGGTGGAACTTCGCCCGGTAAAGCCGGTCAGGAAGTGGAAGGCGTACCGGTTTTTAACAGTGTTGAAGATGCTGTTAAAGCAACCGGTGCCAATACATCGGTAATATTTGTGCCGGCGGCTTTTGCTGCCGATGCCATTATGGAAGCCAGCTACGCAGGTATTGAATTGGTGGTTTGTATTACCGAACATGTTCCGGTTCAGGACATGATTAAGGTAACTCCGGTTTTAAAGAAACACGGTACAAAACTAATTGGTGCCAACTGTCCGGGATTAATTACTCCCGACGAGTGTTTAATCGGTATTCTTCCCGCAATGATATTCAAAAAAGGGAATGTTGGTTTGATCTCGCGTTCGGGAACATTAACTTACGAAGTGGTGAATATGTTGACCGAAAATGACCTGGGCCAAACTACCTGTGTGGGTATTGGTGGCGATGCCGTTTCTGGGTTGTACTTTATCGATTTGTTGGAGATGTACGAAAACGATCCGGCTACCGAAGCCGTTGTTTTAATTGGCGAAATTGGTGGTGATGCTGAAGAGCAGGCAGCCCGTTTTATTAAGGAGAAAATGACCAAGCCGGTAGTTGCATTTATTGCCGGGCAATCGGCACCTCCGGGAAAACGTATGGGACACGCCGGTGCTATTATTTCAAGTGGATCGGGAACTGCTGAAGAAAAGATAAAAGCTTTTAAAGCTGCAGATGTTCCGGTGGCAAAAGAGCCGCGCGAGATTCCAGGATTGGTGAAAGAAAAATTAGGATTGTAATATCCGGTTTGAAAAATAGAAAAGAGGCTGTCCGAAATTGGGCAGCCTCTTTTTTGTAGCTAATGTGCTAAGCGTAATTTGCTTTGAATTAAAGTTATAAATAATTAAAGGGAAACCATAACATTGTTCCCCGACAAAACCCGCCAAATCATTTTTTGGTGGCATTGCCACGGGCAAAGGCATTAATAACTGTTTTTTCGACACGCTGCCACTGACAATCGGGGAACATAACTTTCTTCACTGTTGATGGTTCCCGCGAATGAGGAGTGTTTTAGAGGAGCTCATCAATATTTTCAGGAGGATTTCCCAGAACAGCTTTATCGCCGTTCACTACGATAGGGCGGTGCAGAAGTTTCGGATTTTCCACCAGTACTTTTATCCATTCTTCATCGCTTAGTACTTTCCCTTTGTATTGTTCTTTGTAGTCTTTTTCGTGCTGGCGCACAAAATCAAAAGGCTTTTTGCCGGTTTTAGCAATTAGCTCTGTTAGTTCTATTTCGCTTAAACCATCAGTCAGGTAGGTTACAACTTCAAAATTACAACCTTTATCTTCGAGGTACTGCAACCCTTTTCGGCTTTTCGAGCAGCGTGGATTGTGATATATCTTCATTTTAAATCTTTTTAGTTGAAAGACACAAAAAACAGGAAATGGTTCAACGGTTTTTAATTCGTGATTGATTTTATGTAATTGTAATAATCTTCTTGTGCGCGGTATTTTTTATCGGTATTATTTCTCCGTGCATATTTATTCGATAATTCAGGATCGAGAATTCTTGCTTTTGAATTATCCTGAAGTTGAATTTCCAGCATTTTCTTCAACTCCGTTTTAATGTTTTCGTCGTAAATAGGGCAGGCCACTTCAATGCGGCGGTTTAAATTTCGGGGCATCCAATCGGCTGACGAAATATACATTTTTTCTGCGCCACCTGCGCCAAAAAGGAATATGCGCGAATGTTCAAGGTACTTATCTACTATACTTATTGCGGTTATGTTTTCGCTGAATCCGTTGAGTCCAACCTGTAGTCCGAAAATTCCACGAACGATAAGCTTCACTTTTACTCCGGCCTGAGCTGCTTTGTACACCTTTTTCATCATTTTTGGATCGATGAGGCTGTTCATTTTCAGTGTCATCCAGGCCGGTTTTCCCTGTTTGGCCAGCGCAATTTCGTTCTCAATGTTTTCTTCCCATGTTTGACGCATGGTGAACGGGCTTACCACCAGGTGTTTGTAATCGTGGCGAAGGAAATTTTGCTTAAAGAAATCAAACAGTTTCTCCACTTCATTCGCCAGTCTTGGGTCAGCGGTAAGCAAACCATCGTCGGCATAAACGCGCGCGGTTCCCTCGTGAAAATTCCCTGTTCCGATGTAGGCATAATTGCGCATCATGTCATCTTCTTCGCGGTGAACCCAAGCCAGTTTACTGTGTACCTTCATTCCCGGAATTCCATTGATTACGGTAGCTCCTTCTTCCTGTAATTTGTTCGACCAGAAAATGTTTGCTTCTTCATCAAAACGTGCCTGTAGCTCAATAATTACAGTTACCTTTTTGCCATTTCTTACCGCGTTTAAAAGAGCATTAACCACTTTCGATGCTGAGGCTACACGGTAAATTGTCAACCCTATTTCTTTTACTTTAGGGTCGATGGCTGCTTCGCGCAAAAAGTCGATAAAGTGATTGAACGTTTGATACGGGTAATGCAACATGATGTCTTTCTCACGCATCATTTTCATAATACTCGTAAACGGCGGCAAATCCTTGTGGCGGAATGGCGGCAACTTGGTATAATAATGTTTCTTTTTCCCTATATCGGGGAAATTCATAAAGTCTTTATGGTTGTGGTATCTGCCCCCGGGAATGGCATCGCTGCCTTCGGCCAGTTTCATTTTTTTCAGCAGAAACTTTAACAGATCCTGGGGTAAATTGCGATCATAAATCAAACGAACCGGCTTTCCTTTTTTACGCTTCTTCAGGCTGTGGCTCATCTTTTCCACAAAACTTTTCGAGATGTCATCGTCGAGATCTAATTCGGCATCGCGCGTAATTTTTATGGTGTAAGCCCCGTACATGTCGTAATCAAAATAGAAAAAAATGTCGGCCATGCAGAAACGAATAATATCGTCGAGATAAAGTACGAACTGTTTGCCGTTTTCCTCAGGCAGTACTAAAAAGCGCGGTACTGATCGACCCGGAATTCGAATTAGTGAATATGCCAGATCTTCAGTATCTTCTTTTTTCCAAAGCTTAACAGCCAGGTAAACCGAGCGATCGCGCAAATAAGGGAACTTATTCTTTTTGCTTAGCATAATGGGTACCAGGTTGGGCAATACTTTTTCGTAAAAGTAATTGCGCACAAACTCGCCTTGCTTTTCCGTCAAATCCTTTTCATCAATGATAGAAATATTGTTCTCTTCCAGCTCTTCAAGAATATTCGCATAAATCTCCTGAACCTTATTTTGCTGCTCAAATACAATCTCCTGTATTTTGTTATGCAATTCATCCGGTGTCATTGCTCCCAGAAGGTTTTCTTCATCGCGGCCAAGTGCAACCATTCGTCGCACCGCTGCCACGCGCACCCTGAAAAACTCATCGAGGTTATTCGAGAAAATTCCGATAAAACGTATGCGTTCGAAAAGTGGTGTTGCCGGATCCTGAGCTTCCTGAAGCACTCTTTCGTTAAACGATAACCAACTAATCTCCCGGTTAATGAATTTTTCTTTTGAGTACATATTATATGATGAATTGAAAGGTTATTAAATAACTTTACCGACTTTTACAAGATGTAAAAAGCCGGTGAAAAAAGCAAGAATAAAGCGGGTTTTCGGTGTATTTATTGCCCGCCAAATTCCATTAAATATGCTTTTATAAATCCGTCGAGTTCTCCGTCGAGCACCGCATTAACATTTCCCGATTCAAAATTGGTACGAACATCTTTTACCATTTTGTAAGGTTGCAGCACATACGAGCGGATTTGTGAGCCCCATTCAATTTTCTTTTTCGCCGATTCGATCTCGGCCGTTTTTTCGTGGCGTTTACGCAGTTCCATTTCGTAAAGCTGCGATTTTAAAAGCCTCAACGCATTTTCTTTGTTGCCCAATTGCGAACGACTTTCGGTATTTTCGATAATAATACCGGAAGGGGCATGTCGCAGTCGAACACCTGTTTCCACTTTGTTTACGTTCTGGCCACCGGCGCCTCCGCTTCGGAAAGTATCCCAGGTAATATCAGCCGGGTTAATCTCTATTTCAATGGTGTCGTCGACCAGTGGTGCCACATAAACCGAAGTAAACGAAGTCATTCGTTTGTTTTGTGCATTAAATGGCGACAAACGTACCAGGCGGTGAACGCCGTTTTCACTTTTCAAAAAGCCGTACGCAAATTCGCCTTCAATTTCGATGGTACAGCTTTTTATACCCACTTCGTCGCCGGCCTGCATATCGGCTATTTTCATTTTGTAGCCTTGTTTTTCTATCCAGCGGGTGTACATACGAAAAAGCATATCGGCCCAGTCGTTACTTTCGGTACCGCCGGCACCTGCATTTATGCGTAATACGGCACCCAAACGGTCTTCTTCGTTACGAAGCATATTTTGTGTTTCCAGCTCTTCAATCAGCGTAAGTGTTTCGGCAAAAGCTTGATCAACTTCTTCTTCGCTGGCCTCTTCCATTTCGAAAAATTCGTATAACACAAGGAAATCTTCGGTAGCTTCGTGTACTTCTTTAAAACCATCGGTCCACACTTTTATGGTGCGGATTTTTTTCATTTGGGCTTCGGCTTCTTTGGGATTATTCCAGAATTCAGGATCCTGGGTTTTTAATTCTTCTTCTTCCTGTTCAATTAATTTAGCATCGTAGTCAAAGATGCCTCCTCAGCGCATCCCGGCGCTCAACAAGGTCTTTTACCTGTTCCTTTAAAATCATTTAATTGTATATTTTTTGTTGGACGCAAATGTACGATGAAAAGTTCGGAGTTTAAAGTCTTTGCGCAAAGATAAGCTCTTTACATTGTTTGATTTTAAACAGGACTTGTTTCCTTCGATTTGTTTTTACTGGTTTTAGTAAAGGTTTCTTTAACGCGTTCTGAAATTTGAAAATACGGAACCCATATTGCCACTCCTATAAATGCGCTTAAAATTTGTCTGAAATTTTCACTCGGATCGGTTTGTGTATATAGATCAGGAAGTAGAAATTTTAGAGCAAGAAAATCGCCTACAGCTCCGACCAGAAGAAAGATATAGAAAAATGAAATCAAATGGGGGAGGCTGGTTCTTTTCTTAAAAAACAGAACGATAAGAAAAATTGAAAACGTAAGTTGAAATACGTTATAAATTAATTCTCCTCCAAGAACAAATAAAAATGCTGATGGAAGGGCTGTTTCTGCATTATAAACTCCAATCCATATATTGTGGTTAAAATAATCTTCAGTAAAGATCTGAAAAATAAGAACAAAAGGAGTAAGGCATAATCCGAGTAATGGAAGAACCATCCAACCACCAATTGCTTTGTTGGTGTCTGTTTCTTGTGGAGTTGGATTGTAACGATTGTAAAGAAATACAGACAAAGAAGTGGTTAATCCAACAGAGAGTAACACCAGCAATACCGAGATCCAGCTAATCTTGAATTTGGCGCGATCAGGATTGTAGGTAATATAATAATGGAGTTCGCTTTTTATATCTTCAATATGGTTTAAGAAGGTTTCGATTGAATTGCCGGGAATAGTTGACTGGAACAGTTCGTAGCTGTGTGTCACAGTAATTTTTGATCCATTACAATCGGTTGTATTCGAGTATTTCATGTATTTGCCATCAACAGACGTTTTTATGTTATCTCCGTTCCAGTTTTCAGGCATATTAATTTCGGTAGTTTGTTCATAGGTGAACGGAATCCTCAAATAATAAGGAAGCTTTCGGTTTGCTGCTTTTATGTAATCGATGTAAGTTTCGAGTACGATCGGGTAAATGTCGCAGTAAATATCGTTGCCTGAAGCACCTTTTTCCCAAATTTTATTAATTGTATAGCTTTCGCGCACAACAACCTTATTTTGAGTGCTATCGTCTTCAATAATATCTACTAAGTTTGCAGTTTCAATTCGGGGATACAGATGGCGATAAAATTCTGTATAATCCTGTTTTATAGACTCTCTTGAGCTTGAATTAAAGTAGCTTCTTGTTGCATCGGCTTTAGAACCGGTATAGGTTGTTGTTACCCAAAAGGTGGCGTTCCCGTTAATTGAATCTAAGGTTATTATTTCTTTTACTTTGATACTGGGGTTCGGAGTGGGGGCAATGGCTGTCAGTTTTGTTTCGTTTGGTTTAATCAATAGCCCATAACCGTAGTCAGGTAACGATAAATTATCCAGATCTCCTTCCTGATCAGAGATTGTTGGATCGATAAAATAAGTTTTACCCTCGTAGTTGAAATTTACAATGCAATGGTTAAAAGTATTTATTGAAGGGAGTTCGCTTAAAACGGAATCCTTTAAATAGGTATTTATCAGGCACGGATAAGCTTCTACACCAATATTTCGAAGCAGTGAAACCAATAACAGCGATTTATCCTTACAATCCCCAAATCTTTGGTTAAAAACCTTTTTAGGATGATGTGGCCTGAATGCATTGATTCCGTCTTCGAATCCAAGATATCGAATTTTATTTTGCACAAACCGGATGTAGGAGGTAATTGCGTCTTTTTTGTCTTTCTTTTGCGGAATCAAGCGTGCAATTTCTTTTACTGATTCCTTTGGGTAGGTATATAGGGGGAGTGCCCAGTTTACTACTTCTTCCCAGTTTCTTATGGTTGTGAATGATACTTTTTTGTGAATGTTGATCCATGGCGGAAGGTTATTCTCATACAGTTTAAAATCCAGCGCACTCACATTCCAAACATATTCTCGAATACCCGAATATTCTTTAATTTCCGGGTTACTTGCATTGTTATAAAGTTTTAAATTGAAATGCTCATGTTTGTCTGTTATCAACCTTGAATAAATGTGATTAACCGGAATAGTATATTGGTGGTAAATAGTATTGGAAACTTTTCCTTTGTAAATTGGATTGAATCCTTTTGTTGTGTATGAATATTCAATAATGTCGTCTTCTCTTACATCAGTAAGGTTTAATAATGCAGTTAAAGAACCATCATACAACGATCTGTCGAGACTGGTTTCTCTTTGAATGATTTGAAAGTTGTTGAGATTCAGCTTGTCGATAACCTTTCCGTCTCGGATGATTTGCAACGAGTGGAAATATAATTTTTGATACGAGGGATCGAACACAACCGTAATATCCGAGTTAGATTGAATTCCATTTGAATTAATCAGTTTTATTGCAATATGTTTGTAGGACGCTTCTTCCAGAAAATTATCCTGATAGTCGAGCAAAAGGTATTGAAATCCGCCATTCTCAGAATTTACGTCTTTATCTTCGTACGAAATTGAATTTACCCAGCTAGGGGTGGGGGATTTTTTTATTTGTGTTTGTGAAAAGACGAAATGGAATGACAATAAAAATAGAATAAAAAAGCTGGTGCGCATGTTAGTCGGATTTATGCAAAGTATTTAGTTTCAAGAAATATGAATTATCCGGGAGTAATGTTAATTATTCAGAATGTAAAAAGTAATATGAAAATATATGTTTAATAATATACTTTTAGTCTAAAACTTCATTCATGTAGCGGTGTATCAATTCCGGCTCAAAACCACGTCCCTGAGTGTAACGAATAATCTGCCCCATTTTGGTGAACTTGTCTTTCTTTTTAATGGTTTTGGCTTTATCTTTCATGGTTTTTACCAGCACTTTAATGTATTTCTCTTCCTCAATCTTTTCAAGGCTTTTATCGATGGTGGCATCCGAAATCCCCTTATGACGCAGGTAGTGACGCATTTTTACACGGCCCCATTTGTTGAATTTAAATTTGTCGTTAACGTAGGCTTTGGCATAACGTTCATCGTCGATATATTTCTCGGCAATCAGTTTTTCGATGATCTCATCTACAATTTCATCTACGATTTCGTAAGTCAGTATTTTCTTACGGATATCAGCAGAGCACTGCTCTGAACGGCTGCAGAGTTGTGCCATTTTAGAAAAAGCCTGTTGTGCTTGTTGTTCCTGGTCTTTCATGCGGCAAATCAGTTTTAAAAGGAAAATAAAAATAATGAAAAATTTAAAGTAATCCTATTATCCTTTTGCACGACAAAATTAAGGTGTGAGGGGGCGATTTTTTTATTCGGTCAGCGATTCTTCTTTTCGAACTCCGGTAAAGAATTCTTCCAAATCGGCCAGTGTAGAATCTGTTTTCTCCACGTCGCGAACCACTTCTCCTTTATCTAAAATAACAATGCGCGAACACACATCGGCAACATGGTCGAGGTCGTGGCTAGAAATCAGCAGTGTTTTTTCCTTTTGTTTCGAAATATCTTTAATAATATTCCGTAGCTGGTATTGCGATGAAGGGTCGAGATTGGCAAAAGGTTCATCTAGTATAATTACTTCAGGATTTCCGAGAAAAGCGCCAACAACACCTACTTTCTTCTGGTTTCCTTTCGACAGGTCGCGGATAAATTTCTTTTTACCCAAAATTTCGTCTTTAAAGAAGTCGGTGTAATCTTCCAGAAAATTCGATACGTCTTTGGCATTCAAACCGCGTAATTCGCCAATAAATTCGAAATACTCATCGGGAGTAAGGTAGCCAATGGTGAAACTTTCGTCGATGTAGGCAGCTACTAACTCTTTCCATTCTTCGGTTTTTGAAACCTGAATTCCATTGATAATCACTTCGCCTTTGCTGGCCCGAATCAGGTCGAGGACGAGGGAGAAGAAAGTAGTTTTTCCAGCCCCATTGTTACCAACCAGGCCAAATACTTCGCCTTTTGCAATGTGTAATTCTTCAAGATTAAGAACTGTTGTTCCGTTGTATATTTTTTGTAGGTCTTTTACTTGTATCATGATTTTTAAAGTTTTGCCGAAGATATTTCATTCGGTATATGGTTATTTTTTGTTTTGTATTTTAAAGCTATTATTTTCTATTGCTAAATCAGCGCTATCTGCGAGCAATTCTCTTTATGTTGATTTATAATTGTAAATCATTTTATGCTTGCGTTTTAGATATTGCCCGGTGAAATAGTCGATTAAACGCGGATGAAGAATGATTCCGATAAGTCCCAAAGAACCAAAAACTACGTAGGCAGCGATACTTCCGAATGCCCACGAAAGCAATCCGTAAAATGCCACCGGACCAAAAACAACCGGAAAGGCCATCAGCCACTGGGTAGCGCCAACGCCCTGGTAGTTAAATGCTGCTCGTTGATTTAATTCGATTGCTTTTTTACTATTTAGTCCCAGAGCAAAAATCACCCACGAGTTTACTCCAACGTTGTAAAGCATAACCACTAAATGAATGTACAGCACCTTTGGCGAAATGTACATGTAGCCCAACGAAAGAAGGTAAAAAACAACGTTCGTTACTGCCATCAAAAAAAAGGCCGATTGAATAACCTGTTTCATGCGAACGTTTTGAGCCATCAGCAAAGGATAGTATTTACCGTGCCATGCCGGGAAAAACTGTCCGTACATCATGCTGAAAACACCTGTCATAAACATACCGCCTAAAACGAGAATAAACTCCGGAATTTCTTCTCCGCCGTTGGTTTTGTAAATTATAAGTCCGTAGAAAAGAAATAGCACTGACATCATGGCTGTATTTTTCGGGCGTTTGTTACGCATAATCATTTTCACTTCCAGCGACAGCATTTTTCCGTAGTCGCCAACATTATTCAGCCACGAGAAATCGTGCGTAGCTCCTTGTTTTTTCTTTTTGCTAAGTTCGTCGAGATAGAAACGGCTGTTGATATACGATTGGTTTAAAAAGTACAATGCAACAATCGCAAGTGGGAAGAGAATTGCAGCATATGGATTGGCTACAACAAAATCGAAGAGTTTTCCAAAGCCTCCGGTCAGGTCAACGATATTAAAATAGTCGATGGCAGTTAAGCCTGCAGCTAATCCGAGGAAACTGTAAAACAGGACATCTGATTCATTGGTTCGCCATTTAATGTATAGTGCCAGGAAATGATTTACAAAAATCATAAAAAACAGCGCTGCCAGCCAGGCCCAGAAAACGGGTGGTGCCAGTGTTGGCGCAGCGATGCGTATAACAAACGGCAGTCCGAGTATTAACGGTAAAACATTGAAAAAATGTAGCAACGATTTGTTAAGCATGTAGCGTGCAATTCGTTTGCGTTTTACCGGCAACAATAAAAAGGGGTGAAATCCAAAGGTCGGCAGATTTTGGATCATAATTCGCAGAACGAGCTCGTAGCCAAAGTAAATTAGCAGCATAGCGTTAAATGCCTGCACCGGATTTTCAAGATCTTTTAAATTCTCGGTGAGTTGGAAGCCCATAAAAAAAGCCACCAGCGAAAAATAAATGGCAAAAAAGATAAGGATACCTTTAGTGGCCATGTTTTTGTTTTTCGATGCCGACCGCAGAAATTCGCGCCAGGCAAAGTAGAAGAAATTTCGTTTCATACAGCACAATTAAAAATGGTTGTTTTTTGATTTTCTTATTTGTTGGTCAATAGATTTATCTGAAAGTTACATTGTAGCTTTAAAAATATGAAATTTATTGATAAGTAAAATATTGAGGGAGTATTATATTTGTTTACTCAAACCGATCAGTTAAAACCACTCCGTCTTTAAAACGCTCCACTGTTCCGTCGGTATTAAAAACTTCAACCATAATAATATAGGGGCCAATTGGTAGCTGATTTCCATTCTCGTCCTTTCCATTCCAGCTAATTTGTTCGTGTGTGCCTAGAACAGTGTTGTCAGCTAATTTGCAAAGGCGGCGCCCGGTTGAGTCGAATACCAGAATGTTGCAAATATAGCCAGGGCTGTCCATTGAAAGATTAACCGAGTAATTGTCGTTATAACCGTCGTTGTTCGGCGAAAAAGCATCCGGCTGAAATGTCACTGATATTTTTTGTACTTCTTCGTTCATTAATTGTGAGTTCTGATAACCGGGTGTTCCATACTCCGATTGTGTGGATGCCGAATGCCAGTTAGAAGCATCGTTTGTTGGCGCCGAAAAGGAAATGCGTTCGAGTGCAATTCCCTCACGGTCGTAAAAAATAGGGGAATGCATTTTTTCGTTGTAGTAGAATTCATCGATGATTTCCATATCGCTGTTTAGCAGAACCACGTAATCATCATCGTTATTAAACGAAGGGAATCTTTCCATTTGCAGAAAACATTCCGGGCAGCTAATGCTGAAAAACGGGAAAACACCGAGTGTATCTTTGGCTAATGCCAGGTATTCGTTTGGAAGAAGTTTTTTCCGTTCGCTGGTGAGTGCATAAATTTGGGTAAGTTCCATGTCGTTATCGCGCGAAGCCAGATAAAGTTTGTTTAGCGGAATCTCTTTGTCGGAGTTGTTGTAAATCTCCACATAATCGTCGCCGTCGGGAACAGGGTTAAAAAGTACCTCATTTAAAACAATATCGCCGGGCTCGATAATAACCGGATTTTTTTCTTCTCCCGAAACAATCACTTCATCCAAAATCACTTTGTTCGATGCGTAATGGTTGTTCATATAAACCACGATTTGCAAGTTGTTTCCATTGAGACTGGTTTGTTCGGCTACAGCTTGTCCCCAGTTTCCACGATTATCGCTGTTGGTTTCAAAAGCTTGTTCTTCTCCCTGATCGAGAATGAAAAATGCTTTTATGTATTTTTGTTCTTTGTTGGTACTGCTGCCGGTTTCGTTGGCATTTAATTGAACGGAAATGTTTTTATAAGCAGAAATATCTATAATCTCCGATCGCCAGATTGCTTCACCATTAATATCGCGGCATTCAAAACGTCCGCCGGAAGTTGTAACAGTTTTAGCATAGTCTTCTTCGTTTTCGAGGGTGATTTGGCTAAAGTTGAGTGTCCATTTTGTAATTCCAGAAAAGTCAGAATTGATACCAGTTCCATCACTATTTCCCCAAACGCCTTTGTCGGGAATCGTAAAACTTTCGTGCCAGATTTCCTGTGCATTTATCGAGTTGAAAAACAGGATAAAAGAGTATGTTAATAATTTTAGAAGATTGGGTTTCATAGCATTTACAATTAGAAGCAAAATACTAACTTTGACGCACATTTAGACAGAAAAAGACTATAAATTTTTTTAAAATCGAAGAAACATGAAGGTTGCAATTGTTGGAGTTAGTGGCGCTGTTGGACAGGAGTTCCTGAAAGTGCTTGCTGAGCGGGACTTCCCGATGGATGAATTGGTAATATTTGGATCGGCAAGAAGTGCCGGCAAAACTTACGAATTTAAGGGTAAACAGCTTACAGTTAAAGAACTCAAACACGGCGACGATTTTAAAGATATTGATATTGCGCTGACTTCGGCAGGTGCCGGTGTTTCAAAAGAATATGCTGAAACAATTACCAAGCATGGTGCGATTATGATCGACAACTCAAGCGCATTTCGTTATGTCGACGATGTGCCGCTGGTAGTGCCCGAGGTGAATCCTGAAGATTCAAAAAACCGTCCGCGTAATATTATTGCCAATCCAAACTGTTCAACCATTCAGATGGTTGTTGCGCTGAAACCGATTGAGAACCTATCGAAGATTAAACGTGTTCGCGTGGCTACTTACCAGGCAGCAAGTGGTGCCGGCGCACAGGGAATTGCAGAGTTGGAACAGCAGGTAAAAGATGTGGCTGAAGGCAAGCCTGCGAAAGTGGAGAAATTTTCACATCAGCTGGCCATGAATATTATCCCGCACATCGATGTTTTCCTTGATAACGATTACACCAAGGAGGAAATGAAGATGAACTGGGAGACTAAAAAAATTATGCACACCGACGCAGAGGTAAGCGCAACTTGTGTGCGTATTCCGGTGGCGCGAGCACACTCGGAAGCTATCTGGGTGGAGACTGAAAAACCACTGACAGCAGAAGCTGTAACAAAAGCTTTCGAAGCATTTGAAGGGTTGACAGTGATCGATAATCCGGCGAAAAACGAATATCCAATGCCGTTGTTCGTATCGGGTAAAGACGATGTGTATGTTGGTCGTATTCGCCAGGATGTTACCGATCCGAACAGTATTACTTTCTGGTGTGTTGGCGATCAGATTAAAAAAGGAGCCGCACTTAACGCAGTTCAGATTGCTGAGTGGCTGATCAAAAATGGCGAAGTGAAATAATACTTTGAAATACCTATATAAAAAAGCCCGGAAGATTTATTTCTTCCGGGCTTTTTATTTTCTGGATGAATAATATTATCTAACTGATCATATCAAAACCAGTAAACGGAACCAGTACCTCAGGAATTTTAATGCCTTCAGGTGTTTGGTTATTTTCGAGCAAGGCCGCAACAATACGAGGTAATGCCAACGCACTTCCGTTAAGGGTGTGTGCAATTTGTGGTTTCTTCACACCTTCTTCGCGGAAACGTAACTTCAGACGGTTGGCCTGGAACGATTCGAAGTTGGAAACTGAGCTTACTTCCAGCCATTTTTCCTGTGCTGCAGAAAATACTTCAAAATCGTATGTTAAGGCTGAAGTAAAACTAATATCGCCACCACACAAACGCAGAATACGATAAGGCAAGCCAAGTTTGGCCACCAAACCTTCAACGTGAGCTACCATTCCATCCAAAATCTCATATGATTTATCGGGATGTGCAATTTGTACAATTTCCACTTTGTCGAACTGGTGCAAACGGTTCAGCCCACGAACATCTTTACCGTACGAACCGGCTTCGCGACGGAAACAGGCACTATATGCGGTATTTTTATAAGGCAGGTCTTTGGCATCCAAAATTACATCGCGGTAAATATTGGTTACCGGAACTTCTGCTGTTGGAATAAGATAAAGGTTGTCTTCGGTAATGTGGTACATCTGGCCCTCTTTATCGGGCAACTGACCGGTTCCAAAACCCGATGCTTCGTTAACTGCCAGCGGCGGTTGAATTTCTTCGTAACCTGCTTTTGATGCTTCGGCTAAAAAGAAATTGATAAGTGCACGCTGCAATTGCGCTCCTTTTCCGCGGTAAACCGGAAATCCGGCACCGGTAAGTTTTACACCCAGCTCAAAATCAATCAGGTTGTATTTGGCCGCCAGCTCCCAGTGTGGCAATGCTTTTTCATCCATGCTAGGAATGTCGCCCACTCGTTTTATTACCTCATTGTCATCTTCGCCTTTTCCGGCAGGAACCGATTCATGAGGTAAGTTAGGCAGTTGAACCTGCAAATCGTAAACTTTCTCTTCAATGGCTGCAAAATCAACATCAAAGTTTTTAATGTTTTCTTTTAGCTCGGCAGTGCGTTCTTTGGCAGCGTTAGCTTCTTCGTGTTTGCCTTCGCGGAAAAGCATTCCAATTTCTTTCGAAATTTTATTCATTTCAGCTTTTGCCGAGTCTGCTTCACCCTGAAGTTTATTTTTTTTTGTATTAAGATCTATAATCGTTGAAACAATTTCCGAAGCATTGAAATTTTTGCGTTTTAGTTTTTCTACTACTAACTCCGGATTGTCTTGTATAAATTTTAAGTTGAGCATGTCTTTTCCATTTATTATAGCTGCAAATTTAATAAATGAATTGGCACTTTATGATTAAACCTATTTCTAATTTTCAATCTAATAGCATTAGTTTAAATACCTTATTGTGAAATAATGAAATAGCCGCATTTTTTTAGCCGTGTTCTCTTAATCAGGTATTTTTATAAAACAAATAAAAAATTATTATAAGAAGACTATCTTTTTCCGGTTAACAGTAGTTGCGTTAACAGGCTCTGTAAATGTTCTTTTTGCTCAACAAGAAAAACAAGAACGAAAAGCTATCCCCGGAATGGGAGGCCTGTTAATTCCACAAGAAATAAAACCTTGTGATAACAGTTCCAATATTGTACTCGAAGATATTTCCGGTACTAACCCGGATGAAGTGGCTGTTTGGGGTGAATCGGCAGGAGGTTACTTAACCGCAATGACCGGAACTATAGATGGTGAAGAAGAATTTGAAGAGGGTGAAAATCTCGACCAAAGCAGCGATGTGCAGGCAGCTATTGTTGGTGCAAATCATGGCGGAGGTCATTTTTCCGATCCGAAAGTGATTGAGATAATGGTTGACTTTTGGGATAAAGCCTTAAAATAAAACACGAAAATTTCCATAAAAAAACTCCTGCCGGTAACGACAGGAGTTTTTTTATTCTTTGAGGGAGGGGTAAACCCTCTGGTCTATCAAATATCTTAAGCTAAACCTTTAGCTTCTTCAATCCATGGTTGTGGATCTTTTGAAGCGTAGCGGCTTCCTGCTGCTTCAAGAACTTTCTGAATTGCTTCAACAGATGCTGCAGCAACTTCAGCATAAGTTGTAAAACCACCTTCAACCAATACTTCGGCTAATTTGGGGCCTACACCTGTTAATTTTGTAAGATCGTCACCTTCTGCTGTTGCTTTTGTCTCAGCTTTAGGAGCTTCTTCTTTTACTTCTTCAACAACCGGAGCAGCTTCTTTTTTAGGAGCAGCTTTTGCAGGAGCTTCTGCAACTGCAACCTCAACTTCAGGAGCTACCGATACGTATGAGCGGTTGTTTCTTTTCTTTCTAAATACAACAGTTCCGTCGATCAATGCAAATAAAGTATGGTCTTTACCCATACCTACATTGTCTCCAGGAAAATGTTGAGTACCACGCTGGCGAACAATAATATTACCAGCTTTAGCAAACTGACCTCCGTAAACTTTTACTCCCAGTCGTTTACTTTCCGATTCGCGTCCGTTTTTCGAACTACCTACACCTTTTTTGTGAGCCATGGTAAAATCTTTTTATAAATTATCCAACAATGGTTTCTACTTGAATTTGAGTAAATTGCTGACGATGACCGTTCATTTTTTGATAACTCTTACGACGTTTCTTTTTGAAAACGATCACTTTTTCGCCTTTTACATGTTCCAGCACTTTGGCTGTAATCTTAGCACCTTTTACGGTTGGAGTTCCAACGGCAACTTTACCGTCGTTGTCAACCAACAATACTTTGTCGAAATCAACTGATGCTCCTTCTTCTGCATCCAGATGATGTACGAAAAGTTTCTTGTCTTTTTCTACTTTGAATTGCTGTCCTGCAATTTCAACAATCGCGTACATATTTATACTTTTAATGTTTACACCGTCAGGCGGATATCGCATCGGATTTCACTTATTCGAGCCTGATCGATTCAAAATTCGGACTGCAAAAGTAGTTAATTTTAGATAATTAGCAAATAATTATATCTTTTTTGACATTGACTTTGCATCTTTAATTTCCTGAAATCTTAAAAGTTACTTCAAAAATACCTAAATTGATGGTGTGTTTTTTTAATCAGAATTTAAGCTGTAAATTTATTACTTATAAAAACCAAAGAGGACGTCAACCTAAAGATTTTCGACGTTTCTAACAAAAGTATGCGTAAACGGATGTATCGAACTTTTTTTAGAATCTTTATTCCCCTTTTTATTCTGTTTACAGGAGTTGTTTTTACTATTAGGAAAATTCAGTATAATTCTGACAGGCTGATATTATTAAGTTCAGAGAGATTCGATATCGATCAGGAATCGAAGAGCATTCACCGTGATCTTAATTATATTATTGGAGATCTTCAGATTATGGCTGCACTGGATTTCTTTGATGCATTATGGCGGGATCCCAACAATCAGGAAACGAAAAATAGAATTGCAACTATTTTTCGAAAAGTGAGCAATCAGCGTCAGTTTTACGATCAAATTCGTTTGTTTAATAGCAAGGGCGAAGAAATGGTGCGGGTAAATTTGAAAGATAGTGTGGCAGTGGTAGTGGCAGAAAAGGACTTGCAAAACAAAAGTCAACGCCCTTATTTTTTTAATACTTTAAAACTTAACCGCAACGAAGTTTATGTATCTCCATTCGACCTGAACATTGAAAATAAAAAGATTGAAATTCCATTAAAACCGATTTTGCGTTTTGCGACTCCAGTGTTTGATGAGAAGGGTGAGAAGAAAGGAATACTGGTGTTCAATTATCTTGGAGAGTACATGCTTCGGAATTCGGAACCAGGTGACATAAGTCGTTTTAAGAAGCATTTTATGTTGTTGAATAAGGACAGCTACTGGCTAAAAGCTCCCGAGGAGAAATTGGAGTGGGGTTTTATGTTCGATAATAAAAAGTCGGTAAACTTTCAATATTACCATCCTGAGGAGTGGAAAATAATCTCATCTCAAACTTCGGGGCAATTCGAAAATGACAGGGGACTTTTTACGTTTAACACTATTTATCCGTTAGAAAATAACGATTCAGAATTTATATGGACCGAGCAAGAGGCATTTCAGGCTGCTCAAAACTATTACTGGAAAGCAGTAGCGTTTGTTTCCAGAGATGAACTGTGTGAAAGTAACAGGGAAAGAAGTATTGAGTTGCTGATTGTTTATTTGTTATTAATAATTCTGAGCGGATGGGGTGCATGGGTGCTGGCGCGCTCGATAAACAGACGCAAATTAGCTGAAGAAAAAATTCATGAAAATCTCATGAAACTTCAGGATTTGAATGCAACAAAAGATCGCTTTTTCTCGATTATTGCACACGACCTGAGAAGTCCGTTTAATACCATGCTTGGTTTTGGCGAAATGCTGAAAGAGGAGGTTGATAATGAAAAAACAGAGCATCTAAAAGAATATACATATTATTTGTATAGTGGGATACAGAAAACCTATAATTTGCTCAATGGGTTGCTCGATTGGGCCAACCTGCAACGGCATAAAGTGGCCTTTGAGCCTAAAACGATTGATGTGGAGCGTTGTGTGGATGAAATTTTTCAGGTTTTAGAGCTAAGTGCCCTGAATAAAAAACTAACACTTGCGAAGTTTGTTCCTGAAAAAATGGAATTGATAGCTGATAGGAATATGTTTAGTACCATTGTGCGCAACCTGCTAAGCAATGCAATTAAATTTACTCCCGAAGGCGGTACTGTTACATTCATCGCAAAATTTAATGACGGAAAGTCCATTTTTACCGTTGCCGACACAGGAATTGGAATCGGCCCCGAAAATTTCAGGAAATTGTTTAAAGTCGACGAAAGCTTTTCAACAGCAGGTACCAACAAAGAGTCGGGTACCGGACTGGGGCTTGTTCTTTGTAAAGAGCTGGTGGAGAGACATGGCGGAGTGATCTGGGGCGAAAGCGAAAAAGGAAAAGGAGCGAAATTTCATTTTACTATCCCGCTTCCTTAATTTTAACCTCACACCGATTTTGGATTCATTTGACACTGGTTTTTTCCGTTAGACTATTTTTTATTTGGAATTTGGTTTTTCATAAAATTTTTCCTTTACGTTGCTTCGGATATCGAGATTTTGAATTAAATAAATATCTCTGTTTTTGCACTTTGCCTGCCTTTGGTAATAGCCCTTTGAGGCACTGTTTTAAGGATGTTACTTTGAAAACGGGCAAAATAAAATGGAATGGAACCAAAATGATTATTATATTTGTTTGCATCGAAAAAAAGGTACACGGCAAACGTTAGCATGCAAAAAATACGCTTAAACATTTTAGGATTATCGGTAAGTCAAACCCAGTCGGGGGCTTATGCGTTGGTGTTGGCAGAAGAAGAAGGTGAACGCAGAATTCCTATAATTATAGGGCCAGTTGAAGCACAGGCGATTGCCATTCAGCTGGAAGGATTAAAACCTCCGCGGCCACTTACTCACGATTTAATAAAAAACATGGCTCTGGCTTTTGATATTGCGTTGCTGGAGGTAACTATATACAAGTTAGAAGAAGGAATTTTTTATTCCGAACTCTTGTGTGAGATGAACGGCAAGGAAATCCGAATTGATTCGCGAACATCCGATGCGGTGGCTTTGGCGCTTCGTTTCAGGTGCCCGATTTATACCTCGGAAGAAATTTTACAGAAAGCCGGAATTGTATTGGAATCGGATGATGAAAATTCTCCGGTGCGCAGTATGATCGATGAGGATGAGCTTGAGACAACCGGTTCTTCATATGCGCAATATTCAACCAACGATTTGCAGGAATTGCTGAATGAAGCCATCGAAGACGAGGATTATGAAAAAGCGTCTATAATTCGTGATGAATTAAATAAACGAGAAAAGTAAACCAATTATAATAAGTTCTAAATTCACACCTGTCGCCCATGAGGGGACAATCGCTGCACAGCAGGGAAGAAGTGACAAAATGAAGAAAAATATTAATATGAAACGCATCATGTTGTTGCTGGTCGTAATTACCGGCATTTTCTTTTTACAACCGCTCGCTGCTCATGCCGGCGAAACAATGCTTGCGACAGCCGACGCAGTGGCACAACAAACCGATACTTCAAATATTCTTTTGGCAAAAGAACGACAAACTCCTTTCTCAATTATGACCCTTTTTCGGGGATTATTAGGAATGGTTGTATTGGTCTTTATCGGTTATATTTTTAGTTCCGATCGACGCAATATTCCCTGGAGAACTGTTGGAATTGGCCTGTTAATGCAAATTTTATTGGCATTAGGAGTTTTGTACGTACCTATTGTGGAGGCCGGCTTTGCATTTTTCGGAAAGATATTCGTTAAGGTGCTCGACTTCACCAAAGAGGGGAGTGTTTTTCTTTTGGGCGATCTGATGGATGCTGATACCTATGGTTATATATTTCTTTTTCAGGTGTTACCAACAATTATTTTCTTTTCGGCTTTAACCAGTTTGTTATTTTACTGGGGAATTATCCAGAAGATTGTTTACGGATTGGCGTGGGTGTTTACCAAAGTCCTTCGAATTTCAGGAGCAGAAGCGCTTTCGGTAGCCGGGAATATTTTTCTTGGGCAAACCGAATCGCCATTGATGATTAAAGCCTACCTGGATAAAATGAGCAAATCGGAAATTCTGTTGGTAATGACCGGTGGGATGGCAACGCTTGCCGGAGGTGTTTTGGCGGCATACATTGCTTTGCTTGGTGGCGACGATCCACAACTACGACTTGAATTTGCAAAACACCTGCTTACTGCATCAGTAATGGCAGCTCCTGCAGCTATTGTCTTTTCGAAAATGCTAGTGCCTCCTACCGACGCAATTAATAAAACCATTGATGTGAATCGCGATAAAATTGGTAGCAATGTGTTGGATGCCATTACAAACGGAACAACAGAAGGAGTAAAACTAGCGGTAAATGTGGCTGCAATGCTTTTGGCTTTTATTGCTTTTATTGCTATGTTCAATTTTATATTTACAAAAGTGGGTGCCATCACACATTTAAACGATGTTATTGCCAATGTTACCGATGGAAAATACAATGAACTGTCGCTGCAATTTATTTTGGGCTATACCTTTTCGCCGATTATGTGGCTAATTGGAGTGTGTCCTGAAGATATTGCTGTGGTTGGTCGTTTGCTGGGCGAAAAACTGATTCTTACCGAATTTATCGGCTATGTTTCGCTGGCCGACTTAAAAGCAGCTGGTGTATTTGCTGAACCCAAGTCGATTATTATGGCTACCTATATATTGTGTGGTTTCGCCAACTTTTCATCAATCGGTATTCAAATTGGCGGAATCGGAGCGCTGGCACCAAAACGTAGGGTGTTGCTTTCGCAATACGGAATGCGTGCTTTATTAGCCGGGACTTTGGCTTCTTTAATGTCGGCAACCATTATCGGTGCAATTCTAGGGTGAAAAGTAGAACATCGCCAGTTAAAATAGAAAGTATCGTTGCAATTTCATCTTTTAGCTCAATAAGCTCTTGCAAAATGGAGATAGGTATCAGTTGCTCAGAATCAATCCAAAGACCTTGTGCATTCCTCCCCACTGTTAATGTTTTTACATTAGGCGTCTTAAAAGCAATAAATCGAGTTGTGCCTGTAAAAGTAGGGCGCATGGACGAAAAAAAGGTCTTGACCTCGGCTACCACGGAGAGGTTGCTCGACAATAAGAAAAACCAATAACATATTATATTTTCAGCCACGGACATTTAGTTTTTGCTATTCTGTTCGTGGTTTTTTATTTGTCAGACTCATAATTCTTATCTCTGAACTCCTAACCTTTCAATAAACTCTGATCTCTAAACATTGAACTCTAAACTTTTAATTGTACTTTTGCACCTCAAATTTTTAGCTAGATATTTCAAGATGAGTCAGATGGAAATTCCGAGCAAGTACAACCCGGCCGAGGTTGAAGATAAGTGGTACAAATACTGGATGGACAATAAATATTTCCACTCCACACCCGACGAGCGTGAACCTTACACAATTGTAATTCCGCCGCCAAACGTAACCGGTGTGTTACACATGGGGCACATGCTTAACAATACTATTCAGGATATTCTGGTCCGCCGTGCGCGTATGACCGGTAAAAATGCCTGTTGGGTGCCGGGGACCGACCATGCATCGATTGCTACCGAAGCAAAGGTGGTAAATAAACTAAATGCTGAAGGAGTTGACAAGTATGACCTTTCGCGAGACGAATTCTTGAAACATGCCTGGGAGTGGACCGATAAACACGGTGGTATTATTCTTGAGCAGCTGAAAAAACTGGGTGCCTCGTGCGACTGGGATCGCACAGCTTTTACTATGGATGAAGCCCGCAGCGAGTCCGTAATCAAAGTCTTTGTCGACCTGTTTAACAAAGGACTGATTTACCGCGGGGTGCGTATGGTAAACTGGGACCCGGCAGCAAAAACTGCACTTTCTGATGAGGAAGTGATCTACAAAGAAATGCAGGGTAAACTGTATTACCTGAATTATAAAATTGAAGGAGAAGATGGTTTTGTAACCATTGCAACTACACGTCCTGAAACTATTTTGGGTGATACAGCCGTTTGTGTAAACCCGAACGACGAGCGTTTTTTGCATCTTAAAGGGAAACGTGTTTTGGTACCACTAATCAACCGTTCAATACCGATTATCGAAGATGAATATGTTGACATGGAATTTGGTACCGGTTGTTTGAAAATTACACCTGCCCATGATATTAATGACTACGAAATAGGGTTGAAATACAACCTGCCATCCATCGATATTTTTAACGACAACGGAACGCTAAATGAAAAGGCGGAGCTGTTTGTTGGTGAAGATCGTTTTGATGTTCGCGATAAAATTGTTCCTGAACTGGAAAAAGCAGGAAATCTGGCTAAAATAGAAGACTATACAAATAAAGTTGGTTTCTCGGAGCGTACCGATGTAATCATTGAGCCAAAATTGTCTGCACAGTGGTTCCTAAAAATGGAAGAGCTGGTAAAACCGGCTTTGGAGAACGTGATGAACGATACCATTGCTTTTCATCCGCCGAAATTTAAAAATACCTACAAGCACTGGATGGGCAACATTAAAGACTGGTGTATTAGCCGCCAGTTGTGGTGGGGGCACCAAATTCCGGTGTATTACCTGCCCGACGGAACTTATGTTTGTGCCGAATCTGCAGAAGAAGCACTGGCTATTGCCAAAGAAAAATCGGGCAATACAGAATTGACTGCTGCTGATTTAAAACAAGACGAAGATGCTTTGGATACCTGGTTTTCGAGTTGGTTGTGGCCAATTTCGGTTTTCGATGGAGTTCGTGAGCCGGAAAACGAAGAGGTAAACTATTATTACCCAAGTTCGGATTTGGTAACAGCGCCTGATATTATTTTCTTTTGGGTGGCCCGAATGATTATTGCCGGTTACGAGTACCGCGATGATTTCCCGTTTAAGAACGTGTATTTTACCGGAATGGTGCGCGATGCACAACGCCGGAAAATGTCGAAATCGCTGGGTAACTCACCCGATCCGCTGGACTTAATCGCCAAATACGGTGCCGACGGTGTTCGTGTGGGAATGTTGCTTTGTTCTCCTGCAGGTGGCGATTTGCTTTTCGACGAAGGCCTGCCGCAACAAGGTGCCGGATTCTCGACAAAAATATGGAACGCCTTCCGCTTGGTAAAAAACTGGGAAGTATCTTCTGATATCGAACAACCGGAACATTCAAGACTGGCCATCGAGTGGTTTAAGAATAAACTGGCTCAGGTGGTAGAAACGTTGAATACACAGTTTGATAGCTTCCGAATTTCGGAGGCGTTGATGACCGTTTATACTACTGTTCGCGACGAATTCTCGGGGTGGTTACTTGAAATGGTAAAACCGGGCTATCAACAACCAATTGATGCCTTAACTTATGCTGAAATCGTTGAACTGTTCGACCAGATGTTGCGCTTGATGCATCCTTTTATGCCGTTTATTACTGAAGAAATCTGGCAGTTGCTTGATGAGCGTAAAGAAGGCGAAAGTATCATGGTCAGCCAGTTGCCGGCAAATACCAGTTACGATACAGGATTACTTGCTGCTTTCGAAGATGTAAAAGAAGCTGTTTCGGGAATTCGTAAAATCCGTAAAGACAAAAATATTGCCTTTAAAGATGCCATCGATTTTTCGGTACAAAAAGGAGATAAAGGTTTTGATTCCAAATTCAACAGTATTCTTATTAAACTGGGTAATCTTACTGAGCTGACTATTGTTGAGGAAGAGGTTAAAGGAGCGGCTTCATTTCGTGTAAAATCGACCAGTTTCTATATTCCGCTTGATGGATTTATTGATGTGGAAGAAGAATTGGCAAAACTGGAAGAGGAATTGAAATACGCCAAAGGATTTCTGAATTCGGTAATGAAAAAGCTGAGTAACGAACGCTTTGTAAATAATGCACCCGAAGCGGTAGTTGCCAAAGAAAAAGCAAAACAGGCAGATGCCGAAGCCAATATAAAAGTGTTGGAAGAGCGCATCGCTTCAATGAAATAAATTAATTTAGTCATAGTATGGCTCTAAGTCGTGCTATGACTATTTCTCCTTAACATCTGTTAAAAACCAGTTAAATAGTGTTATCTTCAAAATGGTTAAATTCTTTTGCATAGATTTGCATACGGAATAGAATTACGCACTTATGTATAAATATTTACTGCTGCTATTAGTTATTTTGACGAGTATTTCTGGTTGGGCGCAGGATGAGAATTATCCAGTTGATCCGATGGCGATTGAGCTAAAGGCTAAAATACTGAGTTCTTCCGATAGTTCAGCAATTCCCTATGCAAACATCATTAACCACCGCACACACAGCGGTACTATTACTAATAGCGAGGGAATATTTACACTGGAGATGCTTAACGTCGATTCGCTCGAAGTTACTTCAGTGGGATTCAAAACTTTTATCCTGAAAGTGCCATCCTATTATACCGGCTACGAAATGCTGACGTTTTATATGGATCCTGTACTTTATAATGTTGGCGAAGTTACCGTTGAAGGCGAAGCCCGAAAATTGGATTACTTCGATCACGGAAATCCAACAGACCTTGACCCAACTTTGAGAGGCGATGCATTTAATAAAAAACCTTCGGTTATTGCAGCACTGGTAAGTCCTTTATCGTTTGCACAATATTATGGTAAACGAGAAAAACGCAAACGAAAGGTACGCGAGGACATGGCAATAATGAAAAACTGGGAAATGCACTCGAAAAACTATAATAAAGAAATGGTAATAAAACTTACCGGCTTGAATGAGGCTTATGCCGATACTTTTATGATGTGGTTTAACGGACAAAATGTTCTTCCGTACACAGCAACCGAATACCAGGTTCGCGAGTCAATTGTGCAGTATTATAAGTTATTTAAGTTGGATTACGACTTGGAATAATCGACTGGAATATTCGAAAGCCTACTGGTAATTTATTAATAAAATACAATTTGGTATTTTTATTTAAAATTGTGTAACTTCTAGATTAAATAAATAAAGATTGTTAAATCTTTAAATTGTAAGTATTATTCTTTTTTCTGTTTCATTTTCGTTATTTTTATTGAGAACTGGTGATTAAGCATCAAACGCAATAATTTTGCGCTCATTTGGTATATGTTCTTTAGCATAGACATAGCTTTTTAAATGGTTGTAATTTGCGTAGTGCAATCATTTAATATTCAAGAGTTATGAAACGAGTAATGTTCATCTTAATGGCCTTTGTCCTGGCCATGGGAGTCGCCTTGGCGGGCGATTATAAAATTCCCTTAATAGGATCGAAGGCGCCGGAATTCACTGCAAACACTACAAATGGAGAGATGACTTTCCCAAATGATTTTGGAAATAGCTGGAAGATACTTTTTAGTCATCCGGCCGACTTTACACCAGTTTGTACATCGGAATTACTTGAACTGGCACATCTGCAACCAACATTCGAAAAATTGGGTGTTAAGGTGGCGGTAATTTCAACTGATAATGTGGAGTTGCATAATATGTGGAAGGCTCATATCGAGGAACTTGATTACAAAAACAGAGGGCCGATTGATATTGAATTTCCAATTATAGAGGATATTGACGGAAAGTCGTCGAAACTGTACGGGATGTTACATGAGCCCGTTAGTACTGATCGCGATATAAGAGGGGTATTTATTATTGACGACAAAAATATTGTTCGCTCGGTAAATTTCTATCCGGTTGAAGTTGGGCGAAATATGAGCGAGTATGTTAGGATGGTGGAAGCCTTTAAATTGGTAGACAATGAAAAGGTTTTTACTCCGGCAAACTGGGAAGATGGTGATGATGTTCTGGTTCCGTATTTTCCATATACCAAAGAGGAATTGGCGCTAGAGCCTGAACTAAAAGATCAGTATTACAATGTTGGCGACCGAATGTGGTTTAAACGCATCGGCGAGAGTGCTGTTAAGAAATAAAGGAGCAATTTTCATAGAAGTATGTTTGCATTCGAACACTAAAAAGGTATTTCCATAGTAAATACCTTTTTTTTAGGCTTTATAAGAAAAAAGAAAGTCTGGTGAAAACCAGACTTTCTAATGAAAGGGCAAACTTTCATTATTTTTGCAATCAAATAATAAACACAGTTAATTAAAACGGTTCACTATTCTAACTCTTAAACAAGCAAATGCTTATTTTGTTTGTTGTAATTATCTTTATTATTTGCAAGTGTTTCTGAAAAGAAGCAAAAGAAATTAATTTCCAATCTGATCTTTTAACAATTTAACCTGATTAGAAAGTTTGGTAATCTGCTCGTCTTTTTCTTTTAACTGATTTTGCAACTGTTGCGTTTCCGAACGAACATTATCAAGCTGTCCCTGCAGGGTGTTGAATTTGTTTTCGCCAGCTTTAATTTTGCCTTCCAAAACTTTAGCCTCCTGGTTCAGTTTGTTAATTTCAAAGTCCTTTTGGTCGATGGCCGAGTTTTTCTCAGAAACTTCGGTTTCCAGTGTGTTTACTTCGTTTTGCAACGATTGAATTGATGTTTCTTTACTTTCTAACGCATTGGTTAAACGTTGTTTCTCAAAATCAAGATTAAAACTGGTTTCCTGTAACGACTCCTGTTTGCTGTTTAGTTCTTCATTCAGCACAGCCATTTCTTTTTTTAGGTCGGCAATGTCCTGCTCTTTTATGGCATTATTTTCCAACAACTCATTTTTCATGGCTTCAAAATCGGCAATCAAAGCTTTTATACGTTCGGCTTTAGCATTGTTCTCTGCATCGAGTTTTCGCGAGAGTTCTTCGGCTTTTAATCTGCCGGATTCCATTTCAAGGTATTTCTTTTTTGATACACACGACGACAGTCCTATCAAAACAACACTGATAACAAGAATGATATATTTTCTACTCATAATGATCTTTTTATGTTCAAAACAAATATACACAATAATAATTGGGTATTACAACGTTTTAATAAGCGGGTGTGGTATTTATTTCTTACTTTTATTTTTTTAAATTGATGGTCATGAAGAAAACAATTATATTCATTTTTACAGTCTTTGTTGCCCTTACAGCGTTGGGGCAAAGCGGATCGAAGGTGGCGCACACCATTAAAGGGAAGGTGGTTGATGCCAATACAAATCGTCCGGTTTCGTATACCAATATTGGTTTGGAAGGTACGTTTTTTGGCACTGCCAGCGATAGCGAGGGGAATTTTGAATTGAAGATTCCTGAAGAGATGGTGGATAAAAAAATTTACTTTTCTGCCGTGGGGTTCACCAACAAACAATTTCCGGTAAAGGAACTTTTTTCGAAAGAGTTTGCAGTGGTAAAATTGCAGTCTCAGTCGTATGATGTTGAAGAGGTTGATGTTGCCGCACAAAATAAAGTACTGATCCGCATTTTGCGTATGGCCTCAGAGAATATTAAATACAATTATGGTTCGGGCCCGTTTAATATGCACTTTGCTTATTCAAAAGAAAAAGCAGTTGACGGGCAGGTGAAATCGCCACAAATTGCTACTGTGTTGCTTTACGACGAAACAGGTTATACTCATCCTTCCAAATCGGATGCTTTTAAAGCACGGAACTACTCGGTTACAAAAGAACAGACCGACGACGATTACAGTTTCTCAAGCGCACAATTAAACATTGATGATTTGTTGGGATTCGACTGGGTGCGCTCGGCATCGGGTATTTTAAGTCCTGCATTGTTAAGTAGCTATCAACTGGCTCTGGAAAGCCAACCCGTTATCGATGGAAAAGAGTACTGGGTGATTTCCTTCAGCCCGAAAGTACCTACGCTAGCAACTACAGGCGATTATTATGCCGGTACTTTTAAAGGCAAAATCAGCATTAATAAAGAAGATTATTCGATATTAAAAATTGAAGGCGAAGCGGTAGCTCCAAAAAGTAACCGTCAGGGCCGGGCACTTGCAATCGGGCAAAACAATACGGATTATTATACCGATGTGTTGTACACTTTTGAAGTGGATTATAAAGACCTTTTGCTAAAACGTGTGGTGCAGGACAAAACCTACACCTATAAAGGTGAAAAGGTTTCGGAGCAAGCGGTGCTTGAAATGAGTCGGGCACACACGAATAATCTTACTGTTATTGATTCGCGCAATTATTTCCCCGGAGAATAAGAGATAGAATCATAAACAAAAACAGGGTTGCGAATCAAATCGGAACCCTGTTTTGTTTATATAAAAATATTTTAATCTTCCGAATTAAACAAATCTTCTTCACTAACCTTTTTAACCAGCATACTGTCTTTTAGCGTGCGGTTAATAATGGTGTAAGGCGCGATAACTACTTCGTCGCCAACTTTAATTCCTTTCAGAATTTCAATGCTGTTGTTGTCCTGAATTCCGGTTTCCACTTCGGTTTTCATTACGCGGCCATCGGTATATACAAAAACCACTTCCTGTTTTTCATCGCGCTGGGTAGCGTTTTCGTCGTCGGAAGAATTTTTCGAATCAGTACCAACTTCTTTGGTGCCGCCATTTTCTTTTTTTATCCGTGTTGTAACTGCCGAAATTGGTACCGAAATAACATTTTCGCGGGTTTCGGTAAGAATATCAACCGTAGCCGACATTCCGGGACGGAAAGGGTAAAGATTGCCATTCGCCGGATCAATCAGATCTTCGTACGAATCTTTTAGCAAAAGCACTTTTACATCGAAGTTGGTAACCTGGTCGGAACTGGTTCCGGCAACACTTGCCGAGTTGGCAATTTCGGTAACAATACCTTTGAATTTGCGGTTTAGGTATGCGTCAACTTCTACCAGGGCAGTGTCGCCTTTCATTACCTTTACAATATCGTTTTCGTTTACTTCAACCTGCACTTCCATTTTGTTGAGGTCAGCAACGGTCATCATTTCTGTTCCCACCATCATACTGGTTCCTACCACGCGTTCGCCTTTTTCAACATTTAATGCCGAAATGGTTCCTGTAATAGGTGCGTAAATTTTTGTTTTTATCAGCTGCTCTTTGGCTTCGTCAAGCGATGCCTGCGCACTTAATACCGAATATTGTGCGGCACGAGCTTCGGCTTGTGCAACTTTGTATGCTGCTTCCGCTGATTCGAATTGCGAAACCGGAATTGTACCTTTATCATACAATTGTTTGGAGCGTTTGTACGAAAGTTCGTTTTCAATTAGTTGTGCCTCGGCCTGTGCCTGTCTGGCTTTCGATGAGTTTACGGCGGCTTCCGATCGGTTTACTGCCGAAACATACATTTCTGGTTTTATAACACACAGTAATTTTCCCTGCTCAACCGCATCGCCATCTTCAACATGTAGTTCAACGATCTCACCGGCCACATCAGGGCTGATTTTTACCTCCGTTTCCGGTTGAATTTTTCCGTTGGCAGTTATAAACTCGGTAATGGTTTTACTTTCTACTGTTTCGGTCGACACTTTTACGCTAACATCGCTGCCCAGCCATCCTTGCTTTTTGCCCACGATAAGCACAATAATGATTACAACCGCAATTCCAATTATATATGGCAATGTCTTTTTTTGCTTCATCTCAGTCAGCTGTTTTATTTATAGGTAATAAATCGGGTTCTAAAATTACAAGAAAAATCGATTCCTGTAAATTATACCAGTTGTATTTCAGAGTGAGCCTTAAGAGAAGCGTTGAATTTTCAATAGTTAATGCCGATGAACAGAAGATTTAATGAAATAATGCTCATTTTTATTTCATATCAGTATCAAATGTCAATCAGCTGCCAATTGCTATCCTGAAGTAGTCTAAAATCGAGCGGTAAAGGCTGCCGGAAATATTGCTTTTGGCCGCTGTTTCTTATTCTTTAATCAGCATCCGCGCCGTTAACCGACTGTGCTGTTCCAGATAAATATCCTTTTCTTTTACCATCCAGTCGAGTACTTCTTCGGTGTAGTGCCGGATGGTTACCAGCGTAAGATCGGTGTTGTACCGGATATTGTAATCTGTTGAAAGTTCACTAAAAATTTCCTCCAGATTTTCGTCTGATGCATCGGCAACAATATTCAGGTCGATGGCCGATTGTTGCATTAGCGTAACCGTAATCAATTTTTCCATCAGAAATTTTACCACATGCTCAATATCACTGATCGAGATTATTGAGAAATCGAGTGCTGAAAGGGTGATCAGCACCTGGTTTTCTTTCAGAATAAAAATTGGAGGCAGCTCAATTTTATGATTGATCTTATGAATAACAGTGCCCGGATTTTGCGGTTCAACAAACGATTTTACCAGCAGCGGAATTCCTTCGTTGTGTAGCGGCTGCATGGTTTTTGGGTGAATAACTTTTGCTCCCGAATGTGTCATCTCCACCGCTTCTTTGTACGACAATTCGTTGATCATCACCGTATCGCTCATTTTTTTAGGGTCGCCACTTAAAACTCCGGGAACGTCTTTCCATATAGACACGCTCTCAACCTTTAACGAGCTACCAATAATGGCAGCTGTAAAATCCGATCCCTCGCGACCCAGAGTGGTAGTGAGGTTGGTGGTTGTAGAGCCGATAAAACCCTGGGTGATATATAAGCTTGTTTCCGAGAACGAGAATTCCTCGCGGATCAGTTGCCCGGTCCATTCCCAATCAACACGGGCATCGCGGAACGTGTCGTCGGTTTTCAGGCAGTTGCGAATGTCTATCCATACATTTTTATGACCGGTTGCAGTAATGTAGTCGCTAACAATTCGGGTAGAAATAAGCTCGCCAAAACAAATAATTTGGTCGTACTCAAAATTAAAATCGTACGAAGGGCGCGAATTCAATTTGTGTTCCAATTCGGTAAACAGTTCGTAAACACCCTGTGGCATTCCTTTTTCTCCAAACAGATCGCCAATAATTTCGATGTGGTAATTTTTAAAGTTATTGAAGATGGTCCATTTTTCGTCGTCGCTGTTGAAGTAGGTTTTTATCAATGTTTCCAGCAGATCGGTACTTTTTCCCATAGCCGAAATAACAACGGCAAGGTTGCCTTTTTCACTATTAATAATCTCAAAAACATTTTTCACGGCGGCTGCATCTTTTACCGATGCACCTCCAAATTTAAATACCTTCATAAAAATTGACTTTAAGCTTTGAGCACTGCATTACGAACTGTTTTATACTGCAAATCTATATTTTTTGAATTAAGAATATACAAGTTCTTTATACGAATTCATTTTACTAAAAGTGTTAATTTAGATGCCTTCGAGAAAAACACTAAAAAGAAACTGCACTCATGAGACATTTTATTCTGTCATTTTTTATTCTGTTTACTTTTTCAGCATTTAGTCAGGTTAGCCAACTCAATAAAAGTTTACTTTCCATTGAAACGATAATGCAGGATCCTGCCAAATGGATCGGGACTTTGCCAAGCGATATAAGTTGGAGTGAAGATGGGGCAAAAATCTATTTTAAATGGAATCCGGAGCAAGATCCGCTTGAGTCATTGTACGCGTATGATCTGTTGATCAGAGAAATAGAGAAAGTAAGTTTGGCAGAGAAAAGTACACTGCCTGGCCATCGCGGCGATTACAACAGCGACAAATCAAAAAAGGTTTATACCCGAAATGGGAATCTTTATTTGCTTGATATTAAAAATGGTAAAGAAAAGCAGCTAACAGCCTGGCTGGAGCGTGTTTCGTCGCCCGAATTTGTTTTAGGCGATTCGAAAATTGCGTTTACAAAGGACAATAATTTATTCACTATCGATCTGAAAACCGGACTGATTACGCAGCTGACCAACTTTGTTTCGGGGAACGAAAAAAAGGAGCAGCCTTCGTCGGAGCAAGCCAAATGGCTGGAAGATCAGCAAAAAGAATTGTTTGTGGTTTTGAAGGAACGTGAGGCTAAAAATAAAGTACGCGAAAACCGCGAGGAAGCGGAGAAAGAAGCCGAGCCATTAGAAATATATATCGGGAGTAAGTTGTTGAGCGATATTTCGTTAAGTCCGACCGGCGATTACATTATTTACAGTCTTTACGAAAGAGCTGCCAACGCACAAGCTACTTCGGTAACGCATCATGTTACGGAGTCGGGCTATACTGAAGAAAAGAATGCCCGTGCCAAAGTGGGAAGTCCGCAGGCGTCGGTAGAAATGGGAATTTATGATTTGAAAAACAACAAGCTGATTACGATTGATAAAACACAAATTCCCGGCTTGAAAGATTTGCCCGATTACCTGAGTGATTACCCGGAACGGTTGCCAAAAGAAGGCGCAGAAGTAAAAGACCGTGAATTAAATCTGTTGGGACCACTCTGGAATGAATCGGAAGATATGGCGGTAGTTGTGGCGCTGTCGCAAGACAATAAAGACCGCTGGATTTTGCTGCTCAATCCTGAAAAAGGCGATTTGGAATTACTCGACCGTCAGCGCGATGAGGCGTGGATTGGTGGCCCCGGAATTGGCGGTTGGGGAATGTCAACCGGAAACATAGGTTGGATGCCTGATGGGGAATCGGTTTGGTTTCATTCCGAGGAGTCGGGCTACTCACACTTGTACGCTGTTAACTGCAAAACAAAAAAGAAAATAACGCTTACCAAAGGCGAGTTTGAAGTTTCGGAAGCATCCATATCAAACGATAAAAAAAGTTTCTATTTCATAGCCAATAAAGAGTACCCTGGCGTGACACACTTTTACAAAATGCCGGTTTGGGGTGGTAAGCTAACGCAAATCACATCAATGGAAGGCGGAAACGAAGTAACACTTTCGCCTGATGAGAAATATTTGGCCATTCGCCACTCGGAGGGCAACAAACCCTGGGAATTGTATTTGCAGGAGAATAAAGCCGGTGCAGAAGCTGAGCAGTTGACGCACTCAACTACCGATGCTTTTAACAAATACAATTGGCGAATGCCCGAATACATAACTTTTAATGCTGAAGATGGTGCCGAAGTACACGCTCGTTTATATCGTCCTGAGTCGCCGGAGCAAAACGGACCGGCAGTGATTTTTGTGCACGGTGCCGGTTACCTGCAAAATGCGCACAAATGGTGGAGCGACTATTTCCGCGAATATCAGTTCCATAATATTTTGGTAGATAATGGTTATACAGTGCTGGATATCGATTATCGTGGAAGTGCCGGTTATGGCCGCGACTGGCGCACCGGAATTTATCGCTGGATGGGTGGTCTTGATCTGTCGGACCAGGTAGATGGAGCAAAATTGTTAGTGGATAAATACAGTGTTTCGCCCGAGCGGATTGGAATTTACGGTGGTTCATACGGCGGTTTTATCACGCTGATGGCGATGTTTAACGAACCGGAAACGTTTGCTGCCGGAGCAGCTTTGCGTTCGGTAACCGACTGGGCGCACTACAACCACGGTTACACAGCCAATATTCTGAATACACCGGTGCAGGACAGCATTGCATATGCAAAAAGTTCACCCATAAACTTTGCCGAAGGACTGGAAGGCAACTTATTGATGTGCCACGGAATGGTAGATGATAATGTAGAGTTTCAGGACATCGTGCGCTTAACTCAGCGCCTTATTGAGTTGGGCAAAGAAAACTGGGAACTGGCGGTTTATCCGGTAGAGGCTCACGGGTTTGTTGAACCCAGCAGTTGGACCGACGAATACAAACGCATTTTTAAACTGTTTGAAGAGAATTTGAAATAAGTTCGAAATAAAAAGAAGGAATACACAAAATGGTGCTTCCCCTTTCGTTATGTCATATCCCTATTTATAGGAGTAACGGATATTTTATTCTAATTTTATTGGAAGGGTGTCTTTAATTTGTTGAAAATGAGGTATTGTTGGCTTGTTTTTTTTATTGTCTTTTATGTGGAATAATTGAAGAACTATTGATTTTAGACATGTTTTCCTCCTGAAAAATCCCAAGTAAAGGGGATTGACCCGCACTTGCTCTCAGTCTACTTTTGTCCCAAAATCTATTTATCTATGAAGTTAGTTACGTTTGCATTGGGGCTTACCCTGCTGGTTTTTGGGCAAAATGTTTTAGCACAAGAAAATAATCAAAAATCATCAAATCTTACTATTGGAGGTTATGGCGAGGTGGTTTATCGTCATTTCGATTACAGTGCGGATTTTAACCGCTACACCTACCCCGAAAATTTTAAAGACAAAGTAAGCAGGGCGCAAACCGATGTTCCACACCTTGTGCTTTTCCTGAACTACGATTTTGGAGGTGGCTGGAAAATTGGCAGTGAGATTGAGTTGGAACATGGAGGTGTTGGTTCCGAAATGGAGATTGAAGCTGAAGAATTTGGCGAATATGAACAGGAAGTTGAAAAAGGAGGCGAAGTTGTGTTGGAGCAATTCTGGATTGAAAAAAGCTTTAGTTCGAGTTTTAATATACGTGCCGGTCATATTATCGTTCCGGTTGGATTGACTAACTATAGACATTTGCCTACTGAATACTTCAATGTAATGCGCCCGGAAGGGGAGAGCACTATAATTCCGCAAACCTGGCACGAAAACGGAATCAGCGTTCATGGCCGCTTGCGTATGTGGAACTACGAATTTATGCTTGTAAACGGGCTTGATGTCGATGCTTTTGGCTCGGCCAATTGGGTTAATGGCGGAAGCGTTTCAGCTTACGAATACAAATTGGCAAGCAGCTTGGCGGGTGCTTTCAGAATCGACAACTATTCGATAAACGGATTACGTATGGGAATTAGCGGATATGTTGGCAACAGTGCTGGTAACAGCTTAAAAGCCGACCGTTATGATGGATTGGATGGAACGGTTTTAATTGGTTCTTTTGATGCAGAATACAACTCGAAAAACTGGATTGCCCGCGCATGTTTTATTTACGGTGATCTTGCTGAGTCCGCAGAAATTTCGAAAATCAATAAAAATCTGCCATCTGCGGCACCTTCTCCGCATACCGATGTAGCTAAAAATGCGATGTCAGTAATGGTCGAAGCCGGCTACAATGTGCTTTCGTTTTTCCCTCATACCGAAGACCAACTCTACACCTTTTTGCATTATACCTATTACAATTCGATGCAAAATACGGTGTCGGGAATGCTTGCCGATACCCGGTACAAACGACAGTTATATACTGTTGGTCTCAACTATTTCCCTATTCCTCAAATCGCATTAAAAGCCGAATACAGTATGCGTGTATTCGACAAACCATATAATCAGGAAAACACATTTAGCTTGGGAGTTACTTTCTCGGGTATATTCAAATAATTCAAAATTATAGATGTTATGAAAAAATTTAATCCATTTCTATTTCTCACCGGCTTGCTGGCGCTTTTTATTGTTGCCTGTTCCGATGACGATGATGTTGCCGATGTTGGTGAGCGCGATGAAAAAATTACACAAATGATTACCGATTATACCAATAAAACGGTAATTACGACTTACGGAAATATGGCCACCAATGCTATTCAGTTGGTTGATGTTATTCAGGGATTTAATTCTGAACTAACTGATGACGAAGTTGTAGCTGCGGCTGAGGCCTGGAAAGATACTCGTGAATATTGGGAAAAAAGCGAAGCCTTTTTGTTTGGACCAGCAGCCTTTAATAACCTCGATCCACTCCTCGACTCATGGCCACTCGATAAGGACCAACTCGATCAGGTTCTTGCTGATGTTGAAGACGAAACAATTTCAATGAATTCAGATTATGTTAGAAATAGTTTGGGAGCTTCACTTCGTGGATTTCATGCTGTTGAATACCTATTGTTCCGCAATGGAGGACCGCGTGCTGCAGCCAGCTTCTCGGCAGCTGAGTTAACGTATCTTGAAGCGGTGGCACAAGTGCTTGCCGAAGATTGTATTACGCTGGAAGCATGGTGGAATGGAAGTGACAACCTGACATCGCAAAAACAAAGTTTGCTGGAGGCTGCTGAGATTGAAGTTGGCGATGCTTTTGGTAACGAACTGATTAATGCCGGATTAAGTGGTAGTCGTTATGTTTCGCAGTATGCTGCTCTGGAAGAAATCATTCAGGGAGCGATGGATATTGCCGACGAAGTGGGTAATGCAAAAATTGCCGATCCGGTAGAATCAGGGAATGTATTAGATGTTGAATCGTGGTACAGCTGGAACTCGCTCACCGATTTCAAAAACAATATCCAAAGTATTGAAAATGTATACATGGGAGGTCTTGAAATCGACAGGGGCAGCAGTCTTTCTGACATCGTAAAAGAAAAATCAGCAGATCTCGACGCAGAAGTGAAAGCCAATATTGCAGCGGCCAAAACAGAAATAAGTAACATTGGTGAGCCTTTCCGTAACAATTTATCAAACCAAGTCGCTACTGATGCTGCTACTGGTGCATGCAATGATCTTTTCGATTCGCTGAAAAAAGTAAAAGACGCATTGACAAAATAAATAGTTGAGGCCATTCAATACAACGTTTACTATGGTTCAATCTGACAAGAAAATCAAAAATCGGTTGTGGGTAACCGGTATTTTAGCAATATTTATATCTTTTAATGCTTGTAAGACCGACGACCCACACCCTTCAAAAATTGAAGGTGAACTCGCCGGGGGGGCTACTACTGTATTTATGCAAAGTAGCAAAGCTTTTTCAACGCCGGCACCCAATTTATCAGGAGAAAGTCTTAAAAAACATTTGGATGGAGATTTGGCATTTGAGGCTATTTTTGTTTCCGGAGATGCTCCGGTAAACGGAGGGCTGGGGCCAATTTTTAATCATAACTCTTGCATAGGATGTCATGTTGCTGATGGGCGTGCTGTACCTCCGGCTAATATTAACGATATGAGTGGCTTCTTTTTTAGAATCAGTGTGGAAGGACAGGATGAGCATGGAGGCCCGGCTCCGGTTCCGGGCTTTGGTACCCAGTTGCAACACCAGGCAATTTACGGTTATCAGAAAGAAGCTTCGCTGGCCGTTAATTACGAATATATTGATGAAATACTTGCTGATGGTACCATTATCACTCTCCAAAAACCGGTGTATGCAATTGAAGATCCGTACATGTCGCTGCCATCTGATGTGTTGATTTCTCCGCGAATTGCAATGCCGGTATTTGGATTGGGATTGCTGGAAGCCATTCCTGAATCGGATATTTTGGCGCTTGCCGATGAAAATGATAACGATGACGACGGGATCTCGGGGAAAGCCAATTATGTGTGGGATCCGGCCAATAAAAGAATCGCATTGGGCCGTTTTGGATGGAAGGCAGGTGCTCCCAGTATTCTTGTACAAAGTGCTGGGGCTTATAACGGAGACATGGGTATTACAAACCCTGTTCGTCCGATTGAGAGTTCATATGGGCAAACTAATGGGGAAACTGAACTTTCCGATTCAACCGAGATTGATATGAAAGTTTTGGAAGATGTTACTTTTTATTCGCAAACACTGGCGGTGCCCGCAGCACGGAATTTTGATGACCCGACAGTGATTAAAGGACGTAAGGTTTTTGATGAAATTGGCTGTATTAATTGCCACACAGCATCTTTTACCACTGGAACGCTGGAAGGTGTACCTGAGGTGAGTAATCAGGTGATTTATCCGTACACCGATATGCTTTTGCATGATATGGGCGATGGACTGGCCGATAACCGGCCCGAGTTTAAAGCGAATGGTAAAGAGTGGAAAACGCGACCGCTTTGGGGAATTGGTTTAAGCAGTGTTACCAGCGGACATACAACTTTTTTGCACGATGGCCGGGCACGCAGTATAACCGAAGCCATTTTGTGGCACGATGGCGAAGCAAAAGATGCGAAAGACGATTTCAAAGCGCTAAGTACTGCCGATCGTGAGGCACTGCTCGATTTTTTAAATGCGCTGTAATGAATAGTGTATCCGTCCTTTTTAGTGTTTTGTTATTTCTTGTTGCAAATATCAGCAACAAGCAATCCTCGAGTGAAACTGTAACTTTTCCGATGTATTCGGATGAGGTGCAGATTGTTTCGTCGGTACTAAAAAACGATAGCACAAAACTTGTTTCTACAACCGATGGCGATCCGCTTTTCTTCACCCGCGATGTCTTTACCGAAGCCTGCGAAACTGGCATTTGTTACCCAATTCAGCTCACCCTTTTTTGGGACTACGCAGGAAGTTTTCTTGGATTTTCAGTGCCTGATAACAAGCCTCTAACCAAAGCCGGTCATAAAGAATTCAGCGAGCTGGATTATTTTCAACTATTTACCTTGTTGAATCATCCTGACTCGAAAATCGCCAAATACACAAAAAAAGACCTGGTTAAAGTTAACCGGGAAAAGCATGAAGTAACCGATGCAGAAAGTGGCGCAACGGTAAATGTAGCTAATGAAACCTTGGTGAGAGGGGCTGCGTTTACCTGCCTCACTTTGTGGAATATCGTTAATCAGCACACCGAAAATTTGGTTCCTGAGAATTTCGGCAGAACAACTCCTGAGAGCAATTCTAGCGAAAACATGGATACTAAACTGTCGGGGCTGAAAAATTTATCAGCCAGTGAACTTGCATTGCTAATGAAACAATTGCATCAGGCAAAGTTGTTGCGTAAACTTAAAACTCAGATGCAGTTGGTGAACCAACTTGATGAATTGTCTGCTTTGCATTGTCTGCTTATTAGTAATTACCTGAATCGCGAGAAATATCTGTATCCCGAAGCTTATGCAGTACTAAAAGCGAATAAGAACATTGCAGATTGTTTTTCGGCTATGATACATTTTTAATCTAATAATACCTCTTTGGAAAAACAGAGGGTTCGCTTTTTTGACTTAATCAATATATATTCCCGGATCTTATTCATCGGTTTAAGCTCTTATCATTTTTAGTACATTTAGGGGCACAAATTGTAAGTATGGCCGAAACATCTGTATTTAAAAATAAAAATCTCTATTTCATTTTTGGGGTAACACTTATTGCTATGATGGGTGTGGCAAGTATTACACCTGCTTTCCCCGATATTATCCGTTATTTCGATATTAGTCCGCAACAGGTGGGGTGGCTTATTGTCGCCTTTACGCTGCCCGGTATTTTTCTTACGCCTTTTACCGGAATTTTAGCCGATCGTTATGGGCGGAAAGTGGTGTTGGTCCCCTCGTTATTTATCTTCGGATTTGCAGGATTTGCCTGTATGTTTGCTCCTGGATTCTATACGTTGCTGGTGCTCCGGTTTCTACAGGGAGCTGGGGCGAGTTCTTTATCAAGTATGAATATTACGCTGGTTGGCGATCTTTTCGAGGGGAAGAAACGTACCGCTGTAATGGGCTACAATGCCAGTGTGCTGAGTATTGCCACTGCATCGTATCCGGCAGTTGGAGGGGTGATTGCTATTTTGGGCTGGCAGTATATTTTTGCTTTGCCCATTTTGGCCATTCCGCTGGGGATTTGGGTAATGAAGGGGCTGAAAGATCCGGAACTGAAGAACAAAGCAAAATTACGTTCGTATTTTGGGCGCGTTTGGCTTGCCATTAATCAACGTACGGTTTGGGGGCTTTTCGCTTTCAGTTTTATTCTGTTCCTTATTTTTTATGGTACCTACCTTACATACTTTCCGCTGATGATGGAAAAACGCCTCGGTGCCAATTCTTCGCGCATTGGGCTGATGATGTCGCTGATGTCGATAACAACAGCTATTATGAGCTCGCAACTGGCACGGCTTAATCGCCTGCTGGGGCAAAAACGACAGCTGATTATCGGTAGCGCATTTTATATGCTGGCTTCGTTGCTAATGCTTGGAGCCAATAGTTATTTAATGTTGGGTGTTGCCGTAATTGTATTTGGTTTTGGGCATGGCATTACCATCCCATCCATTCAAAATATGCTGGTTGGTTATGCGGGTATTAACGAGCGGGCAGCTTTTATGTCGTTAAATTCCATGGTGCTGCGCGGCGGACAAACCTTTGGCCCTTTGCTGGTAGGTGCATTTTATGCATTGGGCGGTCTGGAAGCTAGTTTCCTGTCGGGGGCAGTTATGGCTTTGTTAATGATGCTTATTATTTTTACTACAGTGCATGTTTCCCAAAAAGCGAGCGAATAATTACCAATCACCTGATTTTAGCTGGCCGGCAACCGGACTTTCCGCTAAAGTTACCACAGTTCTTGCTTGTTTCTCCAAAGACTGTTGAGTAGCTTTTTTTGGTCGCTCCCAATAGCCGAGGGGTAATAATAAACTATTACCTGAATGATAGCCCTTTAAAACGAAATGTTTTGTCCCTCCAACTATGTCCTGTGCTCAAGAAAAAACACGTTTGAAACCAGCTTCGTTAGCTGAAGAAGACGAAAAATCAGTCAGTTACAATATTTTGTGAATGTGGCTATTTGGGAACCCGCCTGCAGTAAGCCTTAAGGGCTAAAGCCCGGTTCTGTCCTCCCGCTATCCCGTGATTCAGTCGCGTGGCTAAACTATAGCCTAAAGAAGTAATAAACCCCGCGTGAGATACGCGTCGTTGCAGAAAACTTATCTGTATTGTTTTATTTTCTTATTATGCTAACTTTAAACCTCAATAAAAACCATAACCGTTGAATGCGCGGCCTGAAATATCAATCGTTGAAATTGCACCAAACATAAAAGTATTGTTATCACTCCGTTTTTTGGTAATGACAATTTTTTTATGCTATTAACGATATAACGACAATGATGATGGACAATAGTTACCAACCATATTGAAAAGACCAAATGAAACTACTCGATAAAATAGTATTTGTCTCATTTCTAATAAATCTGATATTCCTAATTTCAGTAATTCTACTGCCTTTTATTGCAATTATATTCCCTGAAACAATAGACAAAATTCTATTCAGCAAAGACCGGACAATCTTTAATATGGTTGCGACATCCTTAAATTTAATAGTCTTCTTTTTTGGGGGGTATTGCTTATGGTTTCTGTTTAAGTATGACAGGTATTCAAAATCAATATTTCCTCTTTTCTTTTTCAACGCATTGTATGCACCAATTTATTACTATCGAGTAAAAATAAAAAAAAGACCGTTGAGAAATAAAATCAATAAACCTATTGAAGGAACTGAAACTAAAGGAAAAAGTATAAGCGAGGAGGAATTCATCGACTTGACAAGAAATAACGTGTTCGGAGTGATTGACTTGTGGGCATCAAAAGAAAGCCAATTGGAGTATCAAAGAAACGTTCCAATAGCGCAAGTCTCTGATGAATTATTCTGTCAATGGGAAGATTATTATTTTCCAGCGTCAGATGATTTTATACAAATATTTAATCCTACTGAATTGAAATTGTTATCGAAATTTGATGAAACTCTAAATGCAATTGCAGATATAACACCTAAAAATCTTCCTTTGATTGATGAATTTATTGAGACAGGGGAATGGAAAACAATGAATAAAAAAGCTATTGAGATAAAAAAGAAATTAAATACGGTTGGTAACAAATTGTAATATGGCAGGCGGGGGTTTCAGCGGTCTGACAAGTCAGACCTTTCGCCCACTTTCCTGCGGGTCTGACAGGATTTCTCTTCGAAATCCCGCCCGACCACATACAAGTGACCGTTGGCGGTAATTATAAAAACAAAATCAAGTGTTTGAAATTTAACTCTGACAAACTCAATAAAAAGAACACTTAAAGAAATAGGTTTAATAACGGATCGGCTATATAATATTAGAGACCTTAAATCAATTAAATAACAGTTTGAAACTGAAATGCCAAATGAGTAGAACTTAAAATATATGATAAATGGAAAAATTGAGCGAGTTGACAAGTAATTCAAAACAACGACATGGTTGTGTAACGGCATGGTTAATATTGATGATTATTGCTAATTCATTGACAGCTATTTTATATCTATTTGCTGGAGACATGATTGCTCAAAATTTCCCAGGAGGGATTTCAAATTCAATGTTGATTCTTTTAGCAATTTTTGGAGTTGGTAATGTAACTTTCTCAATTTTGTTGTTTAAATGGATGAAAATTGGATTTTGGGGATTTCTTGCCACAAGTATTGCTGCCTTGGTAGTAAACTTGAGCATTGGATTAGGTATTGTGCAATCGTTATTTGGATTAGTTGGAATAGCTGTATTATACGGAGTACTTCAGATTAAGAAAGATAATGTGTCTGCTTGGACAAATCTTGGATACCAAAATAAGCAAATAAAATCTAACATAAATTCAGATTTTAAATCGGCAAAGACCATTCGTGAAGAAAAATTAGAAGAGGACGAAAAATTGAAACAACAAGCCGCAGAAGAGGCTGAACGTATAAAAAGACGTAAAGAGAAAGAAGACCCAAATAGGTTTATGCCAAAATAACTACCGCCAACAAAGTCCATATTGCAGGGCGGGGGGCAGTGGTACGCCAACTGCGGATTCTCGTTTCGCAGTTCCGCGTTCTTCGGGCAGGAACGCTCTTCGAAATCCGCCACGACAACATGTACTAACCGTCAGACTGTCGTTAGCATTCTTTGTAAAAGCAACCTAGTGATATTAAAAACCGTCATAAAGAAAATGATTAACATGAAAAGAAATGTAATTAGAAAAATAGTTGGAGGGTTAAGTTTGACATCTGCTATGTTTATTTTTCAGGCGTGCTATGGAACACCTCAAGATTTTGGACTTGATTTATTAATTGAAGGACAAGTAAAAGCTAATACATCAGGATTACCAATTAAAGGAATTAAAGTTTCAGTTGCCGATAATATGCAATATGAGCTGACTGATGAAAATGGTAAGTTTTCGTTTTACACAGAAATGCTTGAAGGGTTAAAACTTCAATTTCAAGATATTGATTCTAATCAAAACGGACTATATGTTGATAAGGATACAGTATTGACAGATTTGAGTGAAAATGTGTATTTAGATATAGTGTTGGAAGAAAAATAAATGCTATCATCAATAAAAAAATACAGTTTCCGAAAATTTAAAGATTCAGAAACAAAACGGCACGAACTGAATTATTTGTTTTGGGAGTGTACTACACGATGTAATTTAAATTGCCTGCATTGTGGAAGTGATTGCTCAAAAGATAGCTTGCATCGAGACATGCCTGCTGCTGATTTTTTAAAAGCAATTGACACAATAAAGAATAAACCAAAAAATTTTACGGTTGTATTTACGGGCGGAGAACCTCTTTTACGAAAGGATTTAGAGCTTTGTGGAAAAGAACTGCGAAAACGAGGTTTTAAATGGTCGATAGTTTCAAACGGACATTTATACGATAAACAAAGACATATTTCATTACTAAATGCAGGAATAGGTGCATTGACAATTAGTTTAGACGGATTCAAGAAATCTCACAATTGGTTGAGAAATAATGAAAAGAGTTTCGATAAAGTAATAAATGCAATTGAATTAGCATCATCTTCCAATCGTATCAACTTCGATATTGTAACTTGTGTAAATCAACGGAATATCAATGAACTTGAACAAATAAGAGAATTGTTAATTTCGAAAAATGTCAAGGGATGGAGATTATTTACAATTATTCCTATCGGGAGAGCCGTTCATAATCCAGATTTGTTGTTAACTGACAATCAATTTGTTCAATTAATGGATTTTATAGCAGCATGTCGAAAATCCAAAGAGATTGATGTTAAATTTAGTTGCGAGGGGTATGTAGGTAAATATGAACCATTGGTAAGGGATTCGTACTTTTTTTGTAGAGCAGGGATTAATATTGGTTCGATTCTTATAGACGGTTCGATTTCTGCTTGCCCAAATATCGATCGAAGCTTTTCACAAGGAAACATTTACACGGATAATCTTTATGAGGTTTGGGAAAACAAATTTCAACCCTTTCGAAACAGAGAATGGACAAAAATTGGTCAATGTGAATCGTGCAAAGATTTTAAAGATTGTCAGGGAAATGGATTTCATAACTGGCATGGAAATAAGGAAAATGTGTTAGTTTGCCATAATGAGAAAATAGAAAAAACAACGTGTGGGAACAAAGAACATATTTCAATGCGGGGTTGGTGCGGTTCGTAACTGCGGCTCTCGCATCATCGTTCCGTTCTACCAGACATGAACGCTCTTCGAAATCCGCTCCGCAACAAGTACCAACCGTTAACGGAATGTAATCAGCCCCTTGCGACAAAAAATGAAATTTGACAGAATAAAAAGAGAGATATGGTGACAATAAAAAAGATTGTCGAAAATAAGAAGCAGTTCCTTGATTTATTGTTGCTGGCAGACGAACAGGAAAATATGATTGACAAGTATCTTTCTGGTGGAGATTTGTTTGTTTTATATGACGATGATTTGAAAAGTGTTTGCGTTGTTGTTCCGATAGATAACGAAACCTGCGAATTGAAAAACATAGCGACATACGAGAAATATCAAGGTAAAGGGTACGCTAGAGCACTGATAGATTTCATTTCTGATTTCTACAAAAACGATTACAAAACAATGCTTGTCGGAACTGGCGAAACACCAACAATCTTGTCATTTTATGAAAGTTGTGGGTTTGAGAAATCACATCGGGTAAAGAATTTTTTCACAGAGAATTACGACCACCCTATTTTCGAGGGCGACATTCAACTTATCGATATGATTTATCTTAAAAAGGATTTGTAAGAACAGTATGAATGTATTACAAACGGAATAAAATGCAGAACAAATAAACACTACCACTACCACCTTGTAAATTGCATTGTAGTTTTCGGGCTGACAACAACATTGTGGCACGACAGGAAATCACCCGCAATCCGCAACGACAATTTATAATTTTCCGTGGTATGTAATGCTGATTAAACCTTAAGTTGTTTTTGAACTCTAAAATTTAGACAACTAATTTAAACACGAAGGATGTGTAAATACAACTTAACTTTTCTTATAATATTATTTTTATTTTCTTGTAATTCAGATGATAATAATTCTATTCCTGAAAATTCAAATAATACTGCTGATATCACAAAGCCTAAAGGACTTTACACTAGTTCTTTTGGAAACGAAACTGCTTTAGATAATGATCAAGTTAATGGTTCGTTAATTCGAGTAAAATGGAGTGAAATAGAACCAAATAAAGGGATTTATGACTTTTCAGGCATAGAGCAATTTCGTGAAGTTATTAAAGAGCGAAATTTAAAGTGGAGTCTTGGTATTCTGGCTGGTGGTGATAGTCCTTTATGGTTGACAGAATCTATTGGCGCTGATTATTTTGAAATAAATGGAATCAATAATACAGTAAAACGAATCCCTAAAATTTGGGACACTAGAGTTAATGAAAGACTAACACTACTTGCGGAAGCACTTTCTGATGAATATAATGAAGACGAAGATTTGGTTTTAGTATATGTTCCACAAATGACTGCAAATGGTATAGAAGGTCATTTTAATGGTGTTACAACAGATGAGCTTTTAGATGCCGGACTAACTGCAGATAATTGGGTTAATGGTGTAAAAGAAACAGCCCGGATATTTGCAAATGCTTTTACAAAAAAGGCAATAGCTGTTGAAGTCCACGACATAATGGAAGATACCTCAGTTCCTAACAGAATAATGACAGACTTATGGAATGAGCCTTCTTTAAATCATAGAGTAGGCGCTGCAATGTGGTGGATTTCCGGGAAAAATATTTATCAGCCTAATTTAGTAAATGCTTTAATTGATTTCCCTGGAGATATTTATTCACAGGCAATCGGGAGGTCTGACCAAACTTCAAGATTTGAAAATAACGACTACACAACTATTTTTGAGCAAGCACATATAATAGGTATTAGATATATGGAGCTTTGGGAATATGAATTTGTCAACAATACTTTCCCACAGGAATTTGAGCGTTTTAATGATTATGCAAATACTAATTTTGAGTAAATAAACTACACAGCAAAGTATGAAATTAATGGCTTGGCTCTAATTTTATACACAAACACGTTGTGTTGGATTTGGGATACTTAACAGCCAAAGTATAACATGTAAATAATTAGTTATGCAATTCATCAATAGACTTTTCAAAAAGGAGTCCTCCTTTATACATTCCTTTAAGGACAGGATGAATTTCTTTACCAAGTTCAGTTAAGCTGTATTCAACGCGTGGAGGAACTTCCGGGAAAACGGTTCGATTGATTAATCCATCTGCTTCTAATTCTTTTAGTTGTTTGGTCAGCATTCGTTCACTAATATCAGTTAATAATTTAACCAATTCATTATATCTTTTATCTCCTTGAAAAAGGTGTAAAATGATCGTTCCTTTTCGTTTTCCTTTCACAACATTTATAAATGTATCAATCGGACAATAACTTTTTTTCATTTTTTTCTTCCCTCAACGTCTTTAAAATACTAAAAACAGAAATAAATGTTCGTATCCCAACCAAAGGTAAGTTCTTGGTTGGTAAAATGTTTATCCTGATATTTGTACAAAATAAGTAAAATTAAAAGACAAAAGATGGTACAAAATAGTTCAACATTTAAAGCATTTCGAATTGAAGAGATCGATGGTAATTTTCAAGGCTCAATCAAAGAAATGGAATTTGGTACATTAAATAACAACGAGGTAAGAGTAAAAGTACACTACAGCTCATTGAATTATAAAGATGCATTATCGGCTTCGGGGAATAAAGGAGTAACAAGGAATTATCCGCATATACCTGGAATTGATGCAGTTGGAACAATCGAAAAATCGAACAGTGATTTATTTACTATTGGAGAAGAAGTAATTGTAACAAGTTATGATTTAGGTATGAATACCGACGGTGGATTTGCTGAATATATTCAGGTTCCAGCGGAATGGGTTGTAAGATTGCCTGAAAAAATGACTATGAAAGAGGCAATGATATATGGTACTGCCGGATTAACTGCTGGAATGTCTGTTTTGAGACTCACGGAATTGATAAAACCAGAGGATGGAAAGATTGCGGTTTCGGGTGCAACTGGAGGAGTTGGAGCATTGAGTGTCTCTATATTGAGTAAACTCGGTTATTCAGTGGTTGCAATAACAGGCAAGGAAACAGAACGAGACTACTTAATTCATCTTGGAGCTGAGGAAGTGCTATTACGTAGCGAAATTGAAGATTTTGCTAAAAAGCCTTTGTTAAAACCGTTGTTTGCTGGCGCTATTGATACTGTTGGAGGTGTAATACTTGAAAATATAATTAAATCGACTAATTCAATAGGTGTTGTTACTTGTTGTGGAAACGTTGCATCTCCAAAACTTGATTTGACAGTTTTTCCATTCATCTTGAGAGGTGTTACACTTATTGGAATAGATTCTCAAAACTATCCAATGAAATACCGCAAAATAGTTTGGAATAAGTTAGCCGAAGAATGGAAGCCCAATCAATTAGCCGATACTTGCAATGAAATTAAATTGGAGGATGTAGCGCAAAAAATTGAATTAATGCTAAAAGGAAAATTAAAAGGAAGAACTGTTTTGACGCTGTCTGAATAAATACGCAACACTACACGAGGTATAAAAAATTGCCAGTAAAGTATCATATTTATAGGTTGTAGCCGCTTCCCTTATAGGAACTGTTAGCGTTCATGCTAGAAAGCGAACAAACAATAGCTAAATTTCAACCTTTAGATTCAATGCAATAAAATAGTACTTGAACATTTGAAAATAAAGCATCGGCTATAATAAATTGTACATGGCAGGGGGAGTGGTCTGATAAGTCTCCCTTTGCCCACTTTCCCTTGTTGCAAACGAAGGGGCAGACAAAGTATTAATTCCGCCAAGCCGGGCTTAACACTCGGCTCACACACTTCTAATCTTTCTACTCCATCCAAAAACGGTTGCGTTTGTAAATTTTCTTTGCCCAGTAAACAAATGGCGTATCGGCCGCGGCCACAACCCATTTTAACAAATAGGTAGTTAGAAAAATTTCAATGAGGACCGGCCATTCGTAAACGCCCCAAAAGGCAATGGCAACAAAAACAACACTGTCGATCAGTTGCGAAATCATAGTACTAAGGTTATTGCGCAGCCAGATCTGATGGTTTTTTGAAAAACGCTTTTTCCAGAAATGATAGGCCCAAACATCGTGGCGCTGTGATAACAGATAAGCTGCTAAACTTGCAATGGCAATAACCCGCTGCCGTGCGAATTCTTTCGCGTGGCTTAGCTAATGTTGTTATTGTTAATATAAATTAAGTTAAATAGGTGCAAAATTGTTAATTGACCTGAAAATATTTTTTTTAAAAAACAAATGCTCATAAATTGCCGCTCAAACTTTTAAATAACTTAATCATGAAACAAATTTATATAACATTACTCTGTTTTACCTTTTTTGCTGCTTGTTCTTCCAGCAAAAAGGTGGTAAACGAATCGAACTACAACGATTTGGTGGGGCAGAACGAATTGGCAATTCTAAAACAAGTAGGAAGTCCGACACAAGTAATACATACGCCCTCTGGCGGAAAGGTTATGGTGTACGAATTTACTGAAACAGGGATGTTTCTTACGCCAAACAAGTCGAATCTTAAGATTAATCCCAAAACAAAACAATGGACTTACACCAGTAATGTAAATAGAACGACTAACGACCCTGAATATACCATCTACCAAGAAAACACATCGAGTTTTAAAGCCTATATTGATGAACATGGTAAATGCACTCGTGTAGATGGAAGTGTGCCTCAAGAGTACATGGAAATGCGCTATGAAAGGTTTAAGCATTTTAAATAAGCCTGGAAATTAAGACAAACTCAAATAGCAAATAGAAAACAATAAAATCAACCCATCAAGCAGAAAACAAAAGCCTTTTAAATTACAAATTAAGATCATGAAACAGAATTCCATTTTACTTTTAATTTTTTCTTTATTCCTTTTTTCGTGTGATAACGACGAGCCGGTAGTGATTGAAACCAGTCTTCCGCTTACGGTTCCGATTGAAGTAACCGAAGCATCGGCAACAGAGCACGAGTCGGGCAGAACGGATTATGCATTTACAGTATCAGTAACTTATTACCTTAGCGATAATGATGATCTGAAGGATAAATTGGATGATATCACACGCATTCAGGGAAAATTCATTAACTATGGAATAAGTGGTCTTGCAGAAGGAGATACCATTAATTATTTAATAGTTTCAGATGGAGAAAGTGCTGCGGAAATAAATATGCCGGATTCGCTTACCTTTACAACCAATGGAATGTTCGGAGGCGGATATGCCGCTTTTGGAGAAGCTTTAATGGAGGACAAACAAATAACAGTTACCTTAGAAGGAACCACCCGAAAAGCACCAATGAATTTTGATATAAACCTGGAGCTTATAATAGATGCAGTACTCGTGGATGAGCAGTAATAAAGAAAAATCCGATCTGAATTAACGCAAATACAGACCGGATACTTTTACTAATGACCTCCGCTGCCGTGCGAATCCTTTCGCGCGGCTTAGTGTATAATCTCACGCTCACACACTTCTAGTCTTTCTATTCCATCCAAAAACGGTTGCGTTTGTAAATTTTCTTTCCCCAGTAAACAAATGGCGTATCGGCCGCGGCCACAACCCATTTTAACAAATAGGTAGTTAGAAAAATTTCAATGAGGACCGGCCATTCGTAAACGCCCCAAAAGGCAATGGCAACAAAAACAACACTGTCGATCAGTTGCGAAACCATAGTACTAAGGTTATTGCGCAGCCAGATCTGATGGTCTTTCGAAAAACGCTTTTTCCAGAAATGATAGGCCCAAACATCGTGGCGCTGTGATAACAGATAAGCTGCTAAACTGGCTGCAGCAATTCTAGGCATCAGACTGAAAATAGTGCTGGTAGCTTCGTGGGTTATGCCGGCAAATTCGTCGCCTTCTAATGGTAGGAATTTGAGTGCCAGGTTCATCAGGAAAGTCATGGAGATGAGGCTGAAGAAGCCAATCCACACGGCTTTCTTAGCTTCCTCTTTGCCGTAGTTCTCCGACAAAATATCGGTTACTAAAAACGAAGTAGCATAAACAATATTACCAAGTGTGGCCACCAGACCAAACAGTTCAACGGTTTGTATTACCTGTATGTTGGCAACAATTACCGAGATGGGAATCCACATAACAAGACCCCATTTCCCGAATAAACGGTAGGCTAAAATGATAAGCAGAAAATTTGCCAGCAGCATGGCCAGCCATAACAATTCGTTTTGCATTTTTTTAATTTTTTACTAGGCAGGGTGATGCCACCTGCGCGTTTTTATTTCTTAGAAATTGGCCTGCAAATGTAATGGAAAAAGCTGAAAGTCAAAAAAGAAGGTGAGTTAGTGTACCTATCGTTTTGTTTGAGAAATATGAGCTAAGCGGTTCAAAAATGCTAAGCGTATAGCCCAAGAACTGACTGATAAGATTTTTTTGTCATTCTTAACTTGTTTCAGAATCTTAAAAAGAACGAAGCCCCTGAAACAAGTTCAGGGTGACGGACTCTCCTTAGTATCAAATTGAAGAAGCTCCTTACTTTGAAGTACTTTTCAATATTGCTAACGTCTTTTCATCAACCTTCCCAAACAACGAAACTCCTGATGCACCGTTGGCAATGGCAACACGAATTCCTTCTTCCAGTTCTTCATCTGATTTAAAATCGGGTAAATACAAACCTGCGTATATAGGGAATTTGCCGCAAAGGAAATGAATTCCTTCTTCCACAGCATCGCCAATCCAGCTTACGTTTTCGCGGTAGAAACCGTGGTAGATCATTGGGCAAACCGCATCAAGGTTCCAGTTGGTCCAGTCTTGGCGTACAATGCGGCGCGCAATTTCCGGTGTGGGAAAAACTGCTGCAGTAATAGGTTTATTATGCGCGTGAGCAATATCTGCCAGGTGATTTACGATGCCATTTACCTGCTCGTAACGGTATTTCCGCCATGCCGGACTCTGGTCAGGGTGTTCCATCTCCAAAGGATCTTTACCTGTTTCCTTTTTGAAATTCTCGCGGCAGGTATCGCAGTAGCAAAAATCATATTCAGGTAACTCTTTGCTTTGGTCGATGCCGTAATTATCCCACAGGTTTACCGGCAAAATTACATCGCAGTATCGCACATAATCAAGGTGTAGGCCATCTACATAATCTTTATCCAGGATTTCTTTTGAGCGCTGAGCCAGGTATTCTTTTACTTCCGGTTTTGATGGGCACAACCAACGGTAATAACCTACATATGGCGGATTTGTGGCACACGATTTTCCATCGCGGCTAACGGCATACCATTCCGGGTGACTTTCCAGCAGCTCTTTTTCGCCGCGGTTCATGGTCCACATCCAGCGATGTGTTTCCAGCCCTGCCTTTTTGGCGATACGAAAATGACGTTCGCTGTCGTGCTCGAAAAACATACCCCGCACACCGGCTTCGTAATAACTGCTGTATTTCTTTTGCAGATCGTCGTCTGTTTCTTTATGATTTGGATTTTCCCAAACCCAGTGTTTTAACCCTTGTTCGGCTGCTGCCGGTTTTGTTTCGCTGGCACAGGCACTTGCCACTGTTAGGCCCATTCCGGCTAGCATTGTGGTTTTAATAAAATCTCTTTTATTCATCGTCCGATTGTTTATTTGTCAGTATATAAGCGTAATAAGCCATCCTGATTGATAGAGATCATCAGGCCGTTGTTGGTTTTTAATGTTGCGGTATAAGTATTTCCCGATGTTTTTAATTCCAGCGAGAAGTTGGTGTTGTTTGCTTTTCCGTTTGCTGGTATTCCAAGTGTGTCAAGGTGGTTACAAAAAACCTTATGCTCACGCTGGTAATCGCGTAGAGCATAGAATACATGCCATAGGTGATGGGCTAGCAATTCTTCTTCAGGCAATTGAAATGTTGTGTTTGTTGATTTTGGAGATTCAGAAGAAAACTGAATTAGTCCCCAACGTTCAGGGAAGTGCATATTAATTATTCCCTGCGGACTCCACACCCAGTTGTCTTCAGGCAAAAGTTTTCCGTCGTTGTTTGTTTTTCGTGTGTATTTCCCGTCTATTATTTCGGTTTGCCACTGCACACGCGAGAAATTGATCTTCCAAATATCGCCGGCTTTCGGTTGAATAAAATTGCCATTAGTAGTTAACGATGAAAAAGGAATTGCCATTTCAACGCACCATTTTCGGTCGGTGTAGGTCGGTTTATTTAGCGTACCATCCAGATAAATAGCACTTCTGAAACCTTTGGCGTTCCAATCAATGTCGGGCCTGCCTCCGTTGCGGTATGGTTTGTTAAGAAAAAGGTCGAATAAGGTATTTTGGGCATTAACTTCAAATTCGTAGTAGTTATGTGTATCGCCATCGGGATCGATAAAGACTTCAAAATCATTCTCGTGGTAAACGATCATGTCTCGTTTATCGTAGTAAGCCCAAATGTTTTCCTCTTCTAATTCGGCAAAAATGTACAGGTTATTGGCATCCCACAGCATTTTAATTCGCGTAGGGTAAGTAGGTTGAGGCATATTGGCACCCTGAATATCCACAAATTCAGATGTCCATGCTGCATCTTCCCACGCTGGCTCGTTGGCTTGCCCGTCAATTTTGATGGTAGCAACACTTTCCCCTGCAACATAACTATTGGGAGTTGTAAACAAGTGAGTATAGTTCTCCGGTAGTTCTTGTGCTGACGAGGCCAGGTTGCTGATTATAAAAAATGAGATGAGGAAGGCATTCTTGATAATTTGCATAGATCTAATCATAATTAATGTCGGATGATGTCGACAAAAATATTGAAAAAATTATCAAGAATGCTCGGTCTTTTTAAAAAAATTAAGAAATGGTTTTATGCCATATCAACATCACGGGCAATATATTCGCGATAATCTTTTATAATTGGGTCGTACTGCTCGTGAAATAATTCAGATGTAACCATAAAGTCGGCCGTAGAACGGTTCGATGCTGTTGGAATATTATACAAAACCGTGATACGCAGCAAGGCTTTTACGTCTACATCGTGCGGTTGTGGCTGCATCGGATCCCAAAAGAATATGAGCATATCGATCTTTCCTTCGCAGATCATTGCTCCCAATTGCTGGTCGCCACCCAGTGGCCCCGATTTCAAACGGGTAACGGTTGGCGGTACTGTGGCATGTTTGTGGCAGCTTTCAGCAAGTGCCTCCTCAACCATTTTTCCGGTTGTTCCGGTGCAAATTAAGTCATGCTGGGCCAGTTCTTTCCAGTTGAAAGCCACCCACTCCATAATATCTTTTTTGCGGTTATCGTGTGCAACGATCGCTATATTCTTTTTTCTTTTCATTGTTCGTTTATTTAATCCAGTAACTTTTATACTGAATGATGTTTTCGGTTCAAATGTAGATTGTTTTTAAATAGTAAAAACGGAAAATATGTTTTGTAACATATATTTAGCTCAAATTTAATTTCTACCCCTATTTTCAAAGAACTGCTTAACGTTTAAGTAACCTTCCTGTCGATTATAAAAGGCTTTTCATTTCGTCAATCATTTGTTGAGCCAGTTTATCAGCTTCAGCACTTGATTTCGCCTCGGCATAAATCCGGATAATTGGCTCGGTATTCGATTTGCGTAAATGCACCCACGACTCAGCAAAATCAATTTTTACCCCATCGGTTGCGGTTACCTCTTCGTGGGCGTACTTTTCCTTCATTTTTACAAGAATTCCATCCACATCAATGTCAGGTGTGAGTTCAATCTTGTTTTTCGAGATGAAATAATCGGGGTAGGTTTTACGCAGCTCCGAACATTTTAGACCCGACTTTGCCAAATGAGAAAGGAAGAGTGCAGCTCCAACCAGGGCATCGCGACCACTGTGGCTGGCAGGATAAATGATTCCGCCGTTGCCTTCGCCTCCGATAATCGCATTTGTTTCGCGCATTTGGGCCACAACATTAACTTCGCCGACCATTCCGGCAGAGTAGCTTTGACCATGTTTTTCTGTAACATCGCGCAGTGCGCGGCTTGATGATAAGTTGGATACCGTATTTCCCGGAGTTTGACTTAATACATAATCGGCTACGGCTACCAGCGTGTATTCTTCGTTAAACATGCTGCCGTCTTCGTTAATGATCACCAGGCGGTCAACATCCGGATCGACAACAAAACCAACATCAACTTTATTCTTGCTGATGATCTCTGCAGTTTCAACCAGGTTTTCAGGAATTGGTTCCGGTGTATGCGCAAAATGCCCTGTCGGTTCGCAGTTTATTTCTACAATGTTTTTAATGTCGAGTGCTTTAAAAAGTGCCGGCATGGCAACACCACCAACCGAGTTAACTGCATCAACAGCCACCGAGAAGTTGGCTTTTTTTATAGCTTTCACGTCAACCAAATCAAGATCTAGCACGTGTTGCACATGAATGTCGGTATAGTCTTTTTTCACCACTGTTCCCAGATCATCCACTTCTGCAAAGCTGAAATCTTCAGCATCAGCTAATGCCAGAACTTTTGCCCCTTCTGCTGCATCCAGAAATTCACCTGCAGAATTCAACAGTTTTAGCGCATTCCATTGTTTCGGATTATGACTGGCTGTGAGGATAATTCCGCCATCAGCTTTTTCTTCTGTTACAGCAATCTCGGTGGTTGGTGTGGTTGCCAGCCCGATGTTTACCACGTTGCATCCCATTCCCGACAGTGTTGAAACCACGATTGATGCTACCATTTCACCCGAAATTCGTGCGTCGCGTCCAACAACTACGGTAATCTTTTCCTTATTTGCTTTTTCTTTCGCCCAGGTGGCATAGGCTGCAGTAAATTTAACCAGGTCGAGCGGGCTTAAACCTTCGCCCGGTTTGCCTCCAATGGTGCCTCGTATTCCCGAGATCGATTTTATTAATGTCATAATCTATTGTTCAGTTTGAGGTGTAAAGATAAAAAGTCGATTCTGAATTTCGATATTCAGACGATAAAACCAGCCAATTTGTTGGAAGAATGTGTTTGGATAAACTTGATCCCTGATACTGGAAAGGCTTTGCCCATGCAAAGTATGCTGAAAACTGATTTAATCCAACTCTTCCAGCTCGAGCAATGTGGCTTTTAATTTTTTGATGTAGTTGCCGTAAAGTTTGCGGAATCCCCAACGCAGGAAAAGGAAAACACCTCCAATAAGCACAATCACAAGAATTGAAAATACAATAGGGACGAAAGGATTGACAGCTTCCATGTCTGCAATGTGAAGTCCTTGTTTTTCTGCCTTTTGATGTAATCCGATATACATTCCGGTTGAAAAAGCTGATAACATTGTAATAATAATACTTGTGAGTGTAATATAAAAAAGGCGCTGATACAGAATTAGAGTCTCAATAATTTTTGTTAGTGTACCTTTTAAATCGCAGGTAACATCGCAATGACGTTTTACCATATAGTATTTTATTGCAAAATAAAGAAATGAAGATACGATCAGTACATTCACAAAAATGGACAAATATGTATTCCAATCAGGCAGAGGAGTCTTGCTCAGGCTTTCTATTTTTTCTGAAGAATAAAAAATATCATCAAATGTGAATAAAACAATTAGTCCCAGAAGAATAATAAATCCTATCTTGATATTTCGGTCAATCCTTTCAATAAGACTACTGGTGCGTTTACTGAGCATAGTGTTCAACTGGTTTTCGTCCAGTTCTTTGGAGGGGGTCATTTTACTCCATGTTTTTTTCAGTTCGTTTAATTCCATAACTACTACTCTTCAGTTACCATCAGTTTCTTCAGCTTCTTTTTTATCCGGTTCATTTTCACCCGCACATAGTTTTGGGTAATTCCGGTAATCTCAGCAATTTCCTCGTACTTTTTGTTTTCGAGGTACAGCAACACAATCGACTTTTCGATTCCGGTAAGCTGCTGAATGGCTTTGTGTAATACTTTTATATTCTCTTCGGTTTCGGTGTCGTATTTCTCATCTTCAATCTGAAAATTATCGTACGTCAGGCTGCTTTGGTCAGGTCTTCTTTTACTTTTTTTGAACGTAGTAATCGCGGTATTCAGCGCCACACGATACATCCATGTAGAAACCTTTGATTCTCTTCTGAAATTGGGGTACGACTTCCAAAGCTGTACTACAATTTCCTGAAAGAGATCACTTCGGTCATCTTCCGTGTCGCAATAAATGTTGCAGACTTTGTGGATGATGCCCTGGTTTTTCTGGATTATGTGTAAGAATTCCTTTTCCAAAATCGATTTATTAGTAACTGGTAGAGAGAATAATTACAATTGATGGTTAACAAACAGCAATCGTTTTTATTATGTATGGGAGTTTGAAGCTGAAGTTGACTATGCTATTCTTCCGACTTCGGGCTTCCGACTTCCATCTTCTTTGTTACAGCATTTTTAGGAACTTCACTTCTTTTTCGGTAAGAATCCGCCACTTTCCTCGTGGTAAATTCTTTTTGGTGAGACCCGCAAAAAGTACCCGGTCGAGTTTTTTTACCCGGTAACCAAAGTGTTCGAAAATGCGGCGTACAATACGGTTTTTTCCTGAATGAATTTCAATGCCCACCTCAGTTTTGTCATCCGAGGTGTAGCTAATGGCATCGGCAGCAATTGGGCCGTCTTCCAGCTCAATTCCTGAAGCAATCATATCCATGTGTCCGCGTTCAACCGGTTTATCGAGCGTAGCCTGGTACACCTTCTTTTTGTTGTGTTTTGGGTGTGTCAGTTTTTTCGAAAGATCTCCGTCGTTGGTAAACAGTAACAATCCGGTTGTATTCCGATCCAGTCGGCCAACCGGATAAACGCGTTCATCACAAGCGTCTTTTATCAGATCCATCACAATTTTGTCTGCATGCGGATCGTCGGTGGTGGTCACATAATCTTTGGGTTTATTTAGCAGAATGTACACTTTGCGCTCGGCTTCCAGTTTTCTTCCATCGAAACGAACTTCGTCGCCCGGTAGCACGCGTGTTCCCATTTCGGTAACAATCTTTCCGTTAATGGTTACTGCTCCGGCAGTAATAAAAGTGTCGGCTTCACGACGCGAGCAAACACCGGCATTGGCGATAAAACGGTTTAGGCGCATTCCTTCGGCCGAAAGCGTTTTTAGTTTTGGCGCTGGTGCAGTTTGTTCTTTTTTCTTGTCGGCCGGGTTACCGTATTTATTCCGGGGCTTAAATTCTTTTTTGGGTTCCGATTTTTCAACCACCCGCGATTTCCCAATTCGTTTTCCTGAAGGTGATTTCACCGAACGTTTTGACGAATTACCGGATGATTTACTTTGTGAGTTGCCCCGGTTGCTATTGTTATTCTTGCGCATTGCTAAATTATTTTGTGCAAAGATCGCTAAATTTTCTGAGATGGAATTTTATTTCAATGAATTCACTTAAATTAGGAGCACAAACATAAAATTTAAGCTATGAATTCGCATGAAATTGATTATAAAATCATCGGTCACGATGTTCAATTGGTTGAAATTGAGTTAGATCCGGCAGAAACGGTGATTGCCGAAGCGGGTGCCATGTTGTATATGGAAGATGGTATTGATTTTCAGGCCCGAATGGGAGACGGTTCAAATCCGCGTGCCGGTTTTTTTGATAAAGTGTTATCTGCAGGATCACGTTTGATCAGTGGTGAGTCGCTGTTTCTTACGCATTTTACCAATCAAGGCTGGGGAAAAAAGCACGTGGCATTTTCGGCGCCTTATCCGGGAACCATTATTCCGCTTAACTTACCTGATTTTGGTGGAAGAGTTATTGTTCAAAAAGATGCTTTTTTGTGTGCTGCATTGGGTACAAAAATCTCGATAACGTTTAACCGTAAACTAGGGGCCGGATTTTTTGGTGGCGAAGGATTTATACTCCAGCAGCTGGATGGCGATGGAAGGGCTTTCATCCACGCCGGAGGAACTGTTATTGAGAAACAGTTAAACAACGAAACCTTGCGGGTAGACACCGGTTGTATTGTTGGTTTCGAAACTTCGATTGATTATAGTATTGAACAAGCTGGAGGTTTGCGCTCGATGGTATTTGGTGGCGAAGGATTATTTTTGGCCACTTTGCGTGGAACCGGTAAAGTTTGGTTACAAAGTATGCCAATACGGAAGCTGATTGCCGAATTGTCGCCGGCAGGAGGAAATGCCCGGAAAGAAGCGCGTGGCGGTTTGCTCGATAATTTACTGGAAGGATAATTTTAGTTTGCAGTCTCAGTTTCCAATCAGCTGTGATTAATATATATAAGGCGCTAAACAACTTAGCGCCTTATACATGTAGTTGAAAGTACTGATGTGCTTTCAATTATCGAATAATTCGTAGTTGAGGAAAATATTTTACCTTTCTACCATCATTTATTCGAAAAGTATTGGCGACAACCAAAAATAGGTTGTAAACATATAATCCACCCAATGACAGAATTTTATAAACAGGATTTCCAATAACTGACATGGAAATATCGCCCGATTGATTTATTCGATAATATGTGCTGGCAATAAAATAAATGTATACCAACAGTAACACAACGGTCCAGAGGATCTGAAAATTCAGAATACTTTTTGCCAGGTTATCCAGATCACGCACTTTTCCTTTTTTGCTAATCCAGATAATCATGGGAATAACGATTCCTAGCAAAGGGAATAGTAAAAATCCCAGTGCGGATAAATTCAGAGTCATCAACGAACCTTTATCTTCGGTTAGTTTCCAATCACTCAGGTTTTCCGGGGCCGTATCAAGCGCTTCTGCCAGACGGACTAGGGTATCTCCGCGCGGTTCTGTTTCACCATTTTCAATGCGTTGAATAGTTCGCAAACTAACACCCGATTTTTCAGCAAGTAATTCCTGTGAAATTCCTTTTCTGTTGCGTAATTTTTTAATGTTTGTAGCCAGATTTTGATTACTCATTTTTCAAGTTTTTAAATTGTACTGGCAAAAGTATTTTGTGTGTGCATTGTTGATAGCGTCATGCTTGCGTCATTATTGCGTCATTGTTGTCCGACTTCCCAAATCTCTTTTGCAGAAGGATTATCACTGTAAACTGCGACTGAATAAAGCTAACTTATTAAACCACCCCAGGTAAACTGATTCCTTTAAGTTTTCGGTATAGATCGAGTGCGAAAATGTCGGTCATTCCCGATACAAAATCAACCACCGATTGAATTTTCAGGTATACGGAATCATCGTTGGTTTTATACTGGCCGGGTAACAGCGACAAGATCTTCTGACTGTATTTGTCGTTTTCGTCGGTATTCATTATGGCATCAACAAATTCTTCCAGTAGCGTACCGATAATTTTGTAACCCGCAATTTCAATCTCAACAACCGAGCGGTGTGCATAAATTTCACTGAATGAAATACGCTGCACTTCTTTCATTGCAGTGGCTTGTTTCGTCGGAAGTTCATCGATAAGACTGCCGGAGAAAGTTCCGGCCATAATAGCATCGTAATTATCCTTGAAAATATCGATGCAACGGTAAATCAACTCGCCGATAACGTTGGCGCGCAGGTAACTTATTTGTTCGTTTATATCGCTTACCTGGGTAAAGGTTTTCTCGAAACGTTCAATCCGTTCTTCGGTAAAGAAGTTTTGAAAAAGTGCACGAATTCTGTCGTAGTGTAAAATGCCCAGTTTAAAAGCATCTTCCAAATCCATAATCTGGTAGCAAATATCGTCGGCAGCCTCTACCAGATACACCAGCGGATGCCGGGCAAAACTTTCATCTTCGCGTTGCGCAATTCCAAGTTCTTTGGCAATGTGGTAGTAATTTTCTTTGTCCGACTGGAAAAAGCCAAATTTGGGTTTGGTAGCTTTTACCGATTCGAACGGGTATTTTACAATGCTCGCCAGTGTTGAGTAGGTTAATGCAAAACCACCTTCTCGTTTGCCGTTAAACTGGTGGGTGAGTGTGCGAAAAGCGTTGGCATTTCCATCAAAACAGGTGAAGTCTTTCCATTCGCCTCCTGAAAGTTGGTCTTTAAATTTCTGGCCGCTTGCTTTGTTGAAATAATTTGAAATAGCTGCTTCTCCTGAGTGGCCAAACGGCGGATTTCCTAAATCGTGAGCAAGACAAGCGGTTGAAACGATCGTCCCGATTTCGTGGATCAGCGGATTATCCTGATGAATTTCCAGCAGGTATTCCGATAATAAATTCCCCAGCGATCGGCCAACACTGGCAACCTCCAGACTATGCGTGAGGCGGTTGTGCACGAAAATGTGCTCGGGAAGTGGGAAAACCTGCGTTTTATTTTGCATCCGCCGAAATGGCGACGAGAAAATAATCCGGTCGTAATCGCGCTGAAACTGCGTGCGGTCTTCATTTGTTACGGGGCCAAAAGTACCCTTACTGCCCAATCGTTTTGGCGAAAGAAGTGTGTTCCAATTCATAGTCTCAAAAATTCTTGCACGAATGTATAAGAAATTCTTGAACTCTCCTTAATCCAACCAGAACGACGGAGTGAAAAGTACCAGTACCGAATAGATTTCCAAACGGCCAATTACCATTAACGCGGTTAAGAAATATTTTGCACCATCGGGTAAATGCAGGAAGTTGCTCACCGGGCCAACAGTTCCAAATCCAGGACCAATGCCGGCCATACTTGTTGCCACCGCACCAAACGAGGTTTTCAGGTCGTTTGTCCAAAGCATCATAATCATGGTGCCGATAATAAGAATGAGATAGTAAAAAAGAACAAAAGTGAAAACGCGGTTAATGAGCTCGGGGCGCACCACGTTTTTATTGTAGCGAATTACACGTACAACCGTGCTCGACGAAAAATATTCTTTATATAGTGTGCGTATACGCTTAAAAACTACAAGGTGACGGATAACTTTTACCCCGCCGCCGGTTGATCCTGAAGATGCTCCTATCAACATCAGAATAGCAATTATACCAATGGATTGCAGGGGCCACTGTAAATAGTCGGCAGTGGCAAAACCGGTTGCGGTAATAATGGAAACTACCTGAAAAAAAGCATGACGGAAAGCCGGCTCAAATCCCATATCCTGATGATGAAAGTAAAGTGACAGGGTAATGATTGTTCCGGCAACCAATATTATTTTTAAATACAACCGGAGTTCTTCATTCTTAAAAGCGGTTTTAAAATCGCCCCGTAACCAGAAGATGTGCACCACGAAGTTGATTCCCGAAAGCAGCATAAAAAAGGTTACCGTGTATTGTATAAATGGTGAAAAACTGGCCAGACTATCGTTTTTTGTTGAGAAACCGCCAGTGGCAATGGTGGCAAACGAATGACAAATGGCATCGAACAGCGACATCCCACCAATCCATAAAATAATGGTTTCGGCAAAGGTTAGTCCCATGTAAATCAGCCATAACCGGCGTGCCACTTTGCGTATTCGTGTCGACACTTTTTCGGTTGCCACGCTCGACACCTCGGAGTAAAACAGGTAAATACCGTTAATTTTCAGAAATGGCATAATGGCTACTACCAAAACAATAATTCCCATTCCTCCAATCCAGTGGGTTTCGGCACGCCAGAACAAAACACTTTTTGGCAGGGCTTCAATGTCGGCTAAAATCGATGATCCGGTTGTTGTAAACCCGGAAATTGATTCGAAAAAAGCATTGGTAAAATTCGGGATACTACCGGTTAGCAAATAGGGGAGTGTACCCACTAAAGCCATTACTACCCAGGCCAGCGTAACAATAATGAAACTCTCGCGCAACGAAGGCTCAACCTGCCGTTGTCTTTTTGTTAGCAGGTTTAGTACAACGCCTAAAATAAAGGTGATCAGAAAAGTGTGCGACAGATCAGTAAAAACGCTCTCTTTGTATATAAATGAGACAATAACCGCAAAGAGCATAAAAAGACTTTCGAACGTAATTACAATCGAAATGATGTGTAAAATTAAAGCGATATTTATTTTCAGGTGCTTCATTTATTCCAGAATGGTATTTTAAAGTGGCAGTGAATCATAATGTTGCTGCTTCCCTTTTCTTATAGTTTCGTTCTTATAATGCTTTTACTCTTGAATTAGAAGTGTTGCGATGACTGTATAAATTTACAAAATGAAATAGTGATAAGCCAATCGAAATCATCCCCTCATTTTCGGGATAGTGCAGCAACCCGAAATTTTATGCGGATAACCCGGGTGGTGGAAGGTTAGTGTGATGAATAAGAATATTCTTAAAACCAGCAGATACTGCATTGTTCGCTGAGACATTCATACTTCTCGGAAACGTTCCGGAAATCCTGTTTCTGATGGGAAATGCCAGGGTTTTATTGTCGTTATTTTCCTGGTTTTCTATTAAGGATTCGCACAAATTAAAATCTGATGACACAATACATGTAATTTCTGTTGTGTCAGCTACTGCAGTAAACCCACTATCTTTTGTTGTAAAAGTGTGGTTTCCTGTAATCTGTAGTATCCCTGTCAAAAAATAAATTAAAAGCAGTGTGAACAGTGCTCTCAAAACTTAGCTTTTAAAATTATGCGGCAAAGTTAGATTCTCTTTTTCAGCAGTGGTGCGCTACTGTTGTAATAGTGCTGAAAATTGAGGTTTATTTAACTCCGTTGTTGTAGAAGGTATATTTTTTACAACGTGTAAGTGGAGTATTTTTTTACTTCGTGCGCCAATTCGCGTGCTTTGCCATCGGTAATATGGTTTAGTCGTTCCCAGAATTTCGGACCGTGATTTTTAACTTCGGTATGCACCAATTCGTGCAATAGAATATAGTCGATCAGTTTTATGGGCAGTTTCATCATTTGTAAATTCAGGCTGATGTTGTTTTGTGATGAGCAGCTTCCCCAGTTCCTGCGGTTATTACGTATCGTAACTTTGTTGTAGTTAAAACCGTGTTTTTGGGCCAGATCGGAAATTCGTACCGGAAGCAAGCGTTTGGCTTCGTGGCGGTAAACAGTAGTTACAATTTCATCAATAAAAGCTATTGAATCTTCATTTTCAAAATCCGATACCGAAATTGTTATGATATCACCTTTTCGGTTGGCATCGTTTTTTTCGCCCTGAACGATACATATTTTATGCAGTTTGGTTTCAATTTCGGTGCCCGGTTTTATAGTGGTTGAACGGGGTTTCATCTTTTCCTGCTGCTTTAATACCCATTGTTTATTTTTTTCCACAAAAGCCAACGCCTCTTTATGTGTAATAAAAAAAGGAAAAGAAACCAATACCGATTTGTCGGGTTTTACGCTAAGTTTAATATTTTTAGATCGCTGGTTCTGAGAAAATGTAACCTTACCTATATGGTTTAATTGAACTACTTGGCTTGCCATACGTTATTGTTAAAAATAAAAATCAAAGATATCAATCATGGGAAATAAAAAGATGGAGGTATTCGTAAACCTCACAAAAAAAGATATGGTTGTTTCGGTTGAGGAAAAAATTCTTCCTGAAAGCCTGGTATTCGAATCATTAAATCCGTTTCCCGGATATTACCATAATTTACCGACTGATCCGGGATCAATGTATATTTACCTGGTGCTGGATAAGCAATATCCATTAGAGGAAGTTTTGAGGGCTACGCAAGCCATTGAAAAAAAATACGACTGGAATTTTGATGCCGGAAAAGCCTACATGTCTATTGGCTCAACTTTTCTTAATGCAATTCGGATAAAACATTTGCCATCGCTTGATTTGTTGGTGAAAATTCAGGAAGCTTATGTGGATCAAGGGATTCATTTCCTGATGAAAAAGAAATTGAAAGGTAAGCTGGAAGCCAATGTTAAGATCGTAAAGTTTCTTGAGCTGGAAAAACTGGCCGATGGTATTTTCCTGAATGTTCAGGATTCTTCTTTTGCTTATATTGAGGTTCCTAAATATCTGAACTCAGAAGAGTTTATTAAAGTTTCGATGGATGTAAAGTACAACTGGCAAGGGCATGAGTTTGATGCCGCGAGTTCGTCATTTTATATCAATGGTGTACTTATTGAAGCCGTCCGTATTTTCTCAGACAAAATGGATGTTAACTATTTAAGTGACATCAAAAAATTATATGCTGATAAGATTGATTAGTAAATTGATTTAAAATATTAGAAAAGGTAGCAGAAACTTGCTGCCTTTTTTTGTGCCGGCTTTTTAACTATATGTCAACCTACTTTTTTTAGTACCTTTGGTTAACTTTGTATAAAACTGGAACCATTATGGAGAGCAGATCCCGATTATTTGTTTTTGGAATACTGGCAATTTTTGCAAGCGTACTTTTTGCCTGTAAAGGAAATTCGGATAAATCAGCTGTTAAAACTGAAGTTGTAGACCGTGGCCCGGTGGTGGCTTCGTTTAAATGCCAGGGAAGTGTGCGTTCTGCCAATGTTGTGGCGGTACTAAACCCTTTGCGAAACTCGGTGGTTGCCCTGCTTAAAACGCCCGGTGAACGGGTTGAAAAAGGGGAGCTTATTCTGCAGCTCGACAAAGCACAGATACAGGATGAAATTGCTGGTTTAAATAACCAGATACAACAGAAACAAAATGCGCTGGAGAAAAACCGGTTAAATGCACGAAGTATTCAGCTCGATCTAAATCAAAGTGAACAGGCGAAAAAGTCACGTGTTCAAAATATCCAGCATTCGCTCGAACAGCAGGAAAAACTATTGGAAGCTGGTGGAACATCGCAGGCGAGAGTCGATCAAATAAAGCAAAATCTGCTGTTGGCCGAGCAAGATTTAAATAATCAGGCCGAAAAGAATTCGATACGTTTGCAGCAGCTTGAAATGGATGAGCGCAATCTTGTATTGCAAATTCAGTCGTTTAAAAGAAGCCTTAATACACAACGGACCATTTTGCAAAAAACGGACGTAAAAGCACCTGTTTCTGGCATTTTGCTGGAAGTTGCCGGAAACGTAGGCGATTATGTTTCGCTCGATCAGGCATTGGTGAAAATTGCCGATGAAAGCACATCTAAAATTGTTGGGACAGCAGGTAAAAATAAACGCGATCTTATTCTGCCCGGGGGAGTGGTGGACGTGAGCGTAAATAACGAGACGTTTGTAGGAACTATCGGTCAGGTTTACGACGATGAAAATTCGGAGTCGGTATCGTTTAATGTTTTTGTTGCCGAAAATGATCAGCAAAAACTGACAGGGGTTGAAAATGTTGTGTTGCTGGTAAAAGCCAACGACAAGGAAAATGTACTTCGAATACGAAAATTGCCGGGAATGACATTATCGCAACATTTTGATGTTTTGCTTCAGAAAGACGATGAGGTTATACGCACCGAAATTGTTTTAGGAACTATTGGTAAAGATTACTGCGAAATAATATCAGGAGTTAATGAAGGCGATATTATTTTGCGCGAAGGTTCCTCTGCAACATCTGCTCTTTAAATTATGCTGCAATCTTATCCCTTTAAATTATTGGGCTGAATTACATTCTGAAAGTTAATGGCAGAAATGAATATTAATCTTTGTTTTTTGTAATCATTCATAATTATTATGTTGCACGAAACCTGTTTCCGGGCTCGTTTGTGTAGTGTTTATAAATATATTATATGAATGTTTAAACAAGTTTGGCATGACCGAAAGATATGGGATATGACACGCCGCGGATATTCAAATATTAATTAAAAAAGAAGTATTAATGGCAAACTTTAGTTAGCAAGTATTGTAATAGATTAACATTGTATTGCTACGTTAATAATTTATATTTTTACATTCTTAAGAAGTTGTTCGATAAAACAAAAATTTAATGAGAAAGAGAAACTCTCTTGCCGCTAAACTAAGTCCTGCGTTGCTTGCTTCGTTTGTTTTTATTGTTCTTGTTGCATGTTCCTTTGCCTTTTATAAATTTAAGATGGGGCAATGGGAAAAAGACGTGCGGAGTGAGATCCTAGCCCAAATGACTGGTAAAAAATCCAACCTGGAGAAAGCACTTTATTCGCGCATTTACTACACGCGGGGTGTGGCTGGTTATGTTGCTCTGAATCCGGTAATTACTGATGCGGAATTCTCGGAGTTGGCTAAAGAATACATAAAGGGCGATACTGTTATTGGAACAATGGCGTTGGCGAAAGATTGCATTATAAGTTCAATTTATCCTTTAAATGGACATGAAGAAGCGGTAGGATTAAACTTGTTGGATCATCCTGAACGCAAAAAAATGGTTGAAAAGACCATTGAAACCCAACTGACATTTATTGCTGGCCCGGTTGAATTGGTAGAAGGAGGTATTGCTTTTATTAGTTACACACCAATTTTTGATAAAACAAAAGGCCTCGAAAATGACTTTTGGGGGCTTACTGATATCGTAATAAATCAAAATAAACTTTTTAATGAAGCGGGGCTCCACGATGAGAGCTCCCCTTATGAATATGCACTTCGGGGTTACGACGGATCTGGGAACAACGGCGCTGCTTTTTGGGGCGATGATGAAATTTTCGATAAAGATCCTGTGCTCGTTAATATCGACCTTCCGATTGGGCATTGGGTTTTGGCAGCAGTTCCGGTTAAGGGATGGAATGCTTATTTTAATCAGGATAAAACGCTTCTTAATATGCTTATAATTAGTGCGCTGGTGATTAGTGTATTGATGTGGTTGTTTGCACGGTCAGTGATTAAATTGAGAATAAACGAACTGCAGTTAAAAGCTGTTTTTAATTCGCTTGATAGTATTATTATTGAGTATGACAGTGAAGGTAATTATCTGGATATTAACTCAACTAACCCGGATATGCTTGTTTTGCCCGAAAATGAGTTGCGTGGCAAAAATGTAGATGAAATATTTGATAAGAAGAAAGCCCGTATTTTTAAGGAGGCCATTCGCAAATGTATTGCTAACAGGGAGCTTGTAGTTGTAGAATACCCGCTTGTTATTCGTAACGAAGAACGATGGTTTTCGGCGCGAATCAGTAACAAAGATACCAATACTGTTATTTTTAATTCGTATGAAATTACTGAAAACAAAAAACGGGAACAACGCCTGATTAAATCGGAGGCTGAACTGAAGAATGCAGTTGAAATGCAGAACAAGTTTCTTTCGGTTTTAGCTCATGATTTACGTGGGCCATTAGGAAGTCAAAATAATGTTCTGGATTTACTATATGAGCAGTATGACGAGATGGGAGAAGAAACACGTAAAAAATTTTTAGATTCTTTGCGGGAATCGTCACACAACTTATTTGCGCTACTCGAAAACCTTTTGAAATGGTCCATGTCGAAATCTGGAAAAATAGATGTGCAGCCGGTTGAATTCGATTTGCTGGAGGTTTGTAACAATTTGTCTGGCTATTATAGTAAACAGGCTAAAACAAAAGGAGTACATCTTTTAAATCAACTTAATACGACCATAAAAGTTTTTGCCGATGTAAACTTGTTTGAAACAATTTTACGTAACCTGATATCGAACGCTATTAAATTTACACCTGAAAATGGAGAGGTGGTCATTTCGGTTGAGTCGAAGAATGTAGCAGGAGAGGTCTCTTATGTAGTGAAAGTTACCGATAATGGAGTTGGAATTGATGAAGAAAGAATGCCCAATTTGTTCGGGGTAGATAAAGCAAAATCTACAAGTGGAACGGCCAGCGAAACAGGCAGTGGTTTTGGTTTGATTTTATGTCAGGAGTTGGCACAAAAAATGGGTACAATAATTAAGGTGGATAGTACAAAAGGAAAAGGGAGTACCTTCTCTCTTTCAGTACCAGGTGTTAAATAGAAACCTTAAAACCGATAATTTGCCGTTTTAAACTTCCAAAGCTGAGTAGGAATGTTTGGCCCAACTTGCTGGTATTGTATTTTGCAAAAAAAAAGTGATTTAAAGGCCTATTTAATCAGCCCTCTGTCTTTGTACTTTTGAATAAATGCCTCATTCAGTTCCTTCGAATCTTTGTATTGCACACGCAAATCCTGTAATTGTTTTGTCAATGTAGTAACTACATCAGCATACGCCGGATCGTCGTATACGTTATTCAGTTCCAGTGGATCTTTTTTGCGGTCGTACAATTCCCACTCGTCAATATCATAGTAAAAGTGCGCCAGTTTAAATTCTGTGGTTATAATTCCGTAATGGCGTTTTACCATATGGAAACCTGGATACTCGTAATAATGGTAATAAACTGCGTCGCGTGTCCATGCAGCGGTGTCGCCAACCAGTAAGGGCATCAGGCTTTTGCCCTGCATATCCGATGGAGCTTCAATCCCGGCAGCTTCCAGAAAAGTTTGGGCAAAATCAAGGTTCTGTACCATCTCATTGGAAACCGATCCCGGAGCAATTTTCCCCGGCCACTTTACCAAAAGCGGTGTTTTAAACGATTCGTTGTAAATAAAACGTTTATCGAACCAGCCGTGTTCCCCCAAATAAAATCCCTGATCCGATGTATAAACCACAATTGTATTCTCATCCAGTCCTTGCTCTTTCAAATGATCGAGCAGACGACCAATATTCTCATCCACAGATGCAATACAGCCCAGGTAATCCTGCATGTAGCGCTGGTATTTCCATCGCATAAAAGCCGAATCGTTCATTGTTGGGTATAGCTTTGCAAACTCTTCGTTTATTGGGCCATAAACGGCATCCCACTTTGCCTTTTGTTCGTCGGTAAAACGGGCATATTTACTTTTAAAAACATTAAATCCCCATTCCGACATTTCTTCAACGCCAAGCTCTTCGGCCAACTCCGGATAAATTTTGTTATCGGCCGAAACTGTCATGTGTTTTAGCAGGTTCATTTCTGCTTCTTTAGCTGCTGTTCCCCGGCCTTTGTAATCATCGAATAATGTTTCCGGTTCAGGGAAAGTCATTTTGGTAAATTCTTTATAATGACGTTCAGCCGGATACCACTCGCGATGAGGCGCTTTGTGCAGGTACATCATTAAAAAAGGTTTGTCTTCCTTTCTTCGGTTATCCATCCAGTCGATGGCGAGGTCGGTAATCACATCGGTAACATAGCCTTGTATGGTTGTATCGCCATTGTTGGTTATAAACTCCGGATTGTAATAATCGCCCTGTCCTGGAAGGATTTTAAACTCATCAAAGCCTTTTGGATTATTTCCGAAGTGCAGTTTACCAAATATGGCTGTCTGATAACCGGCATCGTGCAGTAACTGCGGGAAAGTAACATTTGTAGTATCGAAAGGAAAGTTATTATCGATTTTTCCATGAATGTGCGTGTGTTTACCGGTTAAAATTGTTGCCCGCGAAGGGGCACAAATTGAATTGGAAACGCAGGCATTGGTAAACAACATTCCTTCGTCGGCAATCCTGTCGATGTTGGGTGTTTGCATCAATTTATCGTCATACGCACTAATTGCCTGATAGGCATGATCGTCGCTCATAATAAAAATAATATTCGGACGTTGCGGTTCAGTTTCCTTTTGCGAACAAGCTCCTAAAAGTAAAACGAATGCAAAAAAAGTTAATGCGGATACAGTTCTCATTTTAGTTTTATTTCAATCTAAATTCTGTTGCCAGCGAGGCATTTGAATCGCCTCCTACATAAATTTCAAATTCTCCGGGTTCGGCATAAAACGACAAATCCGAATGAAAAAATGCCAGGTCATCGTTGCTTATTGTAAATTCAACTTTTTTCGTTTCGCCTTTTGGAATAAAAATTTTCTCAAATCCTTTGAGTAAACGCAATGGTGGAGTAATACTGGCTACTATATCGCGGATATACAATTGTACCACTTCTTCTCCATCAAAATTGCCGGTGTTGCTTACTTCCACGGAAACCTTCAATTCTTCGTTGTTGGTGATGGTTGTTTTATCAATACTTAAGTTTTTAAACTCGAATGATGTGTAACTTAACCCATACCCAAATGGGAAAAGCGGCGAGTTCGGAGCATCCAGATAATTCGATTTAAATTTCTCAAAAGTGTCTCCATCCTGTGGACGCCCTGTATTTTTAAGGCTGTAATAAATGGGAATCTGACCAACATTTACAGGGAAGGTTGTTGTTAGTTTCCCCGAAGGGTTGTAATCGCCAAATAGTACGTCGGGCAGGGCATTTCCGCCTTCAACACCGGCATGCCACATTTGCACAAAAGCATCAGCCAGTTGCACTTCTTCGGCAATCTCCATCGGTCGGCCACTCATATTTACAACTACCAGCGGTTTGCCTGTTTTTGCCAATTCCCGCAATAATTTCTTTTGACTTGGGGGCAAGGTAATGGCTGTGCGGCTCGCTGATTCACCTGTCATTTCGGTGGCTTCTCCAACAACTGCAACAATCACATCTGCTTTTTGCGATACAGAAACTGCTTCGCGCAACATGGTTTCGGGCGACCGTTTGTCGATAAAAATCTTCGAACCAAACACATTTACTTTTTCTGCAAACTCAGGATCGTTGCAAATGTTTGCACCTTTTGCGTTAAGAATATTTACATCGTTACCTACTACATTCTGAAATCCTTCCAAAACGGTAACTGCAAAGTTAAAATCACCGGTTGGAGCCCATGTCCCGAGCATGTTGCTGCGGCTGTCAACCAGCGGGCCAGTCAAAGCCACAGTTCCTGATCTTTTTAGTGGCAGCAGCTGGTTCTCGTTCTTTAATAATACCATCGAACTGGCAGCTGCCTGACGAGCAACCTTACGATGTTCTGCAGTTAAAATATCGTTTTCAGGGCGGGTTTTATCAAAGTAACGATACGGATCTTCAAAAAGTCCCAGTTTATACTTTGCTTCCAGAATCCGGCGGCACGCAGTGTTTATATCTTCCTCTGTCACTTTTCCTTCTTTCAGCGACTTTTCAAGCGTAGTCAAAAATCCTTCTCCTACCATATCCATATCCAAACCAGCTTTTAACGCTAGTGCAGAAACTTTCTGTAGGTCACCTAAACCGTGTGCTACCATTTCGTTTACCGAAGTGTAATCGGAAACTACAAATCCATCAAAACCCCACATGTCGCGCAAAACGGTGGTCAATAACCACTTGTTCCCACTGGCGGGAACACCATCCACATCATTAAACGATGACATTACACAACCAACTCTGGCATCGATAGCGGCTTTATACGGCGGAAAATATTCATTGAACATTCTCAGGTGGCTCATATCAACCGTATTGTAATCGCGGCCCGCTTCGGCAGCACCGTACAACGCAAAGTGTTTTACAGTTGCCATCATTGTTGTGGTTGCTGTCAGGTCGTTTTGCTGGTAGCCGTTTATCATTGCTTTGGCAATTTCTGAGCCTAGATACGGATCTTCACCGGCTCCTTCCGAAATACGACCCCAGCGCGGGTCGCGTGATATGTCTACCATTGGCGAGAAGTTCCAGAAAATGCCATCAGCCGTTGCTTCTTTGGCTGCAATTTGTGCAGTTTTTTCAATCAATTTCATATCCCAGGTGCTGGCTAAACCAAGCGGTAGCGGGAAAGTGGTTTTGTAACCATGTATCACATCCGAACCAAAGATCATTGGAATTCCAAGTCGGCTTTCTTCCACTGCCAGTTGCTGTGCCTGACGCGTTTTTTCAGGGCCATAAACACCAAATATCCCGCCTACTTTCCCGGTTTTTATCTTTTCTTCCACGCCGGTACTTACTACTGATCCTGTGGGAATTCCACCTCCCGGAGTGATCAGGTTCAACTGACCAATTTTTTCCTGAATGGTCATTTTTTTCATTAGGTCGGAAACAAAAACATCCATTTCGGAATCAACTGAATTGTTTGTCGGTGATCCGCATCCGAACAATAGAAATAGTATTGCAATAAGTAGTAAAAAGCGTGACATATCTATAGTATTTAAAAGTTTCTAATCAATTTTAATGGGGGCCGTCTGTTCCGAAATTCCGTTTTCGTTAAATGCTTCAATCGAAAAATAATAGGGTGTGTCGCGATCAAGGCAACGCATAAAATGCTCGTTGGTATCATAAAGCTGCCACGATTGGTATAGTTTATCGGGAGCAATTCCCCACCTAATATTGTATCCCTGCGCACCTTTCACTGGTTTCCATTCGAAGGAAATATCCCGGCGGTCGTTTTGGCGTGTTATTTCAAAATCTTTTACTTCTGCTGGTTTTTTACCCAGTCCCAGTCCGAATACCCGAACCTCGCTCATGGCAAAGTTTTTCCCCGGAACTTCAATGTTTTTATAGTGAACAAATTTTGCTTCCACTGGCTGATTCAACACAATGTATGCATTCGGAGAATCTTTAAAGCTGTTGCAGCGGTTGACCACTGTTTGCCAGTTATTTCCGTGTGTCGAAACTTCGATAACAAAACGATGTCGCAGTCCTTCGGTGCGTGTATAAATACCCGATTCATAATCGTGAAAATTTAGTTGAAAGGCATAAATATCTCCAGGATTCTGCATTTCTATTTTTATCCATTGTTTATCGTTGTTGGCTTCAGCTACCCAGAAAGTTTTAGGATTTTCATCGGTTAAAACATTGGTAGTAATTGCTCCTTTGTCATTTTTCACAAGTGGTAGTTCGCGTATTTCCACTTCATCGTTGTTTGAGGTAAATTTCATTACTTGTTTTAACGACGAGGATACAGTAACCTTTCCTTTGTACGATAACAACATCCAGCCACAGTGCTCGCCTGCTTTTGTTGGGTGATCGGGGCCGAAACGCGGATAATCGCCATAAGCCGTATTCGAATGCATCACACCTTCTTCATCAAAATAGGTAGGAAACATGCACAGACGGCGTTCCCATTGCGCGTTCGATGCCAGTGCCATCGTTGCAAAATGCCAGTATTGCCCGTTGTTTTGTTTAACTGTAGTTCCGTGCCCCGCGCCGTTGGTAAAACCACCGGGTTTAAAACTCAGCGGATTGTTTTTCATGTATGTGAAAGGGCCAAATGGCGATTCTCCTATGTAAACGCCATCGGCATACACATTAAATTGCGTTCCCGGCGCAGCATATTGCAGGTAATATTTTCCCTTGTATTTGGTCATTGAAGCACCTTCCATGTAGCCTTCTTTTAAAGTTGGATGAAAGTTATTCTCGCCAAAACGCTCCCAGCCGTGCTCTTCCTCTACCAGGTTTATCAGGTCTTTTTTTACACCTGTTTCCAAAAACCGGTCATCTTTATTTAATTCTTTTACCCGGATTGGATGCAAATTTGATGAGCCCCAATACAAATAAGTTTTTCCGTCGTCATCTATAAAAAGTTCTGAATCCTGAATGTTATTCGAAATGGATGGGGTAGGTGTCCATTTGCCACTTTTCGGGTCGTCGGAATAAAGAATACTTCCGTAACCTGCCGGATCGCCTGCAAAATACACCAGCGAATCTTTGTAGTTGGATGCGGTTGGAGCGTTGCATCCTTCGAAAAACCATTGCTGAGGTTTAATAAAATCCCAGTTCACCAGGTCGGTTGAGTGCCAGTATCCAAACGAGCGGGTAACAAACATATAGTATTCGCCGCGGAACTCGATAACGGCTGGATCGGCACCCGAGCGATAAGAGATATTACTGGCTGAATTGTAAACCATGTAGGTGTAATCAATATCGAGCGGATTGCAGTAGGTTTTTGGAACAATAGTTTGTGCCTGACCGCCGCTAATAATAAACAGGGTGATTAAAGTAGTTCCAATGAGGTTCTTTAAGGTTTGCATTTCTTCTTATTCAGTTATTTACGGCGTTTCAAATCCCAGTCTGGTTAATCCTGTCTGCACATTTTCATTCCTCATAAATAAGCTCCACAAAAGTCCGCTGCGATAATTTTCAATCATCACCGGAATTGGTCCCTGATCGATAGCCAGATAATGTGGTAAAAACCAGTTTTCTGTTTGGCTGTAAGCATCATACGGCCCGTATTTTCCCACCAGTGAGTCGGCATCCAGATACAGGTATTTCAGAAATTGCATCGATTTTTCAGGCGTATATGGAAACGATGAAAGTGCCGCCGTTGGAGAAATCACTCCTAAATCGGCATCTCCCGGATGATGACCGGCATAACCGTGCATGGAATAGCTCGATGTAAATCCCCACTGATTTTCGCCGTAACCCTTGTAATTCTTCGGATTATCGAGCGCATAGCGATAGTGAATTGTAGCATGATTTACATTCAGTTTCCAATAGTCGGCATACTTATCTTTTAACCCTTTAGGATTCAAACCAAGGTACGAATAATGCGCCCAAAAGAGTGGCCCGATTGGATCGTCGTTGTGTTCGTAAAAATCAAGCACGGTACTTAGTCCGTAATAAACGGTATCCTTTGCAATGTCTCCGTTAAGTGCCCAGCCTTTGTCGTAAACGGCTGCATCAATAGGATGCGTTGGTGAAGAAGCTGCCAGAACATACATAATCAGGCACTCGTTGTAGCCACCCACCGGGAAATTCATATCCCAGCCATAATTGGGCGACCAGTGCCAGTACAGCACATCTTTTCCCTGCGTGTACCAGTCCCATTCCACATCTTCCCACAGTTGCTGAATCTCGGCCACCAGCTTCTGTTCGGTTTGGTTTCCGTCTTTATAGTATTCGGCAACTGCCAACAAACCCTGGATCATAAAAGCAGTTTCTACCAAATCGCCGCCATCATCTTTTTTACTGAAAGGTTTTACTTTTCCGGTTGGCCCGTCGAGCCAATGAGGCCACGCACCATGAAAACGATCGGCTTTTCCGAGATAAGCCACTATTCGTTGAAAACGTTCCAGCGCTTGCTGACGTGTGATAAATCCTCGCTCGATACCAACCAAGATGGCCATAACTCCAAAACCGGAACCTCCAAGTGTAATCACATCCTGATCGTTTTGCGGATACTCCTTGTCCATATGGATACGTTCGCGCGCCATTCCCGAAACTGGTTCTGCTCCGTCCCAGAAATACTGAAAGGTTTGGTATTGCACCAAATTCAGCAACGAATCTTCAAGAGAATTTTCGGCTTCCTGTTTCTGCTCAACTGATTTTTTGCTTCCGCTTGAACAGCCGGAAAAGACAATTGTAGAAACCAGTGCCATCAATAGTATTGGAAATATAATTTTCTTCATGCTAGTATGTAAAATCAAGTTTTGTTAATCCGGCTTTAACTTCAGGACACGACATAAACAGATCCCAAAGCAGGTTAGTCCGGTAGTTTTCTATCATCACTACAATCGGCCCCTGATCGATAGCCAAATATGAATCAGCCACCCAGCCATTGGTTAAATCAAAAGCATCGTAGAAACCGTATTCTCCCCACAATTTATCTCCAAGTGTGTAGTAGAAATAGTGTAAAGCTTTCATCGATTCCTCGGGTGTGTAAGGCATCGATGACAGCGCTGCTGTAGGTGTCAGAACGCCCCGGTCATTGTTTGGCGAGTGTGCCGAATAACCAGAGTAGCCGTCGCTGGCTGTAAGTCCCCAGCACTCATCAGAATACGCAACAAAGTTCTGCGGATTATCGGCACAGTAGGCCTGATTTATTTTTGAGTGTGTTACATTTTGCTCCCAGTAGTTGGCGTACTTATCGGAAAGATTTCGCGGATCAAGCCCAAGGAATGAATAATGCGAAAAGAACAAAGGACCACCCATGTCAGTGCGTAAGGGCAATGTGTAGCCGTAGTACGAGCTGTTACTGGTGTTTTCCATATTGCCGTCCTGCGCCCAACCTTTGGTGTACACATCTTTATTGGTGGTGTGTGTTGGCGACGAAGCAGCCAGAACGTAAATAATAAGCGCTTCGTTCCAGCCTCTGATCTTCATACTCATTAACCAGTCGTTGTTGGCCGACCAGTGCCAGTACAGCACATCTTGTCCGCCTTGTGTGTACCAATCCCATTCAATGGTTTCCCAAAGGGTATTGATCTTGTCAATCAGAGATGATTCCTGCGAATTGCCGGAATTCAGATACTGTCTCACGGTCAGTAGGCCCTGCATCATAAATGCGGTTTCTACCAGGTCGCCGCCATCGTCGTTTGTGCTGAACGGAATGGTTTTTCCGGTTTCGCCGTTAAGCCAATGCGGCCACACCCCGTGAAAACGATCGGCGTTGGTTAAAAAATCGACAATGGTTACCAGTCTCTCAATTCCTTGCTGGCGGGTAATAAATCCGCGTTCAATACCTACTAATATCGACATTACTCCAAAACCTGATTCTCCTGTGGTAACCGTATTTCCAGAAGTATTTCGTTCGCGTGCCAATCCACTTCCCGGATGCGCGAAGTTCCAGAAATATTTAAAAGTTTGCTGCTGAACCAGCGTTAATAATGCTTCGTCCGAAATCTGAGGGAATTTTGGAGTGGTATCGGCTTGCGTGTAAAAATTTAGTTCGAGCCCATTGAATGGCTTGCCAATACGATTTTCAATTTCTGATGAAATGGCAAAAACGGTTTTACTAAAACCCTCAAGCTTTTGCGAAATTTCAACAGAAATTGTTTGTTCATCAACCTGATTAAATGTTGAAGTTACCGAAGCTCCATTGCTTGAATACGATGAATAAAAGGAGAGGTCGTCTTTCGAAATGGCTGAGTTAAATTTCAGTCGGATCACCGGTTGGCGGTTAATATCTATATTTCGCGAAAGAGTATTGTAAGCTACTTCATCAATTTGTACACTTTCTAAAACCAAAGGCGTTGTGAGTGTTGAAAAGGTATACGTTTGCCCGGTAAAAGGCTCTTTGTTTGCTCCTTCCAAATCGGATGAAATTGTTAAGGTGTAAGTTGTATTCTCGTCCAAATCCTGATGATCGATCTTTACTAACTGATTATTGTTGAAATAAGAAAATGTTAATCTCAGGGGATTATTATCTGCATCGAATAGATTGATGCTTGCCTCGGCTGATACTGTATTTGCCGCAGTATTGAAGCGAATTTCTATCATTTCGTCGATAGCCACATTTGAATTGGTGCCATTTGCGGTAAGTGCTGTTTCGCCAATATAAGCGTAAGTGATTGCCAAGTCTTCCGTCGGTTTTTCTTCCGCAGGATCATCCTTACTGCAGGAAACAATCACTCCTGTTACAAAAAAAAGCAATAATAATTTATGGAATATACGCATCAGAATCAGCAGATAAGAGTTTTAGAATAAAAGAAAAAGTTTGAATTGACCCACCGAAGAATTTCGGCGGGCCAATTCTTTAAACTACCTTATTGTACTCTACAAACCGTCTTGCATCATTAAAGTAACTTCTTCAGCCGAAAGTGCTTTATGGAACAGATACAACTCGTCCATTAAACTTTCGTCCGACTTGTGGTTCCAGCCGTTAAAACGTGGTGCACCCGACATAATTGAAAGCAGGTCGCAGCCTGTCCAGTCAATTCCTGTGAAATCACCTTGCTTTACTTCAACACCATCAATATAAACGCGTGCTTCGGTAGCCGAAATGGCAAAAGCCATGTGTACCCAGTTGCCTGTTGTTGGATCTACATCGGCGGCAGTACCACCATCAAACCACGAATCTGCAGTTCCGTTACCGGCATTCAGTTTAAAGCGTTGCATTCCGCCGGCATTTTCGCGGAAGAAACGGAAACCACTTGTTCTGTCATTTTGCGCATCAGGATTAGCGGTATCTTCCGGTCCCATCACCAAAATACCTGCGCGGTCCGGTGTGGCGTTAATGTTTAACCAGAAACTGGCACTAAATTCTTCTCCCTGAATATCAACATCAGCGGTTGAGAAAGAAAGGTATGAATCAGCTGCTCCCTCGTAGGCATCACCATCAACACCACTACCATAATCCAACGAAGGATTGCCAATAACAGTAGCATCTACACTGCTAATGGCTTCTTTAAAATCACCATTGAAATCCATGTAGAAAGAAGCTTGTTCTTTCAGCATAATGGTGTGAATTTCTTCCTGCGTAAGTGCCGTATTAAAAATGCGCAACTCATCCATTAAACTACCGTCAGAAAGGTGGTTCCAGTCTGTCCAGTTTGGAGCACCCGACATAATTGAAATCACATTACAATCTGTCCAGTCGATACCACTAAATTCTCCATCTTTAACCAATTCTCCATTGATATATACTGCCGCGTGGGTTTCTGAAATACTAAATGCAAAGTGAGTCCACTCGCCTGTATTTGGCTCTACATCGGCAGCAGTACCTCCATCAAACCATGAGTCTGCTTCGCCATTGCCCACATTCAATTTAAAACGTTGCATGCCGCTTGCATTTTCGCGGAAGAAACGGAAACCTTTTGAACGATCATTATTATTATCAGCCGGAGGTGCAACAACCAATACCCCTGCCCGGTCCATGCTGGCATCAACTTTCAACCAGAAACTTGCACTAACTTCAGTTGCTCCCTGTAGAATTGTTGTTGGGAATGTTAGGTACGAATCAGTTGCTCCGCTGTAAGCTGTTCCTCCCTGGATGCCATCGGCATAACCAGGATTACCAACTTTTGTTGCCAACTGAAGGCTGTTCATTTCTCGGTATTCGTTATTGAATGGCATATAGAAAACCTCACCTTCGTATTGCGGCACATATGGTGGCGATTTGGCAAAATTTACAGTTGCCGTTGTCGTTTTTCCATCCAGATCGGTGGCGGTAACACTTAACACGTGCGAACCGGTTGTTACATTGTCGAATGTATATGTTCTCATGGCCACACGATAATCCAGAAACTCTGAGTAGCTGGCAATTTCAGTACCGTCGATGTTTACTGAAATTGATTCGATTTCAATATCGTCTTTAACTTCAAAATCGATATCTACTGAAGCTACAGCTGCGTTTGTTTGAATTTCATAACCTTCGGGCGGAAAGTTAATCGTAACCTGTGGAGCTGTTTCATCCGCTCCCGGATCTACAGCCGATATTCCATCGATGTAGTTTTGATCGCATGCATTGAAAGTAAACAGAATCAATGCAAGTATAAATAATTTATTATAAGTCTTCATGTTGTTTCGTTTTATTGGATTCCTTCTTCCAGTTGTGGTAATTCAGCAACCTGATCGGCCGGGAAGGGCAAATAGGCTTTGTCCATCGTAAAAGTTCTGCCACCATACGAAAGGGCACTTGTATTTTTTGTACGCACCATATCATAGTAGCGGGTACCCCATTCCATTGCCAGTTCGGCAAATTTTTCATCCAGAACATCTTGCGTGGTAACACCCGATAAGTTGGTCAGTCCGGCACGCGCACGAACCATATTTACTGCCTGGTCGGCAGTCATTGAAATACTGCTTGATGCCCCGCGGGTAAGCGCTTCGGCGTAGGTCAGCAATATTTCGGAGTAGCGGATTACAATAAAGTTTTTGTTACTGCCGTAAGATGTTCTTCCGGGAATTAATTCAGTGGAAGGCTGGCTGTGTTTTCCACTCAAAAAATTCATACGGGCGTTGTTGTTGAAAATATCGCCTTCGCGGTTGGTATTGGTTATCCATTCTGGAATTGTACTATAGTCATTTTGTAGTTTAGTAATTCCGTCGGGAGTGAAAATTACGCTGGTTTCCAAACGAACTACCTCGCCTCTATCGAGCATAAATTCGATGTATTTCAGCGTAGGTTCATAAAATCCCCAACCACCGCCAGCACCGGTAACAACGGGTGTCCAGCCGCCAATTCCAAACGGATCCCACAAGAAATTAAAACTATCGCCTTCGCCCTGGTTGAAATCGGAATATTGAAATTCCATAATGTTCTCATCGTCTAACTTCCCGGCCACTTTAAACAGGTGGTAATAATCATCGGACAACTGAAATTCGCCGGAATTGATGATTTGCGAAGTTGCATTTACCACTCCCTGGTAATCTTCCATTTCCTGGTAAGCCAAAGCTTGAATTGCATAGGCCGTGTAAGTCGTCATTCCTCCCGGAATATCAGTACGTTTGTTCGGGTGAACATCAGCAAGGTTTGGAATTGCGTCAGTCATTTCGTCAACAATATACTGCATTACCCTTGCTTTGTTGCTTACCGGTGTATTTTGGATATTATCCAACTCGTCGATAATGATACAACCACCAAAAGTTCGTGCAAGGTTTAGGTAGAGGTAAGCACGCATTACACGACATTCGGCAATGTATTGATCGGCCATTGCATCGTTTCCAGATGCTTCACGGTACTTGTTAATCTCTTCGATTGCAGTAAATGTATTTACAATGTCGTTGTAGTGCAGCTGCCACACTGAGTTTGGATTCCAGTGGCTGGCCTGGTATATGTAATTATCCTGTTCCTGCATCGGAACCTGGTCGCCTGCAGCATTTACATCGTCGCCACGAATTCCCAGCGTTAACGGCTCTTCCCACGAGCGGGTGTATAAACCCTGATAGGCTCCCATTAATGGCAAAATCATATTCTCGTCAATGGTGTAATCCACGTCGCTGGTAAACGATTCGTTCTCAAAAGGTTGATCCAGTTTGTCGGTGCATCCAGTTCCCGACACCAATAGCATCCCGCTTACTAGTGCGGGTGCAAAATATTTTATTAAAAGTTTCTTCTTCATGTCTTAAAGTGTTTAGAATTTTAGATTTACCCCAATTGTATAAACGGCCGGAACCGGATAAAACTGACGGTCGATACCGTTGTCAACCTCCGGATTAAATCCGTTGTATTTAAATACGGTAAGCGGCTTTTCTGCAGTTACAAAGACCCGGGCATCGGGCATTCCCGCGCCAAACAGTTTTTTGCCATCAATATTGTAGGCCAGCTGAATATTCTGGATGCGGAAGAAGTTTCCGTCTTCAACCAGGTAATCGCTAAAGTTCTGGTTCCATCCGCGGCGCAGTGCCGAAGCCGATGGATATTTGTTTGATGTTCCTTCGCCTGTCCATAATCCCTTGGACAAATCGGCATCGATATTGGTATCGTTTGTCCAGATAATTTCGCCACGTTTACGGTTCAGAATTTTATTTCCGGTTTGTCCCATAATATTCATCGAGAATTCAAAATCCTTATAATTCACTCCGATAAATCCACCGTAATTGAATGTTGGAATGTACGAGCCAAGGAAAACTTTGTCGTCGTCGTTGATTACGTCGTCGTTGTTCTGATCGACAAATTTGAAATCGCCGGGAACCAACGAGTTGGCAACAGCAACAGGATCGGCACTAATTTCAGCATCGTTTTGGTAAACTCCGGCAACTTCGTAACCATAGAACGAAAGCAGCGGCTCACCCACCTGAGAGCGTTGTCTGAATTCAGCCGAACCTCCGTTAATATACGTTTGCCCGTAAAGGTCGCGTACTTCGTTTTTCAGTGTTGAGATGTTACCGCCAAAAGTGTAGCTAAAGTCTTTGTTAATTTCGTTTCTCCAGGTAACTGCCAGTTCCAATCCTGAGTTTCGGATTGTTCCAACGTTACGCAAAACGCTTCCCGATTGTAATTTTAAACTTACCGGAATAGCTGCATCTTCGGTGTCGCGGACAAAGTAGTCGGCATCAATGGTTAAACGGTTGTCAAATAATTCGGCGTTTAAGCCAACGTTTGTTCCGGTGACGGTTTCCCAACCCAAATAGCCAAATGTACTGGTTGTGGTTGTTCCGTCAACCTGCATATCGTCGATAGCTAGGTATACCGGATTAGTAGTGTTTGCTCCATCCTGACGGGCAATTTTATCATTTCCTAGTTTTCCCCAACCTCCTCTTAATTTCAGGTAGTTAAGAAAGCCAACATTTTCCATAAAACTCTCTTCGGTAACTACCCATCCTAAACCAAAGGCAGGGAAAGTACCCCATTTCTCCTGGTACTTTTGTGTTCCTTCCTGGCGGATGGTGAAGTAAGCAATGTATTTGTTATCGTAGTTGTACGAAACACGTCCGAAATAGGAAACTCCATACAAGCGCTCTCCGTTATCGCCCACTTGTTTTGATGCTTCCGACTGCGACTGGTTTATGTACCATGCATTTTCGTTCAACGGAATATCTTCTGCCGAACCGCCCAGGTAATCATACCACTCGTCGCGGTACGACATGCCGGCCATTGCGGTAATGTTGTGGTCGCCAAAACTGTCGGTGTATGTTAATGTGTTATCGAAGAAATGATTTACATCAGTTGTTCTTGATGAAGATATAGTTGACAACTGACGGTTTGTTGAGTTGTCAATATAGTATGGAATTCCAACACTTCTTGATTTTAAAAACATCATTGACGAATTGTAAGCACTTTTGAATGTCAGAATATTCGGTAGTAAGTCCACTTCTGCATAAATACCGGCAAGTATTTTTCTGATATCCTGACGCGAATCGTTATAAGCCAAACTTAGGAACGGGTTTTGCGAACCACGGTAATCCAATAATTGTGCACTTGAAAAATTACTGGGGTAATCAATTCCTTGTGCTACTAAATCGTCGTAATTTTGTTGGTCGTAAACGGGTAAAATCGGCACGGCATGGTAAGCACTAAACCAGGCAGCATTGTTGGCAACACAGCGAGTTCCGTTACTAACATTAAAGTTAACTCCAGTTTTTAGCCAGTTGTTTGCCTGGTGATCGATTGAGGTTCGAATATTCATTCTTTTGTACGAATCTTCAGCTTCCAATAAACCTTCCTGGTCGTAGTAATTTACGCCTATTGAGTAAGAAGTTTTATCGTTACCTCCCAAAACTGAAACTGAGTGGTTTTGCTGGCGGGCATGCGATTTCATGATTTCGGCATACCAATCGGTATTAACGTTGGGTACGTTCGGGTTTACACGGCTGCGCCCATAACGCTGGAAAGCATTTTGAATGTAACCATAGTCGACAATATGTTCGTTGGGATTTTCAAATTCTGTTTGCTGGTCAATTTGGTAGATGTAATTAACAAACTGTTCGGCGTTGGCCATTTGCATTACGTTTTGCGGAACCTGAATACCGTAGTATCCTTCGTAGGTGATACTGGTTTGTGTATTTAACGAACCCTTTTTAGTGGTAATGAGTACCACACCGTTTGCTGCCCTAACACCATAAATTGCCGATGCTGATGCATCTTTTAACACTGATAAGGTTTCAATATCCGATGGGTTAAGAAAGTCGATATTGTCGAAATACATTCCGTCAACAACATACAATGGGGATGAATTACTGCTCCCCGGAAATGATCCGATACCCCGGATACGAACTGTTGGTGAACTACCGGGAGATCCGGAGTTTACAATTTGTACCCCAGCAACTTTTCCTTGCAACGATTGCATAGCTTGTCCGGCTGGCGTTTTTACCAGTTCATCTGATTTGAGAGTGGAAATGGAAGAAGTAAGATCGGCCTTCTTCATCGATCCGTAACCAACCACAACCACTTCCTCAAGGCCGACTACATCTTCTTGTAATTGAATGTTGATGGTACCTGATTGTTGTGGTTTTATTTCCTGTGAGAGAAAACCAATGTAACTAAAAACTACAGTGGCTCCCTGTTTTACCGACAATGTGTAATTGCCGTCGATGTTTGTAACAACTCCGTTAGTTGTACCTTTTTCCAAAACGGATACTCCCGGTAGAGTTATTCCATTTGCATCAACCACTGATCCGGAGATAGAAATTCTATCTTGCGCAAATAGGGTTGAAAACGAAAAAAGGAGAAATACAATAAAGAATGTTTTTCGCATAACTTTAAAATTTGAATTAGTTTGATGTCAAAGTTACGGCGACGACAAGGCAGAAAACAATCAAATAAATACACTATTGATACTTTCGGCGAAAGTGAATCGCTTTTGCAACCTCATGATTACCTCATCCTGTATAAAAGACAGTAATTGTAAAGTGGTGAAATACAGGGTTTAAAACGATTGTTCGTTCGTGTTTTGTTTTTATTTTTTTGTACATTTAATTTTATTTATTTCGTAAAATATGGGGTTTGGAGTAGAAAATAGAGGAATTGTATTCATTTATCATTTGTTAAATCAGAAATAATTGATGTTTAAAAACGAAACAAAATCAATCATTGGCATCATCTTTTTGGTTATTTGGGCTAATACTTCTCTGGCTTTCGAAGAGGAACCGGGAGTGGTAAAATTCGACCAAACCATTTATAAAGGAGCCCGGCAAAACTGGAGCGTTAGCATTGCCAATAACGGTATTGTTTATTTTGCCAATCATTCGGGGCTTCTGTCTTTCGATGGAACCAACTGGACAATGAACCGGCTGCCCAACAATACCATTGTGCGCTCGGTAAAAGCAGTAGGCGACTCGGTTGTTTATACCGGCGGATATATGGAGCTGGGTTTTTGGAAAGCAACTTCAACCGGCAAACTCGAATACACTTCGCTGAATCCGAAAGCGGAAGAGTTTTTTGAGCAGAACCCGAATCTGGAATTCTGGAACATTGCGGTTAAAGAAGATTATGTCTATTTTCAATCGTTTGGCAATATACTTACCTACCATAACGATAGTGTTTTCTCTCTGCATCTTGATGGGGGGATTTCGGTAATGAATAAGGTAAACGATCGTGTTTTGGTTTCTGTCAGGGATAATGGAATATGGCAAGTTGAAAACGATAATGTAGAACGAATTATATTCGATGATGCGTTAATCGGAACAACAGTTAAATTTATTATTTCTGCCGACAACGAGAACCTGCTTATTGGTACAGCCGACAGGGGGGGTTTTCTTTGGGATGGCAATGCACTGAAACAGTGGAATGAAGAATGGACTTCTTATTTTGTTGATAACGAACTAAACAGAGGGTATCGTACACATAACGGCCAAATAATAATTGGTTCGCTTGTCGATGGTATTGTCATTTTTGATCGGGATGGAAAGCTGTTAACAAGAGTAAATACAAGGAATGGTCTTCCGAACAATACAGTGTTAGGTATTGCGAGCGATGAGAGACAGAATTTCTGGTTGGCGCTTGATATCGGGATTGGTTTTGTAAGCAACAACCACAAGAAAAGTTTTGTGGTTAAGAAGTTGCCGGGCGCGGGGGCTATTTACTCCACTGCCATTTTCGAGAACAAATTATACCTTGGCACTAATCAGGGTTTGTTTGAAGGATCGCTTGATTTGGCTAACACTGAAATAAAACTTGTTCAGGGGACACAGGATCAGATATGGGATTTGAAAGTAGTTGACGACGAGCTATTAATTGGACACAATCAGGGCAGTTTTGCTCTAAAGAATCGGAAGAAAAGAGTAATTTCATCAGAAGGAGGAGCGTTCAATTTCGTACAGGATCCTTTTCATCCCGATTTGCTTTTACAATCTACGTACAACCGCATAATTGTATACATTAAAACTACTGAGGGAATAGAGTTCCGGAATTACATCGAGAATTTTAGTAACCTGATTCGTTATATTGAATTTGATCATTTAGGAAATATCTGGGGCAGCCATATGCATCGCGGAATATTTAAAATTCAGGTGGATGAGGAACGTACAAAAGCAGTGGGCGAACCTGAGTATTTCGGGGAGGATACATTTGGAAAAGACCATTCTATACATGTTTTTAAAATTGAAAAACGTATTGTATTTTCTACCGGTGAAAAGTTATTTACTTACGATGATCTTACCAATTCTATTATTCCTTATGATACTTTAAATGCAAATTTGGGAAAATATGCAGCTGCCAATCGAATAATAAAAGCGCCCAATAATTATTACTGGTTTATCGAACCAGCATCAGTTGGTTTGTTCTCCATTATACAAAGCGATGTAAAACTGATAAAAGAGTTTCCAACTTCGCTGTTTAGAGATCCGTTGTTGGTTGAAGGTTTCGAAAATATACTTCCTGTAAATCAATACACGGGCATTTTGTGCCTGCAAAATGGTCTGGCTTTTCTTGATGCTTCGGTAAGCGATTCAGCCACAAGTATGGTTGGGCGGTACGCGCCAGAGGTGAGAACCATTGAGCTGCAAAGTAATGGCGAGAAATCGGTATTTTTGCCACTTAACACCAATGACCCTGAGATAAAAAACACACTCAATAACATAAAATTCAGGTTTTCTTTTCCAATGCTCAATGAATTTCCTGTATCGTACAAGTATTTTTTGCAAGGCTTGCATCAAGATTGGTCGGAAAGCGTAATCGACCCCGAATTTCAGTTTGAAAGATTGCCGAGAGGAGAATACCAGTTACAGGTAAAAGCTGTTGATATTTGGGGTAAGGAAAGCCAGAGTTATACTTTTGATTTTGAAATTCTTCCACCACTATTGGCCTCAAAATTTGCCATATTCATTTACATGTTCATTTTAATTGGTGCACTTTTGTTGTTCCGAAGGTGGGGAGTGAAACAAACACGAAAAAAAGAGCAGCTGCGACTTGAAAAACGTGAACGCGAAATTATACGGCTGAGGAATGATAAACTGCGAGACGAAGTACGATTTAAGAGCAAGGAGTTGGCAAGTTCAACAATGGCGATTATTCGGAAGAATGAGTTTTTGCTTGATTTAAAGAATATTGTGAGAAAACAGAAGAACGAGTTGGGATCGCGTTATCCGGATAAATATTACAATTATCTCAATAATAAAATAGACGAGAATATTTCGAGTCGCGACGACCGCCAGATATTTGAAAATAATTTTGAGCGGGCACACGAACAGTTCTTTCAGAAAATGAAAAACAAATACCCCGATCTTACTTCGAGCGACCTTCAACTTTGTGCTTATTTACGGATGAATTTATCGTCGAAGGAAATTGCTCCTTTGCTGGGGATTTCAATTCGTGGCGTTGAAAACCACCGTTATAAATTAAGAAAAAAGCTCAATCTGGACCCGGAGGATTCGCTTACCGATGTTATGCTTTCTGTTTAGCATGGAAAAATATTGCAGGGTAGTTGTCGGATTTTAATCATCTTAAAAGAAATATGTTAGGGAAAAGGTAAACATATATTTACCCCAAATACGGTTTCAGTAATTTACTTCGTGATGTATGTCGCAACCGTCTGATAGCTTTTTCTTTTATCTGTCGTACCCTTTCACGGGTCAACCCAAATCGTTCTCCTATTTCTTCCAGCGTCATTTCCTGACAGCCGATACCGAAAAACTGTGTAATAATGTTAGCTTCACGCTCTGTCAAAGTAGCTAATGCACGGCTTATCTCTTCCCCAAGTGATTCCACCATAAGGGCACGGTCAGCATTTGGTGAATCGCTATTTATCAAAACATCCAAAAGACTGTTGTCTTCGCCATCCACGAATGGTGCGTCAACTGAGACGTGTCTTCCCGATGCTCTAAGAGATTCGGCAACTTTGTCAACAGGCAACTCCAATTTTTTCGCTAATTCTTCTGTCGTTGGCTTGCGTTCATTTTCTTGCTCAAATTCTGCAAATGCCCTTTTCATTTTATTCAAGGAACCTACCTGATTCAATGGCAAACGAATAATACGTGATTGTTCTGCAACTGCTTGCATAATTGATTGGCGAATCCACCACACTGCATAGGAAATAAATTTAAACCCACGTGTTTCATCAAACTTCTGACCTGCTTTAATCAAACCAAGGTTTCCCTCGTTTATTAAATCGGGCAAACTCAGACCTTGATTTTGGTATTGCTTTGCCACTGATACAACAAAACGCAGGTTTGCCTTTGTTAATTTCTCTAAAGCAGCCTGGTCGCCTTTTTTGATTCGCTGAGCTAATTCAACTTCTTCCTCAACAGTAATCAGTTCTTCCTTACCAATTTCCTGTAAATACTTGTCTAAAGAGGCACTTTCACGGTTAGTGATTGACTTGGTAATTTTTAACTGTCTCATATATTTTCCTAAAATAGAGTGCAAAAGTACACATTAAATGTGTAACGGGTTAATAACTGGATGCTATCTTAAATTAATGGTTATCAGTGAGACACGAATCTCTGTAAAACTGCTGTTTAGGTGCTGTCTTATTTAAGCCAATTTGTTTTTTACAAATACGAATTTCGCTACACTAAGCTGCCAAAGAATAGAATGTTTTAAACGATATATCGTAATTGTTTTACCTAAAAAAAAAGAGCTACGATTGATTCGTAACTCTTTGATAATGTTGGTGGAGAATACCGGAGTCGAACCGGTGACCTCTTGACTGCCAGTCAAGCGCTCTAGCCAACTGAGCTAATCCCCCAAAACGTGGCTGCAAATATAAAAATATTTTTCAGAATCAATCAAATATTTTTTTTGGTAAAGTTTTTGATACAGTTAATATAACTGCAGAAAACAAGAAGCCGGCGTTCTTTGATTTATTTAATAATCCAATAAAATTAAAACCCATGAAATCTAAAAAAACAAAGAAAGCTGATCTCGAAAGTAAAAAAACTACGTTGTTTCTGGTTGGTTTGGTAGTTGCACTTGGTTTTACATTGTTTGCATTCGAATGGAAACAACCAGCAAGTAAAACGATGATTGTTCAGGGAAGCAGAGATTATATGCCGCCCGAAGATCTGGTTATTCCAAGTACACCAGCCGAAAAGGCCAAACCTGAAGAAATCATTGTAAAAGTACCGAATTTTGATATCCTTAAAGATGAGGTTGCTATTAAAGATGAATTTATTTGGCTGGGTGAAGAACCGGAGGATCCTGTAATTGTTGACTTCGGAAGCATTATGGATTTTGGGGAAGATCCTGGAGAAGAGAATTTAAGTGCGATTTTAGACTTCGCTGAAACAATGCCCGAATTTCCGGGAGGAAATGCCGCTTTATTAAGCTTTTTATCTAAAAATGTTAAGTACCCGTCAATCGCTCAGGAAAATGGAATTAAAGGCAAGGTATTTGTAACCTTTGTAGTTGATGAAAATGGAGACATTTATAATGTAGCACTGGCGCGCGGAGTTGATGCTTCGCTTGACCGTGAAGCAATTCGCGTAGTGAAATCGATGCCTCGGTGGAAACCCGGCAAACAGGGTAATAAAGCGGTAAAAGTGCGCTATACTGTGCCCATTAATTTTATATTGCAATAGAAAATTGAAATGAATTTAAAATTCACTTGCATGTGAAGATTATTTTTTATCTTTAAGCCCCGATTTTGAAGGGCAAAAAAATCAAATAAAACAAATAAAATAGTTAAGTATGGAACTTAAAAAAACACCAAAAGCTGATCTGGAAGCCAAAAAGAATATGTTTTGGCTGATTGGGTTAGTTGTCGCGTTGGGGCTTTCGCTGCTGGCTTTTGAGTGGACTACGAAACCATCAAAAGCAGCTGACCTTGGTCAGATCCAAACTGCGGAAGTTGAAGAAGAGATCATCCCTATTACTCGTGAGCAAGAGGTTAAACCACCTCCACCACCTCCACCACCAAAGGTTATCGAGGTGTTGAACATTGTTGACGATGATGTGGAGATTGAAGATGAGTTGGAAATTGAAGATACAGAGGCCGATGATCTAACAGAAATCGACGTTGCTCCTGTAATCGAAACAGCAGCTGAAGAAGAAGAAGAAGAAGCTCAGGTATTCTTTATTGTAGAAGATATGCCGGAATTCCCTGGTGGTGACCTTGCATTGCGTAAATATATTGCCACTGCTATCAAGTATCCTGTAATTGCACAGGAAAACGGTATTCAAGGTAAAGTATATGTAACTTTCGTTGTAAGTAAAACAGGAAAAGTTACCGATGCTAAAATTGCAAGGGGAGTAGACCCGTCGTTGGATAAAGAAGCACTTCGTGTGGTAAATGCGCTTCCTGCATGGAAGCCAGGTAAACAGCGAGGAAAACCAGTTAATGTATCGTACACGGTACCAATTAATTTCGTGTTGCAGTAACAAATAAAAAACAATATTTTTGCACTCCTGTTTCTTTAGAAGCAGGAGTTTTTTTTTTGACTAAAATAAAGTAAATGATAGAAACAGCACCTATTACAGAAAAAGCGGTTATTGTGGGACTGATCAATCAGGATCAGGATGAACGTCAGGCAAAAGAGTACCTCGACGAATTGGAGTTTTTGGCCGATACTGCGGGTGCGCAAGTATTAAAAAAATTCACCCAGAAACTGGATATTCCGAATAAAGCCACATTTGTTGGCCCTGGGAAACTCGACGAGATTAATCAATACATAAAAGTTGTTGAGGCTGATACGGTAATTTTCGATGATGAGCTTACACCAACGCAATTACGAAATATTGAACGCGAACTGGAATGTAAAATTCTGGATCGCACCAATCTTATTCTTGATATTTTTGCAAAACGGGCAAAAACAGCTCATGCCAAAACGCAGGTTGAGTTGGCGCAGTACCAGTATTTGCTACCGCGATTAACCCGAATGTGGACTCACCTCGAGCGCCAGCGTGGAGGTATTGGTATGCGTGGTCCGGGAGAGACTCAGATAGAAACTGACCGCCGTATCATTCTTGATAAAATCAGCCGCTTAAAAACACAGTTGGTAAAAATCGACAAACAAAAAGCTACGCAGCGCAAAAACCGTGGTAAAATGGTGCGCGTGGCTTTGGTGGGTTATACCAACGTTGGTAAATCAACCATTATGAACATGATGGCTAAGTCGGAAGTATTTGCCGAGAATAAACTTTTTGCTACACTCGATACTACCGTGCGTAAAGTGGTGATAGAAAACTTGCCTTTCTTGTTGGCCGATACCGTTGGGTTTATTCGCAAACTGCCACACGGTTTGGTAGAGTCGTTTAAATCAACACTTGACGAGGTGCGCGAGGCAGATATTCTGCTGCACGTGGTTGATATTTCGCATCCGGGTTTTGAAGAGCAGATTGAAACGGTTGACACCACTCTTGACGAAATTGAAGCCGGCGACAAACCAACTTTCTACATCTTTAATAAAATTGATGCCTTTACCTACGAGGAAAAAGATGAGGATGATCTTTCGCCACGTACAAAAGATAATTTCACACTGGAAGAGTGGAAAAGCTCGTGGATGGCAAAAAGTAATACGCCCGCCTTGTTTATTTCTGCAAAAGACAAAACCAACATCGAAGAGTTTAAAGCTGAGCTTTACGAAAAAGTGAAGGGGATTCACTCGCAACGTTTTCCGTATAACGATTACCTGTATAATTCGGACTGGACAAAAGGAATTCAGGAATAAACCTGGTTCTTCTATTTTGCTCCTAATGATGAAAGTGCAGAATTCTGTATGGCCAATGCTATTATTATGGGTTAGAACTTGTAATGTAAATTAAATGGTAAATTCGTGCTGTTCAATCTGAAATCAGAATTCGTTAATCGAAATTCATCATTCAGGTTTTACTCCATTTCAACCTTTTTTATAACCGATTTGTCGAGGCAGTTTTCCAGCATTTCAATGCTGGTTAAACGCCGAAGCGGGTGTTTCATCTCCGGGGCAATTTCAGCCAGCGGCACCAGTACAAAACGTCGTTCGTGAATGCGCGGATGTGGAACAATCAGGTCTTTCGATTCCATAAACTCGTCGTTAAAGTAAAGAATGTCAATGTCCATTTCGCGGGAAGAGTAGCGTTCTTTCCCTCGTTTTCTCCCAAAATCGGCTTCCATTTCCTGAATGTGCCACAATAGTTCTTCGGCTTCAAGCTTGGTTTCAATAACCAATACCTGGTTCCAAAACGGATCTTCGCTATGAAAACCCCACGGGGGCGTTTCATAAACCGATGATTTTTTGATTATTTTTCCTAGTTTTATGTCAACTAGTTCGAGGATGCGTTTAAAATTTTTATGTTTATCGCCAATATTTCCGCCAATTCCAAGAAACACCTTGTTCATTGTATATTATATTTGTAATTCCTTGATTAAAATAATACTCATTCACTAAACTGGAATATAAATTAAATCACAAAAATATGAAAGAATTCTTCAAATACGTATTAGCCACTATTGTTGGTTTTCTGGCCATATCTTTAATTGGTATTTTTCTGATGTTTATCGTTTTTGGGGCAATTGTTGCCTCTGCAGATAAAGAGGTTACTGTAGCCGATCAATCAATGCTGGTAATCGACTTAAGCCAAAGTATTGTCGACCGTGCTCCTAATGATCCTTTTCAAGATCTTGAGCTTCCCGGGATTTTTCGCTCAATAAAAACAATTGGGCTGGATAATATTAGCGAGTCGTTAAAGAAAGCCGCAAACGATGATCGAATAAAAGGGGTTTACCTGAAACTGTCGGCAACAAATGGTGGTTTTGCTTCGGTAGAAGAGATCAGAAATGATTTGATCGCTTTTAAAGACAGTTGCGATAAACCGATTTACGCCGTTGCCGACCAAATGATGTTGGACCAAAAGGGGTATTACGTGGCAACAGTTGCCGACCAGATTGTTTTACATCCTGAAGTTACGCTCGATTTTCGTGGCTTGAGTAGCGAATTGATGTTCTACAAAAATGCCCTTGAGAAGCTGGGGGTTGAAATGCAGATCATTCGTGGCCCAAACAACAAATTTAAATCAGCAGTTGAGCCTTATATGCTGGATAAAATGAGCGATGCAAACCGCGAGCAGCGATTGGTCTACATGAATAGTTTGTGGAATCATATGCTGAAAGGAATTTCGGAGACTCGTGGAATTTCGGTAGAAAAACTGAATGCGCTGGCCAATGAAGCACAAACCTACAAAAAAGCCAAAGAAATGGTGGAAAACGGTTTGATCGATGCCGCAAAATACCGTGATGAAGTGCTTGACGATATGCGCGAAATAACCGGAGTTGAAGGAACAGAACCAATTCCGGTGGTAAATGTAAAAGACTATGTTAAAATTCCGGTGAAAGGACACAGCAAAAAATACAGCCGAAACAAAGTCGCTGTTATTTATGCCAGTGGCGAAATTGGAGCTGCCGTAAGTACCGACGAAGGTATTAACGGCGATAAGTTGGGTCAAGAAATTCGTAAAGCTCGTCAGGATAGCTCGTACAAAGCCATCGTGTTACGTGTTAATTCTCCCGGAGGTGCTGTGTTTGATTCGGAAACCATTTGGCGAGAGGTTAAGTTGGCTGCTGAAGAAAAAACACTGGTGGTATCGTTTGGCGATGTAGCCGCATCGGGTGGTTATTATATTTCGTGCCCGGCCGATAAAATTGTTGCCAGCCCAAATACCATCACCGGATCAATCGGTATTTTCGGTCAGATTCCAAACTTTGGTGAATTGATGAACGATAAGCTTGGAATTACAACCGATGCTGTGGGTACTAACGAACATTCGAACTTTGTTTCGTTAATGCGGCCAATGACTCCGTATGAGAAACAGCGCATGACAAATTATATTTCTATTGGTTATGATACTTTCCTTTCGCATGTTGCCGATGGCAGAGGCATGACTAAAGAAGCGGTAGATAACATTGGTCAGGGCCGTGTTTGGAGTGGCGAAAACGCCAAGGAAATAGGTTTAATTGATGAGTTTGGTGGTTTGGAAGATGCCATAAAACTGGCTGCCGAAATGGAAGGATTGGAAGATTATCGTACCGTTTCGTTACCGGCATTAACCAGTCCGTTTGAAGAAATGTTTAAACTGGGCGGAAATGTAAAAGCACGTATATTAAAAAGCGAATTGGGTGAAAAATACCGCTATTACGAGCATCTGAAGAAGGCAACAGAAATGAGCGGGATATACGCTCGTATGCCTTACGATATTTATTTGAATTAAGTTCTTATATCGATAAAATTGAAGGATGTGTCATTATTAATGGTGCATCCTTTTTTGCTATCTTAGCCACCTATTTTGAAGAACATTTATGGTAAAAATTTTATTATATCCGCTGTCCTGGTTATACGGAATAGTTGTTTTTTTGCGTAACCGGGCCTACGATCTTAAGGTGTTGAACTCAAGGGAGTTTGATGTGCCCGTAATTTCCATCGGTAATATTACTGTTGGGGGTACCGGAAAAACTCCGCATGTTGAGTATCTGGTAAGTTTATTAAAAGAAAAATACGAGGTGGCAACCTTAAGCCGGGGCTACAAGCGTAAAACAAAGGGTTTTCGTTTGGTTGAAACTAATTCAACGGCACAGGAAGTTGGCGACGAGCCGCTGCAGATAAAAAATAAGTTTCCGGAAGCTACCGTTTCGGTGTGCGAAAACCGGGTTTCGGGTGTGGAAGAATTGCTGAAGCCCAACAACGAAAAAATGCCTGATGTTGTTTTGCTCGATGATGCTTTTCAGCACCGACGGATTTCGCCGGGGATAAATATTTTGCTTATCGATTACAATCGTCAGATCAAAAACGATTCGTTGCTGCCGGCTGGTCGTTTGCGCGAAGGTGTTTCTCAAATGCGCCGGGCAAATATTATTCTTTTCACCAAATGTCCCGAGGAAGTAACGCCAATTATGCGCCGTATTTTGCAAAGTGATGTGAATTTGTTGCCCTACCAGAGTTTGTACTTTACTCGCCTGGTTTATGGTACGCTACAGCCGGTGTTCGATGCTCCTGAAATTGATGAAGCAAGTTATAAAGACGTAGCCTTTCACATGTTGGTAGTTACCGGAATTGCCTGGCCAAAACAAATGCATTCCTTTATTCGTAAGATGGGGACAAATATGGAAACATTAACTTTTCCCGATCATCACTCGTACAGTATGGCTGATATCCGTGAGATCGAGAAGAAGTTCAGTGAAATAAAATCAGAAAGAAAGTTAATTGTGACAACCGAAAAGGATGCCATGCGTTTTAAAGACATCGGCGAGATGAGCGATGAGCTAAAAAAGGCTATGTATTATCTGCCGGTAAAAATTGATTTCCTTGAAGAAGAAAAAAAATCGTTTAATAAGAAGATATTAAATTATGTTGGAGAAAATAAAAGCAACCGCGAACTTTATAAAAGAAAGAATTCAGGCAAGTCCTGAGGTAGGAATTATTTTGGGAACCGGTCTTGGTGGATTGGTTAACGAAATTGAAATTATCGATTCAATCCCGTACACCGATATTCCAAACTTTCCGGTGTCAACTGTTGATGGGCATGCCGGACGGCTGATCTACGGGAAACTGGGCGATAAAGATGTGCTGGCCATGCAGGGCCGCTTTCATTATTACGAAGGTTACAATATGAAAGAAGTGACTTTCCCGGTGCGTGTGATGAAGTTTGTAGGGGTAAAAAATCTTTTTGTATCGAATGCCAGTGGTGGTTTAAATCCCGATTGGCGTGTAGGCGAAATTGTGTTGCTTACCGATCATATTAATTTTTTCCCCGAGCATCCTTTACGTGGAAAAAATGAGGAGGAACTCGGACCGCGTTTCCCCGATATGAGTAACCCATATAGTCAGGGTTTGCGCAACAAAGCCAAATTAATTGCGCTGCAAAATAATATCGATGTAAAAGAAGGTGTTTATGTTGGCGTGTCAGGACCGACTTTCGAAACGCCTGCCGAGTATAAAATGTTCCGTATTTTGGGTGGTGATATTGTGGGAATGTCAACCGTACCTGAGGTAATTGTGGCCCGACACATGGATATGCGTGTTTTTGGAATTTCGATTGTTACCGACAGCGGAGTACCCGGCGAGATTGTAGAAATTTCGCACGAAGAAGTGCAGGAAGTTGCCATGAAAGCCGAGCCCAAAATGACGCTTATTATGCGCGATCTCATAGGAAGTATTTAGTATTTTGGGATAACATAGAATATCAATAACCGGAAAACCAATAGTTATGAGACATCCCGTATTATTTCTTTTAGTAGCACTGTTGTTGTTTAGCTGTTCAGAAACAAAAACAAAACAAGCAGAATTGGTGCTCGACACACAATCTACACTTGGAGAAGGTTCGCTTTGGAATTATAAAACAGGTGAATTGATGTGGGTTGATATTAAAAAGGAAATTCTGAATATTTATAATCCGGCTACCGGTTACAACAAGGAAATGTTTACGGGGCAAATGATTGGAACAGTAGTGCCTACAGAAAGTGGTAATGCGTTGGTGGCTTTGCAAAACGGAATTTATCATTTTAATATTGAAACCGGGGCGAAAAAGTTGTTGGTTGACCCTGAAGCTGATTTGCCCGGCAACCGTTTTAACGATGGGAAATGCGATCCTTCTGGACGGTTTTGGGCAGGAACAATAAGCCTGAGTGGCGAGAAGGAAGTTGCTGCTTTGTACCGTTTCGATCCGGATACTACAATTCATAAAATGGTGAATAAGGTTACAATTTCAAACGGAATTGTTTGGTCGGCCGACAAAACAAAAATGTACTACATCGATACGCCTACGCAAAAAGTAATGGCCTACGATTACGATGATGCTACCGGCGAAATTTCAAATCCGGCGGTAGCTGTAAATGTACCTGCAGAAATGGGATCGCCCGATGGAATGACAATCGATGAAAACGATAATCTGTGGGTAGCACTTTGGGGCGGTTCAGCGGTGGGATGCTGGAATCCAACAACCGGTGAGCTGATCGACAAAATTGAAGTGCCGGCAAAAAATATTACCTCGTGTGCGTTTGGCGACGAAGATATGGGAACGCTCTACATCACTTCGGCAAGAGAAGCTACCAGCAATGAGGAACTGGAGAAATGGCCACATGCCGGAGGCGTTTTTAAATACCGTCCGGGAGTGAAAGGTGTGCCGGTTTTTTATTTCAACGATGTAAACTAGCAACTTATGAACCTCCTGGTACTTGCGCTTGCTCCAGTAGTTATTATTGCAGTTTATATTTATTTCCGCGATAAATATGAAAAGGAGCCTTTGCGTTTGTTGTTGTTTGCTTTGCTGGCAGGAGGTTTAACAGTAATTCCTATATTATTTCTCGAACGTTTTTTAGACCGTTTTACGTTGCAGTTTCCGTGGTTGTTTGCTGCGGCGTGGAAAGCATTTGCCGTTGCCGCATTTTCGGAAGAGTTGTTTAAATACCTGGCTTTGTATCTGCTGATCTGGAAAAGCCCGGAGTTTAACGAAAAGTTCGACGGGATTGTTTATGCAGTTTATGTCTCATTGGGATTTGCCGCCATTGAAAATGTGCTTTATGTAATGGATGGCGGATTAAATACCGGAATTGTGCGGGCAATAACAGCCGTTCCGGCTCATGCTATTTTCGGAATTACAATGGGGTTTTATTTTGGACTGGCAAAGTTCTACGAAAAACAACGCCAAAGTCTAAAACAAAAGGCGCTGCTGTTTCCCATCCTACTGCATGGCGTTTACGATTTTATCCTTTTTACCGAAATCGGCTGGTTAACCATTGTTTTTGTGGGCTTTGTGGTTTACCTCTATATTTCGGGTTTAAAGCGTTTGCGAGAATTGTCGAGGCAGTCGATATACAACACCGACTACGATTTGTTGAATGAAAAACTGAGTAATACCAAACCATGAATATTCCGAATTATTCCGACGTTGAGAGAGCACATGAAATTGTACAAAAATACGCACACCGCACACCGGTTTTATCATCGGTGAGTATCAATCAAATTGTTGGTGCCGAATTATTTTTTAAATGTGAGAACCTGCAAAAGGTTGGAGCTTTTAAATTTCGCGGGGCGTGTAATGCCGTGTTTTCGTTGAGTGAGGAAGATGCACAAAAAGGAGTAGCAACACACTCTTCGGGAAATCATGCGGCCGCACTGGCGCTGGCAGCCCGTATGCGCGGAATAGCTGCGCACATTGTAATGCCCGAAAACTCACCCGAAATAAAAAAGAAAGCCGTTGCCGGATACGGTGCAAAGATTACCTTTTGTAAACCGACCTTGCAGGCGCGCGAAAGTACGCTGGCGCAAGTGATTGAAAAATCCGGAGCAACAGAAATTCATCCCTACAATAATTTTCATGTGATCGCCGGGCAGGGCACAGCGGCTAAAGAATTGATTGAAGACCAGAGCGAATTTGATGTGCTTATGGCGCCCGTTGGTGGTGGCGGCTTGTTGAGTGGAACAGCTATTTCAACCAAACATTTGCTGCCCGACTGTAAGGTAATTGCAGCCGAACCTGCCGGAGCAGACGATGCTTACCGTTCGTTTCACTCGAAACATTGGGTGCCTTCAGAAAATCCACAGACAATAGCTGATGGTTTGCTGACATCATTGGGTGAGAGGAATTTTGCAATTATTTTAGAAAAAGTAGATGATATCGTAACTGTTTCGGAAGAAGGTATTGTGGAAGCTATGCGTATGATTTGGGAGCGTATGAAAATCATTATCGAACCTTCGTCGGCAGTTCCGCTGGCAGCTATCCTTGAAAAGAAAGTGGATGTGCAGGGCAAGAAAGTGGGTATTATTCTTTCGGGAGGAAACCTGGATTTCGGGAAATTGCCGTTTTAATACTTTGTCTTATACTAAAATAGCTTGACTAAAAAAGTTAAGCAAAAATGAAAAAAATCAGCACTAACCTTTCGGATAATATGGAAGGTTTTAATCAGAAAAAAGTAGATTACAGTAATTACGAGACCAGTTTTCGGCGTTGGTTAATAGCCGAACTTGATTCCGGACGGATGAGTGTGACTGAAGCTCGTGAAAAATTTAATTTACCACATCGATTTGATAAGACGTACAAGCACTGGCAAGTCAAATATTCCGACGAAATCCACTTATCTTTGCAGTCTATGAGTTCAAAAGAAAGAGCAGATAACAAGGCCTTGGAAAAACGCATCAAAGAGCTGGAGAAGCAGCTGGAACTGGCGCAGATGAAAAACGTTGCGCTGAACACCATGATCGACATTGCCGAGAACGACTACAAACTCGAGATCAGAAAAAAGTCTGGCCCCAAGCAGTAGGTGTACTAACGCACATGTACCCGCTAACAAGCAAAGCGGTACTGTGCGGACTGTTTGGGTTTAGCCGTCAGGCCTGGTACGACAGCAAAAAGCGCCAGTCGGGGCTTCAAATGCAGGAAGTATTTATATTAACATTGGTAAAAGAGCTGCGTGGGGATCACCCTCGCATGGGGGCCGAGAAGCTCCATCATTTGATAGCGCCGCAGTTACAGGACCATAATATTAAATATGGACGTGACAAATTCTACTACCTTTTGCGCGAACACGGTTTATTGGTAAAACGTAAAAGAAGAGGACCTAAAACCACGAATTCGAACCATTTTTACCGTAAATATTCCAACCTGATCCGGGAGATAGAACTACTCAGCTCAGGGCGCTTATGGGTGAGCGACATTACCTATATCCGCACCGAAAAAGGCTTTGTTTACCTTTCACTGGTAACCGATGCCTATTCGAAGAAGATAGTAGGCTGGTGCCTCTGGCCCGATTTAACCAGCGAAGGGGCATTAAACGCCTTGCGTATGGCAGTTGCAGGCGAGGGAGTGAAACAAGGTCTCATCCATCATTCTGACCGGGGGATACAATACTGTTGTAACGACTATGTGAACTTTCTGAAGGGCTCGAAAATAAATATCTCGATGACCGAAAACGGCGATCCGTACGAAAATGCAATAGCCGAAAGGGTTAATGGGATTTTAAAGGACGAATACGATTTAAACCATACATTTTCTGATTATCGGGAAGCGCTTGAAGCCACAAAAGTTGCGGTGTACAAATACAACAACAAACGGCCTCACCGCAGCGTAGACTTCATGTTTCCAACAGATGCACACTTGCATACAGGAGTACTAAAAAAACACTGGAAAAAGCGGCATTATAAGGCGAATGCGGAAACAGGGGAAAGCCTGCAGAGTGTTCCTGCAAACCAGGATTAAAAAATAATACTGTAAGAAACTACAGGAGGATAAAATTTATCTGTCGCCAGTTTTAGGGCATACACAAAATCATGTCGGACTTTGCAGAAACAAAAAATGAAAACGCAGGAAAGAACAGTAAAGAAAAACTTAGTAGTTTTGTAAAACAGTAAATGAGAAAAAATCATTTACTCCTAATCAGTAAAGAAAGTAATAATCTGTCAAGCTATTTTAGGAAAGGTCACTTCGTGTTACTTCGTTGCTGCGAACCCGGAAGTGCAACTCCAAACCCCATTATTCATAAGGATTTTAGGTAGGGGATAATAAGTATCCCCCGGGGGCGCAGAATCATCCCCCGTTTTAATAAGCCTTGCCCCAAGGGGCACAAGCTTCGCCCCATGGGGCACGTTCTGAAAAAATGAGGGGAAATTTATGGAAGGCAAAAGTAAAATGGTAAAAGTTGAGGGGAAATGTTCTGAAAGCGATATCCAGCATCCAGCATCCAGTTACGAGTCGGGAGACACGAGTATCAAGTATCCAGAATCCCGCCTCTTCTTAAAACATCGGGCTAATAATATGGGCCAACGATTCGCGAACCTTATCAAAGAGCGGTCGTTTGCGCCACTCCCTGTATTTTACTTCGCGGCTTTGTTGCAAATCGGATAAAAAGTGTTCTTCCAGTTCGCTGGTAAATTCTTTTTGGTAGATAAAAGCATTGGCTTCAAAATTGGTCTCGAAACTACGGAAGTCGAAATTGCTGGTTCCAACGCTTGATATACTATCGTCTACCAACAGGTATTTGCTGTGAATAAAACCTTTCTGGTAAAAATAAATGCGAACTCCGGCTTCCAGTAATTCTTCCACATACGAAAACGAGCACCATTTTGAGAGCGAAGCATCCGATTTTTCAGGAATAATAATGCGCACATCAACCTGGCTAAGCGCTGCTGTTTTTAGAGCCATTTTTAACTCGGGAGGAGGCATCAGATAAGGCGTAACAATGTGAATTCTTTTTCGTGCTGTGGTAATGGCAGCAAAAAAGCCCTGTTCAATACTTTTCCAGCTGTAATCGGGGCCGCTTGCCGATACCTGCACAGGAACGCCCGGCGCATCGGAAAGCGGAGGGAAATATCGGTAGCCGTATAAATTTTGTTTGGTTATAAAATACCAGTCGGCAGCAAAAATTACCTGAAGTGTGGTAGCAGCATCGCCACCAATATGCAGGTGCGTATCGCGCCAGTGCCCCAGTCCTTTCATTCCTTCAATGTAGCGGTCGGCAATGTTTATGCCGCCAATAAAGCCCGTTTTTCCATCAATAACAATAATTTTTCGGTGGTTGCGATAGTTTACCCGCGAGGTAAATCGTGGAAAACGAACTTCCATAAAAGGATAAATTTCGATGCCGTTAGCGTGCAATTCGCGAAAAAACTTCCGGGTCAGTCCCCAGCTGCCCACATCGTCAACAATAATGCGAACTTCAACACCTTCCTGCCGTTTCTTAATAAGAATATCCTTTAGTTTATTGCCAATCTTGTCGTCGGCAAAAATGTAATATTCCATGTGGATATGGTGTCTGGCTTTTTCAATGGCCTGGATAATTTTATCAAATGTTTGCTGCCCGTCCACAAGTAAATGTAGTTTGTTTCCGGTGGTGAGCAACGAGTCGGAATTATTTAGTAAAAGTCGGATAAGAGGTGCCTGATGTTGCAACCCTGCCAGCGAAATAAGTTTGTTTTGTTCGATGTTTTTTAATTGCTCGGCACTCAGGCGCCGCATGGCTTTCAGGCTTTTTATACCGCGCCGCGAAAACATCTTTCGTTTGCGGTACTCCTGCCCGAAAACGAGGTAAAAAATCATTCCAAAAATAGGGATAAGAATCAGGACTAAAATCCAGGCAGCAGTTTTAAATGGCGATCGTTTTTCTAAAATGATCATTAGAGCAACGGGGATTGCTGTAATAAGAAAAATCAGATAAAACCAGTTCCAGAATTGACTCCAATCAGACATATTTTGTTTATTTGTACTGGTAAATTTCGAAAAATTATTTGAGTAAAAATAAAATTTAATTCATATTAGTAGTTAAAGGTAACGATGAAAAAAACAAAATACATATTACTATGGATGTTCGTTGGGGGAGCAGTATTTTTGTATGCCTGTTCGGGCACGAAGCAAGTTGCAGAAAGCGAGACTTCGAGTGTTGAGGTAACGGGCAAAGACAGTATTGAGTATGATGTGGAGACATTTAATGCCAGGTTTGATATTTGGTATGAGCTGCAAAATACACCGGTCAACTATCGGTCGCAAGCGTATTACGAGAGTTGGAATAAACAATATGTAAGTGTCTGGAATGCGAAATGCGCATCACCGTCGCCAAACTGGAATTTTGAACCAGTTGTTGGTTACGACCCAACCGAAGATTATGGTTTTGAAATGAACCACAAGTTGTTCTACTATTTTATGTACGTGGAAAATGTGCTGAAAAAGAAGATCATTCCCGGCGGCCCACATGTGGTGCTTAAGTAGCAGGCTTCATGGGATTCCCGCAGAGAACCAAATGAAATGGTTCTTTCCATAAATATTCTTGACAAGCATAAGAAACAGGCTTTTGCCCTATCGGACGGATTTTACTCTTTGGCTTAGCCCAAATAGTAAACAGAAACCCCAAGGCTGCGCCCGCCTCACTCGGAAAAGCTACGCGATGCCGACTAAAATTCCTGAAACTCGTCGTACCTCCTCAAACATCAGTAATTTTTTAACGCCGTCACCGCTTGTTTTCCGGCTCACCAGCCGAGGCCAGGCTTTGATGTGGCTGACGATACGTTTGTGGACGGCCTCTTTTGGGCTTTGCCCGAAGTTGAAATAAAACTTTAGTGAGAGCGGGAAGCTCCGAGGGATCGAGGAGATCACCCGTCCGAACTTAGGTTTTATAAAAACGTAGGGTGAAGACAAAAAGCAGCCTTGCCTTTTTTGCTTCGTTTTTGTGGTAAGACAAAAATGAAGGCCGCCGGCAGGCCGCAATTCCCAAGATTTTCGTTTTCTTTTAATAGTTGCAATCTACCGTCTCAGATGATTCTAACTAGCCGTATTTCGGTAAACTACCAGTTTGTCTTTCCCTATCAATTCCGGTTGCCCTGAAGTTCCTGGTGCCGAAGGTGCTTTTATCCCATTGCCAAAATAGATGTGCCCGGTGTAAACATGCGCTTCGTCCCACAGTCCGGCATCGATAAAAGTTTTAAGCAATTGCTGTCCGCCTTCAACAATTAACGAAAGCACATTTTTCTGATGAAGCACCTCAATAATTTGCGGTAGAAGCTGATCCGAAAAATCAATTTTAATATATTCGGTTTTTTTGTAGCTGTGGTTTTCCAGTTCGTTAAATACTATTGTATCGGTTGAATTGTCAAACAGGTTCAGCTCTTTATTTAATCGTAACTGGCGGTCGAGCACAATGCGCAAGGGGTTTTTGCCTTTTATCAGTCGTACGGTCAACGATGGATTGTCTTTTTCTGCAGTATTTGTGCCCACCATAATTGCATCTTCTTCCGCCCGCATTTGATGAACCCGCAACAGTGCCCGTGGCCCGGTAATCCAAGTTGGCTCGCCGTAATCTTCGGCAGTTCGGTCTTTATCAATATATCCATCAGAAGTTTGCGCCCATTTCAGCAAAATATAGGGCCGTTGTTTTTGGTGGAAAGTAAAAAAGCGTCGGTTCAGTTCGTCGCACTCGTCTTTAAGAACGCCTGTTTTTACTTCAACACCGGCATTCTTTAGTCTTTCAATTCCCTTTCCTGCCACTTTTGCAAACGGATCGATACTGCCAATTACCACCCGCGGTATTTGTTTCTGAATGATCAGATCGGAGCAAGGAGGTGTTAAACCGTAATGTGCACAGGGTTCCAACGAAACATAAATGGTACTTTCTTTCAGTTTTGCTGCGTCGGTAACCGAGTTTATGGCATTTACTTCGGCGTGCGCCTGCCCATGTTTTTGGTGAAATCCTTCGCCTATAATCCGGTCGGAATGAACGATAACGCATCCTACCATTGGGTTCGGCGAAACATGTCCTGCGCCCATACGAGCCAGCTCGATACAACGAGCCATATATTTTTCTTCGGTTGTCATTTTCAAGGAAAGACTAAATTTGCAGCAACAAAAGTACACAATGCAGAAAACTATTCAATACATCCGGGCAGAATTGGCGCCGTTTTATCCCGAAACCGAAATTACCGGATTTATTCAACTAATAATGAATAGCGTGTTGGGGTTATCTTACACGCAAATGGTTCTGGAGAAAGACCGGGTGTTGGAAACCTTCGAATCGGATCGGATAAAGGTTATTGTTGAGCGACTTAAAACACACGAACCTATTCAGTATATTCTGGGTGTTGCCGAATTTTTCGGATTAGAGTTGAACGTACAACCGGGCGTTTTGATTCCGCGACCGGAAACGGAAGAGCTGGTCGATTGGATCTGTAAAACGAAGATTCCGGCAACTGCAAAAATGCTGGATATTGGTACCGGAAGTGGTTGTATCCCGCTGGCATTAAAAAATGAATTGCCCGCTGCAGAGGTCATGGCTGTTGATGTATCGGAGGATGTATTGTTGATTGCAACAGAGAATGCACAAAAGCATCAGCTTGAAGTGACACTTGAACTTGCTGATATTTTAAAGTGGCACGAACGCTCGTGGCCACGGTTCGATGTGATTGTAAGCAATCCGCCCTATGTGATGGAACGTGAAAAAAAGCAGATGGAAGCCAATGTGTTGGAGTACGAACCCGGGTTGGCTTTGTTTGTAAGCGATACCGATCCTTTGATCTTTTACCGAACTATCGCGCAGTTTGCCTCAAAACAATTAAACGAAAGCGGCTACCTGTTTTTTGAGATCAACGAAAATCTGGGAGACGAAATGGTGGAGCTTGTTAAGCAATTGGGATTTAAGTCGATAGAATTACGCCGCGATTTGAATGGGAAAAACCGCATGCTCCGGTGTCGAAAATAATCAGCTGCTGCATCATGAAAATGATTTTTTAGCGTTAATTATTGCAAACGATTTTTTATTTTGCAGATAACTTAATCAATATTTTGAGAAAAGCACTCCGTACAATACTGTTTTTTGTCAATATGCTGCTGGCCCTCGCGTTGGCGGTATCGTATCTGGCGGTGTACATTCCGCCCGATAAGTATTGGCTACCGTCGTTATTCGGAATGGCTTACCCGTTTTTGCTGGGGGGTAATCTTCTGTTTGTCGTACTCTGGATTATATTTAAACCGCGATATGCCCTTTTGTCGGGAGGAATGGTGTTAATTGGCTGGGGGTACTTCACTCATTTTATGCAGTTAAAAGGTAAAAGTAGCGATGAGGCAAATATTAAGGTCGTTTCTTACAATGTAAAACATTTTGTGGCCGACACCAGCGGAACACAGAAAGAGAATGCAACAAAGATTATTTCTTTTTTAGCCGATCAAAACGCTGATATTATTTGTTTGCAGGAAGCTCGTTTGCGGAAGAACAGCATTTTTAACCTTGCCCAAACAGTTCAAGATCTGAAATCGATAAAACACTACCAGTTTGCACGATCGAGCACAACTTACGGATCGGTTACCATGACACGCTATCCGATCTTAAATATGGGGGAGATCCGGTTTGAAAATTCCAGAAATATTACCATTTATACCGATGTGTTAATAGATTCGGATACGGTCCGGATTTTCAATGTTCATCTGCAATCGTATCACATCGACCCGACGAAATATTCGATTATTGAATCGCCGGGAATAAATGAGGAAAAAGACATTGAGGAAGTGAAAGAAATGGGGGCAAAATTTAAAGAGGCTTTTCAGTTGCGTGCCAGGCAGGTGCGCGAAATTCGTAAATACATCGATCAGTCGCCTCATAATGTAATTGTTTGTGGCGATTTTAACGATACCCCGGTTTCTTTTTCGTACCACACTTTAGCCGATGGTTTAACCGATGCTTTTGTTAATTCAGGGCAGGGTATTGGGCGCACTTATATTGGGAAATTGCCTTCGTTTCGTATTGATTATATTTTGCATGGCGACCGATTTGAGTCGTACAGTTTTAAGACACTCGATTACCGCATGTCTGATCATTTGCCCGTAAGTTGCAGTTTGTTAAAGAAAGATTAGTAGTCGCTGAGAATTTTAAGGGCTACTTTTTTATCGCTTTTCAATTGTTCAACCAAAGCCTCAATACCAGCGAATTTCTGTTCTTCCCTGATCTTGTCGATAAAAATAAGTGTTACATTTTCGCCGTACATATCGCCCGAAAAATCAAAAATGTTTACTTCTATACTTCGGTTGTCGGCATTGTTATTAAAGGTTGGGCGTGTACCAATATTCAGCATTCCTTTATACTGTTTATCTTCAATCTCAACTAAAACAGCATAAACACCGTAACCCGGAATAATTTTGTATTTATCTGATGCTTCAATATTTGCGGTAGGAAAACCCAGTTTTCGGCCAAGTTGCATTCCTTTTACAACGGTTCCGTGCAGCGTAAACTCGTAGCCCAGGTATTGGTTGGCTTTTTTTATATCGCCCGATTGAAGTGCTGCCCTTATTTTTGTTGAACTCACTTTTTCGGCTTCAACCGATAAAGCATCGGTTTTATTAACCGTAAAATTGTTTTTTTCGGCACATTTCAGCAGGTATTCGTAACCTCCCTCGCGGTTTTTGCCAAAGCGGTGATCGTACCCTACAACCAAACAGCGGGTACCTATTTTATTCACCAAAATATCTTTTACAAAGTCGGTATACGATAGCTCTGCAAATTCTTTGTTAAAAGGATAAATAATGAGATGATCGACGCCAAACTTCTCAAATAGCTTAATTTTTTCCTCTTTGGTTGTAAGTAAACGAAGGCTTTTATCATTGGGCGAGGTAACAATTCGCGGGTGCGGGTAAAAAGTAAAAATCACCGTTTCGCCATTAATGTCTCTGGCCAGTTGTCTTAGTTCTTCAATTACTGATTGATGTCCTTTGTGTAGCCCATCAAAAGTTCCGATGGTTACTACTGGGTTAGTGGCATTAAAATCGTCGAGCGAATAATGAATCTTCACTGGTTTTGTATAAATGTTTTGCGCTACAAACCTATTGAAAATTTTAATGCTATTAAAGTGGTAGTGCCGAATCGATGTAAAATTATATGCCGAAGAATACTTTTTTATGATTTAGCAGAGAGTTCTGGTAAATCGTTTGAGTTAATTATGCTTTTGTAATTGCCTTTATGCTCAGTTAAAGCGATAAAAATTGTTATTTTCTTTGATTGCTATTTTCGATGTATGCAAAATTGTTAATTTTACGGCCTTTATACAATGCGGGCATTATTGGTATATTACTTAAGTTTGAAATCAATTTGCACGTTTACAATGCCTTTTAGGTAGATTAATTAATCAGATAAAAAAACATGACATACAGAGTTTTATTTTTTTTAGTAACTGCCATGCTTTTGCTGGGGGGGTGTAAGAAAGAGAAGGAGTTTATAATTCGTGGTACAATTACGCACGCCGAAGACCAAACAATTATTCTGGAAGAATTACACACTTCTTCACGAAATAAGATAGCAGAAACTAAAATCAATAAAAAGGGCGAGTTCGAGATATCGGGCATGACAGGGATTCCTACCTTTTATCTTCTAAACCTTAACAATAAGAGTTTTATTACATTGTTGGTTGACTCGGCAGAAACGGTTATTGTTGAAGCTGATGCTGCTAATTTTGGTCGCGAATACAATGTTGACGGTTCGCCCGGTTCGGCTCAGGTGAAATTGCTGGATTCGAAATTGAAAGAAACCCGTCATAAGCTGGACTCTATTCGATCGTTGGATAATTTGTATAAAGGAAATCCTGATTATGATAGTGTACGACCACGCTGGACTGAAGAATACGACTCAATTGTTAATGCGCAAATTGAGTTCTCTACCAATTTTGTTCGCGAGAATCCTTTTTCAATGGCCAGTGTTTTGGCTCTCTATCAAAAGTTTAGTAACGAAGATCCATCGTTTATTGTTCGTGATTTACAGGTAATGAAAACTGCTGCTTCGGCTTTGAATTCTATCTATCCAAAATCAGAGCAGGTGCAGGCGCTTTACAATAATACACTCCAGATTGTTCGTGAAAAACAGTCGGCTGAAATGAAAAAGTTTATACAGGAACAAGGCGATAATAGTCCTGATATTGTTTTACCCAATCCTGATGGTGAAGAAGTTGCACTGTCGTCGTTACGCGGCAAAGTTGTTTTGCTGCAGTTTTGGGCTGCAGTTGATCGTGGCTCACGTATTCAAAACCCTGTATTGGCAGAAGCATACAAAAAATACAAGCGTAAAGGTTTCGAGATTTACCAGGTAAGTGTTGATGTAAACCGAGCCGAATGGGTTGATGCTATCGACCAGGATAAACTAACCTGGATTAATGTTGGCGACATGGAAGGAAGTAAAATGGCTGCGACTGTCTATAATATTCAAAGCGTTCCGTTTAACTATTTGTTGAATGAAGAAGGCGAAATTGTTGCCAAAAATCTTAAAGGGCCGGCTTTGGATAAAGCGCTGTCTCATCTACTCGACTAGAATAAAACCGGTAATTTGGCACAAAAACGGAAAATATATTTCATCTCCGATGTACATCTTGGTGCACCGGCGTTAACTAACAACCGCGAACGTGAATTGTTATTCGCGTCTTGGCTCGACGATATTCGCGATGATGTTGAAGAGTTGTACCTGCTGGGCGATATTTTCGATTTCTGGTACGAATATAAAAAGGTAGTTCCGCGCGGATTTACCCGAATCTTGGGGCGGTTGGCCGATCTCACTGATAAAGGTATACCGGTGCATTTTTTTACCGGAAACCACGATATGTGGGTGTATGACTACCTTGCTGAAGAAACAGGAATTAACGTTCATCACGATTATATTATACGCGAGATACACGGGAAAAGATTTTTTCTGGCTCACGGCGATGGCCTCGATGCATCAGATAAAGGATATATTTTTCTGAAAAAGATTTTTACCAATACTACCATGCGATGGCTTTTTTCGCGGTTACATCCTAATTTTGCATTTGCTATTGCACATAAATGGTCAGCATCCAGTAGGTTATCAAATACGGATTATAACGAAGATTTTATGGCAAATAACGAAGGAATGTATAAATTTGCCGCGGATTTTTTACAGACAAATCCTATTGACTATTTTATAATGGGCCATAGGCATAAGTTGGTAAACAAAAAAATGAACGAAAATACCCGGTTTATAATACTTGGAGACTGGATAAAAGCGTTTTCATACGGAGTATTTGATGGCGAGAAATTTGAATTAAAGACATATAAAGACGAAGCGAAAGCTTAATATCGAATTATGGCAAAGCAGACATATACAAGAATTATTGGTACCGGAAGTGCGCTTCCAACTCAAATAATTAAGAATACACATTTCTTGAATAGTGAGTTTTATACTCCGTCGAAGAAAAAGATTGAGGATAAAAGTAACGAGGAGATTATTCAGAAGTTAAAAGAGATTACCAATATTGAAGAACGCCGTTACATCGAGAGCAATTTGGTAACATCGGATATTGCTGCATTAGCAGTTGAAGATGCCTGCAAAACGGCCGAAATCTCTATGGAGAGCCTTGATTTTATTATTGTATGCCATAATTTTGGCGATATTTTAGATGGTAATATCAGAATCGATGCGTTGCCAAGTTTGGCCAACAAGGTTAAAATGAAGCTGAAAATTAAAAGTCCGGCTTGTTTTTGCCATGATGTAATATCGGGCTGCCCGGGATGGACACAAGGACTGATTACCGCTGATGCCTACATTAAAAGTGGTTTGGCAAAGCGTGGAGTTGTTGTTGGTGCTGATGCGCTTTCGCGTATTTCTGATCCGCACGACCGCGATTCGATGATTTATGCTGATGGTGCCGGAGCAACAGTTGTTGAAGCTGTAGAAAGCGAAGAACCTATCGGAATTTTGTCACATTCAAGTCGCTCTGATTCTGCGAAGTATGCCAACCTGCTGGTTTTGGGTGAATCAAGCAATCCCGATTTTGAAAGCGATGAGTTGTTTATAAAAATGGATGGACGTAAGTTATACGTTTACGCCATAACAACAGTGCCGGGAGTTGTAAAAGACAGCATTGAAAAAGCAGGTCTGGATCTGGCTGATATTAAGAAGATATTCATTCATCAGGCTAACGAAAAGATGGATGAAGCTATTTTGGCGGGCGTGCTGAAACTATACGGTCAAACGGAAGTGCCAGAGGGAATTATGCCAATGAGTATTAATAAATTGGGGAATTCATCAACGGCTACCGTACCAACTTTGGTTGATTTGGTGGTTAAAGGAAAAATAGAAGGTCATGAGGTGAACGAAGGAGATTACACCATTTTCTGCTCGGTTGGCGCCGGAATGAATATCAATTCCATTGTTTATAAGTGGTAAGGATTTAAACACTACGATATTGAAAACCGGTCCGGCGTCTACGGATCGGTTTTTTTGTGCCTCGTTTTTACCAGTTTATCGGTTCCAGTCCTTTTGAAACCAGAAATTCGTTGGTGCGGCTAAAATGTTTGTTGCCAAAAAATCCGCGGCTTGCCGAAAGTGGCGACGGATGCACCGATGTTAATACAAAATGTTTGTTCTGATCGATAAACTTACTCTTGCTAATGGCATAGTTTCCCCAAAGCAGAAAAACCACATTTTCTTTTTCCTTGTTTATGTTTTCAATTACAGCATCGGTAAATTGTTCCCATCCCTTTTTTTGGTGCGAACCTGCCTGATGTGCACGTACCGTGAGTGTTGCATTAATAAGCAAAACACCTTGTTGTGCCCATTCAGTTATATCGCCGGTTTTAGGAATTGGTTTGCCCACATCACTGTTCAGCTCCTTAAAAATATTCCGTAAACTTGGAGGAAAAGGAATGCCATCGTTCACCGAAAAGCAAAGCCCATGTGCCTGCCCCGGTCCGTGGTAAGGATCCTGACCAATGATAACCACTTTTAGTTTGTCAAACGGGCATTGGTCAAAAGCATTAAAAATGAGTTTCCCGGGAGGGTAAATACGCTGCGTTTTATATTCTTCGCGAACAAACGCAATTAACTCTGTAAAATAATCCTTTTCAAACTCTTCTTTTAGCTGTTTTTTCCAGCCTTCTTCAATTTTAACCTCCATAAAATACGTACAAATTTCTCCTAAAAATAGAAAAATTAACTGCCCCAAAAATTCAATAAACTATTTTTTCTCATCAGCCCTTGGGCTTCTTTGCATTTTTGTATTTTTAAGACTCAAATAAAATTAAAATGGAAATTATTTATCTGGTTGCAGGTGTGGTAGTTGGAGGAATTGTTGCTTTTCTTTTTCTGAAATTGAAAGCGCAAAGTGGGCAGGCCGATGCCGGCAAATTGCTTTATGAAAAGGAAAGTGAGTTTTTGGCCCAAAAGGCTGAAATTGAAAAACAGGGGCTGGTTTGGCAGGAACGTTATAATGCGTTAAAAACAGAGGCCGATGAGTGGAAAGCAGAACTACAGGTTTATCGCGAAGAAAATAAAGCTTTGAATGTGCGTCTTGAGAATGCCAAGGTGCAGTTTAAAAATCAGGAAGAAAAGTTATCGGAGCAGAAAGAGGAACTGGAAAAAATACAGAAGAGACTGACGGTTGAGTTTGAAAATGTAGCCAATAAAATTCTGGAGAGAAACAGTGAGAAATTTACTGCTGCCAACCAGAAAAACATTGGCGAGGTATTGAATCCATTGAAAGAAAAAATTCAGCTTTTTGAGAAGAAAGTAGACGACACTTACAAACAAGGGTTGAAAGATCAGACCGATTTGAAGGCTGAATTGAAAAAATTATACGATCTGAATAATAAAATTAGCGAAGAAGCTAACAACCTGACCAAAGCGCTGAAAGGCGATGTGAAAAAACAAGGTAACTGGGGCGAAGTTGTTTTGGAACGTATTCTGGAGCGGTCAGGATTAAATGAAGGAGAACAAGGCTACCAAAAACAATTTAGCGATACTACAGAGGAAGGCAAGCGTATTCAACCCGATATTGTTATCAACCTTCCGGATAGCAAACACATTATTGTCGACTCGAAGGTTTCGATGATTGCCTACGAACGTGCTGTGAATGCTGAAAGCGAAGAGGAGAGAGTTAAGTTCGTAAAAGAGCATCTTTTGAGCTTACGAACACATATTAAAGGTCTGAGCGAAAAACATTATCAAACAGCGAGTAAGTTAAATTCACCTGATTTTGTGCTGTTGTTTATTCCTATTGAAGCTTCGTTTAGTGTGGCTATTCAGGAAGACCATGAAATGTTCTCTTTTGCCTGGGATCAGAAAGTAGTGATTGTAAGTCCGTCGACTTTGTTGGCCACTTTGCGTACCATTTCTTCAATCTGGCAGCAGGAAAACCAAACCCGAAATGCCATTGAAATTGCAAAACAGGGTGGTGCACTTTACGATAAGTTTGTGGGCTTTATTGTCGATATGGAAACTATTGGGAAAAACCTGTCAACCACTCAGAAGACCTACGAGTCGGCTGTAAATAAATTACATACCGGTGCTGGTAACCTGGTGCGTCGTGTGGAGAATATTAAAAAGCTGGGAGCAAAAGCTACCAAAGAATTACCGCAGAAAATGCTGGAGGAGTAACAACGGAATAAGGTGATTTCTAATTAAAGAAACCACCTTATGAATGTGTAACTTATTTAACGAATAAGTTGTGCTGTCATAAACGGATAAATACGTAATAGGTTTAACCGGGGGATATTTTAGAATGATTCTAAGGCTAGAGATTAAACGTAACTGCCTGCCCGTAATTTGTATGAATAATCTGATCCTTGTCGTAAACTTTTAACCCATTTACAAAAGTGCTAACTACTTTGTTTGAAAACTCAGTTCGCTCAAATGGCGCCCACCCACATTTGTATAAAATATTCTCCGGTGCAACAATCCAACTTTTATTCGGATCAACGAGAACAAGGTCGGCAAAATAACCTTCGCGAATGTAACCACGTTTGTTCACGCGGAAAAGATCAGCCGGAGCATGGCACATCTTTTCAATTACTTTTTCTACCGAGATAAATCCTTTTTTGCTCAGTTCTAGCATGGCAACCAGCGAGTGCTGAACCAGTGGTCCGCCCGACGGAGCTTTAAAGTACGAGTTATTCTTTTCCTCTAAAGTATGTGGTGCATGGTCGGTGGCAATTACATCAATTTTGTCGGCCAGCAAGGCTTCCCAAAGTGCTACTTTATCTTTTTCGCATTTTACCGCCGGATTCCACTTTATGCGTGTTCCGTAATCAATGTAGTCACGTTCGTCGAACCAAAGGTGGTGCACACAAACTTCGGCTGTAATTTTTTTATCGCTTACTTTTCCCGGCGAAAAAAGACTCATCTCTTTTGCTGAAGTTAGGTGTAAGATATGCAAACGGGTATCAAATTTCGAGGCCAGTTCAACCGCTTTCGATGATGATTTGTAACAAGCTTCCTCGCTGCGAATATGGCAATGGCGCGAAATGGGAACATTTTCGCCATACCGCTGGCGTGCAATTTCGGTATTGGCTTTTATAGTTGCTTCATCTTCGCAATGGGTAGCAACCAAAGTTGGAGCATTTTTAAAGATCTCCGACAGTGTTTTATCGTCGTTAACCAACATATTTCCGGTTGAAGAGCCCATAAAAACTTTTATTCCGCAAACTTTTGTCGGATCGGTTTTTAGTACTTCCTGCAAGTTGTCGTTGGTGGCGCCCATGTAAAACGAATAATTAACTGCCGAAACTTCTGCTGCTCTGTCAAATTTTTTCTGTAGTTCTTCCTGAGTAACCGCTTGCGGATTGGTGTTGGGCATTTCCATGTAGGTGGTAACTCCGCCTGCGGCGGCAGCTTTACTTTCAGTTGCAATTTCGCCTTTGTGGGTTAAGCCCGGCTCACGAAAATGTACCTGGTCGTCAATTACTCCGGGTATAAGCAATAGCCCGGTAGCATCAATAACTTCGGTGTGGTTGGTATCAAAATCGGCGGGAATTGTATGAGGAAAGATTTTTTCTATTTTTTCACCATCAATTAAAACACTTCCTTTAAATTTTAATCCCTCGTTTACTATTGTTGCGTCTTTAATCAGCGTTTTCATTTCCCCTCGATTTTTGATTTATAACAAAGTTACTAAAATAGGCCGAGACCCTTCTTGTTTGCACAGTACGAAATTCGGCAACCTTTTGTCAAACGTTGTTTGTTGTTCATTGTTCACTTTCGGGAGCGGATTGTGCGCAAATAAAAAAGACTGCATGTGGCAGCCTTTATTTATCTATAATCATTTGTTGTTAAGCCTTAATTCTTCCTTTCATATTTTCTCCCGAAGCTGTGTAATTTCATTTTTAAAACGCCCCAAAGTGCTTCGTTAAAAATACCTCCGCTCATTTTCGATGTTCCTTCCTGACGGTCGGTAAATACAATCGAAACTTCTTCAATATTAAATCCAAATTTGTACGCTGTAAATTTCATTTCAATCTGAAATCCGTAACCGATTAGTTTTATTTTGTCGAGGTCGATGGTTTCCAGAACTTCCCGTTTCCAGCAAACAAATCCTGCGGTAGTATCGTGTACATTCATTCCGGTAACAATACGGACATACATCGATGCAAAATACGACATGAGTACACGGCCAAGAGGCCAGTTTACCACATTAATTCCGGTAATATAGCGCGATCCAACAGCCACATCGGCACCATGCTCAATGGCTCCAAAAAGTTTTAGCAAATCATCGGGATTGTGCGAAAAATCGCAGTCCATTTCGCAGATAGCTTCGTAATCTCTTTCAAGTGCCCACTTAAAACCTGCAATATAAGCCGTGCCCAAACCAAGTTTTCCTTTTCTTTCCAATATATGGAGTTGTTCTGGAAATTCTGCCATAAGGCGTTTTACAATATCGGCTGTTCCATCAGGTGAATTATCTTCTACAATCAGCAAATGAAAAGGCTTTTCCAAAGAAAATACCTTGCGGATCATCTTTTCAACGTTTTCCTTTTCGTTATAGGTTGGAATGATTACTAAATTCTTTGACACTTTTCTGGAATATTTGAATATGGTAACGAAAATACGGTTTTTGAATGAATTCTATATCGTTTGGCAATCAATAATACAGATGGAGCATTGATGAGTGTTTGATAAAATATATGGTAGATGCCTTTCTAAAAGATTTTCAAAAGATTATTTTACTGTTAAAATGGTTTTAATATATCGTAAAAGCTTACAGTTATCTATTTTATTAGTGAAATTTGTTGTTGTTGAATAAGTGTATAATAGCTTTTCTATGGAAATTAAATGCAGAAAAGGCGGGGAAGAATGTTATGGTTTGAGTGAAATGACTTTGCTTTTTGATATAAGTCAGCGATTGATTCAGAGCAAACAATTTAAAAATGACTTGAATACCATTGTAAAAATGGTGGCAGAGTACCTTAGTGCCGAACGCTGTTTTTTAACCATTTTAAACCGCGAGAACGAACATATTTATATGGAAGCTGCCTATGGTGTAAATACCAGCCAGCAGGCAAGGGCAAAATATAAACTGGGCGAAGGAATTACGGGAAAGGTTGTTGAAATGGCACGGCCTGTCGTGGTGGAAAAGATATCGAAATCATCGTTGTTTCTGAACCGGACAAATCAGGAACTATACAAAGACGGAAAAGAACTAACCTTTGTATGTGTACCGGTTATTGATGAAGGAAAAGTTACCGGTACATTAAGTTTTGCCCGCGTTTATAATCCGTATATTAGTGTTGACGAGGATACGCGGCTGCTGTCGATTATTGGTTCGATGGTTATCCGGACAACCGTACATCGCCAGGAAAGACTGGAAGAACTGGAGACGCTGAAACAAAAAAACCTTGAGCTTGAAAGTAAGATATCAGGACAAAAACACATGAATATGATTGGGAACTCGGGGAAAATGCGCGATGTATTTTCGCTGGTTCAAATGGTTGGAAAAACCAGCTCAACCGTACTTATTCGTGGAGAAAGTGGTGTGGGGAAAGAATTGGTGGCCGATGCCATTCACGAAGCCAGTACCCGAAAAGGAAAAACCTTTATAAAAGTAAACTGCTCTGCTTTGCCCGAATCGTTGATTGAGAGTGAGTTATTTGGCCATGAAAAAGGAGCGTTTACCGGTGCCGATACTCAGCGCAAAGGTCGTTTTGAGCTGGCCAACGGCGGTACCATTTTTTTGGATGAGATTGGTGATATCCCACTGTCGACCCAGGTGAAACTTTTACGGATGATTCAGCAGCGCGAGTTTGAACGGGTAGGAGGTTCTCAAACCATAAAGTCGGATGTGCGAATTATTTGTGCCACCAACCGAAAATTGGAAGAAATGATCGAGACCGAAGAGTTTCGTGAGGATTTGTATTACCGAATTAATGTTTTCCCGATTTATATACCATCGTTGCGCGAACGCCGCGATGATATTCCGCAGCTGGTAGATCATTTTATTGGCAAGTTTAATAAAGAGAACCAGACAAAAATTAAACGAATTACCACTTCTGCACTCGATATGTTAATGGTGTACAAATGGCCGGGTAACATTCGCGAGCTGGAAAACTGTATTGAGCGGGCGTGTATTTTAAGTACCGACAATGTGATTCACAGTTACAATTTACCACCGTCGCTGCAAACAGCTCATTCGTCGAATACCAGTTCGAAAGGCGGAATGGTGTATACTGTTGAGCAGGTGGAGAAACAGTTGATTCGCGATGCACTAACATCAACAAAAGGAAATATTACCAAAGCTGCCGAGGAGCTAAGAATAACCGAACGGATGCTCGGTACGCGCCTGAAAAAATATGAAATTGATGCGTGGAGGTACAAAGTTTAATACGAGAATGTTTAAATTCGTTAATGCTTAACTATTATAGCATTGAACCAGTTAATAATTAAAGCATTGTTGTGATATGGAGAAAAAACTTATTCAGGTTGATTTGCAAAATCCTGTTCATTGCGAGCAAGTGCTTCATCTTTTAAATGATTACATGGAAGATGAAATGGGAATTCGCGAATCGATGCCCGAAGGACTGGGCCCGAAAATTATTGAAGGGCTGAAACGCCATTCAGGGTACATGGGCTTTTTTGTTTCTATTGGCGACAATTTTGCCGGGCTGGCCAATTGTAACCTGAATTTCTCAACATGGAAAGCCAGCCCACTGATTAATATTCACGACCTGATTGTTTCTCCTGATTTTCGTCTACAGGGAGTTGGCTTGTTTTTGTTAAAAGGCATTGAAAAATATGCTGAAGAAAATGGTTACTGCCGCATAAATTTAGAAGTACGTCACGATAATATTAAAGCTCAAAACCTGTATCGGAAGGCCGGATTTAAGGAATGCGAGCCCAATAATTTCTTCTGGGAAAACCGGCTTTAGGAGTGTTCTGATGATAGAGTATTAGAATGGCGGAATGGGGTGATTCCGGATACTAAAAATTGGTAACTGTTTTCACTTTTGCCTTGAAAACAGTAGCGGCTTTGTAAGATATTGTTAAATGCAGAGAGGACCATTTTTTTGAAAAAATGCATCTCTTTGCACTTATAGTCGGGTACTTTTTTTTAAAATCGTTGCCCTTTGCACTTAAAGGAGGCCATTTTTTCCCAAAAGTGCTGCCCTTCGTAATTAAAAGGGGATACAATTTCAAAAAAGTGCATCTCTTTACACTTCTAACCATACATTTTTTCAAGAAAACGTTGCCCTTTGCATGCAAAGAGATGCGTTTGAATAAAAAAATGCTGCCCTTTAACTGCAATAATATACATTTTGGGATCACGGCAGACATGAATAAAAAAGGGCCATCCGTTGCCGAATGACCCCTTTGTTGAATTTATTTGTTGCTTTTTATTTCCATCCGCCACCCAGCGCGCGATACAGCGAAACGACAGCATTCAATTGTTGAATCTGATCGTTTACATCGCTCAGCTGTGCATTCAGCAAACTTTGTTGTGCATTTAAAACTTCGGTATAAGTTGCCGACCCGTAAACCAGCAATTCTTTGGTGTAATCAACCGACTTTTCCAGCGCATCCAACTGTTTGTTGCGCAGGTCTATCTTTTGCATCGAAGCGTCGTACACGCTTAGTGCATCGTTCACTTCGGCACCGGCATTCAGCAAGGTGCTTCTGAAATTCAGAAGTGCCTCTTCCTGTTGCGCTTTGGCAACTTCCAAACGTGTTTTATTGACCCGCTTATTAAAAATTGGCTGAACCAAACCGCCTACAACATTGGCTGCAAACGACGCCGGATCAAATAAGTCTTCAAATTCCAGCGCTTCAAAACCGGCACTTGCCGTAAGTGTAACCGATGGGTAAAAATAGGCTTTGGCACTGTTGGTCATGTGATAAGCACTAACAACATTAAATTCGGCCTGCATAACATCGGGGCGGTTATCCAAAAGTTCGGATGGCACACCAACTTCCATAAGTTCGTGCGCTTGCTGACTTTCCAATTTTCCGCGTTCCACTTTTCCCGGAGTTCTTCCCAAAAGAACACAAAGTGTGTTTTCGTTTTCTCTTATTTGTTGTTTGATGTCAGGAATGGTTACTTCTGCCGCATAACGCGCCGCTTTACTCTGTACAACTGCTGCTCCTGTTACATTACCACTTTCTTTTAATGCTATCATGGTTTCAACCAGTTCGGCACTGTTTTTTACGGTGGCTTTTGTAATCTCAAGCTTGGCATCCAATGCCAGCAAGTTGTAATAACCCGAGGCAATATTGGCAATCAGGCGTGTTTGTACAGCTTTGTGTGCGGCATCGGTAGCCAGGTAATTGGCATAAGCTGATTTTTTTGCGTTGTTCAGTTTTCCCCAGAAATCGATTTCCCAGCTACTTTGCAAATTTATTTGCGATGCATTGTAATGATCGGGACCATTCGGACTGGTTGATTCTGAGTTTTTAACGTAAGTGTGACCGGCCTTTCCTGAAAGCGATGGAGCCAGTTGCGCTTTACTTTGGTAAAAATTCGACTCGGCAGCAACAACACGTTGAATTGCAGCTTGCAAATCAAAATTGTTTCTTAATCCTTCTGCAATTAAGCTGTCCAGAATCGGGTCGTTAAACAGGTTTTGCCAGCTTTCGTTTGCAAGGTTGCTTTCTCCGGTTTTAGCAGATCCGTACAAATTGTCGGTAAAATCCTGGCTTCGTTTGTACTGATTTGTTGTGTTGCACGAATAAAGTACAACAGCAACAAGTACAAGGAGTATTTTATTTTTTATTGAATTTGTCTTCATATCTAATCATTTCTTGCGGATTAACCCAAACTATTCATTTCCGAAATTTCCTGTTCTTCCTTTGGTTTCTTCACTTTTTCTTCCAGAATCTGGAAAACCACGAACATGGCCGGAATAACCAAAATACCAATCAGAGTACCGATAAGCATACCTCCAACAGCACCTGTACCAATAGAGCGGTTACCATTGGCTCCAACTCCGGTTCCGATAACTAACGGAATCAAACCAACTATAAATGCAAATGAGGTCATCAGAATTGGTCGAAGTCGGGCAGTAGCACCTTCTACTGCAGCCTCGATAATCGACATTCCTGATTCGCGTCGTTGACGGGCAAACTCAACAATCAGAATAGCATTTTTAGCCAAAAGACCGATAAGCATTACCAGCGAAATTTGCAGATAGATGTTGTTATCAACACCTAAGATCCGGGCGAAAATAAACGAACCTGCTATACCAATTGGTAGAGATACAATAATTGATAATGGCAAAATGTAACTTTCGTATTGGGCAGCCAGTAGGAAGTATACAAAAATCAAACTTAAAATGAAGATAAGAATGGTTTGGTTACCTGCGTTAATTTCTTCGCGTGTAATACCTGAGAATTCGTAGTCGTATCCTGTTGGAAGGTGTTCTGCTGCAACTTCTCTTACGGCATCAATTGCATCTCCCGAGCTAAATTGTGGGTTTGGAGCTCCGGTTACTGAGATTGCCGTGTACATATTAAAACGGTTGATCGATTCCGGTCCGTAAACCTTTGTTAAGGTAATGAATTCGGAAATAGGCGCCATTTTTCCGCTTGCGGTTCTTACTTTTATGTTGTTTAAATCTTCCGGGTTTCCTCTGTATCCGGCTTCTGCCTGCATCATAACACGATATTGTTTTCCGAATCGGTTAAAATCAGAAGCATAATATCCGCCAATATATCCTTGCATTGCAGAAAGTATAGTACTTACCTGTAATCCAGAGCGCATACATCTGGCAGCATCCACGTCTATTTTGTACTGTGGGAATCTGGTGTTAAATGATGTACGTGCGTATTGAATCTCGGGGCGTTGATTTAATGCTCCAAGGAAGTTATTGGCAACTTTTTCAAAGTCGTGTATGTCGCCACCCGTTTTGTCTTCCAGTTTAAGTTCGAAACCACCGGTTATACTAAATCCCGGAACCATTGGAGGTGAAAAAATGACAATACGCGCATCTTTAATTTGCGAAGTCATCATATAGAGTTTTTGTATAACACTATTCAGGTCTTGTCCTTCTCCTTTCCTTTCCTCAAATGGTTTTAGACTCGCAATAACCATCCCGTAGGGGCTTCCTTGTCCACCAAGAAACGAAAAGCCTGTAACTGTAGATCGTCCGTTGATTTCGGGTACTGATGCCAGAATTTCATCAACTTGTTTGGCTACTTCAATTGTTTTCTCAGAGGAAGTTGCAGGCGGCATCGTAATATCCACAAACATACGGCCTGTATCTTCTGTAGGCACAAAACCTGTTGAAGTTGTTTTCATCAGGTATCCCAGAAGAAGAACAAAAACTACGATCATAGCTCCTGCTATCCATTTCCTATCGATAAAAAAGTGGGTTACTTTTTTATATTTTCCGGTCATGGTTTCAAAAGAAGTGTTGAAAGCGGTATAAAAACGTTTCATAATACCTTTTTGCCCTTTTAATTCTTCACTATGTGGTTTTAAAAACAAAGCACATAGTGCCGGACTTAAGGTAAGCGCGTTAATTGCAGAAAGAATAATAGCAACAGTAAGTGTAATCCCAAACTGGCGATAGAATACTCCGGTGGTACCGGTAATAAAAGTAACCGGAATAAATACGGCTGCCATAACCAGCGTAATAGAAATAATTGCAGTAGAGATTTCGCTCATCGCAGAAACAGCTGCTGTTTTTGCATTTCTTGCTCCCGCATCGAGTTTGGCATGCACCGCTTCAACCACCACAATGGCATCGTCAACTACAATTCCAATGGCCAGAACCATTGCAAAAAGTGTAAGCAGGTTGATGGTAAAGCCAAATAAATTCAGGAAAAAGAAGGTACCAATAATTGACACAGGAACCGCAATTGCCGGAATAAGTGTTGCCCTAAAATTCTGAAGGAAAACAAATACGACAATAAATACTAGTATAAAAGCTTCCAGCAGGGTGTGTAAAACTTTCTCGATGGATGCATCCAGAAAGTCGTTGGTATTCATTAACACTTGATATTCAACTCCCGGAGGAAAAGATTTTGACGCATCTTTTACTACTTGTTCGGCTTCCAGAATTACATTTCGGGCATTGGACCCGGCAGATTGAAACAAAGCCATACTAATACCCGGTTCTCCTTGTGTTTGTGTACTTATACTGTAATTCAACGATCCCATTTCAACTCTGGCTACATCGCGTAAGCGGAGTACATTGCCATCGGCGTCGGCTTTTACAATAATATTTTCAAATTCTTTGGGCTGAGTAAGTTTTCCCCGGTAGCGGATTACGTATTCGTATGACTGATCGTTTTCGCTACCAAATCTTCCCGGTGCAGCCTCAAGGTTTTGTGCATTTAATGCCGCCATGATATCTGAAGGGATCAGATTATAGTTGGACATGACATCTGGTTTCAGCCAAATTCGCATGGAATAATCTTTGGCTCCAAAAACCATGGCTTCACCAACTCCGTTTATTCGCTGAACCTGTGGGAGCAAGTTAATTTTCGAATAGTTCTGCAAAAAGGTTTCATCGTATTTTCCATCTTTACTGTAAAGAGAAAAAATCAACAACATGTTGTTCTGGCGTTTGGCTGTAATAACGCCGGCACGTGTAACCTCTGCTGGTAAAAGCGCATTGGCTCTTGCCACCCTGTTTTGCACGTTAACCGCTGCCATATCAGGGTCGGTTCCTTGTTTAAAGTAAACCTCTATTGTTGCCGAACCATTATTTGTTGCAGTGGAGTTCATATAAATCATGTCCTCTACACCATTAATTTGTTCTTCCAGTGGTATTACAACACTATTTAATACTGTTTGTGCATCGGCACCGGTATAGTTGGCCGAAACACGGATAGTTGGCGGAGCAATATCCGGGTATTGCTCAATCGGCAATGAGGTTATTCCAAGTACCCCGAGAATAACCAGTATAATTGATATAACTGTTGAAAGGACCGGCCTTTCTATAAATTTTTTAAACATAATTTCTGTATTCTAGGTGATGTTAATTGTGCGAAGCTTGTGTGTTTTCAGCAGCAGCCTGTTGTCCTGCTAATTTGGGCTTAATTTCCATTCCGTCGTGCAAGCCGGAAACGCCCTCAACAACAATTTTATCGCCAGCATTTAAGCCTGAAGTAACAACGTACACATTTTTCAGGTTACCTACTATAATTTCTATTGCCGTATTTACAATTTTGTTTTCCGCATTAACAACGTACACAAAATGTTTTCCCTGAATTTCATAACAGGCATTCTGAGGAATAATCAATATATTATTATGGTGTTCTGGTAATTTTATTTTACCACTTCCCCCTGAACGTAAATCGCCTTCAGGATTTGGAAATGAAGCACGTAAGTTGATGGCTCCGGTTTGCGGATCAACAATACCACTTGCAATTTCTATTTTGCCTTTGTGTTCGTAAATTGACTGGTCTGGCAAAACCAATTCGACTTCGGGTAAGTTTGCCAGTTTCTCATTGGTAGAATTGCCTTTCAGGTTTCTTGTCATTTCCAGAAAGGTTGTTTCGTTAATCGAAAAATAGGCACGCATACTCGATGTATTCGAAACTGTAGTAAGTGGCTCAACAATAGAGCTGCTTACTAGACTTCCGATACGGTAAGGGAAAGTCCCAATAGTTCCATTGGTAGGGCTGGTAATAATGGTGTAAGCGAGGTTTGCTTTTGCATTGGCGAGGTTTGCTTTTGCTTGTGCCAGTTGTGCTTCAGCAGTTTGCAAAGCGGTTTCTGCCGATTCTTGCTGAAACGAACTAACGATGTTTTTCTCAACCAACGGCTTGGTTTTCTTTAGGTTAATTTCGGCATTGGCTACCTGCGATTCAGCCACTTTTATCTGAGCTTCTGCCGATCTTACCTGCGCCCGCACATCGTTGGCATTAATCTGAAAAAGTACTTGTCCTTTTTTTACAAAGTCGCCTTCGTCAACCATTATTTTTTCGATGTAACCAGCTACTCTCGGACGAATTTCAACTGTTTGTTCGCCCTGAAGTGTAGCCGGAAAATTTTGATAAAGAGTAATGTTTTGCGGTGTAACTTCTTGTACCAGGTATTCGGCAACCTGGCCTCCCATCATTGGGTTACTTCCTTGTTGCTTATTCGAACAGGAAGAAAAGATTAAAAGAATGGCAAGCAGTGCCATGCTTGAAGATTGTGCAATTGTTTTCATGTTTTTCGTGTCTATTGTGTTTTTAAATCTATTTCATTTTTAGCAGCACGACAGGCATTCTTTAAAACCTGTGTTTTGCTGAACTTTTGCGATTACATTTTCAAAATTTGTGAGTTCTTCCTGCGAAATTCCATCTAAAAGTTCTGTGGAAACTTCTACTGATTTGGCTTTTAGTAACTCAAGTGTTTTAATCCCTAAATTTGTTAGCTGTAAATGTTTTTTTCGTTTATCGTCATCATCTTGCGTACGCATTACATACCCCAAATCAATAAGTGTATTAATTTGTCGCGTAACAATTGATTTGTCGCGTAAAAAGTGATTAGCAAGATCTTGTTGGGAAGATGCTGAATTTTTGTTGATGTAGAATAACATCACATACTGCTCCAGTGTTAGCTCTAAATTGCTTTCCTTAAACTTTACCATTAACTTATGACGCACCAATTTCATGGTTTGCCCAAGTAAATAGGTTAACGGTTCTTGCGTTTTCATAACTTTTCTGTTTCTGCGGCACAAAGCTAAAACAAAATAGTTGCTAAAGTCAACTAGTTTTGTGAAATTTATTTTAACAAATTCTATATAGAACATAATGTGTTGATTAATAGTCGGGTAAAATATATCGGCTTTGTTAACTAAAACTAAACACATTTGTATTGTGCAATTGTAATAGATAATGCAGTCTGCCAAACGGAATTTGTCGCTTTCCTACCTAAATGTAGGTTACCTCAATGTTAACACCCCGAATAGCCTTTAAACATGGGCTTCTTAAAATCTTCCACCTTATTGTGCGGTACACCAGATCATCCTACAAAAATGTAGGATTATTTCTCATGGATTTTGCAGATAATAAAATTTTGCAGAAAATATTAGTTGCATAAAATCAGATAGTTAATTGTGGTTTGGACTGTAGGAATATGTTGTCGAACATGTTTTTTGGCACCGTTATGGCACTAAGGAAACCAAACGATTTAAACTTAAAAATATAAGAATCATGAGAAAGATTGCAATTTATGGAAAGGGTGGAATTGGTAAATCAACCACAACCCAAAATACTGTAGCAGGATTAGTAGAAGCAGGTAAAAATGTAAAAGTAGTGGGCTGCGACCCAAAGGCAGACTCAACCCGATTATTATTGGGGGGTATGGCGCAGAAAACAGTGTTGGATACACTTCGTGAAGAAGGTGAAGACGTAGAGTTGGAAGACATTGTAAAAGTAGGATACGGCGGTGTTCGTTGTGTTGAATCAGGTGGTCCTGAACCAGGTGTTGGATGTGCCGGTCGTGGTATCATTACTTCAATTAACATGTTGGAGCAGTTGGGTGCATGGGACGATAAATTCGAGCTTGACTACACTTTCTACGATGTACTTGGTGACGTTGTTTGCGGTGGTTTTGCCATGCCTATTCGCGAAGGTAAAGCAGAGGAGATTTACATTGTGGTATCGGGTGAGATGATGGCGATGTATGCAGCAAACAATATCTGTAAAGGTATTAAGAAATATGCTCAGGCAGGTGGTGTTCGTTTAGGCGGATTGATTTGTAACTCGCGTAAAGTTGATAACGAATCAGCAATGATTGAAGAGCTTGCCAGACAATTGGGTACGCAAATGATTCACTTTGTTCCTCGCGACAATATGGTTCAGCAAGCCGAAATAAACCGTAAAACTGTTATTGAGTTTAATCCGGAACATACTCAGGCCGACGAGTACAGAGCATTGGCAAAAGCTATCGACGAAAACGAAATGTTTGTAATTCCAGAACCACTGGAAATGGAAGTGTTGGAGAAATTACTGATCGATTTCGGTATTGCCAGCTAATTGTCTATCACGCTGTCATTTCGAACGAAGTGAAAAACCGCTTTCATCAAGGGAATAGATTTCCCTTCATTTTTCGTCGAAATGACAGGATGTAACTCAATATTTTAAACTAAAAAAAAGGAGAATAAAACATGTTAATGGTAAGAGCTATTATACGCCCAGAAAAATCAAGTAAAGTTTTAAAAGCCCTGTTTGAGGCCGGTTACATTGCCGTTACAAAAATCCCCGTTGTGGGACGCGGTAAGCAGCGCGGTATTAAAATCGGCGATGTTACATACGACGAACTTCCTAAAGAGATGCTGATTATGGTAATTAAAGACGAAGACAAAGACTTCGCTATCAGTACTATAATGGAGGCAGCACGTAGCGAACCGAAAGGTGCTTTTGGTGATGGAAAAATCTTTGTAACCTCAGTAGAGGAGGCATACACCATCAGTCGCGGAACAAAAGAATTATAACCTTAAAACTGTACGACTATGAAGATGGTATTGGCGATCATCAGGATCGATAAAATGAATGCAACAAAGCGGGCACTTACCGCAGCGGGCATTACTTCAATGACGGCCACCGGAAAAGTTTTCGGACGAGGAAAAGGTGCATGGGATGCCCAGGTTATGGAAGGTGCAAAAAAAGATATGCCTGAAGCACTTACGCACCTCGGGAAAGAACCCCGGCTAAGACCTCAGCGCGTACTAAATATTGCGGTTTCCGACCACAATGTGCAATTAACAATTGATACGATTATTGAAGTTAATCAGACACCTGCTCCCGGCGATGGAAAAATATTTGTCCTTCCATTGGATGATACGTATCGGGTTCGCACCGGCGAGACAGGGACGACAATTCTTTAATTAAAAAAGACAAAATTATGCCGAATAAGAAAGATTATACAAACGGATTGCCGGATCCTTCAGAGCTGAAGAAAGAGATTCTGGCAAAATATCCACGAAAAGTGGCCAAAAAAAGGGCTAAGGCAATGGTGATCAATGATCCTGCCGAAAGCCAGGAAATTGGAGCCAATATTCGCACGGTGCCCGGAATTATCACTCAACGTGGTTGTACTTATGCAGGATGTAAAGGGGTGGTTTTAGGACCTACACGCGACATCATCAACCTGGTACACGGACCAATTGGTTGTAGCTTTTACGCCTGGTTAACACGACGTAACCAAACCAGAGCTCTTGAGGGAGAGGCAAACTTTATCACCTATGCATTTTCTACTGATATGCAGGATGAAAACATCGTGTTTGGAGGAGAGTCAAAATTGAAAGAGGCTATCCGCGAGGCTTTTGATACTTTTAATCCAAGTTCAATCGGTATTTTCTCTACCTGTCCGGTAGGTTTGATCGGTGATGACGTTCATGCTGTTGCCCGCGAAATGAAAGCAGAACTGGGAATTAACATCTTTGGATTTAGCTGCGAAGGTTATCGTGGAGTGTCTCAGTCGGCCGGTCACCACATTGCAAACAACGGAATTTTTAAACACGTTGTTGGTAACGACGACCGTGAGCGTACCGGTAAATACCAGGTAAATTTATTAGGTGAATATAATATTGGTGGCGATGCTTTCGAAATCGAAAGTCTTTTCGAAGAAATCGGAGTAACGCTTATTTCAACATACAGTGGAAACTCAACTGTTGAAAGTTTTGCATACTCACACACTGCCGACCTGAACATGGTAATGTGCCACCGTTCCATCAACTACATTGCCGAAATGATGGAAGAGAAATACGGTATTCCCTGGTTTAAGGTAAACTTTATTGGAGCCGAATCAACTGCAAAATCGTTGCGTAAAATGGCTGAATATTTTGGCGATCCGGAAATGATTGCCAAAGTTGAAGAAGTTATTGCACGGGAAATGCAAAAAGTGAAAGCAGTTGCCGAAACTGTTAAACCTAAGGTTGAAGGTAAATTGGCAATGATGTTCGTTGGTGGATCACGTGCTCACCACTACCAGGATTTATTTACTGAACTAGGGGTTCGTGTAGTTTCTGCTGGTTACGAGTTCGCTCACCGCGACGACTACGAAGGACGTGAAGTTCTTCCGAATATCAAGATTGACGCAGATACAAGAAACATCGAAGACCTTGTGGTTACCAAAGACGAAGATCATTATCGCGACGACCTGGCTGAGAAAAAAGCCAAATTGGAAGCTGATGGTTACGAGTTTAAAGATTACAAAGGTATGATGCCGGATATGCAGAAAAACTCGCTGGTAATCGACGATGTAAACCATTGGGAAACTGAAAAACTGATTGAGTTTTACAAACCCGATATGTTTTGTGCGGGTATTAAAGAAAAATACGTGGTGCAAAAATATGGTGTGCCATTAAAACAGCTTCACTCTTACGACTATGGTGGTCCATACGCAGCCTTTGGTGGTGCAATAAATTTCTACAAAGAAATGGAACGTATGCTGGGCACTGATATTTGGAAACTGGTTGATACGCCATGGAAGAACGAGCCGGAGATTGTTGGAAGTGTAACCGTTGACGCTTAGTGAGACTATGATTTTGGGAGTCTGAAGACGACTGAAAATCATTAAGTTGAACGAGTCCCGGCAACGGAGTTCGTCGGGGCATAAACGGATTCTTGGATTCCCATTAATCGATAATCAATAATCATTAAAAATTGAAATCATGTTATTACGACATACAACAAGCGAAGTAAAAGAAAGAAAAGCACTAACGGTTAACCCGGCAAAAACCTGCCAGCCGGTTGGTGCCATGTACGCAGCTCTTGGAGTGCACGGTTGTTTGCCACACAGTCACGGTTCGCAAGGCTGTTGCTCATACCACAGAAGTGCCTTAACAAGACATTATAAAGAGCCGGTAATGGCTGCAACAAGTTCATTTACCGAAGGATCATCAGTATTCGGAGGACAGGCAAACCTGTTGCAGGCTATTGATAATATTTTTGGAATTTACGATCCCGATATCATTGCCGTTCATTCAACTTGTTTATCAGAAACAATTGGTGACGATCTTGGGCAGATCGTAAGAAAAGCACAGGACGATGGCAAAATTCCTGAAGGAAAATTCGTTGTTCAGGCTTCAACACCAAGTTATGTAGGATCGCACGTTACTGGTTATGCAAACATGCTTGAGGCATTTGTAAAATATTTTTCATTCAATACCGATGAGAAAATACGCCAGGTAAACATGTTATCGGGTTGGGTTGAACCATCTGATATGCGCGAGCTGAAACGTATTGCAGGATTGATGAAATTGAAAACCGTTCTGTTACCTGATACTTCAGACGTATTAGACACGCCAATGAACGGAACATATAAAATGTACCCGAAAGGCGGAACAACCCGCGAAGAAATTGTGAGCATGGGTGACAGTATGAAAACTGTTGCAATGGGCGAGTGGGCTACTGAAAAAGCAGCTATTATGCTTGATAATAAATGCAAGGTGCCTTTTTCTATGACCGACGTTCCAATCGGGTTGAAAGCTACCGACCGCTTTATTCAGGCGCTTTCTACTGCCGGTAAAGTTTCAATTCCTGATTGTATTTCTGATGAACGCGGTAAACTTGTTGACGTGATTACCGATATGCACCAGTATTTATACGGTAAGCGTGTTGCCCTTTGGGGAGATCCGGATACATTATTACCATTGATCGAGTTCCTGGTAGATATAGATATGAAACCTGTTTATGTGGTTTCCGGAACACCAGGTAAAAAATTCTCGAAACGTGCAATGGAAATTCTGGAAGCCAAAGTACCTGAAGCAAAAGTACGTAACGGAGCTTCTGCCGATATGTTCCTGATGCACCAGTGGATTAAAGAAGAGCCTGTTGACTTGCTGATTGGTAACACCTACGGTAAATACATTGCCCGCGATGAAGGTATTCCATTCGTTCGTTCAGGATTCCCAATCATTGATCGTATTGGTCACAGTTATTTCCCAACCGTTGGGTACATGGGAGGTATACGTCTTCTGGAAAGTATTCTTGGAGTTATCATGGATAAAATTGATGCCACTGCTCCTGAAGAATCATTTGAACTTACAATGTAGTTGCAATAATAATTCAAAAGTGATTTCGAGGTGAGTACCGCTGAGTCGCTCTCAGCTGTACTTCACCCGAAATAACCAGCACTACACAAGGAGAATCAGAGATGTTTAAATCACAATTGTAATTAGGATAAGCCCTGCTTGCAGGCAACTTCGTCCATCTTTTAACTTTTTTGAATTATGAGCAACTATCTAAAAGATCGCGAAAGCCAAATCCTCACAAAAGGAACCGACTCAGCAGAAATTTCATGCGGTAAAAAAAGTTTAGCCGGATCAGTTTCGCAACGGGCTTGTGTGTTTTGCGGATCGCGCGTGGTGCTTTATCCCATTGCCGATGCATTACATGTTATTCACGGTCCGGTTGGTTGTGCTTCTTATACCTGGGATATTCGTGGTTCCCTTTCTTCGGGACCACAGTTACACCGCCTGAGTTTTACCACCGATTTAAAAGAAAGAGACGTGGTGTTTGGCGGCGAAAAGAAATTGTATCACGCCCTTATTGAATTAATCGACAAACATCAGCCAAAAGCTGCTTTTGTTTTTTCAACCTGTATAATCGGGGTTATTGGCGACGACGTTGAAGCGGTTTGCCGCCAGGTAACAAAAGAAAAAGGAATCGACGTTATTCCGGTAATGTCGGAAGGTTTTAACGGCACCAAAAAAGACGGCTACAAAATAGCCTGTGGAGCACTTTCGAAATTAGTTGGAACAAACAACGATTATAAAGCTCCTAAATATTCGATCAATATTTTAGGCGACTTTAACCTTGCCGGTGAGTTGTGGATATTGGCCGAATATTACAAAAAACTGGGTGTTGAAATTATCTCCTGCATGACCGGCGATGGTCGTGTTGAACAGATTCGTCGTGCACATCACGCTTCGTTAAACGTGGTTCAGTGTTCGGGTTCCATTACGCACCTGGCCAAAGAAATGGAGGAAAAATACGACATTCCTTTTATGAAAGTTTCCTACTTCGGAATCGAAGACATGTCGGAAGCTTTATACGAAGTGGCCAAGTTTTTTGATGACGATGAAATGATGGCCAAAGCCCGCGAATTGGTTACCAACGAAATTTCAAAACTATTACCGGCGCTGCAACCTTACCGCCAAAAACTAGAAGGTAAAAAAGCCGCCATTTATGTGGGGGGTGCTTTTAAAGCCATCTCGCTGGTGAAAGCCTTACGATTATTAGGAATGAAAACAGTGGTTGTTGGCTCGCAAACCGGAAATGCAGAAGACTATAAACTACTAAAAGACCTGTGTGATGAGGGAACCATCATTGTTGATGATTCCAATCCAAATGAACTTTCTGAATTTGTGAAGCTAACCGGAGCCAATTTGTTTATCGGCGGCGTGAAGGAACGCCCGATTGCCCATAAACTTGGCCTTGGTTTTTGCGATCACAACCACGAACGGAAAGAAGCACTGGCCGGCTATGTCGGCATGATGAATTTTGCGAAAGAAGTTTACGCTTCGGTTACAAGCCCGGTGTGGAAGTTCGTAAAGTAATACGACACATTATCGGTTAGTTACAGACCGTGATTGTGTTTTTAGAAAGGGGGGACCCTTTAAAGAATCGGAAAAAATATTGAATAAAAACAAATCGGATGTTTGAACTCAATTCAGTACCAAAAGCAAAAGAAAATTACAAGGCAACACAAAATGCCTGTAAACTTTGTTCGCCGCTGGGAGCCAGTGTAGCCTACAAAGGGTTTAAAGGCTGTGTTCCGCTTATTCACGGCTCGCAGGGCTGCGCTACTTATATTCGCCGCTACCTGATTTCGCATTACAAAGAGCCTATCGACATTGCCTCGTCGAATTTTACCGAAGATGCTACCATTTTTGGTGGCGATGAAAACTTCAAAATGGCTGTTCTCAATATTATCAATCAATATAAACCGGAGATAATTGGAATCGCCTCAACCTGTTTGAGCGAAACCATTGGCGATGATGTTAGCCTTTTCCTTCATCATTTTCTTGAAAAGCATCCCGAAATCGACACTGATTTTGTGATGGCTTCAACACCAAGTTACCAGGGAACACACATCGATGGTTTCCACGAAGCAGTTGCCAGCGTGGTAAAACATTACGCCAAAAATGATCTTTCACAAGCTCATGTAAATCTTTTTCCTGGTTTTGTGTCAACCGAAGATTTGCGTTTGCTAAAAGAAATTATGGCCGACTTTTCTCTGGAACACATTATGATGCCCGATTATTCTGAAAGCCTCGATAATCCGGTTTGGGATACTTATCACCGGATTCCTGAAGGAGGAACGGCAAAAGAGGATGTGGTAAAAAGTGGTTCGGCAAAAGCCAGTATCGAATTCGGTACTATTCTCAACAAAGGAAAATTATCGGGACGGGTAAAAAGCAAACAATTGTCGCGCACCGGAGCACAGTTTCTGAAAAACGAAATGGATGTGCCATTATTAAATATGCCAATGCCAATTGGTATCACTCAAACCGATGCGTTTTTTGAGAAACTTAAAAATCTTTCGGGCAACGATATTCCTGAAAAATATACCAAACAGCGTGGTCGTCTGGTAGACGCTTATGTGGATGCACATAAATATACATTTGGCAAACGAGCAGTGGTTTATGGCGAAGAAGATTTTGTTGTGGCCATTGCAGCTTTTCTTGATGAAATTGGAATTGAGCTGGCGCTTGTTGCAACAGGTGGCGAAAGCGGTATGCTGGAAGAAGAAATAAAAAAATATTGCCCTGAAAATAAGGATAAAGTTGTGGTTCGCGAAGGTTACGATTTTGAAAGTATCCGTGAGTGGAGCCTTGAAAATAAACCTGATATCCTGGTTGGGCACAGCAAAGGCTACTACATCGCCCGCGAACTGAACATCCCGATCGTTCGGGTAGGTTTCCCGGTTCACGACCGCGTGGGCGGACAACGTATCAAACATTTGGGGTATTCAGGTACACAGGAACTTTTCGATAAAGTAGTGAATGCGCTGATCGAACACAAACAAACGATTTCGCCGGTAGGCTATAAATATATGTAGTAACAGAAATGAGAAAATAGTATTGAGCATTGCTTGCAGCTTGAGACTAGAAGCTCGAAACTAAAAAGGAAAGTTATGATTGACATTAAAACACATCCCTGTTTCAATAAAGATGCGAAAGGCAAATATGCCCGCGTGCATCTACCGGTGGCACCGCAATGTAATATTCATTGTAATTATTGCAAACGCGATTACGATTGCGTAAACGAAAGCCGCCCTGGTGTTACCAGCGAAGTACTATCGCCTGAGCAGGCCCTGGCCTATACCATCAGGTTAAAAGAAAAAATGCCGCATTTGTCGGTGGTGGGTATTGCCGGCCCCGGCGATCCGTTCGCCAACCCAATTCAAACCATGACAACACTTCGGTTGATTCGCAAAGAATTTCCGGAAATGATTCTTTGTCTTTCATCAAACGGGCTAAATGTATTGCCTTATGTTGATGAGTTGAAGGAGTTGGATGTTAGCCACGTTACCATTACGCTAAATGGAATTGAGACAAAAACTTTGTCACAACTTTATAAATGGGTGCGTTTCGAGAAGCGCGGATATTTTGGAGAGCAGGCAGCTGAAATTTTGCTGAGAAATCAGATGGAAGCAATCCGGGCTTTAAAACGTGCCGGTATTACAGTAAAAATTAACTCCATTGTAGTGCCCGGAATCAATGATAATGTGATCGTTGATATCGCAAAAAAAATGAAAGAGATGGAAGTGGATATTATGAATACCATTCCGCTCTACCCGGTTGAAGGAACTCCTTTCGAGGATTTTGAGGAGCCTTCGCCCAAACGAATGAAAGAACTACAGAACGGTATAAAAGAATATTTGCCACCAATGACGCACTGTGCACGTTGCCGTGCTGATGCGGTTGGATTGTTGGGAAAAGATGATGCAGAAGCAAAACAAATTTTGTCGGAAGTATCAAATCTGGCGGTGAATGTTGACAAAACAAAACCATATGTAGCAGTTGCCAGTCACGAAGGATTACTGGTAAACCAGCATTTAGGGGAAGCAACACAGCTGTACATTTTCAAAGAAACGCCAAATGGTTATCGTTTGGTGGAGCAACGTGCAACACCAAAACCAGGAGCCGGAAATAGTCGCTGGGCAGTACTGGCTGATGTGATCGATGATTGTAGGGCCTTGCTGGTTGGAGGAATCGGACCATCGCCATCGTCGATTATCGGTCGTGCAGGAATCAAGATTGTTGAAATGACCGGTTTGATTGATGAGGGATTGGATGCCGTTTACAAAGGAAAAGAACTCCGGACACTGAAAAAAGCGGATGTTTTTAAATGCGGATCAGAATGTTCGGGAAAAGGAACCGGTTGCGGTTAACGAATAATAATAATGTTATTTCGAACGGAGAGAGAAATTTGTTCCAAAGTTGAGTTTTCTCTCCATTAGTCGATGGATCGATCACAATAAACATAGATTCAAATGAGAATAGCAGTAACAACAACAAGTGGCGTAAAGGTTGACCAGCATTTTGGAAAAGCACGTAGTTTTTCGATCTACGATGTAAAAGCCAATGATGTAAAACTTATCGAAACCAGGATGGTAAATTCCTATTGCAAATCAGATACGGAGGAAATGCCCGACAAGGATCATAAGTTTTCAGGAGACCGGCTGTCAATGGTTTACGAACGAATAAAAGATTGTGAGAAGGTGTATACGCTTCAAATTGGCGAGAAACCAGAAGCTGCACTAAAAGCCAAAGGTATTATTGTACAACCATGTTCTTGTAATATCGATAAAATTCCGGGCTGTAGCGGAAAATGTAAATAATAAATAGCTGTCATTTCGAAGGAAGCATGACTGAGAAATCTGTCCGTTGAAAAAGATTTCTCCTCCTTTGTCGTCGAAATGACATTAATAGAATAGTATCAACTTAAAATATAGAACAAGATGAAAAAACCAGAATTTCACATTTTAGTATGCAACTCGTACCGGGTTGCCGGCGATGCACAAGGTTATTGTAACAAAAATGGTTCATCCGATTTAATTCAATATATAATGGAAGAATGTAACGACCGCGGCCTCGATGTTGCGGTCTCTTCCACTGCTTGTTTAAACGTTTGCTCACAAGGGCCGGTAATGGTTGTTCACCCAAATAATTATTGGTATGGCGGTATTAACGAAGAAAAAATCGACGACATTTTAGATGCACTGGAAGAGGGGGAGGCCGTTGAGGATTATCTCATAAGCGAGTAAAGTTAAACTGCTGAACTCAATTGATTTTCCCCTCTTATCCTGATTGTTCTCAGCGTGAGCTTTAAGCGAAACGATGATATTACAATGGATAATGCCGATAGTTAAAATTAAACGCTCATCGGTATAACCAGAACTAATCAAACTTCAACTTGTATTGTATTCCCGGCTTATGCCGGGGGTACTTTTATCGGATTGAAAACCAATAACAATTATATATTATGAAGGATGAGAAGTTCCCATATTTGATCGACACTACGCTGCGTGACGGAGAACAAGCTCCGGGTGTAGTATTTTCATTGAAAGAGAAACTCGAAATTGCTCAAAAGCTCGATGATATTGGAGTCCCGGAACTAGAAATAGGAACTCCGGCCATGGGCGAAAAGGAGCAGAGTGACATTCGTTGTTTGATCAACCAGGGATTTTCCTTCGCTTCAACCTGCTGGTGCAGGGCAACTTTCAACGACTTGGAAGCTGCCCTGGCTGCTGGAGCAAGTAGGGTCAACCTTTCGTTTCCGGTTTCCGACATACAATTGGAAACGCTTGGGAAGTCGCGCGACTGGGTACGAAAAAACCTTCCCGGCATAATGAATTTTGCCGCAAACCATTTCGAATTTGTGGCCGTTGGTGCGCAGGATGCTTCGCGTGCCGATTACGATTTCCTTAAAGAATACATCTATCTAACAACTTTATACGGTGCCAAACGTGTACGGATTGCAGACACGGTAGGAATTCTGAATCCGCTTTCCGTTCAAAAACTGTTTACTAGACTAAGTAGTGATTTTGTGGATGTAGACTTTGAATTTCACGGGCACAACGATTTGGGAATGGCAACTGCCAACCATGTTGTGGCTTTACAGTCGGGTGCACAAAGTGTAAGTCTTACGGTAAACGGGCTGGGCGAACGAGCCGGAAATGCCTGTCTGGAAGAAGTGGCTTTTGCCCTGAAATACTCCGGCGGTTATAATTTTAATCTCGAAGGCGAAAAAATGGTTCTGCTTTCGAAGCTGGTGGAAAAGGCTTCGGAACGAAAGTTGGCATTGTCGAAACCGGTGTCGGGAGAATTGGTTTTTTCGCACGAATCCGGAATTCACTGCCGCAGCCTAAAAGAAAACCCGCTGTCCTATCAACCCTTTAATCCGAACGAAATAGGGCGGCATACCGAATTGGTTATCGGAAAACACTCGGGAATGGGGGCGGTTAACGAGATGTTGGAAAAACGAAATATTTTTCTGCAGAAAAACGAATTGGCCATTCTTGTCGCTAAAATTAAAAAGCTCTCGACCGAGTTAAAGCGCGATCTGCATTTCAATGAGGTAAAAAACCTGATCTCTTCAAACATTTAAATCAGTAGATATGAAGTTTAAAGTAATATTCTTATTGCTGCTTTTCGCGGCACTTTTGGTTCAGGCAGGAAAAACCGTTCAGGAAAAACCGTTTAAGCCAACCATTACTCCTTATTTAAAGGTTCAGTTTTGGAATGTTGTAAGTCAGGGAGTGACTTCTGATGAGGCAGAAGCAGCCAATCGTTTTGCTTCTTATTTCAGGCGCGGACGATTGGGTGTGAAAGGAAATGTTTTGCCCGAGCTCTCCTACGACGTAATGTTATCGTTCGATAATTTGGCAAAAGATGGTTTTTCTTCCACAAAAGGTGTGGTTAACACGGGGGCAGTTGCACTTTGGAGCGCCTATTTTACTTACGATCTTCTTCCGGAAAGTGACTGGTTAAATGTAACGGGTGGTTATTTTCTGCCGCATTTGAGCCGCGAGTCAACAACTTCGCCATGGACAACCAGTTCGCTCGATAAAACGGAGAACTCGTGTTACCTGCGACAGTTCGTTTCCGGAAAAGCTAACGGAATCAGTCCGGGACTTAATCTCGGAGGTTTGGGAGAGTTGGGAAAACAAACGCTTATATATAATATATCCATTATCAATCGCCAGGATGTGGTGAGTGTTATGAAAACAAATTGGTCGCCGGTTTTGCTGGGGCATTTTATGCTCAACTTCGGCGACAAGGAATTCTCGAAATACAAATATTGTTTCTCAAACAACTTGTTGAAAAAGCGAACCAGTGCAACTTTTGGAGTTGGATTTTCTACGCAAGGGAAAACCGATGCTTTTAGAAGTACTCAAACTGTAAGTGCCGATGCAACTTTATATCTCGGTCATTTGAAAATCGACGGAGAGTATAATCATTTAACGCGGAAAAACAATCTTGAATACAGCGCTAACTGTTTTATGCTTCGAACCGGCTACAATATATTCTTGAAAAAAGATTGGATACTGGAACCTACCGTAATGTTTGAAGAATTTTCCGGCGGTGAGAGCTTTAAGGATGTTTCTTTCTTTGATGGTACCGATACAAAGCTCGATTTTGGATTAAACCTCATATCTGCCAAAAAGAAGGTAAAAATTAATCTTCACTATATAGTTCATGATGGCGACGGAACAAAGAACCACTACATTAAAAATACAACGTACCCGGGAAATTACATTTCGCTGGGATTACAATTAATAATATAAACAAGGTTGAATAACTAAAATTTGAAATTATGGCAAACTGGACAAAGTACATGGATGAGGCCGATAGCTACGCAAAAGCAGCAGTTGGTTCGTACAAAAAAGAGAAATTGGGAAGCCTGGTAGTATATAATGTATTGAGCATGGCAGTGGAAAACTATCTGACAGCTTTGTGCGTGAGTACGGGGGAACTGCCTGAACATTCGGGAATAACAGCCATATTAAAGCAGATTGGTAAGAAAATGGAAGTTCCTGAAGAGTTTCTTGTGGAGGCGCGGTTTATCAATCGTTTTATGAATTTCTGCTCGTTGGAAGTGCTGGAAACCCTGGAGCCAACACGCGAAGAGTTGTCGAGAATGCTCGATTTTACCAATGCATTGAAAGAGTTTTGTAATGCAAGATTAGTTGAAGAAGAGTCTGTTTAAGATTTTTCAGTACTGTTTCTGATGGAATGGTGTTTTTATAGGAAGCATCTTTACTTGTTGAACCCACAATTTACCTAACTTTAACGGATGAATAATGTGTAGAAAAACTTTACTATATATATTAATAGTATTCCTGGTTTTTGGGTGTGCCCCAAAATCACAGAAAAAGCAGTCGGCAGAACTTTTGGTTTTCAGCGGTGCCGGATTAACAAATGTTGTTACCGAACTAGTTGAAATCTATAAAGCCGAAAATGACGTCGACATAAAGCTGAATTTTGCTTCGTCGGGAACATTGGCCCGGCAAATTGAACAGGGAGCACAACCTTCAGTATATATTTCTGCCAATGAAAAATGGGTAGACTACCTGATTAATCTGGGGTTGGTAGTTCCTGAATCAAAAGAGAAAGTTGTTGGAACGTTGCTGGCGGTGATCGTTCCTTCCGATAGTGAAGCGGATAGCATTACTTTTTTGGATCATTTTCCTGAACAGTTTAATGGACGCCTTTCAATTGGCGATCCGAAACATGTACCAGCAGGCGACTATGCCTGGAAAGCAATAGAGAGCGGTGGTTATGCCGATGCTTTAACCGATCGTATCTTGCCGGCCAAAGACGTGCGCTCAGCATTAATGATGGTAGAATTGGGCGAAGTAGAAATGGGAATTGTGTACAAAACAGATGCACTGAAATCAAAAAAAGTAAAGATCGTTTCTATTGTACCTGACGATCTGTACCCGCCCATTGGTTTTTATGCCTCCATTTTAAAGAACAAAAACAACGAACAAACCAGGCTCTTTTATAATTTTCTGACCTCGAAAGAAGCAAAAGACATCTGGATAAAACACGGATTTAAGATTGAGTGAATTGTTTAAATATACAGCAAGCGAGTTGTCGGCAATACAATTATCGTTATATGTTGCGCTAATTTGTGCTGTAATAACCTTGCCGCTGGCCATAGCCGTGGGCTGGTTTCTGGCTCGGAAAAGGTTTTTTGGCAAGTCGGTGGTTGAGGGAATCATACATTTACCATTGGTCTTACCTCCCATTACAACCGGTTATTTATTATTACTGATTTTCGGAAACCGTGGAGTTATCGGTAAATTCTTTTACGAAACATTCGGAATTCAAATCGCCTTTTCGTTTTACGCCGCTGTAATCGCAGCCATTTTTGTCTCCTTTCCGTTGGTTACGCGTTCCATTCGTTTATCCATTGAATTGGTCGACCAAAAACTGGAAGAAGCTGCGCGCACTTTGGGAGCATCCAATCTCCGGGTGTTTTTTACTATCACACTTCCGTTGGCATTGCCTGGTGTAATCAGTGGTTTTATTCTTTCGTTTGCAAGAAGTCTTGGCGAATTTGGTGCTACCATTTCATTTGCCGGAAACATCGAAGGCAAAACACAAACACTTCCGCTGGCCATTTTTTCTGAAATGCAGGTTCCCGGACAAGAAGCTTCAACCATGCGTTTGGTTGTGGTATCGGTTATATTATCATTGTTGGCAATGATAGCTGCCGAATTCTTAAACCGTCGTGTAATTAAAAGTAAAACGGCATGACCCAGGCATTGAGTTTCCATATAAAACTGCAGCGAAAGGATTTTACGCTCGATGTAAAAGCTGATATCCCCAATGGGATTACCGGTATTTTCGGACCGTCGGGTCATGGGAAAACAAGTTTGCTGAATTCCATTGCCGGAATTGTTACCCCCGATTCAGGTTATATTCATTTGAATGGCGATACACTTCTCGATACTAAGAATAAGCAAAATGTTAAGATCAGGAAGCGAAGGGTGGGCTACGTTTTCCAGGACGAGCGACTTTTTCCGCACTATACTATAAAGAAGAACCTGTTGTACGGAGAAAAGAATCCCGATCAGGAACTTTTCGATGAGGTGATCGAAACTTTGCAGATTGCTCATTTATTAAATAAGAAACCCGAACAGTGTTCCGGTGGAGAAAAACAACGGGCTGCAATTGGGCGTGCCATTATCAGTGGTTCGAAAATATTGTTGATGGATGAACCTTTTTCGGCACTGGATGTAAACCTGCGTCGTGAAATAATTCCGTATTTAAACAGGGTGCATCAGAAGTTTTCGCTTCCTATATTAATAGTAAGCCACGATCTTCCCGACCTTTTAAGTCTTACCGATAACTTAATGCTACTGAAAAATGGTCGCTTGCTTGGGCATGGAAAGTTCACCGACCTGTTGGGCCAGCCTGATAATTTGGCGCTGATGCACGAGTCGGGCTGGTACAATGTAATGCACTTGTCGGTATTCGCACACCTTGAATCGAAGAATATGGTTTTGCTGAAAAGCCATAAAAGCAACCTGCAGATTCAGGCCTTGACACAAACTATCGGAAAAGATGTAGAGGTAAATCAGGAACTCAAGGTGCTAATCAAGCCCGAGAGCATCGCTTTATCAAAAGAGCCGGTCCAAAATATCTCGCTCCGCAACCAGGTAGCAGGCACCATGAAAGAAGTCTTTTTAAAAGACGGTCTGGCCTTTTGTATAGTTGATGTAGGTGAAAACATCATTGTCGAAGTTACCGAAGCTTCACAAAAAAGTATGTGCCTGGATAAAGGCCAGCGTGTCTACTGTCTTTTTAAATCGGCAGCCCTAAAAATTTATTGAATCATTCTCTCCACACTATCAGCTAATTGCGATTTTGCCTCCCAAATAGTTGTAATTATTTTGTTCCAAGTGCTTGCATTATTAAAAACCTTGCTTACTTTTGCAGCCGCTTTGAGAGAAGCGCAGTTCATAGAAACGGTTGGGAAAAGGAACGGCAAAGGCAGAGCCGGTAGTTGGGACGGAGATCGAGGTCTTCGAAACGACAAAACGGTTCGAAAAAAAAGTTTCGAAAAAACTTTAAAAAGAGTTTGGCAGAAACGAAAATAGAATTACCTTTGCAGCCGCTTTGGAAACGAAGCGACGTTCAAAAGACAAAATGATGGTAACAGGCGAGTAGTTGGAAGGCTGGTGGAACGGCACTGAAGACTGCGCAAAATCACGGAAACGTTAGAAATAAAGTTTCAAAAAAAAGCGAAAAAAGCTTTGGTGGTTTTGAAAAAGTACTTACCTTTGTCGCCCCGTTAAAAGGGAAACGAGTTCTGGTAGTGAGAGTGATTTTAGAAGGAGAAACGCCAGAGAAAAATACAAGAAAGTAGATGGCCGGCATTGAGAGGTAAAACAGATTTGCTGGTTTTTTTACGCGAGTTCTTTAAAATTTTGAAGCACAAAAAAGCAAGGTTAATAATAAAACAACTTTGTTGATTTCTGAGAGACAAGTAAACCTGTAGCGAAAGATATTAAACTTTTTATATTTACAACGGAGAGTTTGATCCTGGCTCAGGATGAACGCTAGCGGGAGGCCTAACACATGCAAGTCGAGGGGCAGCATTACTTTCGGGTAGATGGCGACCGGCGCACGGGTGCGTAACGCGTATGCAACCTTCCTTGTACAGAGGGATAGCCCATGGAAACGTGGATTAATATCTCATAGTATCACAATTTCGCATGTTATTGTGATTAAAGTTTCGGCGGTACAAGATGGGCATGCGTAAGATTAGGTAGTTGGTGAGGTAAAGGCTCACCAAGCCGACGATCTTTAGGGGTTCTGAGAGGATTATCCCCCACACTGGTACTGAGACACGGACCAGACTCCTACGGGAGGCAGCAGTGAGGAATATTGGTCAATGGGCGCAAGCCTGAACCAGCCATCCCGCGTGCAGGATGACGGCCCTATGGGTTGTAAACTGCTTTTGTTTGCCAAGAATGGTTACTACGTGTAGTAATTTGACGGTAGCAAATGAATAAGGACCGGCTAACTCCGTGCCAGCAGCCGCGGTAATACGGAGGGTCCAAGCGTTATCCGGATTTATTGGGTTTAAAGGGTGCGCAGGCGGAACTTTAAGTCAGTGGTGAAATCTTGCCGCTTAACGGTAAAATTGCCATTGAAACTGAAGTTCTTGAATGTAGTTGAGGTAGGCGGAATGTGTTGTGTAGCGGTGAAATGCATAGATATGACACAGAACGCCAATTGCGAAGGCAGCTTACTAAGCTACGATTGACGCTGAGGCACGAAAGCGTGGGGAGCGAACAGGATTAGATACCCTGGTAGTCCACGCCGTAAACGATGATCACTCGCTGTTTGCGATACACAGTAAGCGGCTGAGCGAAAGCATTAAGTGATCCACCTGGGGAGTACGATCGCAAGGTTGAAACTCAAAGGAATTGACGGGGGCCCGCACAAGCGGAGGAACATGTGGTTTAATTCGATGATACGCGAGGAACCTTACCTGGGCTTAAATGTAGATTGCATAGATTGGAAACAGTCTTTCTCTTCGGAGCTATTTACAAGGTGCTGCATGGTTGTCGTCAGCTCGTGCCGTGAGGTGTCGGGTTAAGTCCCATAACGAGCGCAACCCCTATCGTTAGTTGCTAGCAGGTAATGCTGAGGACTCTAGCGAGACTGCCACCGTAAGGTGAGAGGAAGGTGGGGATGACGTCAAATCAGCACGGCCCTTATGTCCAGGGCTACACACGTGTTACAATGGTCGGTACAAAGGGCAGCTACCTGGTGACAGGATGCCAATCCCTAAAGCCGATCCCAGTTCGGATTGGAGTCTGCAACCCGACTCCATGAAGTTGGATTCGCTAGTAATCGGATATCAGCCATGATCCGGTGAATACGTTCCCGGGCCTTGTACACACCGCCCGTCAAACCATGGAAGCTGGGGGTACCTGAAGTATGTGACCGCAAGGAGCGTCCTAGGGTAAAACTGGTAACTGGGGTTAAGTCGTAACAAGGTAGCCGTACCGGAAGGTGTGGCTGGAACACCTCCTTTCTGGAGCACAGGTTTAGAAGTTTCAGTGACGATATTGACAATAGTTGTCCTTGCTTTTTTTAAAATATTACACAATGAGTTGCAAAGCGGGAGCTGCGCTAAAAGCCAAAGCTCAGAAGCTTGGCGCTTAGAAAAAACAGTCCCGTAGCTCAGCTGGTTAGAGTACTACACTGATAATGTAGGGGTCCCCAGTTCAAGTCTGGGCGGGACTACTGCCAAGGCAAAAGTAAAACAAGGCAAAAGTAAAAAAGTAGGAAGGCAAAAGACGTAAGTCTAGACCAATACTTTTGACTTTAGACTTTGAACTTTTAACTTGAAACCGGGGGATTAGCTCAGTTGGCTAGAGCGCTAGATTTGCATTCTAGAGGTCAAGGGTTCGACTCCCTTATTCTCCACGAGAGGCTGAAAAGTCGTAAAAAGACCACAAAACAGTGGCATGTTCATAGTAATAGTGAACAAGAGATAATGCTGGTGCACATTTTAAGGTTCGATTCCTTAATTATCTACACAAGTTGAAACAGTTTACTGTTTCTGTGCTTTAAAGTTCTTTGGCATGTTGGGAAAAAATAATTTTGATGATTACGCGAGTAATTATCGAGAGTCAAATCAAATCACAAGATAGAGACGACAATTTTACAGAGATACAATTGAATCAATACGAGGATTCTCTAAAAAGAAAGTTACTAAGGGCGTACGGAGGATGCCTAGGCTCTCAGAGGCGAAGAAGGACGCGACAAGCTGCGATAAGCTTCGGGGATTAGCAAATATGAATCGATCCGAAGATTTCCGAATGGGGCAACCCACCCGCAAGGGTATCCGCAAGGAGGCTAACCCGGGGAACTGAAACATCTAAGTACCCGGAGGAAAAGAAAATAATAATGATTCCCATAGTAGTGGCGAGCGAACTGGGAACAGCCTAAACCAATATTGTTTCGGCAATGTTGGGGTTGTAGGGCTGCGACATGGAGAAGTATTTAAAACTGGAAAGGTTTTGGAAAAGCCTACCACAGACGGTGACAGTCCGGTACAGGTAATAAATATTATCCTAGCAGTACCCTGAGTAGGGCGGAACACGAGAAATTCTGTCTGAATCTGCCAGGACCATCTGGTAAGGCTAAATACTCCTGAGAGACCGATAGCGAACAAGTACCGTGAGGGAAAGGTGAAAAGCACTCCGAACAGGAGAGTGAAATAGTACCTGAAACCGTACGCTTACAAGCGGTTGGAGTCCTGATTTATTGGGATGACAGCGTGCCTTTTGCATAATGAGCCTACGAGTTAGTCGTCACTAGCGAGGCTAAGTCTTTAAGAGACGTACCCGAAGCGAAAGCGAGTCTGAATAGGGCGTAAAGTTAGTGGCGCTAGACGCGAAACCCTGTGATCTACCCATGGGCAGGTTGAAGTGTTGGTAACACAACATGGAGGACCGAACCAGGAAGCGTTGAAAAGCTTTTGGATGACCTGTGGGTGGGGGTGAAAGGCCAATCAAACTGGGAAATAGCTCGTACTCCCCGAAATGCATTTAGGTGCAGCCTTGTGATAGTTTAGCAGAGGTAGAGCTACTGATTGGATGCGAGGGCTTCGCCGCCTATCAAATCCAGACAAACTCCGAATGCTGCTAAATGTTTCACAGGAGTGAGGGCATGGGTGCTAAGGTCCGTGTCCGAAAGGGAAAGAACCCGGACCATCAGCTAAGGTCCCCAAGTGTATACTAAGTTGAACAAACGAGGTCTGATTGCTTAGACAGCTAGGATGTTGGCTTGGAAGCAGCCATTCATTTAAAGAGTGCGTAACAGCTCACTAGTCGAGCGATCGGGCATGGATGATAATCGGGCATAAGTATACCACCGAAGCTATGGATTCTGTCATACGACAGTCTGGTAGGGGAGCATTCCAAACTGCGTTGAAGGTAAAGCGT